>JAJTWY010000009.1 GCA_021463165.1 Pyrinomonadaceae bacterium | reverse complement strand
ACAGGCTTCTGAGACCTGCGCGTCTACCAGTTCCGCCACGTCCGCACGATTTAGGCGAACCTTGAGGATACTAATTAGTTTTGGAAAACTCAAGATGAACCCAGGATACCGGTAAGCCGGTTGGATCATCGACCGATGCGACATAGCCAGAGCGGGAAGTGTAAGACAATTGTCTTACCGGTCGATCCGGCTCTAACTGTTGCAAACATGGTGCTTACCAGCGTTTTTCCCTCTGTCCCAGTGTCCCGTGGGTGTCCCACCCACTGGTTGGGACACGCAAACCATTGATAACAATCGGCTTAACCACCTTGCCTTCCAACTTTTGATAGATTTTCAAAGAACAAGATCGTGTATTGCACGTATGCAACACACTATAGCAGATAGGACGCTCAAAGTCAATAAAAACAAGCTTCATCGGCAGTTGAAGGTGAACAAAAAGACTGTTTTGATATAGTTTATTCATGGATCGGATCGATCTCGGGATAAATCTATCGTCCGTAAGAGAACGGATCGCCGCTGCCTGTCGCGAATCGGGACGCGGGGTTGATGAGGTAAAGCTGATCGCGGTGAGCAAGACCCATTCATCCGCCGTCGTTCGTGAGGCCATGAGGGCCGGGATATCGGTTTTCGGCGAGAATAGGGTCCAGGAAGCCGAAGGCAAGATCGCCGAGCTCGGCCGCGAGGGGCTTGAATGGCATCTGATCGGGCATTTGCAGTCAAACAAGACACGGCGGGCCGTGCAGCTCTTTGACGTGATCCATTCGGTCGATTCGGAAGAACTCGCGGAAAGGCTGGAGCGTATCTGCCTACAGGAGGCGCGTGAGCGGCTCGACGTTCTGATCCAGGTCGATCTTGCGGGTGAGAGGTCGAAGTCAGGTATCAAGGTGAGCGGTCTGCGGCCCCTTATCGAAAGGCTGGCGGGATTCGAAAGGCTGAGGCTCAAGGGTCTGATGGTGCTTCCGCCATTCTTTGATGATCCGGAAGCGACGCGGCCCTATTTTCGAAGGCTGTGCGAGCTGAGGGACGAGCTGTTGCCGGGCGGCGAGTTGTCGATGGGGATGAGTCATGATCTTTGCGTAGCTATTGAGGAAGGAGCGACCATGGTCCGTGTCGGCACAGCGATCTTTGGGGAAAGAGATGCTGTGCCTGCGTGAACATGGATCGAAGTGTTCAATTAGGCTGATCTGTGGATAATCGTTCCTATGCTTTCTGCGTTAGTCTATCCAATAGTTTTTCTGATCGTATGGTCGCTTTTTGGCGTTTTTCTTGCCTTCCTGATCTTGCGCCTGATCTTCAACTACGCTGATCCGAATCCGTTCGGCAAGGTCGGCCGGCTTGGGTTCAAGATCAGAAAGCTGACCGAGCGATGGGTATATCCGGCGGCGAGATTTTTTGCGATGTACAGGATAGACACGCGGCTCGCTCCGCTGCTGACGATCTTCATAGGCCTGGTGATAACGTATTTCTTCACTCAGGTCGTCGGAAATACCTTCTTCGTTATCGACGGCCTTACTGCCGGTGTAGCTACCGACAATCCGAAGGTTGTTGTCGGTTTTATCCTTTACGGGCTGCTTAGCGTTCTGGTCCTGTTCATTTTCATCCGATTTCTTGCGTCATGGTTCGTTTTCAGCCGAAAGACATTCCTGGCCTTCGTCGTTCGGGTGACCGATCCCATCATGCTGCCGGTGCAGCGTCTGATACCGCCCATCGGGATGTTCGACATTTCAGCAATGATCGTCTTGCTCTTGATCAGTTTCCTACAGTCGATAGTGCTGAATGTATTTGTAAGGAATTGATAGATCTGATCGAAGCGAACGGTGCCTTGACGTTTTCGGTACGGGTCACGCCCCGGGCGTCGCGTAGCGAGATCGTTGGTGCGCACGATGGCTCATTAAAAGTCAAGCTTCGGTCGCCTCCGGTCGACGGTGCGGCGAACGCCGAGTTGATCAAACTCTTCGCGAAACAATTCGGTGTTTCAAAGAGCGACATCGCCATTGTTAGCGGCGAAACCTCGAAAAATAAGAGGATAACTATATCTGACCTGTCGGTATCGAGGTTCAGCGAGGTCACGGGCTGCGAACCGGCGCGCCTTGCGGGTCGATCCGACTGACCCGACGCCATCGTATTTTGCCCGACAAAAACTCGCGTGGTATATTCGTTAGTTCGAATTTAGGCCAACAAGACCAAGTTTTAAGTATATGTCGGGACATTCCAAGTGGCACACAATCAAGCACAAGAAAGGAGCTTTGGACGCCAAGCGCGGCAAGATCTTTACCAAGCTGATCAAGGAGATCACGGTTGCGGCGCGAACGGGCGGCAGCGGCGACGTGGACTCGAATGCGCGCCTTCGAAAAGCCGTTTCTGACGCGAAGGCTCAGAATATGCCAAACGACACGATCGATCGGGCGATCAAGCGCGGCACCGGCGAACTCGACGGCGTAAACTACGAAGAGATCACATACGAAGGCTACGGTCCGGGCGGTGTCGCGATCCTGGTGGACACGATGACCGATAATCGCAATCGAACGGTCGCCGAACTCCGCCATTTGTTCTCGAAGAACGGTGGAAATCTGGGCGAGGCGGGTTCGGTCGCCTGGATGTTCGACAAGAAGGGCTACATCGTGGTGGACAAAGAGGCAAAGAGCGAGGACGATCTCTTTGAGATCGCGATCGAGGCCGGTGCCGACGATATGCAGGACGAAGGCGATGTTTTCGAGATCTTTACGGCGCCCGATGCCTTTGACGCGGTTCACGATGCCATCAAGGCCGCAGGTATCGAACCGCAGGCCGCCGAGATCTCGATGGTCCCGCAGAATTACATCAAACTCGAAGGCGGCGAAGCCAGGACGATGCTGAAGCTATACGACGCCATCGACGACAACGACGACGTGCAGAAGGTCTATGCGAATTTTGATATAGACGAGAGCGAGATGGACTAACGCGCGAGCTTTCGCAATTCCGGGAACAATTTCTCGATATTGCTTCCCGGACAATCGGTTTTGGCATAGTCGCGGTGGCCTTTTACCCGATCTCCCTTGACCTTATATTTTTTCGCCAGCCATTTAACTATCGCTTTTAGCGATCCTACCTGCGCGGCATTCGGCTCGTCGGTGTCGAAACTTCCTTCAACCACGACGAGAGCATGTCCGGCCGGATCGTATTCGGTGTTCGTATCGCCTGCGTAGTCTATCTGGCGACCTTCGGCGATCTTTCCATCAACGGCGATGTAATAATGGTACGGAACATCGAACCATGCTGGCTTGAACTTTCCGGATGAAAGCTTGTCGTCGCGCTGAGAGAAGGCCTGAAGGTTCTTGAGCTTTGTTTCGATCGTTAGATCGGGCCGCAGCTTTGTGCCGGTGTGATGTATCGTAATGAACTTGATCTTGTGCTTCTTACCTTCGCCGACCGGCGCATTTGCCTTCCAATCCGAGCGGGAAATGATCGGCGGGGCTTTCTGAGCATCGACGTGGATACCCGCCGCACAGAGTACTATAGCGATGATAACTATTCGCTTCATGACCTATTGACCGAACCTAGAAGGCCTCGCTTCTGCCTGTTCCAGAAAGGGCCTTTGCCACCCGCTGCTTGGTATTGCTCGAGCGAACCGGCTGGTCGTTCCACCATTCGAGCATGCCCGGTTCGACCTCGGCTCCTGCCGCGACCAGTCGCTCGATGATCTCACAATGTCCGTCGGAAGGCTCATTTACCGCTGACCAGAGAGCCTGCCCGAGGATAGTACCGCCGTAACTGTTCTTCACGTTGAGGGCGATCTTCTTTTCAATGAGCATCCTGACCGCTTCTACCCGTCCTGCGCTGGCGGCGTAATGGGGGCCTGCAAGCCCCGTCTTCATCCCAGCGTATGGCTCGACCCCCTTATCGACAAGATATTCCGCGGTCTCGGTTCGCCCCAGCATCATCGCACAACTGAGAACTTCGTTGAGTGCCGCCGGTTCGTCCTTAAATTGGCCGGAATCGAACCAGTCGATCACCTGTCGATCAAACCCCTCGGGACCGCCGAGATGTTCCTGCAGCGCCGTAAAGTTGCCTTCATCCAAATGCCTTAGCGCTTCCTTCCACAGTTTATCCATCATCTAAATTCTTTTGAAAACAGAGGTTGTAGCCATCGGGATCGGTAAGGTAGAGCTGCCGCATTCCGTAGGAGGCATCCGTAGGTGGGCTTAGAGAAAGGCCGGCGCTACGTAGATGCTCGTAGGCTGCGTCCGGATCAGCATCGAAATAGAGACAGGTGTCCTGGTGCCACTTTGTGCGCTCAGGCGGTGGAGCGACAGGCACGTGGCCGGGCTCGTACTGATCATTGAGCATCAGATCGACCTTGCCGAGCCGAAGCCAGACCCAGCTTGCGTCATCGCCGCCGCCAGAGTCTATGAGAACTTTAAATCCAAGCACATCCCGATAAAAGGCAAGTGAACGCCGCATGTTGAAGACTTGGATAAGCGTCGTCAAGTTAGATATTTGAAGGGTCATTTTTTGCCTCGATGACAGTCCGGTCGCGACGTTCTACCTGTTACCGAATCGCAGCGCAGACCTCTCTTTTGCCCGTGCCGCTTCGACTTCGCGATTGCGTGGCGCCGCCTGCGTGACAAGGGTGTTCAGCATTTCCTGCGCCGCGGCCGCAACGCGCTCTACCGCGAGATGAAAGGCACCTTCGTTGGCCTTCGACGGCTTGTTCATTCCCGACAGCTTTCGGACGAACTGAAGTGAAGAAGCCCGGACCTCGTCCGAGGTTGCAGGCGGGTCAAAATTGAAGAGTATTTTTATGTTTCGGCACATCGATTTATGGGGTCGGTCACTGGACCCGTGCTCCAGAAGCTCAGAGCATTTTGATCAAGAATGGAAACTCCGCGAGTACGTGTGCGATCGCAAAGGCGAAATATACGTCGCGCGTCGTTGTGTAGTCAATAGTGAAACCGGCCCAGAGTCCAAGGGCGATCACGATCGTGACGGCTGTGGCCGCAATGACCATGCGCGGAAATCCGCCATTTCGTGAAAACAGCGGGATCTCATTGAATCGCCACGGGATGGCCCGTCGGTCGATAAGCGGTATCAAAAGGATCCAGACGAAGTAGTGGATCGATTCGAGGAAAACATGGGTTGCGACCAGCACATGGCTCGAAATGCCGGGCAGAATGCCGCTGCCGGCGTGCTGCGCTATCCGCCAGAAAAGGTTTGTCTCTTCTGACAAATTCGGTTCCGAAGCGAACGCGAGCCAGATCACTATAAGAAAAAACGGGATCGCCGCGAGCGAAAAATGATACGCGCGGAGCCATTCCGGTTTGGTGCGGCGGAGCTGCCGTTCGAGAAACCACATTGCGATGAACGGGTGGATATACACGAGCGCGAGGCTCCAGTATTGAGGGATCAGCCAAGCTAGTGCCGCGAGAGCAAGAGCCGCCGGAAAGGCCCATGACCAGTCGCTCCTAGGCCGCTGTTTTCCGCGGAGATAGAAGAGCGCGGCCAACCAGAGCACAAAGGCCGTATTCCAGCTTGCGGTGAACATCAGCCAGCCTTCACTGCCCCAGAGCCAATTGCCGCTCGCGAAATAGAGCGTCAGATAAACTGCGGCGAGACCGACAACGCCGCCGATGCCCACCGAGTAGTAGAGCCGTGAGCGGCCCCAGCGCAGCGGCATCCTCGCGATGAAGTAGCGAAACTCCATCAGGTTGTGGATGCCGGCAAAGAGGAAGATCGTTACGATCGAGGCCGCGAGCGGAAAGCTGCCGATCAGCGCCGCGGCGACGCCGCAGGCCAACACGAACGCGCCGAAAAAGATCTGCGCGCTCGTGATCACCGGCCGGGCTAGTCGGATCTCCTGCATTTATTCTTCGCCGGCGGGCTTTCCTTCTTTAGGATTTGGAACGATCAGCTGTACGCGGGTCCCTTCACCGGTCTCGAGTTTTATCTTGCCCCAGCCGTGGCCGTAGTAGTGGACCGCCTGGGTAAACATCTTTCCCGTGATGCTTCGAGCTTCGGGCGGCGGGCCGGCGTTTGCGTAAAGATAGCTGGCGGCCGAACCGCTGATCGCAAGAAGGGCGACGGCGCCCATCGCTTTTGATCGAATGGCAATATGACGGTTCCTGGCCAGCCAAAGGCCACCGAAAACGAATGCGAGGCTGAGCAAAAGCCCGCTGACAATGGTCTGTGTGGGAAGGGATGTATTCGTCCCCGTCGTCGCAGCAGCAGCGGTGTTCTCCGGGTCGAGATCCTCAAGTTCAGCCCTGAGCTGCCTCAGCTGCGAAGCCGGAATGATCAACTTTGCCTCGGTAGCAAGCGGGTCGAGACGAATGTCCATATCGGTCGCGACCGTGGGCGGTTTTTTGACGCGTGGGCCGGGTGCTATATCGGCAAAAGCCAGGAGTGCGGTCGATGCGATCAGAACCGCGGCTATCATCATCTTCTTCATTGCAGTTTCTCCCTGTTCCGAATTTTCGTCGTGATTATATCAGCATTTTGCTTTTGAACGATTTAGGCTAAACTTTTTGCAATATGCGAGAAGAAATAAAGCGATTCATTGACCAGATGGAAGAAGGAAGCGTGGCGATCATTCCGGCAGCTCATGAGAAGACACGCAGCTATGATACTGAGTTCAAGTTCCGGCAGGACTCAGACTTCTGGTACCTGACCGGCTTTCCTGAGCCGGACGCGATCGCCGTGATCACGAAGGGAGCTAAGAAGCCTTATACGCTATATGTTCGCCCGCGCGATCCGCTTATGGAAACGTGGTTTGGGCGCCGTCAGGGAGTCGAAGGTGCGGTTAAGAATTTCGGCGTCGATAAGGCTCATTCGGTCGAGAAGTTCGGCGCCGACCTGGGCAAGATCCTCGCTGGTCACGAGAAGCTTTATTATCGGTTTGCCGTCGATACGGAATTGGACCAGAAAATTCTCCAGTATCTGAACGAGCAGCGTGTTCGCCGTCTCAAAACCGCCTATCCGCCGCACACTATCATCGATCCGACCCCTATCATCGGCGAAATGCGGCTTCACAAGAGCGAAAGAGAGGTTGGCTTGATGCAGAAGGCCGCCGACATCGCTGCCGAGGCCCATGTTCTTGCTATGAAGAAGGTCAAGCCGGGTATGAATGAAGGCCAGGTCGAGGCCCTGATGGAAGCATTCATGAAGGACAAAGGAGCGAGCGGCGTTGCATACAATTCGATCATCGGCGGCGGCGACAACGCCACGATCCTGCACTATGTCGAAAACAATATGCCGCTAAAGGACGGCGACTTGATCCTGATCGACGCCGGCGCCGAGTACCAAGGCTATGCGTCAGATATTACGCGGACATTTCCCGTTAACGGCAAATTTACGCCGGCTCAGCGTGAGGTTTACGATGTCGTTCTCGATGTCCAACTCAAGTGCATCGATTTCACGGTAGTCGGAAATACGCATCAGCAACGCCAGGATTATTCGATCGAACTGCTGACCGAAGGCATGAAACAGCTCGGCCTGCTCAAGGGCAAGACCAAGGACCTGATCAAGAAGAAGGCGTATTTGAAATACTACATGCACGGTGTCGGCCATTGGCTCGGGCTCGACGTGCACGACGCGGGCCGCTATTTTGTCGATCAACAAGCCAAGCAGTCGAGGCCCTATGCGCCGGGAATGGCGCTCACGGTCGAACCGGGCCTTTACATCCCTCCCGATGACAGATCGGCCCCGGCCAAATATCGCGGTATCGGCGTCCGAATCGAGGATGACGTCATTGTTACAGAGACCGGCAACATCAACCTGACGGCCGGTGTTACGAAAGATCCGGACGAGATCGAAGCATTGATGCAGAAGTCCGCCCGTAAGTAACGTATGGAGCAATATGCAATTTGATCTGATCGCGAAAAACCTGCCGGCGCTTCTCGGCGCCCTGCTCGTCGCGATCCTGTTCATCCAATCGGGCCTCGATAAGGTATTTGACTGGAAGGGGAATCTAGAATGGCTGACGGGCCATTTTTCGAAGACCATCCTGGCCCGTCTGGTTCCGCTGATGCTGGTTAAGATCACGATCCTCGAGCTGGCCGCCGGTGTGCTGAGTGCGGCAGGGATCGTCTATTTCTTGGTGATCGGTTCGACGGCCCTGATCTTCTGGGCGGCTGCGCTTGGAGCCACGGTGATCATTGCCCTTTTCTTCGGCCAGCGGATCGCCAAAGATTACCCGGGGGCGGCAGTTTTGATACCCTATTTCATTCTTCTCCTGCTGCTGATGTATGTTTCTTCCCCATACATGAATGCACTTGGCCCTACTTAAAACTGTATAGCCAACGAATCCATCCTATTGAGCCCTGCACCCCCACAAGGCACGTTGACCCCGACGATGGAGAAGTATGATCCAGATCATGTTTCCGGGGGGCGACGTGTGCTAGGTCTAGCATGATTCAATCAGATCTCAACCAGGAGGCATGCATCATGAAAGGCCGTATCAGCCTGCTTTTTCTCTCGATCCTGTTCTTTACTATCTTCAGCCTGCCTGTCCTTTCCCAGACGACGGGGTTCACCTACCAGGGGAGCATGAGAAACCTCGGGGAACCGGCAAACGGCAGCTTTGATTTTCAGTTCCTATTGTTTGACGTCGCGGCCGGCGGGGCGCCGATCGGGCCGATGGTGACCCGAAACGGTGTCTCCGTCGTCAACGGTATTTTTTCGGTCTCATTGGAGTTTGGGGATGTGTTCCCGGGTGCCGACCGATTCCTCGAGATCCAGGTTCGCCCAAGTGGAGGCGGGGCGTTCACAACCCTTTCACCGCGGCAGCGTGTTCAGAGTTCTCCATATTCGATCAAGAGTCTATCAGCCGATACCGCCAGTACCGCGACAAATGCAACGAACGCAACAAATGCCACGAACGCGGTAAACGCAACCAATGCCATCAACCTGACAGGGACTCTCGCCGGTGACGTGACCGGTACGCAGGGAGCGACGACTGTAGCCCGTATTCAGAGCCGGAATGTTGCCAGCATCGCTCCGGTTAACGGACAGGTTCTAAAATTCAATGGTGCTACCAGCCAATGGGAGCCTGCCAATGACGAGACTGCCTCGCCGGGAGGGGGCGGGACGATCACCGGCGTTACTGCCGGAACGGGACTTACAGGCGGCGGCACGACCGGTAGCGTGACCGTGGGAATTGCTAATGGGGGAGTGAATACAGCCCAGCTCGCGGATGGCAGTGTCACGAACAATAAGATCGTTGAGGTCGCGGGCAGTAAGGTTACGGGAACGCTGTCGGCGGCAACGATACCCGGGGCGAGTGTGCTCACAGCGGTTGCTCAGGCAACCAATGCGGGAAGTGCCACAAACTTCACTGGTCCGCTTACGGGCGATGTGACGGGGACACAGAACGCAACGACGATCGCTCCAAATGCAATAACATCTCCAAAGATCGCAAGTGGCCAGGTCGTCAAGAGCCTTAATAGTCTGACGGATAGTGTTACGCTTGCCGCCGGATCGAATATCACTATCACGCCGAGCGGTAATACGCTGACCATTGCTTCAAGCGGCGGCGGTAACTCGATTCTCAATCAATCGAGCCAGCAAACGGGTGCGAACTTCAATATAGATGGGACTGGCACGGCCAGCACGTTCAACGCTACGTCGCAATACAATATTGACAACGGTCGTGTTCTTAGTAAGCCGGGGACCAGCAATCTTTTTGTCGGCTCAGGTTCGGGCCAAGCAAACACCGGCAGCACTAACACTTTCGTTGGAGCCGGGGCCGGACAGCTCAACACCGGAGGCTCAACGAACACCTTTGTAGGTGCCAACGCCGGGATCAGCAATACGACCGGTTCAAACAACACCTTTCTCGGATCGGGGGCGGGGAGTCTATACACGGGCGGAAACGGGAACATAGCCATAGGCGGGAACGCTGGTTTAGCCGTTACGAGCGGAACAGGCAACATTCATATAGGCTCAAACGGCGCCGCGGGTGATACGGGGATCATCCGGATTGGAAGCAGCCAAACAGATACTTTCCTGACCGGTGTCGTCCATGGCAACGGCTCGGCCCTGACCAACCTAGCGGCCTCAAATCTGGGCGGTGTTGTTCAAACAGCGAATGGGGGAACGGGCTTATCGGCTCCGGGCACAACGGGCAATTTCCTTCGCAGCAACGGTGCGGCGTGGCAAAGTTCCCCGATCAGTGCTTCCGATATCCCTACCGGAAGCGGCAACTACATTCAAAACCAAGACGCCGGGCCCCAGGCGTCCTCTAATTTTAACATTAGCGGCAACGGGACCGCAGGGGGAACGATCCGCGCAAACGTTATTTCATCATCAAGTGGCGACTTTCGTTTCGGCTCAGCACGATTCTTGGGCGGAGACGCGTTTGGAAATCTTAGATTGGGTTCCTCTTCAGGCGATGCCTTGACCGGTGCCGCATTGGAAAATACGTTCGTTGGAACAACTGCCGGCGGATGGACCGACACCGGAGACAGAAATGTCATGATCGGAAGTCATGCGGGAACCGTCAACACTTCGGGCTCAAAAAATACGATCGTTGGTTATGACGCCGAGGTAGGGTCCGGGTCCCTGACCAATGCGACCGCGATCGGGAGCCAGGCCCAGGTTACGCAAAACAATTCCCTCGTTCTGGGAAGCATTGATGGTGTTAATGGAGCGCTAGCTGATACGAAGGTCGGCATCGGCACAACAGCCCCGAACCACCTGTTGACCGTTGGTAAGGCTGAAACGCCCCTGGTTACTAGCGCGATTGTCGGCGTTTACGGTCAGGGCCCGACGTACAGCATTGTTCGAGATATGGTAAACAATATTGAAGGCCTATTCGGAGCCGAGGCGGGGTTACCGGGCGCAGTTCTGCTTGGAGCCGTAACGAACCATCAGGTTCAGCTCCGAACGAACAATATTAGCAGAGTCACGATCGCTACCACGGGCGAGGTCTCGATAACAAACCTCGGTGGTGCAGGAGCAACAACGCTGTGCCGAAACGCGGGGAATCAGATCGCGACATGTTCGTCGAGCCTTCGGTACAAGACCAATATCGCGCAGTTCTCACAGGGGCTTTCGTTTCTCAAGAAAATGCGTCCGATCGCATTTGACTGGAGGACAGACGGAATGAAGGACGTCGGCTTTGGAGCCGAGGACATCGCAAAGATCGATCCGCGATTTGTTACGTATAATGACAAGGGCGAGGTCGAAGGGGTTAAGTACGACCGGATAACGACCGTCCTCGTCAACGCCGCGCAGGAACAGCAGCGGCAGATCGACGCGCAAAAGATCGAGCTCGAGCGGCAGATGAAAACGATAGAAAGTCAGCAAACGCTGATCGAAGAGCTGAAAAAGCTAATCTGCGCGGCTAACGCTACGGCAAGCGTGTGTAGGGGAAATTAGTTTCCAGCCAACTTAACTGTCTCTGAGCCAATTGTCTCTCAAATAGACCGACCTCGGCCCTCCTTGTTTGAATAAGGAGGGCCTATTTGCTCATTGCATTGAACAGCAGCGGATACGTTGCCGATGATTGTGCCCGATACTGCGGCCGGAATCCGAAGAGGACGATCTTGCCCTTACCGATCTTAAATTCCACGAGGGCCGCTTTGCCTGCGATCTTTTCCGTCCCGAGGGCCCAACCCGACAACAGCAGCTTTGACGGATCTGACGGATATTTTGCGATTATCCTGAAATTGTTCGCCAGAGCGAGCGGATCCGTCTGTACCTCAAACACGGGCGAATTCTCGAACCACGCGATCGACTCCGCCGGCAGTCCTTTCGCAATGGGATGCGTCGTATCGAGTTCGGTTCGCAGGATGGAGCCGGGGATGAAGAAATCCTTTCGCGGCACACCGCGGGTCACATCCTTCACGGGCAGTTTGAACTGGTCGATCGCAAAATCGGACGCGTTGTTCATAAAGACCAGCGTCCCGCCATCCTCGACGAACTTCTTGAGTTTTTCAACGCCTTCCGCCCCGATACCGCCCGTTAAGTCATCCGGCATTGAGCCTTTTCGATAGCCATTCAAGATCTGAGCGGCCGATTGGTCGGGGAACAGGATCGAATGCTGCGAGATGTTACCCGAACGAATATCCTTGTCGGTAACGGACCGGTACGCAGACTCACAAATTTCACGGTTTCGTTCCTCGAAGACCCATCGCGTCCAGCCTTCATCCATCACACCCATTGCCGATCGGTATATGCCAAAACGCGCCTCGCCTTGGCCTCCATTCCCGCAGCCGCGTCCAAATCCGGTTGACGCTTTAGTTTTGAGCTTCAGCGGTTCGTTAACCGGGACCGCAGAAACATCCATCAGCAGCGAAAGCGAATGGGCGGTGACGTCATAGGGTTGAATAGGACTGCCGGCAGCATCTGTCAAGTGAGGATAGTCCTGCTTTTCGAGCAGGGCCTTGGCAAAGAGTCCATAAGGCTGATCGATCTTGATCACCACGGAATTATCCGGAAATCTCGTTCCTCCGGCCGTGAATGCCGAAACCGTGCTCGTCTCAACGCCGCCGCGTTTCATTATCGATAGCAGCTTCTCGCGTCGGTAGTGTTCTTCGGTTTTCTTTCCGTTCTCGAGCGATGGGAAAGGCAGTACAAATGCCGACAGCTCGCCTTTGTTCCTCGGACGCACCGCTTCTTTCCCGATCTCATAAAATCGCGAGAGCCATCTTTCGCGGTTATCCGCCGCATGCCTCAGGAGGCTGAATGCGGCACCGGTCATATAATGAGTGATGTCGCGTAGCTTCCATTCGCCGCCTTTCCATAGCGGGCCGAACTTCTCGGATTCTTTCTTGGCATCGAGCCCGCCCGAAGCTCCTCCGAGCCTCTCAAAAGCGACCGTGATCGGCGAGGCGATGCGGGCCGAGGCGGTTTCGGACAAGATCCGAACGCCGCCGTGATAGTGTGAATACGCACGGGCCGGCGTCCAGGCGTCATAGGTCGTGTTTGTGGTAATACCCTGAAACCCCTTCGAACGCAGGTCCGCGGCCATCGCATTGCCTAGTTCCGTATAGCCTTCGACGATCTGCTTCGGCACGTTCGGCTCGACAGGCTGCATGTATGGCGGAATGAAGAGCCGTGCGCCATTTGAGCCCTGCTGGTGTACGTCGTGGACGATCTGGGGATGCCAGACATTGTGGATCTTATCGACCGTGAGCTGGGTCTCTACCTGCGAAAAGGCGTACCAGTCGCGGTTGTTATCGTGACCGACGTATTTGTGATACAGCTCGGGCGGCGTCGTGCCTTCGTACGGTGTGCCGAGCGTCTTATCGTACCAGTTCTTTACGATGTCCACGCCGTCCGGGTTGAGGCTCGGCACGAGAAGGATGATCGTGTTGTCGAGGATCGTCTTTATCTCAGGCTCGTTGCTGCTTGCCAGACGATGCGCGATCAGCATTGACGAAAGAGACGAGCCGACCTCGGTCGAATGGATGCCGAAGGTGATCAGGACGATGGTCTTGCCTTCCTTGATCAGACTTTTCGCCACGTCGTCCGGCTTGGCACGCATCTTTTGAATGATGCGCGGATCGGCTAGTTTTGCGTTTATCTCCTGGAACCGCTTTACCTGTTTGAGGTTCTCGGGCGAGCTGATGGTCGCGTAAACGAATGGAGCCCCCATCGTCGTCTTGCCGATCTCCTGAAACGTCATGCGGTCGGACGCCTTGTCGAGCTTTTGAAAATACTCAACTATGCTCGCCCAACTCGCGAGCTTTTTGTCGTCACCTGGTGTAAAGCCAATGACCTCATTCGGAGCTGGAATAGTTTGGGCAAAGGCGCCGATATACAGCAAGAGAATTGCACCGCAGAGACGCAGAGACGCAAAGACAGGCATTGAACGGTTCATATTTTTACCAATTTCGTTTTTTCGAATACCAATAAATTATCACAATCGGCTTTAACTCGTCTCCGTAAAGGCGGAAACACGAGCGGTTACGAGTATGCAGTTGGGGCGGGCAGTTCGTAAGGGCACTCTTCCCACTGGTCGGGTTTCTGCCTTGTACTTTGCGTTTTCCGATGATCCGCTGTAAATTCCTTGCAGAACTTTCCCTTGAACGAAATCTACTCCGAAGGAGATCTCTGGGATGAAAAATCCGTTTTTAGAGAATTTTAAGCCGTACATTCCGGCTACTATCACGAATTTGCGCGAGCTCAGCGTATTTCCCCTGATCGTCGGCACCTTGCTTGGCATCATCTTTGGCGCGTCGTCGCTCTATCTTGTCTTGAAGACAGGGCTGACGGTTTCAGCGTCCATTCCGGTGGCCGTGATCGCCATTACGCTTTTTCGTTTGCTGTCAAAGGTCGGAATGCGTGATGCGACGATCCTCGAAGCAAACGTAATGCAGACCTCGGGCTCGGCTGGTGAATCGATCGCCTTCGGTGTCGGCGTGACGATGCCGGCGATCCTGATCCTCGGGTTCGATCTTGAGATCTGGCGCGTGACGCTGGTCGCAGTTCTTGGCGGGCTGCTCGGAATCCTGATGATGATCCCGCTGCGAAGAGCACTCATCAAAGAGCAGCACGGCTTTCTCAAGTATCCCGAAGGAACCGCTTGCGCACAGGTCCTTATCGCAGGTGCCTCAAAAGAATCGCGTGAGGCGGCGACCGAGGGGGGAAGCGAGGCTTCTTCGGATCGGGAAGTCCTTCATCGCGGCAAGATCATTGCCGCCGGGTTCGGGCTTGGGTTTATCTACAAATCAGTAATGGATGTTTTTTCGGCATGGAATCCGGAACCGGGAAAAGACCTGCCCGACAATGTGTTGAAAGGCGGTTCGATACATCTCGAAAATAACCCGGCCCTGCTTGGCGTGGGCTATATCATCGGGCCATACATTTCGGCGATCATGCTCGGCGGCGGTATTTTGTCGTATCTGATCCTGATCCCGTTGATAAAGTTCTTTGGCGAAGGCCTAACGAATCCGCTCGCTCCCGCCGTCGGCAAAAACATCGCTGACATGTCGCCCGGCAATATCCGCAGCGAATACATTCTGTACATCGGAGCCGGTGCGGTAACCGCGGCCGGCATCATCTCACTGGTTCGCAGCCTGCCGACGATCTGGAGCGGTTTGAGATCAGGCCTCGCCGACCTTCGCGGTTCGAGTGCGGGTGCGAACGGATTTGAACGAACCGATCAGGATCTCTCGATGAAGTACGTGATCATAGGGCTGATCATTCTGCTCGCGGCAATAATGCTGTCGCCTTCGCTCGGACTGTTTATCCTCAATGACCCGATCGTCTCGGTCTTTGGAGCGATCCTGATAATAATCCTCGGTTTCCTTTTTGTTACCGTTTCGTCGCGACTCACGGGTGAGGTCGGTTCTTCGTCTAACCCGATCTCCGGGATGACGGTAGCGACGCTGCTTTTTACGTGCCTGGCGTTTCTCGCGCTCGGCTGGACAGCGGCGGACCCCTACTTTGTCACGGCCTTGTCGATCGGCGGCATCGTGTGTATTGCCGCTTCGAATGGCGGAACGACATCGCAGGACCTCAAGACCGGATTCCTCGTCGGCGGAACGCCGCGACGCCAGCAGATCGCCATCCTGGTTGGCGCGTTGGCGTCGGCACTCGTACTCGGGCCGCTTCTTCTGTTCTTGAATGACGGCGGGACGTACTACCAAAAGGTCGATGCGACGACGTTTCCGGCAGGCTTTACAGTCAGCGAAGATAAGCTTTTCCGTGAACACGGCCAGCTAAAGAGCGAGCACGTCAAGAACGGCGAATTCGCATCCGACACTACACAATACCGCGTCTGGCAAAATACAGAACCGAAAGCCGGCCCGTTGGGAAAATACCTCGTGAATAACCAAGGCCAGCCGGTATATCTCGTTGATCCCGCGATCAACGGCGTCGTCAAGAAGGATTCGGCAGGCAACAACATCGAGCGTTACGACGCACCGAAAGCGACGCTGATGAGTTATATAATCAAAGGCGTTCTCGGCCAGGATCTGCCTTGGGGGCTCGTGCTGATCGGTGCGATGATCGCGATAATGCTCGAGATCGTCGGGGTCCCTTCGCTGGCGTTCGCCGTTGGGCTTTATCTGCCGATAGCTACCAGCGCGCCTATCTTTGTCGGCGGTGTCGTGCGCAAGATAGTCGATGTTTATCTTAAGAAAAAGCTGGCTTCGCAAGACCTGACCGAAGACCAGATCGTCGCCGAGACCGATAAGTCGCACGGCGTGCTGATGGCCTCGGGCTATATTGCGGGTGGGGCTATCGCGGGTATTCTGATTGCGATCTTCGCGGTCGTGCCATGGCTCAAGAGCATTCAGGATGCCTCGGCAAAATGGGCGGGTGAGGCAAATCCTTTCTTTGCAGGTTCGCAGGCCTGGTGGCTTGGTGCCGTGCCTTTCTTCATCCTCGCCGTTCTCTTGTATTTCGTCGGCCGCGAGAAATTGATGAAGGGCGATGCCCCTGGGCCCGAGGTTCGTGAGAGCGACGTCTGAGGCGTGGACTGTTTTATTCGGGCCTTCTTTGCGAGCTTTGGGGCTCGCGGGTGAGATCGGCTTCTATTTGACGCAAGGACGCAAAGTAGGAGATCAGTAAACCCCTCAACCCGTGGACTGACCCGGCCTGCGAAGTTAAGAAATTGTTTTACTTTATTAAACGCGGCATGCTATAAATACTCAGGCGTGCCGCATTTTTGTTGTTCTTTCCGGGTACGCAACGATCCGATCACAATCAATCGAAATGAATTTCAAAAGGGCTTCGAGCTTTAGGATCATATCGGCAGGTTCGCTTGCGGCCGCTCTTGTCGTTTCGGGCTGTACGGCCGCCGAGACAAAGAGTGCATCGACGTCGAACGCGGCGCCCTCGGGCAACGCAGCCATTGCGGTTTCAAAGAACGCCGAACCGGCCGGAGGAGCTCTGATCGAGATCACACCGAACGGCCCGGCGGATACGGTACGAGTTTTCTATAAGCATCTTCGAGAAAAACGATTCCGCGAGGCGATATTCCTGACGAATCTAAGGCCCGCGATCGAGGGGCTGACCGAGGCGGAACTCGCCGATTTCTCACTCGATCTTGCGAAACTTGCCGGGCAGATCCCTGCCGAGATCGAGATCAACGGCGAGATCGTGGCCGGAGACAAGGCTACGGTCACGGCAAATCTTCCCGGAGACGAAGACAAGAACGAACTTCAGAAGATCATTCTGAAACGGTCGGGCGATATTTGGATCATTCAAACAGTCGATGACGAGGCCGAAACTCGCATAAAAAAAGAAGGAAAGCAGCATTTTTATAATCTTCGGATCGAGACCCATCAGGATGAGGCAAAAAAGATGCTCGAACGCGTCTCGAAGGCTCAGCTTGCCTTTTCATTTCAGAATGGCGGAGCGGTTACCGACATCGACCGGCTGATCGCCGAAGGGCTATTGCCGGACGATATAAAGTCAAGCGAATCAACAGGTTACGTTTATTCTATCAATCTCACTGCTGATAAGAAAAGCTACTATGCGACCGCGACGCCGGCCACCTACGGCAAGAGCGGAAGGGTGTCATATCTTCTAACGCTCGACCCCAAAGGACTCTCCCGTGTGACCAGTAAAGATAACGGCGGCAAGGTGTTAGCGCCGTAAATCTAAGAAAAATATGCATTAAAGTTGTTGATATTGCCGATAAAAAGCGTTATATCTAAGTTCTTGACGTTTACCGTTTTACCGAGGTACAAGCTTGATGTTGCGAAAACTTATCAACAGGTTTAACAGCTCTTTGTCCGAGAGCATGGTCTCATCTCGTCGGCGCCATACGGCACCGGTCAAAATTTGGTTCGAACCTGAGATCAGTTCTGAACGGGCCCGCGAGCTTGCTCGTTCCGCATGCATACTCGGCGAAACTTACGACATCAGCCGCACAGGTATCGCTGTAATAGTTCCGTCGATCCGGCTCAAGGAGAAATACCTGGTCGGTCACGAACTGACGCTGAATGTTGAGATGGACCTTCCGACCGGCAAGGTTCATATGAAGGTCCTTGGAAAACGGTATGAGAAGGTCGGTGTACATATCTCAACCGAGCGTTTTCTGGTCGGGGCGAACATCCTCTCGCTTACCGGTGTTGACAAGGAGAATTATGAGTTGTTCCTCAAGCGGGGCCATCGCGGAAGGCGGGCCACCGGAAGTCTCGAGCTTGGGATCGATTGAGACGAACATGATCGGAGACTCGCAGTAGCGTAGGGAGTGTTCCTTACGCTACTTTTGTTTTGTAATGAAAGAAACGGTTGGGATCGGATTTATTGGGACCGGGTTTGCTCGTCGTGTGCAGATGCCTGCGTTCGCGGCCTGCGCCGGAGCGCGGATCGTATCGGTTTCGAGTGCGAACCTCGAGAACGCTCGCTCGGCCGCCGAAGAGTTTGGTGCGGCTCATTTCACTGTCGATTGGCAGAAAACGATCAGCCATCCGAATGTCGATCTCGTCTGCATCACAACACCGCCAAACCTGCATCTCGAGATGGCGCTCAACGCCGTCGATCAAGGGAAACATATCCTATGCGAAAAGCCGATGGCGATGAACGCAGCTGAGGCCGAGGAGATGACAAGGGCCGCCGCTGATAGGCCTATCCTGGCGTTGATCGATCACGAACTTCGATTCCAGCCGGGGCGCCAGATAGCCCGTAAAATGCTGCGCGACGGAGCTATCGGCAGGGTTCGCCATGCTAAGGCGATCTTTCAGGCACCACATCGGGGAAGCCCTGATATTCGGTGGAACTGGTGGTCGGATCGTGAAGCGGGTGGTGGTGCGCTAGGTGCGATCGGTTCGCATATCATCGATTCATTCCGTTGGTTTTTAGGATCGCCGATCAGCACTTTGACGTGTCAGCTCCAGTCGCACATAAAGACCCGGATCGATCAGGCCGGGACGGCGCGTGTGGTAACCACCGATGACGAAGCAAACTTGCTGCTCAGATTTGCCGACGCCGAGATCACCGATGATGCAACGGGCCTCGTCTCGATATCGATGCTCGAGTATCCCCGATATCAAAATCGCCTTGAGTTCTATGGCTCAGAGGGAGCACTGCGTATAGATCATCGCGGTGATGTCTTCATTACCGGTGCCGAGCCCGGTGAATGGCGGGAGGTCGAGGTCGAGATAGCAGATTCGGTGCCCGACTACGGCGATACGGGTTTTCCGCGTGGCTTTGTGAAATTCGCGCCGAAGATCATTGAGGCGATCGGCAAAGGCGAGAGGGTGATCGAGAATGCTGCTACGTTTGCGGACGGCCTTTACGTACAGAAGGTGCTCGACGCAGCCAGGGCATCGAGCGATCGGGGTTGCTCGTTCAGTATTGAGGTTTGATTGTTGGCCTGATACCAACTAATATCGAGGTTTCACCTACGGAGCCAAGCCCGTCGTACGTTTTTCAGGTATGAAGAGATCGACCATAGCCCTTCTTCTGTGCGTTGCTGTCATTGTTGGATTCCTTGTTTTTTGGTTTGACAGGAATTCACTCGCACAGATGGGCCTCCCTTTCTTTGAGCGAGAGCCGGATATTCCGGCGATGCTCGCGAACTCGAAGGCCTCGATCGGGAAAGAACAGTTCCTCATCGAACGGGCGAACGCCTTTGCGGTGATGCGTGGCCTGGGCAACGACGATGTTGTCGATCCGCTTGCGAGGACAGAGGCGTTGAAAGAGTTGGAGAAGCAGCACCGCGACGTTGCCCGCCTGCCCGGGTCGAACTTTAAGGAGGCGGTTACGGCGAATTGGGCCCCGATCGGGCCGGCGCCGATCATTGCTGGCAGTGCTCGGTATTCGGGCCGCGTGACCGCTATTGCGGTTCACCCAACAAACCCGGACATCGTTTATGTGGGGGCGGCCCAGGGCGGCGTCTATCGTTCGACGAACGGGGGCACATCGTGGACGCCGCTGATGGAGCAAGCCCATAGCCTGGCCGTCGGGGCTATCGCCATTTCGCCGTCCGACCCCGAGATCGTGTATGTCGGAACGGGTGAGCCGAATTTTTCATCGGACAGTTTCTTCGGTGTCGGGAT
Source organism: Pyrinomonadaceae bacterium (assembly GCA_021463165.1). GTDB lineage: Bacteria > Acidobacteriota > Blastocatellia > Pyrinomonadales > Pyrinomonadaceae > OLB17. Next base: position 135,062 of record JAJTWY010000009.1, on the reverse strand, counting down.
ATACAGAATAAACAATGCATCGACATCAGCGGACCTCACGGGGCCGCTAAACCGCGATGGATCTGGCTCAGATGTGTTTTCTGGCCGGGCGATCTCTAAGATCGTGATCCACCCGACCGATCCGGGTACGATCCTGGTTTCGAGCACGTCCGGGGTAGGAGGTATCGGGGCGGCAACGCTACCCGACGCGCCGGCAAGGGGCATATATAGGTCGACAAATGCGACGACGGCCGCACCGACCTTTGAGAGGCTAACGGGCCTGTTGAATAATGCGAATGTTAGCGTGAGAGATATTATTTCTGACCCGGGCGATCCAAATATTCTGATCGCGGGCGTTGTTTCGGCCGGACCCAATGGCGGGATCTACCGAACCGAGAACGCGCTTTCCGCCTCGCCGACGTTTGTTCAGACACAATCCTATACGGGAACCGCGACCAGTGAGTTGACCACGGAGTTTGCGGCGATCCGTCCGGCGGGCTCAGATACGGCGGTCTTTTACGCAGCATCCGGGAATCTCGGCGGCAGGGTTCTTCGATCGACCGACGGCGGCATCACATGGGTTGAGCGTGTCGACAACAACTTCTGCACCCCGCAGTGCTTTTACGACATCGCGATAGCGGTCGATCCGGTTAACCCTGACCTCGTTTATCTGGGCGGCGCACCGGCGATGGTTGCTGCCTTTTCGACAAATGGAGGCGAGCTTTTTACGGAGGGTGGCAGCGGGGTCCACGTGGATACCCATGTACTGGCTGTTTCGAAGTCTAACCCGACAATTATTTATCTCGGCACCGATGGCGGGATCTACAAATCGACCAACAGCGGGGCCAGTTATACCCATCTGAATACGGCCGAATTCTCCGCGACGCAGTTCATGGGCATTTCCATCCATCCGACGGATCCGAACCTGACGGTTGGCGGCACACAGGATAACGGCACGCTTTACTACGATCCAGCCGCGACCTCTTGGACACGGATAGACGGTGGCGATGGTGGTTATTCTGTCATCGACAGCAATGCGGTCGACACCACGAATGTTCGCGTTTATCACACATATTATAGCCGGATCAACTCGATCGTCGGCTATTCGACGCGTGCGACCGTCGCCTCAGGGTCGTGGAGTTTTCGCGGGTGCAATGGGACGACACCCGCCAACGGCATCAACTGCAACGACACTGCCGTCCTATTTTACGCACCGCTTGAAAGCGGCCCGGGCGATCCCAATACCATCTATTACGGAACGGACCGTGTTTACCGCTCATCCGATCGAGGCCTTACGCACACGGTGGTTAGCCAGGCACCGATCCAGAGCGGGATCGCGATCAGTGCGATCGGGATCGCGCCGCAGGATGACAACGTACGCATCATCGGGCTCAGGAATGGCGGGCTTTTCGGAACGAACACAGGCAACGCGACGCTTACCGACCTCGACCCTACGGGCGTGATCCCGCCAAGTTTTATCGCACGTGCCGTAATCGATCCGACAGATGTCAAAACAGCTTATATTACGCTTTCGGCATTCGGCGTGAACAACATTTTCAAAACAACGGATCTCGATGCGGCGGTCCCAACGTGGACCAATATCTCGGGAACGATCCCGCAAGTGCCGGTCAGCGCATTCATCGTCGATCCCGCCAACCCAAGCATCCTATACGCGGGTACGGACATTGGCGTTTACGTTTCGGCAGATGCCGGGCAGACGTGGGATCCTTTTGGAAGCGGCCTGCCCCGTACGGCAGTCTTCGACATCGCAAAAACGGCCGGCAATATGATCAGGATCGCGACGCACGGCCGCGGAATGTGGCAGATACCGGCCTTTTCAAATAGTGCGGTCCCGGTTTCGATCTCAGGCCGCGTTACGACGCCGACCGGACTTGGACTCCGAAATGCAGCCGTCACCCTGACCGATGCTCAAGGTGTTCGGCGGGTGACAACGACAAGTTCGTTCGGGCTGTACAGCTTTGGCGATGTCGCACCCGGGGCGAACTACCAGATATCGGTCTCCTCCAAACGGTATCGCTTTACTCCGATGATCTTGAATGTTACCTCGGCGATCACAAATCTCGATCTTCTCGGGCTCGAGTAGGTTAGCTCGAGTGATCGGCGACAATTAGCCACCTGCCCTTAAATTTTCGCCAGAGCAGCGTGAATTTGCCTTTCGGATCGTCCTTTTCGCGTTTGAGATGCCAACTGCCGGTAACGAATGCGGCATCCTTTGACAGCAGCTCGATCTCGAGGTCGCTGAATGTGAGCGTTCCCATCTTTTCCGGTGTTCCGTAGGTTCGTTTGTAATTATCGAGGGTCTGCTGCCAGCCGTAGGTGACCTTGTCGCCCGAGACGAACTTCAGCTTATCCGACTTCCAATATCCCTTCATGAAATCCTCGAGGTCGCCGCGGTTCCACGCGGCCGTCTGGTCGTCCATGACTTTGCGGATCGCGTCGCGATCCTTATTGGACTGAGCCATCATCGATGCGGTCGCTATCAGCAGCAGTGATAGGGCAATTGGGATCCTTTTCATAAGACACTTAGGCGGAAGCGAATTTGGCGCTTGTCGGCCGGAAATAGAGATTTGTCCAGATAAACGAAAACATCGATACAATGATCAACGCCAAGAGCTGGAACGACGGTTGATAAAGTTCATTGAAAACAATGATGGCGTATAGCGTCGCAAAAATGCGAATGTTCTCAGAGATCCAGAGCCACGGTTTTGCCTCAAGTATTCCGCTCCAATTGACAATGTGCCACCAAAGAAGTCCGGCCCCGAGCCAGCGCTCGGTAGTAGTCCAGCCCATCAGGTTCGAAATGACACTCATCATCAAAAAGACTCCGACGACGAGCTGAACGATCAGATAAAACCGCGCGTTGGCAAACATTGGCGGCCGAAACTTCACCTGATTCTCGGTGGTGATCTCGACCATCTGCTTTTCTGGCAGACCCCTCGGACGCCACCCGGCAGGCATGAACCAAACACGGATCTTGTCCCACCAGAACGGGGTCGCGACCGCATAGCGCCAAAGGACAATGAAGAAATGAAAGTTGATCTTGATCGGGTTCCAGCTGTTTGGGTGGTCGTAAATGCCGTAAACCACCTTTTCGCGTTCCTCGGCGAATGAGCCGAAGAGCTTGTCCCAAATTATCAGGAACTCGCCGAAGTTCTTGTCGAGATACTGGAGATTTACGCCGTGATGAACGCGGTGATGCGACGGTGTCGTAAAGTATTTCTCGAACCAGCCTAGCTTGCCGATAAATTCAGTATGGTGCAGAAAAGCAATGAACAAATGGATCCCCGCCATCATGTAGATGTGCAGCGGCTGAAAACCTATCAGGGCAAGCGGCCAGAAAAACAGGAATGAGCAGAACCGCTGCGTTACGCTGGCACGCAGGGCGACCATGAAATTCATCTCTTCAGCCGAATGATGAGGCGAATGAGCGGCCCACATGATGTTGATCGCGTGTCCCCAGCGGTGAACCCAATAGAAGATAAAATCGACGCCGAGAAGAAGCAGGATGAAGGTCCACCAGTTCAGCTCGATGGTGAAAAGCCTATAGTTTTCCCATAGAAAGCCGTAAACGATGTAAACACCCGCGGCGACGAGCACATTTACCGTCTGGTTCCCCAGAGCTGTGCCAAAATTGGCGACGGCCTCGGGAAACGACATGTAATCCCTCTTGTAGATCAGGCACAATGCGACCTCAAGCAGCACAAAGAACAGTGCGATCGGCGTCAGGTATGTATAGACGTTGGTATCCTGCATCTGGTCCGATAAGAGTCGGAAGGGCTGTCGCGTGCGTTAGAACACGATGCTTTGATAGCTGCTCCTTAAGCGAAAGCGGAACGGTAGGTACGATACAAGCAACTCAGCAAACGTGTGGAACACGTGGACCCCCGAGCGCGGACTACCAGATATGAACCTGCGTTGGAGCTATTTCCCCAAAGGTCATACAGCACTTAATTCTTCGTTGCCTTTGCCGCGTCGTATGCGGCCTGTGCCGCCACCTGTTCCTTTTGCTTGTCAGTGAGTGCGATGGACATCTTTTCAAGGGTTGCGGCATTGAGCGTTTTTGTGACTTTCAGGCCGTTCGCCTCCTGGTATTTGCCGAGTCCGTTCCTCGTCGCGTCGTCGAGCTTGCCATCACCTCCTCCTGTGAGCATCTTGCCGTCACGCAAGATCTTCTGAGCTTCTTTGATCTGATCGACGTTCGCCCGGAACGGGGCAGGCTTTTTTACCGTGTCACTTGTCGAGGCCGTAGGCCCCGATGTTGATTTCGCCGCGGTGGTCGTTGCCGTTGGCTTCTTCTCGTCCTCCGCTTTGGCGAAAGAGCTTTCGAGGACCGGACTCTTTTTCTGGGTTTCCGTCAGCTCTATTCCAAACTTTTCCAGCGTTGCTCGGTTCAGCGTGCCGGTTTGGGTAAGGCCGTTCTCCTTCTGAAAACTCTTGATCCCGGCCCGGGTATCATCGTTATATGTCCCGGATGCTTCGCCCTTATAAAGGCTCTTCTCCTTGAGCATGGTTTGAACCTGCTTGATCTGATCCTTTGTCGGACGGAAAACCGGTGGTTTTTTAGCGGGTTCCGCGGTCTTTGCCGTTGTGCTTGCCGTAGAGGTGCCTTGTGCAAAGTGGATAGCCGAAGCATAGAGGACAATTACGAGGACGGGAACGAGTTTCTTAAGCATCATTTATCTCCATAAGGTTTTGATCTCGACGCTCATGCGAGGCCGCAAGGAAGCGAGCCTCCCCGCGAAATGCATATCCGTACATGTTTTTAGAATGTTCAGATTATGTTGCCAAATGCTTTCTGTGTCAAGGATTTTCTGATCGCGTTCGACTAATATGTATCGGTATGAAGGCCGCGGTTTATGAGAGATTTGAAGGGCCGGTCTCGGTCCAAACCGTGGGCGATCCAACCCCGTCGCCGACCGGCGTTGTGCTCGCCGTGAAGGCCTGCGGCATTTGTCGCAGCGATTGGCACGGCTGGATGGGGAATGATCCGGATATCAAACTCCCGCACGTGCCGGGCCATGAGATCTCGGGCGAGATCGTTGCGTTAGGATCGCAAATCTCAAATTTCAAAGTGGGTGATCGGGTCACGCTGCCTTTTGTCTGCGGCTGCGGAAGCTGCGAACCTTGCCTCCAGGGCGATCAACAGGTCTGCGACCGGCAGTTCCAACCGGGATTTACGGCGTGGGGCGGCTTTGCCGAGTTTGTCGCGATCGAATACGCCGATAACAACCTTGTTCGCTTACCGGATGAGATCGACTTCGTAACGGCGGCGAGCCTGGGATGCCGCTTTGCGACCTCGTTTCGAGCCGTTGTCGATCAAGGGAAAGTCGCCGCTGAACAATGGGTCGCCGTCTGGGGATGCGGCGGCGTTGGGCTATCGGCGATAATGATAGCGGCAGCGTTCGGTGCGCGTGTTATCGGGATCGATATAGCCAACGACAAACTAGAATTTGCCCGCTCGCTCGGCGCCGACACGGTGATCAATTCGACTTACGGAAACACGGTCGAGGCAATTCTCGACATCACCGAGGGCGGAGCCCATGTCTCGATCGACGCCCTTGGCCATCCGAGTATTTTATTTGATTCGATCTCCTCGTTACGCAAACGCGGCAAGCATATACAAGTCGGCATCATGGAATCAGGCAAACACGCGCCGCCCGTTCCCATCGACAAAGTCATCGGCCGCGAACTCGAGATCGTCGGCAGCCACGGAATGCAGGCTCACCGATACCCGGAAATGCTCGAAATGATCCGTGTCGGCAGGCTCGAACCGCAAAAACTCATCGGCCGGACCATTTCTCTCCGCGAAAGCCCCGACGCACTCGTAACCATGAATGATCATGCCACGCTCGGCGTTACGGTGATAGACGGCAGTCTCGGCTAGGATCGGTGTCGTTCGATGGAACGATCCGATGTCCACACCCCGGAGGCTGACAGGTATTGTTTGCCGAATGCTCGGCACGAAATGAGAGTTCTGCCGACGTTGATCAGGCTCGGGAAAGTTAAGAGGGATAGAAGCGAACATTCGGGAGTTCTTTGAAGTCCTCATCCTGGGTCCAAACGGTCGCTCGAAAGCGGAGGGCCGTCGCATAAATGATACTGTCCGCGAGGGGCATTCTATGCCGGATCGCTTCGACGGCCAGTGCCGCGTCGAGATCGACTACGCGGCCGGACTGCATAACGCTGGCAACCTGGAGGGCTTCATTTTCGCCTCGTTCTCGCAGGACCTTTTTGCAGACCTCATAGATCGAGATGACCGGCACGATCAGGTTCTCTGTATCCTCGATCGGCTCGGTAAACCATGCGGCACGATCCGTGTCTGCCAGGTATTCGAGCCAGCCGGACGAATCGACGACATTCAGCCGGTTCATAGGCGATCATCCTCTCGCTCGATCTCCGTATCTATACCGCGAAGAAAGCCACGCATCTCGGATACGGCCTTGACCGGTATGAACTCGACCCTGTCCGAATATCGCAGAACTCGCAGTTTCTCGCCGGGCGTAAGATCTAAAGCTTCGCGGATCGACCGTGGGATGACAACTTGAAATTTCGGTGAAAGTGTTACGGTTTCCATATCGATAAGGATATTGTAATACGCAATACATATCGATGACAAGCGTTTTTTCAAGTTGCTGAATGAATATTCATTCAGTTATAATTTGCTCAGTCTAGAAGACTTGAAAAAGATACTTTCGGTAACACATTTATGAACATCACAAAAGCTGCTGTCTTGGGTGCCGGGACAATGGGTGCGGGCATTGCGGCACATCTTTCTAACGCGGGTATCCCGACGCTTCTCCTGGACATTGCTCCGAGGGAATTGACAAGCGATGAGGAGACAAAGGGGCTGACGCTGGAATCGCCGCAGGTGCGGAACCGGATCGTTAATTCAATGTTTGAAGCGGCGAAGAAGCTGAAACCGGCGCCGTTCATGCTTGGCGACAATGCTAAGCTCATCACGACCGGCAACTTCACCGACGATCTGGAGAAGATCAAGGACTGTGATCTGGTGATCGAGGCGGTGGTAGAGAATCTTGAGATCAAGCACAAACTCTTTGCCGATGTCGATCGTTATCGTAAGCCGGGGGCCGTTATCGCATCGAATACGAGCGGTATCCCGATCGACGCTATCGCAGAGCCATTCTCAGACGATTTCAAGCAGCATTTTGTTGGAATTCACTTCTTCAATCCGCCGCGCTATATGAAGCTCGTCGAGGTGATCCCGGGTTCGAAAACGAGCGGCGAGATCGCTTGCGGTATTTCGGGATTCCTTGATAGACGACTCGGCAAAGGCGTCGTGCCGGCGAAGGATCGTCCGAATTTCATCGCCAATCGAATCGGTGTTTTCGGGATGATGGCCACCATTCACGAGATGATCGCGGGTGGGTGGACGCCGACAGAGGTCGATCAAATGACCGGAAAAGCCATCGGCCACGCTTCGTCGGCAACATTCAGGACGAGCGATCTTGTCGGCCTTGATGTGACGGCCCACGTTACGAATAATCTCTACCCGGCGGTGCCCGATGATGAGGATCGCGAGGTTTTTCAGATCCCCGAACTGATCACGTCTTTGCTCGATAAGAAACTGCTTGGCGACAAGACGGGCGGCGGCTTCTTTAAGAAATCGAAGGATGCTGAAGGTAAACGTGTCATCCTCGAGCTCGATCTCGCGACGTTCCAATACAAACCGCAGGTCAAGACGAAGTTCCCGTCGCTCGATGCTGCAAAAGGCATCGATGATCGGGCAAAACGCGTGAAAACTCTCGTCTGGGGAGATGACCGCGTTGGCGAATTCCTGTGGAAGACGACATCGCGTGTTTCGCGTTATGCCGCCAATCGGATTCCCGAGATCGCCGACACTATCGTCGAGATCGACAACGCAATAAAGTGGGGATTTGGCTGGGAGATCGGTGTTTTTGAGGCGTGGGACGCGATCGGTGTCGCCGAATCGGTCGAGCGGATGCGCAAGGAAGGACAGCCGATACCGGCGAATGTTGAAGCGATGCTTGCCTCAGGGGCGACCTCGTTCTATAAGAACGAGGGAGGTCACCATTCGTTTTACGATCTCGTCGCTGGCGAATACAGGCCGATGCCCGAGCGGCCCGGTGTGATGATCCTCAAGGACATCAAGGAGCGCACTGGTGTTATCAGATCAAATCCGGGTGCATCGCTGATCGATATCGGAGACGGCGTTGCATGTCTTGAGTTTCATTCGAAAATGAACTCGATCGGCGGCGATACCGTTGCGATGATGAACTTCGCTCTCGACGAGGTCGAACGCAACTTCGCGGGGCTTGTTGTCGGCAATCAGGGCGGCAACTTCTCCGCAGGGGCCAATATAATGATGCTGCTGCTCGCGGCTCAAGAAGAGGAATGGGACGACATCAACCTCTCGATCCGCGGGCTGCAGAATGCGGTCATGCGGATGCGTTATTCGCCAAAGCCTGTCGTTACAGCGCCCTACGGGTTAACGCTCGGCGGCGGCTGTGAGATCGCAATGCACGGCGACCGCGTTCAGGCGGCGGCAGAGACCTACATCGGTCTGGTCGAGGTCGGGGTTGGTTTGATACCGGCGGGCGGCGGCACTAAAGAGATGACCATGCGGGCGATGAACGCAGCGGCAAAAGCTCCGGATGCCGACCCGTTGGCATTCCTGAAAAAGACTTTCGAGATGATCGGCATGGGGAAGGTGGCGACGTCGGCTCAGGAAGCACGGGCGTGGGGGTTGCTCCGCGAGTCGGATGGGATCTCGATGAATGGTGACCGTCTGATCGCTGACGCAAAGCAGGAAGTGCTGAATATGGTCGCTTCCGGGTACGTGCAGCCTGTCGAGAAGACCGATATCCTCGCCTTGGGCGAATCGGCGCAGGCGGCGATGAAGCTCGCTCTACATATGATGAAGCAGGGCGGCTATGTGTCTGATCACGATGTTCTGATCGGTAAGAAACTCGCCAAAGTAATGAGCGGCGGCGATCTGAATCACCGAACCTACGTCTCTGAACGCTATTTTCTAGACCTGGAACGCGAGGCCTTCCTATCACTTTGTGGCGAGCGAAAAACGCAGGAACGTATAGCGGCAATGCTCAAAACCGGTAAGCCCCTGCGGAATTAGCTCCTTGGCGTTCAACTATTATTGTAACGCCGAGGTTGTTGAGGACGGGGCGGAGTTTTCAGGAGTACACCGTGGACGAACGAATTCAAAGCATAACTTCACAGATGTCCGATGCGGCGACGGATGTCGTCGCATCATTCGGAGGGCTTTCGGGGGACCAGTTAAACTGGAAACCGTCGGAGAAAGGCTGGAGCATAGCCCAGTGTCTCGAGCATATCATTCTGACAAATCACGAATTCTATCCCGAGTTCGAAAAGCTCGCCTCCGGTACTCGCAAGAATTCGTTTTGGGAAAACTACTCGCCGCTGACTGGATGGGGTGGCCGATTCTTTATCAAAGCGGTAACTGAGGATTCGAAAAAGGCGAAGGCTCCATCTAACAGGATCGTGCCGCCGAGCGAAGTCCCCGCAGACATTGTCAGGCAGTTCGTCGAGCATATCGCTGAAGTAAATCAGAAAGTCGAAGCATGTGCTGCCGCCGATAGAGAAAAGACTGTTTTCACTTCTCCCTTTCTCGCCGTATTCACCTACAAGTTAGACGATGCATTCACGGTTCTGGTGGAACATACCAAGCGCCATATCCGACAGGCTAAACGCGTCATGGCGAGCGCCGGCTTTTCCGCTTAGGTCATTCTAGTCTGATGCCTGAGAGTTTTAAGAGCCGGATCTTTCGTTGGGGTTTCAATCTGTTTCCGGCGTATCGCGGCACCGGCGGTCGAGTCGCGTATATTTCGGATGACTGGCATGAGGCGAGGATACGTTTGCCGCTTTCGTGGCGTACTCGAAACTATGTCGGAACGATCTACGGCGGCAGTATTTACGCGAGTATCGACCCGATCTACATGCTCATGCTTATGAACATTTTGGGCAAGGGTTATGTAGTTTGGGACAAGGCGGCGAGCGTCAGGTTCCGAAAGCCCGGCAAGACGACACTATGGGCTGATTTCGTGCTAACGCCGGAAGAGATTAGTGAGATCAAGCGGTTGGCGGAGACCGAGCGGTCCGTCGACCGGATCTATACCGTTGAACTGAAGGACAAATCTGGCATTGTGCACGCGACGATCGAGAAAACGCTCTACATCGCAAAAAAGAGGTAACATATACCTTACTGGTCACGGGCTGGAGGGTTCGGCCCACGAGATCCCAAAAGCCGGTCCGGCCGTTCGAGGTAACGGGCGCGCGGGAAGCCGGTCGTTCGTCACAAATAGACAATCTAAAACGCAAAACTATATGAAGAAAACGCTGTTGGTTACCATGACCGTCATTTCACTTACCTTCTCGGCCTGCAATTCAAAGGGTGAGCGGGTTGAATACTCGAGCGCGTGCAGCGATGCGAGTAACAAGAAATACATCGAGGTCGAAGGCTTGCTGAAGAACAAAGGCGGCGTTCTATGCTCGAATACGAGCGGCCGGATGGAATGTGGATTCCGTTTAATGAAGGATGGGAGTGATACTGAGGGCTTTACCGCTGATATCGCGGTCGGTTCCTCGGCGAACACGGTCGAGAAGATCGAGGGCAGTTTCAAGCCGGAGGACATCAAGATACGCGACAATAGCGGCGAATTCGTAAAACTCGGTGACAAGGTTAGACTTACTGGAACTATGACCGCAGTTAAAGACCCGGTATTGGCAGCGAGTGTCTGCTATCTGAAGGTCGATAGGATAGAGCGATGACGATGCGGAGCCTCTTCGCGATAACCATCATAATGTTGTTCCTCTCCATCGAGGCGGCGGCGCAGATGAAGATCGTCGCGAGGAAATATTCTGAGGTTGAATTAGCGTATGGCAAGCGTTCGGTGATCTTTGATCTGGATGAAGCCCTTATAGGCGAAAACGGCAGTTTACCGGGCAATCCACCGCATCGTTATCGAACTCTTTTTACGGTCGAAAAGGATGGCTTTCTATATCTGGTCGCGAACGTCCGAAGCGGGCCTCCGGTGACAAACCCAATGGCGCCGTGCGGTGGCGACAGTCCGCAGGCGATCCTCTGGATCAAAGCGGACAAAACGCTCAGGAACCGCCAGGTACAAAGCGAGATATACGCTTCCTGCTCTTACAACTATTACGACAGCAAGCTGAGCGTCACAAAAACGGGTTTGATCGCCAAATACGGAGGCCGCGAGAAGCTCGAGATGAGATATGACAATCGCGAGCCGGAAAAGGGCCTCGTGATCGTCAAGACCGGACAGTGAGTAGATCAGTGAAACGCTGCGATTGGTCACAAAAAGAAGTTAACTTCGCCTACCACGACGAAGAATGGGGCGTGCCGGTTCATGATGACCGTAGGCTGTTCGAGTTCCTGATCCTGGAAGGGGCGCAGGCGGGTTTGAGCTGGGACACGATCCTTGCCAAACGCGAGAATTATCGAAAAGCGTACGATAATTTTGATCCTGTGAAGGTCGCGGGATATACCGAAGCAAAATGCACCGAGCTGCTCAAGGATCCCGGTATTATTCGCAACCGGCTGAAGGTCGCTGCTTCTGTCGGAAATGCCAAGGCGTTTCTGGCGGTGCAGGAAGAATTCGGGTCGTTCGATAAGTATATCTGGTCGTTCGTCGGCGGGCGTCCGATCGATGGCAAGCGAACGCGGCACGAGGATGTGCCGGCTAGAACTGAGATCTCAGATTCGATGTCGAAGGATCTGAAAAAACGCGGTTTCAAGTTTGTCGGGTCAACCATTATGTATGCATTCATGCAGGCGACCGGAATGGTGAACGACCATTTGACGACCTGCTTTCGTTACAAGGAGATCGGATGAAGGATTGGATCGTTTCAGGGTTGCTCTTGATCGTCGGGATCCTGAATCTGGCACCAGCGATCGTATTTTTCTCGCCGGAACGCAGCCTTTCGTTGTATGCGATCGATGTCTCGGAGACCAACCTTTCGGTCGTTATGCGGCATCGTGCCGTGATGCTCGGATTGCTCGGGCTCGCTTTGATCTACGGGGCATTTAGGAAGGAATTTGTCGTCCCGGCTATTGTCGCGGCGTTGATCGGCAAGGCAGCGTTTCTATATCTCGTATATTCGTCAGCCGGTGTCAACCAGGAGCTCGGGCGAGTAGCTTTGTTCGACATAGCGGCCATCGGGCTCCTGCTCGCGGCCCTTGCGATCCATATTTTTTCGGGAAAATAGCATGGATCATCCGATAACACCTGCCGTTCGATTCTTGCGGGAGAAAAAAGTCGATTTTGTGCCGCACCTTTACGACTATGTCCCCAAAGGTGGGACTGCCGAATCGGCGCGACAGCTTGGCGTAGATGAACACGCCATCATCAAGACTTTGATCTTTGAAACCAATGAAAAAGACCCGATCGCCGTTTTGATGCACGGAGACCGCGAGGTCTCGGCAAAGAATCTGGCGCGCCTTTTGAGCGTCAAATCGGTCGAGCCGGCGACACCTGAAAGGGCTTCGAAATGGACTGGGTATCTGATTGGCGGCACATCGCCGTTTGGTATGAAGACGAAGATCCCTGTCTTTGCCGAGCGAACAATATTTGATATCGAGCGGATCTATATCAATGGCGGAAAACGCGGGTTTCTGGTTGAGATCGATCCTATTGTCATTAGCGAGTCCTTTGATGTTCGAATGGTCGAGGTTGCTATATGACGTACACGGTTTTGATCGATGAAAATTCGCATTATATGGATGAGTCGTCGCGACGTGTATTTGGCGAGTTTGCCCGGCTAGACGACGCTGTCGCCGCGGCCAAGAGTGTGGTCGATCGTTCGCTTTCAGAATTCGACGTGACAGGGCGGACGGCCGATGACCTGTTCGACCACTACTGCCAATTTGGCGACGATCCTTTTATTTCAGGCGGCGATGGTCCTTCGGGGTTTTCGGCCCGCGAATATGCCCGTATTCGCTGCCGTGAGCTGACCGGCATGCCTTGGCGCGACCTGGCGTCGGCCGGCCGCTATTCCGAGGCCGAAGAGGCGATGCTGGCCGAGACCGATCGCGGCTTTGGCTATTTTCCGGATAACGAGATCCGGGGAAGCTTTTACGAGAACTGGGGCGACACGTTAAACGGTCCTGAGCAGATCGAAAAATATGCCCTCGCAGAAAGCAACTGGCGTATGTTCGCATCGTGTGCAACCAGCGGCGGTGAAGGCACGGCCAGGATGTTGGATGTACATCGGGTTGCGAAGAAGCTCGAATCTCTAACAGCACCAGAATGACAAAGCGAAATTCGGACTGTATCTTCACTAACTCGATCCCAATGGTTCTGTATCTTCGAGCCGACTTCGATCGTGGCCGATAGTGGCCAGTTCTGATATCTATTTGATGTTTTTCAATCCGTCGAGAGCTTTCTGATTTTTGGGATCGACCTTGAGAGCATCATCAAATGCGGCCTTTGCCTCTGCCTTCTTTCCTTCTGCGGTAAGAATGATTCCCCGTTGTGCAAATATATCTGCGTTTGAGACCATTCCGGATGATTCTGCTTTTGAAAGGTCAGCAATGGCAAGGGCGTATTTCTTAAGGCCTGTGTAGGCGACGGCTCTTTCAAAAACCGCCAGGTCGGAAATTATGTAGCTCTTTTGATCGATGGAAATCGTGCAATCGGCTATGGCTTCAGTAAACTTCTTGACTCCATTGTAGTATTGGCAGCGTGAGAGCCGAACATTCGCATCTTTTGGGTCGAGTTCGATCGCCTTGTTCAGATCGGTCAGTTCTTTTGCGCTGTCGTTACGCCGCTGATAAAAACTAGCACGCATGTTATAGGCGAACGCGTTCCTTGGCTGCAGTTCTATAGCTCGTGTCAGGTCCTGCAGAGCCTTGTCCATCTGGCCTGACTTTTCATATGCGTCAGATCTCGAATTGTAATAAACGGTCTGCGTCCCTGCCAGCTCGATCGCTTTTGTGAAATCTGCGATGGCAAACGGATAATTCTTCATCTTTGCGTAGAGTTGTCCGCGGCGGTGAAAGTTCGAGTCTGAGCGCGGATCAATTGCTATCGCTTTGGTGTGTTCGACCAGAGCCTTGGCGTTTACTCCTTGAGCTTCGTATAAGCCTGCTCGTATCGAGTATGCATGGGCATTGTGCTTGTTTATTCGGATCGCCTCGTCGATCTTATCGGAGATCTGGCGGTCAAGCGCGTCTATATTGGCCTGAGGCTCTTTGTTCAACTTTTTTACCGAGCGTCCAATGAGCAGGTCGTTCGCCGCCAATGAGGCCTGCAACGAACGTCGTTCAACATCGGTAGGAGCTTTCTTGATCGGCAGCAGTTCGGCTATCTCGCGCGCAGCCGCAATTTGGGGTTGCAGGCGAGCTGCCACTCGCGGTTCTATTCTCGCCGCTTGTGATAGGTCATCATAAGCAGCCTTATAATTTCCCAAATTGAAATTCGCCGAGCCTCGGTTTGCAAATGCCTCAAATGATCTTGGATCAGCATCTATTAGAATGGTGAAAGCCTTAACGGCATTCGCCCAGTCCAACAGTCCAGCATAGGCAAAGCCCAAACCCGCATTGCCGATCTGAGCATTTGTCTTCGCCGCGTCCTGACAGGTCTTTAACGCGGTCTCGTACTGCTTCGCCCTTACCTGATTCTGGCAGAGCAAAATGCTGTCCTGAGCCATGAGTCCGATCGAGGACACAAAGATGCAGCCAATGATCAAAAATGATTTTTTCATACGTTTCTTGCAGAGAGGTGAGAGACAACACGACCTTGAGCGCCAATTCTTTTATAGCGCAGCAGTTGGAAATGTTAAAAGAAATCTTGCCAAAACTGAAAAAGAATGAAAAAATGAATGAACGTTCACTCATTTTGTGACAGCATAAGAATTATGAAAGAAGCAGTGATAGTTTCGGCCGTTAGGACGGCCGTAGGAAAGGCGCCTAAAGGCACGTTGCGAAACACGCGGCCGGACGATCTGGGTGCGGCGGCGATCAAGGAAGCGGTCGCACGGTCTGGCGTCGACGCGTCGCTGATCGAGGACGTGATCATGGGGTGCGCTTTTCCCGAGGCTGAGCAAGGGATGAACGTGGCCCGTACGGCAATGATCGCGGCGGGTTTGCCCGTTGAGACTTCGGCGATGACGGTCAATCGCTATTGTTCGTCAGGCTTGCAGACCATCGCGCTCGCTGCGGAACGCATCATGACCGGCGGAGCTGACGCGATCGTCGCGGGCGGGCTTGAAACGATGTCGATGATCCCGATGGGCGGCAATGTCGTGCGGCCAAATCCGGCGATCGTTGACAGCTATCCGGACTACTATTTGAACATGGGCCTTACGGCCGAGAATCTCGCAAGGAAATATGAGATCACGCGTGAACAGGCCGACGAGTTTTCTTATGACTCGCACCGCAAGGCCCTGGCCGCAATAGGATCAGGTAAATTCAAAGACGAGATAGTACCGGTCAATGTGTACGTCGATGAGTTTGATGAAAAGGGCCGCGTTCGCCGCAAAGAGATCGTCTTTGCTCAGGACGAAGGCCCGCGTGCCGACACTTCGCCTGAGGGGTTGGCAAAGCTAAAGCCCGTGTTTCACGCCGCCGGGACCGTTACCGCCGGAAACTCTTCGCAGATGTCCGACGGCGCGGCGGCTGCGGTCGTGATGTCGGCGGACAAAGCAAAAGAACTGGGATTGACGCCGCTCGCGCGATTCGTCTCCTACGCGACCGCCGGCTGCCTGCCGGAAGAGATGGGCATCGGGCCGGTTTACTCGATCCCGAAGGCTCTAAAAATGGCGGGCCTCACATTAGATCAGATCGACGTGATCGAACTGAACGAAGCCTTTGCCGCCCAAGGCCTTTCGGTAATGAAGGTGCTTGAGATGGATCCAAGCAAAGTAAACGTAAATGGCGGAGCCGTGGCTCTCGGACATCCGCTTGGCTGCACAGGAGCCAAATTGACCGCAACCGTTCTGCAGGAGCTAATACGCACAGGCAAACGCTACGGCATGGTCACAATGTGCGTAGGCGGAGGCATGGGCGCCGCCGGGATATTCGAGAGATTAGGTTAGGAGATCTAGTGCAAAGACGCGTAGGAACGAAGACGCAAAGCATTTAACTTAAAAGCAAATGTCTTCCCTTGGGCGTTGGCATTGAAAAATAATTATGGAAGCACAGATGGAAAAAGAATACATGAAGGGCGGTGAATTCTTGATCGCCGAAAGTACGGCTGATGCGGTCTTTACGCCGGAGGATCTGAATGAAGAGCAGCGGATGATCGGCGACACGACGAAGGAATTTGTCGATAACGAGGTCGCTCCGCAACTGCCCGCGATGGAGCAGCACGCGTGGGAAGTCGCACGTGATCTGGTCCGAAAGGGCGGCGAATTAGGTCTGCTCGGGGCGACGATACCGGAGGAATACGGCGGGCTCGGTCTCGATCAAACGACCGGCGTCGTGATCGCCGAGATGATGGGCCGCGCTGGCGGTTTTGGTACGACGTTCGGCGCGCAGACGTCGATCGGGCTGCTGCCGATCCTGTATTTTGGCTCGGAAGAGCTGAAAAAGAAATGGATCCCGAAGATCGTTTCCGGCGAGGTCGTCAGCGCATACTGCCTGACCGAGTCGAGTTCGGGCTCCGACGCCCAGGGAGCAAAAACCACCGCGAAACTCACCGACGACGGCCAGCATTACATCCTCAACGGCGAGAAAATGTTTATCTCGAACGGCAGTTTTGCCGACGTTTTCATTGTGTTTGCAAAGATCGACGGTGAAAAGGATAAGTTCTCGGCATTTGTCGTCGAACGCAGCGAGAACTGCCGTCCCGGGGCTGAGGAACACAAGATGGGCATCAAATCGTCATCGACAACGCCTTTGATCTTGTCGGACTGCAAGATCCCGGCGACGAATCTGATCGGGAATGTCGGCGACGGCGCAAAGATCGCGTTCAACATTCTGAACGTCGGCAGGTTCAAACTCGGCGCAAGCGTTACCGGCGGTGCGAAACTGGCCATCCATCATGCTGTGCGCTACGCCAACGAACGCGAACAATTCAATAGAAAGATCTCGTCGTTCGGTGCGATCAAACACAAACTTGCCGAGATGGCGATCCGCACGTGGGTTGCCGAATCGATCACCTATCGTACGGTCGGCATGATCGACGCGCTGATAGGCGATGGAGCCGATAACGCCAAGAAAATGCAGTCGATAGAGGAGTACGCGGTCGAATCGTCGATCAATAAGGTCGCGTGCAGCGAAGCGCTGGACTACGTCGTCGATGAGATGGTCCAGATCTACGGCGGTTACGGCTATTCGGCGGACTATCCGGCTGAAAAGGCGTATCGCGACAGCCGCATCAACCGCATTTTCGAAGGCACGAACGAGATCAACCGAATGCTCATTCCGGGCCAGCTGATGAAGCGGGCGATGAAGGGCAAGCTCGGCCTATTGCAGGCTGCAAAAGCTCTGCAGGAAGAGCTCCTGAATCCGAGCATGTCTTTCGACGAGGATACGTCATTGCTCGCTGCCGAAACTAAGCTTGCTCAAAATGCGAAGAAGACTGCCCTGATGGTCCTTGGCACCGCTGCGCAAAAGTATATGATGGGCCTTAGCGAGCAGCAGGAAGTTCTCCTAAATTGTGCAGATATCATTATGGACGCCTACCAGATGGAAACGGCGATCATGCGTGCCAAGAAGTACGCCGACGGGAATGGCGAAGAAGCAGCCGGCCGCTGCATCGATATGGCCAGCGTCTTCTGCAACGACGCTATCCAGCGTGTCGAGGCGAAAGCCAAAAACACCATTGCCGCCATTGCCGAAGGTGATGAAGGCCGCACTTTGCTCGTCGCCCTCAAGCGGTTTACAAAGAACAACTCGCCGGTTAATACGATCGCGGCGCGGCAGCGCATCGCAGACACCATGATCGCGGCAAACTCCTATCCTTTTTAAATTCATGCGAATCGGTATTGACAGGAGTTTATTCGTTGCGATAGTTTGGAAGGGATCGAACGCCTGAAAGGCAAAAAATGGAAAACAACAGTCGTCAATTTGCGATCAATTTTATCAGTGGCATTTTTGCCGCGGTAAATACTCTTGTAAGCATTAGCTTTGTAGTCATTTTCATTTACAGCGGATAGCGGCGGATTCGATCAGCGAGGGTTTCGAAAAGGCCACTATCCAAGTAAAGGATGGTGGCTCTTTTCTTTTGCAGATTCGAAATTCAGGGATTGAATCTCATAAATAAATATAATAATCTTTTAGAAATAAAAAGAAATTGTAATAGACTAGAACAATGGAATACGCGACCCAAACCAGTTTTGCTGAAACAGAGCAAGCAGCCGTAGATAACCCGCGAACTCAAGTGCGTGGGGCCGAGATCCTTGTCAGGTCGCTGATCGAAAATGGCGTCGACACGATCTTTGGCCTGCCGGGTGGTGCCGTTCTGCACATCTATGATGAGATCTGGCGGTATCGCGACGAGATCACGCACTACCTCGTTCGCCATGAGCAAGGCGCCGTCCATGCCGCCGAGGGGTACGCGCGGGCGACCGGGAAGGTGGGTGTTGCTCTCGTGACATCGGGTCCCGGAGCAACGAATGCGGTTACAGGGATCGCGGATGCGTATATGGATTCTATCCCGCTGGTTGTAATAACCGGTCAGGTCCCGACGGCTGTCATCGGGACCGATGCGTTTCAGGAGGTTGACACCTTCGGTGTCACGCTGCCGATCGTCAAGCACAATTATCTGGTACGCAATGTCGAGGATCTTGAGAACGCTGTGAACGAGGCGTTTCATCTCGCGAGCACAGGAAAGCCGGGGCCCGTGGTGATCGATATCCCGAAGGATGTGACCGCGGCATTGTGCGAGTACCGCAAAGACCGTGTTCGATTTTTGAGCTGCCAGCCGGTCCAGCAAGACTGTGACCGTGAGATGCTCGAGGTCGCACTCGACAAGGTGCTTAGCGCCAAAAAACCGGTGTTTTATGTCGGCGGCGGTGTTGTGACCAGCGGCGCTTCGGATGCATTGACGCGGGTGGTAGAAACACTTGGTGTGCCGGTAACGCCGACGTTGATGGGCCTCGGCGGGTTCCCGACCGCTCACGCACAATGTCTAGGCATGCTTGGTATGCACGGCACTTACACGGCAAACATGGCGGTTGCCGAGAGCGATCTACTGGTGGCGATCGGCGTGCGCTTCGACGACCGCGTAACCGGAAAGCTCGCGGAGTTTGCACCAGATGCCGAGGTGGTTCATATCGACATAGACGCATCGAACGTCGGAAAGATCAGGAAACCCCAATATCCAGTGATCGCCGATGCCCGCGTTGCGCTTGAGATAATGGCAGAAATGCTGAGCAGGCGCGGCACGAGAGATCATCGTGAACGGCTCGGAGCCTGGTGGGGCGAGATCCGGAAATGGCAAGAGGCAGTGCCGCTCGCGTGTGAATATTCCGAATTTGAGATCAAACCGCAGCAGGTGATAGAAACTCTATACCAGGTGACGAACGGTGACGCGGTTATCGTTTCCGACGTCGGGCAGCACCAGATGTGGGCGGCTCAGTTCTATCCGTTCAAGAGGAACCGCCAGTGGATCAACAGCGGCGGACTGGGAACCATGGGCTTTGGGTTGCCGGCCGCGATGGGTGCGCAAATAGCGGTTCCCGATACGCAGGTCATCGCTATAGTCGGCGATGGCGGATTTCAAATGACAAATCAGGAGATCATTACGGCGATACAGTATAAGGTGCCGCTCAAGGTCCTGATCATGAACAACGGCTATCTAGGCATGGTACGGCAGTGGCAGGAAATGTTCTACGAGCGTGCTTATTCCGAGGTGGACCTGTCGATCTCGCCCGATTTTGTAAAGCTTGCCGAGGCATATGGGGCACAAGGGCTGCGGGCGAAAACTCCGGGCGAATTGAAAGCGGTTCTTGAACAAGGACTCGAATACAAGGGCGTCACGATCTGGGACATCGTGGTCTCTAAGGAAGAAAATGTTTTCCCGATAGTGCCGGTCGGTGGTGCGTCGCGGAATATGATCCTGAAGTAGGCGGAGCAGCCAATACGGAAAACTCGGGGCAAGTTTCTGACCGATCGTGGCCGACAACTGTTTTATGCGTCATACAATTTCAATCATTGTTGCCAATCAGCCGGGCGAGCTCTCGCGGATCGTCGGGTTGTTTTCTGCCAGGGGCTTTAATATCGAGACGATCACGGTCGGCAAAACGCTTGAGCCGGCGTGGTCGAAGGCGACGGTTGTTACAAGCGGCGATGACCGCACCGTCGAGCAGATAATCAAGCAGTGCTCGCGGCTTGCGCGTGTTCGCGAGGTCAAAGCCGTTACGAGCCTGCCGCATATTGAACGCGAGATGGCCTTGATCGATGTCGAGGTCAAATCGGGTACGGAAAGACAGGAAGTGATGAGTCTTGTTGATATTTTTCGGGCAAAGGTCGTCGATATTTCGCACGAGCGAATGATCCTTGAGCTGTCTGGCACAATGGACAAGGTGGATACCTTTATCGATATGCTCCAGCCGTTCGCGATCCGCGAGGTAACCCGAAGCGGCTGCGTCGCGATCAACCGGCTGTCGCGATTGATGACGGATGAGCAGGCCGAGAGAGCGGCAGCTTAGGCTGGCCGTTTCTCACTTAAGAAACAGCTATTGCCTTCAATTACATGACCAAAAGGACAAACTAGGAAATAAACCATGAAAGTTTTTTACGATAAGGACGCCGATGCTAACATACTTAGATCCAAACGGATAGCGGTGATCGGTTACGGATCGCAGGGCCATGCTCATGCGAATAACCTGAAAGATTCGGGCTGCGACGTGATCGTCGGACTCCACGCGGATAGCAAGTCCTGGAAGAAGGCAGAGGAAGCCGGGCTCGAGGTCACCTTTGCACGTGAAGCGGCGGAGAAGGCCGATGTGATCATGATGGTCGTCCCGGACGAACTTGCGCCGACGATCTATAGAAACGACATCGAGCCTGCGTTGGCTGACGGCAAATATCTGGCCTTCGCGCATGGCTTCGGCATTCATTTTAAGAAGATCGAGCCGCCGGCTGGCGTCAACGTCTTCATGGTCGCCCCCAAAGGCCCGGGCCACTTGGTTCGGAGCGAATATGCGCGTGGCCGGGGTGTGCCGTGCTTGATGGCGATACATCAGGATGTTTCGGGCGATACGGCTCAGGTCGCGCTAGCCTATGCATCGGCCATCGGTGGAGGACGTGCAGGCGTGATCGAGACGACCTTCCGTGAAGAAACGGAAACCGACTTGTTCGGCGAGCAGGCGGTGCTCTGCGGCGGATTGACATCGCTTATTCAGGCAGGATTTGAGACACTGACCGAGGCGGGCTATTCGCCCGAAATGGCGTATTTTGAATGCCTGCACGAGATGAAGTTGATAGTTGATCTCCTTTACGAGGGCGGGATCGGCAATATGCGCTATTCTATCTCGAATACGGCCGAGTACGGCGACCTCACCCGCGGCAGTAGGATCGTTACCGACGCTACGAAAGCGGAGATGAAGAAGATCCTGGGTGAGATCCAGAGCGGCCAGTTTGCCGACGAATGGATGAGCGAATGCGACAACGGCAAGGAGAATTTCAATCGTCTTGAAGCTGAAGGCAAGGCTCACAAGATAGAGGAAGTCGGCGAGAAGCTGCGGGCGATGATGCCATGGCTATCGCAAAATACGCTCGTAAACACGGCGAAGAATTGAGAAAGGCCGCGCGGAGTGCTTTGCCGTACGTGCAGAACCGGGGAATTGGAATGAAGTTGGTTGATCTAAACGGGTTGGAGAGCGACGAGGTCAGTTCCTCCTATTTCCGGCAAATGGCCCACGGTGACACCTTGACCGTTGCAAGGGTTGAGGTTCATGAAGGTGAGGTAACACAGGCACATTCTCATGATTCCGAAGAGGTGATCTTTGTTCTCAAAGGGGCCTGGCGGTTTAATCTGCCCGACGGCGAGGTGATCGTACGCTCGAACCAGATGTTGTTTATCCCGCCCGGCGTCGAGCATTCATCCGAAGTGCTGGAAGATACGATCGCGATAGATATTTGCTCGAAGGCGCGTTCCGATTGGCAATCGGGAACGGACAAGAGCCTTCACAGCAACCCGGGACAGAATTTGTGGGCCGTCTAGCTGTATGACCGCTCCGACCATTAACAATCCGCGGGCTGAGATCGACGCTATTGATGGCGAGTTGCTTCGGCTACTAAATCGGCGGGCCGGGATCGCCCTCAGCGTAGGGGCCGCGAAGGCAAATGACGAGCGTTCACTTTGCGATCCGGAGCGTGAACGCGAGGTTCTGGCGAGACTGCGTCGTGAGAACACGGGCCCTCTGGATGACCACAGCATCGACAACATCTTCCAGCGCATTATCGACGAGTCGCTGCTGCTCCAGCAAAAAACCTATGCGAAGCCGTTTCAAGAGGCCGCGTCATCCGTTGAGGCGGTCACCGTCGATGGAGATTCGCGAATTGCTTTTCTGGGCGACCGCGGCACTTTCAGCGAGGAAGCCGTGATCGGGATGTTTGGGGAGGATCGCACAAGCGTTTCTCTGCCTACTTTCGAAGAGCTTTTTGCCGCGATCGAAACCGGAAAGGCCGATCTGATCCTTGCCCCGATGGAGAATAGTCTGATCGGCTCCGTCCACCGGTGCGTCGATCTACTGCTTGACAGTTCGCTGCACATCATCGCGGATATCATTTTGCCGGTCTCGCATTTCCTCGTCGCGTGTGAGGGAGCTTCTATGGAGACGATCAGAACGGTCGAATCGCACCCGGCAGCTCTCGCGCAATGTAGACGTTTTTTTGCGGCCTATCCGCATATCAAAAGCGTTCCGGCCGACGATACAGCGGGAAGCGTTCGACGGGCAGTCGAAAGCGGCGATGTTACGAGAGCCGGGATCGGCGGCCGCCGGACGGCTGAAATATATGGCGGCAAGATCCTTCGTGAACACCTTGAGGACAACAGCGAAAACTTTACCCGCTTTGCATTGCTTTCCGGAAAACCGAACGAGGGCAACGCTGGATCAAAGGTCTCGCTGGTTATCAGGCTAAAGAACAAACCGGGAGCCTTGCATGGAGCCCTTCGGCCCTTGGTTCGCCGAAATATCGACCTCGCAAAGATCGAGAGTTTGCCGATCCGCAATTCGCCGGGCGAGTTCAACATCTATCTCGATCTGGGTGCACCGAGCATCGAAGCGGATCTGGCCGGCGCGTTGGCCGAGCTCGCGGAGGAGACCCAGGGAGTGCGCTTCCTTGGCCGGTATTCAACGACCAGGTTGGGCGGCGGCGGCGCAGGGTGAACGAGCAGCTGTTCACCGTTTATTTGATTATTGTTTACTGATCTATCGGACCATGATCTTAGTATTAAAACCAAACGTCGACGAAACGACCCGCGAATATCAGCGACTCGAAAGTCATTTGACCAATCTTACAAGCATCGAGTTTCGGGTTCATCACGTTCAGGGGCACGAGCAGCTCCTGACCGAGATCTACCTGATCGGCAACACGGCGGCGCTTTCACTCGAGGAAATGCGTTCGTTCCCCGGGGTCGATCACGCCGTGCGGGTTTCTGAGGAATACCGTGTTCTCGGTCGTCATAAAGACGATACGAGGCCATCGGAATTCACCTACAACGGCGTTCGTTTCGGGCAGGACAACCTCAATGTTTTCGCCGGCCTTTGCGCGGTGGATTCGCCTGAGAGCGTCGAAGCGATGATGAAAGCCCTGCAGGAGAACGGCCAGGTATGCACGCGAATGGGAGCGTATAAGCCGCGTACGTCGCCGTATTCGTTCCAGGGCCACGGCAAGAATTGCCTTAAGTACGTCTTTGAACTTGCCGGAAAATACGGGATCAAGGTCATCGCGATGGAGGTCACTCACGAATCGCACGTGGATGAGATCAACGATGCCCTTGACGCAACGGGACGTCCGACGGGGGTCATGCTGCAGATCGGCACGCGGAATACGCAGAATTTCGAACTGCTCAAGAGCGTCGGCCGTCAACAGGAATTTCCTGTACTGCTCAAACGCGGTTTCGGGATCACGCTCGACGAATCGCTACACGCCGCCGAATACCTGGCGAGCGAGGGCAATCAGAAGGTGGTATTCGGACTTCGCGGTATGAAGACGAATATTGGTGATCCGCATCGGAATATGGTCGATTTCGCACATATTCCGGTCGTCAAACGCATCACCAGGATGCCCGTCTGTATCGACCCGTCACATTCCGTCGGCACTCGTTCGCGAAGTTCGGATGGGATCCTAGACATCTTGCACGTCACGGCCCAGGGCGTGATCGCGGGGGCAAATATGATCCTTGTCGATTTTCATCCGTACCCGAACAAGGCGGTCGTCGACGGCCCTCAAGCACTCAGACTAGAGGAATTGCCGGCATTTTTGGAAGATGTGCGGATGGTGCGTGAAGTGTTTGAGAAGCGCGTTCAGTTGTATCGTGGCGAATCGACGGCGGTTGGTTCCTAGAGAGTTGGGGGAAGGACCCTGCCGAAGATGACGAGGAACAATCGCGGTTCGCGGTCGTATAGCCCGCCATCTGTTTGAACTGTCAATGGGAAATAACATCAGAAGCAAAATAACAACTTCCGGTGTCGAGCGGTCGCCCAATCGGGCGATGCTGCGAGCCGTTGGTTTTGGCGACGACGATTTCGATAAACCGATCGTTGGTATAGCAAATGGTTACAGCACCATCACGCCCTGCAACATTAGCCTGGGCGGGCTTGCAAACGCGGCGGTGGCCGAGGCAAGGAAAGCCGGATTGATGCCTCAGATCTTTGGCACGATCACCGTGAGCGATGGGATCTCGATGGGGACCCCGGGAATGAAATATTCGCTCATCTCGCGCGAGGTAATAGCCGATTCTATTGAGACCGTTTGCAACGGCCAGCAAATGGACGGTCTGCTGGCGATAGGTGGTTGTGACAAGAACATGCCCGGCGCCATGATCGCCATCGCAAGGCTTAATATTCCCGCGATCTTTGTTTACGGCGGAACGATCAAAGCCGGGCATTTGAACGGCAAAGACCTGACGGTCGTCAGCGCCTTTGAGGCGGTCGGCGAGTATTTGGCTGGAAAGATCGATGATGAGCAATTGAACTCCGTCGAAAAACATGCGTGTCCCGGCGCCGGTTCGTGCGGAGGGATGTATACGGCGAACACGATGTCTTCCGCCATCGAGGCAATGGGGATGAGTTTGCCCTATTCCTCGACGATGGCGGCTGAGGACGATGAAAAGCGGCTGAGCACAACAGATTCGGTCAACGCGCTGGCAGCTGCGGTGGAAAGAGAACTTTTGCCCAGGCAGATCATGACGCGAAAGGCATTCCAGAACGCAATCGCCTTGATAATGGCGACCGGCGGGTCGACGAATGCGGTCTTGCACCTGCTTGCGATAGCCCATTCGGCCGGCGTTGCCTTGACGATCGATGATTTTGAAGAGATCCGCGGCAGGGTTCCGGTACTATGCGATCTGAAACCGTCGGGTAAGTATGTTGCAACTGATCTTCACAGGGTAGGAGGCATTCCCCTGGTGATGAAGATGCTTCTCGACAAAGGGCTGCTGCACGGTGACTGCCTCACCATCACGGGCAAAACGGTTGCGGAGAACCTGGCCGGGGTCTCGGGCGAGGTTCCGGCAGAACAGGATGTCGTGCGGACATTTGACCGGCCTCTGTATCAGCAAGGCCATCTTGCGATCCTCCGCGGCAATCTGGCCGAAGAAGGCGCGGTGGCAAAGATAACGGGAATAAAGCAAACTTCGATCACGGGTCCGGCCCGCGTGTTTGACTCGGAAGAGGACTGCATGGCCGCGATCATGGCCCGAAGGATCAACGCCGGTGATGTTATCGTCATCCGCTATGAAGGGCCAAAGGGCGGGCCCGGGATGCGCGAGATGCTTTCGCCGACATCCGCGATAATCGGCCTTGGGCTGGGTGATTCGGTTGGGCTGATCACTGACGGGCGTTTTTCGGGCGGGACCTACGGCATGGTAGTCGGCCACGTCGCCCCGGAGGCCGCTGTCGGTGGCAGCATCGCACTCCTGATGGAGGGCGACAGTATCACGATCGACGCCGAAAGGCGTCTTCTGCAGGTGAATATTCCTGACGAGGTCCTCGCTGAGCGACGGCTCACCTGGAAAGGGCCTCCGGATACCGGCAGGGTCATCGGCGTCGCCGCCAAGTACGCGAAACTCGTTTCGTCCAGTGCGTTGGGAGCCGTAACAGATTAGTTCGAAAAAAAAGCCTCGAAGTTCTGAATACGAACTCCGAGGCCTTTTTGGTAAAGGTGAGGCTGCTCAGTATCGGTACGGATAGCGTTCCGTATTACGCGGTTTCTGTTTCGCAGTTATGATCGCACCGGTCGCGACTCCCGCACCTGCACCGATCAAAGCGCCTTTCTTGCCCCCGATCAGTGCGCCGATGATGGCACCGGCTGCGGTCGCCACTCCGATATTAACGGCTTTGCGATGCCGGTCATAGACGTTTGGCCGGCGATATTCGCCCTCGTAATAATCATCCTCGTAGTACTCATCGTAATAGCGATCGGCATACCGCGGGCTATTACTGTACCGGTCGTTGCCACGGCGTTGAGCCGAGGCTGTTACCGAAAGGGCCGGGATCGCGACCGCGAGCATGATTGCCATTATGAATACTGTGTAAACTCTTTTGACCATAGTTTTATCCCTCCAAAGGTATCCCGACTCATCGTCGTCACAAATGTTGATAGCAATGGACGTGCCAATCGCCGATTCGCTTATTTTTCAATGAGTTTGGATCGGATCGGCGAAAAGATGACGCCGGACGTGCACCAAAAACGAACCTAAGTGACGCTTTCGTATAGACAATAAGGTGAGACTCAGCCGTATCCGGGCACTTGGCCTTAACGGTTATACACCGCGAGGATCTTGAGCCGGAAGGGTCAGGCAGGAACGCTAAGGCCGCCGACAATATACAGGATCAAAAGGACCAGCCCGGGGAGCAAGTTCAGAAAGATACCGATGGCCGGAAAGAGTCGCTTGTTCGATGGGATGAATAATCCTATGAACGAGATTATAAGGCCGATCAGATGTCCGATGACCGGAATGAAAAAGAAGATCACGGTAAACACAACGACCGCAACGCCGAGGCCGCGGAGATCAGAGATCCCTCGTGATTCCGGAACAAATGTGTCAGACAATAATCCTGTGAACCAGTCAGTATAGAACGTCAGAACAAAAACTATCGCAAAATACAGCCATACGAATAGAGCGATGAGGCAGCCCGCGATCCCGAGTTTCGAATGCTTTTTCGGCGTTTGAATCGTTTCCATGATGCTCGCTTCTGAGCACTATAGCTGAGTACGTGAAAATTGCAAATGTGACTGCTGGCGCCTCAACAGGGAAAATGTTTAAACATTGGCGCGCGAGTGTGTTACACTCTGAGCGTCAATATCGTTAAGCGCACGTTATTTCAGCGCTTTAACGCGAGTAACTTCGAGTCAAATATCAATGCTTAGATCTCCGATCAGTGAGCTGGCGGTGTTTTACGACCTGGAATGGGTTCCCGATGCCGCCGGGGCCAAAGGGCTCTTCGACCTTCCGGATGACGTCACCGAGTTGGACGCAATGCGTGAATTATGGAAGCGGTCGCCG
This sequence comes from Pyrinomonadaceae bacterium, assembly GCA_021463165.1. GTDB lineage: Bacteria > Acidobacteriota > Blastocatellia > Pyrinomonadales > Pyrinomonadaceae > OLB17. The sequence goes on along the minus strand of JAJTWY010000009.1, from coordinate 107,403 downwards.
CAGTTTGACGAAGACAAGAATCCGCGTCCCTTCCTGAAATACATGTACTCGCGGGTCGTTTCGATAGCTTTTCTATCGAGAAAGACCGTTTACAATGCGGATCGCGAACAAGTGATAAACTTCGGCCTCAACTCATTGCCGACGTTGCCCATAGTTGACGATTACATAGACGAAGGTGAGCTGATCAAACAGTTCCTCTATTTTGTCGGAAGACGTCGCCCGCAGCTGGTCGGATACAATTCGGCGGAAGCCGACATGCAGGTGCTCATCCAGCGCGGCATTATCAATGAGATCTCCGCCCCGGAGTTTTGCTCCCGACCGACGAAAAGTTACGATCCGGGCGACTACTTCAGACGCTGGGACAACGAGGAGCATCTCGATCTCGCCAAACAGTTTTCCGGCGGAGCGATGATGCCGCGGCTGGACGAGCTGGCAAAGCTATGCGGATTTCCCGGCAAGATCGACGTGAAGGGCGATCAGGTCACGGATCTGTGGCTGGCAGGCGATGTGACAAAGATAGTCGAGTATAACCAGATAGACACGCTGAATACTTACCTTGTCTGGCTGCGGCTCGTACACTTTGCAGGCAAGATCGAGGAGGAAGAATACCAGAATGAAATGGACGCCTTTCGCGAGTTTCTCGAAAACGAGACGCGGAAGCCCGAGAAAGCGTTCATCAAGGAATTTCTTGATAAATGGCCCTTATAGCTTATGCAGGTTGGCACAATATATTCGGAAAACTGTATAGAAACCCTCCGGAGGATGGACGATGACCTCATCGACATGACGATCACAAGTCCGCCGTATGACGACCTTCGCGAATACAACGGATATGTGCTTCCGGTGGATGAGATCGCTCGTCTGCTCTTTGAGAAGACGAAACCCGGTGGTGTCGTGATATGGGTGGTCGGTGATCGGACATTGAACGGCAATGAATCGCTTTCCAGTTTTCGTCAGGCGATCACGTTCCAGGAAAGTGGCTTCAACGTCCACGATACGATGATATATGCCAAGAACAACCCGATCCCCAGCGATTGCGGAAAGCGATATCGCCAGTGTTTCGAGTATATGTTCTGCTTCTCGAAAGGCCAGCCGAAGACCTTCAACCCGATCACGCAGATGATCAAGCAGGAAAAGGCCTTTAAGTCGTTCCGTATCACGAAAGTAGGCCGGAACGATCTCGCCCACGACCACGTCGCGCCCAAGCAAAGGAAGCTCGACAATATCTTCTTCTACAAGGAATGTTCCTGCGACGACGCAGGGTTCGACTACTCCGATAGCGAGATATTCTATTACAACGTCGGAACGTCGAGCTCGCGCGATAAGATCGCGTTCAGCCATCCGGCGATCTTTCCTGAAAAACTGGTCGAGGATCAGATCTCGACATGGACCAACGCGGGTGACCTTGTTTACGACTGCTTTATGGGAAGCGGCACCACAGCAAAGGTCGCACAGCTATTGGGACGCCGATGGATAGGTTCTGAGATCTCGCGTGAATATATCGACATCGCGACCGAACGCCTCGTGCCCTACATCGGCAACTTGGAGATGCGTGTTACAAAATGACAACCATCTGACCCTCTCGGGCGTCTATAGTAGGTGAATAAAGTTACAAACTTTCCCCGAACCAATGCAGGAGTATCAATGCATATGAGAAAGTTCGCCCTAGCGTCTATTATTTTGGCTGGCTTGTCCGGGTTGATCATCGCCCAGCCCCGGCCGATCGACAAGCCGTCTTCCGTGCCGGCGAATGCTCCAACATCTTACGAGGCTCGATACGAAGGCGGGCTTTTCGGTGCAAGCAAGAAAGAGACCGGCACATTGACCTTCGACGACGCGAACGAGCGTTTGGTCTTCAACCGCGAAGGAGCGGAAATGTTCTCGATCCCATATTCGGCATTGTTGACCGTTTATCCGGATTCGAAGGAAAGTGTGCCTCAGGCCGGCAAGGTCATCAGTCATTTGCCGCTGCCCGGAGCCGGCCTCGCAAACCTTTGGAACAAGAGCACAAAGTACGCGAATATGACCTTCGAGGATCCCGATATTCGCGCGAATGGTACGGCGAGTTTTCGTTTCAAGGATAAGGACAAACTGCTGCTTTTCGTGAACTCTCTCGGGGCAAGGGCAAAAATGACGCAGCGTGGGGACGCCTTCTACAAACCGCGGTCCGGCGCTCCATTCTAATTCAGGTCGCCAAAACGGTGCTGCAGTATCGCACAAAGCGATATCGCCGCTGTTTCCGCACGCAGGATACGTCCGCCAAGCGTTACGATCGGAAGCCGTTTTGATCTTGCGGCCTCTAACTCCGCATCGTCCCAACCGCCTTTCGGTCCGATGAACGCGGTTATCTCATCGGATGGCCTAAGCCCGCCCATGTCCTTGCCTTCTCGTTCGGAGAACAGCACTGCCGATGCCTGGTCGGCCGATGCCAAAACATCTTCGAATGAACGCGGTTCGGCAACTTTCATGATCGCGGCCCGGCCGGACTGTTTCGTGGCTTCCATCGCGATCCGCCGCCAGCGTTCCACACGTTTCTGAGCGTCTCTAAGCTTGACCTCGCATCTCATTGTTTGCATCGGAATAAGACAATGAACGCCGAGCTCCACGGCTTTTTGAACGATGAGGTCGAATTTCTCACCGTTGAGAACAGTCGATGCAAGGGTTATCTTCAATGGCGATTCCGGCGCGGCGGGGATAGACCTTTCGAGGATCTCCAGATCCGATCGGTTCTTATCGATCGCCCTGACCCGGCAAAGGAATTCATTTCCCCGGCCGTCAAATACCGATACCTCATCCCCGATACGCAACCTAAGAACGTCCCGCAGATGCCGCGTCTCTGCGGCGTCGATCTGTACGAGACCGTTTGCGATCATCTCTGAAGGGGCAAAAAAACGTCTCATTTATCGATCCCGGAACCAAACCTCCGCTTAAAATCCTCTGAATTGACCCGAACATCGACCCAGCTCGAAAATATCTCAGGCGTTTCAAGCCACACTCGAAGCCATTCGGCGATCTCGCTATTCATATCGGTTTTAGCACTTGATCTCTCAGCCCGGGCAAGAGCCTCCTTTCGTGTGCTGCGGGCTGCATCCATTAGATGTGCAATGCCTTCCTTGTTGCCGTCGCTCTTGTACCTTTTCAAGAGATTGGTCATCTCGCGCAGACTGTTTCTCGTCGTATCAAGATCGTCGATCCGGATAAGATTTCTTAGCTGAGCGGCATGGGGCCGATCGGACGCGCGCTCGACGTACAATGCCATGATCTCTGAATGACGGAGTTGAGCGCCTTCGTCGGCGAGCAGCCTTGCTATCACCATCGGCGAATCAACCGCGGCCTTGCCATACTGTTCAGCAACGACCATTTCGATGGCTTCTATCTCGGCTCGCCCGATGCTTTCACAATCGAGCCTTTCCCATACCTCGACGATCAGGTCAACTTTATTCCTGGCTGCCCACATCCGTTCTAGGCTTTGATCTTCTCGATGATCTCAGTGCTGGAATGATCCTTCGGATCGCCGACTATAGCCACTCGTCCGCCGTACTCGCGAACAATGGCACGCTCGGGAACGGAATCAACGGTGTAATCAGTTCCCTTTGCATGGATATCCGGTCTGATCGCCCGCAAAACACCCTCGACCGTTGGCTCGTCGAATATCGTAACCAGATCGACGCATCTCAACGCGGCGACCATCTCAGCCCTTTCCGCTTCGGGCACGAACGGCCGGCCCTCGCCCTTGAGCAGGCGGGCCTGTCGGTCGGAATTTATCGCAGCGACCAGAAAGCCGAACTCTTTCGCGCCGCTCAGGTATCGAATATGGCCAACGTGAAGCAGGTCAAAGCATCCGTTCGCGAGCACGATGGTTTGTCCGGCGAGTCGCGCCGCCCTGGTTCGTTCGACGATCTCGGGTAGTGGAAGTATGGGGGCGCCAGCGTCAGGCATCACGATACAGACCGGGCAGAAAGGTCCTTTTGCCCGCGCAAGGACTCAGAAAGCTCATCGGCCGAGACCGTGGCCGTCCCTTTTTTCATAACAACAAGGCCACCGGCATGATTTGCGATCCATGCCGCGTCAGCGTGTGAAAGCCCGGCGGCAAGCCCAAGACAGTAGGCGGCTATCACAGTATCTCCGGCGCCGGTAACATCGACAGGTTCGAGCGAACCCACCGCCTCAATGTTCAGCGGTGGGACATCCCGTTGGAAGAGCCGCATTCCCTGATTGCCATTTGTAACCAAAAGGGCCTCATAGCCCAGTCGTGAAAGCAACGCTGAGCAGTCGTTGTCGGTAAAGTCAGGGCCCAGGATCTGTTCGGCCTCCTCGCGATTTGGGGTGGCTGTAGTGCCCCCTGCCATTTCCGCCAGGCGATAGCGCGAATCGACGATCAACGGTATTCCGCGCTCTCGCGAGATGACAACTGCGTCCGCAAAGATCTCGGCGAAAACGGCTCCGCGATCATAGTCTGAAACAATGATGGCGTCAGCGCCCGAAGCGAGAGCGGAGAGACGCTGCCTGAGAAGCTCCTTCGTACCTGTCTTCAACGGCGATCGATCTTCGTAGTCGATACGGATCACTTGCTGACGTGCAGCGTAGTTCTGGCCGGCGAGTACACGCACCTTGGTCGTAGTTGAAAACTTCTCATCAACCAATATGCCTTCACCGCTGACACCTAGTTTTGTTAAGGCATCCAGGAGGCCTCGCCCGTTGGGATCGTCTCCGACAACTCCGATCAGATAGGGTGTGGCACCAAGCGAGGCGAGGTTGGCAGCTGTATTTGCCGCAGCTCCCGGGACCGTAACGGTCGTATCGTGACGAAGAATGAAAACCGGTGCTTCACGCGAGACCCGCGAAATGGTCCCATGCAGGAATTGGTCCGCGACGAGGTCGCCGATTATGACGATCCTCTTGCCCGGGAACAGGTCTTTTATCTCGCTGCCGTTTCGATCCATACTCGCGGCTATATTGTAACCCAAAACAAAAATGGCCGGTGTCTCAAGCCACCAGCCATTTCCTGTCATAGACTGTCTTGCTCAGTGAGTGTCGTAGCTCCCGACAGGGAAATCGTTCTCGACGCCCCAACTAATGGCGTCAACAGAACCATTGGTGCTTCGAAGAACATAGAAAAGGCCGGGTGTTCCGTTTCGATAGACCGCGATGTCCGTTTTACCGTCGCCGTCATAGTCGTTTTGCACGTTGTAATCGATGCCGGTGATGCCAAAGGTCTCAACATACGCGCCGGCTGAACTCCGAAGTATGTGCCACTCCAGATTGTCGCTCGGTTTCACTCCTTCGCGAAGGACCGCGATGTCTGTTTTGCCGTCACCGTCGTAGTCGCCCGGAATGACGAGGTCGCGGCTTTTGCCCCATTGCGTTGCGGTCACGGTGCCGGTCCGGCTGGAAATAATATGAAAGACCGCCGGGCTCTCGGCATTTGCTCCGGGGCGTTGGACAGCGATGTCGAACTTGCCGTCGCCGTCATAATCGCCGGGTGCCGTGAAGTCAGTAGCAGCTCCGAAGTCCTTTTGAACAAAGGCCCCGTCGCTGCTCTGAAAGATGAACCAGATCAGGATGCCGTTCGTGCGTCGCACCACTGCAAGGTCGGTCTTTCCGTCTCCGTCATAATCTCGTGCAACGGGTTCGTCGCCGGGTGCGCCGAAATGGAAAAAACTAAATGAACCTGTCGAGCTGTTCATCCAGTACCAATCGCCATCGACTTCCCGGAAGACCGCAATATCCCCTTTCCCATCGCCGTCGAAATCACCGGGGGTCATGAAATCTATTCCGGCGATGCCGAAATTGGCTCCCGTGGGAATGTTATCCGACCGCAGGGTATGCCAGATATTGGTTGTTTGGCGAAATATCGTATAGTCGGCGCGTCCGTCACCGTTAACGTCTAAGGCCTTTCTCAGGCTCAGCTGGGCGGTCACGGTCGCGACGATCGCAAATACCGTGATCAGGGCCGCAAAATACCTGGCCGAAAATCGTAGCAAAATTCTCATCAATGACACCCTCGGTCGATAAACCCTGAATATAACATTTCGCCAGATTCTAACAAAGCCCCGGCGCACACCGCCCATCCGAATGAAAGTCTCAGCAGCCTATGATCCAAGGCTTAGACGCAGAAAGTAAACGATCGGTTGGAATCTGGACGAATGAAAGAAACGGATGGGGCGGCTAGAGGGATTCGAACCCTCGACATCCTGAACCACAATCAGGCGCTCTAACCGCTGAACTATAGCCGCCAAATGTCGATCTATTGATTGTCGATTTTGGATTTTGGATTGTCAAGGAATTTTGGGCGTGATCCAAAATCTAAATCCAAAATCCAAAATCCGCATCTCGCCCCCGGCAGGACTCGAACCTGCGACCCACAGCTTAGAAGGCTGTTGCTCTATCCAGCTGAGCTACGGGAGCATGCAAAGAGCAAAATAGAATGTTATAGATTGCCCCTCGGATAGTCAACCGGTTTGTCCACGGCGAGTAATGTTCGCCGGCGTGCAGCCCGGGGCGTCAAACGATCACACCCGCACAAGGCGAACAGCATGCCGACGGGGACTGTGGAACTATAGATCCCGTGGACACTAGTTCTAGTGAGGGATCTGCCCCGACGGGCCGATGTTTTTTAGTTTGACTCCTGTCGCGTCGCGTTGGTGTCGGGTGTAGTCGCCGCAGGCGTTGCGTTTTGAGTACCAGACCGCGGGTTTGCCGTCGAATTGGCGGGATTCGATGAAGATCTCGCGGCCGTAGCCGTCGAGATCCCGTTCGAGGTCGCGGATCCAGCGGCGGGTGAGGGCGGCGGCGAACGGAATGCGGCGTGGGTCGAACGGTGGGTTTCTTGTGGCAGCAGCGACTGTCTCGTGCGGTTCAGCCGTTTCGATAAGAATTTGCCGGAGTTCGGGATCGTAGCCTTCGAAGTCTTCATCGTCATCATCCGCATCCCTGTATTGGGACGGCTGTTCGCTCCGGGGTTCAGGAGTTAGCGGCGCCGCGGATGGGCCTGATGGCGACCAGAACTGACCGTCCGCTGACACAGGAGGTTCTGACAGAGCCTCATCCATCGCGGGTGTCCATCGTTGATAAAGCGTGCAGGCCCAGGATCTCGAGATGCCGAGTTTGGCGGCGATCTCGCGAAATGTTTTATGCTCGACCTCGGTCAGCCGGACTATCTCGCATATCAGCCGCCGCTTTTTCTCGTCGATACACCCGGAGAATCTCTCGTCGAATTCGAATGCCAGCAGTCCCGCGTCCGTTCTGTACACGAAACTCATCGGGGCGTTCTTCACGGTCCAAAAGATGCGGGCGTTTCGGGCACGGACCTGCAGAAAATAGTGGTCGCCAACGTGTTTCAACCCTCGGCCGATCGCAAATACGCTGTCCGCAACCGAGCACAGCACACGCGAGCGGCCCAGGTCAGTCTCGCTGACGACGGTTCCGCGTTTTGGGGGCGCCGAATCTGTGATAACAAGTATCGAGACACCTAGCTCATCGCGAAGCTCGCGTAAACGCCGCATCAGCCTGAGCGTTTCCCGTGTTCCGTCGTTCGTTTTCCTGACGGCCGAAAGATCGTCGATGATGACCGTCCGCACCTTGTTCGCAGCAACGTAGGATCTCAGCCATTCGTATAGGTCTGTGTCCGCCGGCGGACGGTCGCGATACAGGTTACGTGGGAATCTGTGCCGTCGCGGAAATACGTCATGGGTGCAGCGCATTTGGAACTGTTCGTCGGTATGCTTGAGATCGACATAGAGCACACGTCGCCGACCGCGTGGGTGACGAAAACCGAGCAGGCCATTCCCTCGTGAAAGCGCGTCGCCGAGCTGCACCGCAAAAATGCTCTTGCCGCTCGCGGGCGGCCCAAACATTAGGGCTAACTCTCCTTCTTGCCAAAATGCGTCGAATAGAGGCTCAGGAGGGCAAAAGCGTTTGGGGTCGATAACAAAGTCATTCGCCCGCCGTGGGGCCGGGCCGACGTTGGTTTGCGCGGATGATCCTCTTGACATAGCTAAGGTAGAGTGATACAGTGTATCATACTTGCAACGCTATGGACGTGTCAAGAAAAAAGTTTTTTGAAAATTTGTGCATTTTACGACCTGCAACGGCGTAACCGCTGTACCTGCAAGGATTTATCTGTCCGCTCCATATCGCGGACAAGGTGCGGACAACGGGCGGACGGGAAGAGGACAGGCGGACAAAAAAGGGATTTGAGCTAGTCGCGAAACGCCAGCCAGATCGCCAGCAGGAGCATCACTATGAGCGGAACGGCGTGAATGGCGGCTAGGATGTAACCGTCGCGTTCGAGTGTATATCTAGGCAGCCGCACTTTGTCTTGCACGCACCTTCGCGGCCATTTGTTCGAAAACTTCGTTGAGGCTTAGCTCGCTAGTATCTAAGACCATGGCATCGTCTGCGATGGTGAGCGGGGAATCCTCGCGTGAGACGTCCCGTTCGTCCCGTTCATTGATCTCAGCGAGGGTTTGTTCGTAGGTCGAAATACGGCCTTTTGCTTGGTCCTCGGCGAAGCGTCGATGGGCGCGGGCTTCAGGTTCGGCGGTGAGAAAGAATTTTATATCTGCCTTCGGGAAGACAACGCTTCCGATATCGCGGCCTTCGAGGACGCAGCCGTTTGGTGCCGCCATGCCGATCGCGCGTTGATGCTCGACCATAATGCGCCGCACTTCGGATATGGTCGAAACGACAGAGGCAGCCTGTGCGGCGTCGAGGGTTCGGATCTCGGCAGAGACGTCATCGTCATCGAGGAACACCTTCATGGCATCGGGCTCGCCGATGAGATCTATTCTCGCGGTTTCGGCGATCTCGGCGATCCGATCGACGTCCCAGAACGGCACGCCGGCTCGGGTTACGGCAAGCGCAACGGCGCGGTACATCGCACCTGTGTCGAGATAAAGCAGATCGAATCTCTTGGCGAGCATTTTGCCGAGCGTGGATTTGCCCGCTCCGCTGGGGCCGTCGATGGCGATGATCATCGAGGAGTATTTTACAGGATGGGTATTCAAATCCCGAAGGCTCGAACGAGGTGGTGCAGCGGAAATTTGTCGGCTGCAAGCGCAGAGATGCCGAAGGTGGTCGAAAGACCGACGCCGAGAGCCGGATGAGCAGCCCGGATGCGATATTAAATGGGCCGGAAGACCTTAACGGCCCTGTCGGGGTAATCGGTAATGATCCCGTCCAGGTCGAACGCCTTCATTCGTTCCATATCGGCTATCTCGTTGACAGTCCAGGGGACGATCTTGATGGAGCGCGAACGGAGCGTGGCGATCATAGCACGGTCGATCAGCGAATAATGCGGGCTGTAGGTGTCCGGATCGAAGCCGAGTTTCGCCAGGCTCTTCTCGACGCCGTCCTTGTTGCCGACAAGCAGGGCGATGGGGAGTTTGGGGTCGGTCTTCCGAAGCTCCTGCAAGGGGCGCACGTCGAATGATTGAACGATAACGTGGCTGAGCATTCTGGCTTTCTTGATCTCGGCATAGACCAGGCGGACAAATTCCTTGATAGGAGGGTGAAATAGCCCGTCTCCGGCTTCGCCCTCGGTCTTGATCTCGATGTTGTAGCGCGGAACGGGCAGCTTTCGGTCTTTGACAAACCTCGATATTTCCGAAAAGACCTCACTGAGGAGCGGTTTCGAGATCTTCATCCTTTGCTGAAGCGGGAAATCCTTGTTGCCGATGCTGCCTACGTCGAAGAGCTTGATCTCGGCGTAAGTCATTTTGTATATGTTGTGCTCACGCTGCCTCTCGACCGGGATCCGGTTGCCATTCTTGTCGAGCGATATTAGTGAGTTGAACCAGGGTTCGTGCGAAACGAGGACCTTGCGGTCACCGGTTATAACGACATCCAACTCGATCGTATCGGCACCTTGTTCGAGGGCTTTCTTGAATGAAGGAATAGTATTCTCAGGAACGTGGCCACGAGCTCCGCGGTGACCTTCTATGCTGAATTGGCGAGGCACTTGGGCTAAGGCACTCGTTGCCAATAAAACCAGGGTCAGCAAAATACGATTCATACGAATGTCGAGTATATTCTTTGGTAGTTCTCCCGGAACCCGCTGATACGATGCGTCATTTCGAGGTTCGATCTGATCTTAGAGCGTCAGCCAAACGGGTTCGGTATCGATCCCTTCTATTCTATACTAGGGAATTGTTCGAGGCCGCTTTCAGAGCGGATTCAGGTATGATCGAAAGTTTCATTTTGAACTATAAGAGGGATGCCATAGCGTCCTTTCGCAACTATAAGAAACTCGCGGAGGGGGCGATCAGGCAGGTTTCCGGTGACGAGTTCTTTGCTTTGATCGATGAAGAGGCAAATTCTATTGCGGTGATCGTGAAGCACATTGCCGGAAACCTGCATTCGCGCTGGAAGGATCTATTTACGACTGACGGCGAGAAAGAGACGCGAGATCGCGATAACGAATTCGAGATCACTGGCGACGGTCGCGAATCCTTGATGGAGACCTGGGAAGCCGGCTGGCAGACGCTATTTGACAGCCTGGAGCCGCTGACCGAGGACGATTTTTCTCGAAGGATCACGATCCGCGGCGAGCCGCATACCCTCGCCGAGGCGATCAACCGCCAACTTACACATTACGCCTATCATGTAGGCCAGATCGTGCTGTTGGCCAAGCATTTCCGATCGGCGGAATGGGAGAGCCTAAGCATTCCGAAGAATAGATCGGCCGACTTCAATCGGTTTCTTTCCGAGCAGCAAAGCGGAGGAGCCGAAAAGCTCGATCGAATGGAGGCTGTCGCCATGTTTGCCGAAAGCAGGCATCCCGCAAAAGGAGCCTGAGTCAGGTATCGTCGCAGCTATGTTAGTCTATTGCCGGTAATCATTTATGAAAGCCATCTCCATCCTCGGTTCGACCGGCTCGATCGGTTGCAATACGCTCAAAGTAGTCGAACATCTTGGCGATACGCGGGTAGTTGCGATGGCCGCGGGGCGAAATATGCCGAAATTTGCCGCGCAGATCGCACAGTTTCGTCCGGAGCTTGTCTCGTGCGACGACGGGTCTTGTGCCGAAAACCTGGAACGCGAGCTTCATTCCTATGGTGCAAAGGCTCCGCGAATTGAATTGGGCCCGAATGGGCTCATCGCGGTAGCTTCGCATCCGGAGTCTGAGACCGTCGTTTCGGCCACCGTCGGGGCAGTCGGTTTCGTTCCGACACTCCGGGCCATCGAGGCAGGGAAGCGAATTGCACTGGCAAACAAGGAAACGCTCGTGATGGCCGGCGAACTGATGACCACCGCCGCCGTGAAATGCGGCGCCGAGATACTTCCTGTTGACAGCGAGCACAACGCCATCCATCAGTGTCTTCGAGGTGAAACCAAGAACGAGGTGCGGCGACTGATCCTGACCGCCTCGGGAGGCCCTTTCCGGACGAAGACCAAAGATGAGATCTCGAAGGCTTCGCGTGCCGAGGCACTGGATCATCCGAATTGGAAGATGGGCGAAAAGATCACGATCGATTCGGCGACCCTTATGAACAAGGGGCTCGAGGTCATTGAGGCTCGTTGGCTTTTTGGGTTCGAGGCTGACCGGATCTCAGTCATCGTTCATCCCCAGTCGGTGGTCCATTCAATGGTCGAGATGATCGACGGGTCGGTGATAGCGCAGATGGGCGTGCCCGATATGAAACATGCCATCCAGTACGCGCTTACATACCCGGCGAGACAGGAGAATTGTACCGGTTCGCTCGATCTGGCAAAGATCGGGAGCCTGGAATTCGCGGAACCTGATCTCGATCGGTTTCCATGCCTCGGACTCGCGTACCGGGCCCTGAAGGAGGGCGGAACGACGCCCGCAGCTCTCAACGCTGCGAACGAGGTAGCGGTCGGCGCGTTTCTCGCCGATCAGATCGCATTTCACCGGATCCCGGAGATCATATCGAATATCATAGATGCCCACGTTTCAACCGAGGCAGACAGCATAGAAGCTATTCTGAAAGCTGACGAATGGGCACGGGAACGCGCTATAATGGCTGTCAGTGAAACGGCTGTGGCCGTCTAGGAGAGATCGCTGGTCCAAGTTTGCTGCAACGACTAACTGGGTAATGATCTCTAAGAATTCGTATGCAAGATGTCATTATTGCAATTTTAGCGATCGTTTTCGTCCTTGGCGTAGCGATCAACATCCACGAATTTGGGCATTTTATTGTTGCCAAGCTTTTCGGGATGCGTGTCGAGGCTTATTCGTTCTTTGGCCTCGGACCACGACTTTTTGGAAAAAAGATCGGCCATACTGACTATCGGATCTCGGCGATACCGCTCGGAGCATACGTGAAGCTTTACGGGGATGACGGCGCCGGGCCGCTCGAGGCAAAGGACTCGTCTGCAGAACCGGTACCCGAATCCGAACTATACGAGCTGCGGCCGCGTTGGCAGAAGTTCTTTGTCATGCTTGGCGGACCATTTATGAACTTCGTATTGGCGTTCTCGATACCGTTCGGCATTGCCCTCTACATGGGCGTTCCGATCAATCCGTCACCGGTGGTTGGAAGCGTAAAGGCAGATGGGGCGGCAGCGAAAGCGGGTATTCAGCCGGGGGATCGGATCGTGCGATTCGACGGTGTCGATAGCCCTTCGTGGGACCGCATTCGAGATGACGCCCTTCTATCACCCGAAAAACCCCTTCCGTTGACCGTTGAGCGCGGCGGACAGCGATTAGACTTGACCATTTCGCCAACAAAGTTCACGCAGCAGGGGCAATCAGGGGGTGAACTCGATATGGAGGCTGATGCGGGTATTGAACCCGTTGTCGTCGGCTCGATCCAGGCAGATATGCCGGCAGCAACGTCGGGTCTCCAGGTCGGCGACTGGATCACCTCGGTCAACGGGAAGGCGATCAAGAACCCGGGCGAAATGCGGTCGATCGTTCTTGAGTCGAAGGACGGCCCGATCGATCTCGTGGTTGACAGGAACGGCCAGAAGATCGATCTGACGACAACCGCGAAGGAGAAGGAAGGTTCGTACCTTATCGGCATCGGCTTCGATCAGAATCTGCTGAACCGCCGAGAACAGGTTGGCATTGTCGGTGCCGCCGGATACGCGATCGACACGAACCTTCGCATACTGCGTATGACGGGCAAAGCTCTCGGCCAGGTCGGTACTGGTGAGCGTTCGGCCCGCGATACCGTTTCGGGGCCGATAGGCATCGGCCAGGTGATCGTTAATACGGTCTTTTCTGCCGGTTTCTTTGGTCTCCTGTCGGTACTTACGATGATCTCGCTCAGTCTAGGCGTTATGAATCTTCTGCCGATCCCGATGCTCGACGGCGGTCAGATCATGGTCCTCGGGATCGAGAAGGTCATGTCGTGGTTTGGCAGGACGCTTTCGCTCGCTGCCCGCGAGCGTATCCAGCTCAGCGGCCTCGCGATCGTGCTTCTGCTCATGGTCACCGTGATCTTTTTTGACGTTTCGCGGTTGGTTGGAAATTAGGATCGTCGGAACGCAGGCCGCCCGCCTGCGTATTATTGTTCGGAGATATTTCACGCAGGCTGCGAGCCTGCGTTCCGACTTTTATGAAGCGTGTAACCAGAGCGGTAAAAGTTCGAGACATTCAAATTGGCGGTGGAGCGCCCGTTGCGGTTCAGTCGATGACAAAGACCGAAACCTGGAATGTCGAGGAAACGGTCAATCAGATCGAGCAAATGGTCGCTGCCGGGTGTGAGATCGTCAGAGTAGCCGTACCTAAGGAAGAGGATGCTATCGCCCTGAAAGAGATCCGCAAACGTACGGATGTCCCGCTCGTTGCCGACATACATTTCCACTATAAGCTCGCCTTTATGGCCCTTGATGCCGGCGTCGATAAACTCCGTCTGAACCCCGGAAATATTGGCCCGATCGAGCGGGTTCGCGAAGTGGTCCGGGCCGCTGAGGCACAAAAGGTCCCGATTCGGATCGGCGTGAATGGGGGATCGCTCGAAAAGGACCTGCTGAAGAAGTATGGCTCAGCGACACCGGAAGCGATGGTCGAAAGTGGGTTGCGCCACGTCCGGATCCTCGAAGATCTAGGGTTTTCTGATACCATCATCTCGCTGAAAGCCTCGGACGTTAACCGAATGGTCGCGGCTTATCGTCTAATGGCCGAGAAGGTCGATTATCCCCTGCATCTTGGTGTTACCGAAGCCGGAACTCCCTTCGGCGGGACGATAAAATCAGCTATCGGACTAGGGATGTTGCTTCACGAAGGTATCGGTGACACCATCCGTGTATCGCTGACGGCCGAACCGCATGAGGAGGTGCGCGTCGGTTGGGAGATACTGAAATCGCTTGAACTACGCAAACGCGGCGTCACGGTCGTAGCTTGTCCTACCTGCGGACGACTCGATATCGACAACTTCGTCGAGATCGTCACCGAGGTCGAACGACGTCTTGCTCACGTTGAGGAGCCGCTTCATCTTTCCATCATGGGATGCGCCGTCAACGGCCCGGGCGAAGCTCACGATTCGCAGCTTGGCATCACGTTCGGCCGTCAGGTCGGGATGATATTCAAAGATGGCGTCCCGATGCGCAAAGTTGGCGGAGAAGACATCGTCGAGGAATTCGTGAGGGAAGTAGAGTTGCTCCGCAGAGAAGGGGCGAACGCAAAGACGTTGGTTGAGGAAAGACCACTCGTTCAGATCAGCTAGGCGAACATAGGAGCCGTGGTAGCTATACCTTTCTATGGGTATAGGATGGTCAGCGGCCACGCCGGAATATTCCTGAGCACACCAAAGGCTACCAAGCAGACCATGAACGTCCAAATGAAGTTTGGCCGTGTTGGCCACATGTAGAGTCCGCGTCCGCGGATGGCGAGTATCGCGAGCGAGAGCGTCACCCAACCGATTATTGCTGCCCACACAAATATCAGGGCGTTGAAATCGATTGCGGTGATAATGTCGCCATGGAATAAGGCGTGAAATCCACGCGTCAGGCCGCAGCCGGGGCACGCAAAACCGGTAATGGCGAGCAACGGACACACGGGGAAGAAAGTGGCTTTGGATGGATCGAAGTAGGCAACAGCGCAAGACCCTGCGACAAGCGTGGCCGAAGCGGCTCCGGCCATCAGCCGCGTTGCTAATCCAGCGGGTTCCACCATAAGCACTGATGTTTTAGATATTTCTTTGACTTCGTACACTCCGAACTATTGTACCAGCTAAGCTCGCGCAGTCATCCCGATGAACAGTGCGTCGGACGCGATCTTGCGATTGATGTTAACGGAGAGATTCTCGCGCAGCAAGTTAATCTCGTTCACCCACGCGGACAGGGCCGACGGGCTGGCCCATTGGGCAAGCTTTATTAGTTGGTCGGCAACGTCTGTATTTGCGATACGATCGGGATGCCCGCCGATGCTCACGAGCCAAACATCGTGGATCAGGGATTGAAGTGTGTCAAGATTCTCTTCGAAATGTTCTTTATTCTTGGCATCGTTCAGCTCCTCGGAAGTTTTCAGAAGCTCCACCTGATCTCGGGCGTCTATGGCGCTTGTAAGAACCCGGAGCATTTTATCGCGTCGCTGACGAAACTTCTTAACATTCAGCGAGACGGCTCGCTGAATGCTTCCCCGCGAGAGCCGCGCCGACAGCCGTGCTTCGTCGTGTGAGAATGCCAGATGGTGGAACAGGTACTCCTCGATCGCAGTCGTGGAAACAGGGGCAAACCGTATGACCTGGCACCGCGATCGAATGGTCGGAAGCAGCGAGTCAGGCCGTGAGGTTGTTAGGAAAATATGCGAGGTCTCCGGCGGTTCTTCGAGGGTCTTTAGCAACGCATTAGAAGCCGGATCGTTCATCTTGTCGGCCTCGTCGATGATAAAGAAACGCGCAGAGGCTTCATATGGACGAAAATTTGCTTCGGATTCAAGGTGGCGGATCGCATCAACTGAAATGTTGCGTTTGTACGGCGCGACGATGCCGACATCAGGATGACTGCTAAAGATCACTCGTTTGTACGCATCTCTATCCTCCGGGTCGGGCATTGTGAACGAAGCCGAGCGGGTGCACGCCGAACAGTTGCCGCAAGCTTCCCCATCGATCTGAGCCAAGCAAATAGCCGACCTTGCCAGCTCAAGGGCGAAAAGCTTTTTCCCAATACCGTCATCACCGGTCAAAAGCAACGACGCCGGGACGCGCTGATTCGCTATCAACCGTCGCAAGATGATTTTAACACTGTCGTTTCCGACGATCCTGCTAAACATTAGCCCAAAAAATCTGTAACGATATCAACAACATCCCGGTGGATAAGTTCGACATTACCTGCCCCGTCGATAATCTTGAAGCGCTCAGGTTCGCGGCTGGCGATGCCGAGATAAGAAGCCCGGACGCGTCGATAAAAATCCGTCGTCTCATTGTCCATACGATTTCGCTTGGCATAGACCTCATCACGGGTTGCCATCCGACGAATTGCTTCATCAACCTCGATATCAAAGAATAGCGTCAGCCCCGGTTTCAATCCGCCCGTTGCGAGATCGATCACCTGCAGAACCTTTTCTTCGGGAAATCCTCGTCCGGCGCCTTGATACGCAAACGTGGCATCTGCGTAACGATCCGAAATAACGATTTTCCCTTCGTCGAGTGACGGTTTGATGAGGCATTCGACATGCTGGGCTCGATCAGCCGCGAAAGCAAGCAACTCCGCCAGTGGCGAAACGGTTTCACTAGTTTCGAGAAATGCGGCACGCAGCGCTCGTCCGAGAGCGGTTCCTCCAGGTTCGCGGGTTACGACGATATCAAGACCTTGGCGGCGCAGAAGATCAGCCAGCATCTTCAACTGGGTCGATTTGCCGCTGCCGTCTATGCCCTCAAAGGTTATGAATTTTCCGTTCAAGCCGACTGGTGCTCAGGTGCGGGCCGCCGCTCCTGTGAGATGGAGGAAATTGCGTGCTTGAAGATCAGAACGTCAGGGCCGCCAACATCCAACAGAACCGAGAATTTGTCAAAGCTCTTAATGCGGCCAGAGACCGTCGCCCCCTGCAAAAGGTGGATCACCACCGTAATTCGTTCGCGGCGAGCCGAGTTCAAAAAGGCATCCTGAATGTTCTGGGCAGCCTGCTTTTCCATAACAATTCCTCAAGTCTAGTTTTTGATGTGTCAGGGGTCCTGCGAAAAAATTATACCAGATTTATGCATAACGACAAGATTTTTCCGTGCGGCCTTCTAAATTCGGCTGAAAAGTTCATCGCGGATCCCCTGTGAGGACCCAAAGCCCATGAGCCATTCGGCCCCGGGCTCCCCTCTGAACCATGTGAGCTGACGCTTTGCGTAATGACGGACATCCCGTTGAGACTGTTCGATCGCTGACCCCAGTGTACGCTCGCCCCGAAGGTACTCGCAGACCCGTCGATACGCATGTGCACCCAGGGCATTGCCCTGTTCATTAACGCCCGATGCAAGCAGCGTTTTAACCTCCGCAACCAACCCATTGTCGAAATGCTGAAGTGTTCGGGAATCTATCTTTTCATAAAGTTTGCTTCGATCGGGAGCAAGAACGAACAGGCGAATCCGAGCCGCGATCTCGGGTGGCTCGGGGCGGTTCGGCTGTTGCTCGGATATCTTTTTACCGGTCTGAAATCGAACCTCGAGAGCTCGTATCACCCTGACATAGTCGCGCACGGCTAGACGGCGAGCCGATGCAGCATCAAGTCGAAGGAGCATTCTGTGCAGATACTCGGCACCACGCTCACTGTGTAGCCGCCGAAAACGCGCGCGGAGAATCGGGTCGGTCGCCGGCCCCTCGAAAAGTGGCTGACAGAGCGTTCGAAGGTAGAATCCGGTCCCCCCGACCAGAACTGGCGTCTTCCCCCGACTTTCGATATCAGATATCGCGACCAGTGCGTCACGTGCCCAGTCACCAGCCGTGTAATCAGTGTTCGGATCGACATAATCGATGAGGTGATGCGGAACCCCGCGTCTTTCTTCGGTACTGGGCTTGGCGGTTGCCACCTCGATCCCCTTATAGATCTGTACCGAATCAAAATTGATAACCTCACCATCGACTTTGAGAGCTAGGTCAACACCCAAGGCCGTTTTTCCAGAACAGGTCGGCCCTGCTATCGCGTAGATCGGCTTCTTTGAGGCATGTCCTGACACCAAGAGCTAGCGTACCACTAGCAGTCAACGCCGTCATTTGTGGTCTTGCGTCAAATGGATGAGAGATCGAAAAAAATGCAGATCGGAGAATTTCTTGAATCTGATTTGGATCTTGAGCCGTATTCTACCGTGTGTCGCAAATTTTCGACACTAATGTTATATCCGGAGGGAATCATATATGTTCACATTTTTTTCCTGGGGAATGACCGCCGCATTGGTTGCTGCCGTGATTGCTCGCTTTTTGCCGGCGGTGCAGTAGGTCGATCCTAATTTTGCAGTCATTTGTCGCGGGCTGAGAGATCGGCCCGCTCTTTTGTTATCATAGTTGTGAAATAGGAGGAAACGAATGTTACGAAAAGCATCGGCCGAATGGACTGGCGGCCTAAAAGACGGGAGAGGTACGATCTCCAGTGATAGTGGAGTATTGTCGGATACTCAATATTCCTTTAGCACAAGGTTCGAGGATGGCATCGGGACGAATCCTGAAGAACTGATCGCGGCGGCCCATGCCGGCTGTTTCGCGATGGCGTTGTCCGGCCAGCTCGGCGCCGTGGGATTGACGGCCGATAGCATCCGTACGACTGCCTCGGTCCGGCTAGAGAAACTTGAAGCCGGCTTCACCGTTACCAAGGTGTATCTGGATGTAGCAGCGAACGTTCCTGGAGCCGACGAGGCTGCATTCATGACCGCCGCAAACAACGCCAAGGCCGGCTGTCCGATCTCGCGGGTATTGAATGCCGAGATCACAATGGATGCCAAACTTGAAAGATAGGCAAACTGTCCGTTTCGGGTGCGATTGAGGTAGTGTTCTGGGCAAAGCCGGAGGTTGGAGAGAATGTTTTGGTGTAGAGTGGTTTTTCTTCTATCCCTGCTCTTTGCAGTGAAAGTGGCCGGTCAGATACCTGTTCTCCCGACTCCTACCCCAAACCCGCGGAACGTCAATCCGATCATGGGCGATACCGGAGGATTCGATCGGCTGCGGTCCATCGAAATGATGTCGCCAAAGGAGCGGTCAAAGAACCACCCGCTCCTTGATGAGAAGAAGGGCATTTACCGAAGACCCGCCAGAAAGGAGACAGAGGCGTTGGCTGTTTCTGAAACCCTTTTGCAAAGGTACGCCAAGTTTCTCAAAGCTCCAAATACGGGAATCATCAAGCTTAATGCTGACTATTCATGCATCCCAACTAGTGACATGGTCGTTGCGACGGAGAATTGTCTCGCGTTCCTTATGCCCGGAGCGGGGGCGGCATTTTCATTTCGGACCGAGAGCTACCGGTTGTTGAGGCTTGCGGATGTCATTCTTCTCGCAGGTGAGTTCAGAACCGGTGGCATTTTGCAGCACGTCATAATGGCAAACATCGGCGACGTGCCGATCGAGGACGTTTCATCCGAGACCAACGGGATCAAATTTCTCATTGACCTGAAACCAGCGAGTGACGGGCCTTCATTCACAAGGTTTGATGAAAGTGTCGCGGCCGGCATCGAGGCAGGCGGGCTCATGTTTCGGAAGGCCCACGCGGTGAAATTGGATTCAACTTATATCCTCCGCTCGATTGCGTATCGAGGTAAATACATACGATCAATTGACGGCATCGTCTATAACGAACTCGACTATGACAAGCGCCGAGACGTGATCGTTGCCTTCCGCGTCGCCGAGATCGACTCTAACGGCAACGTCAACCTTGTGTGGAAAAGACTAAGGGATATTGAGGCGCCAAAACTTGAACTGAATGAGTAGTCGAGAATGGTGCTGGGGACGGGAATCGAACCCGTACGTCCCTAAGGACACAGGATTTTAAGTCCTGGGCGTCTACCAATTCCGCCACCCCAGCATGAGTCGAACTATATTATCACGGCTCGGAGCGATGGGAAAACGGTGAGTTTGGGGGTCGCATTAAGAAGGTCGCCCGACATGCAGATCTTTTCTAAAACCATGAAGATCTGAGGCGCTTGGCGACTTGGATCGACCACAGCCCAAACGTGAGGCGACTAGGCGCGGCAGACGAAATCCCGCCGTTTCGTGTAATATCTAACTGATGGAACAGATTGCCTGGATACCGTGGCTGATCCTTGGTGTAACGCTGATAATTGCTGAGGTATTTACTTTGGGATTCGTTCTCCTCTGGTTCGGTATCGGAGCCATCGCAGCGGCGATCGTCGGTATGGCCGGCGGCGGGTTGGTTTTCCAGTTCCTTACATTTGCCATTGTGTCGATCGGGTTGACTGCGATGTCGAGAACGATCTTCGCACGCTATTTCCAGCACGACGACAAGAGCGCGATGCGGTCGGGTGTGGATGCGTTACCGGGAAAGGTCGGAACGGTTGTTGAGAATAGCAAAGGAGCATTGAACGAAGGAGCGGTGAAGGTCTTCGGCTCTGTTTGGACGGCATTTCCCGTCGAAGGTGAATCGGGCTTGACCGAAGGCGAAAAGGTTGAAGTGGTCGAGGTCCAGGGATCTTCGATCTATGTTCGGCGTATCACAAATGAGCTTCCGGAGTGGCGTCGCGATAACGAAGATTAGATCTTCTCATCGGGGTCGTCCAGGTATTCCTTGTTCATGATCTCTGTAGTATCCTCATCACCTATTTCCTGATCGGCTGTGTCATGAATGCCGCCAAGGTCGATCAGCTCAAGTTTTACACCATCCTCTAAGGCCTCGGGAAGATCGTCGCCCAGGCACTTGCTCAGTACGACCGTTATATTGTCCTCGCCGCCGTTCTCGTTCGCCAGCCGGACCAAGTCCGCACATGCATTCTGGAGCGAATCGAAGTTATCGAGGATGATCTGCTGCATCTCCAAGGCGCTAACCTTGTTCGACAGGCCGTCGCTACAGAGAAGAAAGACATCATTACGACAGGGGGCAACCCTGGCCGAGACGGGATAGATCTCGTTTTGAGCTCCTAATGCCTGGAGGATCACATTCTTCAATGTGTGAGTTTCGGCTTCTTCGGGCGAGATTTGCTGGGCATCGATAAGCTGCTGCACGAGAGACTGGTCCTTGGTCACCTGATATATCTTTCCATTTCGCACCAGGTACGCACGGCTGTCTCCGACCTGTATGATGTCCGCCGCATCCGGGGTGATACCGACCCCTGTAAAGGTCGCTCCCATTCCCTGGAACTGAGCATCTGTGCGTCCCTGCTGGTGGATCAGGTAGTTTGCAAAGACCGTAGCGTTGTAGAGCTTGTTGATCAGATAGTGATCCTGTTCTTCTGGCGTTAGCGTCTCTTCGATCTCATCATCGAGCAATCTTTCACTTACCGTTTCGACCGCCATTGTACTTGCAACCTCTCCGGCAAGGGCCCCGCCCATTCCGTCAGAGACCGCGACGACAACGCCATTGCCGTCTATTTCGAACTTCTGGCTTTCTATTACGAATTCACCGTCGTCCTGCGAACTCGTCCACACCTTGGCGTTCGAGATATTCATTAGCAGGTAGTTGTCCTCGTTTCCCTTTCGGACGCGTCCGATGTGCGAGGCGGCGTGTGCTTCAACAGTGAACATAAACAGTCAGTATCGTGCAGTCCGGCGCGGAAACACGAATAGAACAAAATAACACGAAATACAATAAATCCCGAACCCGGCTAGCTTAGGGCCTGATCAATATCCGCGATAATATCCTCGACGTCCTCTATACCGACCGAGATCCTGACCAGGCCGTCCGTGATGCCCAGCTTGTTACGGGTCTCCTCGGGAACCGACGCATGAGTCATCGTCGCCGGGTGTGAGATCAGACTCTCAACACCTCCCAGGCTTTCGCCGAGCGTACATACCCTAACGCCTTCGAGCACCTTTCTGGCATTCTCGAGCGAACCTGTCTCGAACGATACCATTCCCCCAAACCCGCCCTGTTGACGTTTCGCAAGCTCGTGCTGAGGGTGCGACGTGAGACCCGGATAATAGACCTTCTGCACTCGCGGATGCTCGGCCAGGAAGTTCGCGACAACGCGACCGTTTCGGTCGTGAGCGTCCATTCTGATCGCCAGAGTCTTAGTGCCGCGAAGAACGAGAAAGGAATCGAAGGGCGAAAGGATCGCACCAATCCCGTTCTGTACAAATCCGATCCATTCTGCATCCTTTTCGTCATTGAGAGCTACAAAGCCGCCAACGCTGTCCGAATGCCCATTCAGATACTTCGTTGTTGAATGAACGACGATATCGACGCCGTGCTCGATCGGGCGTTGAAAATACGGCGACATGAATGTGTTGTCGCAGACTACTTTCGCGCCGTTTGCATGAGCGAGATCGGAAACCGCCTTGAGGTCGGTGATGGTCATTATGGGATTTGTCGGAGTTTCGACAAAGACCATCTTCGTGTTCGGCTTGAACGCCCGTTCGAGGTTCACGATGTCCGAGGTATCAGCGAGGTCAAATTCGATCCCGTAATCGCGAAGGATCCGGTTAAAGAGGCGAAATGTGCCGCCATACGTATTGTCGCCGAGGATCACGTGGTCGCCAGCTTTCACCAGCTTGAGGCTTGTATCTATGGCCGACATGCCCGAGGCGAAGGCAAAACCGAATTTGGCACTTTCGAGAGCGGCAATGTTCCTTTCGAGAGCAGCGCGCGTCGGATTCTGCGTTCGTGCGTACTCGAAACCTTTATGTTTGCCGAGGCCTTCTTGTGCGTAGGTGGATGTTTGATAGATCGGAACGGCAACTGCTCCGGTGGTCGGATCAGGCTCGTTGCCCGCATGAATCGCTACGGTCGAAAACCCCATAGTTAAACTAAAACGCCGCTGAAAATTCCCGGCGTTGATCGCAGATCTCAAGCGTAGTTAGCCTAATAAAAAACTTCGATTAACCAACATTTATCGTATCTTGGCAGTGGGAAAAATGCAACCACTTGCTATACCGAGGCAAACCTCCGGGCGACGTCCGTCCGCGCTTCATATTCCGCGATGTCGCTCTCATTTTGAAGCGTCAGTCCGATGTCATCGAGCCCGTTCAGCAAACAATAGCGACGGAATGGGTCGATCTCGAAGGACGCGGTCAGCCCGTTGGGGCCAGATACCGTCTGGTTCTTTAGATCGACAGTGATCCGGCATGGTTCGGCTCCAGCAGCTTTTGCGGCCAGATCAGCGACGATATTCCCATCCAGCCGCACCGGCAAAAGGCCGTTCTTGAGACTGTTGTTATAGAAAATATCTCCAAAACTTGGTGCGATCACCGAGCGAAAGCCGAAATCCATCAAGCTCCAGGGCGCATGTTCGCGTGATGAGCCGCAGCCAAAGTTCGGCCCGGCGATCAATATCGAAGCACCTGCGTATTCCGGCTGGTTCAGGACAAAATCCGCCTTCGGCGAGCCATCCGGCTCGAAACGCCAGTCGTTGAAAAGAAACACACCGTAGCCCGTCCGCTCGATCCTGGTCAGGAACTGCTTTGGAATGATCTGATCGGTATCGATGTTCGGCTGGAACAGCGGAGCAGCCAAACCCGTGAATGTAGTGAACTTTTCCATAATCAACTCATGGCATTCGTCAATTTCAATGCCTGAAAGCTTTTCTCGGCCAGGAAGGTGTCTTACAGGGTCAATTCATTCATAACATTGAAGTTATCGCATTCCATCCCGCCCATTTGAGCGGATCTTGTCCCACTGCTGTCCCACCCCTCTTGCGGGACACCTTAACTCGTCTATTATCAATAGCTTAGCTCTGAATTTCGGTGATAGTTTTCGGTTTTTTAAAAAGAATGTAAGACAATGTCGTGCCAAAAAAATACCACCTCTCTACCACTAAAGGCGGCAATGCTCATTCCGTTCTTACCTAAATACCTGGAATTTCAAAGATCGGTTGCAGCACCGATCTGCGTGCAACGCAGTTGCATACATAACACATTTTCTCGAAGCAGTCAAGCCAAAACTCAAAGCGGCGCAGGTGTAAGGCAGCCAGCACGCACCGTTCACACATTGAATAGAGGATCGGGTCAATCCCGAAACTCCCAGTCGCGCACGTCGACAAAGTGCCCAGCGATCGCCGCAGCGGCCGCCATCATTGGCGAGACGAGGTGGGTTCGTCCGCCTCGGCCCTGACGGCCTTCGAAATTGCGATTGCTCGTCGAGGCGCAGCGTTCGCCCGGCTGCAGAATGTCCTCGTTCATTCCGAGGCACATCGAACATCCCGCGTCGCGCCATTCGAAACCGGCGTCAGTAAATATCTTGGCGAGGCCCTCATCCTCAGCCTGTTTCTTGACCTGCATTGAACCGGGAACAACCAAGGCCTTCACGCCTGAGCTTACCGTGTAGCCTTTGGCGACCTTTGCGGCATCGCGCAAATCTTCGATCCGGGAATTCGTGCACGACCCAATAAACGCCGTGTCGATCGTGATCTGGTCGATCCGCTGTGACGGTTCGATGCCCATATACTCATACATTCGAGCGAACGCCTTTGCTTCACCGGCATCTCGAGCGTCACTAAGATCCGGAACATCATCGGAGATCGTGACGGACATATCCGGCGACGTGCCCCATGTGACATAAGGCTCTAGCGAAGCCGCGTCGATCTCGACCGACCGGTCGAAACTTGCGCGAGTGTCCGAGACGAGAGTTTTCCAATCTTCGACCGCCGCGTCCCACGCATCGCCTTTGGGAGCGAACGGACGGCCTTTGATGTATTCGAAGGTCGTCTCATCCGGTGCTATCAGGCCGGCCTTGGCGCCGCCTTCAATGCTCATGTTGCACACGGTCATTCGGCCCTCCATCGACATACCGCGGAAGGTCGATCCAGTATATTCGATCACGTGTCCCGCGCCGCCGCCGGCTCCGATGACGTTAAGTATTCCAAGGATCACATCCTTGGGGGTCACGCCGAACGGCAGACCGCCATCGACATTGACCCGAAAGTTTTTTGACCGATCTTGCTGAAGGCATTGTGTCGCAAAGACGTGCTCGACCTCGCTCGTACCAATACCGAAGGCCAGGGCTCCGAACGCTCCATGTGTCGATGTATGCGAATCACCGCAGACGATCGTCATCCCGGGCTGCGTCAGACCTTGTTCTGGGCCGAAGACGTGAATGATACCCTGCTCGATGCGGTCGAGGTCGTAGAGCCTGACACCAAATTCGCGGCAGTTTGCTCGGAGCGTCGCGACCTGCTGGGCTGCGATCGGGTCTCGGAATGGCAAATTGCGGTTGAGGGTCGGTATTGCGTGGTCGATGGTTCCAAAGGTCAACTCAGGCCTCCGAAGCCGACGTCCCGCAAGTCGGAGTCCCTCGAAAGCCTGTGGGCTGGTGACCTCGTGGATAAGATGCAGGTCGATGTAGAGAAGCGAAGGCTTTCCTGCATCCTCGTGGACAAGATGTCGCTCCCATATCTTGTCGTAAAGCGTTTTCATTACACGGCGTGATAGGCGTTCTTGACGTTGGCGAACTCGACGGCACGAGCGGCGACCATTGCTCCCATCTCGGACGTCGACGCTACCGGCATCGACCTATTTTCCGCAATATCCTCGGTCCGGTGTCCTTTGTCGAGAACCCATTTGATCGCATCCTCGATGGCTGCCGCGGCGGTTTCGTTGCCGGCGGTGTACCTGAAAAGCATCGCAACCGAGGCGATCGCTCCGAGCGGGTTTGCGATATTCCTGCCGGCGAGCTCGGGAGCCGAACCGTGGATCGGTTCATAAAGATCTACAGCTCCACCGATGGTCGCCGAAGGAAGCATACCCAGCGAGCCGGTCAATACAGCAGCCTCGTCAGAGAGGACGTCGCCAAAAAGATTTTCCGTGAGGACGACATCAAACCGTGTCGGGTCGGTTACCAGATGCATTGCACATGCATCGACAAAGAGGTGATCGAGTTCGATATCGGGATAACTCGCACCGACCTTCGTGACGGTCTCGCGCCACAAACGGGAGGTTTCGAGGACATTTGCCTTGTCAACAGATGTCAGCTTCTTACGGCGTTTTCGTGCCGACTGAAAAGCCACATGAGCGACCCGCTCGACCTCGGCGACCGAGTAACGCATTGTATTGTAGGCTTCCGACGAATCATCCGAGATGCCTCGGGGGGTTCCGAAGTAAAGCCCTCCGAGCAATTCGCGGACGATCAGAAGGTCGGTACCTTCGAATATCTCCCTGCGGAGCGGTGACGAATCGATCAATGCCGGCACAGCCGTCGCAGGACGCAGATTGGCAAACCCGCCGAGCGCTTGTCTTAGCTTAAGCAACCCGATCTCGGGCCGTTCATTTGGAAGCAAATGGTCAAATGCCGGAGAGCCGACGGCTCCGAGCAGCACCGCATCACAATTACGGCACGCCTGCGCGGTTTCGGCCGGAAACGGCGAACCCGCCGAATCGATCGCGGCACCGCCGATCAAGTGTTCCTCGGTCTCAAGAGGGATATCGAATGCGCCCGCTACCTCGACGAGGACGTTTGCCGCTTGGCGACAAACTTCCGGGCCGATTCCGTCGCCGGGCAAGATCGTGATCTTCATAATTCTGGACCGCACGCAGAAGCGGCGGGATCTCAAAAAAACTCGACGTCAATGCTTACCCGCGGCCGCCGACAGCGCGGGGCAACACCTTACGCGGCGATCGCCGTCGGGTTGCGAACCGGTGCCAGGGCCAGCAGGTCCTGGTCGTACACGTTCTTCTTGCGGTCGGCCAGGGCCACGAATCTTGGATATATCTCGGCTATCTGTGCATCGTTGAGATCGAAGCCGAGGGCCTGATAACGGGACTCCAGAGCGTGCCGGCCTGAGTGTTTGCCGAGAACGATGCTGTTCTTCGGCACGCCGACTGATTCGGGGGTCATTATCTCGTAGCACAGCGGGTTGCTCAACACGCCGTGTTGATGAATACCGGCTTCGTGAGCGAACGCGTTGCGGCCGACGATCGCCTTGTTTGGCTGAACGCCAAAGCTCACGATAGAGGACAGCAGCTGGCTAGCCGGATAAAGCTGTGTCGTATCGATATTGCTTCTGTACGGCATCTTGTCGGAACGTACCGCGATCGCCATGATCAGCTCTTCGAGCGAGGCATTGCCTGCGCGTTCGCCGATGCCGTTCACCGTACATTCGACCTGCGAGGCTCCGGCCTCAACAGCGGCGAGGCTGTTGGCAACCGCCAGGCCGAGGTCGTTATGGCAATGAACACTGATAGCTACATCCTTGTCGCCGACCACACGTTCTTTGACCGTAGCAATCAGGTTGGCATATTCGCTCGGAAGTGTGTACCCGACAGTGTCGGGAACGTTGAGCACCTTGGCGCCGCTCTCAACCGCGGCTGAGAACACCTCGCAGAGAAAATCGACATCGCTCCGCGTCGCATCCTCTGCCGAAAACTCGACCTCATCAGCGTTCTCACTCGCTAATTTGACGGCGCTGGCGGCCATGTCAACGACCTCGGCCCTGCTCTTCTTTAGTTTGTATTCGAGATGTATGTCCGAGGTGGCAACGAAGGTGTGGATACGAGATCGCTTGGCCGTCTTCAGCGCTTCAGCCGCCCGGTGAATGTCCGACGCGACCGTACGGCAAAGGCCCGCAATAGTGGTTTCGCGGCACTCGTTCGCCACGGCGACCACCGAACGGAAATCACCCTCGGATGCGAAAGGGAAGCCTGCCTCGATAACATCGACACCGAGGCGTTCGAGCTGACGTGCCATTGAGATCTTTTCTTCGAGGTACATCGAGCAGCCCGGCGACTGTTCGCCGTCGCGCAGAGTCGTGTCGAAGATCGCAATTCTCTTTTCAGTCATAGTCGTTTTCCTCCGTGCGTGATGAGCATTCACGCCACTATTCGAAGATGTTATACAACACACTTTGAATAAGTCAATATTATGTTCTTGATAATTGCATAATAATTCATTATGCATTTATAATAATCCCAGTCGCCGGTCGATTCGGGTATTTGAACCGGTGGCCGAAAAGTTGGATGATCTGGAAATCAGGGGTAAACTTCAAGCATCTTCTCGTCTTGTTCGCAAATGGACATTAATCAATTGGAAGTTCTGGTCACCGTCGCTCGCGAGCGAAGTTTTTCGCGCGCGGCGGAGGTGCTGAACCGAACGCAGCCTGCTATCAGCCAGGCAATACGCCGGCTCGAGGCCGAGATCGGTGAAAAGCTCTTTGACCGCTCATCAAAGGACGGCACGTTGACCTTTGCAGGAGAAGTGCTTCTGACCCACGCCAAACAGATGCTCAATCTTCGGCAGCATGCCCATCAGGCGATCACTGAGATGCGCAACCTGCAGCATGGCAAGGTAACGATAAGCGCCAATGAGCACACCGTTTTTTACCTGCTGCCGGTGATCGAAGAATTTCGCAAGGTCCATCCGCAGATAAAGATCGAGGTTCAGAGAGGGGTCGCGAGCCGTATCCCGAAACAGATAACCGGCCGTGAGGTTGAACTCGGTGTCATTTCGTTTACGCCGCACGACGATTCGCTTCGCTCGGTTAGCGTGATGAGCGATGAGCTCGTCCTGGTCGTTTCGCCGAAACATCACCTGGCGGAGAAGGCCGAAGTGTCGATCAAGGATCTCGGCGGTGAGATATTCGTGGCTCATAACGCGCCTTCGCCTTATCGCCAGAAAGTGATCGAATCATTCGAAAAGCACAAGACGAGGTTGAATATCGCGGTCGAGCTTCCGTCATTGGAGGCTATTAAACGTCTTGTCGCCCGCGGCGTGGGGGCCGCACTCGTTCCCAAGATCACGGCTCGGGCCGAGATCAATGCCGGGCTGCTAAAGGAAGTGAGTGTCAGAGAGATGAAGCTCGAACGGAAACTGAATATCATTTACCGCCGGAACTCTGAGCTGTCGCACGCCGCAAAGGCGTTCCTGAAGATCGCGAAGGAACTGAGCGGAAACGCATCGCAGGGATTTCCTGCCAAGATAGAGTAGAATAACATTCATATTCGCGGCTCAGCCGCACAAATTGATTTCCTATGACCGATCCAGATCCAAGGGAAGCCGGCTCGCCATCCGAACGCCGCGGCTCCGACAGAAAAAAACTAATCGTAGATGTAAGATTCGAAGGCGGTGACGGAACCGGGATCGCGAACACCCGCGATATCGGCTCGGGCGGGCTCTACATGACCACAACGGCACCGTTGGACGTCGGCGTGCCGATCGCGATGTCTTTGAGTATCGGCGGCAGGTCGATGAACATTCGCGGGACTGTCGTGTATTCGGATCCGGGACACGGCGTTGGGGTCCGCTTTCGAGACCTGGATCCGGAGGATGAAGCATTCTTGACCGGCGAGTTGGAAGCATAATGGATATGTTCGATAAGTTCACACTTGGCATAGAGGAAGAATTTCAGATCGTGGATCCAGATACCCGCGAACTTAAATCACATGTTTCCGAGATCCTGGAAGAAGGCAAAATGCTGCTCGGCGAGCAGATCAAGCCCGAAATGATCCAGTCGATGATCGAGGTTGGTACAGGCGTCTGTGCAAACATCCAGGAAGCCCGCGAGGATCTGACAAGGCTGCGTTGTATCATCTCCGGCCTGGCTCGGAAAAAGAATATGGCGATCGTTGCCGCTTCGACGCATCCGTTTTCGAAGTGGTCGGAGCAGCAGATCTACGATGGCGCCAGATATAAACTGCTCGTCGATGAGCTGCAGATGGTCGCCCGAAGCCTGCTGATCTTCGGCCTGCATGTCCATGTCGGGATTCCCGATCCTGAGCGTCGCATCCAGATCATGAACGCGGCGAGGTATTTCCTGCCGCACATTCTCGCGCTAACGACATCATCACCCTTTTGGCTTGGCTTCAATACAGGCCTGAAGTCGTATCGGTCTGAGGTCTTTAAGAAGTTTCCTCGTACTGAGATCCCCGACACATTCGAATCCTATCAGCAATTTCAGGGCTACGTGGACCTGCTGGTGAAGATGAACTGCATCGAGAATGGTTCGAAGGTTTGGTGGGATGTGCGTCCGCACCACCTATTCCCGACGCTCGAGTTCAGGATCTGCGACATTCCAACACGCGTAGACGACACGATCGCGATCGCCGGCCTGTTTCAGGCGATCGTCGCCAAACTGAACCTCCTCACCGAAGGGAATCTAACATTCCGCATCTATCATCGCCGCTTGATCCTTGAGAATAAGTGGCGGGCGATAAGGTACGGCCTCGACGGAAAACTTCTCGATCTCGGTAAACAGAAAGAGGTCCCGGTCAAGGATCTTATCCGTGAACTGCTTGATTTTGTTGATGACGTTCTCGATCCCTTGGGGTCGCGGTCAGAAGTCGAGCACATTCATACGATTCTCGAGCGTGGTACATCCGCCGACGAACAGCTGCGCGTGTTTGAGGAAACGAAGGGCGATCTGAACGCCGTCGTAGATATGCTGATGAAAAACACGCTCGAAAACGTTCCCGCAAATTGCTTTGATAACGGCCGATGATCTCAGATTTGACTCGCGGGCCAAATCCATCCAGAATCAAACTTGTAGTTTTTGATATTGTTCGAAGGACGGCCTCGGCCGTCCTAATGCAGGGAAAGCCGGGTGAGAATCCCGCACGATCGCGTCACTGTAAGGCATTTGTTGAATGCTAAGTCAGGTTTCCTGCTATTGAGCAGATTCGCCAATTCGGATGTTTCGCGGAATGAACATCGCTGGCAGAACCCGAGCTTTCCATTAAAACGGATGCCCTGTTTTCTGGTCGATGCCCCTCGATCCGATAATAGGGCATTCTTATGAAAAAGACCCAGGGCTTATTTCTCCTCCTCGTCACACTGCTTGGCTATGCCTGCTCAAACCGGCCGATCTTGCAGGACAAGCCCCTGATCGCCAAAAGAGAGATCATCGACGACCTCGGAAGAAGCGTTACAGTACCGGAGCGGATAGAACGCGTGGTCTCGCTTGCGCCGAACCTTACGGAGAATGTTTTTGCCGTAGGTGCGGGCGACCGTCTCGTCGGCGTGACGACATTTTGCAATTTCCCTGACGCGGCCCGGGCCATCCCGAAGATCGGCGACACGATGACGCCCAATTTGGAGACGATCGTCGCCCTCAAGCCGGATGTCGTTCTCGTCTCAACGGCCTCACAGATCGAGACCTTTTCCTCTACCCTGGCGAGTAATGGCATCTCGGTCTATGTGACGGATCCCGATTCGATCGAGGGGCTTTTTCGAGGTCTCACGCAGTTGGGGCGTTTGTTTGGGACCGAGACCAAGGCCGGAGACGTTGTGGCCGATCTTCGGAGACGTCTAAAAGTGGTTGAGAACCGTCGTCCGGAGCGATCTGCGCCGGCATTCGTGCAGATCTCGGATGAGCCGCTCTTTACCATCGGAAAACAGTCGTTTCTGACGGAGGCGATCGAGACCGTAGGTGCCCGATCGCTTACGGCGGACGTAGAGAGTGCTTATCCAAAACTGAGCAAAGAAACCGCTGCAAAGCTGGACCCGTCGATCATCATTCTGTCGGAAAGCCCGGATAACCGGGAGCCGAATGATGTTTTTCGCAACTCACCGGCGGTGCGGAATGACTGTATCGTCCACATTAATGCGGACATCATTTCGCGGCCGGGGCCGAGGTTGATCGACGCACTGGAACAGATCGAAACCGCGGTCAACGACTTTCGTGCCGCAGGGAAACTAAAAGATTGAAACGGCAGCTGATCATCGTCGCCATCCTACTCGGCCTTCTCGCAGCGGCGATCATCGCTGCGCTGAGTCTTGGCGCGGAGCGGATCTCCGTCATTTCTATGACCGAACTCGACCGGACGATACTGACGGAGATCCGGGGGCCACGCGTCTTTCTGGGTGCTTGTGTAGGGGCGAGCCTGGCATTGGCCGGTGCGGGGCTGCAGGCCCTTCTTCGAAATCCGCTCGCCGAGCCTTACCTACTTGGCGTTTCGAACGGGGCGGCGCTGGGAACGATGCTGGCATTTGTTCTTTTCGAAGGTAGCGAGTGGTCGCGGCCTGCCATGGCATTTGCGGGAGCGGCGCTGGCAACCGTAGCCGTTTATCAGATGGCGAAAAGCCGTGCGGGGATGAATGTCGAACGTCTTGTCCTGTCGGGTGTGATCGTCACGACCTTTCTATCGTCGGTGATCGTGATGTTGACGACGCTGCTGGACGCGGCGAAACTCCGGAGCTTCACCTTTTGGCTGCTTGGCGATCTTTCGCAAGCAACTACTACGGGCATCTTCATCAGTTTCGGTGCTTTACTGCTCGGCGGGATCGCTCTAATCTCTCAGGCTCGAGCCTTGAATCTGATGATGGTTGGCGAGCGGGACGCCTTCGATTTTGGCGTCGAGACGGATCGTGTCCGATTGCTGGTTTTCGGCGGGGCGAGCCTCGTTGTCGGGGCCTCGGTCGCGGCAAGTGGTTCGGTTGGATATGTCGGGCTGATAATTCCACACCTCGTCCGGATGACCATCGGCGGCGACAATCGGATAGTGCTGCCGTGCTCGGTGCTCACCGGTGCGATCTTCGTCGTCGTAGCCGATACTTTTGCGAGGACGCTGATCGCCCCACGAGAACTCCCGGTCGGAGCGGTTACGGCAATCGTCGGAGCCCCATTATTCATTTACCTTCTGCGGAGAAGTTAGGGCCAGATGCTGGACGTGCGAAATATCTGTGTGGAACGCAGTGGGCGAATGGTCCTCGACGATGTCTCCTTTACGCTGAACGCGGGGCAGACGGTGGCTGTCGTCGGAGCGAACGGAGCAGGCAAGACCACGCTTGCCAGGTCGATAAACGGCTCGCTGCCGCTCTCGGCCGGGGCGATCCTTTTCGAAGGTGCCGACATCCGTTCGCTGCCACGGCGGGAGATCGCAAAGAATATCGCAGTGGTCGCGCAGGAAACGGAGGTGCGTTTCCCAATAACCGTGACGGAATTCGTTCTCTCCGGACGATTTGCGAACGCAGCGGCGTGGGGCTGGGAAACGGCGGCCGATATGGAAGCGGCACAACGGGCGATCGCCGATTCAGATCTTGATGGCATGCGGACACGACTTACAAGCAGCCTGTCGGGCGGCGAGCGACAAAGAGCGGTGCTCGCACGAGCTCTCGCGACGGACGCAAAGCTATTTCTCTTCGACGAGCCGACAGCGAATCTGGACATGATCCACCAGGTTGGCATGTTTCGCCTCATCCGCCGACGCTGTGGTGAACGGGGCGCGGCTGCTTTGGTCGTTACCCACGACCTGAATCTCGCCTCCGAATTTGCCGATCACATCATTATGCTTCATAACGGCCGCATATACGCTCTGGGTCCGCCGGCTGAGGTCCTGACGGCCGGGGCTGTGAAGGCGGTATTTGGTGTCGAGGTCGTGATCGACCGAAGCCCCGTCAGCGGAAATGTCCGCGTGACGAATATCTTTTAGGAATGCGGCCCGACGGGCGGGTCGCGATTGGCAATGGACGATGGTGCAAAGGAAGTTTGGTTTGAATCCAACGCTGCCCACGCAACCGTGAAATGAGCCGGGAACTTTGTTTCGTCGTTCGGTTTAGAACCATCCTGCGTGTGGGCAGGAAAGGGAGAATTAAATGAAGACCATCTTTTTTACCGCGCTCTTTCTGGCGGCCTCCATGACCATTTTTGGTCAGACTCGCTCAACTGTTTCCGCAATACTTTTTGACAATGGCCAAGTTGTCAGCAACGCCAAGATACGCCTCGTGTCACCGACCGAGGTATTTGACACGACGACCGATGCTTCCGGGCGGTACCTTTTTTCGGATATTCCCGACGGGCAATACCTGCTCGTATACGGCACCAAGCAGGCCAGCGTTATTGTCCGAGACGGCAAGGTCTCTATGGCCGAGCTTGGCGAAGTCGTCGTGATCTCGTCTCGTGACGCCGAGACGATCCAACAGGTCTCAAAGACGGTCGATACGATAGAGGGTCAGGAGATGCGCGACCGGGCCGATTTCTCGCTGGTTGAGACACTGCGGTCGATCCCGGGTTTTCGCGTCCAGCAATCGGGCGGCTTCGGAAAGGTCGCGGCGATCAAAACCCGTGGTTTACGCAACCAGGACACGGCCCTTCTGATCGACGGCATCAGGTTTCGCGATCCGACGGCGATAACCGGCGACGCGTCGCCATTCCTCGCCGACCTCACGTTGACCAGCGTTCGCAAGATAGAGATCCTGCGAGGTTCCGGTTCCTCGCTTTACGGTACCAACGCGATCGGCGGGGTGATCGATTTTCAGACACCGTCGGCCCGAAGCGGAACCCATGGGCAGATGAGCGGAGCATTCGGTGGTCTTGGCCTTGGACGGGTTCGTGGAAATCTGTCGCATGGCGTGCCCTCAGGCCGGTTCGGCGTCAATGCTGGAATTGGGCGAACGGTCTATACTCGCGGGGTCGATGGCGACGATCGTGCCGAAAATACGAACTTCCATGCCCGCGTCGATGGTAGGCCTTCAGACCGAACAGATATGTCGGGCCGCATATTTGTATCTGATGCGAATGTCCGTCTGAATATCTCGCCGGATACGTTCGGGGCACTGCCGGCATTGAATAGTACGATCATATCCGCTCAGCCGTATATTACATTTGTGCCAGACGTCAACGATCCCGACAGCTTCCAAGCCTCAAAGGCTCTATCGACTCAGCTTGTCGTCAACCATGCCTTTAGCACCCGAGTCGTGCTCAGCGGTTTTTATCAGTATCTCAAAACCGAAAGACGGAACGAGAACGGCTCCCTCGGGGCGGGATTTCAAAGTGCTTCGACGAGTACCTTCGACGGCAGCATCAATACTGCGAATCTCGAGATGAAGTGGATCCAGAACGAGATCGGTCAAGCGAAATTCGGCTATGAGTTTGAGCGGGAGAGCTATCGAAATGACGGATATACGCCGTCCGGGGCCGATACCTATTTTGTCAGGGGCGGACAAACCGGCCAAGCCGTTTTCGTTCAGCAGCGCATCCGGGCTCTCGATGACCGGATCCAATTCGCCGGGGGTATCCGCTACCAGAAGTACTCGCTCGAAAGGCCGGGATTTAGCCTCACGAACGCGCCGTACTCGGATCTGACCTTGAGTGATCCGCCGGCCGCTCTTACCTTTGATGCGGCAGCATCATATTTCCATCGGGCATCGGATACGAAGGTACGGATACATTTGGGAAATGGCTACCGGGTGCCTTCGCTGTATGAAAGGTTCGGGTCGTTCTATTCAAGTTTTGGAACGCCGAGCTTCACTGCGATCGGGGATCCATTTCTGGAACCCGAAAAGTCGCTCGCATTCGATGCCGGCATCGAGCGAGCAGCCGCAAGCGGTAGGGTGAAGCTATCGGCGACCTATTTTTACACCCGCCTGCGGGATATCATCGGCTACGGGAATGTCGTTCCGAATATCGGTTCGACGTCGCGTCCGTTCGGCGGTTACGAGAATCAGAAAGGCGGGATCTCCCGGGGCGGCGAATTTTCGGCAAAAGCCAACGTGTCAGCCCGAACGACCTTGTTCGGGAGCTATACGTTCACAAACAGCGACCAGTTGACGCCGCAGGTTTCGGGCAGCGGGATAACCCGGACGATCGGCATACCGGTTCATCAGTTGACGCTGGTTGCGACCCATCGGATAGAGCGGTTTTGGGTGAATTTCGACTTTCTCGCGACCTCGTCCTATCTCGCCCCGATCTTCAGCAATTCGACGTTCAATACGTATGTCTATCGCTTTGAAGGCAATCGCCGGGGTGATCTGACCGCCGGCTACACCTTCGCCCTCAGGCGTGAAGGCATGAACATCCGGGTGTTCGGAACGGTCGAGAATATCTTTGACCAAGAGTATTACGAGAACGGCTTCAGATCCGCCAAGGCAAATGCAAGGCTTGGGATATCCTATTCGTTCTGATCAACGGAGCCATGTATCGCGGTTTCGACAAATGGGGATCGGCAATGAGCGAGCGACGAAGCTTCTAAATACCTTCGGGGATGAATCGTGATAGGATTTAAGAACGGAGGCATCTTGAAATGAGGTATTACACTGCAGTTATTGTGTTATTGATATTTGCCGCTGCCGTATCGGCGAATGCTCAGAGAAGGACGATAACGAACGCCGACCTGGAGAAATACCGGATCGAAAGGCTCAACGCGGAACGCGAATATCGTGAGAATCACGCTCGGCTCGGCCTGCCGTCGCCTGAGGAACTTGCAAAACGAAGCGAGGCGAGTCTGAAGGAGTCGATGGAACTTTCGGCAAGGCTGCGGGAGCAGGAGATCGAGCGAGAGAGAATGAGGCTCGAATTCTCGACCTCGCCGGTCGTTCGAGCTGAGGTCTATCGTGAGATAGTTGAACCTGAGCTCGGTCTTGCTCCTGCTTATTTCCCAGTTTTTTTCGATCCTGGCCGTGATAGCTGGCGGCATCGCCGCGGCCGTCCGACATTTCGCCAGGAGTATTACGTAAGCGGCGGCAGCATTTGGCCGGTAGGAGCGCGTACGCCGTCAAGGCCAATGTTTCGGCTTCGGAGAAGATAGATAGTTATGAAGGAAGGTTGGGAGGCCGTTATCGGGATGGAGATCCATGCCCAGTTGGCCACGGAAACAAAGATATTCTGCTCGTGCGCGGTTGAGACCGGCGGCGAGCCAAATTCGAACACTTGCCCGGTCTGCCTGGGACTGCCGGGTGCGTTGCCTGTTCTCAACTCCCGAGTGATCGAACTTGGTGCTCGGGCGGCTCTGGCACTCGGGCTTGAGATCCAGGAAACCTCGATCTTTTCACGAAAAAACTATTTCTACCCTGACCTGCCGAAGGGCTATCAGATATCGCAGTACGACAAGCCGTTCTCATCCAATGGACATTTGACGATCCTCACGGCCGAGCGCGACGAGCATGGACGGGCGGCCGAGTGGAAACCGATGACCATCCACATTCAGCGAATGCATCTCGAGGAGGATGCCGGCAAGAACGTACACGAGGGTCTGCCCGATACGGACAGATACTCTTACATAGATCTTAATCGGGCCGGAACGCCATTGGGCGAGATCGTGACCTCGCCGGATTTTCGTACGTCCTGGCAGGCATTCGACTATGTTAATCACGTTCGGCACGCCCTTCGCTGGGTCGGTGCGAGCGATGCTGACATGGAAAAGGGCAATCTTCGTTGTGAGGCCAATGTTTCCGTACGGAAAGTCGGCGAAACTTGCTTTCGCAACAAAGTAGAGCTTAAGAATCTCAATTCGGTTCGTTTCATGCAGAAGGCGATCGACTACGAGATCGCCCGTCAGATCGAGGCCCACGAAAAAGGCGAGAATGTCGATCAGGAAACCCGCTTGTGGGACGAGAAGAACAACCAGACGCGGATCATGCGCAAGAAGGAAGACGCCCACGATTACAGGTACTTTCCGGAACCCGACCTGCAGCCGCTGACCGTTTCGAGGGAGTTTATCGAGGATATCAAGCGCGAGCTTCCCGAGCTTCCCGACGCTATGCGGGACCGATTCATCGAGGTTTACGGGCTGACATTTGCCGAGGCGTCGCAACTGGTTTCTGATAAGGACCTCGCTGCCTATTTCGAGACGACGGCGCGGATCGCCGCGAATCCCAAGGCCGCGGCAAACTGGATACTCGGCGAGTTCACGCGTGAATTGAACAACTCCGGCAAGTCGGTCGGCGAAAGCCTCACAACTGCCGAGGACCTCGCCGAATTGCTCAGGATCGTGGCTGACGGCAAGGTCAACAACAATCAGGCAAAAGAGGTGCTCTCGGCGATGTTTGCCTCGGGCCGCACGGCGCCCGAGATAATCAAAGAGAAGGGGTTCGAACAGGTTTCGGATTCGGCAGCCATCGAAAAGATCGTCGACGATGTGATCGCTGCAAACGAGGCGAATGTCGCGGCATACCGCGGAGGCAATGAAAAACTGTTCGGGTTCTTTGTCGGCCAGGTGATGCGAGCGTCACAGGGAAAGGCCAATCCGCAGGTCGTCAACGAAGTGCTCAAGGCGAAGCTGTAGCGGGGTCAAGATCCGATGTTTGAAGGTAAAGTAGCGTTCATCACGGGTGGAACGAAGGGGATCGGCTATTCGATCGCCGAGGCATTGGTCAAAGGCGGCGCCTCGGTCTATATCTGCGGGCGGGACGCCGCCGGTGTTTCAAAAGCTGTCGAAAAGCTGAAAGCTCTTGGATCGGCCGCGGGCGGTGTTTGTGATGTTCGGTCAGAAGCAGACGTCCGACGATCGATAGATGAATGTGTCGCCGCTCTGGGTGGCGTCGATATTGTGATCAACAACGCAGGGATAGCGTTCCCCGGGAAAACGGTCGAGGAGATCTCGGGCGACGAATTTCGGCAGACGCTTGAAACGAATCTTCTTGGCGTATTCTATTGCTGTCACTATGCGATCCCGCTGCTTAGGAATCGGGGCGGCGGATATATAATCAATATTTCTTCGCTGGCCGGGCAGAACGCACATCCGAGAATGGCCGCCTACAATGCATCAAAATTTGGTCTCAATGGTTTTACCGAGGCAATGATGCAGGAGGTCAGGCACGACGATATCAAGGTCACCTATATTTGTCCGGGAAGTGTGAACACGCATTTCGGCAACGATACGCCGTCGCCGGAGAAGGCATGGCAGATCCAACCTGAGGATATCGCACAGGTGGTGATCGACCTGCTTAAAATGGAGCCGAGGGTTTTGCCGAGCAAGATCGAGATAAGACCCTCAAGGCCGCCGGCCCGCTAGACGGGCTTGCTGATGAATGCGTCGATGATTCGGGCAAGGCCGTCTCGGCTGAGCGGCTTTATGAAGTAGTCCGAAGCCCCGAGATCGGCAGCTTTGTTTTTGAATTCATCCGTATCGAGCGACGTCACCATTACGACCGGAATATGGCCGAAGTGTTCGTCGGTCTTGACGTATTCGAGAAATGCCCAGCCGTCGATCTGAGGCATTTCGACATCAGAGAGGATCATATCCGGTTCCCACTCACCATTCAGGAGCAATTCGAGGGCTTCGGCCCCGTTGTTAGCCGTGATCGCACGCATGCCGGCCTGTTCAATCAGCTTGGTTGAATGACGGCGGACGCTCGGGCTGTCGTCCACGATGAGGATCAGCGGAGCTGCACTGGGTTCAGGCAATTCCATCTCCGGTTCCTTTACAATTTCCGTCGCCGTTCCATGAGGCCCGAGCGGCATCAGTATCGTGAATGTCGTTCCACGCTGCGGTTCAGACTTTATTACGATGGAGCCTCCTCGGCTTTCGACAGCCTCTTTGACGATACTCATTCCGACACCGCGGCCGGCGTTCAGATTGACGCTTTCGGAGGTAGTCAATCCGCGGTCGAATATCAGCTGCATCGAATCACGGTCATTCATCGAATCGGCCTGATGAGCTGTAATAATGCCGTTCAGCAGGGCTTTCTCACGGAGCCTTGCCGGCGATATGCCACTACCATCGTCGGCTACGGATAGGATCAGGGCCTCATCATCAGCTTCGACCCTGACGGTGACGGTGCCTCGTTCCGGCTTTCCGATCAGCCGCCTCGTATCCGGATGCTCGATGCCATGTACGACGGCGTTCTTTAGCAGATGAAGCAAAGGCTCGATAAGAGCGTCGATCACCTGCGTGTCGATCTCAACGTCACCATTCTCGATCTCAAGAACGGCCTTCTTCGCCTCCTCAGTGCAGGTTACATTCACATTTCGGCTCAAACGAGCTTCGAGCGTACCGAACCTGACCATCCTGATCTTGAGTAGCCGGGCCTGGATCTCATCCGTTAGTGTCTGCTGGGCTTCTAGTAGTGTTTCGATCCTGGCGATGAATTCAGGATCTTGATCTTTGAAGAGAACGCGTTCGTTAAGGCGTTCTCGAATAGCCGAACGATTGACGATCAGGCTTCGCGAGATCTTGATAAGCTCGTCGAGCCGGTCAAGTGAAACCCTGACTATCGGGGTGGTCGTCGTGCGAACGGGATCGGATTTTGCCAATGGGGCGGCGACGGGCCGGTCCGGCGTGTCGAGTCCGACGGGTTGCAGCTCCGAGCGAAGCCAATCGACAGCCTTGGCATAACTACTTTCGAGGTCACCGGGGCTTGTCTCGCTTTTTGACGCGAGAATGGCATGCAGATCTTTTGTGGAGGCGACCAGGAAGTCGATCACGGGTGGGCCGGCCGGCGCGCGCAGCTCGACCAGTTGATCCAGAAGGTCTTCGATCCGGTGAGCTACTGCTGACGCCTCGCTAAGGCCGACGATGCCCGCGGCCCCCTTGAATGTATGGGCGTTACGCCGTACTTCCCACAGGGCCGTCTGATCCGACGGTGACGCCGAGAGGATACCCAGATTCTCGGCAATATTCGTAAGCAGGCCCTCAGCCTCCTCTCGAAATATCTCGAGGGTTTCTTCATCGATCTCAAAGTCCGTAGTCCCATCGGCGATGGACGGATCGGCGACCTCGGTCATCAGGTCTCGAAAGGAAACATCGACGAATTCACCGACATCCGAAAGGAAATCTGCCGAACGTATTGGCACTGCCCAGACCATCGCTTCGATCCGGGCGATCGTGTCAAGAGCTGCGTGGGCGGCGGCCGGCGTGACGATCTCGGTGGTTCCGAACTGGGAGAGTGTCTTTTGACACTCGATGCACAAGTCCTCGATCGCCGCGATCCCTTTCTCACGGGCTTTGCAAGCTAGGCGCTCGAGAATGACTCGCGGCACGGCAAGGTCCGACCCTTTGCCGCTTTGGGCGACGATGAGCAGGCTGCTTCGGACAGATGCCAGATCGTCCTCGGCAGCCATTACAAATGTTTGCAGTTTTTCGCGGTCCATTGGTGCCGCCGGAGATAGGAGGGGTGGGTGGGAGAAAGTAAAACTAGTTTTCCGAGGCTTCGTCTGGGATCAGGTACATTTCGAGTGCCTTCATCAGGGTCTCTGGACCAAATGGCTTTGTTACATAGCCTGTGGTTCCCGCCATACGGCCGCGAACCTTGTCGAAGAACCCGTCTTTGCCGGAGATCATAACCACGGGCAGGTTCTTGCAGGCTGGATTTGAACGGATCTGCTTGCAGACCTCGTAGCCGTCCATTCTCGGCATCGTTATATCGAGGAGGACCAGGTCAGGAACGCCCTCTTCCATTTTTGCCAAGGCATCGACGCCATCGACGGCGCAGACCACATTGTGGCCCGACTTTTCAAGTTTTCCCGCGATGAGCTTGCGAACAGTCGGACTGTCGTCAACCACGAGGATCGTTTTGCCTTTCGGCATTGCGTCAAAGACCTCTGATTGGCGGCGCATCTCGTCGAGCCTGATGGCGAGCGTATTGACCTGACCCGCCAGGATCACGTTGTTGGGATCGAGCCGGGACGCTTCCTGCAGATATCGGAAACCGCTCTCGACATTTCCCAGGTTCAGATATCCCAGGCCCAGCACCGTAAGTTCTTTCTCATCGAATTCGCGGGTATTCCACTGTGCCTCCATGGTTGTTACGGCATTCTGAAGGGTTTCGCGATCAGCGGCTGTCCCCGCGAGCAGCCGTTCCATGTCTGAGAGCGTCAGCATTGCCCTGCATGACACGCACTTCAGGGCCTGCTGTTCGTTCCCGTGGAAGCAGAATGGACACTCGGCAAGTTCGGCCGACGCAGGATCCATATCAGGATCGTAGTCAGCGAAAGCTTCATCGGCCGAAGGAGCCGCGGCC
The DNA here is from genome assembly GCA_021463165.1 of Pyrinomonadaceae bacterium. Lineage (GTDB taxonomy): Bacteria > Acidobacteriota > Blastocatellia > Pyrinomonadales > Pyrinomonadaceae > OLB17. Next base: position 65,813 of record JAJTWY010000009.1, on the reverse strand, counting down.
TGGCAATCCTCCGCATTGGGTGAGTCTGCATCATATTCAAGGACTTTATTTGCAAACGGCGAGGGTCTTTCAACCGTTTCACACGCCGGGTCGGCAGGTTCCGTGACCGGGCCAAACAACTGCTCGACCGACCTGGGTTCAGACATCTCGCCATCTTCATTGTCATCAGCGGACACCGGCACCGCTAAGTCTTCGGCAGAACTCGAAACCTCTTGTTCTTCATCGACCTCGGCGGCCTCGGTCATCATATTTGGTTCGTCGGTCTCGTGGGGATCGGCCTGATTGAACTCTTCGCTGGACTGTACCTGAGATTGCGATCCATTCGGCGCATCTGACTTTTCTTCGGTCCCAAATGTCAGGGCGAGGAACGCCAGTCCCGACCGCGCCGCGGCATTTTCTGGATCAATTTCGAGGGCTTTTTCGAGGGCGGCTATCTTCTCGTCAAGCGAGGATCTTAGATGCGAGATCAAGAGCCATCCATCGACAAAATCGGGTGACCCTTCAAGAAGGTCTTCTAGCACCTCGATGGCGTGAGTTCGATCGCCCTCCGCCGCTGCCGTTTTGGCCTCATTAAAGAGGGACTGCATCCGCGCCTTTTCGAGCGAGGCTACCGCATCCGCGGCTGTAGAGTTGGCAGGATTAACTTCAAGCACGCGAGAATATTGCGCTAGCTTTCCTTCATCAGACTCGGCGACCGACGCCAGGATCATGAGGGATCTCTCGCGAATAGCGGCATCGTCGTGATCGGCAAACTCCTGCGCCAGTCGCGAAGCCTCGGAAAAGTTGCCACTTGCGGCAAACTGCTCAGCCGAACTGAGTTGCGAAGCGATCCGGTTGGCGTGTATCGAGGCTATGGCTTCGGCTGCCTCGTTCGAGTCGGGATTTATGGATAGTACCCTCTCAAGGTGTGCCAGTTTCTCTTCTTCAGTCTCGGCAAGGGAAGCCTTCCAGAACCACGCAGCTTCATACTCTTCATCGTAGGTCAGAGCAGTGTCAAGGTACTGCACGGCGAGCGCGTAGGTGCCGTCGTTGCGTGCGGCGAGAGCCTTTTGGACAAAGGTCTTTGCCAGCAGAGCGTTTGTTTGCTGTCTCCAATCCGACGCTTTTTCATTATCCGGATTGATGTCAAGAACTCGATTTAGAAACGCAAGGAGTTCTTCCGGATAGTCGCTTATCGAAGCCAGCCACATCCAGGCATCTTCACTGTGCGGATCGATCGCTACTGCCTGAGAGAGGAGTTTACGGGCGATGTCGCGTTCACCGCTTTGGGCTGCGGCGATGCCTTTCTTCAGTAAGGAATCGAGGTTCCAGGATGAGTTGGCAAAAGCATCGATCGAATCAACGCCTGCAAGTGGGAACGTAGTTGCTCTGGGTTCGAGTTCTAGTCGCATAAGTCAATTATCGAAATTCGTCTGGTTAACGTGGAGGGATTCGTAAGCGGCAGTGGTATGGCAGCCAGCACCCAATTATCCGAGGAGTTTTACAGCAAAATGAATGCCAGAAAAATCGCCCGAAAGGCGAGGGGGCCGGACACGCTGAAAAACGATAAATCCCTATGCGTACAACAAGTTACACAATGTCCTCCGAATCGCGACGATTTGACTTCGATCGCATTTGTGACAAAAATTGGCATATGCCTGTTGACAAAAAAGTGTTAGGTACGAAAGATTCCGGGGAGATATTTCCATCGTGAAGGACGCGTACGATGTGCTTATCGTCGGGGGCGGGCCGGCAGGCCTTGCCGCGGCTGTCTGGTGCTCTGAACTGGGGCTGCGCGGAACGGTCCTAGAGCGCGAGAAGATCACGGGCGGCCAATTGAACTGGACCTTCAATACTATCAGAAACTTTCTCGGGTTCGGGCAGATCGAGCCGGCCGAACTACGGGAGCGGCTCGGCCAGCAGGCGGGAGCTTCATGTACTGAGATTACGACCTCGGTAGATGTAAAAGCCGTAGACCTGGCAGCAAAGCGAATTGAAACGGAGGACGGCCGGGTATTCACGGGCCGTTCGATCGTGGTCGCTACCGGCGTTCGGCGCCGCAGCCTTGGTATTCCCGGCGAGCAGGAATTCATTGGCCGCGGTGTGCTGGGATCCGGGGCAAAGAGCCTGGATCAGACCGAAGGAAAGAGAGTCGTGGTTGTTGGCGGTGGAGATGCCGCTGCCGAGAATGCGGTCATGCTCGCAAAGCGGGCCCGTTCGATCACTCTCGTACACAGAAGAGAGAACTTTACGGCCCGAAAGATCTTCATGGACCAGATCGCCGAATTGAAGAACATTGACGTTCGCACTTCCTGTCGGCTTTCTTCGATCGACGGAACGGAACATGTCGAGACTGTAACGATTAGCGGTCCTGGGGCTGAGTATCACCGGATCAACGCCGATCTCGTGCTCATCCGAGTAGGCGTGATGCCGAACTCCGAAGCGTTCGCTAGCCAACTGGAGTTGGATGACTCGGGCTACATCAAGGTCGACGCACACGGTTCAACGCAAGTAGATCTCGTGTATGCCGTCGGCGACGTTGCCAACCCCATCTCGCCGACGCTGAACTCCGCGATCGGAATGGGAGTCACCGCCGCGAAACATCTTGTGCAGAGGCTCACCTAGCCGAGGCCCGAAGTTCGTTATCCAATATTTCGTACGTCTCTCCATAAAAACCGACCTTTCGGATGCTATCGATGCACGATCAGCCCGCCTGAGCCTGTCTTTGCATTTGCCAACCAGTCCGGAGCCGACTTGAAGATGAAGGCTTTTCCCCCGATAATTACGTCGTTCTATCGATTCCCGGCTCCAGAAGTTAGAGTTTTGTCGCGGCGGTGACGCCAGCCGGGCATGGCCGGAGCCATTGGCACGATGCGTGCCTTACTGAAACAATGTCCAAAGGATTGATCGCGATAGACGGTTCTACGGCTAATTTGATAATTGCAAAGTCTCTGTTACTTGTGTGATGAATCTCAAGCTGCTTGCTGCCATTAGTTCTTCGGATCAACACCACTTCGGTCGCTGGTTTTGACTGCTGGTCGGTTAGGGTTGCTGGCTGTTTCGCAGGAGCGAAACGGCATTATCAAGAGGAAATTTAGGAGGATATGTATGAAAAAAAGGAACCTGATTGTTAGCTTTATGACATCAGCTCTGATGATCGTACTCGCGACTGCGTCGGCATGGGCGCAGGTCGGCACGTCAACCGTGACGGGCTCGGTTACCGACCCCCAGGGTAACGCCGTATCGGGTGCTACGGTCAAACTAATTAGCGGTCAAGGGACCGCACGAACCGCGATCTCAAATGATTCGGGATCCTACACATTCGCGTCGGTTCAGCCCGGAGCCTACCGTCTCGAGGTGGAGATGAGCGGCTTCAAAAAGGCTAGCGTTTCAAATTTTCAGGCGCTGGTTGATAATACGGTCACGATCAATGTCGCGCTCGAGATCGGCCAGGTCACTGAGGTGGTCAATGTCGATGCCGCCGGCCTCGAAAGCATTGTCAACACCGGCGATGCCAGCTTGGGAAACAACTTTGTTTCCAGGCAGATCCTGAATCTGCCGCTGCAGGGACGAAACGTGGCCAATCTTCTCAGCCTTCAGGCTGCCGTGACGCCTGACGGTTCGGTTGCCGGCGGACGCTCGGACCAGGCGAATATCACCCTGGACGGCATCGACGTCAATAACCAGCAGGATGCTTCGGCATTCGCACCTGTGCTTCGTGTCAACCCTGACTCAGTAGATGAGTTCCGTGTGACCACGTCGAATCCGGACGCCTCAAAGGGCCGTTCGTCGGGTGCCCAGATCTCGCTCATCACCAAGAGCGGATCCAACGATTTTCACGGTGCACTGTATAATTACCATCGTAACACGGCGACGACGGCCAACACCTGGTTCAATAACCGTGCCGGCATTGCCCGTCCGAAGCTGATCCGTAACCTTTTCGGAGGACGTATTGGCGGCCCCATCGTAAAGGATAGGTTCTTCTTCTTCTATAACTACGAAGGGATGCGTGAAGCAAAGGGTGCTTCGGTCGCTCGGCTGGTACCGAGCGCAACCCTCGGACAAGGCACGATCCAGTTTGTGGACAATACGGGCCAGAACTGGTCGATCAATACTTCGCAGATTAACTCGATGACTCTCAACGGTGCTCCTGTTGTGGACGTCAATCCTCTCGTACCGACGCTCTTTGCCGGGGTTGCGCAGCGATACCCGATAAACGACAGCACTCAGGGTGATGGCCGCAATTCGGGCGGATTCCGCTTTAATGCTCCGGCACCTGTTGAGCAAAATGCACATACAGCCCGGTTCGACTGGATGGTAACCGGCGATCAGCGCCACCAGGTGTCCATCCGCGGAAACTATCAGCAAGACGTGGCCGGGGCTGCACCGTATTTTCCGGATACTCCCGCAACAGATACCTGGAGCCATCCGCTGGGATTTTCGGCAACGCACACGTGGCTGATGAACAGCAATCTGACCAATCGCCTAAGCTACGGGATGACTCGGATCGCCTTCAGCGATCAGGGCGATTCCAGCGATCCCGCGATTTCGTTCCGCTACATATTTCAACCGAGTTTCTTTGCTCGTACCTTCAGCCGTACGAACCCGACAACCAACATCACCGATGATCTCACCTGGATCAAAGGCAATCACACATGGCAGTTCGGTACGAATATCCGTTTGATCAAGAATACTAGGGTCAACTTTGCCCGTTCGTTCGATAACGGCATCACGAACCCGAGTGCAATGGCGAGCAACGTGGCACGTACCATCATCAATCAGTTCATTACTGCCCAGACCGGGGCCACCCGTTCTGTTGCCTCGGCATGGGACGTTCCGACGCAGGGTGCCATCGTGGCTCTGATCGGACGACTGACCGGATATGGTGCGAACTTTAACTTCGATACGAAGGGGGCTTTGCTGCCCGCGAATACGGGCATCCGGCGTGAGTTCAAGACTGAAGAATACGACTTCTATCTTCAGGATACGTGGAAGATCCGTCCGAATCTTACGCTTACGGCCGGCCTTCGCTATGGTCTGAGCGTGCCGGTCTATGAGACCGCCGGATACGAGACGGTACCTAGTATCAAGCTCTCCGATTACCTGGAGCGGGCGAAGGAGGCTATGAATATCGGTGGCAACTACCGGGAAACACTCTCGGTCAGGCGTGCCGGTAAGGTAAACGGCCTCGACAGCATCTATCCGATGGACAAGGATAACCTGCAGCCGCGACTCTCGCTCGCTTGGTCGCCTGAGTTCTCATCGGGTGTGCTGGGCAAGTTGTTCGGCAAGCAGTCAGAATCAGTCTTTCGTGCCGGGTTTGCGATCACAAACGACTATTTTGGTCAGCAGCTCGCTACGAACTGGGATGGAGCCAACACTCTTGGTTTCTCGTCCTCGGCAACGATCAACGTCAACACCTACAACCTGACGACAAATCCGGCACCCCTTTATACGGGCCCAAGCATGGCGATCCGCTCGCTGCCGAACCTGACGATCCCGGGAACGCTTACGTTCCCTCAGACCGCTCCCGTTCGTAACCCTGGTGCCGGTAAGATCGAAACCTCACTGGACCAGAACCTGCAGTCCCCGGTCAACTATTCCTGGAATATCAGCTATGGTCGCCGCCTGCCGGGCAGCATCTGGGTTGATGCGGCGTATGTCGGCCGCCTTGCCAGGAATCTTCTGGCCGGACGCGATGTCATGATGCTTCGAGACGTTCGCGATCCTATCTCCGGAATGAGCTACAACGAGGCTGGAACGATCATCGATCGTCTGCTGCAGGCCAATGCTCCAGTCAGCTCGGTGCCGAACCTGGCCTTCTACAACAACATGTGGGCCCCGGGTTCGCTTGGCGCGATCTTCGGATGCCCGACGGGGACCGGCGGTCCTTCGGGAACCGCGTGTACCAATACGCAGGCGATGTATGAACTGGTCCCGAATATTGCAGGCGACTGGACGTACACGATGCAGCTGCTCGATCAGTACGCGGGTTCACGCTACTTCTTCCAGGGCCAGTACGATTCACTTTCGGCCTTCGGTACGTTCAGCAAGTCGGACTACCACGGAGCGACACTCTCGTTTAGGCAGAGGTTGTCTTCTGGCATAACCTGGGACTTCAACTACACCTTTGCGAAGTCGCTGGATGATTCGTCGGGCCTTCAGACGGGCGGACTCTTTGGTTCGACCTTTATCCTGAATGCGTTCCGCACCCAGGATCAGCGATCTGTTTCCGATTTTGACCTTAAACACGTTATCAACTTTAACGGCGTTTGGGATCTTCCGGTCGGACGCGGCCGCAAGTTCGGCAGCGGAATGAACAAGGTTATGAACGCTCTCATCGGAGGCTGGCAGCTTAGTGGAATTTTCCGCTACGACTCTGGCTATCCGTACACCGGCGGCTTCTTCGATGCCACCGGCTGGCAGACCAATTGGAACATTCGCAGCTACAACACACAGCTTCGTCCGATCAAGACAGGTACGTATTACGGCGAGGCCTCGGCGGCATGTACGTCGGGCTGCGATATCCCGAATATCTTTGCCGATGCGGATGCCGCTTACGCGTCGTTCCGCACACCGCATCCGGGCGAGACCGGAACGCGCAACGCGATCCGCTACCCAAGCTCGTTCAATATCGATGCCGGATTGGCCAAGTCGTTTGATATGCCATGGAAGGAAGGTCACAAGATCAACTTCCGATGGGATGTTTTCAATGTGAGCAATACACCGATCTTCGGTGGACAGGCTGCGGCAACGATCGGCTACACCGGATCGGCTGCCGGTACGACTTTTGGTCGTTATACTGGCCTGCGCAATTCGCCAAGGATCATGCAGTTTGCCTTACGGTATGATTTCTAGTTGGAGTTTCTCCTGCTAGTGTTTTGGGCCGGGAATTTCTCCCGGCCCTTTTTTAGTTTGGAGGATTGTCCGCAATGTATTTTTCGAGCCGTGCCTTCTCCGGATGGTCGGGCCGTTTTGCAAGGAAGAGCTTATACTCCTGCGATGCCTTGTTCTTGATCTTTGCCGCATCATAAAGAGCTGCGAGCCTTAAGTGAAGATCGGCCATTTCCATTGGCGATAGCCGGATCGCCTCATTCAGGTGATTGACCGCCAGAGATCCTTTTTTTGCTAACAAGTAGGCCTCGCCAAGAAAATGCTGAGCTTCAGCGGACCCCGCATCACTCTTAACAGCGGATGAAAGGACCATTACGGCGTTGTCAGCTTGTTTTCGGGATACATACAACTTTCCGAGGTTCAATAACGCAACGAAATAGTCCTGCTTCTGCTCGATCGCTTTGAAGTAACAAGCCTCGGCATCGTTAAGATTGTTCTGCTTGAAATAGATCGTCCCCAATTCGGTCCATGCGACGTGATCTTTGGGATCCTTCGCGATGATATCCTTGAGGATCGTGGCTGCCCTATCCAGGTTCTTCTCCCGTATAAGCGCCATTGCGTCGTCGAAGGCCTTCGCGGCTTCCGGCTTTCTGGAATACGAGGACTTTGCCGAAACGACACCCGCAACCAACCGTTTTGCTTCCTGCCAGTCGATCTGGAAGTCCTGTCGGATCTGAGGGTTTGCCCCGACCGAAAGCGGCACCCGCCCGATCTCAAAATCATCGACCTCGAGGAGTAGAGTGGCATTTCCCCGCAGCGACCGGCGAAAAACGAACCAGCCTTTCATATCGACACTGGTTCGTTCGATCAGAGTCCCACCCTCGAGCAGCGAAACGAACATCGTCGGCCTGCGTTCGTTGTCCTCAAATCTCTTTAATGAGACCTGGCCAAAAACCACCGGTTCGCCGATCTTGAGCGGGAGCCCGGTAGCAGCTCTCAGTTCGTCCGTCTGTGCCGAGGTGACGGCGGTACATAGCAAGATCAAGGAAAGCGTGAGAAGCGAGGTGAACAAAAAGCGTTTCATAGGATCTCCCAAAATACGGAACAGATTGAATCGTCAAAATATGTGATAGTACACGGTAAAGCGAAAGTCAATCGCCTTCCCTCACAGCAATATTTATAGCGTCGCGGTGGGTTGCCGTTAAGATGCTGGAGGTGGGCTGTGAGTTTGATGATCAGAGCTTAGGAGGCGTGGGATCGGTGATGTTCAAGTGCAAGCCGAAGAAAATTCTCGAACAGGATCCGGCCGTCACGGCTTTCGTTCGGGTGTTCCCATCGCGTCGGGTTCTTCGACCAATCTTCAAAGGATTTCTCCAAATGAAACTGAACGGAGTAGATAAGCTGGTCGTCTGACCGCTTGACCATCATCTGATTTTTGCAGAGGTACGATGTAGCCAGCAGTTTGAAGCCCGCAGGCACGCCTATTACCTGAACTCCGTGGTTCTGCCAGACGCGCAGAATATCATCTTTTGTAGTGTACTCCTGCCAAATGCCCGAGCGTTCATCATCGTTTCCCTCAAAGATAGGGTCGGATTTATCGACGATCTTTACAAAACGATACTGATATTCAACGAGACGGTCGTTCCGCTTCTTGTCGAGTTCCAGGTCATCCAAAGTGCGAAGGCTTGCGCCGAAGGCCATCGCGACAAGCTGATGCGCCCCACAGATAGCAAGGATCGGTGTCTGCGTAGTTTTCAGAAAGGCCGTCGCGCTCTTTATGTGATCAGGATTATAGTAGTCGAAATCGGCAAAGGTTCCGCTCATCACTACCGCATCGGGGCGAAATTGCTCGACGGCGTCGGCAACCTCAGATAGATGGACGGTCATTGTCTTCGGGTTTTTGACGAGCCGAAGAACATTCCTGGCGATGTTATTGCATGCCATTCCCGAGACCTTTCGCTCGAATGCCAGTTTTGGCTCAACCGAGTCACTCCAGTCCTTAAATGCTAATTCTGACAGGTCCGATTCATAGCGCAGGAGATCGTTCACGATCAACACCTTCGCATGATCGATCCTCTTCTCGATCGGTTCATACCGGCAGAAGGTGCTCTTATTATATGGGAACGGGAGCTTTTCTGATTCGGTAACTGGTGCCACTGCGTCAAACATAGTTGTGTTGATCTTGGGTAGAGCGCAACGCGGTACGCATCGGACAATTATAACATCTATCTCCGAGGCTCCAAGCTGACGAGACGGCGCCCCGGCCCACGATATTCCTTTGCAGCCGTCGTCCAGGCATGATCCGGTCGGGTAGGCGGCAGTGGGTTCAACGCGTTATCGCTACGCCCAGGTCGCCGCCCTATTCCCTCTGGCGTGTCGGTCGATCAAAGGCCGGCATCTTGTCGCCGGGGCCTTCCGCCTCGATCTCCTCGCGAATCCGCCTAATGAGCTTTGTTCTGAGCGTTGCGACCTGTTGTCGCGAAAGGTCCTTGGCAAGGTCGTCCAGCCGAATCAGGGACATCTGCCATGACGTCTCGAGTTGATCGGCGGCCGAAGATATCCGGGTTATGTCGTAAGGGATCGCAAACTCCCCGCATCCGAGCCTGGCAAAGGCCCGCATATAGCGGGCCGTTGCGAGGTCAGGGCATGCAAACCGCATTTTGCCGACCTTCAATTCGATACCCAGCAGCGTGTATTGTATCTCCGGACGATTCTCACGAGCCGGCACAGGAATGGCTACTGATCTGGTGCGTTGGGTGCGAATTCTGTCGCGATAGATGAGAGGAAGCCACTCGTCTCCAAGTGCCTCCGAAATTTCCTCGGCGATATTCATCCTTTCGACTATTTCTCAGCGGTGATGACTGCCGAGGGCGATTTTGCGAACCGTTCGATCAGGCCGCCGCTGAATACGCCGAGGTAGAAGACTCCAATGATCGTCGCCACCAGGGCCGCGACAAGCCCCGCCGGCATCTTGGGAGCGAGCCATTCGCTGGTGCGTTCACGAAAGAACATCAGCACGATCAGCCGCAGATAATAGTAAGCTGATATCGCCGAGCCGATCACGGCAACGACGACGAGTCCCACGACAAGCGGATTCCCCGATTCCAGTGCCGGCCGAAACACAAGAATCTTGCCCATAAAGCCCGCCGTCAACGGAAGGCCGAAAAGCGAGAGCATAAAGAGGGAAAGCGAAAAAGCAAGAAATGGCGACTTAAAGCCAATGCCGTTGTAATCCTCGAATTCCGCTCGTCGGTCGTTTTTCTGTGCGAGAAGCGTGACGATCGCAAAGGCGCCGAGGTTGGTCACGGCGTAGGTGAGCATATAGAACGCCACGGCGGCTATCGCCTCATCACGTGCCTGAGGCGTTTTGGCGAGCCCTGCTCCGACAAAGCCGACCAGCGCGTAGCCCGCGTGGGCGATCGACGAATAGGCCAGCATTCGCTTTACGTTATTCTGCAAGATCGCGGCCGTGTTTCCGACGATTATTGTCGCCATCGCAAGGATGGAGACCGCCGCGATCCACGACTCGTGCAAGTATCCCGAGGCCTGTGCTCCTGCAACAAAGGGGAGTCCGAGAACGAATACACGGAGGAACGAAGCGAAGGCTGCTGCTTTCGGGCCGGTCGCCATAAAACCCGTGATCGGGGTTGGCGCACCCTCATAAACATCGGGTGCCCATACATGGAATGGCGCCATCGCTATCTTGAATCCAAAGCCGATGATCAACATTGCCCCGCCGACAAGCAGCAGAGCCGGAAAATTCGGATTTACGATCTTGTCGGCGATCTGGGTAAGCTGCGTCGTTCCGGTCGCCCCGTAGATAAGGGCCATTCCGTAAAGCAGAAACGCCGATGCGAAAGATCCGAGGATGAAGTATTTCATCGCCGATTCGTTCGATTTGAGATCGCTCTTTCTGAGGCCGGCCATTACATACGTGGCTATCGACAGCGTTTCAAGTCCCAGGAAGATGACCACCAGATCGTTGCCGGCCGACATCATCATCATGCCGAATGTCGCGAACATGAGCAGCGCGTGATATTCTCCGACCGGAACATTCTCCCTTTCGAGCCAAACCGTGGAGATCAGGATCGTCATTGCCGAGACAAAAAGAAAAACGAATGAAAATCCAAGGCGAAGATTGTCATGGGCTATCATCCCATTCCATCCCGCGGCGGGCGAATCGCCACTCCACATCGTGGCAAGCACGACAGCCGAAGCGGCCAACCCAACGAGCGAGATCACTCCCGTAACAGATCGTTGCTTCGGGAAGAAGCTCTCGTAAAGCATCGCGATAGTACCAGCGAGAGCCACGATCAGCTCAGGCAGTATGAGCGGAACATTCGCATCGGGGGAGATCAGATCTGTCAGCAAAAACGTGTTCATTATCAATGTTGATCAGCCGCGGCATCCGGCTTCAATTCAGTCTTTTCGATCGATCCCCCAGCCTGGTGCATTACCCGCTCTTTGATCGCCTTTACAGCATCCTCGCTTCTGGCGAGGAACGGTCGCGGGAAGACCCCCATGTAAACCATCAGGGCCAGAAGAGGTATCATCAACCCTATCTCACGCCACGACAGGTCCTCGAGTCCTTTATTCTTCGCATTTGCAAGCTTTCCAAAAAAGACCCGCTGGACCATCCACAAGAGATAAACTGCCGCAAAGATGACTCCCGTTCCTGCAAACATCGCGGCGATATAGTTCCAGTTGGCCGCCGCGGTCACCGACAGCACTTGCGATTGGAACATGCCGACCATGATCAGGAATTCGCCGACGAAACCGTTAAGGAACGGCAACCCGACCGAGGCCATGGTCGTTATCACAAAAACGGTGGCATAGATCGGCATTACGTTTGATATCCCGCCGAACTGGGTGATCTCACGGGTGTGGCGGCGTTCGTAGATGAAGCCTACCAGGAGGAACAATGCTCCGGTAGTCACACCGTGGGCGAGCATCGTGAATAACGCACCCTGCATACCGGCTTCGGTGAACGAGAACATCCCGAGGATCACAAACCCCATGTGGGCGACCGACGAATAAGCGACTAGCCTCTTTACGTCAGGCTGCACCATCGCGACGAGGGCTCCGTAAATGATCCCGATGATCGCCAATGTGATAAATATCCACGCCGTCTCGCGAGCCTGATCGGGAAAAAGAGCGAAATTGAATCGCATCAGTCCGTAGGTTCCCATCTTGAGAAGTACGGCCGCAAGGATCACGGAACCGGCGGTCGGAGCTTCAGTGTGGGCATCCGGCAGCCATGTATGGAAAGGGAAGACCGGGACCTTGATCGAGAAGGCAAGTGCAAAGGCAAGGAATAGCAGCATTCCTGTCTGCGGAGCGAGAACGAGATTGCCCGCCTTCATTGCGTTCAATATCGATGGAAGGTCGAATGAGCCGCCAAGCCCCGTTTGATCTGCGTAAATAAAGAAGAGCGCAATGATCGCGACCAGCATCAGCAAACTGCCGATGGCCGTGAAGATAAAGAACTTGACCGCCGCGTAGATGCGGTTTTGACCGCCCCAAACGCCGATAAGAAAGAACATTGGGATCAACGATGCTTCGAAAAACAGGTAGAAAACCAGTAGATCCAACGAAACAAAAACGCCGATCATTGCCGATTCGAGCAGGAGCAGGAACACATAGAATGCCGTAGGGCGTTTCTCGACGGCATTCCAGGTCGATATGACCGCGATCGGCATGATAAAGGTCGTCAAGATCAGCAGCCAGAAGCTCAGGCCATCAACACCGATGTGATAATTCGTGTTTATCGCCTTGATCCATGGAACATTCTGCTCAAATAAGAACCCGCTCGCCCCGGGCTTTGCTGACGTCGAGAACATTGCCAGCGATACCAGGAAATTCAGCAGCGTAAACCCGAGCGTTAGCCATTTCAGCTGGCTTTCCTGCTTCCAGAACGCCTGATGGGCCAGCGTCAAAACGGCACCGACCAAGGGGATCAAGATCAGGATCGTAAGCAAGTTTGAATTAAGAAAGTCCATTGATCACTATCCAACCAACTTCAACCCGTAATAAATGAAATATCCGACCAAGGCCAAAGCCCCGATCACAATGATCGCTGCGTAGCTTCGCACAAAGCCAACTTGGGTCCTGCGAACCAGATCACCAAATTCCATCACAAACCCGCCGATCCCGTTGACGATCCCGTCAATAAAGCCGAGATCGAAGCCTTTCCACAGACGCTCCCGCGACAACCTTGTGATCGGGTCAACGATGAAGCCGTTATAAAGCTCGTCGAGCTTCCATTTTTGCTCGAGGATCTTCGGCATCTTGCGAAGCGGGTTATTTCTGAACGCGAACCAGCCGATAGCGATGCCTATGACCGCCATCACAACCGAGAGCCCTGCGAGAAGCCGCTCCTTTTGGACGACCTCAGGTGCATGCGATTTAGCATTTTCGCGGGCAGCAACTGCGGATTCCATCCTGGTTTCCGCGATCACCGGTTCGAGTGTGTGCTCAAAAGTGTTTGCATTCTTAACGCCAACCAGCGAACTCATCGCGTAAGGAACACCGACCAATCCGCCAGCCGTCGAAAGAAACGCCAGGATGATCAGCGGGATGGTCATCACCCAGGGCGACTCGTGAGGTTTGAAATCGTGCGGGATGTGGTGATGCTCTTCCTCATCGTCGTCATGAACCTGGGCGTCATTGTGTTCATCGTGTGTGTCGTCGTGGTGCGGGGCATCGATCTCATGATGAAAACGCTCTTCGCCCCAGAATGTCATGACCATCATGCGGGTCATGTAAACGGCTGTTAGGATGGCAGTGAAGACGGCGATGCCCCACAGAATTTCTTCACCGGGAAACTTCCCGGCAGGGAAATATTTATCGGCGGCGAAGGTCTTGTAAAGTATCTCATCCTTCGAAAAGAAGCCCGCCCAGATCGGAATGCCGCAGATAGCCAGCCAGCCGGTCGCCATCGTGATGAACGTGATCGGCATGTATTTTTTCAGATTGCCCATCCTTCGCATGTCCTGCTCATGGTGCATCCCGTGAATGACCGAGCCCGAACCGAGGAAGAGCAGAGCCTTGAAAAAGGCGTGCGTCATCACATGGAAGATCGCCACCGTGAAAGCTCCTACACCCGCGGCGAGGAACATGAACCCAAGCTGCGAAACCGTGGAGTAGGCAAGGACCTTCTTGATATCGTTCTGGGCGATAGCGATCGAGGCCGCAAATATCGCCGTCGCTGCCCCTATGACCGCAATGATCCACATAGCGGTCGGAGCGAGTTGGTATATGGCATTCGAACGGACAACGAGATAAACGCCCGCAGTGACCATCGTTGCGGCGTGGATAAGTGCGGAAACCGGCGTCGGGCCCGCCATAGCGTCCGGAAGCCATGTGAGCAGCGGGATCTGTGCTGACTTACCCGTTGCTCCGACGAACAAAAGCATCCCGACCGATGTCAGGCCGCCCGCAATTATCGCCCCCCAAGTGAACGGTTCTACCGACATATTTGCCAGTACAAAACTGAAAACACTTTGCACCTGTGTGCCGTCCACTGTCTTGTCGAAGAACGACAGCGTTCCGGTGAGCGTAAATATGAGGAACATTCCGACCAGCACACCCCAGTCGCCGATGCGGTTCATCACAAAGGCCTTTTTTGCCGCTTCGCGGGCCTCATTTTTCTTGGTGTAATAGCCGATCAGCAGATATGAGCAGAGCCCGACGCCCTCCCAACCGACGAACATCAGCAAGTAATTGTCGGCAAGCACCAGCGTCAGCATCGCGAACATGAACAGGTTCAGGTACGCAAAGAAGCGATAAAAGCCTTTATCGCCATGCATATAGCCAGTCGCGAAAATGTGGATCAGCAGCCCGACGAAGGTAATAAAACAGGCGTAAATTCCACTCAAAGGATCCATCCCGAGAGCAAAATCTGCGCGGAAGCTGCCGACCTGGATCCACGTCCAGATATGATCGAGAACAGGATGCTCAATAAACAGAGCGCCGCCGTTTGCGACAAACGCCAAATAAAACGCAACGATCGTCGATACCAGGATCGAACCGCAAGCGACCAAACCGCTAAACGCCTCGTTCTTCAGCCGCCCGCCGATCAGCCAATTGATCACGGCACCGGTCAGCGGCGCGAAAATTATTAGACTTAGAAGGTTGTTTTCAGTCACTGAAAAATACTCTCTCAATATTCAAGATCGTCATCGATCTCTGGTTCTACAATTTGTTCATCGACTAGTTCATCCCAGAATTTCAGAACGTCAGTCGAGGCTTCCGATCGAATCAAAGCAGCATGAACACCGCCGTCCTTTACCTTGAGTTCCGGAAATCGAAGCAGCAAGACAGCGAGATCGCGTCGATCGGTAAATGCCTTGGGCTGCCCGATTCGCGAACAATATGATGTCACTTTGCTGGCGATCAGCTCCGTTGGCGTTAGGACTTGAAGTTGCGAGACGATCTGATTGGGTCGGAATTCAGATTCGATCCGGACATCGACCAGATGCCTGTTTCCTTCGCTTTTGACCTGATAAATTCGCAAACCCTTATCCTTGATCTCGCGAATACGGACGACGATGTGAAAACGCTCGCGCAAATGTTCGCGTAATTCTTCCGCAAATTCGTGCGCGCGGTTCGACATGATGTCGACATCCTGTGTCGCTCGCGGCTCGGCGACGTACGCGTTTACAGCCTGGGCGCCAAAGAGCACGACATCGTCGCGGCCCTGCAAAAATTCAAGAATGGCCTCTTGGATCTTCGATAGCGGCAGCGGTTCGCTCATCACAAACTCGTGAAATGAAATGACATCCGCGTTTAGCATCAATTCTTCAAAATACTCGCATCGTCCACATCGACCGACATACTATTGCGGAAGAATGCGATGATTATGCCCAGTCCTACCGCGGCTTCTGCAGCCGCGACGCTCATCACCATAAATACAAAAAGCTGTCCGGTCGTATCGCCGTAATAACGGGAAAACGCCACAAACGTCAGATTCACAGCGTTCAGCATCAACTCGATACACATGAACATCCCGATCGCGTTGCGCTTATAGATCACACCGACCGCACCGATGGTGAACAGAATTCCCGATAATGCCAGATAACTGCCAAGCGATGGTTCCATACCACTAAAGGGCTATCCCAAGCCCGTCCTTTGCGTCCTCTTCCTTGCGGATCTCCAGTTCCTTTTCGACTACCAGTTCGATCTGAGGTGCCGTTAGTTTTCGAGCAAGGATCACCGATCCGATCACCGCCATCAACAGCAGCACTCCGACTATTTCGACGGGCAGTAAATACTCCGTGTACATTGCCTGCCCGATGCTCAACGTTTTCCCCGGGCTCAAGGTTTGGTCCGCCGGCTGGTTCGGAGATCTCATTACTGCGTAAAAAATGAAGAATGTCTGAGCCAGGAGCAGCACACCAAGGCCGCCGCCGAGAGCGTAAAGATAATTGAGCCTCGAATGCGGACGATCCTCTTCGAGGTTGAGCAGCATGATCACAAAAACCACGAGCACCATGATCGCTCCGGCGTAGATCAAGATCTGCACCGCCGCAATGAACGGAGCGGCGAGCGTCACATAGAGGCACGACAACGCGATGAAAACGCCGACAAGCGAGATCGCGCTATACAAGGGGTTACGATGGTAAACCATTGAGATCGCGCATGCGATCGCGAGACCGGCAAATAAGAAAAATAGGGCGGTGCCTATCATATTAATCAAACCGCGGAGGCCGCGGAGCCAGCAGAGAGTACCAGAACTAGTTGCACAAAGATCGCCGCGTCTCTGCCTGTGCGCGGTGAAAACTATCTATTCAAAAAGAACACTGCTACGATCGTGAGTATCACATTTGCGATCGCGACCGGCAGCAGAAACTTCCAGCCGAAGTTCATCAACTGGTCAAAACGAAAACGCGGCAGCGTTGCCCTGACCCAAATATAAAGGAACAAGAACGCACAGATCTTGCCGATGAACGCTACGTGACTGATCAGGGCATACGGTATCGATCCCGGATCAACCAGATAGCTGAGGCCCGGGACGTACCACCCACCAAGGAACAACACCGTGCACATCATCGAGACCGTGAACATGTTCACGTACTCGGCCATGAAGAAAAGTGCGAATTTCAGGGCAGAATACTCGGTGTGAAACCCTGCGACAAGCTCGGTCTCAGCTTCCGGCAGGTCGAAAGGTACACGATTCGTTTCGGCAAATGCCGATATCAAAAATACTACAAACCCGATGAACTGCGGTATGATGAACCACTTGAATGGCGACTGGGTTTGAGCGAGGATGATGCCGTTCAGGTCGAGCGTTCCTGCCAGCAGCACAGCGCCGATCACCGATGTTCCCATTGCCAGTTCATACGAGATCATTTGGGCGCTCGAGCGGAGCCCGCCCATCAGTGAATACTTGCTATTTGAAGACCATCCGGCCAAGGCAATGCCGTAAACGCCGACCGACGTAATGCCGAGGACGAAAAGCACCCCGACATCGATCCGTGCGATCGTCAGCGGCATATTCTTGGCCTGCTCAGCGATCCAGGCGACGGCGTCGCCTAAATATTGAATGTCCGCGACATAAGGTACGAGCCAACTCAACGGATCGGCTATTCGCGGCCCGAACGGGTACATGACGATTGGCATCAGAGCACACGTCAAGGCCACCATCGGAGCAAGGAAATACACGAATTTAGTTGATTTGTCCGGGGTCAGGTCTTCCTTGAAGATAAACTTAAGGAGATCGGCAAACGGCTGAAGAATTCCCCACGGGCCAACACGATTCGGGCCGACACGACCCTGCATCCAGCCGAGCACTTTTCGCTCGGCGAGCACCGTATATGCGACGATCATCAACACGCCCTGGAAGGCGAGCAGGATGCCTACGCTGATAACGATAAAAGGAAATGCGGTTTTTAAAACCTGTTCCATAAAGCCTATTTTGTCGGCACTGAACGATCCGCCGCACCAACCGCCGCCGCCACACTATCAGCCAGCGGATTGCCTTCGAGATCGAACTGCTGAAGCGGGGAAACGAGCAAATTCTCGGGCTTCGGATTGCCATGGGCCAACAGATGGAATTGAGCGGTCTTACTCGTCATCGTTGTCAGGCGATGAAGTTTGTGCCCGATCCGCGGGGTCTCCATATTCTTGGTGCCATTGCCCGCCATATTTTCGATCCTGTTCCTGACACTCGCGGCCGCCGCCGAAATGTCCTTTCCGGCTGCGAGGGCATAGTTCGCCTGCACCGGGTTCGATTCATCCTTCAAAGCCGGATACTTCAAACCTTGATAGGCAGGAACATCGTCGGCGATCGCGCGAAAGATGGCTGACGCGGACAACTCACTAACTATTGGCGAGCCCATTTCTTTAGCGATCAGACTCGTGATCATCCAATCAGCTTTTGACTGGTGGAGCGGATCGATTGCGCGCCTTACGCGCTGGACGTTGCCTGCGTTGTTCGTATATGTTCCATCGACCTCGGCAAAGCTTGCTGCCGGAAGAACGACGTCTGCATGTTCGGTGGTCTCAGTTTGGAACAGCTCTTGAACGACCAAAAAATCTTTCCCGGCCAATACGGTCGGGTCTTGCAGGCTTCCACCGATAAGCAGCGCCTTTGATCTCCTCACGACCTCATCTACTGGACTGCGGCCCGCTGTCACATCGGAGGCACCGACCGAGTTGTTGTACTTAGCGAGCGGATGCAGAAGAATTCGACGGCCTTCACCTTGAAGACCCGCGGCACTTGCGGCGATGAGTGCCTGGGCTTCCGAAGAAAGTTCGCCTCCGAACATTACTATCACATCGCCTTTAGACTCGAGTATCGTCTTTCGGACCCTATCGATCTCGTCGGTTGAGATGCCCATTTTCTCCGCGGCGAGGCGGTCGTCAGCCGTTCCGGCGCAGCACAGCGAAAATGCGTCTATCGTCCCCTTGTTAACGTGGACGAATTGCGTCGCTCGACGCGAAAGGTTTATCGGCGTTTCGTTGATACAGATAAATTTGGCCCCGCCATTGCGAACCGCCTGCCTTATCTGTTTCGCGGTAAAGGTCTGCTCTTCCTCGGGTTCGCCGCCGATGAGTACGATCGCAGCGGCATGGCGGATCTCCTTGTGCGTGCACAGCGGAACGCTCAGGTTGTCAAAAAACGGGCCAAGGTCGCTTGTGTCTGACACCGCAAAGCGATCCGATCCGGCAGCGTCGGCGGCAAATTTCTTCAGGGCATATACCGACTCGTTCGTAAGCCTCGGGCTGGCAATGACGCCAACGCCGTTTCCGTATTCCGAGAATTTTTCCGCAACGTGTTTGAGGGCCGCATCCCAGGTCGTCGGAATGAGTTTTCCGCCTTTCGAATAGCGAACCATCGGAGTCTTGATCCGGTCAGGATGGTCTATGAACTCGTGCGCGAAGCGGGCTTTCACATCGAGGAATTCGCCATTCAGGCCATTAACATATCGGTCACGAGCGACGATCCGATGAACCTTGCCACTCCGCGAACCTATCGATATCTGCATTCCGTCTGACCCGTAAACGTCGGTCGAAACCGTCTGATCGAGTTCCCACGGACGCGTCTCATGCCTGTAAACGCCGTCGAGCAGCGTCCCAGTCGGGCAGACCTCAATGCAGTTGCCGCATTGGGAGCAATTCAGCCATCCGCCGTAGGTGCCGATAACGGTATTCACGCCGCGGTTTCCGGCTTCGATCGCATCTTCGCCCATCCATTCGTTGCAAACGCGCGTGCAGCGCTTGCACAGAATGCACCGTTGCGGGTCGTTGGCAATGACCGGCGAAAGGTACTTTTCAGGAGCACGGTTCTTTTCTTCGTTGAAGCGTTGCTCGAGGTCGCCCCAATCAAAGATCACCTCCTGAAGCTCACATTCACCTCCGCGATCGCAAACAGGGCAATCCAGCGGATGATTCGCAAGCAGGAATTCTCCCATTGCCCGCTGAGCTTTTTCGACCTCTTCGCTTTGGGTGGTGACCACCATGCCATCTGTGCAGTTGATCGTGCAAGAGGTCTGAAGCTTCGGCATTTTGTCGATCCGCACCAAGCACATTCGGCACGAGGCCTGCAATTCGAGATCCTTGTAATAGCAAAACGACGGGATCCCGAAGCCCTTTTCGCGGCAAACATCGATCAGACGAGCGCCTTTATCGACCTCAAATTCCTGTTCGTTAATTGTTACTTTGATCTGTTCTGCCATTAAACTTTTCGGGAATACCGCGTCTCGGTCGCAATTGCCTCTTCGCCCTCGGGCGTAATGTTGTATGCCGTGATCACGATATTGTCGTTATCCGTTTGCTCGATCTCGGTACGCCAGCCCCAGCGCGGGTTGCCTTCACCGGCGAAATAGCTGCCGAGCACATTGAATCGATCGCCCGGCTCGCCCTCGGAAAATAAGATCCCCGTGGACATATGAAAACTGTCTATCCACGCCATTTGAAAGCTCTGCGTCAAAAGATCGAATCCGTAGATCGCAAAGCCCGTGAAGGGTTTCGAATCAAGGCTGCCCGAATATTCGTGCAGCACGAAACGTCCGTCGAGGATCGGCCGTATCGTCCCCGTCATCGGTGACTCATCGGCAACGACACCGGGCTCGAACCACGTCTTTGTCATGCCCGTCCAATCGCCCGTGATGGCGTTAAGGCGCGAATGCGGCCCGCTTTCTTTTGATTCGGCAAATTTCATTTATTCTTTAGCCTTCGTCTTCTTGGCCGGCTTCGTTTCAGCCGCGGGAGGCTGAACAACCGCTCCCTTGTGCTTCGGCCTCGTTTTGCCAAAGCTTCCGGCAAAGATCTTGCCGCGTCGTGTCCTCTTATCACCCTTTCCCATATATCAATTACCTCTTTTGATCTAAATTAAGTTAGTTTTCATCCAGGTCGCGAACCCCTGCAAATCCGCGATCGAAAAAGTTCCTCGCCCTTACCATTGCGATCGGCATAGCCGTCAGGTGGTTGAGGCTCGAGTCCTTGATCACCGACCGACGCATCGTGTCGCGCCCGACGCCGCGGTTCCTCATCGTGCGGAACGCGTTCTTTGAATTTTCGTCCGTGACGATCGCGTCACCTTCGAGGTAGATCATCAACATCCTCGAGCGAGGTGACCAATCGAAACAGTTGTTGTCGCGAAGCAGCCTTATCGCCGGGTCTTTAGCGTCGGCCGATTCTGCAACGCGTTTGAATCTTGGCGTCGTGACATTGAACAGATTGTTCTTTGACCGCATCAAAACTGCCGTAACGCCAATTCGCTTAATAATGTCCTCATCCTTGGTCTTGCCGCCGTAAGAGTTGTTGATCGCGAACGCCATCGAAGGTTTGAAGTAATCCGTGATCTTCACTCCCTTCACTTTATGCAGGCTATAGACCATATACCCGACCAAATACGTCCGTATGATGAACCCCGCCTGATCGGTCGGCTGAGCGATCATCCACTTGAGCGTTGCCCCCGAGAGATCGTAAGGCCCTGACGCGGGAGCCGATGCCGTCACAGCGTAGGCCGGGTCGTTCGATCGCTCGAGTTCCCGTGTTTGTGCCATCGCTACGCCGCCTCCTTCGGAGTAACCGGTAATATACAGGTTCGTACCGATCTCAAGCCGGTTCTTGCGGGCTACGGCACGCGCTGGCTTGATCAGATCGACTCCGGCGCGGGCGTTCGTCACATTGGCCGGGTACGGATGGCCGCCGCTGTGGTCACCCTGGCCGATATAATCCGGCATCGCGATGGCGTAACCGCCCGAGGCGAAAGCGAGCATTGCGAGCTCTCCCTCACTGCCTTTGGTCTTAGCGGTTGTGCGCGACGGTACGCTCCCGTTATAGGCCATCGTTCCATGATTAAAAACTATTAGGCCGTTCGGAGCTCCCCCTTCGGGGACCACGACTAACCCCGAAAGCACCGCTTTCCGACCGTTGGCATCCACTGAACGGTACGTGACCTTGTACAAATTCAAAGATCCGCGAAGGCGTTCCGGTGCCGAAGCCCCGAAAACCTCATCCATTCGCCGATTGATCTGGGCCTCCGAAATGGTCGCCACGCGTTGCGAAGCGACCAAACCATTGCCTTGGGCCGCCGCCGAAGCAGCGAACCCAAGGATAAGAATCAAACCAGCTATTATTCCGCGCATAGCGGAAGTTTTAATAGACATTCTTGTTACCAGTCCCTAGCTAATAAATCACCTCGGCTGCGGACCAACATTGATCCTGATCGAACGGATCCGCCCATACCACCAGTCGCCCGGCAGTGGAGCCCAGTCCGAAGTCACAAGATAAGAGCGTCCACGGTAATTCGTTTGCGAATAGACCATAATTGGACGTCCCTGCGGTACTCGTATCGAGCGTATATGGTGCGGTCTGCCGTCCCAATCTTTCAGCTGCGGCCAGTCTTTGACCAATGCCATGGCCGGGCCGTTGAAATTCCTTTGAGCGTAGATCACCGGATCACCCACGGGTGTCGGCGCCGTCGGCCGTTCAACGCGGATCGATCTTACCCGTCCGTTCCACCAAGCGCCCGGCAGCCACGAGATACTTTTCGTGATCGTGGCTTGTGTACCACGGTAATTCCGCTCGCTGTAGAGCGTTAGCTTCCAGCCCGCAGGTACACGGATCGATCGGATCCGATGCGGTTGCCCTTCCCAATCTACTCGGCCCGGATAACCGTTCTCGATCGCTTCGGCCGGCCCCTGATAATTTGCCTGAGCATATATGACAGGAAAATCACCCGGCGTGGGCAATAGGGGTGGCGTAGGCGGCGTGTAAACTCGTTCGATCCGGAACGACCGAATGTCGTTTATCCATGGTGACCCGGTCGGCAAGCTCCAGTCTTCCGTAACCGAGGATTGTGTACCACCGCCAAAATTCCGTTCTCGATAGACCGTTAATTTATAGCCCTTGGCGACCCTGAATGACCTGATCCGACGGCCGAAGGTTCCCGCATCCGCAACGCTACTCGAAAAGGTCCTGCTTTCGCCGGTAAAGTTGAAGCCGGTGTAGGCGGTAACCTGGCCTTGGGCAACGCCCGCAGCCAAACCTCCCACTAACGAGAGCATTAAAACAACAACAAAGCGCTTAACTGATGTCATAATTTTACGTCCTCCTCCTCTTCCTGTCACAAGGACAGTCTCCTGTGCGAACCTCGGACACATGTCAGAAGTTTTATTTTCGGTCCGCGCCCGCACGACCCGCTAAACCACTTTATAAAGACCCTCTGGAACTCCTTGACCGCACCGGCCGCTCTCTTTTGACTCAGCAAGCTTCATCTAATTCTGTAGCCGCGTCGGTTTCCCTTATCCCTCCTTCCCATGTTTATGTCTGTTCCGTTAACAGTTTGACCAAATAATCCTGTATCTCAGAATTCGCTGCGAGGCGGCTGTGTCCCTCGCAAAAAAACTTTGTCGAAACCGGCTTGATGTTCAGCTGTCCGCTTCCCGTGAACGAGGCGGTTGAGACAACGCCGTCGCCCGGCGAATATATCGCCGCTCTTAACGCATTTACGTCAGCCGATCTACCATCCTTTTTCTTCTTGTCCGGAGCCGAAAAAAGCGTTAACCAGTCGCCGTTCTTCGATCTTCGGTTAAGAGCAGCACCGCTGACCGTCTGCTTGCATTCGGAACCGACAAGGGCGAATTCGACGCTCGGTTTCGTGTTCGATACGGCACTCAGTGCCTCGTGAAAACGCTTTGCACGGTTGAGCATCGTCGCAAAGAAGATCGGTGCGGCTTTGCGTTCCGCCGCTGTGAACGTCTTATCGAACTTACGGTCTTCGATCGGATCCCAGCCGTACTTGTTCCACACTTTTGGGTCGTAAAGATCGACGCTGATCTCCTGCAGGTCCGGATCCATCAGCTTGAAAGTTCCCGGGGCCGGGAGCAGTTCGTACGCCGCCGGCATCGTAAATACATCAAAACGCGAGATGTTGCGGACGAACGGGAGATTGATCGCGAACGGTCCGAAGGTCTCGCCGTTGATAAAACTCTCGAGCGTCAGCGGCGAACCTTCATTCGGCGTTCCGAGAAGCACGATCTTCCCAAAAAGTTTGTCGCCAGCCCACGTAGGCACCATCTTTCGGCCCGCAGGCGGCAGGTCGGCGTTGCCGTACATCGCGGCATAACGAGCGATAAGGCCGCCCATCGAGTGAGCAACTATATCGAACTTAAGGTCTGGCTTTTTGAGCTTCTTCTTGACGCTTTCGACGCGGTCAACAAGCAGCTTTGCGTTATGCACGTTGTCAAGACGCCAGTCGTATGGAAAAACGAAGATCGACGATTTCGCCGCATCCGCACCGGGAGTGTCCCACGTCTCTTCGTGATATCCCTCCTTGACCAGCGCATCGATCAGGCCCTGATAAAAATCGGCTCGCGGCAGCAGGCCGATCTTGACCGACCGCACGATATCGCCCGCAACGAGGTCGTCGCGTGACTTAAGCGGATCGGCGGTGACGGGGAGGCGAATGTCGTCAACTTTCGACCTCGCAATGCTCAGCCAAACGGTCTCGTCCGTCTTGCTGTTTACAAGCTCGGAACCCGTGATTCCCGGAATGATGATGACGGGGTTGCGATCTTGTGCGAACGCGGCGGTGCCCGCCGCCGTCATAAGCAGCAGAAGCACCGCAAGCCGTGCACATTGATCGTAAAAGAACCGCATCATCTCACCAGGCCGTTAAGCGTTTACCGTAAGTTCCTTTCCCTCCGCCGGCACTCTCCGCCAAAGCCACTTCTTAAAATCTTCGGGGAAACGCTGGATCGCTGACTGCACCGGCCACGCCGCGGCGTCGCCCAGCGGGCAGAAGCTCTTTCCTTCGATGTTGTCTGCGATGTCGAGCAAGAGCTGCGCATCTTCGGGGGCGCCCTCGCCGATCGAGATCCGGTTGAAGATCTTGACTATCCAATCGGTCCCCTCGCGACAGGGAGTGCACCAGCCGCAGGATTCGTGTTTGTAGAATTCGCTAAGATTCTTGGTCGTATCTACAACATCGACGGTTTCATCCATCACCATCATCCCGCCCGTACCGAGCATTGAACCGGCGGCGACCAGGCCTTCGTAATCCAGCGTTACATTTTTGCCGAGTATTTGGCCGGCGTTCATTATATAAACGCTTGACCCGCCGGGGATCACGGCT
The DNA here is from genome assembly GCA_021463165.1 of Pyrinomonadaceae bacterium. Classification (GTDB taxonomy): domain Bacteria; phylum Acidobacteriota; class Blastocatellia; order Pyrinomonadales; family Pyrinomonadaceae; genus OLB17. The sequence goes on along the minus strand of JAJTWY010000009.1, from coordinate 40,915 downwards.
TTGAGCTTGTTGTTACGGAGCATTCCGCCGCAATCGTCCATGATGAACTTTTCCATATCGGCATAACCCATCGGAAGCTCATAGACACCCGGTTTTTTTACATGTCCGCTGATCGACCAAAGTTTTGTGCCGCCCGACTTTTCAGTGCCGAGATCGCGCCAGGCGATGCCGCCCATATCGATGATCTGCGGAATGCTCGTAAATGTCTCGACATTGTTAACGACCGTAGGGCAAGCATAAAGCCCTTCGACGGCAGGGAACGGCGGCTTCATCCGCGGATGGCCGCGATAGCCTTCGAGCGAACTCAACAGTGCGGTCTCTTCACCGCAAATATATGCCCCGGCACCCGTATGTGTGTGCAGGTCAAAGTTGAATCCGGAGCCAAAGATATTCTTGCCCAGAATGCCGGCCCGGCGAGCTTCGCCGATGGCGACATCCATGATGTCCAGGAGGTAGCGGTATTCGCCGCGGCCGTAAATGTAGCCCGTGTTCGACCCGAGCGTGTAACCCGCAATGATCATCCCCTCGATCAGGGCGTGCGGGTCATATTCCATCAGATAGCGATCTTTGAAGGAGCCCGGCTCTGATTCGTCTGCGTTGCAGACAACATATTTCGGTTTTGGCGAATCGCGAGGGACAAACGACCACTTTAGCCCCGTAGGAAATCCTGCTCCGCCGCGCCCCCGCAGCGCCGAGTCTTTAACCTCCTGAATGATCGCGTCCTGCGTCATCCCGAAGGCTTTTTCGAGCGATCTGTAACCGCCGTCCTCGCGATACACATCGAGCGTGTGTCCGTTCTTAATGAACACCCGTCGAAGTGATAGAGGTTCGCAGCCTAAGGCCTTAATTTCCATTCTTACAATCCGAGATCACGAGCGAAAACCAGAGTATCGGTGTGCTGTCTGAACTTGACGATCTTGCCGTCAAGGAGTTCCCACTCGTGAGCGAAAGGCACCGCAGCACTCTTCCCTGTTTTCAAATACTTGCCGGAGTAAGTTCCGGTCGAAATGACATTGCCATCGCCGCCATCGACAACTTTAGACAAAGTGACCGTAAACCCTTCCCATTCTGTTGCGAGACGCATAAATACGCCGGAGAGTATTCCGTTCGGCCCGTGATACGTGCCGCCGTACATAAATCCCTCGGCTTCGGTCCATTCGATGTTTTCGCTAAAAGCTCCAAGAACCGCCGGGACGTCGCCGCGCGCGAACGCTTCGTATAGTCCCTTGATGATCTCGCCATTTGTCATTGGTTCAAATAAGCTCCCTGAACTGCTTCTCAGTCAATCCCGCGTCCTTTACGATACCGCCCATCGTAAGAGCGTTTATCGGATCATGCCGCGGTATCGGTGACGATCCGCTCACCATTTGTCATTACAACGTGTTTACCCTGTCGAGCGATCCAAAAACCTGCCTTTTCCAATGCCTTGATCGCGATCAGATGGTTGATACCGGGGATCTTCGGCATCTAAACCGCTATCTCGACCTCTCTTACTTCGGCGTCAAGCAGATTCAGATCTAAGACGTCCAAATATTCACGTATTGCGTCTTGAATATTCTCAAGAGCCTCCTCTTCTGTCTGTCCCTGTGACCAACATCCGGGCAGAGCAGGACACGAAACACTGTAACCCTCATCAGTCTGACGTAAGGCAACCTTATATTGCATCCTACTCACACTCCGCGAGAATTTTATCGACCTTCTCGATAGTCAGGTCTTCGTGATAATCAAATCCGATCTGCATCATTGGGGCGGTGCCACAGCTCCCGAGACATTCAACCATCGTCACGGTAAACTTGCCGTCCTCTGTCGTCTCGCCGGGATGAATGCCAAGCTTCGAGCAGATATGTTCCGTAATATCGGGTTCGCCCATTATTCGGCAGGAAAGGGTCTTACATATCTGAATATGATGGCGCCCTACCGGCCGCAGATTGAACATCGAATAGAATGTTGCGGTCTCCCACACGTCCGTTACTTCGAGGTCCAAAAACTTGGCTAAGAAATTCACGCCCGGATTGTCCAGCCATCCCCCGCGTTCCCGCTGCACGACGAAGAGCAGCGGTATCAACGCCGACCTACTTCTTTCCGGCGGATATTTCGCGACGTGCATCTTCATCTCTTCGATCACGGCGGGCGAAAATTCCGCCACCTCGTCGGAGACGAGCACCTTGTCCGTATAACTTGTTGCTGTTGCTCCTGCCATTCTTACCTGTCGATCTCTCCAAGCACGATATCCAAGCTCCCTATGATCGCAACGACATCTGCGATCATTTCGCCTTCGGCCATGACAGGCAGGGCTGACAAATTCACGAAGCTGGGCCCGCGGAAATGAACGCGTTCGGGTTTGGGGCCGCCGTTCGATCTCATATAGACACCCAGTTCACCCTTCGATGCCTCGATGGCGTGATAGACCTCGCCCGGCGGGACGTTGAAACCTTCTGCGACGATCAGGAAGTGGTGGATAAGCGAGTCCATATGCTTTCGCATATCGTCGCGATCGGGCAGTACGGCCTTTGGAGCGTCGGCCTTGATCGGGCCGGGCTTCAATCTTTCCAGCGCCTGCCGAACGATCTTGTGCGATTCGCGCAGTTCACGCATTCGGACCAGGAAACGCGACCAAACGTCGCCATCGGTCTCGGTCGGTATGTCAAAATCGTAGGTTTCGTAGCCGGTATAAGGATTGTGGCGCCTGAGGTCGAGCTCGACGCCGCTTCCGCGGAGCGATGGGCCGGTCAATCCCCAATCGATAGCACTTTCCTTCGAGATCACGCCGATCCCTTTGGTTCGGCTCTGCCAGATCGTGTTTCCCGTGATGAGCGTGTCAAACGTGTTCAAGGCGTCGGGAAAATCATCAAGGAACTGCCGAACGCGATTTTCGAACCCTGCCGGCAGATCCATCATCAGGCCACCGATGCGGAAATAGCTTGGCGTCATTCGTCCGCCAGATGCTGATTCGATGATATTAAGGATCTTCTCGCGCTCCTTGAACGTGAACCAGAAGGGCGTCATTGCCCCCATGTCGAGACACGACGTTCCGAACCAGACCATGTGGGAAGCGATCCGCTGCAGTTCGCACATCAATACTCGGATCGTCTGGGCCCTCTCAGGTATCTCAAGATCGAGGAGCTTTTCTGCGGCCATCACGTACGCGAGATTGTTGCCGAGTGGATTTAGATAATCCATTCGGTCCGTGATGACGATCCCTTGCTGATATTTCTTATATTCGAAGAGCTTCTCCATCCCTGTGTGGAGATAGCCAATATCGGGGACGACGTTGACAACGAGTTCTCCGTCGAGCTTTAGGTCGAGACGGAGCACGCCGTGGGTCGAAGGATGCTGGGGCCCCATTGAGAGAGTCATCTCAGACCCGAGAGGGCGGTCCATTACCTCGAACTTGGCAGGGATGTTTTCTACAGCAGTAGCCATAAACTATTGGCAAAACCTACGAGATCCTAGTTGAGACTATACGGCTCGTAGCCTCGCAGGGGATAGTCTTTCCTGAGAGCATGGCCGTCAAAATCTGACGGCAGCAAGATTCTGCGAAGGTCGGGATGGCCTTCGAACTTGATCCCGACCAGGTCATACGTTTCGCGCTCGTGCCAGTTGGCCGTTCTCCAAAGGCTTGAGACGGTTCGAACCCGCGCGTCATCCTCAGAAAGCAGCACTTTTAATCTCAGCCGATCGTAATGGGTCGTTGAAAACAGGTGATAATTGACCTCGAATCGTGGATCCTCCTCGGGGCCGCGATCAGCTCCACACAAGTCGGCCAGCATGTCGAAACCTTCCTCGTCTCTAAGGAAAGCACAAACGTCCACAATAGAATCGGCGGGAACCAAAACCGTAACCTCGCCATGTCCTTCGGACACGGATACGACCCACTCGGCGTTCCTTGATCTTAAATTGTCCACATAGGTGTGGAGTCTCTCGGTCATACACTTATGAACTTCTCCGGCGCTCGTGCTTCGAGGGCACCGAATACGGCCTCGGGGCCTCGCCTGCCGCCACCTCGGCCTGCATCTGTCGCTCCAATGCTGTATCTTCCGTCACCGGCAGCGTGCCCGGAACGAGCGATTCGCGCGATTCGGTCTCAAAAGTGTCACGGCGATCCTTGACCGATTCCTTCATTATCTTGTCCTGCAGCATCGTGATCGCATGCACGAGCATCTCGGGACGCGGCGGACAGCCGGGGACATAAATATCGACCGGCACCACCTTATCGACGCCCTGAACGATGGCGTAATTGTCGAAAACGCCGCCTGATGTCGCACATGCGCCCATCGAGATGACCCATTTGGGCTCAGGCATCTGATCGTAGATCCGCCGAAGGACGGGGGCCATCTTGCGCGAAACACGGCCCGAGACGATCATAACGTCCGCTTGCCGCGGAGATGCCCGGAATGTCTCAGCCCCAAACCGTGAAAGGTCGTTGCGGGCCGAAACCGTATTCATCATCTCGATCGCGCAACACGCCAACCCGAACGTCGCCGGCCACAGGCTGCTCTTTCGTGCCCAATTGACCACCGCGTCCAACTTGACCGTCACAACGTCGGGCAATGATTCGAAAAGTGTATTTTCGAGTCCCATATTATTACGCCGCCAATTTTGCCTGTTCGACTTCTTGGCGTCGGCGGATCGCCAGCGCCTTGGCCTCTTCACGAGCTTCGGCCCGTGCCTGCAAGCCCCAATCGAATGTTCCTTTCTTCCAAACGTAAATGTATCCGACAACGAGAGTCGTGATAAACACCATTATCTCGATGAAGGCGATAGTGCCATAGGCGATCCCGGATAGCTTCTCTGATGTGAGCAGGTCCTTGAACGCAACGGCGAAAGGGATGATGAAGAGAACTTCTATGTCGAAAAGCAGGAAAACAACGGCAACGGTGTAGAACTTGATCGAGAACTTATCCCGTGCACCGCCAACGGGGTCCTTACCGCATTCATACGGCATCAACTTGGTTGCCGTTCGCTTTCGCGGACCGATCAATTGGGTTACGAGCAACTGACTGACGCCGAACCCGGCGGCGACCAGAAACATGATCGCGATGGGCGCGTAGTCGAAGGCACTGAATTCCGTCATTGGCGAATACCGGTTAGACCGTAAACTGCCGCAGAAATGACTCCGCACTCCTCATTTTCTGCGTTATTTGGCTCAAGCTAAATCGTAATTTAACCGTTTGAGAGTGTCAAGGCAGTTTGCCGTTTCAATTCCGATGCACCGGCGCTCGTAAACCATTTATTCGTTGACCCTTCGGAAAGCCGTGTGCTAACTTTAGAGGTGGTAGTCGCGCGCCTTCTTCCGCCGTTTTCTCGCCATTGCTAGCTTAATGTTGTGATCTCAGGATTCAATACAGATATCGAGTTTGAGGGTACTGTTTATCACGTGCAAACCGAAGATAAAGGTGCGCCCTCCTGTATGATCATTACCCTGGTTTACGACCGGGGAACTATTCTGGCGAGTAAGAGGGCCTCTTACGAAGATCTGGGCGGCCCGAACTTTGACGAGAAGGTGGTGACCGAACGTCTGTCGCGTCAGCACAAGCTGATGTGTGCGGCAGTCAAGGCCGGACGCATAAACGATCTTGTGGCAATGACGCGTGCCGCATCGGCGGGCGCTAAGGCCAAATCAGAACCTGTCACTGCACGGGAACCCGCCGCACCCGTTGTGGTTAGCCCGACATTGCCGACCGCGCCGCCGCCCCCGTCGGTTCAGCCCGCTCCAAAGATCGGAACTCCGCTCAAGATCGGCGCCATCGAGCTCGAGAAGGTCATCCACATCATCCCGGACGAGATGTTCGAGGACGAGTTGGTGATCGATGACGTTGAGATCATTGAGGATCATGCGATCGAGATCCTTCCGGATGAGGCCGTCGCGGTTGTAAGCGAACTGTCGGGCCGGGAACGGGCAGCGAATCAAAAGCTAAGCCTCGAATTGCTATCCGACGCCAAGTTCAAAGGCGGCGACCGCAGAACAGTGAGCATCATGGTTTGCCGGGGCACAGAACGTAAGGTCGTTGCCGGTGCGCAGGCAATGGTCAAGGTGCTTGGCTCGAGTTTCAGGCCCGTCATCTTTCATGCAAAAACCGATAACAACGGATTGGCCCGGGTCCATTTACAGTTGCCAAACTTTCAGTCCGGCCGCGCAGCCTTGCTCGTCCGGGCCATCGCAGACGGCGAAGAGGTTGAACTGCGACGCGTCGTCACACCCGGCTGATATTGAATTACCTCTCGTGAAAGCGGATTATTGTCATGATGGTAATCTCGATCCGTTTGAACGGTGAAGTACGCGAACTGTCCGGTGAGATCACTCTCGACCGGCTCTTGGATGTTCTTTCGCTTCCCAGCCAGCGAGTGGCGGTCGAACTGAACCAGGCCGTTGTTCGCCGCCAGGACTGGCCGAAAACACTCGTTCGAAACGGCGACCGCATAGAAGTCGTACATTTTGTCGGCGGCGGGTGAAAACTGTGAAGGCCCACCCGCTTTGCGTTCTATCTGGCTTTGCGTGAAAATTTAGACAAGATGTCTGATACGTTCTCGCTTGCAAATTCCACGTTTTCCTCCCGATTGATCATCGGTACCGGTAAGTATCGCTCCTATGAAGCGATGAAGGCGGCACACGCTGCTTCAGGGGCCGAAATGGTAACCGTCGCCGTGAATCGCGTTCCGCTCGACGGCTCGGCTGAATCATTTCTAGATCATCTCGACCCCGGAATGAAGATCTTGCCGAATACGGCCGGATGCTATGACGCCGAACACGCTATGCGAACGGCTCGACTTGCTCGTGAAGCGCTGGGCACAGAATGGATTAAACTTGAGGTCATCGGCGACCCGGTCACCCTGCTCCCTGACAACGAACAAACTCTCGACGCGGCTAAAGTGCTTGTAAAAGAAGGCTTTATCGTGTTGCCATACTTTACCGACGATCTGATCATGGCCAAAAAGCTGCTTGACGCGGGCTGCCCTGCCGTTATGCCTCTTGCGGCTCCGATCGGTTCGGGAATGGGGGTTCAAAATCCGTCGAATCTAAGAATAATGCGTGAACAGCTTCCGGATGCGACGATCATAGTGGACGCCGGAGTCGGGGTGCCGTCCGATGCAGCGATCGCAATGGAACTAGGAGCCGACGCGATCCTGATGAACACAGCCATTGCCGAAGCCGGTGATGCTGCCCAGATGGCCAAGGCCATGAAGCTTGCAGTAGAAGCCGGCCGCCTCGGATATCTTTCAGGCCGTATGCCAAAGCGCCTCTATGCCTCGGCATCGAGCCCGATCGCGGGGGCCATTAAGTGATCACCGAAACTGTGACAATCGAGACGAGGTCAGACAGGATGCGACAGCCGGGCGTTCCTCGCTCGGGAGTTGAGAGCAAGTGATCTGTCATTGGAAGATGCCAAACAAAGTTCTTTTTTTTGGGGCTACGGCCGATATTGCAGGTGCTCGGGCCATAGAGATGAACACGCTCGACGGCGTTAACGCTTCAGATGCACTAAAGGCGATCACTGACAAATATCCCCGCCTTTCAGCATACAAACTTCACATTTCCATCAATCAGGAATTTGCTAAAGACGAGCAAAGGATCGCTGACGGCGACGAGATCGCAGTCTTTACGGCAGTTTCGGGTGGTTAGGAAATCGGGTATCATCCCGGCGGACGTCTGATCTAATTGCTAATAAGGTGGCCATTACGAATTTCCCGTCCGCGCTGACAAAGACAAAGCGTCTGGCATCTCGACGCCCTCGGCGGCCATCAATGATGTATCATTGGTACAAGCGCCGGGAGGCCAGGAGGGAGAAGATGTATCCGAGAAGATCCGCGTTCATTAGCTTACTTTTCATTATATCAGCCGGTTTGGGGGCTTATGCTGCGACCGGTCAGCGGCGCTCAGTCGCCTTCGATTTCGATGGCGACGGACGCTCTGACCTGTCCATCTTCCGTCCTGCGGATGGGCGTTGGCATATTGCGAGATCGCAGGAAGGCCTGACGCAGGCGGCATTCGGTATCGCTTCCGACACGATAGTGCCCGCCGACTATGACGGCGACGGCAGGACCGATATGGCTGTTTACCGTGCGTCCGATGGTGTGTGGCACGTCCTCCAGAGCTCGACGGGTACGCATCTGCAGGTCAAATACGGCCTTGGCTTCGACATTCCGGCGCCCGCTGACTACGATGGCGACGGGAAGGCGGATATGGCGGTCTATCGGCAGAGCCAGGGCCAGTGGTGGATAAACCTTTCTTCGGGCGGTTCGGTGACCATCCCGTACGGATTGAAAGGCGACAGGCCGGTTCCTGCCGATTATGACGGTGACGGCATTGACGACATCGCTCTGTTCCGTCCGTCCGATGGAACCTGGCATGTCATTCGTTCTAAGGAAGGCAATCTTGTTATGAAGTGGGGAATATCAGTCGATAGGCCGGTCCCCGCTGATTACGATGGTGACGGAAAGGCTGATGTTGCTGTTTACCGGCCGTCGGAAGGTGTTTGGTATATCTATTTGAGCACGACGAATGAACCGCGTTATGTCAAATTCGGTTCGGCCGACGTACTCCCGGTTCCCGGCGATTACGACGGTGACGGTTATGCCGACGCAGCGTTCTATCGTCCCGGAGATGGCAAGTGGGCGCTGGCGACATCGACAGAGGGGCGTGCGATCGTCGAGTTCGGCATGAAGGACGATAAGCCGGCCGCAAATGCCTTTGTAAGATAGGGATCTGCGTCTGCAGGTCAGCCGGCGGATACGGCAGGTGGGTCCGCCCCCTCGATCCACTCCTCGCCGTCAGCATAGACCTCTTTTTTCCAGATAGGAACGGTGCGTTTCAGTTCCCGTATTATCCATTCACAGGCAGCGAACGCCGCCTTGCGGTGTGGAGCGGCAACCGAGATCACCACGCTCGTTTCGCCGATCTCCAGTTTGCCGAGACGATGGACGATGGCGACGTTTGATATTTCAAACTCGCCCTTTGCCCGTTCGATGAGCTTTCCCATCTCCTTCAAAGCCATCGGTTCATAAGCCTCGTAAACGAGATGTTCGGCCTCGCGTACCTGGCCCGTCACCCTATCGCGCGTGAATCTCCGCGCATAGCCATCGAGAGTGACCGTTGCCCCGCATTCCGGCGGAACCACGCGTCGGGAGATCGCCGTGATGTCGAGCGGTTCGGTTGTCAGTTCAAAAAGATCCATTGCCCGTACAATACTAACGTAAGCATCGCTTGCTTTGGAATAATCATCTGAATATTGTAGACTGACCTTCCTCGTGGGGGCGACAGGCTTCGACAGGGGCTTGTATAGATCTTTGAATGCACGTCGGGCTTGCGTGGTTAGCTCGTTAAAACAACTGCTGCAAAAACAAATGCTAATCAAGAATTAGCTCTTGCTGCCTAATTAACTTTAGCTACAGCAATGTCACACCGGAAGTCCGCCTGATGCGACCGGCCGTGGCATAACTCAGTTCAGGCTCGGGCACGTCCACCACCTGCGGATGTGGCTTAAATGTTAGCCGGGTTAGCCTTTCGAGAGGTCTTGTCGGTTCATCTGCTCTCGAAAGACGAAATTCAAGTGAATCGACTAAACGTGTAGATTTCACTGGTCGCAACCTTTGGATGCGGGTTCGATTCCCGCCGCCTCCACCAATACCTCTATTTGTCAGGGATCCATCGAGACCTCGATACGTCCACCAACTTCCAGCTTCTATTCCGGAACACGATAGGATGCCGCAATGTTCGAATCATTGTTTGCGATGGTGTATCATAGCTCCTTATCTAATGGGCTGAGGACAAATACTTGAGCGAAAAACAGTTTGACGGAAAAGCGGCTATTGTTACCGGCGGGACGCGTGGGATCGGGCGGGCCATTGTGCTGGAGCTGGCGCGGCGAGGGGCGAATGTTGCATTCAACTACTCGAAGAGTGCCGCGGAGGCGGAAAGCCTGAAAGCGGAGGTCGAAGGCCTGGGTGTAAAAGCCTTTGCCGAGCAGTGTGACGTTGCGAATACGGATGCAGCGGCTGAGTTCGTTAAGGCGGTCGTGGCTGAATTTGGGAGCGTCGATCATCTGGTGAACAACGCCGGGATCACGCGTGACCAGCTGATCCTTCGAATGAAGGAAGAAGATTGGGATGCTGTAATCGATACTAATCTCAAGGGTGCGTGGAACTTCTCAAAGGCGGCTGTTCGTCCGATGATGCGTAACGAGAATGGTGGTTCGATCCTAAATATCTCATCGATCTCAGGCGTCACAGGCATGCTCGGACAGTCGAACTACTCGGCATCGAAGGCAGGCATGATCGGCCTGACAAAGTCCCTCGCAAAAGAGGTCGCCAGCCGGAAGATAACCGTCAACGCTCTCGCACTCGGCCTCATTGAGACCGAAATGGCCGCCGAAATGAACGCGGATTACCGCGAAAAGATCCTTGCCTCGATCCCGCTCGGCAGGCTCGGCAATGTGCAGGAAGTCGCCGAGATCGCATGCTTTATGCTGTCGCCCTCGGCGGCCTACATTACAGGTCAGGTGATTCAACCGGACGGGGGTGTAGCTATCTAACTCTGTAAGTTGTCAGCGAAGAGCAAGCGGACATGTCACTCCAATACCAAGACGAAGAGCAGTTGACGGACGAGAGCTCGGAGGAGCAGGTCGTTTATCGTCCGCCTGTGCCGTATTACACGATCCTGCTCGTGGTTGCGACGGCTATCGTTTTTCTCGTCCAGTTGGGTACGGGCTTTGAGGTTTCGACCGAAGCAACGAGCTTCGACAAGCTCGCTTTTATCAACGGGCATGAGTATTGGCGTATCCTGACCGGTGCTACCGTTCACGGCAGCCTGATGCACGTCGCGATGAACAGCTATGCGTTCTACAGCTTCGGCAGGATCGTTGAAATGCTCTCGAACCGCGCGCATCTGGCAAACGTCTTTCTGCTCTCGGCGATCGGGGGCGGGATCTTGAGCCTGATATTTATGCCGGACGGGCGTTCTGTGGGAGCTTCCGGCGGTATCCTTGGAATTGTCGGCTATCTGGCCGTTTATGCATTTCGCAGGCGGCAGTTCATATCGGCGGAATTTCGAAGATCGCTGCTCATCAATATCGGCTTCATCCTGATCTTCGGCCTCGTGCTCTACCAGCAAATCGACAATTTCGCCCACATCGGCGGACTGGTGACGGGCGCTGTTTATGCGTTCCTGCAGATACCGGCCGATGAGTATGCCGATCCGCGCGAAGCGGGAAGCGTGGTCGAGTTCAGCGGGCTCGGGTCGTTAGGGATCTATCTTGCTGCATGTGGATTCAGTGTTCTTTTGATGCTGCGGGTCGTCTGAGATCGCGCGGAGCCGCTACTTTCAAGCGTTCAAAGATTTTGGCGACATGATGCCGCCGCTCTTGTCTCTCACTTAGACTCAGAAACCATGGCACGAGTTCGCGTTCATCAGCATGTCAATCCTCTTTCGCCCTACTTTCGTCAGGCTCCCAGGCCTATCGATCTTGCGGCGGTGTTTGCCGATGAAGAAAAGCCATTGCATCTTGACATCGGTTGTGCGAGAGGGCGGTTCATACTCAAAATGGCTGCCGAAGAGCCGGAATGGAATTTTCTCGGGGTCGAGATCCGTGAGCCGCTCGTTGATGAAGCCAATCGTCTGGCCGCCGAGGCAGGGCTGACCAATCTCCACTACTGCTTCTGCAACGCAATGCTCTGGCTCGGCCGGCTGCTAACAGACGTGCCGTCGGATCGCTTGCAGATGGTCACGATCCAGTTCCCGGACCCATGGTTCAAGAAGAAACACGCCAAGCGCCGGATGGTCAACGCCGAGCTCGTAGAGACGGTCGTCAACAAGCTCGCGCCCGACGGGAAGATATTTGTTCAGACCGATATTGAGTTTCTGGCGGACGAGATGTTCCCGCTCTTTCGTGCCGAAGGGCGGCTCTCGGAACAAATGATCTCCACTAATCCCTTTCCGATAAAAACGGAACGAGAGAAAGCAGTCGAAGACAAAGGACTCCCCGTCTTCCGAACCTTATTCAGCAAACGTACCTAAAACAGCGGTGGCGGAACGATATAACTCGTTTACCAATCTATCTCCAACTCATAATTGTCCGCCCCGCCGCTTGGGTCGAATATCTGGACGATCGCAGTGTAGTCGTTCCTACTCGACGGCTGCTCGAGCACGGTCACGGTCCCGCGTCCTGAACGTTTGCGGACGCTGACGCTGCCCGGACGGCTTGCGAGATAGCCGTTGATCGAGAAATTCACGTTTGACAGGCCGGTCATCGTAACGTCTCTCGACTGAACATCCGATCCCTGAATGATGATGTGAGCGGTTTGGTCAACACGGCCTCGCCACCTGACCCTGCCCGCACTGTATGGCTCATCGACCATCTGTGCTGCAGTCCACGAGAAATCCACACGGTAATTGTCCGAACCGCTGTTTGAATCATAGATCTGGATCACCGCGGTGAAATTGTTCTCCCGCGAAGGCTGCTGTACTACGCTTACATTCCCTCGGCCATCAGACCGACGTGCGGTAAAGTTCGAAGGGCGTCGCGGCAGTACGCCATTCAAAGTCTGGTACGTCGTCGTTGTTCCATTTCCGGACACGTTTTCGACCCAGACCTGATTCCCACGGATCAGGATGTTGCCACGGTCGTCAACGCGACCGCTCCACGAACCGCTTCCGGTCGCCGTTCCGGCACCGCCCCAGGGCGGCTGAACGACCGGCGGAAGGGGATAGATCGGGGCCGAGCCGTCGACTGGGACATCGTAGGTCCTGGGCCGATTTGCAAAGCCGTCGTTGTAGCCCTGTTGGAAATATAGGCTGATATTCTGGTCATATTGCCGGTAGCCATCATTGGACGACCTCGGACGGTTTGAACGCCGGTCGCTCTGCCCGATCGAGTAGCCAGAATCGTAAGCGTTTCGCTGCGAATTTGTCCACTGATAGCTCGGCCTTACCGAATCGAACCCAGAATTGTACGCATCGCGGTAATCGCGTTCGTACTTACTTTCGTACTTATTGCGATACCGTTTGTAATCGCGATTGCGATTGCTGTTCGCATCATTGACGCCGTCCTGATACCCCTCGGTGTAATATCCGCACCTGATCGGCGACTGAATGCTCGGGTCGCACTGTGCGGCAACCGGAATACTGAAGATAGCAAACAAACTGAATAACGAAACTGACAATACTATCCTTTTCATAGTGACCCTCTCTCTGCTGAAGAATGACTGAGCTCCAGGAAACACAGAGCTGCGTCTAAGATGTGAAAGTAATGCATAGCGATGTCTTTATTGTATAAGGGGCTGGCACCGTAGGTCACCTCCGCCGCACAGTTTTTGACATCGGCCGCTGCTTAGCGGGTGCGTGGTCACATTATTCGATCAGACAGTGAACTGCCACACGTGAAAGTGGCGCTTATCGCCCGAACCTACTTCCAATTCTTTTCTTTTTTGAATCTTTTCACGACCATATCACGCCTCATTTTGGGAAGATGGTCGATGAAGAGTTTGCCGTCGCAGTGATCGGTTTCGTGGAGAAAGCATCGGGCGGCGTAACCGGTCGCGGTTTTCTCGTACCATTCGCCTTTTTCATCCTGGGCTTTTAGAGTGACCGTCTCCGCACGGACAACGACTGCCGGGACCTTGCCTACCGAGAGACAGCCTTCCTGGCCGGACTGCTCGCCCTCAGAAGCAACTATCTCAGGGTTGGCGGCGATCAGCTTTACACCGTCGCAATCCATCACGAACAGCCGTAGATTCAGCCCGATCTGCGGAGCCGCGAGTCCGACGCCTTCGGCAGCATACATCGTGTCAAACATGTCCGAACACAAGTCGGCGAGCGCCCCGTCAAACTCACTTACAGGCTGGCCGACCTGAGCGAGAACCGATTCGGGATACTCGGTGATCTTCCGGACCCCCATCTATTACCTCGGTATCACGCCCCGGCGGCCCCTGCGAAAGAATCCGCGGTCAGCATTAAAGCCCTTCTCCTCACGAGCAAGGCACTGCCAACAAACTGTTCTAAGTTCGTTCGTAGGAGAGAGAAAGGTATTGTAATGCTCGACCTCGCGGTCGCATTCAGCACAGCGGACGGTGGGTTTGGATAGTGTCTTGGAGTCGATCGATACTGTCATTGGCTCTTCCTTTTGAGCAGGTACAGCTTCTGGTGATAAAAATCCTTCTCGATCTCAATAGTGTAGTTTGCTTCAACGTAATTTTGCAACGGCCTGCAGGTTTCGCCCTTCTCACACCAGTCGCTGACCGAGAGCCAAACGTGGGCGGCGTCCTTCGGTATTTCCGCGATAAGGAACTCTATCTGACTCGCGAATCGATCAGGTGAGCCTTCGGGGGCTTCCGGTACAAAGGTGAAATAACCCGCCCCGGGGACGATCTGATTCGGTCCGTTGTATGAAAACTGGGGTACAAGGGCGTCATAGACCGGAAATACCGCGATCGGCTGGCCGGGGGTTCCGTTCTCCTCGATAAACCGACTCGCTCGCGCCCAATCACCGCGTTTGGTCCACGCGGGATAAAGGTTGCCGATCCCATAGGCAAAAAAACATAATACGACGATCGCAGCTCCTCCCATGGTGATATTCTTGAGCCTTTCCGAGCCATCTTTCGCTACATCCCGAATTATCAAGGCCGCAAACAGGACAACCGGAATGAAGAGGATCGATGCATGCCTGATCACGACGAGCGAGGGGCCGACGAGCAAGCTGGCCGCGACCATGAACGCGGCGATCGTGCCGACAATACTGGCGAGCGAAACCGTCTCAACGCTAATATTTCGCCGCTTATGAAAAGTTACTGCGGCAAGTAATATCAATCCCGCTCTAACCAGCCACAGCCTTGCAATGGAGGCGAGGGTAGCCTGCTCGGGCGTATAGATCTCAGTTGGGAGAATAAAGGTAAGAATGTGATTCCATACGATCTTAACCCCTGTAATGATAGAACGCGATTCGTGGTAACCTGCGTTTCTCGACTGCATTTCCGACCCGACAGTCAACGCAAGCGGGACGAAGGCGAGCCCGGCGATCAGCATTAGAAGCATGAACTTCCAAATTGCTCCCCACCGCCGATCGACGACGAGGGCAATGAAAAAACCGGCGATGAGAAACCCGAGATAATAATTAGTATAAAGGGCCGTTATGGTCGCTATCAGGAACCAAATCTCGGCAGATCGGGTCGATCTCACATCACCAGTAGGATAGAACGCCTCGAAAAACAGGGATATGAGGATCACCGAGAGCAGCACTACCAGCGAGTAAACACGGATCTCAGAGCTCGCCCAGAACAAGAATGGGTGCAGAGCTGCGAAGGCCGCAACAAGGATCACGCCCTTGGCTGCGAAAAACCTTTTCGCCAGCCGTGCGAGCATCAGGATCGCGCCAATGCTGCAAAGGATCGAGAAGAGCCGTGCGAAGAAGATCGATTGGTCGAGGTAACGCCAGAGGCTGACGATCCAGAAGTATAGAGGGGCTTGCTTTTGTTCGGTGAGGGCCGTTTGCAATGCAAACAGAATTCCGTTCTGCGTTGCATGAAGCGTCGAGGCTTCATCGACCCAGATATTCAAGGTCAAGGAGATCGTAACAGCTATCGCCGTATGCACTAAGCAGAGCAGGAGAATCACGAGGGATTTCGTTCTTGAATTCTCAGGCGACATAGACGCGGTGTTGAGCTAGATCTGCTTGAGCCGCATCTCCTTTGGCACGGCCTGTTGCCGCTCACGAAAAGTATCGGCGTGCCTTCTCATTTCAACGAGTTGAAACTTCCGGCTCAGCACGTCGACTGCGTAGCTCAGGATCTCGATCTTTGAGGATGCCGTTTGGTTCATTCCCGGGAAGAATTTTAGTTCGTCAATATCCTCGCCGCCCAGAAAATCAAGTGGATGCAGCAGCAGAGAAGGCTCGACGCCCGTTAGCGAACACGCCGCGACCGCCGAACGCCAATAGGCTTTGGCAGCAAGTTTCGAGAATCCGGCAAGAAAGAGGAAATAGCTGGCGTGGATCGGCGTCTTGATCAGCGGAAACGTGGTGACCGGTATCTCCACCAACGAC
The DNA here is from genome assembly GCA_021463165.1 of Pyrinomonadaceae bacterium. GTDB lineage: Bacteria > Acidobacteriota > Blastocatellia > Pyrinomonadales > Pyrinomonadaceae > OLB17. The sequence goes on along the minus strand of JAJTWY010000009.1, from coordinate 24,887 downwards.
CGGCCTCCGGCCTCTATGTTGTGAGCTTTGAGTGTCTGAAATCCGTCCGAGAACTTACCGAAGAGTCTTTTTAACTTTTCCTTTTCTTCGGGCGACATCTCCGGCGACCTGAGAAAATAGAAAGCTCTTGAGAAAGGGCCCATGTAGCTGGGCAGGGTGGAACAATCGTACTCGTAGCCTCGTTCCGCGAGCACATCGAGCACGGTTGGCGACAAGCTGAAGCCGGGGCCGCGAAAGCCCAGCGGCCTCGATCCGGTCACTTCGATCAATGCCTTTTCGGTCTTTTCAAACTCGGCGACGATCTCCTCCCTTGAGTAAAGATGAAGCCACGGCTCGTGGTTGAAGCTGTGATTTGCGATCTCGTGTCCGGCTGCGGCGATCGAAGCGATCGCATTGCGGTTCTTTTCGAGGGCGGCATCCTGCCCGACGATGAAAAATGTTATTTTCAGGCCGCGTTCGCCGAGGAACGACAAGATCCGTGGTACGACGAGATCAAGGTAGGACGGGTATGATTCCCATCCGGCGTCGCCGTGGGTCTTCATATACGACCATTGGTTGTCGAGGTCGAGCGAGATGCTCGCAATTCGCTTCATACAGGTTTAGGAAATTTGAGGCAATGTTGCAGATATGCGAAGACGCAAGGATCTTTCATTCTTGTTCCGATCTGAGACGATCTGATGTTCGCGCTGCATTGCCTCCCTTTGCGTCTTGGCCCCTTAGCGACTTCACGCCGAAAATTCCTGCTCAAAAAATCGCTCGGCAAGCTGAACGGTCTCATTGATGTTCAATGTTCCATTAACGATGTGCGACGAATTGACGATATACACGCCGTCAACCGACGATCTCATATCCGGCAGGCCCTCGTGATAGTGTAAAACGGGAACCGGAAACACCTGCCTGACCCGCGAGATCTTGAACGCAACAACATCCTGCCTTCTAAAATGCGGATACATTCTCTCAAGCCCGTTGAGGAAATAGCGCTCGATCTCGTCGTCGGTCTTGTCGAAAAGTTCGTCATCCGGAGCAATGTATCGAGGCAGATAGACCAGAGCGTTGCCGTCAAATTCGCGTTTATCCACGATAGCTGACATCTCGATGATGCCTGTGAAGGGCGTATCGTCCGTGATATTGGTCACATAGTACTTCGAGAGCGAACACCGCATCATCACCGATGCGCAGACGATCCCCTGATACTTGATATTCCGAAGCTGCTTCTTTTCGCGCTCATCCAGCTGCGGAAGCATCTTTTCGGCAACATTGGATGGTGCCGTCACGATGACCTTATCGAAAAGTTGAGACCCCGTGTTCTCAGGAAAATCCACGACGGTCGAGGAATGCTGCGGCTCGGAAAGAAATGCGCCCGAGAATCCGGGAGCGACGGCGACCGCAGCCTCGAAAGCCGCGTACTTGGTCTTTTGGACCTTCGGCTTGATGTCCTTATGCCGCCTTGCAGATACAGGTGTCACACGGATCTTTCCGTTTGCCAAACGCTCGATCTTATCTACTTTTGAATTCAGCCTGATCTCGACGCCGCGATCGAGCAGAACGTCATTGAATCGCCCCAGGACGCGCCCGTATCCGCCTTTTACATAGCCGAACATCTCGCGCTTCATGCCCGAGTTTCGCGCCGAATACATTCGCTGGATCGTTGCCCAGATAAAGGATGCGGCGGTTTCCCGATAGGCTTCGCCGAGCTTTGCCTTGAGAAGCGGTTTCCACATCTTTTCGAATGTCTTTTTGCCTGACATCTTCGTCAGCCATTCCTGAACCGTTACTTTTTCGAGTTTTTTCCAGTTCTTGATCTTCGATGCGAAAAAGATGGTCGCTCCGAGCCGGAGTTTACTGATCAGGTCAAGGGCGGGAAAGGTGAGAAACTCCTTCGTGTCGGACATCGAAAGGAGTTCACCGTCGGTGTAGAATCCGGTCTTTGTCTCGACCCACTTAAAGTCGTCGCCGAGTCCGATCTCCTCGATAATGTTTCTCGTGTGCCTGTCGGAAGCAAGGACAACGTGATAGTGCCGATCCCAGACAATGCCATTTATCTCCCAAACCGAGGCGAGGCCGCCGATCTCCGGCGCGGATTCGAAAATGGTTACCTTGTGTCCCGCATCCGCGAGCCGCTTCGCAAGCGTCAAGCCGAGGAATCCGGATCCTACGATGGCGATTCTTTCTTTCATAAAGGTTGCTTGGGCGGCAAGTTCCCGGACGATCTTGCGGATCGTCTCAATTCCACCCGTTTGCGACGGGATCACTTGACGGCGTCCTTTGAGGCCGGTGTCAGCCCGGCTGTTGTTAAAGAAGGTTGAATAGGATTGGATTTCCCGAAGAGGCGCAGCCTTGCCAAACGAGAGATCAGTTTGACGGTGCCGACAATGGTCTTGGCGGTTTTCATCTTCGACGCACCAAATAGCCGTACTGCCAGAACGGTAGGGAATTCGACGATCTTGCCGCCTTTCAGATCCAGCAGGCCGAGCATTTCCGGTACGCCGTGGAAGCCGGTCTCCTGCGGTTCGATATCGATCATCGCACTGCGGCGAAGTACGCGAAAGCAAGCCGTATAGGAAGCGATCTTTGTCCTTAGTACGCGGCGATAGAGCACAGACGCGCCCTTGGATAACAGCAAGCGCCAACCCGGCACATTCTGGACGGCGCCATCCTTATGGTAAGGCGAGGCCTGGACCATATCGATGCCCTCCGTGAGCATCGGGATCATGTTCACAAGCTCGTGCGGGTCGAATGTGCAGTCGCAATCGATGGTACAAACGATCTCGGTGCGGGCTGCACGAATACCGGTCACAATGCCGCCGGCAACTCCCTTATTGACTTCGTGTCTGACGACCTGTACATCCGGCCGGCCGCCGAAAAGTTCGTCGATCACGCCGAGTGTGTTGTCCTGGCTCTTATCATCGACGAAGACTATCTGCGATGTGTAGCCGATGTCGTTGAGCTTCTCCTCGACCGAGGCCAAAGTCTTCGCCAGATACGGCAAGGATTCCTGCTCGTTGTAGCACGGCACGACGATCGAGACCGGCGTCATTGCCGAAAGGTCGCGGGGTTTTTCAGCGATCTTGGTCATAGCGGTCTCCTTCGCGGCCCGGGCGACCGTTTCGCGTTCGATGCCTAGATGGTCGGCGATCCCGCTGCACCTGTAAAGGGCGAGATTTTCGTGAAGGATCCACTCCATCTTGTCGAGCTTGCGATAGTGCCGGATACGGTTGAAGCCCGAGGCGGCCGAGATCACGGGCTGTTCGGGGTCGAGTTCCCAAACATGAAAGTAGAAAACAAATGGATCTTCGTGCCGCTTGTGCCAGTTGCTCACGGCTTTTCGCATCAGCGTGTATGGCAGTTGGCGAAAATAGTTTCCGCCCGAGATCGGCAGCAGGCCGACGCCAATATCAGTCGTGTTGTACGGAAACTCCCATATCGAGGCTCCGTCGATCTCGACCTCGTGAGCGACTCGTTTTGCCTTTTCCGTCTGCGAGTTCGGAAGGAATGAGGCGTCGTAGGCAAAGCCCTCTTCGGCGAGCGTACGCAGGACCCAATCGTTCTGGCCGAACGATAATTTCTCGGCTGCTCGATAGCCGCAGACCTTCTGGCCGGTCGCATTCTCGATGGCGGTATTTGCCCGCCTGATATCCTCGCGAAATTCGTCCGGCGTCAGATTCTTTGCGCTTCGATGATAAAACCCGCGGCTCGCAACCTCATGCCCGCGGTTTACGATCTCGCGAACAAGATCTGGATTCAGATCGGCGATCCAGCCAAGGACAAAGAACGTAGCCTTGGTATCGTATCGGTCGAGCAGGTCGATAGTCTTTAAGGTATTTTGTTCGTATCGAGGTTCGAAATTCTCCCAATTCCTTTGCTGGATCAGGGTTTCGAAGGCCCCGACGTGAAAATAGTCTTCAACGAGGATCGTTAGAAGATTCTTCTTATCTGGTTTGGCACTCATAGGGGGCTAAAATAGCCTTCCCTGGATCGCCTTTGAGCTGATCGGTTTGGATGCGAGTTTTTCTTCGATGATCTTAACGATGCGGGCCGCAGCTTTACCATCACCGAAGGGGTTCGCAACTTCTTTTACCGATTTGATCCAGGTCTCGACGGCATAATTTTCTTCGAGAAGTTGTTTTAGTGCTCCGGGACTGCTGCCTACCAGCTTTGATACGCCAGATCTAATTGCTTCGGGGCGTTCCGTATTCTCGCGAATCACAAGCAAGGGCTTTCCTAGGCTCGGAGCTTCCTCCTGAACGCCGCCTGAATCAGAAACGATAAGCCAGGCGGCTTTCATGATTGCAAGAAAGTCGGAATAGTCGAGCGGTTCCAAAAGGTGGATGCGATCGTGGCCGCCAAGTATCTCCTTGGCGACGGCTTTGACATTGGGGTTCGGATGAACGGGGAAAAACAGACAAACATTCGGACGTTTGTGGACGAAATCGCTAAGAACCTTGAGATTGGCGGTCATTGCCGAGCCGAAGCTCTCCCGCCTATGGGTAGTGAGCAAGATCCGCTTTTTGCCTTCCGACCTTTTTATGAGAGCTGAGATCTCGGGGTCGGGCTTTAGGTTCTTGAGCATGTACTTCAGGGAATCGACCACCGGGTTTCCGGTCACGAAGACCTTTTCGGTCGGCACGTTCTCCGCCAGAAGATTTCGCCGATTCTTTTCCGTGGCGGCGAAGTGGAACGCTGCCACTTGCGAAATGACCCGGCGGTTCATTTCCTCGGGGAACGGACTCATTAGATTGCCCGAACGAAGGCCTGCCTCGACATGCCCAACCGGGATCTTACGGTTAAAGCCGGCCAAAGCGCCCGCGAGAGCGGTGGTCGTGTCGCCCTGCACCAGGATGAGATCCGGTTCCTCGGCTTCGAGAATGCGATCCAGTTTGGCCATCACGCGAGAGCAGACCTGGTTTGGCGACTGATTCCGTCGCATCACGCTTAGATCGAAATCAACATCAACCTGAAGCGAGTCGAGAAAGGGCTTTAGTATATGCTTGTGCTGGCTGGACGATACGACGATCGTCTGAAAGAACTTCTTGCGCAGCTCATGTATAACGGGTGCGAGCTTGATCGCTTCCGGCCGCGTCCCGAACAGGACCAGTACTTTCATGCGCCAATCAACGACGTTGCGCACAGTTTTGTTTGTGCCGGGGGCCACGTTATCGAACATAGACATTTCGCTTCGAATGCAAGGGTGAAATCCCGTGCTAATATACACTTAAACATTCTTGTATTCCTTTTTGCAATGATTTTTTATGAGACTGGCCGGCGTTCTGGTTCTGATCTTGGCGGCAAATCTGATGATCACGGGGCAGGAGCCGACTCCAACCCCCGACGTCGTTCGCGAAGAGGTTACTGTAACCGCCAACCGGATCGAGACCCGAATAGGTGAAACGCCGGCGAGCGTCGTGGTCCTATCAAGGGAGTCGATCGGATCGTCAGCGGCGCCGTCGTTGGACGATGTGCTCAGACGATCAGCCGGGTTCTCGATATTTCGGCGTTCGAGCAGCCGCAGCGCGAACCCAACGACGCAGGGGGTAAGTCTCCGTGCGGTCGGCGCAAGCGGGGCGAGCCGGACCGGTGTATTTTTCGACGGCGTGCCCGTCAATGACCCTTTCGGCGGCTGGGTGCAATGGAACCGTGTGCCGTCTGTCTCGGTCGAAGATGTCGAGATCCTACGCGGAGGTGTCTCCAGTTTGTATGGCGATGCGGCCCTGAGCGGATCTATCAACATTGCACCACGAAAAGCTGAAGACGGCACAACGTGGTTCCTGGACCTCTTTGGAGGATCGCAGAAAACGGTCTCGGGGTCGTCCTTTTTGGGATGGAAGAACAGGGACTGGGCCTTTGACCTCACCGGGGTGAAGTCGCAGACGCGAGGATATCGTCCCGTCGATGAGGATGTCCGTGGCCCCGTCGATGTCTTTTCCGGCTTCCGAAGCTCGTTGCTCAGTGCACGAATAACTAGAACGATCACCGAGAATTCAGCTATCTTTCTGCGGCCGTCCTATTTCGGCGAGGTTCGAACGAACGGAACGGGCCTGCAAACGAACAGGACGCACATAGGCCAGATAGTCCTCGGCGGAGAAGTCAGACTAGAAAAGAGGGGCCTAAAGCTCAGCTGGCGCACCTTCGGCGGCGATCAGGTATTCGATCAGGTCTTCTCGGCGGTGAATGCTGCCCGCAACGCTGAATCTCTGAACCGAATTCAGCGTGTACCGGTGCAGAATGCAGGTTTTTCGGGCTATGTCTCATTTCTATGGGGCGGTCACACAATTCTTGCGGGCGGAGAAGCACGAAATGTTCGTGGGGCAAGCGACGAGGTCGCGTTCGCAAATGGATCGCCGACGACGGCGATCGGCCCGGGCGGGCGTCAGTCAACCTACGGATTGTTCGCGCAGGATTTTATCCGCATCGGGGCAAGGGCAGTTGTCGTTGGGAGTCTTCGATACGATAGGTGGCACAACTACCGGGCATTTTCGATCTCGCGACCGTTGAACGGCTCTGCGGTAACACTGATCAACTTTCCCGATCGGACAGAATCCTCGCTCAGCCCGCAGGTTTCGGTTCTCTACAACATCTCGCTGACCCTTTCGCTCTTTGCCGGCGCATCGCGGAGTTTTCGCTCGCCGACCTTGAATGAACTTTACCGGGGGTTTCGCGTCGGCAACGTCGTCACCAACCCAAATGAACATCTCAAGGCCGAGCGGGCCAACAACATCGAAGCCGGAATAGGGTTCGATCGCGGGATCCTCTCGGCACGAACGAACATCTTCTGGATCGGGATCGACGAACCGGTTTCGAACATAACGCTTTCGGCGACCCAATCTCTGATCACACGTCAAAGACAGAACACGGGCAAAGCCCGTTCGGTCGGGGTCGAGGCCGATGCGGCAATAAGGATTCGACGATTTACGGTCTCTGCCGGTTATCTCTTTGCCCATTCTACCGTGACGGCCTTCCCCTCAAATCCCGCGATCGTCGGTCTCCGTACACCGCAGGTGCCGAAACATCAGCTTACGTTTCAGGCGGAATATCGAACCGGGAAATGGAACATTTCACTTCAGGGCCGGGCCGCCGGCGAACAGTTTGACGACGACCTGAATCTTTTCCGTCTCGAGCCCTTCGGACAGATCGACATATTCGTATCACGACGATTTGCAAAGAAATTCGAGAGTTACGTGGCTGTTGAGAATATCTTCAATTCGACCTATTCCGTCGGCCGCACCCCGATCCGTACGGTCGGCTCTCCCGCGAATGTTCGTGCGGGGATCCGTTGGTCATACCGATAAGAAAGAAGGGATCCCGTACAAAATAGCAAACCGCCCCGGCATTGCCTGGACGGTCTCTATAAACGCGATAGTCGGGGCTCTACTCCGGCGGGCCGGAGCAGCCCGGACCCATCAGGGCAGGCTGTTTTGTACTAATGATCGGATAGTTCTCTGCCTCGGCATTTTTTTCGAGCCAATCGAGGTATTCTTCCGGGATCGACATATCGGAAAATATCGCCTCAACCGGACATTCCGGCAGGCACGCATCGCAATCGATGCACGAATCAGGGTTTATCAGGAGGCGGTCCGGCGTCTCATGAAAAGCCTCGACCGGACACACAGCCGCGCAGTCCGTATATTTGCAGTCAATACAGGGAGTGGTGACGATATAGGTCATCTAAGATCTCCTAAACAATGGCCTGAAAGCCAAGATAAAACCGTAATATCCTGAGACTAACTTGTCAAATCAGGCTCCGCAAGTGATAGAATGCCTGCAAACGCAAGTCGATTTGAACTCTTTTTTTCAAGGTAGGCAAAATGAAAAATATTAAAGCAGAACGCGATCTGTCACTGGATTTTTTGCGCGTAACCGAAGCCGCGGCTATCGAATCAGCCAAGACAATGGGCCAGGGCGACCGCAAATATTCTGACCATGTCGCCGTCGAGGCGATGCGCGAGGTAATGGACACTGTGCCAATGCGCGGGCGCATCGTGATCGGCGAAGGCGAACGCGACGAAGCGCCGATGCTCTATATCGGCGAAGAACTTGGCGGAGGCATCTTTTCGCATGAAGCTCGGACCGAGTTTCCCGAGGTCGATATCGCTGTCGATCCGCTTGAAGGCACCAATCTCTGTGCTCTCGGGGCGAATAACGCCATCGCCGTGCTGGCGGCCGCCGAGCGTGGCGGGCTGCTCTATGCTCCTGACATCTACATGGACAAGATCGTTGTCGGCCCGTCTTGCCGCGGCGCGGTCGATATCGAAGCTCCGGTCGAGGACAATCTTAAGAATATCGCCCGCCGGTTAGGCCGCGATGTTGACGACCTAACGGTGATCTGTCTTGATCGGCCCCGCCATAAGCAGCTCGTTCAAGACGTTCGGTCGGCGGGCGCCCGCATACGTCTCATCTCAGACGGCGACCTGTCGGCAGGCATCTCGGCGGCGGTCGCCGGCACGAATATCCACGCTCTGATGGGCATCGGCGGAGCCCCCGAAGGTGTTATCACAGCCGCCGCGATGAAATGCCTCAATGGCGAGATACAGGCAAAACTTGTCTTCGATCCCGAAAAGCTTGGCGTCGATGCGTCGAAGGTGCCGCCGGTTGACGTGGTGATGAAGCGGCTGAGCGAAATGGGTATCCATGATCCCAATAAGATCTATGACACCAACGACCTTGCACCTGGCAAGAAGATCATCTTTGCCGCGACAGGTGTCACGGACGGTGCGCTGCTTCGTGGGGTTCGTTTCTTTGGCTCGGGCAAACGCACGCACTCGGTTGTTATGACGACGGATAGCAAGAGCATCCGCTTTGTCGACACCGTTCATGTCGAAGGCGGACCCGACGCGGTCATCAGGTTCTAGCCGGTGGTTTCTAATATCAGGCCGCAAGGTGCAAAGAGGAGATCTCGGTCCCGCGAAGCTTTGTTTCCTTGCGGCTCTGCGTTGAATTTCTTATGAGCGAAACAAGGCCATATGTCCTCGATCTTAGCCAGGTAAGTGCCGGCGATGTAGCGCTTGTCGGTGGCAAGTGTGCTTCGCTGGGTGAACTTTTTCGCGAGTTGACGCAGCAGGGCGTTCGCGCCGTTGACGGATTCTCGACGACCAGTCATGCTTATGAGCTTTTGCTCGAAACCGACGATCTTCGCAAGAAACTTAAACATCTTCTAAAGGATCTCGATATCGACAACCTCGACGAACTGGCCCGCGTGGGTGCCGAAGCCAGGCGCCTGATGCTGGAAACGCCGTTTCCGGGTGACGTTGAGTCGGCGATCTTTGACGCCTACCGACGTCTGGGCGAGCGGATCGGGAAAAAGTCCTTCGAGGTCGCGGTGCGGTCGTCAGCGACCGCTGAAGACTTGCCGGACGCGAGTTTTGCCGGACAGCAGGACACGATCTTGAATGTAAAAGGCGAGACGCAGCTAATCGAGGCGTGTCGGCAATGTTTTGCATCGCTTTGGACCGACCGTGCGATCTCATACCGAACCGCAAAAGGCTTTGATCATTTCGATGTTGCACTTTCGATCGGGATCCAGCCGATGGTGCGCTCCGACATCGCGTGTTCGGGCGTGATGTTCACGCTCGATACCGAGAGCGGGTTTCGCGACGCGGTGGTCATCAACGGAGCCTGGGGCCTTGGCGAAGCGGTCGTTCAGGGTATGGCAACACCTGACGAATGGATCGTTTTCAAACCTACACTCAAATTGGGTTTTCGCCCGATCGTAACGCGTAAACTCGGCATTAAAGAAGTCAAAATGGTTTTCGCCGATGACGGTTCCGGCACGCAGGTTCGAAACGTCGTCGAGACCCAGCGAAATCGAATGTGCCTCGCCGGGTTCGAGGTTTTGCAGCTTGCGACATGGGCTTGCGCGATCGAGGATCATTATTCGAAACTCGCGGGACGAAGCCAGCCGATGGACATCGAGTGGGCCAAGGACGGCATTACCGGTGAGCTGTTCATCCTGCAGGCACGGCCCGAAACAGTTCACGCTCGCAAGGAAACCAATTTTATCGAGAAGTACAAATTGACAGGGACCCACGGCGCACCGCTCGCCTCCGGTGTGGCGGTCGGCGAAAAGATCGGTCACGGAACGGCTCACGTGATGCTCGATCCAGCAAAGCTCAATACCTTTCAGCCGGGCGAGATACTCGTCACCTCGATGACCGACCCCGCTTGGGAGCCGATCATGAAACGTGCCTCCGCCATAGTGACAGACCGCGGAGGCCGCACCTGCCACAGCGCCATCATCAGCCGCGAGCTCGGCATCCCATGTATCGTCGGAACCGAGGACGCCACCACAAAGATCCGAAATGGTTCGCCGATCACCGTATCCTGCGCCGAGGGCGAACGCGGGAATGTCTATTACGGCAAGATCGATTTCAAAGTTGAAAAGCAAAAGATCTCCCAAAAAGAGCGGCCCGAGACGCAGATCATGATGAACGTCGGCGATCCCGATCACGCCTTTGCCGTTTCGCGGTTGCCGAATGACGGCGTCGGCCTCGCGCGGCTCGAATTTATCATCAACAACCACATCGGCATTCACCCGATGGCTCTCGTAAACTACCCAAACCTGAAGAAGCAGGCCGATGTCGAGACGATCTCCAAACGCATCCTCGAAGAAGACCCGAAAGAGTTTTTCGTCCGCAGCTTATCTGAGGGCGTTGGCCGTATCGCCGCAGCGTTTTATCCGAAACCGGTCATCGTGCGAATGTCGGATTTTAAGTCGAACGAATACGCAATGCTGATCGGCGGAAAGGAGTTCGAGCCGGAGGAAGAGAATCCCATGATCGGGTTTCGTGGTGCGTCGCGATATTACGACGACCGCTACAAGGCTGGCTTTCGCCTTGAATGCGTCGCTCTTCAACGGGCACGCGAAGACATGGGGCTGACCAATATCAAACCGATGATCCCGTTCGTGCGCACTGTCGAAGAAGGCGAGAAAGTGATCGCTCTTATGGCCGAGCATGGACTCGTTCAGGGCGAGAACGACCTTGAGATCTACGCCATGTGTGAGCTGCCCGCGAACGTCGTATTTGCTGACGAGTTTCTGAAAGTTTTTGACGGCTATTCGATCGGCTCGAACGACCTGACGCAGCTTGCCCTCGGGCTCGACCGTGACAGCGAGATGGTCGCGCACCTTTTTGACGAGCGAAACGGCGCCGTCGAAAAGATGGTCGCGATGGCTATCGACGCGGCAAAACGCGCCGGCAAAAAGATCGGCATCTGTGGCCAGGCACCCTCGGATTATCCCGAATTTGCAGACTTTCTCGTCGAGCGTGGTATAAACTCGATCTCGCTAAACCCCGACACAGTTCTGCAAACGACCGCCCACATCCTCGAAACCGAAAAGTCGCTCGGCGGCGGTCAGCCGAAAATGCGGGCGGCGAAATAGTGGGCCCAAACTCAACACGATATGGCGACGGTTGACGCTCAAACTTACATTCCCGTTGACCTTGCTCCGCGAATGCGCCGCCAGGCCTGGAAGGTATGGGGCATCGGGCTTGCCGTTGTTTTGCTCTGGGCGGCTGCTATCGTAGTTGCGCCGGTAGCAAAAGCCGCTGGGCTTTTCTCGATCTCTTCACCGCTTTATAGCTTCTACCATTACATCTGTCATCAGATACCCGAGCGGTCATTTCATATCGCCGGGGAACAGTTCGGGGTCTGTTCGCGGTGTTCCGGCGTCTATTTCGGCCTCTTTCTCGGCTTCGCGGTCTATCCGCTCTGGAGGAACATCGAGGAGATTGAACCACTTGCGAGGCTATGGCTTTTTCTTTCGATGGTGCCGATCGCTGTGGACTGGTCATTGACCGTATATGGCATATGGGAAAACACCCAGTTCACACGTGTCGCGACGGGCCTGATCCTCGGGATCTCTTGCGCAACCTATATTGTGCCAGCGACGATCGAGATCACACGAAATCTGACTTGGCGTCGGGAAGTTTCTGCTTGACATAGATGCATCAGCGTGCTATCCTTGCAACGCTTTCGATCTTTGAAAAATCAGCAGCAAAAAACTTTTTCAAATCTTGTCGGCAAAATGGACCAGAATGGCGGTAACCCATTGATATAGATAAACTTATTTGTCCGCGACCCATCGCGGACGGGCCGCGGACAGACTGTGGACAAGCGGACAAAGAAGGCAGGCTGCTTCGATCTAAATGGTTGCGTCTCGGCCAAGTATCCGGTCCAGCCGGTTTTCGAGCTTGATCTCCTCCGCAATATGTTTGGCAAAAGTGATCGCGGATCCTTCAAACTGCTCTGCGACCCTGAACTTTTATTGACTTGTCGTCGTAGAAGAGAGCAAGATAAATCTGGCTGAAAATATGAGAATGACACGCGAATCTGCCGTCGAAAATGCAAGAAACGACCTTGCGAGTCGTTTAAATGTTGATGTCGGGTCGATCTCGGAAAAGTCGGTTTCAGATAAGGAATTTAGGGACATGTCGCTCGGTGCCGCGGTCGATGGTGAAATGGCGGCGCAGATGATCGCATACGGGTGGATCATCGAGCTTGAATCGGGTGGCAAAACATACGAATATCGTGCGGACAAATATCAACTGCGTCTGCACAACTTTAATGGGGCGAATCACGTCGTAGTTTAGAGTCAGGAGCAGTACCATGAATCGCAATAATATCTGGATACATGTTGGGTTAGCGGTAGTATTGATCACCATTGCAGGTGTTCTGGGCCAGATCGAACGCTGGAAAACCTCGCTTTCACAGGATCGGCCGACGAAGATTGTTGCGGTCAGGAAGCCCGACGTTCGCTCGGATCATGGTTCGCCTGAGGTTCTTGTTCGATTCAAACGCGGCACCTCGCTGGAGATGATCAAGGCCCTGACTTCCACTTTAAATGACCAAATTTCCGACGAGATCGAATCGGTGAATGGTTTGACGGTGATCGATGACCTGGACAATGCCGACCCCGAGTCGGTTGCGAAGCTCTACTCGGGAATGAAGCACATTGTCGAGTATGCCGAGCCCAATTTTCAGATCAAGATCGGCGATCCGCTCGAGAAAGCTACCTTTAAGGATCTCTATCAGCGGCCTGTCGCAGCCGACGCTCCGAACGATCCTCTATTCGGCGACCAATGGGCTCTCAACAACACTGGCCAGGACGGCGGCAAGAAGCGGGCCGATCTCGACGCCCTGAATGCCTGGGCAAACACAAAAGGCAGCCCAGAGGTAGTTGTGGCAGTGCTTGATACGGGCGTCGACTACAAGCATTCCGATCTGATCTCGAATATGTGGACCCGGCCGTCGAGTATGCCTGCCTACACGGACGACGAACTTGGCACCTTCGATGACGTCAACGGTTTTGACGGAACTGCCAAGATCGGCGATCCGATGGACGATAACGGCCACGGAACGCACTGCGCCGGTATTATCGGGGCAGAGGGCGATAATGCGATAGGTGTTTCGGGGATAAACCAAAAGGTCCAGATAATGGCCCTCAAGTTCCTCGGCCGCGGCGGCTCCGGTTCTACCAATGATGCGATCGAAGCGATCAACTACGCTATCCAGCGTAAGAAAGACGGTGTGAATCTTCGCGTCATCTCGGCCAGCTGGGGATCGACGGCTCGTTCGCAGGCCCTCGAAGACGTGATCAAAGCCGCCGGTGATGCGGGGATCTTGTTCGTCGCCGCTGCCGGTAACGACGGCTCGAACAACGACAGCCGTCCGCATTATCCGTCGAATTACGACCTGCCGAACGTGATAAGCGTCGCGGCACTGGATCGAAATGACGAACTCGCAAGCTTCTCGAACTTTGGTCAAAAGACCGTCCACATTGCGGCCCCCGGCAAAGAGATCGTCTCTACCTGGCTCGGCGACAATTACCGCGAAGCCTCGGGAACCTCGATGGCGACGCCGTATGTGTCGGGCGTTGCGGCGTTGATAGTCGCGAGCGACCCGTCTATCTCAATGGCTGATCTTCGAAAGAGGCTTTTGGGTTCGGCAGATGAACTCGATTCGCTCAAGGGCAAGGTGCAGACCGGCGGCCGCGTGTGCGCTGCCAATGCCCTCGGGAATGTCGTGAAAGGGCACTCTCACTGAGCACCATTCCAGGCCGCAGATGCCGCAAAGTCGGGCAGACCAATACTTTGGGGCTTTCTTACTTTCCTGCACGTCATCGCGGCCGAATAGCGTATCCCGAACCTGACGATATGGAACATCCGTAACCCACATCGTTAGCCTCGATGTTCGGGGCCTGCCTGCAATTCTGCTCAAACCCCGTTAATACCGTACTTCGAGCCTTTGGCACACCCTTTGCCCTTACTCATCTCGAGCAATGTCGCAACCATTGCCTAGATTTATAGATAAAGGGAGAAAAGCAATGAGAAGTATCAAGAATTTGTTAGCGTTAGGGGCATTTTCACTCCTGGTGATAGGCATTCCGACGGTTGCATCGGCGCAGTGGGGCGGCGGACAATATGATCCGTATGGCCGTAATGGACAGTACGATCCTTATGGACGCAATGGACAATACGACCCGTATGGCCGTAACAACGGCAATTACGGCAACGTGAACAATACGGTTCGGAGCCTGAAGTCGCGAACTCGCGAATTCACCCGTCAACTCGACCGCGATCTCGACCGCGGCCGAATGAACGGTACGCGTCGCGAAGATCAGATCAACGAGATCGCCGATCGTTTCAAGGATGCCGTGAACGATCTCGATAACAACTACTACAACAACAATCGCGGCTACGGCCGCAATGACAACCAGATGCGACGGGTCTTCGACCTTGCCAGTCAGATCGAACGTTCGATAGGCCGTGTTCAAATCGGATATCAGACGCGCAATCTCTGGAACTCGATCCGCAACGATCTGCAAGTGATCAGCCGTGGATACAGTCCGTACAACAACGGCCGCAACACCGGCGTTTGGGGTAACACGCGAAATAGCCGCCAGGGTTTGCCAAGCTGGTGGCCCTTCTAACCCAACGCTGTAAAATTCACGATCTCGTGCCCGCGTTCGCATGGATGCGGGCTTTTCGATTCCGGGTTCCAAGTTTGGATGGCTGTTCGGTTAGAATTAGCCAAAATAAAGGTCGAACTCTTAGGTATGCCCGGAACACTCTATCTTGTCGCTACACCGATCGGAAACTTGCAGGACATAACCCTGCGGGCACTCGAAGCTCTGCGAACCGTCGACCTGATCGCCTGTGAAGACACTCGTCATACCAGAAATCTGCTTAACCACTTCCGCATCTCGAACAAAACTGTCAGCTATCACGAACATAACGAACAGGAACGTGCCGAGGAGTTTGTCGATCGTCTGATCGCCGGCG
This sequence comes from Pyrinomonadaceae bacterium, assembly GCA_021463165.1. Taxonomy (GTDB): domain Bacteria; phylum Acidobacteriota; class Blastocatellia; order Pyrinomonadales; family Pyrinomonadaceae; genus OLB17. The sequence goes on along the minus strand of JAJTWY010000009.1, from coordinate 9,612 downwards.
AGAACATCGCCCTCGTATCCGACGCCGGAACGCCCGGGATCTGCGATCCGGGATTCAGGATCGTTCAGCGTGCGGCCGAGATCGGCGCAGCCGTTGTTCCTATTCCCGGAGCCGCGGCATTCGTCAGCGCCGCAATAGCCTCCGGCTTGCCGACGGATTCCATTTTTTTTGGCGGCTTTCTGCCATCAAAAAAAGGTGAGAGACGAAAACGCCTGGAGGAAATTTGCACCATCCCTGCCACGCTTGTTCTTTATGAAACGCCTCACCGGCTCGGCAGATCGCTTGCCGACTGTTTCGATATCCTCGGCGATCGTCGGGTCGTTGTCGCTCGTGAGATGACCAAGTTGCACGAGGAGTTTGTCCGCGGATGTCTCAGTGAATTGGCTGCGCGATATGCGAATTCAAAAGTAAAGGGCGAGATCGTCCTTGTCATCGACCGCCCGAATTCAAGTGCTGTGACAGCTTCCCCGACCCGGACGATCCAAAGCCGGATCGAGCAGCTCGAGAGCCAAGGCATTGATCGAAAAGCGGCATTAAAAAAGGCCGCAAAGGAGTTTGGCATCTCTAAATCCGCGGCCTACAAAATTCTCCTAGCTCCAACGCAGGAATAAGGAACATCAACATTCCTTCGGTTTCTTAAAGGGGCGATGGCTCGATCGGCAGGTCGATAAAAGGATGAGGCCGCCTGGATCTGGCGGCCTCACGGGTGTCTATCGCGTTGTTAGTTCGGGTGGAAGCTGCTTGTCAACTTTCGGCCGTTCCTTAAGGTCGGTCAGTTTCCACATTGTCAGGAATATCGTCCGGGCGATCTTTTCCATCTTCTGGTAATCGATCTTGTCTGGATGGTCACCGGCACCGTGATAGTCCTCGTGTACGCCGGTAAACCAAAATACGATGGGAATACCGTTCTTTGCATAGTGGAAATGGTCTGAGCGGAAGAAGAACCGGTTCGGGTCCTTCGGATCGTCGTAGCGATAGTCGTAGTCGATTTTTAAGAACGCATCGTTCGTTCCCTTGGTTATCGCTCCAAGCGTCGAGCTCATCATTTCGGACCCGATCACGTAAACTCCGTTCTCACCGGTCAGTTCCTTATTTCTGGGGTTCGTGTCACCCGGCTTTTTGCTGCGGCCGATCATGTCAATGTTGAGCTGCGCCGTTACATTCTTGATATCGACCGTCGGGTATTTGTTGAAGTACTCGGCGCCGACCAGGCCTTTTTCCTCACCCGCGTGCCATACGAACAGCACGGAACGCTTTGGCCGTGTCTTTGCTTTTGCCAGAGCCTCAGCAATCGCAAGCACCGCAACGGTACCTGAGCCGTCATCATCTGCCCCATTCCAGATCTTATCTTCGCCCGGAGCATTTGGATTCGTTCCGACATGGTCGTAATGGGCGCCGAGAGCGACCATTTCGTTTTTAAGGACGGGGTCCGAACCTTCCCATAGGGCGACTACATTCTGGGTCCACGCCGTTTCCTTCTTGGCGGCTATCGTGAACGTAGCGGATTTAGTCATGCCGAATGCCGCTGTGGCCGCCCGGTCGCCCGTTTCGCCGGCGAATATCGCGTCAGCGACGGCAGGGGAAACATAAAGCACGGGCAGCGTCGATGCTGCTGGCCGCAGCTTCTCGGGAGCGAATCCGCCCCTGCCCACAAAGTTCCTTATCTGGTTCCAGTTCGTGTTCGGGGCCGCCGTCATTATCACTCCGGCTGCTCCGGCCTTTTCGGCGTGTGTGATCGGATCGGCCCAGTCGACGCCTTTTTCGCCCTTTAGGTCATCCTGGGTCACGCCCTGTGGCGGGGCATTCAGACCGCGACCTGTTCCAGGTGTCAAGACCACGATCTTGCCTTTGACATCAACTCCGGCAAAGCTGTCGATCCCTTTGGACTTGACGAGCCAGCCGTTCTTCCCGAAAACAAGGGAGCCGCTGCCGGTCCCGGAGCCGGACATCCTGAGAAAGTCGTTGCCGACTGCGTACTGTTTGCCACCGATCTCGAGCTTGGTGTTGTCGTTGTCGACCGATTCACGAACCAATGCGATCTTTTGAAAATACGAGCCGTTGTCTCCGGCGCCCTTGAATCCCCATCGCTGAAGGTTCATCTTTAGGAACTCAGCCGTGACATCAAGGCCATACGAAGGCGTATCACGACCGCCCATCGCATCCGACGCAATGAAATACAGGTAATTTGCCAGTTGGCCGGCCGTTATCTCATCGGCCAGCTTACGCTCCGCGGCGGTCAATTTTACGTCCTGAGCGAACGTGAACGAGGGCAGCAAAAGCGACAGCCCCAAAACGAACACAAAAATGGTTTTCTTCATAAAGTCTCCGGTCTAGTGAGAATATTTGAATCTAGTGCAACAGAAAAATACGCACACGACAGATTAAAGTTTCACTTCGCGTGACCCGACGATGCAGATCTTATTTTTATCTGCCAATTCGAGCATTCGGGAGCGGTCAAATATAAGGGTCTTGCCGGCTGTGATCGACAGACAGGTCGCACCGGCAGCTATCATGTTCTCAACCGTCGGTACGCCTACAACCGGCACATCAAAACGCATATCCTGATCCGGCTTAGCCACCTTGACCACCGTCAGACGCCCCTTTGCAAGTGCGCCCGCCCGCAGGATAGTTGCGTCGGTTCCTTCCATAGCCTCGATCGCGACACACGCTTTGGCCCGAACGACAATTGTCTGTCCGAGGTCGAGCCGTGCGATCTCGTGGGCGATCTCAAGGCCATATTCGATGTTCTCCTGCTCAACGTCATTCGGCCGTCGCTTGGTCATCACCCCGATAGCGGCCAGATGATCCGGGATCAAGGCGGTCGAATCAATAAGCTCGATCCCTTCCTTGGCGAGTTCTGCCGCGACTCCGCCGATGAGCGCATCCGTACTGCGTTTTGGCAGATTCCAGAGCATTTTCACCATTCGCAGATCCGGGATAGCACCGGAGAAAAGCTGGACGTGCTTGACCTGCCCTGCCATGATCGCCTGGCTTACACCATTTTCCTTAAAGAAAGCGATCATTTTGCCAAGCTGCCCTATCCCCAGCCAGGCAACCTTACCGGCAGCTTGTTCTATCGCCGGATCGGTCTCCTCCTTTATGGCTGCGACGACGACATCGGCTCCAGCTTTCTTCGCACCTTCAATTACGAGGAAAGGAAACTGGCCATTGCCTGCGATAAGTCCGTATTTCATCTCTTTTTGAACGGTACATTCTAGCAGGAATGGCGAAACCAAAGAACCCGAGCAGACCATCTTGCTTTCGACAACCCGATGTGCAAAATTCTATCTATACGGTTTAGTAAAAACGCAGAGGATTTGGGGAGAATTATTTAATGCCACATATTACTGCCGAAACGGCGGCGGGCAAGGTAGAGTTCGAGGCGGAGAAAGGTCGGAAGCTGGTTCTGGCTATCGAGGACAACGGGATCGATATACTGCATCGCTGTGGCGGCAACGCTCGATGCACCACCTGTCGTGTGGAAATACTGGCTGGTGATCCCGGCGAGATACTGGAGGCCGAGGCCGCCGTGATGGCCACAAAGCAGGATATGACCGAGCGGATGCGGCTGTCGTGTCAGGTACGGTGTAATGACGATCTTCACGTCAGGGTTATTAACCAGGCTAGCGTCGCGGGTATCGATCCCGGGACACGGCCGGAGGACTAGGGTTGGGAGTTCCACCTTTTGCGGGCCCCTTGTTTGAGCGGGGCGGCTGAAGTGGGACTGTGAATATAGGAGAAATCATGGGAACAAGCACTACTTATACAGCAAAAACATTTGACCTAAGCGATCTGACCGGCATCTCGAACGAGACACTGGCGATGCACTTCAAGCTTTACGAAGGCTACGTTACGAACACGAATGTCCTGAATCAACGCATCGCCGACTTGATCGGCGAGGGGAACCTCGACGCGACACAAGTTGCTGCGTTTAGTGAGCTTAAGCGTCGATTCGGATTCGAATACAACGGCATGGTTCTGCATGAATACTATTTCGAGAATATGCAGAAGCACGGCACCGGAGACCCGTCGACGGGTGACCAATTTGTCAATGCGGCAAGTGATAGCTTTGGCGATTACGATGTTTGGAAGGCGGATTTTATGAACACCGGCAAGATGCGCGGCGTTGGTTGGGCCGCCGTCTATCAGGACCCGTCAAACGGTCAGATCTCGAATCACTGGATCAACCTCCACGAGACCGGCAATGTCGCCGGGTACAAGCCGATCCTCATCATGGACGTCTGGGAACACGCCTTTATCAAAGATTACGCTCCGGCGGACCGGCCGAAATATATCGAAGCGTTCTTTTCGAATATCAACTGGGATGTGGTGAATTCTCGGTTGGGTTAAATGGAATTTAGGTGAACAAAGGGCCGGACCGCGTTCTACGTCGCCCGGCCCAATTGCATTCGCTACGAATGGTATCGCTTTTTACCGGTTTTGATCTTCACCCTCAGGCGATTCTCCGGCGGTGGAAGGGACACGTTGCAAACGGCGTAAATGAGCACGGCGGATTCTCGGCCTTGTTGAAATCCAACACTACCTTTCCATTCTCGGGGCGTTGTGCATAAAGAAAGCGACCGGCGCGCCGTAGGTCGTTGTCCTACTCGTCAAATCTCGAAAGATGATAAACAATTGGTCGCCTTCGGCAACCGGCGTCAGTCTGTATTCGGTCCCGCGGATCTTGAATTTCAAGACACCCGGACTTTTCATTTCGACGGTCTCGCCGATTATATTGGAAACCTTGACGAGCCGCGGTTCGGAATAGGGCTCAAAATCTGCCGTTATTCTGAGTTCCGGATCAATTGGAAACCAGTTGAGGCCGGTAAACTCCAGCCGCTCGGGGCGGTTACTGTCCTTCAGTCGTATGGCGGAGCGTGCTCCGCGTCTGATCAGATAGAACGTCTGACTTCCGACCGAGACCGATGCAGGTGCGCCCCGGGCAGCCTCAGATCCAAGGTCGATCGTCGAGATCGTTGTCTTACCGCTTGTTGCGGGAATCCCCGGATCGACTTTCAAGGTCGCCTTACCGTTAAGAAAAACGATCTCCCCGAAACGCCCTTGGGTAAAACTGTCCGTCAGCCCAACGTCGTAGCTCTTGCCGGAGCCGACAGAATTGACGCCGTCCTTTAGCCAGAAAAGACCGGCGACCGATAGCCAGCCATCCTCCTTGATGAGGCGTGCCTGCCGATCGGAACGCCATTGTTGGATGGTCTCAAAATAGTTTGGCGGAACCTGGGCGGCTATGCCGCTCCATAGGAAGAAGGTTAAGATGGATGCAAAAATACGGATCGATAGCTTTTTCATCTCCCTCTTCCTCCTAATTGACGACCGCCGACGTTACACCGGCAGCCGCTGGGATCGCCGCCGATTCAGAGGTTCCCGCGATTCGCTTGCCCGCCTCGGTCGCCTCCTTTACTTCGATCAGTCGACCGCTCTTGACGTCATAGATATAGCCATAGATCGGGATCGATCGCGGTATCAGGGGATGTGCCCGAACCCTTTTGACATCGTCGACGACGCTCTTCAGACGATCGGCAATTGTCAGAAAGTTGATATAGCGTCCTTCCTCCGATCCCGGCCCGAGGCCCACATCGCGAAAGCCGTTCTGATCCAATACCGCCGTCTCAAGACTATTTGAAAGCAGGTCGCTGATAACAGCATCTGTAAAAAATTCCATTCCGCACTCTGTATGATGGATAATGAAGAACTCCTTTGTCCCAAGCAGTTTGTACGAGATGATCAGCGACCGGATGGCGTCATCGCTCGCCCGGCCGCCGGCATTTCGGATCACGTGGGCATCGCCCTCGGCGAGCCCCGCATATTTTGCCGGGTCGAGCCGTGCATCCATGCAGGTGACGATCGCAAAGCCTCGCTTTGGCGGCAGGACCAGATCCTTTTTATTTCCAAAATCAGCTGCATATGCCTCATTGGCTTGCAGCACCTCAGTTAAGATCTCACTCATCGGTTTTCTCCTATTCTTAGTTGGTTGTCCGCTTAATAGTGATCCTAAACGCAATCAAGTGATGGTCTTCAATACAAAAAACCGGCCGTGAATCGTATTGATTTCACGGCCGGTCTGGTATAAGAACCTGATTTCGTCAAGAACGGATCATCCGTCCATACAGATCCCCAGCCCCGCCATGAAAGCGGCACACATCATACAACAACACATGTGATCTTTATGCTGGGTACTGAATAACATCAAATCTTTACTAAAAAGTGGTGATTCACAGAGTAGGGGATCTCACCACGCTTGTCAAGGGCGATTTTTTCGGATTGCAATGATAGAATAGGGGTTACAGCAACACGGGTTATGATCGAAGAAAAAGCATTGGTTCGACAATTTCTCAACCGCAAACAGCGTGAGAGATTGAAAAAGCCCGACTGGCTCAAGATCAAACTCGGTGACCCGCGCAATCAAAACCAGGTCATGGATCTGATCGACGGGCTTAATCTGCACACCGTCTGTCAGGAAGCGAAGTGCCCGAATATCTTTGAATGCTGGACGGATAAGACCGCGACATTCATGCTCGGCGGCGACACCTGCACGCGACACTGCGGCTTTTGTGCGGTCAACAAGGGCAAGCCGATGGATCTCGACCCAATGGAACCGACCCACGTCGCCGAAGCCGTCAAACATCTTGATCTCAAACATGCGGTCATCACCTCGGTCAACCGCGACGACCTTGCCGACGGCGGCTCGATGCACTGGGCCGAAACTATTTTGAAGGTCCGCGAAATAAATCCGGACTGTAAGATCGAGGTCCTGATCCCTGATTTCAATGGCGATAAAGATGCTCTCAACAATGTACTGATCGCCCGGCCCGACGTTCTTAACCACAACACCGAAACCATCGCACGCCTCTATCGCCGCGTTCGACCCGACGCGAAATACGATCAGACGCTGGAGCTGCTCGAACGCTCTGCCCATTACCGCGACACGCAGTTCCCGCAGATGCTTACCAAGAGCGGCATCATGGCCGGTTTGGGCGAAACTTTTGAGGAAGTGGTCGAGCTGATGAAGGACCTTCGCTCGGTCTCGTGCGACATTATGACGATCGGCCAATACCTGCAACCTTATGAAAAACGTCTGCCGGTCGAACGCTACGTTACACCCGAAGAGTTCGCCGAATGGAAGAGGATCGGCGAGGCAATGGGTTTCAAACACGTTGAGTCTTCGCCGCTGACGCGCTCGTCGTATCATGCAAGGGAACAGGCACAATAGTTGTCCCAGGGTTGCGCTATAATCATCGCTAATATGAACGAAACCGACAAACAAAACGCTATCACGATCTTGAACAAGATCATGGAATTGGAGCTCGCCGGTGTGGTGAGGTATACACATTATTCGCTGATGGTCTATGGCTACAATCGCATCCCGATCGTATCCTGGCTAAAGGGCAATGCCGACGAATCGATGGCGCATGCTCACAAGGCGGGTGAGTTCGTTACGATGCTTGGCGGGCATCCCAGCTTGAAGATAGGCCCGCTGCTCGAGACCGAAAAGCACGACATCGGTGATATTCTGCGTGAGAGCCTTGAGCAGGAAAGCACGACGCTCGCGGCTTACTATGAATTGCTGCGGGCGACCGAGGGCAAGTCAGTTTCTCTTGAAGAATACGCCCGCGAGATGATCCTGCTCGAAGAGATGCATCTCGATGAAGTGAACAAGATGCTCCGCAAACCGGGCGATCTTAGTCCCTTCGCTGAATAGCAAGGCCTTCATCCATTGCCTTCAATAAGAGGAAAAACCGGCGGTCGGTCGACGAGACCGGCCTCGGATTCGGCGTCGGCGAATTGTGTTCTGCGGGCCGTTCGTTACCAGATATGAACCATTTCTGATGGCTCCTTTCCGAGGCGGCCGACTGGACACTCCTGCCATGGCTTCTCGGTGAAAAATCATCGAATTTTCGACCGTCATTTTCACGATCTATGAAACATATACTTCATCTCTTCAAGGCCGCCGCTACGGCCTTGCTGTTTGTGTCTGCTTCTCTCGGTCAAACGACTTCAATTGTCATCCGGAACGCCTCCATCATCGACGGAACGGGAAAGGCGGCGTTTCGCGGTGATCTAAGGATAAAGAACGGAAGGATCGACAAGATCGGTAAGATCAAGCCAAACAAGACCGAGGAGGTGATCGATGCGACCGGCCTCGTCCTCGCTCCGGGGTTTATTGACATTCACAACCATTCCGAATCCGGCCTGTTGCGGGAGGGGGCGGCAGCAAGTCAGGTTTCGCAGGGAATAACGACGATCCTCGTCGGGCCTGATGGCGGAAGCCCTTGGCCGATAGCTGATTATCTCCGCAGGCTCGAAGGGAAGGTAGCCCCGAACGTTGGAGCATTTATCGGACACGCCGAGTTACGGACCCAGGTAATGAAGCAGGACACGAAGCGAACGGCTACGCCGGAAGAGATCGCTGCTATGGCAAAGCTCGTTGAGCAGGCGATGCAGGAAGGAGCGTTTGGGCTGTCCTCCGGGCTCGAATATGACACCGGATACATGGCTTCGATCGAAGAAATGGTTGAACTCGCGAAGGCGGCTGCGAGATACAAGGGCATCTATATGAGTCACATCCGGGACGAGGAGGAGGGCTTTCGGACAGCGATGGAGGAGGCGATCCGCATCGGCAGGGACGCGAACCTTCCCGTTCAGATCTCGCACATCAAGATGGGCAACCGCAACGTATGGGGCAAATCAGCTGAGGCGATCCAGCTTGTCGAAGCAGCCAGGAAAGCCGGTCAGGACGTGACCGCCGACGCCTATCCTTATACGGCCTGGGCCTCGACGATCACCGTTCTCGTTCCGAGCCGCAGGCATGACGACCGTGCCGAGGTCGAAAAGGGCCTCAACAATGTGGGCGGTGCGGACAAGGTGCTGATCACGAGCCACGCTGCCAACCGCTCCTACGAGATGAGGAATATGGCTCAAATATCGGCAGAGAAAGGCATTTCGCCGGTCGATCTATACATCGAGATCGTAAAAGCGGGCGGAGCCGGTGTAGTATGCAATTCGATGAACGAGGAGGACGTAAAGGCTTTTTACACGCGTCCCTGGGTCATGGTCTCAAGCGACGGCGGTATCGGCAGCCGACATCCGCGCGGAACGGGCACCTTCACACGTGTCTTAGGCCGTTTTGTGCGTGAGAACAAGTGGCTCTCACTCGAGGCCGCTGTTAAGAAGATGTCCGCGATGCCTGCCGCACGTCTCGGCCTGAAAGATCGCGGCCTCATCAAAAAAGGCATGAGAGCTGACCTCGTCCTCTTCGATGCCAACTCGGTCATCGACAGAGCCACCTTTGCCGAGCCTCAAAACTTCTCAGTTGGTATCAGGTCGGTATTTGTAAATGGAATGCGAGTTTGGGATGGCGACAAGGTAACTGGAGCAATGCCGGGGGAGCTGCTAAAGCATAATTGACATTGCAAAAAAGGCGTTGCCGGATCGGGATCCGACAACGCCGACAAGTTTTACCGTGGATCTTACCGTTACCAGTTGATCCTCAGCATTATGTCAATGAGACGGCCGCCCGGGTCATTCGTCGTAGACGTGTCCTGGTAGGCCGAGCCATTGCCCATTTGTCCAAATGTCGCTCCGCCGACACCTGCC
>JAJTWY010000080.1 GCA_021463165.1 Pyrinomonadaceae bacterium | reverse complement strand
GCCTGCCGCCGGAGCCTTTCAGTTCGATTCGGACGGTCGCGGTCAAGGACGCGGCTATACTTGGGCGATCGAACACCAAGGCGCCTTCGCGCTCGCGGTCGTAAACCTCGCCGCGGAGCAGGCGATCTGTGCGGAAGCCGGTGCGATGGTCTCAATGTCAGCGAATGTCGATCTTTATTCCGAAATGAAAGGCGGCGTTTTCGGTGCTCTCAAACGTGCGGTCGGCGGAGAATCGGCTTTCGTTTCAACATTTACGGCCAAAGGCGGTCCCGGCGAAGTGTCGTTCGCTCCGGGTGCACCGGGTGACGTTGCAGGTATCGAGATGCAGAACCAAGCATTCTGCGTACAGTCGAGTTCATATCTGGCAGGTGACACCTCGCTTATCGTTGATACAAAATTCGGCGGTGCAAAGTCGTTCTTTGGCGGCGAGGGCCTCTTCGTACTCAAGATTTCAGGGACCGGCCTTCTGCTCGTCTCGTCATTCGGCTCGATCCACAGAAAGACCCTGAGGCCCGGCGAATCGTATGTTGTTGACACGGGGCATTTGGTCGCGTGGGAAGCACAGATGCAATACAACCTGCGAAAAGCAGCGAAGAGCGGCTTTTTCCGAAGCCTCGTAAGCGGCGAAGGTTTGGTCGCAGAGTTTCAAGGCCCCGGCGAGATACTGATCCAAACCCGCAATCTGGCGGCGTTTGCCGGATTGCTCAAACCCTTCTTCCCGACCCAAAGCAGCGGCGGCAGCGGTTTCAGCTTTGGAAGTTAATTGGCTTTTTCGGCTGCGAACATCGAAAATGGGGAAATGATGCCCGATCCGACACCGCGACGTGAGATACGGATCGAAGGCCGAGTGGCTTCACGCGGCATCGGCATTGGGAGGGCTTTTTGCCTCACCGATGGCCGTTTCGAGACGATCCGTCGCAGGCCGGCACCCGTAAATAGAGAGATCGAAAGGCTTGATGATGCGGTCAAGGAAGTGCTCGACCTACTCGATCAGTTTGCCGC
>JAJTWY010000008.1 GCA_021463165.1 Pyrinomonadaceae bacterium | reverse complement strand
GATCACGCTGACCGACAACACCATAACCCGAGCCACTTCATCCGCCGATGGAAGGCTGATCCCGATCGTATTCCTTGACGGCGAGGCCAGAGTCGGCAAGCTGTCCGCCGTTCGGCGTCAGCGATGATCCCGTCATGTCCCAGCAACGGCTAGCCAGGTGAACCAAACGAGGCCGCCCGAAAGGGCGGCCTCACTATTTCTCCTAAGTGTTTCGAAAGGATCGAGCAAATCTGGTACTCGCGGCAGGAGTCGAACCTGCGACTTCTTCCTCCGGAGGGAAGCGCTCTATCCACTGAGCTACGCGAGCGTAAAGTGTTGATGACATAAGTGATTATGAGTATATTCAGATGCTCGTTTTTCAGGGTTAATATACGAGGCTGATATACGATAGAGGTCAAGCATAACCAGATTCAATAACCAATTTTCAGCTAGAACCTCATTCAAATGCCATAGATGATATAAAGCCGTTCACGGTCGTGCCAGAGCTTTCGCAGGTAAGGCGAACGACAGCGGCTATGATCGGCGGCCGATAACAGCACTTGTTTAGGGATCAAGGCGATCAAGGCAGCGGCATTTGCTTCTGCTTCATATTTCGCATCGCTATATCCCTGAAAGGCGATACAGGGATCATCGCCGCCATGCAGAGCAATATGAGCAAACTCGTGAGCCATTGCAAACAATAACTGCGGCCCGGTGAACGATCGAGGCAGAACGATGCAGCGAATATCCTCGTCAGGAACGGTAAAGCAAAAAGGGAAGCGGCTCTTGCTCCAGACAACTTCCGTATCGGTGAGAGAGCAGGCATTCCAGAAATCATCTTCTGTCCAAGCACGGGAGCCTATGCCGTATCGTTCAAGGCAACGTAACAAGTGTTTCATTTTCAAAGGTCAGGACCACCGGACGTTCGCATCCGGTCTGCTGTGTGATTTATGTGTTGTGCTAAATTGTCCTATTTGAATTAACGACTTTTCGATCTCAAATAAGACTATTCCTTATCTAAACGGCGACGGCGCCGTTCCATAATGACCTCATACGCCAGAGCGAGTTCTTCCGCGATCTCACGCTGTTCGTCTGGTGTCAGACCTTTCACCCCCAGCTTGACCTGGGCCTTTTCACCAATGACAAAGAACCGTTCTGGTTGTTTAGGAGCATAACCTGCCATTGTCCGAGCTTCATCTTCATCAATCCCCAAAGCTTTCGCTAAACGGTCCACCATTTCCACAGATACCGTTGGCGGAACTCCTGAAACGGGATGCGGCAGATTATGCACTATCCGTCCTATATTCTGTTTTGAAGTTTCTGCACGTCGGGCTAATTCCGCAGCCTTTACGTCCAACTCCCGCATCTTGCCTGCGAGATAATCTCCAAATGACATAACACTGAGCTACGCGAGCATTATACAATTGTGGTTAAACCAGAACCTCCAATCAATCAGATTGTAGCACGGAATCGGCTTATCTCGGAGCAATGGTTATCTGCTTGATCCGTAGCGGTTCAACGGGACGTTCCGTTCCCGGAGCTGTCGGTGCGCCGGAGATAGTCCGGACATTATTCATACCTTCGATCACCTTTCCATAGACAGTGTATTTGTTATCGAAGGCGGCCTCACGTTTCAGCATGATAAAGAACTGCGAATTGGCAGAATTAATATCATTTCCCAATCGAGCGGCGCCTAGGATGCCCGTATCGTAAGGAATGTCAGAAAACTCTGCCGGTACATTCGGTTTGCCGGAATCGCCTTCCTTTCCTGGTTTCGCCACAGCGCCAGGTTTCGTATCGGCATTACCAGCCTGAATGACGGTGTTATTGATCCGGTGAAAGGCGATACCGTTATAGTAGCCCTCTTTAGCCAGTTCTTTGAATCGCGCCACATGAAGGGGAGCAATGTTGGAATACAATTCCAATTTTATCGTTCCATACGCAGCTGAGTTCTCCATCTCGATAATCGCTATCTCATTATCAGGGATCGGTGCTACGCCCTTCTTTACCTCACCATTAGCATTTGTCCGGGGCGCATTGGTGCCGGAATTACCACAAGAAACAATAAATAAGCAGACGGAAATTAGTCCAGCTGAAAGAAGCTTGTTCATATGATTCAAATCGATCGTGTATCTAGAATTATTGTCACCGGGCCGTCATTTACAAGGTGGACATCCATCATTGCTCCGAATCTCCCTTGTTCAACTATTCCTACCTCGCGTTTCGCGATCTGTATGAAAGCCTCATACAACGCTCGGGCGGCATCACCCTTAGCGGCTTGCAAGAACGATGGGCGACGTCCACGACGGGTATCCGCATAAAGGGTGAACTGGGAAACCACCAAGAGGCTTCCGCCGATCTCTCGCAGGGACAAGTTCATCTTGCCTTCGCCGTCGTCGAATATCCTCAGCCCGATCGTCTTGTCAGCAAGCTGCGCCACGTCCGCATCAGTGTCCTCATGCGTTACGCCGAGCAGCACTAAGGAGCCTTTGCCAATCTGAGCGACAGTTTCTCCAGCGATCGCAACGCTGGCCTGAGAGACGCGTTGTATAACAGCCCGCACGGCCTATTCACCGTCCTCAATATAGACGCGACTCATGACGACGGGTTCCAGCGGCTTATCGTTCCGATTGGTTTCCACCGTAGCGATCGTATTAACGACATCCTGTCCTTCGATCACTTTGCCAAACTTAGAATAGCTGGGCGGCAACGGATAATCGACGTGCATTATAAAGAATTGCGATCCGTTGGTATTAGGCCCGGAATTGGCCATTGCGACCGTGCCTTTTTCATACGGACCTGCATAAAGCGGCGATCCACGGTCGATCTCGTCGTTGAATTTGCCTCCCCATGCCGATTCGCCGCCGTAACCTTCACCAAGCGGATCACCTCCCTGGATCATGAAATTTGGGATGATCCGGTGGAAAATGACACCGTTGTAGTAATCCCTTTCGGCTAGTAGCCGAAAATTCTCAGTTGTTTTCGGCGCATCCGCTTCTAGGAGCTCAAACTTGATAGTACCCTTGTTGGTCTCGATCACCGCTATTCTATTTGCCACTAAATATTACTCCTGATCTAAGATAAATCTCTCGATCGCGGCAGCTACACCGCTATCGTCGTTATTTAATGTTGTATAAAATTCACCCATTTCAAGCAAACTCGGGTCGGCGTTTCCCATGACCACCGGGGTTCCCGCATATAAGAGCATCTCGAGGTCGTTGAAATTATCGCCGATGGCCATTACGTTTTCAGGCCGTAGGCCGTTGATCTCGGCCAGTTTTGCAACGGCATGTCCCTTTGAGGCATCGGGCGGCAGAATGTCGAGAAGCGTAAAATCCAGTCGCGGGTATATCGTCGCGAGGAGAGTGACGGAGTCGCCGAGAACCTGCCGCAAGTTAGTTTCAAGATCGCGCATCGGTGAGCAGGTTCCAGAAAAGGAGATATGGACCACATCGTACTGCGGGATGACCTCGTCAAGGACCTCGACATGATCGACGCCTTCACGGCCGGGCCCTTCGCCGTGGAGAGTTTCGGCCCAACGCAGATACTTTTTCAGTGGGGTATTGTCGTCAGACACTCGGTCATAGAGCAATGTTCCTTTGCCGTTCGGATCAACACTTACTAGGGCATCGCCGCCTAGAGACTTGCCAAGCTGCACGATCTCAAGACTGAGGGCAGACGATAGAAGCGAGGAATGCACAGTCTCCATCGTTTCGGCGAACTTCAGCAGGGCTCCGTTGTGTGTGATCAGCGGAGCATTTAGTTCCAGATCCAATCCCACCGGCCTGGCGTCGCGGTAGCGCCGGCCCGTGGCAATCGTTACCAGCACACCACGCTCTTCGGCGGCACGGATGGCCTTACGGTTAGCCGAGGAGATATGTCCGGTGGAAGTCAGGGTTGTGCCGTCGAGATCGAGGGCGAGGAGTTTGATCATTTACTGTTCTCGTTTGAGCGTTTTTCCTGCCTTTCTTTTTCTAGCCACGACTGATACTTTGCCTTGCCCTTTTCAAACTCGGTGGCCGAGGAATAGAACCAATGCGATCCGTCGTTTGCATCAACGTTGAGGACGTAGAAGATGTAATCATTTGGCTGCGGGTTCAGAGCGGCTCGGATCGAGCTTTCTGTGACGGACGAGATAGGGCCCGGCGGAATACCCGTCTTCTTCCGTGTGTTATATGGCGACTCTACCTCAAGATCACTTTTGTTAATCGTGCCGTCCCAACGGCCAAGCATTTTGGCGATATAGACATTGGTCTGGTCGATCCCGAGAGGAATATTCTTGGCGAGGCGGTTGTCTATTACTCCCGCGACTATCGGACGTTCGGATTCGAGGGCAGTTTCGGTCTCGATCAGTGAAGCGATCGTAACGATCTCGTGCGGCGTTCGGCCGATCGACTTCGCCTGCTGCGACCATTCGGGTTTCCAGAACTTGCGAAACTGATCGACCATGGTCTTTATGACTTCGTTCGGCTTTTTATCCCGCGGCAAATTGTAGGTTGTCGGGTACATATAACCCTCAAGATTCTGAGCTGTCGGTGAGATATCGCGGATCGCGGAGACATCATCCATCAGAGTCAGAACTGCTCTTTCATCTATCGGCGGGTCTGATGGAAATTTTTCGACAATGCGTTTTGCGATGTCGAAGCGTGTAAAGCCCTCGGGGATGGTGAGCTTAATTGTTCGATCCTCACCTTTCTCAAGCTGCTTAAAGACCTGGACCGGCGAAATCGGCGAAGGGAACTGGAATTCACCAGCTTGCAGCTTACTGCCATCACCGACGAAGCGAAGATAGAGCAATGCGGCCGTTTCGCTTGGAATGATGCCGTCGTCGGCGAGTTTGGCAACGATCTGAGGAGGAGTTGAGCCCCTGTCGATCTTGATATATTCCCCGGACTTGCCGTGCGTATGCGGTGAATTCACCGAGGAATATACCCAATACGAGGCAGCGCAGATAGCGGCTAACGCTAAAACCAGACAGGCCAACAGTAACGTCAAAACACGTGCCATTTTTTGGAAGTTTAGCAATCGTAAGGAATCGGTTCAATGAGTGGCTGGTACGAACACGAGCTCACAAAGCAGACATCCGCCCCGGGTGAGGTTTGTGTCTAATTTGATCAGTACCGCTCTGACGAAACCGGATTCTCGCTTAACCGCGAGAATTGCCCTGAACAGAAAGCTATTTATCTCTCCAATTCGCGTGGGCTGCGAGGCGGCTTGGGCAATTCAGCCTTTTCTTCACCTGTGGCAGCGAAGATCTCTTTGAAGGCCCCAACACTTGCCAACACACCTGAGGTTTCCATCGGCATAAAGATCACCTTGGAATTCTGTGTCCTTGCCATGTCCCGCATAGAATCAACATACCTCTGCGTTATCAGATACTGAGCGGTCTGGGAACGATCACCAATCGCAGCAGCGATCTGGGCGATCGCCTGAGCTTCGGCAGTCGCATTGGTCAGGCGGGCCTGAGCCGCACCTTCGGCATCGAGGATAGCCGACTGCTTATTTCCCTCGGACCGTGTCACCGCCGCCTGCTTCTCGCCTTCGGCTCGAGTGATAGCTGCCTGCTTGTCTCCCTCAGCCTGCAGGATCAGAGCTCGTCTGTTTCGTTCGGCAGTCATCTGCTTTTCCATCGTGATGCGAACGTCCTCAGGCGGGTTGATATTCTTGACATCGACGCGAGTCACCTTAACGCCCCATTTGTCGGTGGCTTCGTCCAAAATTATGCGGAGCTTAGCGTTGATCTGATCACGAGATGAGAGCGTATGATCGAGATCCATCTCACCCATCACCGAACGCATGCCCGTGATAGTTAGCTGAACGATGGCCCCAACGAGATCGGCGACCTCATACACCGCTTTTGTTGGCTCCGTGACCTGCCAGTAAACCACCGAATCAACGTTGATCGTCACGTTATCGCGGGTAATAACCGGTTGGGGCGGCATATCGATGTATTGTTCTCGTAAGTCGATGGACGTTATGCCGGGACGAACATTTGACCAATAAACTGCCCTTGGCGATTCGAAAAAAGGAACAATAATATTGAGCCCGCTTGATGCGACCCGATGGAATCGGCCCAGTCGCTCTATAAGCAAAACGCTCGACTGAGGAACTATCTTGATCGTCTTCCACGCAATAACGAGCAATGCACTTCCCAAAAAAGCCATAAAAATGGCACCGATCCCAAATGCCTCAGTCATAATCCCCTCCGATGACCATAAATATAACATAGAAGAGAAAATTCCAGTTATTGACCGCAAGCAAACTCGCAATTTCGATGATGTCTAACATATAATCGCGCTGATAATGAGCGTAAATCTTTCTGATATCCAGGACGCACGGCGTATCCTTCAGGGCATCGCCATTCCGACCCCAGTAGTGGCAGACGATAGGCTTTCCCGAGAGATCGGGGCTCGAGTCCACCTGAAAGCCGAATGCCTGCAGAGAAGCGGCTCCTTCAAGATCCGCGGTGCCTACAATCGGATGTCGCGACTTTCTCCAGAAGAGAAACTGAGGGGAGTGATAGCAGCATCAGCGGGAAACCATGCTCAGGGTGTTGCACTTGCGGCCACTCTGCTGGGAATTCGATCGACGATCGTGTTGCCGACCGGCGCGCCGCTCACAAAAATTACCGCGACCAAGAATCTGGGCGGGCAGGTCGTTTTGCACGGCTCCACTTTCGATGAGGCCGTGGCCTACTCGCGCGAGCTACAGAAGGAACATGGTTATACCTATGTACACGCATTTGATGACGAGAATGTGATCGCGGGGCAGGGAACCATTGGGCTTGAACTTATTGAGAGCCTGCCTGACCTTTCGGTAATGGTTGTGCCGATCGGTGGTGGCGGTCTCATTTCGGGAATCGCAACGGCGTTGAAAAGCCTGAAGCCGGAAATCAGAGTCATAGGCGTTCAGGCAGAGAACGTTAGATGGGTAAATCCAAGCCTTCAGGCTGGAAGACCGATTGTTGCCAAACCCGGTCAGACTATCGCCGACGGTATCGCGGTGAAAAGCCCCGGTGCTCTGACATTCCCCATCATTCAGGACCTTGTTGAACAGGTTGTCGAAGTCAGCGAGGAGGAAATAGCCCGGGCGATTTTCTCGTGTGTGCAGAATAACAGGCTTGTTGTTGAAGGAGCCGGCGCCGCAGGGTTGGCAGCATTGCTTGCTGGAAAAATCGGACTGGATCCTAGCGACACTGTATGTGCCGTACTGTGTGGGGGCAATATCGACGCAAACCTTCTTGCTCGCGTTCTGGAGCAGGTGCTGGTTCGACAGGGCCGCTACATTTTGCTTCGATTGCTGGTCCCGGATCGTCCCGGTATGCTCGCCGCCCTGTTGAACACTGTCGCAGAATCCGGAGCCAACGTGATCGAGGTCTTCCATAGAAGGGCGATGTGGCTTGCTCCGCTGGGCCGTGTTGGTATTCAAATGCTGCTGGAGGTTCGGGACGAGCAACACGGAAAAGAGGTCCACAAACACCTCGAGGAAGCCGGATATCACGTCGAAAGAGAGGGTCAAGGGGACTGGGAAGAGTGATCGATCGGAGAAATTCTTTGGCGGAAATGCAAAGCTTTGTTATAGTTGGAACACAAGGTAGTTTTTGATTTTGAATAGCGCTGCGGAGCGCAGGAGGTTCTTTATGAGACACGAATATGACAGACAAGAGGCAAGCGCGGCGACCAAGCTGACCTATTTGATCGTGGGTGGTGGCATCGGTGCGATACTTGCACTCCTGTTCGCGCCGAAGTCGGGAGTTGAACTTCGCGGAGATATCGCGGATGCTACTCGCAAGGGGCTTGAAAAAGGCCGGGAGACAGCGGCACATTTGCAGGAAAGGGCCGGCGAATATTATGAAGTTTCGCGGGAAAAGGCGCAGGAATTGTATACCACGGCCTCTGAGAAGGCGTCGGAGCTATCGGAGAAAGCCAAAACGGCGGCGGCCAATGCTGCGAACCCATTCACTGCCGCTATAGAGGCTGGTAAGGATGCTTATACTGCTGAGAAGCGGAAAAATGAGTCCAAGGCAATAGCCGAAGGGCGAGCCAGCTATCCGATAGTTGATGATCCTGAAAAGGTTTAGTAACAGGGAACGCTTCTCCTGAACGCTTGATATGAATGCTAACGAGCCACAATTTTGGATGATGATCTCATCGGTCATTATCGCGATCATGTTCATCGTGATGGCAATTTCGCTGGTCGCGATTGCGATGACTGTTCGAAAGGTCGTTTCGACCGTTAAGAATCTCGAGGCTCGCGTGGAACCCTTGATCTCAAAGGTCGATGCAATTGGCCTGCAAGGAAAGGAGATATCAGTTCACTTTACGGAAGTGTCGAACAACCTGTCGATCGCGACGAAGTATCTTGCCGAATCGACGGAGCTGGTTAAGGAGGAGGTCGCGGAACTGAGACAGATCGTTGGCCATACTGCTTTAACCGCCCGCGATAAAGTCGACATGGTGAGCCGTACGATAGACCGCACTCATGATCAGGTTACATCGACAACCGAGTTTGTAAATCAGAAGATCGTTGTGCCTGCCCGAGAGATAGCTGCGATCATGGCCGGGGTCAAAAAAGGACTCGAAGTGCTTTTTGCTCCTGCCCCGAAGCAGATCGATCGGGTTTACGTCGACGACGAGATGTTTATTGGCTAGATATTCGGGACCCAGAATGTCCGCCCTGAATTCGTAACCTCTTTGAGACCGAGCTTCGGAAGTTCGGTCTTTTTAACGCCTAAAAATGTAAAATGGGGGAGATCTGAAACGACCGTCTGAAACCATCCGTTATTTGCGAGAATCTCCCTGACCTTCGCATTTTCGAACTGTTTTACGTCGAGGGCAAGCATCGAGATGTGCTGCGACGTGCCTGGAGGTGCTACGGAATAGATTATCGATTTATCGAGTGACCGCGCAAAGTAGATGCCTTGCTGTTCGAGCTTCAGGATCTCGGGAACCTGCAGATAGGGCGACAGCGCCTTGATGCGGTTGGCTTCAGCCTGAGTCACACGCCCCTTTCCGACCCAGTGGACAAAGCCAGGGTTTACGCGGCTCGCCCATAGACCTACAGTCTGATCGTAGCCGCGGCGGGCTGAATCCGAACCGCGAGGCTCGATCGCCAAGCCCGCGATTGCGGCTTCGGTTATTGCGTTGCTCAACGCATTCATGGCAGCCGCTTGGAGTTCGACCTTTACGCCGCCGATCGGTTTCGATGTTGCAGCAAGTTCTGCCTGAAATGAAATAACATCAGCCTCGTCGCGGAAGACTACCTTCGTTGGGGGCTTCGCGCCGCCCCTAGCTAGGAAAACTGCCCCATATTCACGGAGAAGCAAGAGTCCTGCATCGTCCTTCGGCATCTCGAATCCAGCAGGTAAATTCTTATAAAAATCGCCTGAGACAGTTTCACTAATCGTCATATCGTCAGAGATCGGCTGTATAGCAGAAGTGTCGGCTGTGTTGGCCCCGGTCGACAAGCATGCGATGCCGGCTAAGGTTGCAAGAAATAAAAACAGAAGCTTCATCTTTTTGATCTCACTTGGAGCACGTTTTATGAAAATACCTTTGTGCGGAATCGGCGGGACCCGGTCACGTCGGAGGCCCATCGAGCAATTCGAGCGAAGAATGTTATCTTTTGACCACTCATGAATCAACAAACATCGTGACGACCTCTAACGCAGCGTCGATATGCGTTTTCATGTAAACATCGTTTTCGATGAACGGAATTCTCTCTCGGATCGCTGAATAAAGCGGATCAGTACCGATCCCGAGATTCCGAGGCGTGCCGCAGGCCTTTTTTCGAAAGTCTATGCCCTGACTGGCACAAAAGAGCTCCAATGCCAGGACGGTCGCAAAGTTTTCTGCAACCTGTCGAAGCTTCAATGCCGCAGTCAACCCCATCGATACGTGATCCTCAACATTAGCGGAACTCGGTATCGTATCTACACTCGCAGGATGTGCGAGCACTTTGTTCTCGGTGCAGAGGGCCGCCGCCGTATACTGTACGATCATAAATCCGGAGTTCAATCCTCCAGACTCGGTCAGGAACGCCGGCAGCACATGAGCATTCGATGCTTCGTCCGTTAGTCGCATTATCCGTCGTTCAGCGATATTCGCAAGTTCAGCAAGAGCGATCGTGAGGTAATCGAAAGCCAGCGCCAATGGTTCCCCGTGAAAATTTCCACCGCTGATCACCTCTATCGAGCCGTCATCATTGATGAAGATGAGGGGATTATCCGTAACCGCATTGAGTTCCAGTTTGATGAGCCACTCGGCATAAGCCACCGCGTCACGGCAGGCGCCGTGGACTTGCGGCATACATCGAAGAGTGTAGGCGTCCTGGACATTTGCGGGATCGAAACCGCGTACGAACTCGCTGCCTTGGAGTATGCCTCGAAGATTGCGTGCCGTTTCGATCTGACGGGGATGTGGTCGGAGTGCATGGATCCGTTCATCAAAAGCGAGCTCGGTTCCGTTCAGAGCCTCCAGACTAAGACATCCCGAGATGTCCGCGAGGTCGGCAAGTTTCTTTGATCTCCATGTTTCGAGGAGTCCGATGGCGGTCATTACGGTGGTCCCGTTTGTCAGCGCAAGCCCTTCCTTGGCCGCCAGAGTAACAGGTGTCAACCCAGCACTGGTAAGTGCCTCACCTCCGCTGACGACCTCGCCATTGTATTCGGCCACCCCTTCTCCAATAAGCACACAGGCAAAATGAGCCAGCGGAGCGAGATCGCCGGAGGCGCCGAGGCTGCCTTTTTCAGGAATGACCGGATGAATGCCCCGATTAAGAAGTTCTACGACTAGTTCGAGGGTTTCGAGCCGAATACCCGAAAACCCGCGTGCAAGAGTATTCGCCCTGATGAGCATTATGGCCCTTACCGTCGCCGTATCAAACGGTTTGCCGACACCAACAGCATGACTCAAGACGATATTACGCTGAAGCAACTCGACCTCTTCGCGGCTGATGATCTTGTCCTTAAAAGCGCCGAACCCCGTCGTTATTCCATACGCGATCTCACCGCGATCAAGCAAAGCTTGCACCGCAGCAGCAGCGCGTTCCACATTCGACTTCGCCGCGTCGGCCAATACGACCTGCGTCTCGCCGGGCTTTCCATACGCAACTGCAACGACCTGCTCAAAGGTTAGATTCTCTCCGTCAATGACGATCTCTTTCATCAGGTTTAGTTTATATTTCGCGGCCGGATTTGATAACTGTCGTCACTAGGTTGCCGCCAAATTCATACGCGATCTGACGATAGTCCTCACAATCTAGGATCAGCAGATCCGCCTGCTTACCAACCTCGATCGAGCCATGAGTTTCGCCGAGACCTATCGAAAAAGCAGCGTTTATCGTTGCGGCGTTCAAGGCTTCTGACGGCAGAAGCTTCTGATAGCGACAGGCGATCGCGATGGCCAGAGGCATTGACGGGCAGGGAGCCGAACCGGGATTGTAATCTGTCGAAAGCGCGACCGCACATCCGCTGTCGATGAGTCGCCGAGCGGGGGCAAATTGAGTTTTGCCGGCGTTGAAATTCTCAGGCGGGATCACGACGCCGATCGTTCCACTTTTTGCCAGCAACAATATCTCCTGATCTGAGATCGCGTCCAGATGATCGATCGAGGTAGCCCCCGCCTCGATCCCTAGGCTCGAGCCGCCAAGATTTGTGAACTGATCGACGTGAGCCTTGTAGCGAAATCCGAGTGATCCGGCAGTTTCCAGGATCCGCCGCGACTGTTCCATGTCGAACGCATTTCGTTCGAGGAAAACATCTGCAAAGACAGGTCGTCCCAGCCCCACAAAATGCGACTGTTTGTACCAGTTCCAAGCCATTGGAAGCATTTCTTCGCAAATAAGTTCGACATACTTGTTGCTCTTCCCCTTGAATTCAGGAGGGATCGTATGCGCCGCGAGGAATGTCGGAACAATATCGATCGGGTGAGTCACATCCAGAAGAGCAATGACCTGCAGCATTTTCAGTTCGGTGTCCGTTTCGAGGCCGTAGCCGGTCTTGATCTCAGCGGTAGTTGTGCCGCAGGTCATCATTTTGTCCAGACGCTTGAGGCCCAGCTCAAAAAGCTCCTCGGCAGAGGCCGACCGCGTATTCAGAACCGTAGAGATTATACCGCCTCCAGAGGCCAAAATTTCGAGGTACTCGGCGCCTCTGATCTTTAACTCAAATTCGTTCAACCGGTCCCCGGCGAACACGATATGTGTGTGCGGATCGACAAACCCCGGACAAATGACCCGTCCGCGGACGTCGATCGTGTTAGAAGCAAAATACGCCGATTCGATCTCGTCCATTCTTCCCAAGGCGACGATCTTGTCTCCAGCGATCGCAACCGCAGCACTCGGAATGATGTCGACCTCCTGCATCTCCATCCCTCGTTTTGGTCGGTCGCGTGAAGTGCAGGTCACAAGCTGACCGATATTTGTAATTAGAAGGTCTGCGTTCATCTAAAGATCTGTGTTATGGTAAATCGTTGAAAAATCTTAACACATTAATAGCATTTGACTTAGTTGATTAGATCGGGCCTTTCCGGAGATTCGAGGGCGAAGCGTCAGAATCGACTGGGGGGAGATATGAATATGGAAAACGTACGTGAAATGCCAGATCCACAGCCGATTTGGCAGGTGATGACGGGCTTTCAGCTATCCGCTGCGTTCAAAACCGCGGTCGAAGTCGAGCTTTTCACGAAGATCGCGGAAGGACACTCAACCGCGCGGGAGATAGCGGCGGCCTGTGGCGCCTCAGAAAAAGGGATTCGTGTGTTGGCGGATGCTTTTACGGTCATGGGCTTCCTGACGAAGCGGGAAACAACCTATGCTCTATCCGACATGGCAGCCGTATTCCTGGACAAAAATTCATCCGCATATATTGGTGGTGCGGTTGATTTTATTATGTCGGACGGGCAAATCCGCGGGTATAAGGATCTCACGAATGCGGTTCGCCATGGCGGATCGCAGGTCATAGGCGAAGCCTCGATGGACCCGGAGAGTGCAATGTGGGTTACCTTTGCAGAGGCAATGATGCCGATGATGGTGCCGGCGGCATTGCGGATCGCGGAGAATCTCGGGTTTGAAACAGAGGATAAATTACGAGTCCTCGATATCGCCGCGGGCCACGGAGCTTTTGGGATCACCGTGGCTCAACAGTACCCAAATGCCGACATCTATGCAGTTGACTGGACAAATGTGCTGTCGGTTGCGGCGTCCAATGCGAAACGAATGGGTGTCAGCGATCGGCATCATTTGATACCTGGGGATGCATTCGAGGTGGATTTTGGTCCGGAAAAGTATGATGTGGTGCTCGTGACAAATTTTCTTCATCACTTTGACGTCTCGACTTGTACCAAATTTATGAAGAAGGTTTACGCATCGCTAAATGACGGTGGGAAGGCTATCACGCTCGAGTTTATTCCCAACGAAGATAGAGTTTCGCCACCAGCCGAGGCGCTTTTTGCTCTGGTCATGCTTGCGGCAACGCCGGCCGGCGATGCATATACTTTCAGTGAGTTAAGCAGGATCTGTCGAGAGGCTGGGTTTAAGGAAAATATCCATTTGCCGATGCCGCCGATGCCCCAGCACCTTATCATCTCGACAAAATAGCTAGAAGGTCTTTTTCCAGATCTTCTTGTGGTTTTCATTGACCAGCATCGTGGCCGCCGAGCCGTACCAAGGCGTTAATTCCGCGACCATCATGCCCGACTTAATGACAGGGTCGGTATCTACCAATTTCTGAGCTTCCTCGACAGTGGTGACAGCAAAGATAAAAATGCCACGGTATTGGCGATCGTTTGCCCCAAAAGGCCCTGCCAGCGCAAGTTTTCCTTCGGCGGCAAGGCGATTCATATTTGCCATATGGCCTGCGAAAATATCGTCACGCTTCGCTTTTCCTTTAATTTCGGAATCCTTTGGACCCGTCTTCAGGATACAGAAAACATAATTCCTCATCCCATAGTCATCTGCCCCGACCTGCTTGGCCAGCGCGGAATCATAGGCAGAAGTTGTCGTTTGAGCGAGCGCATCTGAACCGAGTACAAAAGTGATAACAACCAAAAGCAGAAGATTTGGGATAGTTTTCATATAATAGACCTCAACCAAGATTTTGGTTAAAAATAGCATGACGACCGTCTTTCGTCACAGACCTCATGAGTAGAATTATTAGAGCACCTGTCGGGACTGATCTTTCCTGCAAGAATTGGTTGATCGAAGCCGCTTTTCGCATGATCCAGAACAATTTGGATCCGGAGGTGGCATTCGATCCTGAGAATCTGATCGTCTATGGCGGTCGCGGCAAAGCGGCGCGGAATTGGGAATGTTACGACGCGATACTGCGATCTTTGCGCGAACTCAACGAAGACGAAACGCTGCTGATTCAATCAGGCAAGCCGGTCGGCGTATTTAAAAGTCACAGCGACGCTCCGCGCGTTTTGCTGGCAAATTCCAACATCGTTCCGCATTGGGCTACGCAGGAGCAGTTCGACAGATACGAGCGCGATGGGCTGATGATGTATGGCCAAATGACCGCCGGTTCGTGGATTTACATCGGCACTCAAGGCATTTTGCAGGGCACGTATGAGACGTTCGGCTCGCTCGCGCGTCAGCACGGTTGGCGAAATCTTGCTGGAAAACTCGTGCTCACCGCAGGTCTTGGCGAAATGGGCGGCGCTCAGGCGCAGGCGATCACTTTCAACGGCGGCGTCGGCTTGTTAGTCGAGGTCGATCCGTGGCGCATCGAGCGGCGTTTGCAGTTGAAACAAGCCGATGTCGCGGCGAAAGATCTCGACGACGCGATCGCGCAAGCTCAAACAGCCGTCGCAGCAAAAGAAGCAAAGTCGATTGCGCTTTGCGGCAACGCTGCGGAGGTTCACTGGCAGTTACTCGAACGTGGAATCGTTCCCGATGTCGTCACCGACCAAACAAGCGCGCACGATGTTTTGATGGGTTACATTCCGGTCGGATACAGCGTCGAGAAAGCGGCTGAGTTTAGAAAAGCAGATCAAGCAGCTTACGAAAAAGCCGCGATGGACTCGATGGCAAAGCACGTTGAAGCGATGCTCGAATTTCAACGACGCGGCGCGGTTGTTTTTGATTACGGAAACAATCTGCGGCAACGAGCGCTCGATAACGGAGTTGCGAACGCATTCGATTATCCGGGCTTTGTGCCCGCGTATATTCGCCCGTTGTTCTGCGAGGGCAAAGGCCCGTTTCGCTGGGTCGCGTTGTCAGGCGACAAAGAAGATATTTACAAAACCGACGAAGCGATAATGAACCTGTTCCCCGACAACGACCATCTTTGCAAATGGCTGACGATGGCGCAGGAGCAAGTCGAGTTTCAAGGTTTGCCCGCGAGAATCTGCTGGCTCGGCTATGGCGAGCGTGCAAAAGCCGGTCTCAAACTAAACGAACTCGTCGCAAACGGCATCGTTAAAGCTCCGCTCGTGATCGGTCGCGATCACCTCGATTGCGGCAGCGTCGCCTCGCCAAACCGCGAGACCGAAGCGATGCGCGACGGCTCAGATGCGATCGCAGATTGGGTTTATCTCAACGCTATGATCAACGTCGCGGGCGGTGCGACTTGGGTTTCGCTACATCACGGCGGCGGCGTCGGCATCGGCTATTCGCTTCACGCCGGCCAAGTCATCGTCGCCGACGGCACGCCCGAAGCAGCCCGCCGGATTGAACGCGTATTGACGACGGATCCTGGTATGGGCGTTATTCGACATGTCGATGCGGGATATGAAGAAGCCGTCGAATTCGCAAATAGATACGAGATCAAGGTTCCAAAGTAAACCCCTTAGGAATCGAGATGGAAGTCGGAAAACTCCTTGAAACTTCCGCCATCGACGCCGCCCGCATCAAAGCGAAACACATACCAGACCTCCTTGGTGTCTGTCGTCGGAAGTATCGACATCAGTTCGTATCCGTTCCTTAGATTCTCGGTCAGCCATCTTTGAATTGGGGCTGCTTCGTGTGGTTTCGGGAGTCGCCCGATGGTTATCTTACAGCTCTGCATGCATTTTTCTCCTTGGGATGAAGTAACAAGGGTCGGTCAAGAGTTTTCTAACTAGTCAGGTGGATTTTCGGCAATGTATTTTTCAAACTTCTTTTTATCGCGATGGTTTGGAACTTTTGCAAGAAAAGCCTTGTATTCCCGCGAGGCAAGCACCTTTGCCCCGGCGAGTTGGTACAAGTGAGCAAGTTGCAGGTGGCATTCGGCCATCCCGACTGGGTCTAATTTGATCGCCTCATTGAGAGCCTCTGCACCAAGCGAGCCTTGCTTTGTCAGCAGATAGGCCTCCCCGAGTAACTGGAAGGCCCTTGCCGAAGTGGGGGCGAGCGATGTGGCGTGTCGTAGCACCTCGACGGCCGCTTCGTTTTGCTTCAATTCCAGTCGCAGCAGGCCAAAATTGAGCCAGGCGGGGGTATAATCGAGCTTTAGCTCGATAGCTTTCCTCAACGAAGCCTCCGACTCTGGAAGTTTCTTGCGTTCGAGATAGATCGAGCCGAGTTTCGCGTGGGCTATGAAATCCGCCGGATCGGCCACCACGATCTGCTGGAGCAACTTTACGACTTCGTTCGTATTTTTTTCAGCCTCTGCTTTTCGTGCATTCTTATAAAGCTCGGCGGTCTTTTCATTCGGTGGATGCGAAAACTTTGCTGAAACCGTTCCTGTTCGGTCATTAGGGGAATCCCCGATCTCAAAATCCTCACGCTGTTGAGCTGCGCCAAATGCCGCGAGAGATCGTCTGGCGGCTTCAATTCCGTCGATCTCGACGATCAGTGTCCCGGAGCCGCCTGTTCGCCGGAAGCAGTAGCTGCCGCTCTTCCCAACCGTGACTCTTTTGTTTGTCTGGTCACCGTCGATTAGGATGACTATGATCCTTGGGATCTTCGCATTTTCGGCGACCGCTTTGTGGGTTATGCGGCCAAACACGTATGGGATATTTGCGAACGGTGAATTCAAGGACGGCGTCGCGCCGAATTCACTGCAGAAATCATCTACCTGCGCGTTCGTCGTCAGCATGCCGAAACCTGCCAAGATTAACAGGAATGCGGTCTTCACTGCCGTTGTTCTCATGCAGTCCTTTCGATGGTTGTAATTCATATATTTGAAAACTAGATCTGATGTGAGAGATATATTCTGACAGGATGCTGTTGTCAACCGGAGGCTTTGACTTGCCCCCTTTTTTGACAAATACTTGAGAAAATGTCCGACATTCTGCAGTTAACAACCCGGCCTGATCCCGATGTGTTCTTTTCTCGGAACGATCCCAACGATCCTCGGATCGGCGAGATCGTTCGGATCGCGGACGAAGAATACGAAGCTTCGGATATAGTGATCCTCGGCTGTCCCCAGGATGAGGGAGTACGTCGGAACCGGGGACGGGTCGGGGCCGCGCAGGGGCCTGACGCCATTCGACGCCAATTCTATCGGCTTACCACGTTCAATATCAAAAGGAAGATATTCGACCTCGGTAATATGCCGGTCAGAGGTACTCTTGAAGAGATCCATTCGGCCATGGTCGACGTGGTTTCAAAGGTTCTAGAGGACGGCAAACGCCTTATAGTTCTCGGCGGCGGCAATGATATATCGTACGCCGACGGATGCGCAATGGCGCGGGTATTCGGACCCGATCAGTGGATCGGCGTCAACATTGACGCTCATTTGGATGTTCGTATTGCGGCGGAACGCAACAGCGGTACGCCCTATCGTCAGTTGCTCGAGGAGGGACATCTTCGGCCCGAGTATTTTTACGAGGTTGGCTATCAATCGCATCTGACTTCGCCGATCTACTATGAATACATACGCTCACTTGGCGTTCACCGGATCAGCCTCGAGTTGCTACGCTCTCGAGCGGAAGCCGATCTTGAGCTAAAGGAACAGATCCGAGAGAAGTTCATTGGGCACAGCACCTCGCTCAACACCTTTTTTGGGTTTGACCTTGACGCCGTTCGCATGGCTGATGCCCCCGGAACATCGACCCCTTCGCCGCTTGGACTCCGGGCCGGGGAATTTATTCAACTTGTGAAGTATGCTGCCTCGCTCGCGAATACGAGGATCATAGAGTTTACTGAAGTAAACCCACTTTATGACACCGACGACCGTACAGTGAAACTCGTCGCAGTTGCGATGCATCGATTTTGTACGGGGGTTCAATAGTTGCAGTTTGAAGGAGCCGCGTTGGATGCGAACCCCATCCAGCGTTGACCAAAACTATGACAAAAATGAAAAAACAAATAGTAGTCTCAGTTCTGATGTTAATTCCGTTCTTTACAACAACCGGCGCTGCCTGGCCGTCCGTTTCGATGGATAGTCTGGCCGCGGAAACCCGCTGCGGCTGGTTCCTCAATCCTACGCCATCTAATGCATGGCTTATTGACGCAGTTGGGGAATGGGTCATTTCCATGCAAGGTGGTGAGCAGGCAGAAGGCAACTGGCCGGTCTTCAAACGTTCGCAATGGGTCAAAACCAATGGAAGCTACGGCTACGGCTGTGCCTGCATGAAGGTAGAAACCAACCCCAGCGATAAACGGATCACCAAGATAGTTTCCGGCTACGCAAAGTCGCTGTCATCCTGCCGAGCAGACAAGGCGTTGAAAGGCAAGGAGCCAAAGGACTGATTTTCCAGCCGCTTGACTCTTTTTCCCATGTTTGGCATCCTTTAGGTTCGCTTTTGCCACCGGCAAGATCGATGTAGGCACTTAGCTCAGTGGTAGAGCACTACCTTGACACGGTAGGGGTCAGCAGTTCAACTCTGCTAGTGCCTACCATTTACATATTTTCGATAAGATGCTTTCGAAGAACTTTGCTTTTTTTATAACTACTACGACACGCTTCTAATGGCGTGGCACTAGCGGTGTCTGGGGATATCGCACGGCAAAGTCGCTCTTATCGGATCTGATCATTTTAGTAGTAGTGAATTGTTGGTCATTTATCCAGTGTTGAGCGGCGTGAGGCCTCGTAAGCCCTAGCCAGCTTTAATAAGGTTTTGGTAGATGATCGACAAGTATATGAGCGAACTGAACATTAAATTTGGAGACCAGCAGGTTGCCATACCTGCTCCGGCTACCGTGATCGACGCCCTGAAGGCGATCGATCGCGAAGCTCTCAAGCGATCGTTGGCGGCAAAAGTCAATGGCGTCGAGGTTGATCTTAACAGGGAACTCGCTGCTACAGACGAGGTACTGTCGATCGAGCCGATAACCGCTGATTCTGTTGACGGCCTTGAAGTAATTCGGCATTCCACTGCTCATTTGCTCGCCGCGGCTGTCTTAGACCTGTTTCCGGGAACAAAGCTCGGCGTTGGGCCCGCTTTGATGGAGGATCCGCGGTACGGGTTTTATTACGACGTTATTGCCCCGCGGAATCTGACCGAAGAAGACCTTCCTGTAATTGAGAAGAGGATGCGGGAGATGGCAAAAAGGGATCTCAAGTATCGCCGTGAGGTTATTCCGAAAAGTGAGATCCTGGAAATGTTTAAGGGCCGCGATGAGCCGCTCAAGTGCGAGCTGATCGATGAAAAGGTCGACGGGGACGCGAGCGTTTACTACATTGACGGCTCACCGTTCATCGATTTTTGTTTAGGGCCGCACGTACAGCATACCGGTAAGCTTAAAGCTTTCAAGCTTTTAGCACTTTCCGGAGCGTACTGGAAAGGTGATGCAGAACGTGAGCAAATGCAGCGAATCTACGGGACTGCATTTGCGACTCAGGACGAGCTCGACGCCTGGCTCAAGCAGCGTGAGGAAGCGGAAAAAAGGGATCATCGTAAACTTGGAAGGCAGCTCGATCTATTTTCGATCGATGATAGTTACGGCCAGGGCCTGATACTTTGGCATCCTAAGGGCGGTATCGTCCGGAATGAAATGGAGCGGCTCCTCCGTGAGGAGCTTGAGAAACGTGGTTACAGTTTCGTTTACACGCCCCATATCGCGAAGCGCGAGCTTTGGTTCACGAGTGGACACGAGGACAACTACGCCGACGGGATGTATGCACCCACCAGTATCGAGGACGAGGAATACCGGCTAAAGCCGATGAACTGCCCGTTCCACATTGGCATATATAAATCGAGTCCTCGCTCATATCGCGATCTGCCGCAGCGTTACTCAGAAATGGGCACCGTCTATCGTGCCGAGCTTTCGGGGACACTCCACGGCCTGATGCGAGTAAGGGGATTCTCCGTCGATGACGCGCACCTGTTTGTGCGAGAAGACCAGATCCATACTGAGGTCGCAGATTGCCTTGATTTTGCGATCAAGGTTTTTGAGACATACGGCTTTGAAAATGTAAGATTCGAGTTGTCTGTCCGCGGAGGGGCTGAGAACAAGCTTTATCTTGGCACGGATGATGAATGGATCGTCGCGGAAGAAAAGCTCGCGAGTGCGCTTCGAGAGCGAGAGATCTCGTACGAACGGATCGAAGGTGAGGCGGCATTTTACGGGCCGAAGATCGATATCAAGATCGAAGATGCGATCGGTCGCGTTTGGCAACTCGGAACGATCCAACTCGATTTCAATCTACCGGAACGGTTTCAGCTTGAGTATACTGGTGAGGACAATCAGAAGCATCGTCCGTTCATGATACATCGAGCGCTGTTTGGCTCGATTGAAAGGTTTTTCGGTGTGTTGATCGAACACTATGCTGGGGCGTTTCCGCTATGGTTGGCTCCCGTTCAGGTCGCGGTCCTGCCGATCACTGATAGGATAAACGAATATGCTGACGGCATTGCCGGCAAACTTCGTAACAGCGGCTTTCGCGTCGAATCCAATACGAGATCTGATAAGATCGGCGCGAAGATAAGAGACGCGCAGCTTCAGAAAATACCGTATATGTTGATCCTCGGTGATCAGGAGCTTGAAGGTCAAAAGGTAGCTGTCCGCGATCGCAAACAGGGTGACATTGGCGCAATGTCGCTGGAAGAGTTCATTGAGATCATCGCAAAGCAAAGAGCTGAGCGAAGTTATTGAACAAGTTAATTTTAGGAGGCAGATATCGCTAGAAGATTTGGTGGAAATAGATTCAAGCCGCGGTTTCGAGAGCCGCTGCACCGTACCAACGAGAGGATTCGCGTACCTTCGGTTCGCGTAGTTCTCGAAGAGGGAGACACGCTTGGCATCATGGACACTCGTGATGCCATTCAGGAGGCCCGCCAGCGTGGGCTCGACCTGGTCGAGGTTTCCCCTAACGCCAAACCACCCGTTTGCAAGATCATCGATTACGGCAAGTTCCTGTATGAGCAGAAGAAGCGGGCTCACGAGGCGAAAAAGAAACAGGTCACCGTTCAAGTTAAGGAGATCAAGTTTCGGCCGGGTACGGACGATCATGATTACAAATATCGTATGGAGCACGCCCGGCAGTGGCTCGGCGAGGGCGATAAGGTTCGGGCTGCGATAGCCTTTCGGGGAAGGGAAATGACTCACCGCGAACTTGGCGCCAAGATCCTCGCGAGGTTGACCGAGGATCTGACTGAGCTTGCCGACGTTGAGGTTGCTCCAAAGATGGAAGGCTATCAAATGTTCACGATCTTCGCCCCGAAGAAAACCAAGATCGCTGATAAGAAGCCTAGCGGAGATGGTGCGAAGAAGCCGGAGAAGGTTGAAAAAGAGAAAAGGGTGCAGAAAGAATCGAAGCAAAAAGCTGAACCCAAGGACGACGACGAGATCTTTTAGAGAGAGTTAATTAGGAGATAACCAATGCCAAAACTTAAGACACACAAGGGCGCGGCAAAGCGTTTTCGCTCGACAGCGTCGGGCAAATTCAAGCGCGGTCACAGCCATGCGCGTCATATCTTGACGAAAAAGACAGCTAAACGTAAGCGAAACCTCGACATTGATGTTTTGGTTTCAGAAGGCGATCAAAAACGCGTTGAGAAGATGCTGCCTTACGGCCGCGACTGAATATTGATCGTATAACACATATCGAACATTCTCGATTGAGCAATCTATGTTCGAGAGTCGCTATTTCATATCGGAGGAATTATGCCTAGAGCAAAACGTGGGAATAAGCGTACGGAGAGACGCAAGAAGATATTAGCCTTAGCAAAAGGTTACCGTGGAACAAAATCGAAACTTTATCGATCGGCGAAGGAGTCAGTTGAGCGAGCATTGAATTTTGCGTACACCGGCCGCAAACTGAAGAAGCGTGACTTTCGCAAATTGTGGATCGTTCGCATCAATGCGGCGTGCCGTCTGAATGACATGAAGTATTCGCAGTTTATGCACGGCCTCAATCTGGCTGGGATCGAGCTGGACCGCAAGGTCTTGGCAGATATGGCCGTCAAACAGCCCGAAGCCTTCGCGGCTGTCGCAACGCAGGCGAAGGAAGCGATCGGCAAACAAGCCGCGGCCGCATAAACGATGCTTTTCATGGTCATCGAGCATTTCAGGGAAGACGCTGTAGCCTCGGTTTACGAGCGCTTTGCCGAGAAGGGCCGGATGATGCCTGGTGGCCTCAACTACGTTGACAGCTGGATCGAGGTGGGCCTAAATCGCTGTTTTCAGGTTATGGAGACGGAGGAGCCGGCGTTGCTCCAACAGTGGGTCTCGAACTGGAACGATCTCATCGATTTTGAGATCGTGCCCGTCGTGACCTCGGTGGAAACCCGAAATACGTTTGGTTTTGGAACCTGACTTCACATGTGATCTATGTCGGAAGAAGAACGACAAATTCAGGGGATCCGTGAAGCGTTCGAGCAAGAGTTCGAACGCTTTGCTGCTTTGAACCTCGACGGAATGGCGCTTAGTGACGCGGAAGCTCGTTTACAAGAGCTTCGCGAGCTGAGGATCCGCCAGACCGGTAAGAGATCGGCGATCGCCGGTGCGATGAAGCTAATAGGTCGTGTAGCCCCTCACGAACGCAGTGCTTTTGGTCAGCTCGTACAATCAGTCGAAAAGTTGATCGCGGGTACGATCGATGCCGCAGAAATTCTGTTGAGCGACCATATATCAGCGGCGAGGACGGAACTGGAGCGGCTTGACGTAACTCTTCCGGGGAGACGTCCGCGCACGGGCCACCTTCATCCTATCACCATCCTGCGGCAGAGGATCGAAGATATCTTCGTCGCGATGGGCTACGCAATTGAAGACGACCGTGAGATCGAGACTGACTATTACAATTTCGATGCACTGAACATCCCGGAAGCTCATCCGGCTCGTGAGTCGCAGGATACGTTCTACACGACCAAGGGGTTTGCGCTTCGTTCACAGACATCAACGGTGCAGATCCGAGCGATGGAACGCCGCGGGGTACCGATTCGCATCCTTGCCCCGGGCCGCGTTTTCCGTCGAGATACGCCCGACATGACGCACACACCGATGTTTCACCAGCTCGAGGGCCTATGCGTCGATAAAGGCATCACGATGGGTCACCTGAAAGGCACGGTAACCGAATGGCTAAAACGAATGTACGGTCCCGACACGGTCACTCGCTTCCGCCCCTCGTACTTTCCTTTTACTGAGCCCTCCGCGGAGTTCGATTTTTCGTGCTTCAAATGCGCCGGTACTGGCGTTTTCGAATCCGAACGCTGCCGCCCGTGTAAAGGTTCCGGTTGGATCGAGCTTGGCGGCTCAGGCATGGTTCATCCTAATGTTCTCCGCTCGTGTGGAGTAGATCCGACGGTCTATTCGGGTTTCGCGTTCGGCTTTGGGCTCGAACGGATGACGGCCTTGATGTACAACATCGACGATATCCGCCACATGTTCGAGAACGACGTGCGATTTTTGGAGCAGTTTAGGTAATGGATCAGTTCAACCCGATCATTGCAGCACATGAGCGTTCCTCAAATCATCGAACCGAGTTACTTGAAAGCGAATCTTGTGGTTGTTTTTATTGTTTAGAAATATACACTCCGGGCGAAATCGAGGATTGGATAGATAATGGCCAATGTGCATAGTGTCCCCAATGCGGAATTGTTTCAGTGATTGGTTCTAGATCGGGGTTTCCCATAGCAAGAAAATTTTTGCGGCAAATGCATATTCACTGGTTTTAACTAATGAACATAAGCTACAACTGGCTAAAAGATTTGATTGACACTCGCCTAAGCGTTGAAGAAACGGCTTGTGAGTTGACCCGAGTTGGGTTGGCGGTCGAAGGCGTTCATCCG
Source organism: Pyrinomonadaceae bacterium (assembly GCA_021463165.1). GTDB lineage: Bacteria > Acidobacteriota > Blastocatellia > Pyrinomonadales > Pyrinomonadaceae > OLB17. Next base: position 140,924 of record JAJTWY010000008.1, on the reverse strand, counting down.
CACGGAGACGATCATGTTTTTGACATCGATCTGACCTCGAATCGGCCTGACTGTCTGTCGCATCTTGGCGTTGCCCGCGAACTCGCGGTAATTCGAAATTCAAAATTAAAAAATAAAAATTCAGAGACCGAAGGAAAGCCAAAGGCCGAAAACCAGACTTTAGTTAATATCGAAGACGCCGATCTTTGTCATCGTTTCACGGCTCGGATACTTCGTAACGTAAAGATCGGGCAGTCGCCGCAGTGGCTAGTTGACCGTCTGGAAGCCATCGGTGAGCGTGCGATCAACAATGTCGCTGACATTACGAATTACGTCATGCATGAGCTTGGGCAGCCGATGCATTCGTTCGATCTTGATAAGCTCACTGAAAATCGCATTGTCGTCAGACGCGCCAAAAATGGCGAAACTATTACGACGCTCGACGAAGTCGAACGCAAGCTCGACGACAGGATGCTAGCCATCTGCGACGCGAAAAAACCGGTTGCCGTTGCCGGCGTAATGGGCGGTTTGGCGTCGGGCATTACGGAGACAACGACGAATGTGCTGCTCGAAGTCGCATATTTTGACCGAGCAAATATAAGGGCGACATCGCGAAAGCTTAATCTTGCGACCGAGGCAAGTTACCGATTCGAGCGCGGCGTCGATATTGAAAATCTGATTCGCGCGTCAAATCGCGCTACCGAGCTTATCTGCGAACTCGCCGGCGGCGAAGCGGCGGAATTTATTGATGTTTATCCGACAAAATTCACGCCCAGCGAAGTCGAATCAGCAGATATTTCAGCTGCGACAAGACGGTTAACAGGATTGGATGTTTCGACCGAAGATTGCAACAGAATCCTGAATGCGCTTGGAATTGTCGTTTCAGATGAATCCGCGATCCGCGATCCGCAATCTACAATCTACCTCTCGCCGTCGTGGCGTCACGACATCGCCATCGAAGAAGACCTTGTCGAAGAAGTCGCGCGTCACGCAGGTTATGAGAAAATTGCCGACGAACTGCCACCCGCTTTTGGGGCTGGGGAATACCAGCCGACTGAATTGCGGGAAAGGCGCCTAAGATATTGTCTCGCGGCCCTCGGATTTGATGAAGCACTTTCCTACAGCTTCATTGACCTGCGACACGACGGCCCGTTTCAGCTTGTCCCCCATCTTGTTGACGGGACGTTGGAAGAGAAGTTTGTCACGTTGCGCGATTCGGTCATTGAGGGGGCGGTAAGAATGCGCCCGACCATCCTGCCGGGTTTGCTGGAGGCGGTTCGACTGAATATGAACCACCAGCGGAGAGACATCAAGCTGTTTGAAATAGGCAAGGTTTTTGCGGCAGTCGGTGGCGACGGACTTCCCAAGGAACAAAAGCTGCTCGCACTCGCGTTAACCGGTAGCGAATTACAGGAAGGCCGTTCAATGACGGGCCGTCCTCTTGATCTCTATGACGCGAAGGGTGCAATTGAAGCAGCTTTGGGATCTGCTGGAATAGCGTCGGTATCATGTAGAGCTTCTGAGGCCACCCATCTTCGTCTAGGACAGTCGGCGGAAATCCTGATCGGCGACCAGGTTCTCGGCTATGTTGGGCGGTTAAGCGAGGATGTTGCCGCCCGATATAAATTCAGGCAGGCAGTATTTGTTGCTGAACTCGACATCGCCACGGCGCTCGCTGGTCCTGGCGATCTGATCGCTTATAAACCGCTTGCGAAATTCCCGGGCGTTGCGCGCGACGTATCGTTCGTTGTACCCAGGAGGGTCGAGCTCGGCGCGATCTTGAGTGAGGTCTCAGAGGTGGGCATCGATCTCTGTCGGAAGGCCTCATTTGTGGATGTCTACGAAGGCAAAGGCCTTGCCGAGAACGAGAGGTCGGTAACCATCAGGCTCGAGTACCGGAGCGACGAGCGCACCCTTACTGAGGAGGAGGTTGAACCTCTACATCAGATGATCGTTGATCAAGTGACCAATAAACTTGGTATTGTAGTACGAGTATGATCCAAACATGATCCAATGCTTGAAGTTTTTGCGAAAACTCAACATAATCTTTCCACACACAAAAATCGGAGACTAACCGCATGAATGCATTAACCGGGATGGAAAAATTCTCGCACCTTGAGGACAAGATATACCTCACGATCGAATATGCAAAAAAAATGCGTGGAGAAAAGGAGCGTCTCGAGACTGAGGTAGAAGGTCTGAGGAGTGACGCTGCGGCAGCGATCGCGGACAAGCATTTGGCGGAGGAGAAACTCTCGACGCTGCTTTCCGAACGTGATTCGATCCAGTTGAAGGTTGAAGCTATGCTTGAAGCGATCTCGCTTATTGATACTGAGGTTGCCGAGGCTGTCGGTAGATAGAAACGGAGAATACTGATGTCCGAACAAACGATCAGGGTCGAGATTTACAATCAGACATACAGCATCCGTTCTGACGGTGATAACGAATATATTCAAGACCTCGCTGGGTATGTCGATTCGAAAATGCGAGAAATAACTTCGGGGACAATGACGGTTGATTCCCTTAAGGTTGCCATACTCGCTGCTCTGCATATCGCGGACGAATTTTTTCAGCTCAAACATACCCAGACGCAGATCGATAACCAGTTGGGGATTCGCAGTTCTGAATGCGCCGAGCGGCTCGATCGCCTTTTGAAGTACCGCGACTCGGACGCCGAAACAGCTTCGGCGCGATGATCCGTGATATCTCCTTGATTTCCGAATTGAACTGAACGTGCTAGGATTGCATTGGCGAAGGTTTCTTCTGTGTACCTCGTCGTTGGACGCAAATACAATTGAGCCAACATATGAATAACGGGAGGCTGATGCCCGTTCCGGTGCGATTCTCCACGCGAGCGATGGCCATAGGAACTGGCTCCGATGCTCGAAAGAGTAGAAAGCCACCCACCTGTAGAATACAGGTTCAATTCATGCGTCCGGACGGTTACGCGGTACTCATTCGCCGCCTTTTTTGGTGGGGCTGATCGTTTGATCAGCCCCATTTTCGATTTCTGTCGGCAATTCGGGTAACGCAGGTTCGCGTTCGAGTTCCAGAACGATCTCCTCCGACATTTTTGCGGCTTCCAGAGCGAGGGGCAATTCCGATGACCGAGCCGAAAGTTTCTTTAATGCAAGTTCACTTTCGGCGAGGCCGCCCTGGCGGGAGGCGGCAGCCTCTATCATTTGCAATCGGGACTCTGCCTCCGCAAGGAGGTTCCTCGCATCGTCGTTGATCTTCGTGATCTTCCGGATATCCTTATCTATCTCAGACTGAAATTCGGAAGACCGCGAACTCCCAAGTTGTTTCAAAGATCTTTGACGGCGACGGGCCATCGACAGCTCTCGCCTGGATGACGCTATAATTCGAGTCGCGGTAAGCCTCGAGGCCAGGGTTTCGCGGTATGCATCGCCAAGCAGTAGATCTTTTGCCTCGACCGCCTTGAGCGACCTCTTTTCGTGCGATCGCAATTCGTGACGAAACCATTCGATCTCATTTGCCTTAATGCCGTCGGCTGCAATTCTCTCTCGGATGTCCTTTATCCAATTTCCCCGACGATGCAGCAGTATCCCCGACGTGATCAAACTGAGTACAAATAACACGCCCGTGACGATCATTCCCACAAAAAGGATCACGGCAGCCACAGGCGGGCCACTGGCGGCGAGCAGCATCATTAAGAACGTGATGATCGCCGGAACCGCGGGGATCAGCAATGGAGCGCCGATCGCACCTGCCAGCAGCTTTCTGCCCCTTCTTAACTCCGACGGCGTTATCTCGTCCATACGATATGAGGAATATGATAACCGATGATGCGGAAACTCAGGTGGTGCTTTCCGCGGATTGACGGTTAGACTATTCTGGTTTTTATAATAATATCGTATTGCTGGTCTTTACGGACTTGTTGCTATGGACCGAATGAATCCGCTTATCGTTTGTCTTGTGCTGGCGGCGTTGGCGGCAGCGATTTTTGCACAGTCCGACGAACCTAAGCCGCGGGTACGGACAGTTACGATACCGATCTCGATCTTCAGTAAAACCGAACTCCGGGATAATCAGGCACAGGAATTTGTCCAGGCTGACCGACTCATTGTTCGGGAGGATCGTGAAGAACAGCAGATCCTCTCGATTCGAAGTGTCTCGGACGCGCCGCTTTCGATCGCGATCGTCATTCAGGATGACCTGACGACTAGTTTTAATCTTCAGATCAAGGATATTCAAGAATTCATACGAGCGTTGCCACAAGGGACCCGTGTAATGATCGCATATGCCAGGAGCGGTTCGGCGCAGGTCGTGCAGCGCTTTACCGAAGATCGTGAAAAGGCGGCAAGTTCCATCAGGATCGTCTCGGGGTCTTCGAGTTTGGCGCCGCGAAGTCCTTATGATTCTCTTGACCAGCTGATAGGTCGTTTTGACGGTGTCCCTAATGGTCGAAGGGCGGTCTTGCTGTTTTCCGACGGCATCGACTTTTCACAAGGGACAAGTCTCGCATCGATAACGCAAAGCTTCGACCTCGAACAGGCATCGCTCAAGGCACAAAGGAAAGGAGTGGCTATTTACTCCTTCTATGCTCCGACAACGATAAGCGAAAACGGAAACTCGACTTTTACACTAGCCGGACAGGGTGCCTTAGCCAAAATATCCGATCAGACAGGCGGACGGGCATTCTACTTTGGGTCCGGCGCTCCCGTTAGTTATCGCCCCTATTTTCGCGAATTGAATCTCTCGCTCAATCGTCAGTTCTCGTTGACCTACCTTTCCACTCATATGAAAAAAGGGTATTACAGGGTTGAGGTCAACAGTACAAATCCTGATATCAAGATCGAACATCCCAAAGGGTATTACTATCGTTAAGCCGACAGCTTCGCGTTACAGGTCTGACAGACCAGCACATCCTCCTTGATAAGGAGACCTATCCAGAAAAGCGGAAAAAAGAACACCAGCAACGCGGCAAACGTGATCCAGCCTCCGGTCGAGATCCGACGTTCAGTCCGTGGCGGGTATGAACTCATACATGCCGGGCAACGGAATGCCTGAGCGAAATGTTGTGGCCCAACTTGAGCTAGCGGGGCATGGACGTGTCCGGACGGCTCAACTCCTGTGGGCAAACTTAACCCCGTGGGCATCGTACGACGTGCTTCCGTATTCGTCGTATACTCATCCGTCTTCCAGGAATAGGGTTTCGGGGCCGGATGGTCATATGGGTTTGAATACGCGGGAGGTGACTCCTGTGCGAGACGAGCTCCGCAATAGCGACAAAAGTTCGTATCTGAGTTCTTAGGTTTTCCGCAACTATGGCAAGTATTCATCTTGGCAACCCGCGCCTACAATATCAATTTCCACAAGTAATTGGAACTTGTTCACCTAGTCGAATCGAACGGGCTGGCCCGTTCGGATCGACTCATAGATCGATTCAACCAGTTCAACGGCCTTAAATCCATCAAACGCCGTTACCATAGGTTCGGTTCCGTTAAGTATCGCATCAAGAAACGCAGAATCCTCGAGTTCGAATCCACGCTGAATGTCGTCAGAAACATTATGAAAACTGTGCGTGACGAAGTCGGCCCCTATGCCGCGGCAGTCCAGGATGCGAACCATTTCCTCGGTAACTATCGTACGATGGTGACAGAATACTTCCATACGCTCGAAGGGAAACAGCCAACTTGCATCGGCGGATGACGCGAAAGTGCAATGAAAGCCATTCTTGAACTTAAATATCACTGAGAATTCATCGATCTCAGGATATTCGTGCTGCGAACCATAGGCGATAAGCTCCGAGATCTCGCCAAACTGAAATCGGAGCATGTCCAGGAAATGGATGGTAGTCTCATAGAGAAAGCCCCCGGTGACGTTCACATCGCCCGTCCACGCGGGATTCAAAAGCTCACCGCGATTCATTTTTATGTGTGCCGAATGCGGCGCATCCTCCATGAGAAGCGATCTCAGCTTTGTGTATACGGGAGCGAATCTCCGGCTGTGGCCAACCTGAAATAGCTTTTCACTCTTATTTGCCCGTTCCAGAAGCAGGGCTGCGTCCTCGATGCCCAAAGCAAATGGTTTTTCGCAGAAGACGTGTTTACCCGCATCTATGGCCGCAGTCGCGATCTCGATATGAGTTCGATTCGGTGCGCAGACCAGAACTGCGTCGCAGCTATCGAGGAGATGTTCCCGCGACGAGCAAACGCGGCCGCCTATCCGTTTCGCCGTAGCAGCTGCTCGTTCGGGAATAATGTCGTAAAGTGCCGTGATCTTGGCGCGCGGGTCGCGGGCATAAATGTTTCCGTGGACGTTGCCAATATAACCCGTTCCAACAATGCCGATGCGAACCTTTTCCATCTACCAACTCCCACCGGCAGCGTATCGTCCAAGCCCGAGAACCTTTTCCGTCGCGTCCTTCGCCGTCCGCGCAACGTCAAACGGATCCTGATCCCAGTATTCTGGCCTGAAGATCTCGATGCTCACCATCCGATCATACCCGATCCCGTCAAAATGCTCCTTGATCTCCGCGAGCGGCAAGATGCCAGTTCCGGGATAAAGACGCTGAGCGTCCGTTAACTGTGATCTCGGCACATCTTCCGCGTCGTTAATATGAAAAATAAACAACTTACGCGGATCCAAACGATCTATCGCCTCAAAGGTCGAACCACCTGCGTAGAAGTGGAACGAGTCTATCACGCAGCCGACACTCTCGCGGTCCACTTGCTCAAGGATCTCACCGCAGAGATCCAATGTTTGGACCGAACAGTCGGACTGGCCTAAAAACTCGAATGCCAGCGAAACGCCGTGCTCAGCGGCAATATCTGAAAGTTCCCGTAACACTTTGACGGTTCCTTCGACAATCCCATCCTTATCGACGTTTTCAGGCAGTTTACCCGGCACAACGACGATATAGGGGCAACCGATCTCACCGGCAATACGAGATAGATCTTCGCATTCCAGCTTGATAGCGGCATACTCTGCTTCTGTCCGGAATGAAATATGCTCGATCGAATTTATCGAATACGCCGATATATTCGCCGCATCCAGCTCAGCTTTCAGATCGGCGGCAGTTTTCGATCCAAGATAGCGATAGAGCTTCGCCGACCATATTTCGATCAGGTCAAAACCCGCGGCCGAGGCCGCAAGTATATCCGTCGAGAGGTCCGCGTACATCGTTGTTGCTCCGTTCAAAGCGATCTTCATATAGCCAAATTCTATCCCGTCAGGCAGGCCGCTCAAAATCCGTTCCAACCATACTTATTGAAAAATCGTCGAATAGGCGATAGTCTTTAGAGACTGGCCGCTTTCCTCCGAGATGAGATCCAAACTATTCATCGCAGTCGTCATACTTGCCTCCTACACCGGCCTTGTCGGACAGGCGTCTGATGCCCCGCTTCGCTCAGTCAGCGAGAAAGACCGTTTGAGCCGCTCTGCCGACGGAAAGCTCGTAACGCTTACAGCCGCGGAACATCTTGATCGAGGCCGGGTCTATTTCGATAATCGCCAGTTTCCGCAATCGAGAGATCATTTTTATAAGATACTCGAGTTCTTCCAGACAGATCCGGCAGCGTCGGGTGCGATATTCATGATCGGCCGCTCTTACTATTGGGAACGTGCGTATGATCGTGCGATCCCATATCTCGACCGCGTAGCCCGCGAGTTTCCTGATATCAAGGAAGGCCGCGAGGGACTATATTTCAAAGGAGCCTGTCTCGTCCGACTCGGTAGAAATGCGGAGGCCGCACGGGTTTACGAGCAATATGCCACGATGTACCCGACGGGAGAGCGCATAGACGGTTCATATCTGAATCTGATCGATGCTCTGCGCGAAGCCGGGAAGTACGACGATGCGAATGCCTGGGTCGAAAAAGCCCGCACGCGATTTCCCGGCCAGCCGACCGAGGCGAACGCCCTGCAAGGACGGCTCAGGATGCAGATCTACCGTGGCCAATGGGCAGAAGCAGCCGCAACAGCCGATCTAATGCTCCTTACGGCCAAGTTTGCGGGCTCGATGACGAGCGTTGACGAGGCGAAATTTCTCAAGGCATTGGCTCTCGACAAGCAGGGCAAGAAGACCGAGGCCTCCCAGGCCTTCGCTTCGATCCCCGACATCCCGACCTCCTACTATGGCGGACTGGCGTCTGAACGTGTTGTCAAAGATCCAGGTGTCAAGCCGACTTCGCAAACGGCCCCATCGAATTACCCGATCATGTTCCGCAGCGAAGTGCTGGCGGCCGCGAAGCCGCGGCGTATCGATCCCCGCTTTGTCCTCGCGATAATGAAACAGGAAAGCTCGTTTCGTCCGGGTGTCAAATCGCCGTCGGCCGCTCGCGGACTGCTTCAGCTCGTGATCGACACGGCGATGAAATACAACAAGAAAGCGGGATTCCCGAATCTGCAGCCCGATGACCTATACGACCCGCGAACCAATATCGCCATCGGGTGTGAATATATCGCCGACCTGAAGAGCCAGTTCGGCGGGCTTTACGAGGCCATAGCCGCGAGCTATAACGGCGGTGAAGACAACGCCGCACGATGGCTTAACCGTTCAAAGCCCAAAGAGCCGGGCGTTTTTGCCGCCGAGATCGGATTCGCCGAAACAAAGCAATACGTCTTCAAGGTGATGAACAATTACCGTGCTTATAGGGAACTCTACGACGAAAACCTGGTTCGCAAATAACCCGTAGCGTCCTTCTCCCGCGAACTGAAAACAAGACTTGGGCCCGCTTTTCGGGCGAATTGGTGACGCGCTGCTGTCCCATCTGTCCCACAGGTGTCCCAGCCCTGTCGTGGGACGTGTAAGTCCTTCTATTTACTCCATTTATGTTCGCTGCCACTTCACTTTCAGCATATTTTTCAACAAAACAATTGTCTGTGTAAGACAATGTACTATCTATAGCACATTTCAAATGAAAAGTCAATGGAGATCGCGGTTTGAGGAGGGGCAGGTGGGCCGGGCATGGCCCACCTCCGCGGATCTTGTGGCCGCTACTTACATTGAGGGGAAGCCGGTCAGAGGGTTACTGTAAAACGCATCCGCCTGCCACGTCGCGGAGTTCCATTTATCGTAGTTTCCCATGACCTTGACGGGTATCAAGACCTTACCGTCACCGAACTTGTTGGCCGAGGCAACGCCGTTGTCGGCCAGGTTACCGCCCGACACGCTGAATGACGCCTCGCGTATCTGCACGCCTTTGTGAAAGACCTTGACGGTATAATTGCCGTTCATATCGTTCATAAAGCGGGCCTGTTTGAACATGTTTCGCCCGGCTGCTGTCACTGCGTACTTGAACTTATACCATTCGAAATCGAACAGTTCCCAGCGGTGGGTTTCTTTGTTCTCAAGGCTATTTGGATACCGCTGCTGGACCGAATGTACCGCGCCCATGTCATCCGTTGTGGCGATCTGTTCGCCGTTATAGAAGAGCTTGGCCTCGAGGTCGTCGAGCCTCGTTTCGCCCTTGATCCACATACTCACTGTCGGAGGCGGGGCGTTTTTGTCCTTCCAGTTCAGCCAAATGTACCCGATGGGCAGGTTCCAGTCCTGGTCGACAAAAAAGTCATACTGGTTCTTGAACATCGGGATCGAGGGGCCCCATTTGAATTTGCCCACCTTGAACTTACCTTGAAACAGGACACTACCGTCACCTGAATCGACGATCTTGACGCCAAACAGGCCAGTGTCGATCGTCGCTTTGCCATCGAATCTACCCGGTACCCGGTCCGTGATGATGCCGACTGTTTTCTCGGCATTATTGATCATGTCTTGTTTAAGCGTTTCTGTAAACCAGGGTTTGCCGTCCGGCGTGAAATACTCGGCCGTCAGTCGCAGTTTCGCCGTTCCGGCATAAAGAACCTTGAACTTTACCTGGGGCACCCAACTTGTGTAATTCGATTCATTTGGCAGTTTCCAGTATTTGGCCCAGGTATCGCAGCGAATATCGAGCGACGTTTTGAGCAATTCGGGTTTGTCAGTTGCCTGCGGCGGTCGCGCTGAACCATTATTTGTCGGGCCAAGCGGGCCTTGGTTGGGACCTATCGTCGGTGTTGACACCGGTTTCGGGGTTGGCCGCGGGCCGAGTGGTGGTAATTTGATGATCTGTGCTGACGCGATACAGGACAAGAAAAGTACGAGCGAGATCGCTGCCGCTAATCGTTTCATTTGTAAATCACCTCTGCTGATTGTTTGATAGGTAGAGCTAATCTTATGAAAGACGCGCGAAACTATAACATGGTTGGAGTTTTTTTTAGAAAATGTACCCTCGCCGCTTGTCGGAATAGCGGGAAGTCACCGATAACTTTGGCCCACTATATTGATCTGGCGGTTGTCCTCACTACGCCAATGTAATCTGACCCTGGGTGCACGCAGACAAAAAGACGAGCTTCCGGCCCGTCTTTCTACTTTTGTAACTATCTGTATTTAAGCTAGTTAAGATGGTACACCCGGCATGATTCGAACATGCGACCCTCTGATTCGAAGTCAGATACTCTATCCAGCTGAGCTACGGGTGCCCAATGCTCTTAGTGTACTGTGTAGGCTAGCTCGATTGCAAAAATGCGGTCTATTTTTGCAGTTCTCGGAGATGAGCCACGACAGCTTTGATCTCGTCCGGCTTGAGTTTATCTTTGAACGCGGGCATACCTTCGTCCTCGATCCCGTCCGAGATATAGCCAAAGAGTTTATCGTCAGATTTCGCTTTCATATTAGCTGACGTCAGATCGTCGGGGTCCAATTGTTTACCTTCGACGGTGACCTTGCCGCCTTTGCCGCTGTCTTTGTGACAGGTCATGCAATGGATCGTATAGAGATCTTTGCCCGATCTTACTGCAGCAACTTCTGCAGTAGGTGCAGGCGACGGAGCTTTGACAGAATTGTTGTTGGAATTGGCAGCGTTTCCGCTGGGAATATTTGGTTGGGGCGTGCTACCGCAGGCAGAAGCCAAGATGGCAAGCCAAAGAATGAACACAGAGCGATGATTTCTCACGAAGTCTTTAGCGTCCCTCCAGTTAAAATTTGTGTGATGGTAACCGATTTTGTCGAACGGAAGCAAACCTCGGCGGCTGAAGGGCGGGGAATCTTTGTCAACGGGAAAAGAACGTCTGAGCGGTCTCGTGACAGCTTGCGGCCCGGCCATCAAATGACCTATCTTTTCCAAATGATCCGTTTTTTTCTAACCGCTCTATTGTGCAGCTTGTTCTGCGTCGCCGTTAGTCCGCAGACCGTCTCGACCGAGGTTCTTGTGACAGGGCTTTCAAGCCCGGTATCCGTCAGACGGGATTCACGTTCCATTCCCTATATCGAAGCTCGAAACGACCTCGATCTCTACTTCGCGCAGGGCTTTACCACGGCGAGCGACCGACTCTTTCAGATGGACCTTATGAGACGCTTGTCTCGGGGAGAAACCGCCGAGATCTTTGGAAAAACCACCCTGGAAGAAGACAAACGCTGGCGCAGATTCGGTTTTGCGAGGATCGCGGAAGAGACGTTAAAGGTAATGGATCCGCAGCTCAAGACCGCGATCGAAGCCTATGCAAAGGGCGTAAATGCATATATTGCAACACTTGATGAAAAGTCCTTACCGATCGAGTTTCGGATACTTCAGTATCGGCCGACAGAATGGAAGCCATCGGACACGCTGATGATCGGCAAGATCCTTGCGGATGCACTTAGTACGACATGGCGAAACGATATCCTTCGACTTTCGCTGCAGTCGATGCCAAAGGACAAGCTCGCGGACCTTACGAATCCAGTCACGCCTTACGACGTGGTCCTTTTTGGCACCGACGACAAACGGTCTTCAGTCAGTGGTGTTCGGCCGCAAGAGCCAGGTGATATCTCATCGCTCCTGGCGGCGACAGACAGGGAAGCCGCTGTTAGAAAAAGTTCGCTGGAACGTGTCGGCCTCTATGCCGAAGATCTGGCTGCGAGCAATAACTGGGTCATTTCGGGGAAGCGTGCCGCGGGCGGCAAGGCGATACTCGCCAATGATCCCCACCTTGCTCCGACTACGCCCGGGATCTGGTATTTGACACATATTTCGACACCGACGATGCGGGTGTCGGGAGTCGCGGTGCCGGGCGTTCCCGGCGTTCTGCTGGGTCACAACGCCGACATCGCATGGGGTGCAACGAACGTCGGGCCGGACGTCCAGGATATCTATTCCGAGACATTTAACGAGAAAGGCGAGTATAAGACACCGTCGGGCTGGGAGATGCCGGTAAAGCGGTCTGAGACGATCAAGTTCCGGCCAAACCCTCTTTCTCCGGCCACCCAGTCGGAAACGATCGAAGTTCTCGAAACCCGCAACGGCCCGATCATTCTGGAACAGGATGGTAAGAAGTATGCGTTGAAATGGACCTCGCTTGATCCTCGGAATAATGAGTTTGAGGTGTTTTATCTGCTTAACCGCGCGAAAAACTGGAACGATTTTAAGCGGGCCTTGAGAAGTTTTGGCGGCTCGGCACAGAATTTTGTGTACGCGGATACAAAAGGGAACATTGGCTGGTATGCCGCGAGCCGCATCCCGCTCCGCCGTGTTGGTGACGGCGCGTTGCCATATGACGGGGGAACCGCAGACGGCGATTGGATCGGGTATATACCGTTCGAGGAATTGCCGCATGTTTACAATCCGCCGAGCGGGCTGATAGTCACGGCAAATCAACGAATAGTTGGCACGTCGTATAAGTACCCGCAGATGTCTCGCGACGCGGCGACCCCGTGGCGGGCCCGCGAGATCCTGAACGCATTGTCGGCGAAACAAAAGCTGTCGGTCGAGGATGTGCGTGCGGCGCAGTTCGATGCGACAAATCTCGCCGTTAAGATGATCGCAGACGAGATAGTTAAAAGTAGTGCGGCCTCGCCCGAGACGCTTGAATTGCTGAGAAAGTGGGACGGCAAGATGACGCCCGATTCGACGGCGGCTCTGCTCGCGAGCGATATCCGGGTCTGTATGGGAAACAAGATCGCCGACGTAAACAAGCCCGCCCCCGCGTCGGTAGTCCGCGAACGTGTTCTGAACTGGGCGCTTCGGACGCGATCAGCGCTGTGGCTTCCTTCTGAGTTCAAAGACTATGCGGCCTTGATGAGATACTGTGACGAGGCGGTGAGGAAACAGTTTGCCGATCCGAAACGATACGGGCCGGATCAGACAACCTGGCAATGGGGGAAGGTCTGGCGATCACGCTTTCCACATCCGCTGGCTTCCGTGCCTCTTATCGGAACACAGTTTCAGACGCCGACCGTCGCAATAGCCGGAAGCGGACAATCACCAAACGTCGGCTCGAATGTTTCGATGCGGCACATAACGATGCCGAGCGACTGGGATTCTACCAGCCACGTGATACCAATGGGCCAAAGTGGTGATCCTAGATCACCGCATTTCAAGGACCAGTTCGACATCTGGGCGAATGGCCGGCTGGCGACATTCCCTTTTTCAAAGGCAGCGGTTGAGAAGGCCGCAGTCAGCCTGATGACCATGAAGCCGAAGTAAACATCTGGCGGGAACAGTATGATGTGAATGCCTATCGACTACGGCGCACTCTCGGTTTTTTTGACCCGGTCGAGAAAGTCACTCAGGATGATGGCGGCGGCTTCGCTATCGACTCGGCCGCGGTCCTTGCCATCTGTGCTGACGCCGGCAGACCAGAGGCGGCCTCGTGCCTCGTAGGAAGTGACGCGTTCATCCTGCAAAAATACGGGGACGTCAAGTGAGAGCGCAAATTTTCGCGCCATTGAACGGGCTTCCTCCGACATCTCGCTCTCCGACCCATCAGACTCGAGCGGCAAACCTATCACAAGCGCCTTTGCATCAAACTCCGAGATAAGGGCCTTGATCTTTGAAAGCAACTTTTTCCAGCTTGATCGGCTGATGAAGGGAAGTCCCCGTGTTATGACCCGAAGCTCGTCGCATATGGCTACGCCGCAGCGTTTGGTGCCGGGATCAATAGCGATCAGTCGTCCATCGCCGGGAACCCGATCTAAGTCTGTATTTTCAAGCGGATTAGTTGTTTCTTTTTCTTGCACGAGGTATTTCGTTCAGCGATAATCTGTTCTTAATGGCGGGAACGTCAAAACAAACAGACTCATTTAGCCGTATTGATCTCGGATAGAATTATCATACAGAGGTAACAAGATGTCATTTCGCGGAAAGCTTTGGATCATGTCGTTGTCCGGTCTGATAGCGGTTTACGCTGTGGTCGGTGGATTGCCCTTTGTTGGCAGCCTGCTTACGACCTCGGCGCAGCAGCCGGTCAACGATGCCACTGCCCAGCTTCGCATCGTCGAATCGGTTCTTCAGCATATCCAGAACGATTACGTTGACGAACCTAATATGGAGAAGGTTCGGCTGGGTGCTTTACGCGGTCTTGCGGGAGGCCTCGATCCGTATTCGTCGTATCTTACGTCTGAACAGGTCAAGGCGTTCGAGTCAAGCAAAACGGCGGACAAGCTGGGGATCGGTGCGGAATACTCGCAGTATCTTGGGTATCTCTACATTATCTCGACGATCAAGGGTGGTCCGGCTGACAAGGCCGGCCTGAGATCTGGCGATGTCATCGAGTACATCGATAATAAGGCGACTCGCGATATTTCGCTTTACGATGCGAAACAAATGATCCTCGGTGAAGCCGGATCGAGCGTTGCTCTTCGAGTACTGCGGTCCGGTGAAAAAGCACAGACGCTAAAGGTAACCAGGGGCAGTTATCCATTTCCAAAGGCTGAGACAAAGCTCGAGTCGGCCAAAGTGGGCATTGTCAAGGTGTTTAGTCTCGAGGATGGCTCGGCCGCTGACATCCGCGGGGCGGTCGCTTCACTCACACGCCAAGGCGCCTCGAAGGTCATACTGGATCTTCGCGGGGTTGCCACCGGATCGCTTACGGAAGGTGTAGCCGTGGCGAATCTTTTCGTTAAAGAGGGCGAGCTTGCAAAGGTCGTCGGTCGTGAAAACAAGATCCAGAACACCTTCCAGGCGGATCCAGCAAAAGCCATTTTCGATGGACCGCTGGTCGTTCTGACCGATTCGAGCACGGCAGGTGCGGCCGAGGTAGTGGCAGCTTCGATCATCGATCGAAAGCGCGGCGAAGTTGTGGGAGAAAAGACATTTGGGGCCGGTACGGAACAAAAGCTCTTTCCTATGTCCTCGGGGGGTGGTTTCCTTCTGACGGTCGCGAAATGGGCAGCTCCTAACGGCGCCCCGTTCCTGGGTGAGGACCGGGCAACGACGGGGGTCAAACCATCGGTCGAAGTAAAAAGGCCTGATACGCCCGAACCGCTCGATATCGATTCGATCACACAGCCGGACAGCGGGAACCCGGGTGCAGCTCCATCGCCCACACCAAAACCGCAGCCTAAGACGCTTGAAGATGTGCAGCTTAAGAAAGCTCTTGAGTTACTTGCCGACAAGGCCGGCGCGGCGAAAGCGGGAGCTTAATAGTTTTCTATGGATACTCAGGCCGGGATCGAATGCCCGGCCTTTTTTGCGCCTTTCGATCGGCGGTATCTCCTTTGTTCAAAAGCACGAAGACTGCTAGAATCGGATTTCAATGACAACCAACGACGTAAAAGTCAGGGACTTGGCGGAACGGGATCTCTCGGAATGGCTCCGGCTTCGCACGCTTCTGTGGGATGAATCGTCGGAGGACGATCACAAGTCGGAGATGGTTGATATCATTGAGCATTCGGATACGCAGTACGTAGCGGTCGCTGAGCTCGAGAATGGCAGACTGTGCGGTTTTCTTGAGGCAAGTATCCGCTCGCATGTCGAGGACTGCGATACGGATAATGTCGGCTATCTGGAAGGATGGTTCGTCGAGGAGCCTTATCGCCGGGACGGTATCGGCACTCGGCTGGTTCGAATGGCCGAGGGCTGGGCTCGGCGCCGCGGATGTTCTGAGATGGCGTCCGATGCTGAGGTGGACAATTCCGTCAGTCTTCTTGCTCATACTAAATTGGGTTACGGCGAAACCTCCCGACTCGTGCATCTTAAAAAAGAACTATAGTAGGTCCGGGAATGGCTCAGTTTCTCATCCGATCGACACTTTTGCTGACCGTCGTCCTATTTCTCTTTGGCGGAGCAGCAAGCGCTCAGTCCCGGGATCAGAACTTTCCAACAGCGATAACCAGCAACGATCTCGTCGGATCGATCAAGGCCCGCCCGCTTGGCGATTCGAGGATCACTTCCTATTTCTTCGAATTTGAAGGAACTCAGGGTGATATATTCATCAACCTGGTCACAAAGAACTTCACCGGCGATATAGACGTCTTTATTAAGGATGGCCTGAGGCCGCTTACTAAAATAGTGGTATTCGATCCCTCGTTGAACGAGACCGGGCGGTTGATCTATCTGAGGAAGGAGGAAAAGCTTTTACTTCGGATACAGGGCCGTACGCCAAATGATGAAGCTGCGGAATATCGTGTGAGATTTGGCGGCAGCTTCGTTGCCCTGAAGCCAAGAAAGGAAGAAGCAGAACCGACGATCGAGGCGGTGAACGAACCCGCGACGGGCAATACGCGAAAAAAGACCGTCGTCCAAGCCAAGGAGCCGGAATCCGTCAAACGAGAGACGGCATCTACATCGAGAGATCCAAGATCGCTTCCTGAGAAGAGTTCAAAGGTCGCCGACAAACCAGAGGTTGTCGTCAAGTCGACGATCCCGCCACCGACAATAATAGCGAAGCCTGCGAGTGACAGGGACCGGGAGGTTGCACCGAGCGAGCGGACCAAACCTCAGCCAACAGAAAAAAAGCTTGATCCGCTGGCGAACAGGCGACTTGTCATTCAATTGAAAGACGGTTCGGTCATCGAGCGCCCGATGACCGAAGTAACCCGTTTCAATGTAGATAAAGGCTGGCTAACGGTAATGTTCAAGGGGAGTGCTGTCTCGAAATATTCACTCCTTGATGTCGTAAAGGTAACGATCGAATAGCCTAGGCGTAGCTGTGCAATCCGCTTAGCAGATAGCTGACACCCAGATACGTAAATAAAACCAATAGGAATCCAACAATAGCGAAGTAGGCGGAGCTTCGGCCTTTCCATCCACGCGATATCCGCGTGTGGAGAAATGCCGCATAGGTGAGCCATGCGATCAAAGCTCCTGTTTCCTTTGAGTCGAAACCCCACGGGCGACCCCAGGATTCATTCGCCCAGATCGCACCGGTTATCAGCAGCATTGCCAAGCCGGCAAAGGCGAGACACGCGGTCTTGTACATCAGGCTGTCGAGAGACTCAAGACTAGGCAGTCTTTCACGGATCGTCTCGGTTCGAAAAGCAAATAGGATAACGAACAACGTCGCAACGAGTGCCGTAATAAGGGCCGATATCTCGACCGGATTTGTGTTCAAACTGAGGTAGAGCTTATCGCCATTTGCCTGGATGTAGGCACGACCCATCTGTTCGTGCTGCTGCGGGGTTATCCGCGAAAGCTCGGCAACGGAAAGTTGTTGGTTCTCCGCCATCGCCATGCCGGCCACAGTATATTGATAAGGGTCTTGCGTCAGTTGTGCCTGAAGCCTTGCCGAGACATTCGAATTATCCCTAATTCCGTAAACAAGAAGCCCGATCGACAACAGTTGCGCGACGAGAGCCAGTTTGAGGAGTATATGACCAAGCCGTCCTGCGGCCTCCTGCTTTTGGTAATGATAGATCAGAAACGCAACAATGGTTCCCGCAAGCAGCAAGCCGGAGATAACGAGAGCAGGGCCGACATAAGGCATCTCGAGCCTGAACGGGGCAGAAAACGGTTTCTTTCCGGCCTCGTTTGGTAGGAAGAGGCCGGCTCGATATACGAACTGGGTGAAGACCGAGAACTTGCTGATCGTCGCGATCACAGCCAAGCCGAACAGGCTCGACCAGATCGCCATCAGATGAACCTTTACTCCATCCTTGAGAAGGTAGATGACCGCAACGGCAAAGCACACCATCGCGATGCCATAACTTAAGCTGGCAACGCCCACGTGTATTGGACGCCAGTAGGAATCGAGCACCGGTGGGAGGTTGATGAACTCGCCGCCGATAAATCGCGATAAGGTGAGGATCAGTGCCGCAAGCGGAAGCGTAAAGGCACCGAGTATGCGGAAATTTTTGCGGCTGGCAAAGAGAAGCGTGGTGAGTCCCGCTCCAAACGCGAACGCAACTCCGTAATCATAAAGGTTGGTGAGCGGAATATAACGGAAGATCCATGGGTCAGCCATATTTCCGCTGGCCCGCATTATTGCTATCTCATGGTCGTAGGAGTTCACCCATCGCAGCAACCAACTGGAGAGATTGAAAAACACGCCCAGCGCTGCACCATAGAAGCCGATCTTCTCCGCCATCGAGGATGGTGCATATAGATTGGTCAACTGAAACAGGGCCGCGAGTATATAGCAGGCCAATGCCAGCATCATCAGAGCTGCATCATTGATGAAATTGGGGCCCGTTTGCAGTCTGAGCCCAAGCATGATGAAAGCTCCGGCGATAACCAGTATCGCTGGCAAATACGACTTCCAGGATGTGCGGTTCTCAAATTTATCCAGCTCTTGCATAATGTTCAGTCTCAACTATCTAATTCTCATTGGATGGCTCGGATCTGCTCAGCAACGCGGTCGAGCTTTTCGGCAAAGGCGACCTGATTTCGGTTTGCCTCACCTCCGAGCACCACTTCAACCGAGTTATCGTTGTGCTTTTCGACAAGGGCCCAAGCACGTTTGTGAGGATAAAAGAATACAAAGCCAAGGGCACCGATCAGGCCAAAACCACCTACGTACCACGCGATGAAGGCACCATCGTAAGGGTCATATTTGATCGAGAGGATGTGGGCAAGCGGGGATTTCTCGAAATTCGTCAGTCGCCATTTGTAGCCCGCCTTCGGCGCTCCGACGGGTATGTTCTCTGCAATACCGGACGCAAAGGCGAAGACTCTTACTCGTTCACCCTGCGGCGGCGTAACATTCAGAATAGCGACAGGATTGTTGTACTCGCCGCTCTTGGTATCGGGCTGACCATCACCGCCAAAGGTGAAATCAGGCATGAAGTCGGCGTATTCGACCGTTGTGCCATCCGGGAGATCGGCCTTGCTGCCTCGTTTCAATTCAAGTTTAGTTGATCCGCCACCGGCCTGTGGAATGGCTTCGATCGAAACGCTGCGCGCGTTTCCGACCGGGATCGTCTGAGCCTGGAAAAATCGATACCCGCGATAGCTGAACGGTTTGTTCATGCTGACGTCGATGATGGATTCACCGTAGTCGGGATCCGTGATCTTCATCTGGGTCCGCCAATCAAGGGTATTGGTCACATCGATAGGGCCGTTCTCGTTGATCAGCCGCTGCTGGATATCCGTGCACTCCATCTTGAAGGGCACTTTTACATTGAACTTTTCCTTCTTATCCAGATTGAATTCTATCTTCTGGATCTCATCTGTAGTGACCCCGGGCACCATCCGAACATCGGCATCAAAGCCAGTTTGCAGGGCCACGAAGTGGCCTAGAAACAATAGAAGTAGGAACACGTGAACGACGTATGCTCCGAGCCGATTGAGACGCCCGCTCTCGCCGAAGACGACCGTGCCAGATTTGTTGGTCGTCACGGAAAAATCCTTTCGGCCTTCGCTGTCAACACCGTATTCCAAGGAATTTACTTCGGTCGTGACCGACTTGAGCCCGGCCTTGTCAAAAATGGTCTTGATCTTCGCCACCAGGTCGGCTTCTTCCACATTGGCGAAGGTAAATGACTCATTCGAGCGGAGCGACCGAAGCCACGCTTTTGTCGCCGTTCTCTTTGGCGAACGGATGTAGGCCCACGCCGAAGGAAATCGGTCGATCGAGGCAAGGATAATATTGAGGGAGAGAGTCAGCAGCAGCAGATTGTAATACCAGCTGTGATAGATATCAAAAAATCCTAGCTTGCCAAAAACAAGTCGCTCGGCAGGAGTAAGCGAGACATAATATGCGTCAAAGCCCTGCACATTTTGCTGCAGGATGAGCATCCCGATCAGCGAAAGGATGACAAGCACGACGAGTTGGACTATTCCGAAGCGAACCGAGCTCAGGAAATCGAGAGCGCGGTTAAGCATTGGAGCAGACTGCTTTCGGATCTCAGGTCGCTGTTTGATGGTTTCTTCCGCGGCCGACATACGCAATTTGTCTAAGAATATCGCACGGGCGGTCAATTGTCATCCTATACAAAATAAGTTCAGGTTGATGAAAAAATCGCGTTGAGTCATAGTCGAAAGCTTTGAAATCATCATTTCAGGCGATATTCTTACTGTTACGATAGTAGTTGCTGGAATAGTATGGATTCGCTGGCTGCCGGTATAGATCAGAGAAAGCTTGTTGGATCGCGAGGGAAGTTCGCGGCTTACGTCGAACTGACCAAGCCGCGCATCGCTTTCATGCTCGTGCTTACAGCGGCTGCGGGATTCTACCTGGGTTCTTCTCAGGGATTTGATCTTGTCCTGTTCGTAAATGCGATGACCGCTATCGCGCTCTTAGCTTTTGGAGTTGCAACCCTGAATCAGTACTGGGAGCGCGACCTCGACACGGTAATGGACAGGACCGCGAAGAGGCCGCTGCCCTCGAAGGTGTTAGTGCCGCATGAGGCATTGATATTCGGCATTCTTTTGTGTGTTCTCGCGGAACTCTATATGCTTCTGGCGGTGAACGCGTTGACCGCGGTCCTCGGCATTATCGTTATTGTCGGCTACGTTCTTGTCTATACTCCGTTGAAGACACGAACCTCGGCCTCCACCGCTATCGGGGCCTTACCGGGAGCACTGCCGCCATTGATGGGATGGACGGCGGCTGCGAACGAGATCACGCTCGGCGCGTGGGCATTGTTTGCGATGCAATTCTTATGGCAGTTCCCGCACTTTTTTGCCATCGCGTGGATGTATCGCGAAGAGTACGCAAAGGCCGGTATTCAAATGCTGCCCGTTGTGGACCCTGACGGCAAGATAACCGCTCGCCAGATAGTTCTGTTCGCCTTGATGCTTTTCCCGATCAGTCTCGCCCCATTTTTCCTCGCGATGTCGGGCTGGATCTTCCTGATCGGAGCTACGCTTCTTGGCCTCTGGTTCACCTTTGCCAGTGTTCAGGCCGCCCGCGCGAAAACTGTCGAAAAATCGCGGAAGCTGCTTATCGTTACCGTCATTTATCTTCCGCTTCTTTTCATCCTAATGGTCGCAGACAGGCGATAAAGATCTTATGGTGACCGGAACAGCTGACATTATCGAAGACACGGTGCCCGAGAAAAAACGACGTCTGGGCCACTTGGGCGGCACTGGTTCTGGCAGCGGCCGCGGCGGTGGCGGACGCAATCCGGGGGACGACGGCGGAGGAGGTGAGCAACCGGAACCGGAAGCCAAGGGTGGCATTCAGCCTTTTCTTCCGAGCAAATCGAGAGTCTTGACGGGGTTTCTACTGTTGGTTGTCCTCATGACTTTTGGCGGCCTGATAGCGGCGTACATAGTCATTTCGACCAACAAGGCAGTGGAATGGAAGCCCTTTGACCTCCCGCTGCCGGTTTGGATGAGTACCGCGATAATTCTCGCGAGCAGTATTGTTTATCACCTCGCAAAACTTGCAGTTGACAGGAACGATCAACCGCGCGCCAAGAAATGGCTTATTGTCACGACGGTTTTGGGTGCATCGTTCATTTCGTCACAGATCCTGGCTTGGTTGGCACTCAACTCGCGGGGGCTTTTTGTCGAGGGTAATTCCTATGCCGGTTTTTTCTATATTCTGACTGCAGTACACGCCGTGCACGTGATCGGCGGTATCGCCGCGCTTGGGTCGATACTCCTGCGTAACTTGCACCCGACCGAGAATCTTATTGAGATCACAAGGCGACAGAGTTTGGCCGAGGTCGTTGGCTGGTATTGGCATTTCATGGGAGCACTTTGGATCGTGCTCTTTGTCCTGCTGGGTTTCTGGAAATAGATGGAACTGCTCCAGGTCTTTCCCCATGTGAATGCAGGGCTGAACGCCCTGAGCGCGTGTTTCCTTACCGCCGGTTTTTTTTTCATAATGAAACGCAAGGTGGGGGCACACCGCGTGTGTATGCTCGCTGCGAGCACCGTTTCCGCGGTTTTCCTTATTGGATATGTAACGCACCATGCGATCCGCACATATCTTTACGGACTCGGGCCTACCCGGTTCGCCGGTGACGGCGTCGCGCGGCCCATATATTTCACCATTCTCACATCCCACACGATACTCGCGGCGGTGATAGGACCATTCGTGATCGTTACGCTTCGGCGAGGCTTGAAGGGTTGGTACGAATCGCACCGAAAGCTGGCTCGGCTCGTTTTCCCGATCTGGCTTTATGTTTCTGCGACCGGCGTCGTTGTGTACATGATGCTCTACCATCTTTATCCGGCCAGATAGCCGCGATGAAAGAAAAGTTTTGTTTTTGCAAAAGATCCCTATTGAAACTCAGGATGCTTTGTGGTACGATTTCAAGTGTTGAAAAGTTGATCACCGAAGCCGTCTGACGTGAGGCGGCGCGGGGGACCCAATTCTCGATGTTGATCGAGACGGGGCGAAGCGTTAACGTAACGCGGGGGTAATCTTTCGCTCCTAGCCCGGCAGCTAACCTCGTAGGTGTGGCAAAGAAGTTACAGTCAGGGATGAAGCCTGTTCAGGTTAGTTTCAATGTGCTTCCCGCTCTACGATTCAACAGTTAGTGGATGACATCCAGTCTTCTCAAAGGGAAGTCCCGCCGAGCGATCGGCGGGATTTTTTCGTCTTACATCTCCTAATGTGGATCTATCTTATCTAAGATCGAATTGTGACCTGCGGATTGCTGCCGCAATCGGGTAAAATCAACGCTGTATCCTATTCTGTTCTTATGTTGCAATGGCGTCGCCATCATTTTATTCGATTTGCGGGCTTCCTCCTTATACTCGGCGGCCTACATTTCACGCTATTTGACCTTGTTGGTCGCTTCGTTGCCCAAGCGGAAATTGACGATAGCTCAAACCGTCCTTCTTCATTCGCGGAAACCGCTAGATTGGATCCGCAGGATGGTGCGTCGCTCGATCAATTCGGATGGGCGGTGGCTATCGATGGCGATCATGCGATCGTTGGCGCCAACCGCGATGATGGGTATCGCGGATCCGCCTACATTTTTGTTCGAAATGGTTCAACCTGGACGCAACAGCAAAAGCTCGTAGCGCTCGATGGCTCTGTAGATGACAATTTCGGGTGGAGCGTCGCTATCGACGGAGACATTGCGGTCGTTGGTTCTTTTCTCGACGACTCTCCGGTCACTGATCAAGGCTCGGTCTACGTTTTTGTGAGGAACGGCGAAAGCTGGTCTCAGCAGCAGAAGCTGGTGGCCGGGGATGGTGCGGCTAATGATCAATTCGGCGGAAGCGTTTCGGTAAGCGGTGATACGCTGGCCGTCGGGGCGGCAGGCAGTAGCAGCTCCCGCGGTGCGGCCTATGTCTTTGTTCGGTCAGGGTCATCGTGGATCCAGCAGCAGAAGCTCACAGCGGTTGATGGTATCGCTAATGAAGAATTTGGCACGAGTGTGTCAATTGATGGCGATACTCTGGTCGTCGGATCGCCGGGCGACGAGGCGGCCCGAGGCACTGCATTTGTTTTTTCACAGTCGGCGGGAACATGGAGTTTTCAGCAGAAGATCACGGCGACGGACGGTTCTCCGCTCGATCAGTTCGGAGCGAGCCTGGATATATCCGCGTCCACCATCGCGGTCGGTTCGGTAAATAATATGACGGGCGGGGCCGGTCGAGGTGCCGTTTACGTTTACACCTCGGAAAACGGCTCCTGGGTCCAGCAACAGAAGCTGGCTGCACCCGATGGTGACGGGAATGACCAGTACGGTGGAAGTGTCGGTATCAGCGGGAATAGGATCATTGTCGGCGCGTGCGGCGATGACATTGGCTCGGGCAGTGACGTGGGTTCGGCCTATGTTTATTCTCGCAACGGCTCCGCCTGGACGCTCTCACAGAAGTTGACCCCCGCAAACGGCAGTGAGGGAGATTTTTTGGGAAACAGTGTAGCCATTGACGGAAGATACACGATCATAGGAAGCTATCTCGACGACGTGGCGGCGGCCGACAGCGGCTCAGCCTACATTTTCGACGACCCGGATCTTGCAGGGCCGACGCCGACTCCGACGCCCGCGGGAATCGAGGGAGACGTTGCAGGTCGCCCTCAAGGCGACGGCACGCTACTCGCGAATGACGTTGTTCAGCTTCGACGGTTCATTGTTGGCAACGATGTCGTTGCTGCGACGACGAATGAGTTTCAGAGGGCGGATGCAGCGCCGATCGCCAGCCTTGGCGACGGTATTCTGGATGCCGCGGATATTGCCCAGAACCGCAGGGACATTCTGAGATTGGACGTAGTTCGACCGGCCGGCGGGCCGGTACAACCGGTCGGCGGCCCCGGCTCTGTGAAATGGCTGACGGACGATCCTTATCGGTTCATGAGCCAGGTTCAGCTAAAGGTGCCTGAAATTGATGCGTCTCCGGGCGACCGGGTGACGATCCCGATTCTCCTCGAGGGCGGATCGGATGTTTCGGCATTGAGTTTTACGCTTGTTTACCCTTCGAGGATTCTCTCGAACCCTTCGATCCGTCTTTCCGACGCTTCGCCTTCCGGCCCGACTCTGACAACAAACAGCAACGAGGCCGAACTAGGAAGAATTGGATTGCTGGTCGATTCAGACAGGCCCTTTGAAGCACCATTTGGAGTTCTGTTGGAGCTAGAGTTTGATGTTCGCACTACATCCCGCGTGGGCCGATCGGCCATCAGGATCACGAGCGATATAGCCTACATTCGTGCCTCCGACCCATCTGGCACTTCGGTTCCGGCACGAATTTACGATGGCTCGATAACCATCCGACCCAAGTTTTCGCGGGGCCGTCAACAAATATCACCGCACTGAGACGATCGATCGAAGTTGAAGCTTCTTCAGCGGGATCTTCTCGAGCGGATCGACTTCAATACTCTTCGGTCGGGCTTCCAGCTTGAACGAAAACGACTGCGTTCGATTTGTTACCAAAAGCTTCCGATCAAGCCGACCGGCCGGCGTATGTATCACGAGGTCGAGGGGAAGCTGAAAGGAACTTGGCGTCAGCGTATCGAGCCGCTGAGTTTGGGCGACGCTGATCGTTAGCGTTTTACTTCGCTGGCTGTATCTCGGCCGAACCGCAAGGCTGGGTGCCCCGGCGCCATAGACCCATTGGTCGAAGAACCACTGAAGATCCTTACCTGATGCCTCCTCCATGGCCTGTTTAAGGTCAGTGGACTCAACTGATGCGAATTTATGTCGAGCCAAATAAAGGTTAACGCCCTTCCAAAAGGCCTCGTTTCCGATCTCCTCTCGGAGAGTATGAATGACGGCCCCACCCTTATTGTAGGTGGTCGCTGCATTATCGAACAGTGCACTGACGTCGCCAGCCCTTTGGTTGAAGAGCGCGTGACGCTTTCGGTTGATCGAGTCATCGATCAAAAACGCAGCGGCGTCCGCCCGGATCTTTCGCATATAGTCGCCTCGGCCGTTCAGCTTTTCTCGATAGGCTGCCTCCATAAAGGTTGCAAAACCTTCGTTTAGCCATAGTTCGGCCCAGTTGCGGCATGTTACGAGATTGCCGAACCACGAGTGGGCAAGTTCATGCGATACGAGGTCCATTACCGGTCCTTTTCCGAACTCAAAATCCGAAAAGAATATCTCGGTATCAGCCATGGTTGTTGCCGTGATATTCTCCATACCGCCAAACCTAAAATCCGCAACGATCGTTTGGTCGTATTTGGAAAAGGGGTATTCGAGACCCGTTAGCTCCCCGAACACCGCCATCATCTTCTTCGTGTCGCCAAACGCATCGCGGGCGGTCTTTTCCCTGCCGGGATAGGTGTAGTACGAAAGCGGGATATTTTTGTATTGATCATCGATGCGAACATATTTTCCTATCACGAACGATATCAAGTAGGTCGAATAGGGAACGGTCATCCGGTAGTACCATGTTACGGTCCCATCTGGGTTCGGGGTTTTGCTGACTAGCTCACCATTGCCTATAACGGTCTGATCGGGATCCACCGTCAGATACTGTTCGGTAGTCGCTTTGTCACTAGGAAAATCGAAGGATGGTATCCAGTGTCGAGCCTCATCAGGCTCACCTTGCGTCCAGATCTGAGCGGAACGCTGGCTTCCGTCAGAACGCGAAGGCGGATCGACAAAATAGACGCCTTTCGTTGGATTCGTACGATACTTGAAGCGGATCGCGATCATATCCTCGAGCCCGTATGCCTTATCGAGAAGGACTGAGATCCCGCTCGGCGTCTTCTTGTGGTCCAAGGCAAGGCCGGAAGACTCAAGCGAAACGGATTCGAATGAGAGTCCGACGGCGTCGAGATCGACCGCTCGAAGGCCGGGCCGGAGCGGTTTCAAACGGACGGTTGTATCACCCAGGACGGCCTTCTGTTTGGCATCAAAGCTCGCTCGGATCAGATAGTGCTGGACGTCGTAGGTCTGGACCCGGTTGAAGTCCGCCCTTGGCCCTTGCGCAAAAGTTGAAAAAGCCGCGTAAAGAATGAACGCGGCAATGGTCAAGGACAGATCTCTTCTTCGAAATGTCATAATTGTCGATCTACGGTCTCAAATACTTCTTGAACCACTCAAAAACATTGCGATGCCAGAACTCCGAGTTCTGCGGCTTGAGTATCCAATGGCCTTCATCTGGAAAAACGATCAGCTTCGAGTCAACGCCGCGCAACTGTAGGGTCGTATAGAGCTGGAGACTCTGATCGACAGGAACCCGGAAGTCGAGTTCACCCGCAGTTACCAGGGTTGGTGTGGCAAATGCCTTCGCGAACTTGTTCGGTGACCATCGAGTATATTGAATGGGACTGTCCCAAGGCATCCCTCCGAATTCCCATTTTGGGAACCATAGCTCCTCGGTGGAGGTCGCCATGCTCTCGAGATTGTACACGCCGGCATGGGAAAGGAATGCCTTGATCTTGAATCTCGGGTCATTGTTGTGGCCCAAAAGCCAGTTGACCATATAGCCTCCATAGCTTGCGCCGGCTGCTCCAATTCGTTCGCGGGCGATATATGGTCGCTTAAGCACTTCAGCGATGCCATTCCGAATGTCGGTCGTAACCTTTCCGCCCCAATCATTTGAGATCTCGTCGACGAATTTCTGACCGTAACCTGTCGATCCACGCGGATTGGGCAGGAAAACGACGTAGCCCTGATTTGCCCATACTTGCGGATTCCACCGCGTGCTCCATGAGTTGCCCCAAGCACCCTGTGGGCCGCCGTGGATCATCACCATCAGGGGATATTTCCGCGCCGGGTCAAAGTTCGAGGGCTTGACAACAAACCCGTGGATCTTGGTTCTCAAGGCTCCCAGCCATTCGACGTCTTCAGCCTTTCCCAGGTTGAATGAGGCCAGGTTTGCTGTATTGACCGTCGTAACAGCCGTGACACTGCCTCCGTCCACGACTGCCTTCATGACCTCATTCGGACTGGTTAGCGAGCTCCCCGCAAATATGAGTGTGCTTCCGTCGCGGCTGATGGTCGGGCTTCCTGCATAAACACCTTCAACAACTTTCTTGACATGCGTCGCAATGCGCAGTCGAAAATCGGGCTCGACAGGCACGGAAAAGATCGGCTCGCGACCGCGCTCGCCAGCGGTGAAATAGACGGTTTTGCTATCCGAGGAAACAACCATCTCAGAAACTTGCTGGTCGAAGCCACGGGTCAGCTCGACGATCTCACCGGAGGAAGGCGCATACCTCATGATCCGCCAACGATCCGCTTCAAAACCGGCCCTGGGCTGCGAACGAAACAGGAGATATTTTCCGTCCGGCGTATAGACGGGCGAAGCATCATACCCATCCATACCGGCCGTGATGTTCTTGGGAACGCCTCCGTTCAAAGGAAGTATGTAGATATCGCTATTGGTCGATACAGCTTCGACCTTATCCGGATTCCTGATGTAAACGATGCTGGATCCGTCCGGCGAGAAGGTGTAATCGACACCCGAAGCCGCTCCGTACGGTGGTGAATCAAAATCTCCCGGAGTGACGTCACGTGCGACCCCACCTTTGGCAGGGACAACAAAAACATGGGTCCTCTTTCGGTCGCGCCACTCGTTCCAATGTTTGAAAAGGAGTCTTTCGGTCACCTTCGCCTTAACTTTGCTCGCCTCGACTCGCTCGTCTTCCGCTTTGTTACAGGCGTCGTCAGGACATTCCGGATAGACCTCAGACGTAAATGCGATCCACTCGCCGTTTCGCGACCAGACGGGCCCACTTGCACCGGTCGAAACTCGCGTGACCTGCGATCGGTCGTCCCCGTCCGGCGACATGGTCCAGATCTGACCGCCATGATTGAATGCGATCTTTTTCCCGTCAGGCGACCAGCGCGGCCCGCTGCTTGACGCCGAGGCCGACGTGATCTGACGTGGCCGGGTGCCATCGACATTGATCGTCCAGATCTGTGAAACTACGCGATTACCGATCATATCGGGCGTTCCGACCGTGTAGGCGATCACCTTGCCGTCAGGGGATAGCTGCGGATCCGAGACCCTCTTCAGCATAAGCATATCTCTCGACGTGAATGTCGTCTGGGCTCCCAAACTGACGGTAAATGTAAATAAGAAAAGGCAAAAGATGAATGAATGTTTCATAGAGCGGCTCTGCTTTTGATGCTTTCGGATATTGTAATTATTGCACAGTATTTTTGGATTTCCGAAGCATCCGCTAGGATGAAAAGTGTATCTTCCAGTTTTCGATCATCGATCCAATTGACCATGAAACTGTTTTTTTCTATCGCTCTTGTCGTCACGATCGCGGGTTTCATTCAGGCCCAAACTCCGTCACCAAGCCCTTTACCCTATTCCGCACAGACGTTGACCGATCTGGTCCGGCTCCAGGAGGCGGCCTTGCAAAGCGACTATGCACTGCGCCAAACCAGGTATCTGACAAACAATATCGGCCCGCGTTTGAGCGGTTCCGCCCAAGCGGCCCGGGCCGTCGAATATGTTGCCGAAGAAATGCGGCGAGAGGGCTTTGAAGTGAGGCTTCAGAAGCTAATGGTCCCTGTTTGGGTTCGTGGGGCGGAGTCCGGCGAGGTGGTCGAATTTCCCGGGATGGCTCCCGGAACGACTCAGAAGATCGTCTTGACGGCTCTCGGCGGCAGCATTTCAACGCCAGCGTCCGGACTCGTTGGGGAGGTGGTCGTTGTAGAGGATTATGAAGAGTTGTCCAGGCTCGGCCGAGAAAAGGTTGCGGGCAAGATCGTTCTTTTTAATAAGAGGTTCGACCGCCAGCTCGCGAGTAGCGGCTTTGGGTTGGCCGCCTATGGACAGGCCGTCCAGTATCGTTTTGGTGGCGCGATGGCTGCGGCTCCGCTTGGCGCGATAGGTGTTCTTGTGCGTTCTGCCGGTGGATCGCAAAATCGATTGGCCCACACTGGCTCGATGGGTTATGCCGATGGCGTTCCGAAGATACCAGCAGCGGCCGTTTCCTCGGAGGATGCTGATCTGCTGGAACATCTCGTCAGCGAAGGTAAGACCAGGGTCAAGATAGTTCTCACATCCCGAACGCTGCCGGATGCTCCAAGTCATAACGTGATCGCTGACCTGATAGGTTCTGAAAGGCCCGATGAGGTCGTCGTTGTTGGAGGGCATCTTGATTCTTGGGACCTCGGAACAGGGGCCTTGGATGATGCAGCCGGCATCGCCGTTTCGATGCAGGTTCTTGAATTGGTCAAGCGACTAGGCCTCCGGCCCAAAAGGACCATTCGGTTTGTCGCTTTCATGAATGAAGAGAACGGTGGAGCCGGAGGGCGAGCCTATTTTGACGAGGTCAAGGGGAAATTGGAGACGCAATTCGCCGCGATCGAAAGCGACCTTGGGGCGTCACGGCCGCTCGGAGTGCTGTTTGCCGGAAAGTCGGAAGCCCTGCGCTTTATCGAGCCGCTCAGTCGAATACTCTCGAGGCAAGGAGCATCGATGCTGCAGCTTCAAGCGGGTGGCGTGGGTGCCGATATCGGTCCGTTGACACAAGCGGGGGTACCTTCTCTCGCCCCTTATTTCAACCAGCAGACCTATTTCAACTATCACCACACGGCGGCGGATACATTCGACAAAGTTGACCGGAAAGAGTTGGCGGAACTTGGATCGCTGGTGGCGGTTCTGGCGTATGGACTTGCAAACGTCGAAGGCCCGCTGCCTAGGTAGACTTGGTCCTTGGGGGCATGACGGCTATGACGTTTTCTGAGTTATAGGGTAGAATTAGAGCATGCTCAATAGGCCGCCACCATACTTTCCGCAGAGTCAACTCTCGCCGCCGGATCCTAACCGTTATCGCAAGTTCAAATTGGTGGTTGCCGCGATAGTTGTGGTTGCTGTTGCAATTATTGTCGCCATCGGCGTCGGGATCTACTACCTGATCAGCTTAGCGGTCTAAAAAAGGGCTCTCGAATGGTCGAGAGCCCGATCAAGATTAATCCTAAACTAGATCAATTGGCAGAAGATTTGTCCTTGGCCGGGGATTTCGCTCGCTCGCTCTGAATTGCAAGCTGCTTTGCCTGAGGCAGGAGGTCTATCGCCTGAAGTAGCTGGGTGTCATAGTTATTAAAAACTTGGGAAGACGTCTGGGTACCGAACGCCGCGGTAATGAGTTCCGTCCTGAGCATACGTTCTATAAACTCCCGTTCCCGATCTAGCTGAGCAGCGGTCATCTTATATTTGTCAACGGCAAAGTGCTTGAACGCTGCATAAACAGCATCATTGACCGGGTAATCGGAGGCCTTGATGTCGTAGTCGAAGAGGATCGGCTTGTCGATCTTATACGCCTCAAGTCCCTTGACCTTTCCTGAAATGAGTTCGAGTGAGAAGCCAAAGATCGGCACCGCGATCTTCGCCTGCGTACGGGCACGCTCATTGGTTATTGTCTGGGGCTTGAGCGGAACGTCGGGGTTGATGCCGCCACCGCTGAAGACGCTGCGGCCGGTGTCGGTCTTACTTTCAGACCCTCGCACCTTTTCCTGATTCTCGTCCCTTAAACTTCCGCCCTCGGTGTAATAATTATAGAGGTCGCCATTCGAGTAGTCCCTTTGAATGAGCCTTCCTGACGGCGTTTCATATTTCGCGATCGTCAGCAAGAGCATCGAACCATACTCGAGCGGAAATGGATTCTGAACGAGGCCCTTGCCAAAGGTGTCTTCGCCGACGATAAGTGCTCTGTCATGGTCCTGAAGAGCACCCGCAAGGATCTCTGAAGCAGATGCCGTGTTTCGATTGACCAGTACGACGATCGGGGAGCGATCAGGATTCCGGTTCATCGACGGATACGGCGGATCGGTGGCTCCCTCCATTCGACCCTTCTGCGAGAAGATGATCTGTCCTTCGGCGAGAAACGCGCTTGCTACACGGTAGGCCTGGCCGACAAGGCCTCCTCCGTTATTCCTCAGATCGATCACAAGCTGCTGCATCCCCGCTGCCCGGAGCCTACGCATTGCCTGAACGAACTCATTATAGGTGGTTTGGTTAAAGCCGCCGCTCATGTTCAGGTATCCGATCCCCGGACGGATCATATATGCTTCGCTGATCGAGGGCTGCGGAACCGCATCGCGCACTATGTTGACGGTCTCACGGGCTCCTGTTCCAAGCCTCTCCACGACGATCTTTGCGGTCGTTCCCTGCGGGCCACGCAGTTGATTGCGCACCTCACTGAAGGGCTTTCCAAGCATCGACTGGCCATTGACCTCGATGATCTTATCGCCGTATCTCAATCCTGCACGGTGGGCAGGGGCACGGTCGAAAGTCGCCTTGATATAGGTTGCGATCACCTTGCCGTCAGGATCGGAAAGATCGCCGATTGTCGCTCCAATCCCGAAATAGCGTGAGCTCTGATCGTTCCTGAACTGCTCGAATTCCTTGGCGTCGAAATAATTTGAATGGGGATCGAGCGAGTGAAGCATCGAATCGATCGATGATTTGAAGATCTCATTATAGTCGAGCGATCTTGTTCCGCCGTAATTATTCTGAATAACGGCGAGAGCCTCCTTCAGTTCGGACTGAATCGCTGCCGGCGTAACCTTTTTGGCAGTAGAACCGGCCGGAACATCGGAGGACCGCTCGGACTGGCTCCGCGCCGTTGCGCCTGGATTTTGCGCAAAACTAACGGCCGAAATAGACAGAATCGCCAAAACTGCATTGAGTCGTCTAATGCTGTGCTTCACAAATATTAAATCTCCCTGAGGTTAACCTGGTCGCGGCCCGAAACTACAAGAAAAACAATAGCATCCATTTGAGGAAAATGCGACGGTTTTAGTTGCATTGGACCTCAAATAAAGCTGTGAACTTTAATGTTCGCCGTCGAGTGGGTTAAAATTCTGGTGTCCGAAGCTGAACCTGCACGCTGACTTAGATACGAACCCGCACGGGTTACAGTTTCAGAGTGCATTTGAGATCGAAAAGCTATTGTCTCAATTACTCGAAGTTAACAACCTGAGAACTCAGTTTCCGACCCGTGCCGGTTTGGTGAGGTCGGTCGATGGCGTTAGTTTTTCACTGGACGAAGGCGAATTGCTAGGCCTGGTTGGCGAATCGGGCTGCGGCAAATCGGTTACCGCGCTCTCGGTCATGGGGCTGATCTCTAAGCCGGGGAGGATCGCCGGCGGGTCGATCCGCTTCCGGGGCGAGGAACTTTTATCCGCTTCGGCAGAACGGATGCGGGAGATTCGCGGCAATGACATCGCAATGATCTTTCAAGACCCGATGACATCGCTTAATCCGGTTTTTACGGTCGGTGAACAGATAGCCGAGGCCCTCCGGCTGCATCGCAAACTTGATAAAAAGAAGGCTTGGGAGGCCGCGATCGCAGCTATGAAAGAGGTGTCGATCCCATCGCCCGAGCGTCGCGTGAACGATTATCCACATCAGCTTTCCGGTGGTATGCGTCAGCGCGTGATGATCGCTATGGCCCTTGCCTGCGACCCCGAACTGCTGATAGCCGACGAGCCGACAACGGCTCTTGACGTGACGATCCAGGCGCAGATCCTCGAATTGCTCGACGAACTCCGACGTTCGCGCAAACTCGCGGTCTTGTTGATCACCCACGACCTGGGTGTGGTTGCCGAGGTTGCCGACCGCGTCTGCGTCATGTATACGGGCAAGATCGTCGAAGAATCGGGCGTGGATGAGCTCTTTGCAAACCCGAAACACCCCTACACCCGAGGGTTGCTGCGATCGGTGCCAAAACTGACCGCAACGGGTTCGTCTCGGTCTGAGCGTCTCAGAACTATCGAAGGAACAGTGCCGAGCCCTACCGATCTACCGTTGGGCTGCCACTTTGCACCGCGTTGTGAACACCGAATGGAGATCTGCCTCGAAGGTGAGATCCCGCTTACGGAGCTCGCTAGCGGTGCCAGAGTTCGGTGCGTTTTGCATGATCCGGCGATGAGATTCAATGTGGCCCGCGAGCGGACGCTCTCGATGGAACAGGGCAATTAGAAGGCAAGGAGTTGAATAGAAGATAACCGTTCTAGTTTTTCGATGGTCGCGACACAAAGAGACAATACGGCCGGGGTTCTTGTAGAGGTGCGTCACCTTGTCAAGAACTTTCCCGTTGAGAACAGCGATGACGTCGTACAGGCGGTTTCAGATATCTCATTTGATATTCTCGCCGGTGAAACGCTTGGGCTGGTGGGGGAATCCGGTTGTGGAAAATCAACGGTTGGCCGCTGCCTGCTTCGTCTCCACGAGCCAACGACCGGCGAGATACGTTTCGAAGGCCGCGACATCGTCGGGCTCCCGAAGGAGCAAATGCAGAGTCTGCGTCGCGAGATGCAGATCATTTTTCAAGACCCTTACGCAAGCCTTAACCCGCGTCTCAGCATAAGATCGATCATCGCTGAGCCGCTCAGGATCCATAAGATCGGGGACCGTGAAACGCAGAGCGCGAAAGTTGAAGACCTCCTCTCGAAAGTCGGGTTGGATCCGAAATATGCTGATAGATACCCGCACGAGTTTTCCGGAGGCCAGCGGCAGCGTATCGGCATTGCACGTGCCTTGGCATTGAACCCAAAGCTCATCATCTGCGACGAGCCCGTCTCCGCTCTTGATGTTTCCGTACAGGCGCAGGTCGTCAATCTGCTTCAGGAACTCCAGGAAGAGTACGGACTCGCGTATCTATTCATTTCGCACGGATTGGCAGTGGTCGAACACATCTCGGACCGTGTCGCGGTCATGTATCTGGGCAAAATAGTTGAGATCTGTGATGCCGGATCGCTTTATTCAACGCCGAAACATCCCTATACCAAGGCCCTTCTTTCGGCAATACCAATACCCGATCCGACCTTCAAACGAGATCGGATCGTTCTCCGAGGCGACGTTCCAACCCCGATCAATCCACCGTCGGGATGTCGTTTCCGCACTCGATGCCCGATCGCGATCGACGAATGCTCAAAGGTCGATCCGGAATTGCGCGAGCTTGGCCCCGGGCATTTCGCTGCGTGTATCAGGGCCGATGGCCCTGGGGAGATGAAACTTGCAACTAATCCCGGCACATCGGCGTAAGTTATAATGAAGTCTCTAATTTAATTGATCTGAGGGAAATATGAATCGAATAGCTGGCATTGTCCTCGCTGCGGTCGGGTTTATTCTGGCGGTGCTTAGCATCGCAAAAGTTGTGCCCGGCGGTACTGGCACGGGTGTTGTTCTGATCTTGGCGGGCGGCCTGATAATTGGGCTCAGCTTTATCGATAGGCCCGATTCGGAAGGTGTCGAGCGAATGTCCACACCGAGCACTCTTGGGAATATCTTCTTCTCGCCGGGCGAGGTGTTTGCAAATTTTCGCCGCCATCCGCGGTTTCTTGTCGCCTTGTTGATAATGGTCGTGCTCTCCAGTACCTATTCGGTGCTTTTTGTGGAAAGGATCGGTGCGAAACGTATCGTTGACTTTACCATCGACAAGACCTTGGAAATGTCAATGATCGCCAACAATCCTGACGCCAGGAAGCAGGTCGAGGATGGCCGTGCTCAGGCCCTTGCTGACGCTCAAAGTTCGTTTCAAAGGGTAATTCAGGTTCCTGGTACATTTGCCGGGTTGACCTTCCTTTGCTCGATCCTTGCGGGGGTTTTCTTCGTTTTCGCCCTGGCGATGGGAGGGAAGATAAACTTTTGGCAGGCC
Organism: Pyrinomonadaceae bacterium; assembly: GCA_021463165.1. Classification (GTDB taxonomy): domain Bacteria; phylum Acidobacteriota; class Blastocatellia; order Pyrinomonadales; family Pyrinomonadaceae; genus OLB17. The sequence goes on along the minus strand of JAJTWY010000008.1, from coordinate 105,827 downwards.
TTTTCAGTGGCTGTTTACGCGATGTTTCCGGTTAGCGTGCTGAGATTCATCCTAAATACGATAATGCTGTATGTGAAGGATCCTGCGGATATTCACCCGATTCTGGGACAGCAGTCGCTAATACAGGACAACCTGAATTTCCTTGTATCTTCGGCTGAAAACCCCGTGATCTATACCTTACTCGGATCATTCAGCGTTCTGATGTTCTATTGGATCGCTCTCAACGCAATTGGCCTGAAAAATGCCGGTGAAAAGGTTAGCGGAACGATCGCATGGAGCGCGAGCCTTGCGATATTCGCCGTCATCCTTTTCTTCGGCCTAGCGATGGCAGTTGCCTTCCCAAGCTTTATCAGCTAGCCGTACCGGGATCAGGGTGCATGGTCCGGGGGATTCGGCCGCCAGTTCATTATTGCGAGTGTCCTATTCGTATCGCAAGGACTCGATCGGGTCGAGACTGGCCGCTTTCCATGCGGGCCAGATGCCGAATACCAGCCCGATGCCGACGCTTGCGACAAATCCGCCGAGTGGGGCCCACCACGGCACGTAGGACGGGAAGACAAGACTTACCAGCAAGGTCAGAAGCCAGCCAACACCGAGCCCGACGAGTCCGCCAAAACCGGTGAGCGTTCCGGCTTCGATCAGGAATTGGAGTAGAATGTCGCTCTTCTTTGCCCCGACAGCTTTTCGGATCCCGATCTCCCGAGTGCGTTCGGTAACCGATACCAGCATAATGTTCATCACGCCGATACCACCGATCATTAGGCCGATAGACGATATGACGACCATCGCGAGGGCCACGCCGGCGGTGATGGACTTGAACTGGTCGATGATACTGTCGGCCGTCGCTGTCGAAAAGTTATTTTTCTTACCGAAAGCAACATTTCGCCGCACTCTGAGGAGATCCTCGATCTGATCGCGAGCCTGGTTCAGGCGGCCCGGTTTTGCGATCGCCATGATAAAGATATCGTCAGCGTTCGGCTTGATCCTCAAAGCGGCGTGAAAAGGCAGGAAGATCGTGTTGCTCTCGTCATTATTACCCCCACCGCCGCCGCCGAGAAGCTGCTCCTTTTTTTGCAACTGGCCAATGATGCGGAATTCGCGTCCGTTTATCTCGAGTTTTTCGCCGATGGCCGACTTGTAGGGGAAGAAGGTGTCTTTGACCGTGTCACCGATAAGGCAAACATCGGCCTTGGCGTCCGATTCGGCCTGCGTGAACCACCTGCCTTCGATCAAGACCTCGGTTTCGGCTTTTTCGATCTCGGGCAGCGTGCCGCTCAGCTGTATGTTCTGAGTTTGCTTGCCCGCTGCAGAGACTACCGTACGATTACCGAAAAAACCGCTGGAAACATTTAGAAATGGAACCGAGGTCTCAACCTCGGAAAGCTCCCGCAACGCGAGAGCATCATCGAGAGTAAGGTCCGGCCGCATACGTTCCTCACGGGACGGGCGCCCGAATCGGATACCGATCTCTTGCTTATAGATGAAGATGGAACGGGTTCCGAAGGCCTTCACCTGCTTTTCCACCGCCAGGCCAATACCGCTGATGATCGATGAGATCAGCATCACCGTTATCACGCCGACCACGACCCCGATGATGGTAAGAAACGAGCGCATCTTATTCGACCTCAACGTGTCAAACGCCATTTTGAGGTTCTCGTAAAATTGGCTGGTGATAACTTTCATAGTGCCTTCGATCTTCTAATCTGCACGCAGGGCTTCGATGGGATCGAGCCTGGCGGCCTTCCATGCAGGAAAAAGGCCGGCCATGATCCCGACAAGAGCCGAAACCCCGATCGCGATCACCGCAGACCACCACGGGATCCGAGTAGGGAAGACGAGCCTGGTGATCACTTGGCCAATGATCAGTGCAAGGATCAGCCCTATTACACCGCCGATCGCTGCCAGCATTCCCGACTCAAGAAGGAACTGCTGCAGGATATCCTGCTGGCGGGCACCGAGCGATTTCCGGATCCCGATCTCCTTGGTGCGCTCTGTGACGGCCACCAGCATTATATTCATGATAACGATCGCACCAACTACGAGAGCGATCGCCGGAACAAAGAGGATAACGGTCGATATCGTGCCAAACAGGCTGTCACGCAGCCCGCTGATAGCGTCCGGTGTGACAATGCCGAAATTATCCTTTTCACCGCTCGGCACCTTGCGCTTTATCCTCATCAAGGTGCGAACCTCATCCACCGCGTCCGCGGTCTTCACACCGTTCTTCGGCCTTGCGATGAAATAAGGGGCCCGCTGGCGTCGAAGCCCGCCAAAGTTCTCCCCGAATGTCTTGATCGGAAGCTGAACAAAGTTGTCCTGCGGAAATCCAAATACGGTGCCTTTCGCGGTTTGAATGCCAATCACTCTATAAGGGATCCCGCGTATCGATATCTCGCCGCCGATAGCCCCACCGAATGGGAATAAATTGGTAGCAATATCACGCCCTACATAGGCCACGCGCATTGCGTTGTCATTTTCGATATCGGTGAAATACCGTCCCTCGGCAATGTCGAGGTTTTCGATATCTCGAATTATCGGCTCGGCTCCCGTTATACCGACATCTTCAAGCGAATAAGTTCCCTGTCTGACCGAACTCGACGTATTGCCCGCCTTAGCTCCTATGCTTTCGATCAACTGCGCACGCTGACGGAGAAAGTCGAGTTCATCAAAACTCAGTTCGGTATTCCGCCGTTGGGCTGCGTTTATCGTGTCAGTATCCTTAAAATCTTCGAAATTAAAGCGTTGAATATTGAATGTATTAGAACCAATGCCCGCGATCTTCTCGTCAACATAGCTGTTGAAGCCTTGAAGGATCGACAGAACTACCATAAAGGCCGTCATGCCAATGATCATCCCGAGCAATGTCAGGAACGAGCGCAGCTTGTGGGCCCAAATTGCCGAGAATGCGAGCTTTAACGTTTCGTAAAAATTCATCTAAGTCCGCCTATGATCTGGACCAACGGGCAGCATCAATTTAACTGATTTTATCAAAAATGGGCGAAGATCACTGTAGATTTCCACGCAAAGATTTGTAAAGGGCGAATAGATGACTGGCAAAAACGATCGGAACGATGATGGTCGGAAGGAATATGTAGGGAAAGAAGGATACGGCCCGGTTCGGCTGATCGAATGATAGCTGCTGCATCGGTGATTCAACGGAAAGGGCCGCGATGGTCACGATGATCGCCAGCAAAACCAACCCAACTAGGTTGAAGCCAATAATAAGCGGACGGTTTGTCTTTCCTCCTCTGAACGCGACAAACATGATGATCAAGGCGAGAATACCCGATACGACATCGAAGTTTGCTCCCTCGAAAGTCATGATCCGCGGGATCTGTCCTGCTCCGAACAGCCAATACAGCGTGAGCTCCACGGGAATTCTGACCAGATGGATCGCAGTCAACAGCCGCAACGGGAGTTTTTCGATAAATGATGCTCGGAAGAAGATAAAATATAGCGCGATAAGAAGTACCGGAGGAAGAACGCCGAAGAAAACTATCCTGGGCGGGGTCGAGTCGGTTTGCTGATAAAAGCCGCCTATCGCGAGGACCGTTTGGAAAACGATCCATAGCGGAAGGGCAAAAACCAGTAATTTTGAGGGAATATCGTCGAGGCCGACGGCCTTTATCGCCTGCAGCAAGATGGCGACGGTCGCGAATGTCGTTAAGATGAAAACAAGCGAGACATACGCGGGAATGTTTTCCATCTACTTTATTCGTTCGTCCTTCTCGATCAGGCCGTCGCGGATAGTGATGACACGATGGGCGCGTTCGGCGATGTCAGGCTCATGGGTGACTAGAATAATGGTATTGCCATCTTCGTGAAGTTTTTCAAACAGGTGCATGATCTCGATGCTGGTTTTCGAATCAAGGGCTCCCGTCGGTTCATCGGCAAGCAGGATCGAGGGGCTGTTGACGAGGGCACGCGCGATCGCAACACGCTGCCGCTGACCGCCGGAGAGTTCATTTGGACGGTGCATCACGCGGTCACCAAGTTCGACCGACGTAAGCGAGGCCATCGCCATATCATGTCGTTCAGCGGCGCGAATTCCGGCATAGATCAAGGGAAGTTCGACATTATGCAAGGCAGTTGCCCGCGATAGCAGGTTAAAGGTCTGGAAAACGAATCCGATCTCCTTATTGCGTATTCGGGCGAGTTCGTCGTCGGACATATCAGAAACGAGATTTCCATTGATCCAATATTCACCCTTGCTCGGCGAATCAAGACATCCGATGAGGTTCATCAGGGTTGATTTACCGGAACCGGACGGCCCAATGATCGCAAGATACTCGTTACGTCGAACTTCGAACGAGACGTCGCGAAGGGCGTGTAGCTCCTCGGTTCCCATCTGGTAGGTCTTCCAGATGTTCTTCATGCTGATCAGAGCTTCACCGGATTGAGCCGGGGCACTCTTTCCGTTGCCGTTCTCGCCTTCCATAAATCTGTACATGATGTTCGCCAGAGCGCGGAGAGTTCAGAGAGCTACCCATGAAACCGCCGGTAAAAATCCATCGAGCCCTCAAACGCCCTAACTCTTGTTCGCGGCTTCGGCTTCCTTCTTCGTTTGTTTCTTGACGATGGTGTCGTCTTTTAACGTATTCAGTACCCTACTCGGCCCGGTGATCACCTCATCGCCTTCTTTTAGCCCGCTTGTGATCTGGCGGTCGCTTTCGCCGATGATACCTGTCTGGACCTCGACGAATTTCGCTTTGTTACCGTCCAGGATATAGACGCCGGTGATCATTTTAGGCTTTTCGCCGGGGGCTGAAGGCGCAGGTGCGTCACCAGGAAGTTTCGAAGCCTCGGCATCGGGCTTCTTTTCGATCACTGCCTGGAGCGGCACGGCGATCACGTTGTCGACGACCTTCGTGGTGATCTCAGCAGTTGCACTCATGCCCGGACGCAAGCCGTCCTGAATGTCTTTCGGAAGATCGACCATTTTTATGACAACACGAAACTCCTTTGCTTCCTGCACGTTGATGTTGGTCGAAAGGCCGCCGCTTGTTTGGGATTTTCCAACCGCCAGTGGTGTTTTCTGGATGACCTCGCCGGCTATTTCTTTTTCGCCAAAGGCATCTACTTTGATCTTTGCCTTCTGGCCAACCTCGACCTTATCGATCGAAGTTTCGTCTACTTTGACCTCGACGTTGATCTGCGACATATCGGCGATCGTCAACAATGCCGTTGTTGATAGGCCCGCGACCGCAAACGTACCGACTTTCGAAGGGATCTCAGCGATCACCCCATTTATCGGCGCGACTTGTAGCGTCTTGTCACGCTGATTGCGCTGTCCGCGAAGTGTTGCGGCAGACTGGTTGGCCCGCGACTGGCTCGAGGCCACATTAAGGTTCGCGGTGTCCACACCTCGTTTTGCATCGCGAACAAGCACTTGCTGCTGGGCGAGACGTGACTGGGCGTCCCTGACACTTAGCTGGCGGGAAGCCAGGTTCGACTTGGCGTTGTTCAACGAAGCGTTTGCAGTCTCGAGCCGATCCTTGGCTGCATCGTATTCCGAACGCGGAATAACACCGCTTTCAAGCAGTTGTTGATTCCGGTTGAGTTCGCGCGTAGCCGCGTTTACCTCGACCTGAGCTCTATCCACATCCGTTTGAGCCGCAACGATCGCTTGTCGTGCCGAGTCTACTGCGACTTGAGCGACATTCAACTGCTGCTGGGCAGATGCATAGTTGTTCTGTGCGGCGGTCACCTGAGACTGAGAAACTCTGACCTCGTCCTGAGACGCCTGAAACGCCGCGAGTTGAGCGTCTGTACTCGACTGGAGCTGGTTCGGATCCAACCGCACCAAAGGCTGGCCCTTGGTAACCTGATCACCCTCCTTTACGTAGATCTCTTCGATACGGCCCTGGACCTCGCTCGTGAGATTCATGAATTGGATCGGGCGTACTTCGCCCGAGGAAGTGACCGTGGATCGAAGTTCCTTCCGCACCTCGGCCTTTACTACCGTAACTTCCGGCGTATCTTTGCGCGTCGCAAATATGCTTCCTACAATAATGGTCCCCAATAACGCTACGGCGACCACAGCAACGATGATTTTCGTCTTACGGCTCAATGCCATCTTCGAATGTTCCTCTCAAAAAGTTTCTACCCAGGATTATAACGGATAGAATGAATCACGGATATCAACCGGGTATTACGACACCATTTTTCCCATTGTTTCAAAAAAGTGACTTATGGGATAGTAGCTCAACACCGGTTTACTATTGAGCGACATTTGAAGTAAATTTCAGTTAGAATTACGATTTACGAATATCTGTCGACCGTGTAAAATATCGCTTTCTCCTCTTATGATCACTTATTAGAGGCGACCTAACGGAAAATCCATGATCAGATGTCCATCATGTCAGACCGCCAACCTGGATACATCGCGCTTCTGCGACGAATGTGGTAGCCGATTAGTTGTTCAAGCGGTCAGCGAGCCTGCAGCTTACGTGCCACCGCCGTCCTCGGGGTCATTCTCGCGGCCTGGGAACGTGACCTCATTAGGAATTCCTCCGGTCGATCTTGATGCCGAACCCGCACCGGCTACAAGCGCTTCGCGGCCGCCGATCTCCGGCGTTGCACACGCCTCTCTCGTAATTGAAAGGGGCGATGTTCCGGGCACTGAGTTTCGACTCGTAAGCGATGAATCGACGATAGGCCGGTGGGATGCCGACAATGGGATATTTCCGGATGTTGATCTGGACGCGCACGACTCGGATGCCAAGGTCTCAAGACGCCATGCGAGGATCGTTAGGAACAAAGGCGCTTACTATATCGAAGACCTCGGTTCGACCAACGGGACTTATGTGAATAGAGGCCGCCGGCTGCTTCCGGGAAATCCTCAGATACTAAACGACGGTGACGAGGTCATTGTCGGAAAGACATTCTTGCGCTTTCAAATCACTCATTAGCTTCATATCCGGATAGCGAAATAACAATGACCACCTGCCACAACTGCGAATTCGAGCTGACCGAAGCATCCGGCTTTTGCCCGATGTGCGGCGTGGCCGTTTTGGCAGAGGTCGCCAAGACGGCGAGTGTCGTTGAATACCCAGAACTGCCTGCGGACGAGTCGCATACTGAGCCCGTTCTATCCGAAGATGCCCCGGAGCAGGAATTGGTCGGGCTTGATCCAAAGTCTGAGAATAGTGACGAGGCATCAAGTCTTGACGCCGTCTCAGAAGATACAGCAAGTGTTGCCGACTTGGATCCGAGTGCCGATCTAGGTGAGGATCAAGAAGCCGATGTCGCTGACGACGAAGGATCGTCGGCCGGCCCAAGCATAGAAGAATCGTCGGCCGATAGTGCTGTACCGGCCGAACTGGAAACGAACATCGCATCGGGTGATGTCGAGGGGGCTTTTGATGACCCCTCGAACGCCCCAACTGATGGGCCTCTCGACATTGGTCAGACGGCTCACTCATTGCAGGATCCGGTGACGGAAAGCACTCCCGCTCCCAAAGGCTTGAAACCGCTATCCGAGGGAACGGTCCTTAACTCGAGGTATAGGATAGTTAGAAAGATCGGTGGCGGTGGTATGGGGGCCGTTTACCTTGCCCTTGATCAGAACCTCGGGAATATCGAGCGCGCCGTCAAGGAGATGGTGCACTCGAGTATCGAGGAAGAGCAGCAAAAAAAGGCGGTCGAGGACTTTAAGCGAGAGTCAATGATCCTCTCGACGCTTGATCACCCCTCGATCCCCACGATCTACGACTATTTTTTTGATGACACCGAGGGCCGCTTCTATCTCGTAATGAAGTATATTTCCGGGGGCGATCTTGCGGGACAACTCCGCTCGGCTCCGGGTGGAAGGCTCGACGAAAGGACGGTTACCGAATGGGCGATACAGGTAGCCGATGTACTGTCGTATCTGCATAATCTTCCGGCAACTATCGTTTATCGAGACTTGAAACCCTCGAACATAATGCTCGACGGTACAACCGGCAAGATCATGCTGATCGACTTTGGTATTGCTCGGTCGATCAATCAACAGGAAAAAGGTGTTACGGCTGTCGGAACCATGGGATACGCCCCGCCGGAATTGTTCTCGGGTCAGGTGGAGCCTCGCTCGGATATCTACAGCCTCGGCTCTACGATGTTTCACCTGCTGACGGGGGCAGATCCGCAGAATAATCCGTTACTTATCTTCGATTTTCAGAAGAATCCGCGGCCGAGACAGATCAATCCACAGTTGTCAGATCAGATGGAGCGGATACTGATGCATTCGGTCGAATATAACGCGGAAAGTAGGTTCCCATCCGCCGATGCGCTGAAGGCTGCCTTGCTTGAGCATCTGGATCGGCTGCGCAGTGGACAGATCACCTTTGGCGTTTCCGAGATCCCGGCGGCTGTCAGTCTCACGCATCAGTTCGTGTTTTGTGGCTTCTGCGGTCAGCAGATCGTGGCAAGCGATCTCTTTTGCGCGTTCTGTGGAGCGAAACAGCCTATTGCTCAGCAGGGTGTTCATGCGGAAATCTATCCTCGTACCGCCAAAACCGCGAGATTGCTGGTGGACGGTACGAGTGAGCTTGACGCGCCGGTGTTTGCCCTTGAAAAGAATGAAAATCTTCTCGGACGGCGAGACCCTCAATCAAATATATTTCCTGAGGTTGACCTGTCGAAGTTCGATCCTCAGACCAAGATCTCTAGGCGACACGCAAGAATTTGGCGTGAGGGGGGCAACTTCCTGATCGAAGACCTTGGGTCGTCAAATGGTACGATCTTATTTCTTGCAACCAGCGATTCTGTGCGGTTACAGCCGCGGCAGCCCTATCCGCTCAGTAGCGGCGATCGGCTTAGGCTTGGAGATACAACGCTCTACTTTATGATGAGCTAGTGATAGTCTTATGGCCTCAGCGGCAAAAGCAACTTTAGTTACTGGAAAGTCAACCGAGAGCCCGAAAGTCGTCGATTTTCAGGTTGAGGAACTTGTTGCCCCCTTCGTTTTGCGGTGTGCGGCGCTTTGCGTGGATTACATGTTTCTTCTGATGATCCCGGCACTCTGGCTAACGTTCGGACGATTTCTCGGAGACGGCGGTCTGCCGTCAATCGGTTGGCCGATATGGATAGTCGGAGTGATCGTGTTGGCAACAAATGTCGTCATGCTTCCTATCCTGAAGGGGCAGTCGATCGGAAAACTTATTATGGGGATCACGATCGTCAATCTGGATGGTACTCGTGCCCACGCGGGTCGGATCCTTATGAGAAACACAGTCGGTTACAGCATTACTTTGCTAACGGCGGGTCTCGGTTTTCTGCTTTCGATGATCAGTGCGAACGGACGAGCTTTGCACGATCTGCTCGCCGGAACGGTTGTAATTCGTGGAACTCGGCGTCAAGTGTGATCAATTGAATATGGCCCACTTAGAAGTCAAACATGCCAACGGGAGGTCGGATAAATTTCCGATCGCGCGCCTTCGTACTACGATCGGCCGATCCGCTCGCGCAGACCTCTGTATTGCCGACGCTTTTGCATCACGCCTGCATGCTGAGGTGCGGCAGGAAGGTGATAATTTCTGGCTTGTTGATCTGGGATCGGCAAACGGCACTCGGCTGAATGGCGTGCCGGTTACGGCCACGCTTCCGCTGGATTCCGGCGGCGAGATCCAGATAGGTGAAACAAGGATCATTTTCGAGAACGACGCGCGTCCTCCTGTTAGTTTCAGTTCTACGCTGATATCGGACAGCACCCATGCACTTGATCCGTCGAACACGATCTCGTTCATGGGCCGGCGGAACCCAACGAGTGAGATCCTTGATTCGTCGATGGAAGTGTCGATGGGAAGCCGGAACAACCTGCTGGGACTGATCAGCAAGGTCGGCATCGCGCTTCTCTCCTCCGGTGGACTCGACGATACCCTCGATCAGGTAGCAACACTTGTTTTCGAGGCGGTTCCGGCCGAGCGGGTCGTGATCATGCTGCGGGATGAGAAGGATCCCGCAGAAATGATCATTAAGGTCGCGCGCCAGAGGGGAACCGAGACAAAGATCGGCGAGGTCAGGGTGAGTCGTGCGATCCTCAGCGAGGTAGTGGAAAATGGAAAATCGGTTCTCACGTCCGATGCACAACAGGATCCGCGCTTCGCTAGCCAGACCATTATTCTCCAGGGGATCCGGTCTGTGCTGGCCGTGCCGATGTCGGTTGATGAGCGCCACGTTTTTGGGATCATCTATGCCGACAGCCCAACGAGTCAGTCTACGTTCACGACAGATCATCTGAACATTCTTACCACGCTGGCATCGGTCGCATCCATCCGGGTCGAAAATGCAAGTCTGATGGACGAGCGCATAAATCGGGAGCGGATGGAGCGCGAGCTTGAGCTAGCCACGGAGATCCAGCAGCGCTTCCAGCCTGATGGCCCTCCGACCATCGAGGGGTACGATTTTCAGGGTATCTCCTTCTCATGTTATGAGATAGGCGGTGACTATTACGATTTCATTCCGCGCCACGATGGTTCAATGCTGGTAGCCCTTGGCGACGTCTCGGGGAAGGGCACTTCGGCTTCATTGCTGATGTCGAGCCTTCATGCTGCGATACACGCCCAGGTTGCTGCAAAGACCCAGTTGAGCGAATTGGTTACCGCGGTCAATGTTTATCTGGCGAACAATACGCCGTCGAATAGATTCATAACGCTGTTCGTGGCGGAACTGGATCCTTCGACCGGCAAACTCACCTTCATCAACGCCGGGCATAATTCTCCGCTGATAGGGAGGGCGGACGGCAGCATCGAACTCGTCGAATCCGGCGGGCTGCCGCTCGGATTGATGGATTTTGCGGAGTACGACGTTGGGCACGCTCAACTGAACAGTGGCGACGTTCTGTTCATATACAGCGACGGTGTGTCCGAAGCGAATAATCTCGCGGAGGACGAGTTTGGGATGGACCGCCTGAAGCAGGTGATCAGCACGAATGTCGGCCGATCCGCTTCTGGAATTCGTGATCGAGTTGAAAGTGCGTTGTCGGATTTCACGGGAACCGCTGCGCCCAATGACGACATTACCCTTGTCATAGTTAAGCGGTTGTGAAGCACCTCGCCTTTTTCGAAGGATCACCATGAAGGTCTGCCCCACCTGTGACCGAACCTATAAAGAAGACGAGCTAAAGTTTTGTCTTGTTGACGGAGGCGGTTGAATCTGCCGGAGCTCTGGTTGTTAAAACTTGTTGACCGCCCCCTTCCCGGTTTCGTAAAATATGAAATGGCGTTCCCTCTCGCCTCCCCGCCATGCCGTTCACGTCCAAAAAGGTCAGCCTAATTTTCTTTGTGACCGTCACCCTGCTATTGGTGGGGTTGGTCCCGCTTGTGTTCACAGGATGGTTTCTGTCTGAGAAGAGCGGACGAGAGCTGAGGTCGGCCGAGAATCGGTTCCAGATCCAGTTGGTTCAGGAAAAGGCCCGACAGATCGAGATGTTCGGGCAGCGCATGGGTTCGGTCGCGACAGGGCTCGCAGACGCCTTTGAGATAGCGGCGGACAGTCAGGCGATCGGTTCAAAGCAAACCGAAAAGACGCTTGGCCAGCTTTTGCGCGAGCACACAGATCTGGCCGCAATATGCATAAAACCGCTGAATGGTGAATCGATCACCGTGTTTCGAGCTGAACTGCTCTCACGGGACGATGTGGAAAAGATCGCCAGCTCGGCAGCAGAAGTAACTGGAAAAGGCCGCGTTGGGGTGGGCGAGCCAAAGCGTTCAGCGACCACCGGGCAGTTCGTTCTGCCATTCGCGACAAAAGTAACCGTCGATGGTGCAACATCGGCGACTATTGTCGCGCTAGGCTCGCTGCAGGCGGTTTCCAAGGGTGTGGTTGGCGTAGGCGATGCGAGTGAGCAAGAACTCCTCAGGTCCGGCCTGCCGATAGTTTTTGTGGTTGATCGGGCGGGCGAAACGCTATTTCATCCGGATCCGGTCGTTACGGCTCAGCGAAAGCCCATGGGCGAACTCAGGATCGTTCAGGAATGGCTCGAATCGGGTTTGCAACTCCAATCCGCGCTGGTTCCGTTCACTGCGAACTTCGACGGTCAAGACAGCGAAATGATCGGAGCTTACTCCACGGCCCATCTGGCCGACGGCTACGATGTCGGTGTGATCGCGATGCAGAATGAGAACCGGGCCCTAGCCTCAGTAGGCGAAATGCGGAACCAGGCCTGGATCATTAGCATGGCCTTCGCGTTGCTTGCATTGATAGTAGGCTTCACTGGCGCGCGCTTGATGACCTCACCTCTCCTCAGACTCGTGGGGGTTGCAAAAAGGATCGCGGCCGGGGACTTTTCAACCCGGGTGGAGACCAACAACATCACTGAGATCGGCACACTCGGCGAAACGTTCAACTTCATGGCCGACAAGGTTGAAGAGCAGATCGCGAGCCTCGCAAAAGCCGCCGATGAAAACCGTGAGCTATTTGTCGGGACGGTTAAGGCTCTCGCCGCCGCAATTGACGGGAAAGATAAATATACGCGAGGCCACTCAGAACGCGTTTCCCGGATATCTGTCGCCATCGGGAAACGGATGGGATTGCCGGCAGAGGAACTTGAGACTCTTAGGATCAGCGCACTGCTGCACGACGTTGGCAAGATCGCCGTCGATGACGCGATCCTGAAAAAGCCGTCTGCACTTACCGATGAGGAGTTCGAGATCATGAAGACACATCCTCAGAAGGGTTACAAGATAATGTCGCAGATCCCGGCGATGAAAGACTTCCTGCCCGGTATGTATATGCACCACGAGATGGTAAACGGCATGGGCTATCCGCAAGGTCTAAGGGGTGACGAGATCCCGCTCCAGGCCAAGATCGTTTCGGTCGCAGATACCTTTGACGCAATGACCATCGATCGGCCCTACCAGAAAGGTATGGAGCTTCCCGCCGCCCTGGAACGGCTGCGAAGCTTTGTCGGGACACGCTACCAATCCGATGTTGTCGAGGCACTTGTTGAGGCGTGCAAGGCCGGCGAAGTGGCAAATGGGATCGTTCGCCAGATGGCCGCGATCCGTGCGGCCTCAAACGAGGAAAATTCCAAATACGGGGCAAAACTCGTTGCCTAAATTATGGACCCGGGAACAGGACAGGAGACCTGGTTAGTCGAAGCCGGCGGGGAAGTTCTTGAAACGAACTTCGCCGAGATGGCGAGTTGGATCGATGCCGGATCACTGCTTCGAATAGACCGTGTCCGACGGGGAAATCTACGGTGGATCGAGGCAGGCAAGGTGCCTTCCCTCGTTGCGCTATTTGATTCTGCCGAAGCCGGAAAGGCAGCCCGGCCGCCGATGGTCACGACTACCAAACTCGGTCCGGCCGCGTCTGTCGGCGAAGCCAATCCGCCAAACTCCAGATCGGGGAAGGTGGCGACATCGACCACCAGCGGCGCGGATGCGCACGTTCCATGCAGTCTGCACGAAGATATCCCCGCGACGTTCGTCTGTGACACCTGCTCGAACAGCTTTTGCCGAACGTGTCCGAATTCGTATGGCGGAACTGTGAAGATCTGCCCGTTCTGCGGCGCGATGTGTAGGCCGATCGCGATTCCTCAACCGTCCCTCGACGTCGCCTACCGCACTGCGGAGCGTCCATTTGGTTTCGCTGACTTTGGCGATTCGTTGAGCTATCCGTTCAAGTTTATGCCCAGCCTTATCATGGGCGCGATCATGTTCATGTTCTTGTCGGTCGGACAGTCGGTGGCGGGTTTCGGCGGGATCTTTCTGATGTGGGGCGCCATCGCGTGTTTCCTTCTTTCAAACACCTTAACATTCGGAATCCTTGCGAATACGGTCGAGAATTTCTCACAGGGAAAGATCGGCCTTAACTTCATGCCGTCGTTCGACGACTTTTCGATCTGGGACGATGTTGTTCATCCCTTCTTCTTGATGTTGGGAGCGTATATCTCATCATTCGGGCCCCTGATCGTGGTGATCGTGGTTGCCTTCTTTATTATTGTCGCCCCCGCCCAGAAGGAGTTGACCGCGGGTAGTGCTGAGCCGATGCGTATGGTAAGCAAGGAGCTGCCCTATGCGGCAAATGCCGCAAGACAGAGCGAACAGGTCAAGGAACTGTTAAACAAGAATAGAGAACTGGCAAACAAGAGTCGAGACCGCGTTGCCAGCCAAACCGAATCGGCGGAGAGCGGCATCACCACCGACGAGGGTATTACCGAGACCGGCGTCACTTCCGACGAACCGTTCAGCGACGCCGATATCCAAGAGTTGCAAAACCTGATCCAAGACCATCGGAAAGAACAGTTGGAGTCAGTTGTTGGGCCGGCCCCTGAGACCATCGCCAACGAACGCATGGCAATGTTCAAACAGCTTCTTGCTCGCGGTGCCATCCTGTTGGTTGCGGCCGGTATCTGCTTACTATGGGGGCTCTTCTACTACCCCGCAGCGTGTGCAGTTGCCGGATATACACGGTCGTTCGGAGCTGCGATAAATCCAACGGTTGGGATCGATACGATCAGACGGCTGGGCCTGGATTACGTGAAGATATTGCTCATGGGCATGACCCTTGCCGTAGCAAGCGGCTTCGTCGGAGGAATACTCAGCGTGATATTCTCCCCATTCGACCTGCCGGCGATAGGGAACATTCCGGCGACCGCGATCGGCGCATTATTCGGATTCTATTTTTCGGTCGTGTTCTCGTGCGTGCTGGGGTTTGCACTTTACCGGAACGCAAATAAGCTACAGCTATTCCGCTAATCCTTCAGCGGCTCGCGATCACTACCGGTTTTCTGACTTTCCCGACCTCTCGCTTTTTTCTATACTCTAAAGTTTGCGGATCGTGCCGCAGACCGGAGTATGGCTTTTTGGCGCAGAAACAAACAAGACAAGTTTTCCACTTCAGTATTGGGCCTCGACAGATCGATCGAGGAGCTGAAGGCTCAGGAAGAAGCGGTTGAACGGGAATTAAGCGTTCGCTTCTCGAAGGCTATCGAAAAAACGCGCGACTCGATCAACGATCGGCTGGATACGATCTTTGAGGGTCGTAAGCGTATCGATGAGGCCTTTCTGGAAGAACTCGAGGAGATGCTGATCTCGACGGATATCGGGGTCGCTAACACCGTACAGATCCTGGACGGTATCCGTCGCGGCGTAGGCCGAGAGGAGATCAACGATCTTGAAGCACTGAAGCGCGAAATGCGTTCCCGGCTGATAGAGATCCTAAAGGACTCGAACGAGCGGGGTGTCGCGGACGAGAGGGCAGTCGATGAAACCATCAAACCGTATGTTTTGATGGTTGTTGGCGTGAACGGTGTTGGGAAAACCACGACAATCGGAAAATTGGCCCAGAGGATCAAGGACGAAGGAAACGACGTCCTTATCTGTGCGGCGGATACTTTTCGAGCCGCCGCAAGCGATCAACTGGAGATCTGGGCAGATCGTGCCGGAGTTCAGATCGTTCAGCAGAAGCAGGGGACAGACCCGGCTGCCGTGCTTTTTGATGCGCTTGCGGCCGCGAAGGCGCGAAGTTCGGATGTCTTGATAGTCGATACCGCAGGACGACTGCATAACAAGGCGAATCTGATGGCCGAACTTGAAAAGATGAAGCGCATCGCCGGGCGCGAAGTTCCGGGTGCACCGCACGAAACCCTTCTGGTGATCGATGCCGTGACCGGTCAAAACGGCCTCGAACAGGCGCGGCAGTTCATGAAAACGGCAAATGTCACGGGTATCGTCCTAACGAAGCTCGACGGAACCGCCAAAGGCGGCATTGCGGTTGCCATCGCCAAGGAACTTGGCCTTCCGATCCGCTATGTTGGTATAGGTGAGCAAGTTAAGGACCTGATGGTGTTCGACGCGGAGAACTACGTCAACGGATTGTTCAACTAATTGCAAAGAGCAGGGGCCATTTCAATAGACGAACTTGAGGTCGGATTCGTTCGGCGTTCAATAGAACTTGCGGCCGCCGGTATTGGGTTGGCTTCGCCCAATCCAATGGTCGGATGCGTGATCGTTGCGGCTGACGGGGCTGTCGTGGGTGAGGGGACTTATACCTATGACGGCGTGGTCCACGCTGAAGCGACCGCGCTGGCGGAAGCCGGAAACCGAGCGATTGGCGGAACTGCCTATGTGTCGCTCGAACCGCATAGTCATTTTGGAAAGACCCCGCCGTGTACAGACGCATTGATCGCGGCGGGAATTAGACGGGTCGTTTGTCCGATCGAGGATCCAAACCCTAAAGTGTCAGGACGCGGATTCGAACATCTGCGCGAGGCTGGGATCGAGGTTGTCACCGGTATTCTCGCCCGAGAGGCGACCAGGCTTAACGAAAAATTCATCTGTTGGCATGAAAAAGGCCGTCCGTTCGTACACCTGAAACTTGCAATGTCGCTCGATGGCCGGATATCGCTCGGGCCAAGCGTTTCGACCGCGATCAGCGGAAAGAAAGCACTTGAGCGTGTGCATGATCTGCGACATGAGCATGACGCTATCCTGATCGGCAGCAATACGGCGTTTACGGATGACCCGAGTCTTACCGACCGGAGCGGAAAGCCTCGACGGCGTCCGCTAACCCGGGTCATACTCGACAATCGGCTCCGGCTGCCGTTGGGGTCGTCATTGGTCCGCGACGCAGCCGAGATGCCTACGATGGTCTTTACCAACTCGGCGGATAGTTCGCACATAAGTGCCTTGGAGAGCCATGGTGTGAAGGTTGAAGTAAGCGCGTCGGGTGGCCGTGATCTTGCCCACGTCCTTGAAAAGTTAAAGGATCTGCAGATTCAGAGTGTCCTCGTCGAAGGAGGTTCGGAAGTCGCGGGTGCGTTTGTTGACTCCGGCCTGGTCGATAAGGTCACGTTGATCTTTTCGCCTTTTATCATCGGAGGCCGGATCGCGCCATCCGCCATCAGCGGCAAAGGAGCTGACACCCTATCTGACGTAATGAGACTCCAAGATGTGTCCGTCGAGGATCTCGACGGGGATATTTTGATCTCAGGCTACCCTGGCGGGTCGGCGAGGACGATGGATGAAGCCTAAGAAGGCCTTGGGACAAAACTTTCTTCGCGATCCGCATATGATTGCGAAAATTATTGACTCGCTCGAGCTCGCACCTGATGATACGGTCGTCGAGATCGGTCCGGGACGCGGCGCCCTGACGCGGGGCTTGCTAGCGAAAGGTGTCACAGTGATCGCAGTAGAGGTCGACCGGGACCTCATACCCGTTCTAGAGAACGAGTTTTCTGACTACGACAAGCTCACAGTTATCAATGCGAATTTTCTTGACACGAATATCCGTTCTCTTATTCGCGCCGGAGGTAGGCCGAAGATCGTCGGAAATCTGCCGTACTATATCTCCACCCCGATACTCCAGAGGCTCATCGATCAGCTCGAGGATTTCGACCGGGCCGTTCTCATGTTTCAGCGAGAGGTAGTTGAAAGACTAACGGCGGAACCTGGGAACAGGGAACGAGGGTTTATTACGGTTGTTGCAGAGTCGGCATTCCGCATCGAAAGAGTTGCGGACGTTCCGCCGAGGGCCTTTTCCCCAGTACCGAAGGTCTGGAGTTCTGTCGTGCGCCTACTCCCAAAGCCCGGAGTCCACGTTTCAGAAGCGTTCAGGGCCCTTGTAAGTGCGGGCTTTGCTCAAAAGAGGAAAACGCTCCTGAACAACTTCAAGACCCGCCTTCCGAACGCCGAGGTCATGCTCCAAAAGGCCGGCATTGCCCCGAACCGCCGAGCAGAGAGTCTGACGCTCGAAGAATGGGACCGGCTTCTTGAACTCGCCGATCCCGGTGATTGACCGTCACTGAAGGCCCAGGAAATCAATGTCTGTAAGATTGCCCGATGGCATGACGACCTGCGGCGCAAATCTATACCGTTTTGAGGAAACACTGAGCGTGTACGCGTGGCCCGCGGGCACGTTCTCGAACAGATAGATGCCGAACGAACTGGTTGTGACCCGTCGAGTCACACCGGCTGAGTCTGTCATCACTACGGTTGCGTTCCTTACTCCAAGACCGTCCGATGAAAGCACCCGGCCGCCAATACTTACCCCGGTCGCTTCGCTCGTGTTCCCAAAAATTGTAAATTCCACGGCCGGTGTAACAGAAAAACCGCTTGCCGCTTCCGGATCACTTACATGCCACCTGGCAAAAAAGGTCCTGCCGACAACCGCAATGCTATCCGGGATCTCGATCGCGACCGATGCCCAGCCGTTCCCGGCCCCGCTATTCTGCGTGGTCGTCGTCACCCGAGCCAAGTCCCCTGACGCCGGTACTGATGGGCCCACACCGGGATCGACAGAATCGACGACGAGTGTGGCAGTAGAATTCCCAAGGGTGCCGGACACCGACACAACAAATTGAGAATTCCCGACAAGTGGAGGCGATATGGCCTTGATCGACGGTATGACACCACCGGAGCCCGCTCGACCTGTTCCCGTTACTCGCGGAACCCTTGATGATTCCATGTACAGGACAGGGCGATCAAATCTCTCGGTCTCGGTCGCGACTCGCATATCCGTCAACGGGCGTCTAAGGAAAGCCACAAGATCGGCCTGCTGATTCGCGTTCAATCCGAGGGGGCGAATGAGGCCCTGCGGTTTGTTGGGCGCATTGAAGTCCCCGCCGCGATTATAGAAGGCGACAACCTGCTCGAGACTGGTGAATTGGCCATTATGGAAGAATGAGTTCCGGAGACCGACATTTCGAAGGCTCGGGACGCGAAAGGAGCCGCGATCACCGTTATTTCCGGTGACGTTGAAGCGGCCGAGATCCTCACCTTGCGGTCTGACGCCAATGTAGCGAAATGAATTATCGCTGAATAGACTCCCACCGTGGCATACATTGCAACTGCTAGCGTTGAAAACATTCCTGCCTCGCTGTTCCTGGTCAGTAAGCGGTGCGATACCACCATTCGCGAGGTCGATGGGAGCACGGTCACTGAACTGAGTTCGCTGATAAGTTGCGATCGCCATCGCGATCCGTGAAGGCGTCACTTCCGGACTTCCGAACGCCTCTGCGAAAAGCTCCGGATACGAACGTCCGTCGATCCATCTTCTCAGAGCATTCGGAAGGGTCGGGCTGAGTTCAAGAGGTCGTGAATCAGCGACCCGCGCAGCAAGGTCTGTGATCGTTCTGCCTATGTGGGCCATCTCAACGCTCGAGAGCGGTGGTTCAAGGGCCTGATTCTCTAAGGCACCACCAATGTTTATCACGACCGCATTGGACAACGGGTCGCGAAAGAGGCCGCTCGCTCGGCCATCCCAGAAAAGCAGGTTCGGATAACCCGAGTTAACGTGGGAAACTGATTTTCGGGCCGTTACTTGTTCGGCAAAGGCCGTTACGGGCGACGCAATGTATGTTCCGTCGGCATTTGTCATCGCGACGCCAGCCGATCCGCGAATGTCATCAGGCGTTCCCATTACCTGATCGGGGCCGGCGTTTACGGAAGGCGTCGACGGGGAAGTGGAACGAGGGTCAACTCCTCCTGATCCGGCATGGTGGCAGGTGCCGCACGCTACGGTTCCCGTCGACGATAGCTGTTCGTCCCAGAATAGGGCCTTACCCAGATACGTCTTTGCGGCTGTGATCGGATTGGCAGGTGGGGCTGGTGGAGGTTCAAGAGGGGCTACAGGCCCGGGATTGACCGCGACGGCCCGAAGCCCTTGATCCGAATCACTAAATGCACTCTCAACCGCCCCATTTTCCGCACGCACCCAGTAGAACAACGGTATCCCGGACGTAACCCCAATGTCGAAAAAAGTGTTGGC
Organism: Pyrinomonadaceae bacterium; assembly: GCA_021463165.1. Lineage (GTDB taxonomy): Bacteria > Acidobacteriota > Blastocatellia > Pyrinomonadales > Pyrinomonadaceae > OLB17. The sequence goes on along the minus strand of JAJTWY010000008.1, from coordinate 86,135 downwards.
CGAGGTCGTGCCGATCTCTACCGCACCCGATATCTCGTTGGACGTCGAGCGGAACACGCGATAGACGGCGGCACCGCGTATTGCATCCCAGTGCAGGCCGACCTTGTTGTTGTAAACCCCGTCCGACGCCGACAATCCTGTTGGGGCATCGAGGACGAGTGATTGTCCCGAGGTAGCACCGGGTTCGATCAGCAGCCTTCCCGCCAGCAGGCACACGAATACTGCTATCACGCTAAGCTTTACGTAGATCATATTCCCTCCGGGATCTGCGAAATGCGTTTATTTTAGAAAGTGCCCGAACCGTCTCTTTATTTGGTTCCGGCATCGAAATAGCCTTGATTTCAAGCTGCTGGTCGAAATGCCGATCACTTCGGCCGCCTCGTCGAGGGAATAGTCGTCTGAGTAGACCAATCTCAAAGCGATCTTGTCCATCGGATCGAGACCGGCGGTCAGTTTGTCAACGAGCTGCGAGGCGATTAGCCTATTGTCCGAACGAACGGCGTCTGAATCGATGATCGATTCCACATAGTCAGTCTCGTCGTCGGACATTTCCGCAAAAAGACTCTCGCCCTTTCTCTGTCTTCGACGAAACTCATCGTAGCAAGCATTTACGGCGATACGGGCCAGCCAGCTCTTGAAGGAGGTGCCCGAACCACGATAACTTTTCAGGGAAAAATAGGCTTTTGTAAAGCACTGCTGGACGCATTCCTCGATATCGGTCCGTTCGCGAAAGAAGCGAGAAACCAATCGAGTTATCGGGCGCTTGTACCGCTCGAAGATCAACTCATAGGCTGTCTCATCACCTGACAGAACGGCCTGGACAAGGCTTTCGTCCGTTGTCGATAAGGCCGTGTCCGGACCTGCCGCTGAACCGGTCAGGGCCCCATCCAGTCTGATTTTTAGGACGTCATCCACTATTTTTGGCGATCTATCATCGGCCACCGATCCCTACTTGTAGTTACCTGGCTCTATCTTGACACCGTTTGGAACGGTGAAAAGATCGGCTGACGGCTCAGCCCGCTTGATATTCTTCAATCGAAAGCTGTGATAACCACCGATCGGATCATTGCTTTCGGACATTATCACAAGCTGAAGCTCTGGAGAAAAACACTTTTCGCTCGTCGATTTGAGAGATTTGTCATTGCCGATCGCTCCGACCGGGATCTCGCGTTCAACTCGAGTCATCTCACAGGAAACTCCTTCGATGGTCCTGGTCCCAACCGATTCCGACCGTGAACCTCTCGGCTCGTCGATGACAGGCGATGGAGACTGGTTGCCCAAGATCGGGGTCTTTCGCGCAATCTTGCCGGTTGCCTCGAACGAATACTGAACCCCTGCCGGGAAATCATTAATGAAAATCAGCCTAACGGGGGTTTCGTTAACGCCGCTAACGCTCAGGGTGCCTACAACATCGAGAGGCTGCTCGCGCCGGGTCCGCCCCGCAGAATCCCGATAGATCGCACCAGTCATTTCCTTTTTTACGGTTGAACCATCGAATAAGCGACGTGTGTGTTCTAACACGGTTTCAGCGGAAAATGGCTGTCGGAGGATCAATCGATCGCCAAAGCTCAACTCGGCGCTGAGAAATTTTGCATTCGGCGCGGGAGGCGGATTCGGGCCCGGAGGTCTGATCTCGCCCGGCCCACCATCGAGGCGTCCTACCGCCCCATCGCCGTTACGATCCATTTCCTTGAATTTTGCATTCACTGCGGCATCAAACTCGGCCCGTGTCAAGGTTTGGTCGACATTCCGAAGGGCGTCAAAAAAGAGCGGGGGCAACAGCCCCTTGGCTGCCTCACCGGGCCTGGGAGCCAGTGAATTCTCGAGTCCCGGCGGCCGATCGTTCATGCCCGGCTGCATCGACCTTGGCGGTCCGTTTTGGGGACGCGGAATTCGCCTCAGCTCGGTCGCATCCAGTTTTCCATTGCCGTCCGCATCAATTTCGGCAAACGTCCGCTCAGCAGCGGCCCGAAATTCCTCCAATTCGAGGATCTCATTTCGATTGGTATCAAGCGCACGAATCCAGTTCCCGGCATCCCCCGGTCTCGGCGCCCCTTTGTCCGGCCCTTTATTGGGCGGCCCTTGTCTCGGCCGAGGCGGCGGTTGCTGAGAAAACAGCGCAGCAGATGCGAACATGACAATGGCCGCGACGAAAATTATGATCCTATACATAGCATCTCCCCAAACTTCTCTTTCCTATCTAATAAATCTTATTGAGTGAGTGATACCGTCATCACCAACCAGAACTTCGGCATCGATCAGATTTGACGGTCTATCGACGGAACCAACCAGGCCCAGTGTAACCATCATTGAGCGAGGAACCTTAATGCGAACGAGGTGTCCCGCCTCGGGCCGTTCAGCATAGGTCAGTGCGAGGAACTCCGACTTGATCTCGACTGTCTGCTTTCTGGGCGACAACGATGTTCCCTTCCTGGTGACTCTGCGGCCAGTGATCGTCGCAGCGTACTTGGTAACGTTCCTATGACGGTTTTTTGTCTCGACGGCGTCGCCAACGGATGGCATGGTATTTTCGGTGTCGGAAGTGCTCACGAGATCCGGCTGCATTTCATTGTTCGAACTGACCGCGAGATTCGTCTCAACTCCCGCACCGGGTCGCGTAGCGATGAAGATGCCGATGCCTATCACTAGTACTGCAAGAACCGGACTCGCGACTTTTATCCAGGCGAGAAGCCAACTCGAAGCCAGCCACGACTGAAGCCCATTGTTGCGATCCGTTGCGATGCGTCTCTGAACTTCCCACCAGATGGCCGGTGAACCCGCTATTCCGTCAAGCGTTTCGTCGTCAAGGCCGCTGTCGGCCAATACGGCGCTCAACACGCGATCAATGTCCTCAGTGGCAAATTTATCTTTCATACCGTGTTCCGGGTGCGTCAGGTTAAAGACGCCCCCAAACCCATCTTGGTTTCACTTTTTCATCTGTGTTACCAAACCCAACGGACGCTCGGACGGGCTTATGCAGCCCAAAAGTGGTATTCTTGTTCGTCTATTTGTGAGGATTGGGCTTGTCTAAGATCGAGATAATACCGCTCGGCGGCATTGGCGAGTTTGGAATGAACTGCATGGGTATCCGTTACGGCGGTGAGATGATCGTCGTAGATGCCGGCATGGGATTTCCGGAGGAAACTCCCTACGGGGTTGATATTTCGATCCCAAATTTTGATTTTCTTGAGGAATATCGCGACGATCTAACGGCCATCATCCTGACGCACGGCCATGAGGACCACATCGGAGCTCTTAGCTATATCCTTCGCAAATTCAACCTTCCCGTTTACTCTTCGCGCTTCACGTTAGCTCTGACTGAAAAGCGGCTCGACGAATACAACATGCTCGATGACGTCCTCCTCCATCGGGTAAAGGCCGGTGACCGCGTTCAAATCGGCGTCTTCGATATTGAATTCATCCACGCATCGCATTCGCTTGTCGAATGTTTTTCGCTTGCGGTCCACACACCGGCCGGGACGCTGATCCACACGGGCGATTACAAGATCGACGACACGCCGGTGATAGGGAAACCATACGATCTAGATATGTTAGGGCGGATCGGGGATGAGGGCGTGCTGGCCCTGCTTTGCGATTCTACCAACGCGACGGTTCCGGGCCGGACACCGAGCGAACAGGCCGTGATGCCTGCTTTCGAGGAGATCTTCGATCAGACCGAGGACCGCCTTTTCGTTTCCACTTTCTCGTCGTCGCTCCATCGCCTGCAGATTATTTTCGACCTGGCCCGGCAATACGGCCGTCAGGTCTGTGTTCTTGGGCGTTCCATGCAGAAAAACGTTGAGCTAGCTTCGGGCATGGGATTGTTGCGTATTCACCCTGATACGCTGGTCGAACTCGGCGCTTCGAGGGCGCTCAATGACGACGAGATCTGCTATCTCGTGACCGGTTCGCAGGGCGAAATGCGTGCGGCCTTGTGGAATCTCGCGACATCGACCTACAAAGGCCTCGAGATCGAGAATGGTGACACGGTTGTTCTATCGGCCCGCATCATCCCCGGCAACGAAAAGAATATCAGCCGTCTCATTGGCCATCTTTATAAACGCGGCGCGAACATCATCGAAGAAAAACGTCGCCTCGTGCACGTCTCCGGCCACGCTTCGCAGGAGGATATCCGCATTATGGTTGAAACCTCGAAGCCTCGTTTCGTTGTTCCCATCCACGGCGAGTATCGAATGCTCTTTCGGCAGAAGGAATTTATTAAGAACCACGTCCCCGGCTACGGTGACAACGACATCATACTGATCGAGAACGGCGAGGTGCTTGAACTCGACGAATACGGTGCCCGCGTGATCGAGAAACACGACCTGCACAAAACATTCATCGATGAAGAATCGATGGAGGAGATCGAATATGAGACAGTTCGCGAGCGCAAGAAACTGGCCTACGGCGGCACGATCTCGCTGGTGGTGACCGTTGACAAGAAAAGGCACGTACTTCTCGGCGATCCGCTGATCACCCTGACCGGAGTCGCCGGTTTGGATCTCTCGAACGGTTTTTCCGCCGATGCGCGTGCGGCGGTTGCTGCTGCTGTCGCTGACATGAGACCCGAACAGATCGCCGACCGCACGGTTTTCAAGGAAAACCTGCGCATTCACCTAAAACGCTTCGTTCAGAAAGAACTGAGCTCAAAGCCGGTTATCGTGACCACCATTGTGGAGATCTGAGCGGGTGGTAATTTTCTGGCGGTAGGCCTTGATAGGGAAGTTGGGCGTTGCCCTGCAATATAAGTTAAGAATGAACTGGAACGGCAAAAGAGTGTTTCTGACCGGAGCTTCGAGCGGCATTGGCGAAGCTCTCGCGGTCGCTCTTGCTAAGAAGGGAGCGACGCTTGGGCTGGTCGCACGTCGTAAGGAACTGCTGAACGATTTGGCAAAACGCTGTGAAAAGGCGGGCGGAACGGCGCGTTTCTTTGCGTGCGACGTAACAGACGAGGACGCCGTCGCGGCCACCGTTGCCGACTTCATTCATGAGTTCGAACACATCGACATCCTGATCGCTAACGCCGGTATCGGCGGCAACAACGCCGAAACGCGCGCATTAAACCCGTCCGCGGTCAAGAAAGTGATCGATATCAACCTCCTCGGCGCGGTAAACTCGGTTCACGCTGTTCTGCCGGCGATGTTAAAACGGGGAAGCGGCCATCTAGTTGCAATTTCGAGTCTTGCGGGTTTTCGAGGACTGCCGAGATCCGCCGCCTATTCCGCCAGCAAGGCCGGCATGACTGCGTTCTTCGAAAGCGTGCGGCTTGATACACGCCATTCCGGTGTGGACGTCACGATCATCCAGCCTGGTTTTATCAAAACGCCTCTTACCTCGGGCCGCTCGAATAAGATGCCGTTCATAATGGAGCTTGACGACGCAATCCCGCATTTCATCTCGGCCATCGAGAAAAAGAAGAAATTCTACGCGTTCCCATTCCCACTCTCCTGGTTCGTAAAACTGGGCCGCGTCATGCCTGCGTGGCTCTACGACAAGGTCGCCGGTAGGGTTCGCTATCGAGAATAGCTCTGATCTAAGCATCCAAAAACGTCTCGTAATTTGCTGTCACTAACGCAATATCCCGGAATAATTGCTAAAACAGGGATTTTGACGGACAATCATCCTTTGTCCTCAGGATGGATCTACTTCAGGCGATAATTCTCGGTATCGTTCAGGGGTTGACGGAGTTCATTCCGATCAGTTCGACGGCTCATCTTGTTTTTGCAAGCCGCATCACCGGGATCTACGGTGGCGATCCCGAGAAGATCACGGCTACGATGGCCGTGATTCAGCTAGGAACACTCGCGGCGGTGTTCGTCTATTTCGCCGGTGACATTTGGAGCATAACGTCCGCGTTCGTTCGCGACCACTGGAACTTGCTGTTCAATAAACGCGGTATGAGGTTTTCGGGAACTGACGGCAATCGCCCGATATTCCTCTCGCCCGAATCCTGGCTCGGGTGGCTGATAATCGTCGGATCGATCCCGATAGGCACGGTGGGATATCTCGCAAAGGATCATATCGAAGGCCCGGGGACGAAAAACCTGTGGTTTATCTCGATAATGCTTATCGCCATCGCGATCCTGCTCGTCGTCGCCGAACGCCTGGGCTCGCAGAGAAAGGAAATGCGCCACCTCGGCCTTTCAGATGCCGTCGTTCAGGGTTTTTGTCAGATCCTGGCCCTGATGCCGGGCGCCAGCCGCAGCGGTTCGACCATCATGGGCGGCCTTCTGGCCGGCGAGAAGCGAGAAACAGCCGCGCGTTTCTCGTTCCTGCTGTCGATCCCTGCGATAACGGCCAGCGGACTCCTCGAGCTGCGCAAGGCCGTCGATATCCTGCCCGAAGGAACATTTGTGCCGCTTTTGGTTGGCGTCATCGTTTCGGCGATCGTCGGATACCTGTCGATCTGGTTCCTGCTCGCCTTTCTCAAACGCAATTCGACGATGGTATTCGTCGTTTATCGCGTCGTTCTGGGAGTTGTTATTCTGGTCCTGCTCTGGCAGGGCATTATCGATCCCGTGGTTCAGTAGTCAGCGGATCTCACCCAAAGGGAAATACTCCAACTAAGTCTTGTCAGGCTAGTCTCCTCGTCCGGGCGTCTTTGCGGTAAAATACCGTAGTGCAGAAACGCTGGAAAATTCGCAAACACGATGCCAATGCAGTGAACAAACTGGCGAGCGAACTGCAGGTAAAGCCGCTGATCGCAGCCCTTTTGATCGCTCGCGGGCACGATAACGCACAGCGTGCGATCGAATTCCTTAATCCATCGCCGGAACACCTTCACGAACCCTTTCTCCTCAAGGGGATGCGAGAAGCTGTCGACCGCATCCAGCGTGCGATCGACAATAAGGAACAAATAATGATCTGGGGCGATTATGATGTCGATGGCACGACCGGAACGGTGCTCCTGCGAAAGATGTTGTCGCTGCTGGGGTCGGACTCGACATTCCATGTGCCTAACCGCTTTACGGAAGGTTACGGCATCAATATACCCGCCCTGGAACAAGCCCAGAAGGATGGAGTTTCGCTCGTCATCAGTGTAGATTGCGGGATCCGCAGCTTCGAACCGCTCGAATGGGCCCGAGATCATGGCCTTGATGTGATCGTCACGGACCATCACCTCTCCGATGAGATCCGGGGAAATCCGCCGGCGGTCGCGGTCGTTAATCCGAACCAACCCGGATGTCCATACCCCGATAAGCACCTTGCCGGCGTTGGCGTCGCGTTCAAGGTCGCTCATGCGCTGCTGCGCGAGAACGGTATCGAACACGAAGTGCCGCAATTTCTGAAGATCGCGGCGATCGGTACAGTCGCCGACGTGATGGACCTGACCGGGGAGAATCGGGCGATAGTCCGAATGGGCCTGCTTGACCTGCCGAAAACTAAGAACTTTGGGCTCAAGGCCCTGATGGAGGTGTCGGATTGCCGCTCCGAGATGACCAGCATGCATATAGGCTTTCGTATTGGGCCAAGAATTAACGCGGCCGGACGAATGGATATTGCGCGGCATGTCGTTGAGCTGTTCGAGGCACCGGATTTTTCAAAGGGACGCGAACTTGCAAATCTGTTGGACAGCCGCAATCGTGAGCGTCAACAGGTTCAGCAAAGGATAACGGAGCTTGCCCTCTCTGAGGCCGCCGGATCGGATGATCAGCACTTCATCATCGTTGCCGGCGAAGGGTGGCACCAGGGCGTGATCGGCCTGGCAGCATCGAGGATCGCGGAAAAACTGTATAGGCCCACTATCGTGCTTTCGCTCAAGGATGGATTTGGTCACGGCAGTGCCAGAAGCATAAAGGGTTTTCACTTGCTGAAGGCATTGGAGGAGTGCGCGGACCTGTTCGAACAATTCGGCGGACACGCGGCTGCGGCCGGAATGAAGATCGCGGAGGATCGGATCGCAGAATTACGGGAACGCCTGAATCAGTATGCCGCGGCGACACTGAAGGTTGATGACCTTATACCCGAACTCGAGATCGACGCGCTGGTCACGAGTGGCACGCTGGATATGGAACTTGTTGACGACCTGAGCGACTTTGAACCGTTCGGGGCGGGTAATCCGAAACCCGTATTTCTGACCCGAGATCTGTACCTGGTAGAAGAGCCGTTTGTGATGAAGGACAAGCATCTCAAGTTCCGTCTCGCAGCGGAGAACAATAGGTACTTCGAAGCCGTTTGGTGGGACGGCGTCGAACGCTCAAAAGGGCAAACTCTGAAACCCAATTCCCGCATCGAATTAGCCTATGTCGCGGAAATAAATAACTGGCAGGGTAATAGGCGTCTGCAACTTGTTGTCGAGGACTTAAGGACGGATAATTGACTGGCGTGGCGGAAAGAAAACTTCACAACTCGAAACACTATGCGATCCGTGCGAAGCTTCCTTTCGTCGTCAGAGCTGCGGCCATAGCAGGGATCCTGGTGGCGATAGTCATTGTGGTGATCGGACTGTTCCGCGAGCGGTCGCGAGCCGCCTTTACTCTGAGGAGCGAACACGCCAAATTGTCGACCGACGTTATCTCGGAAGTTAACGGTTACGAAAGGTTGGAAACGGATGAGGGGATTCCCAAGTACCACATCAAAGCCGACCATGCCAAGACCTATTCTGACCAGCATCTGGAACTGACAAACGTCTATCTTGAGGTCTTTGATCAAAACGGCACGCCAACCGACAAGTTATCAGGTGAAAATGCGCTCTATATTCCCGAGGAAAACAAGAATTTTACGGCCTATCTGAAGGGAAGGGTGAATATCGAGACCAGTGACGCCCTGCGTATCAGGTCCGAAGAAGTGAGCTACTCACGGGCAACTGAGATCGCCGAGTCGGGAGCAAAGGTAGAGTTTGAACGCGACAATGTTAGGGGCAGCTCATTTGGTGCCACGGCGCGGCTCGGGGAAAAGCGGCTCGAACTCCATCGTGATGTTGAGATCGAGACATTTGAATCGGAGGACCTACGTCGATCGAATGTTCGTTTCGCTCGGCTGACCGCCGGAAACGCGACCTTTGATCAGGCATCGAACCGAATCTCGCTCTCGTCGGCCGTAGCGATAAATGTTATTCAGTTGGGGAATAACAGTGATATCAGCGCCCAGCGGGCGACTCTGGAGCTAGCCGGCAGCGATTCGCGTTCGATGGACGTCCGCCAGCTAGAACTGTTTGAGAATGTGCGTATCGTTACGAAGACGGCCTCCGGCAGCCCGACCACGATCGACTCGGGATACGCCCTGTTCGTTAAGCCTGATGAGCGCTACGAACTGAAGAACTCTGTACACATTGTTACTTCTACGAGCGGCAGAGAATCGGACATCAAGGCAAATGAAGCCATGTACGAACAGGCCGCGGGCAAAATTGCGATGAACGGCTCGGTCGTCATTCTTAATGGCTCAGAGGAGGTGCGGGGGAATGCGGCCTATGCGAATCTCTTCTCCGACAAGAGTCTTAAGGACGCGATCGTTCGAGGAGATGCACTTCTCCGACATGTCGGGCCGACGCGGTCATTCACAGTTAACGCTTCGGAATTAAATGCTGCGTGGACCGATGGCCGCCAGCTGCGGGATGTGAATGCGATCGGTAAATCAGACCTCGAGATGACCCCTCTGGACGACGATAGCGTCTCGAAGGTTTACGCTAATGCGGCTCGCGGAATTGGGATGGTCTTTCGCGGCGAAGGATTGATCAGCAGTGTTCGGACCGATGGACGGACCTCGATCGACCTTCGCGGACGGCCAGGCATGGCCAACGCGGCTAATAAGCGGGTAGTCGCTGATACGATCAAGACCCAATTCCAGCCGAATGGAAAGGACTTCAGGCGGGCCGAGGCAGTTGGAGATGCTGAGCTCACGATCGACCCTCTGGTTGCTGATGCCCGGCGCTACAAGACCACCATTAGTGCGCCGAAATTCGATTGTGGTTTTCTGTTGACCGGCAACACCCTCGACATCTGTACGGCTGAACAAAAGGCAAGGGCTCTCCGGCAGCCGACGGTACCGGGCAAGAACAGCCAGTTGATCAATGCCGATATGATGGTCGCACGATTTGAAGTTGATTCGGGTGATATTTCGGTTCTTGAAGCCAACGGCAACGCAAAATATACTGAGGCGGACCGGAATGCTCTTGCACGGCAGATGACCTTTACTTATTCGGACGAGATCATTCGCCTGCGTGGAAATGACCCGACCGTTTGGGATTCGCGTGGGCGAGCCAGGGCGATGGAGGTTGACATCGATACCCGCAATAACAAAAGTTCCCTTAGGAACAACGTGAGCACAACCTACTACAACCAGAAAAGGATCAATCGAGCAACACCCTTTGCCGGCGACGACAAACCTGTTTACGTTACTGCAGCCACCGCGGAATTCGATCACGATGCCGAAACTGCGGTGTATTCTGGCAATGCTCGTGGCTGGCAGGAGAATAACTATGTTCGTGCTGACCGGATAAATATCGACGAGGTCAACGGTACCTTTATTGCGGAAGGGAAGGTTCAGAGCATGATCCATAACGCGCGGATCAGAAATAAAGGAAAGGTTAGCGTTGTGCCTACCTCAGCATCCGCGGGTTCACTACATTTTGATCGGAAACAACGACTCCTGAGCTACCGTGAGTTGGTAGACATACGGCAAGGAACCGACCGCATCACGGCCGGCTCAGCGAACATATATCTCGATGACAACAATGAGATCATACGAACGATCGCCGAAAATAGCGTTGCGATAAGCCAGCCGAACCGCCGGGCATCGGGAGACTGGATCGAATATCGGCCAAACGACGAGGTTGCGATACTCCGCGGAAATCCTGCCGCCATAGTAGATCCTGAGAAGGGATCTACTCAGAGCGGCCAGATAACCATGTCCCTACGCGATAATCGGGTCACATCCGACGCAAAGTCAAGACAGGATCCGACCGGGCGTATCCGCTCCGTCTATAAGATCAAAGAGTCGAAACCCTGATGCCCGACGGACAAGAGACCAATAGTTCCAATGGCACCGAGGGCGGCATCGCATCGGCATCGCTGCGCGCAGCCGGCATCCGCAAGTCCTATGGACGTCGTCGTGTTGTCGATGACGTGAGCATCGAGGTCCATGAGGGTGAAGTGGTCGGGCTTCTTGGCGCGAACGGCGCCGGTAAGACCACGACGTTCTACATTATGGTCGGCCTTGAGAGAACCGAGGCCGGAACTGTCCATCTGAACGGCGCTGACGTGACGAATCTGCCGATGTACCTCCGTGCAAGACTGGGCCTTGGCTATCTTCCACAGGAACCATCCATCTTCAGAAAGCTTACGGCAGAACAGAATATTCTCGCGGTGCTCGAGACGACAAAATTAAGTCGGTCGGAACGCTTTGCGCGTCTGGATGAGCTGCTTGACGAGTTTGGCGTCACCCATGTTCGCAAGGTCAGGGGTGATGCTCTCTCCGGCGGTGAGCGACGCCGTGTTGAGATCGCACGCTCTTTGGCGACCGAGCCGCGGTTCATCCTGCTGGATGAGCCCTTCGCAGGTATCGACCCGCTCGCGATCGAGGACATTCGTGAGATCATCCTATATCTAAAGCGACAAGGCATAGGGATTCTGATCACAGATCATAACGTCCGAGAAACGCTCGGTATAACCGACCGAGCATACATTCTGTCTGAAGGTACGATCCTTCGCAATGGTGAACCAGCCGAACTCATCGCAGATCCGGACGTTCGCCGCTTGTACCTCGGCGAGCGATTTACGCTCTAGGGTCTTCACACGCCGGAATGTTTCCTTTTTCCAGGTCAGCCAGTATAATTCCCATTAGGAACAGTTTTTTGCGTGTCCGGCGCGAGTTTTCCGTACCCGAATTTCTCGGAATATGTCGTCTCTAAGACTCACCGCTCAACTTCAGCAAAAAATGGTGCTTACGCCGCAACTGCGGCAACGCATCGAAATGCTTCAGATGAACGCGCTTGAGCTGAACGATCTTATCGAAAATGAGCTTGTTGCCAACCCGATCCTCGAGGAGGTTCAGCCGGGTGACGAGGTCCAGGAGATCGGAAGCAATATCCTCGACCAGAACTCCGACGGACAGGATCACGGCCTGGATAACGAGGCCGCTTCCGAGACTGGGGGATTCGAAGGAGCGAGTCCTGAGGGCCCCTCGTTGAATGGAAGCGAAGCTGCTGTTGATGCGGACGGTGAGAACTTTGAAGATGCTCCTTCGGAGCCATCCGATTCATTTGACGAGATAGATTACGGCCGTGAGTTTCAGGATTACTTGGACCCCGGGTATCGAACCCAGGAGATAGAGTACAAGGACGACGCACCGACCTTCGAGCAGTTCCTGTCCCACTCGCCGACCCTGAGCGAACATCTTGAATGGCAGTTGAACTTGCTTAGCCTTGACCCGCGCACAGAGGCGGCGGCGATCGAGATAATAGGCAATCTTGACGAAGATGGCCGATTGACAGGTTCGACCGCGGAAGATATTGGCCGGTCAACCGGGTGTTTGCCGGAACGGGTTGAAAAGGCAAGGCGGGCGGTAATGCAGCTCGACCCGGTCGGCTGCGGGGCATTCGATGTTAAAGAGTGCCTCCTTGCTCAACTAGAGGCGCGAGGTGAAACGGAAACGCTTGCGTGTCAACTGGTTAGCGATCACTTCGAGGATCTTCATCCTTCTCGGCTGCAGCATCTCTCGAAAGCAACGGGCGTCGATGTCACCACCCTGGATGAAGAGATTAACAAGATCCGCAGGCTTGATCCGTTTCCGGGAAGACGCTACTCAGCGGAAGAGCCGGTTTTCGTCTCGCCTGAGGTTTATGTAGAGAAGCTGGATGACGATTACGTGATATTCTTCGCCGACGACGGCAGTCCGCGGCTCCGGATCAGCCCTACCTACCACAGTATGCTCGACCAGTCGGACACCTCGAAGGAGACAAAAGACTTCATCAAAGAAAAGGTCCGATCGGCTGTCGACCTCCTCCGCAATATCGAACATCGAAGACAAACGATCTATCGCGTGGTCGAATGTATCGTTTCGCGACAGCGCGAGTTTCTGGACAAAGGTGTGGAATATATTAAGCCAATGATGCTCAAGGATGTAGCCGAAGATATCGGAATGCATCTATCGACCATTTCACGAGTCGTCAATCGAAAATACGCCTATACGCCTCAGGGGGTCATTGAACTGAGGCGCTTCTTCAGCGAAGGGATGTTGAATGAAGAAGGTGAGGAGGTCTCGACCAGAATATTGAAGCTGAAGATCAAAAAGATGGTAGAGGACGAGGATTCGCGATCGCCACTCACGGATGAACAGATCGGAAAGATACTTAGCAAAGAAGGTGTAAAATTATCAAGGAGGACCGTCGCCAAGTACCGGGACCAGATGAATATTCCCGGATCCAGGGAACGAAAGACCATTGTATGACTCTCGAATTTACAGGACGCCACATCGAATTCACTCCTGCCCTCAAGGCACACGTTGAAGAACACTTTGCAAAGATCGCGCATCTTTTTGATGGTCGCCCGCCAAAGGCCCACGTAATTATTGAGGTCGAGCGAGGTATGCACCGATCCGAGATCGTGATCCACTGGCGCAATGACATTCTTACTGCCGAAACCAGCGTTCCTGACATGTACCAATCGCTTTCGCAGACGATTGCAAAGATCGAAAAACAGGCCCGCAAGCTAAAGGACAAGGTGATCGATAAGTCCCACAAGGCCCGTGGCGTTGCATCGGTAACGGCACCGGCAGATCAGGCGGACCTGGTTGTTTCCACGCCCCGGATCATCGAGATGAACACCTCGGACAGTAAGCCGATGACACCGGATGAAGCGGCCCTTGAACTGGACCGGTCTGAACTTCAGTTTATCGTGTTCCGGCATTCAGTGACGCAAAAGGTCTCGGTGCTTTTCAGGCGTCACGATGGGAACTATGGCCTCGTCCAACCTTAGCGAAACGATCCATGGAGTGCTTGTTAGCGTTCGATCCGTTGGAATACTGCTGCTGGGCGAAGCGGGTACAGGAAAATCAGAATGCGCTTTGAAGTTACTAGCCCGGAACCATCAACTTGTTGCCGATGACGTCGTCGAACTTGACTGTCAAAACGGGAAGTTGACCGGTAAGTCACCACCGAATATGCGGGGGCTTCTGGCTTCCAGAATATTTGGGATACTGGATATCCAAGCAATATTCGGTGCGGGTGCTCTGATCGATTCATCGGAAATAGATCTTTTTGTGGAGTTCACAAAAGAGACGGCTGACGTTCTACGAGAACCGGGAGCCATTACAAGGGATTTCCTTGGTATCTCGGTTCCCGGGTACTCGATCACTGCTAACCAGGCTGCCGAGGCCGCGAACCTGATAGAACTGGCGGCACACGTTTTTCGTGCACCGGATTGCGTAATTTCGGCCGAAGAGGCAATCTCCTTTGGCCTTGTCGCGAAATAGCTATGCCGAAGAAGCTTCCGAAATCATATGAACTTCCGGACTTTGTGATCATCACGGGGCTTAGCGGCTCGGGAATGAGCTCGGCTACGGACGCATTGGAAGATCTTGGCTACTTCTGCGTAGACAATCTTCCTCTCTCAATGCTTTCAACCTTTGGACGACTCCTTGTCGCATCAGAACGACGAAATCAATCGATCGAGAAAGCTGCCCTGGTGATCAATATCCGCGAACGGCATTTTCTTTCGGACTTTCCAGGTGAACTCAAGAAACTGCAGAAACGGAATCTCGTTCCCTTTGTCGTCTTTTTCGAGGCCGCGGACGAGGTGCTCCAGAGGCGATTCTCTGAAACCCGACGTCCGCATCCTGCCGATAACGGTAAGGGGCTTTTGAGCGCGATAAAAGGCGAGAGACGTGCCCTCAAGGAGATCAGAAAACTAGCTGACCTGATCGTTGATACATCGGAGCACACTGTGCATACTCTCCGACGTTTCCTGGTTCAAAAGTTTAGTGGATACGAGGATGGCGTGCCGATGAAGGTCGAAGTTATGAGCTTCGGCCATAAATATGGGAATCCGCGAGCGGTGGACTTGATGTTCGATGTTCGTCATCTTCCGAATCCTTACTTTCATAAGGATCTGAAACATCTTACCGGTGAGGATCCGAAGATCATTGCGTTCCTGCGGGAAAAACCGGAGGTACTCGAAACGATAGATAAGTTCGCTGATCTTCTTCTCTATTTGCTCCCCAAATATCAACGTGAAGGAAAGGCATACCTGACCATCGGCGTCGGCTGCACGGGCGGAAAACACCGTTCCGTTATGGTTGCGAATAGCCTGCGTAAAGCATTACAGAACAAAGGGTTTGACACATCTGTAAGTCACCGGGACATACAGAAATAGGACTCGAAGGAGAAACACTCAAGGATCGACCATGAAAAGAATCGGAGCGGTTATCGTTTCACACGGACAGGTCGCCAATGAACTGCTCGCAGCCGCAGAGGCGGTCGTTGGCGAGGTTAGCCACCTTACTGCCGTCTCGATCGGCTGGCATGACGACGTCGAATTAGCCCAGAACGAGATTCGGCGGGCCATTGATGCGGTGTCTGCGGGCAATGGCGTGCTCCTGCTGACAGATATGTTCGGGGGAACCCCGACCAACATTGCGGCGATGTTCCTCAAGGAGAACGAGGTCGAGATAGTAACGGGTGTCAACCTGCCTATGGTCATCAAGGTTGCTTCCAACAATAAGACAATGACGCTGCACGAACTCGCAGAAGAGGTTGTGGGCCAGGGAAAGGAAGCGATCTGCCGCGCCGGTATGCTGCTGGCTCCGCAGCGAGTCGGTAAAGATGCTTGAAATGCCACTGCCGATCGTCAACACATTGGGCCTGCATGCCAGGGCGGCAGCGCAGCTCGTTCGGCTTGCGGCGACATTCCAATGCAGTCTTACGCTGGTTCGTGAAGACACAGGATTGAGGGCGAACGCAAAATCGATCCTTAGCGTGCTGCACCTTGCTGCATCGAGCGGTACGAGAATTCGCCTGGTCGCGGACGGTGAAGATGAGGCAGAGGCCGTCGCCGCGATAATCGATCTTTTCTCGCGGGGGTTTGGCGAGTTATAGAAATATGCTGCCTGGAATTGGTAAGAAGGTTGGAATACTTGGCATCCCGTTAGGGTTCGGCGCCGGAAAGCCCGGGAGCGAACTCGGCGTAAACGCGATGCGCTTATCGAAGATCCGGGGTGCGCAGTTGGAGGAACATATCCGCGCCCTTGGATATCAGGTGACCGATCACGGTGATGCCAAGATCGTTAACCCGGAAGCGAGCGGGACATGCGATAACCCGAAACACCTGGCGGAAATGGTCGCCTCGAGCCAGAATATCCACCGATCGTTGCGCTGCATACTCGATAACCACGAGATCCCGATCCTGTTGGGCGGCGATCACGCGATCGCGATCCCCACTTTTTCCACGATCGCGGCCCACTATCGTGCCAAAGGAGAAGAGATCGGCCTGATCTGGTTTGACGCCCATGCTGATATAAACACACCTGAAACTTCGCCGTCAGGCAACATCCATGGTATGCCGCTTGCGGTTCTGCTTGGGCATGGGCGACCGGAATTGACCGGTCTGTTCGGATATGCGCCGAAGCTTGTCCCACAGTACTTCGCTCACATTGGTGCCCGAGATATTGACGAAGGCGAACGTTCTCAGATCGAGAAACTTGGGCTCCGAAACAATTTTTTTACGATGAGCGACATCGATATGCGAGGCATGAGCGCGTGTGTTGCCGACGCGATCTCGATCGCATCGCAGGCACCGGGCGGGTTTGCGGTCACATTCGATGTTGATGGGATCGACCCGCGGTTTGCTCCCGGTTCCGGAACTTTGGTTCGCGGCGGCGCAACGTATAGGGAAGCGCACCTTACACTCGAAATGATCGCGGCCAGCGGCGGGATGCGATCATTCGAAATAGTTGAAGTAAATCCGCTCCTGGACCAGAGCAATATTACGGTCGAACTCGCCTGCGAGCTTGTACTTTCCGCGTTAGGCAAAACGATACTTTAGGTATGAAAAAGCGTGTTGGTGTAATTTTCGGGGGACGATCCGGCGAGCACGAGATCTCGATCAGATCGGCTAAGACCGTGATCGAGAATATCGACTCGTCGAAATATGACGTGGTTCCGATCGCCATAGCGGATGACGGCGCCTGGCTCTCGCCCGCTGAGTCGATCAAGCAGTTTCCGGAGCACACCCAGTCGCTATTTCTTGAACAATTCGGCGAACCGCGCGGCGGATCTATCACGCTCGCGGGCGACACGTCGGCACGCGGATTGACGATCCTTGGTGGCGGTACGATCCCTCTGGATGTGATATTCCCGGTGCTCCACGGCACCTATGGCGAAGACGGAACTATCCAGGGCCTGTTTGAAATGGCCGACGTGGCGTACGTTGGTTGCGGAGTTCTGGCATCGTCGTGCGGCATGGACAAGGTCTTTATGAAGACATTGTTTCGGGATGCAGGCCTGCCAATGTGCGAATACGTATGGTTTCTCCGAAATGAATGGACCGAAAAGCGGGACCTTGTCCTGGACCAGATCGGCTCAAAACTCGGTTTTCCTGGTTTTGTGAAACCGGCTAACCTGGGATCGTCGGTCGGTGTCTCAAAGGCTGTCGACCGTGAAAGTCTCGCTGATGCTATCGATCTGGCCGCTGAATACGATCGGAAGATCATCGTCGAGGAGTGTATCGAGATGCGCGAGATCGAATGTGCGGTGATGGGCTATGATCAGCCGGTTGCGAGCCTTCCGGGCGAATATATCATCCGTGACGAGAGCAAAAAGTTCCTGGATTTTACTGAGAAATACGCCGGTACCGGCAACAACGAATTCGTGGTTCCTTCTCCGATCTCAGATGAGCTAACCGACAAGGTTCGAAAGATGTCCGTCGCGGCATTTCGGGCAATAGATGCTTCGGGCCTTGCCCGCGTCGATTTTTTTCTGAGAACCGACAACGGGGCTCTCCTTGTGAATGAGATCAACACGCTGCCAGGGCTGACCGATGCATCGGGATTCCCGAAAATGTGGGCGGCAAGCGGGAAGAGCTTTCCTCACGTGATCGACGAACTGATCTCGCTCGCGTTCGAGCGGTATCAGGACAAACTAAAGAACAAAACAAGCAGGATCTAACCCTTCGGGGCCCTATATCCTTTCCGGGTTCGGATCGTCAGGTTAGGCCGGGCAACGCGAAGTTCTAGCGACCGCCATTTTCCGTCCTTCTTTAGGTTCGCGGGCTGAAAAGCGAGCGTGTACTGCGACCCGAGTTCTTCAACGATACGCTTAAAGGTGTCCCTCATGGCGACGCCTCCTGGTGTTGACACAAACCGTCCACCCGTTTTTTCAGCGAAGTTTTTCAATACACCTTGGTTCTGAAGCCTTTCGCGAGAATTGTCCGTAACGCTGGACATATCGACCGTGTAAATAGTGGCATTCACCGCGGAGGCGGCCTGCAAGGCCTTGTCCGCATTCCTCTTGCTCATGGTGTCGGCTCCGTCAGAAAGAACAACGATCGCCCTCCTTTTTTCCGGTCGTTTTCCGAGCGCTTGTGCCGCCGTGAAGATCGCATCATTCAGAACGGTCATCCCCTCAGCCTTTAGGTCGTAGAAAAGGTCGCCGAGGTCCCGGCTGTTCGAGAAATCCCTGACCAATTTGACCTCGGTATCAAAGGCATAGATCGCCGCATTATCGTCAATGCGTAGGCCGTTCAGAAACTGTAATGCAGCTGAGCGAGCGAGTGAAACCCGCTGTTCCATACTTCCCGAGGTGTCCAGCAGAATTACAACCGCAAACGGAGTTTCCTCGGCGGAGAAAGCCGTTATTTCCTGCTCAACACCTTCCTCAAAGACCCTGAATAGCTTCTGCCCCAGCCCTCCTACGGCCTTCCCTGACTGATCGGTGATCGACGCGTTCAAGACCACGATCGAAGAATCAACCGATATTACGTCATCGTCTTGGCCTGAGATCTTGTCATGGAAGATCGGTAGTAATACGAGAAATGCGAGGAACGTCAAGAAAAGACGGCGTGAAGCGAGAGCAGGGGACATTTTAACGCGAGATCCTTAATATCCGGGCGAGTTTGAGAACGGAGTTCGAAGCATGTATCGCGGCCGCCGAGACTGTGAACCGGGTCGTCTTTTTCAGTTCATCAATAAGTTTGACAGTGGTTTCTCGAAAGGACTTGATGAGATCACCGCCATGGAGCTGTTCTGAACGCACGGCTTGATCCGCCTCGTCATCATCGTCGCCGTCATTCCCCCCCAGTTCGCTGCGGATCTTTTTGACGAGTTTCTCCACTTCGACAAGCTTGTTGATCTCGCCGGAATTTAGCCTGCCGTAGCTGGCATAAGCCTTTTCAAGTTCCTCGGTAAGCTTTAAGGCCTCACGGCCCCGATCGAGCATCTGCTCAAATTCCTTTTTTTCCTTGTCGATACGCATTTTGACAAGCGTCTCGCGGAAACTCTTGGGCCGTTCCTCATCATCGTCGCTTGATTTTCCTATCAACGAGCCCTTGACGTCGCCTGTCTGACACAATGCAGGAGACGCCACGCACAAAAAGCTACAAGCGATGGTCGTAAGAAATATAAACCTGACGAGCATTACTCTCTATTTGGCTTGTCGCGATCGGGATCCGGCGATACCCCCGTGACCAACTCGACGAGCTTAGCTAGGAATTCGTCCTCTGCAACGCCAGAACTCCTGACCGTAACCCATTCTGAACTCAGTCCGTTACTGGCTCTGCCTTCAACCTTTGCATTAACTGATACGTTGTTCTGCAAACCGTCGATCGCTTGCACCTCTATGGTCAAAGTGTACTGGGCCCGCAGCCAGGACGAGTATGACGCTTCAAGTATCGCATAGCGGTTAAGTTCGTTCTGCGTAATAACCGAACCTTTGGCAAAGACAAATGGCAGAGTGATGATCACACCGTCACGCAGCCGCGATGACGCCTCGTCGACCACGAGCTTATTCTCGCGAAGTGCCTCTGCAACCATGCCTATCAGCACATCTCGCCGGGCAGTGAATTTGTAGGGATTGGGCAGCTGCTCGCGAATCTTTGTCTTACCTTTGCCCCAGTTGAAGGACCGGCTAACGTCGTTCGTCCGAGACGTGACCTTATTACCCTCTTCCTTGATGGTTTTCGTCTGGGTGTCTACCCCCTTCTGGCTATGGGCGGTCGCTGCAACGAGCAGGGCGATGAAAATCGAACAAAAAAACTTATTCATCCTCACTCCGAAATATAACAGAAAGGAACCGCCTGTCCAAAAGTTTCGATGAGATGAACCCACCTGGCGTTGTATCGTCGTCATGACTCAGATCCAATTCTCTCTATACCAATCGATCGTGCGAAGAAGGCCTTCGTCGAGATCAACTTTCGCCTTCCAGCCAAATCTTTCGGCCACTTTCTCCGAGCCTAGGTACTGGGCGTCGATCTCGTTCCGGATCTTTGATGTGAGCATTATCTTCGGTGTCAGGTCCCCGTCTCGCCCGAGCAGGTGAATGATCTTGCCAGCAAGATCGATCATTGAGATCGGCCGGTTGGTCCCAAAGTTAAAAGCCTCGCCGGCAGCGTCGTCGATCCTCTCCGACAGGAGCAGATAGCCGGCCACAATATCCTCGGTATAGATAAAATCCCGAACCGGTGTGCCGTTAGATCTGATTATCGGCCTCTCGCCGTTCAGCACTGACAGGATCGTTCCGGGTATGATCCTCGAGATATTGGCGTCCGCAGGGCCGTAGATATTTGCTGACCGCGTGACTGCCACCGGCAGGCCGAACGTTTCGGCAAACGACATCGAGATCAGATCGGTACACGCCTTCGAAACATCGTAGGGATAGACAGCGTTCAGCTTGAAGTCTTCGTGATAGGGAAGCACGTCGTGAGAACCGTAGGCCTTGTCGCTGGATGCGACAACAACCCGGCTTACGGTCTGTGTTGACCGGCAGGCTTCGAGGAGTATGTACGTGCCTCGAATATTCGATTCAAAAGTTGATACCGGCGACCGATTCGCGGCTCCAACCAACGCCTGTGCCGCAAGGTGGAATACCGCATCAACCTCGTATTCATTGAGGATTCGGCTCATTAGCGAGAAGTCGTCGACCGATCCTCGAACCACGGTCACCTTATCTCGCAGTTTCAGGAGGTCGAGCGAGTTCCTTTTCGTCTCGTCACGCTGCAGGCATACGACGTTCGCTCCTCGCGCAACAAGCTCATTCACCAGGTTTGCTCCGACAAAGCCGCTGCCCCCGGTCACAAACACCGCTCGACCATTCCAAAACGAATTCATAACGTTACCAAACACGCCACGGTGCGCCGTCCGCCCACAATTGTTCAAATTCGAGGTTGTCTTTGAATGTATCCATACATTTCCAAAAACCTTCGTGCTTAAAGGCCATCATCTGGCCCTGTCTGCTCAAAGCCTCAAACGGTGCTTTTTCGAGAACACAGTCATCATCCAGTACGTCGAAGATCCGCTGATCAAAAACGAAGAACCCGCCGTTTATCCACTCTTTCAGGATCGGCTTCTCGCGAAACCTTACGATAGTGCCGCGCTCATCAACATCCATCAATCCAAAATTCGAGTGCGGATGTACCGCCGTCACCGAAGCTGCCTTTCCATGCCTTCGATGAAAGTCAACCAGGCGGTCGATATCGATATCGGCCAGGCCGTCCCCATAGGTAACACAAAAGTCGGTTTCGCCGGCGAGTAGCTGCTCAACCCGCTTCAGGCGGCCACCCGTGTTCGTTTCCTGTCCAGTATCCACAAACTCGATCGACCAGGGATGCTCGATGCTCGCGAAATAGGCTTTTATTTCATCCCCCAGATACCCCAGACATAGGACAGAGTCTGTGATCCCGAAATGTGCATAAATACTTAACAGGTGCCAGATGATAGGCTGGCCGCCGATGCGGATCAGAGCTTTCGGGACGGAGCGGCCGTGTTCCCCAAGCCTGGTACCTTTCCCGCCGCACAAGATTACTGCCTTCATTTCTTCGTATTGTTGATCTCCCAGAGCTTTGCATATTTCAAGAAAACTCCGTACGCAGTAAACCCTGCAATGATCATCCCCTGAACCCCGTCGCGGAATCCAAGCTTGAGAAAGTAGGTCCGAATAAATGCCGCTAGAGCGCCTGTTAAAAGCCCGAGAGCACCTATCTTTTTACCTTCGGATGCGAGGTGAGCCGCAGCCAGGCTAGCATATTCCTCAGTAACCCTATGATGTTCGCTCAGGTCGCGTTTCGTGTAGTGGAGGAATTCACCTTCGAGGACTTCGACGCGGCCATTCACGCGCGCTGTTTGATGCGGGGCAACGCCGTCCCAATAACTGTTGGCTTTTCGATAAAGCCTCATCTGATAGTCTGGGTACCAGCCTGAATGACGGATCCATCGGCCAAGGTATTCCGTTCGCCGAGCTATCCGATAGCCATCGGCAAGATCGTTTTGGGCAGTCGCTCGAAGCCGCTCGATCGATGTCCGCAACTCAGGCGTGACACGCTCGTCAGCATCTATCCAGAAGATCCAGTCGCCGGTCGTCTGCGAATCTGCAAATTCGTGCTTATCCTTATATCCGTTCCACTTACGGTTAAACAGCTTATCGGTGTATCGGCCGGCGATCTCGACCGTTCTGTCTGTTGAATCAGAATCTACGATAACGATCTCGTCCGCCCACTCCACGGTTTCGCAAACCTCGGCGATGTTCGCTTCTTCGTTCCTAACGATGATCGTTGCCGAGATCTTCATCGCATTGATTTTCGCAAACTTCCGCATAAAGCGGAAATCGCCCGGTTCATGCCCAGGCGAGATCAAAGCCAGGTCATCCGAACCGCCTATCGCGGGATCGGGACCGGCGAATTTATCGTAATATTATTTACTCGGAACGACGTGGAGGTTACGCGCTGGATATCCGATACGGCTTTATTGTGATCGGTCTCGGCACGTATTTCGGCGTTCCGTGCGTTCGTAAGGGCGTTTTCCCTCTGAAAGAGCAAAAATGTCGTCGAGCGGCCCGCGTCATAGAGCCTCCGTTCGCCTTCGAGCTGGATCTCTGCGTTTTCCCGAGCCCGCCGTGCCGTCAGTACGCGCTGCCTTGTCGTCTCGACAGCCTGGACCGCGTTTCTGACCTCGACGATAACAGCCTGTTCCTGGCTGCGTGTCTGGGCCAGAAGCTGCTGCTCAGTGACACGTGCCCCGTCGAAATTTGCCTTTGCCGTACGATTCTTGAGGGGGAACGAGATCGTTACACCGACTGAGAAGTTAGGAGCATCCGACCTGAATATATTTGCCAGAGAGCGGTTAAAACCACCGAACTGAAACGATGGCCCCGCCGGGATAACAACTGTCGGATTTGTTATCAACGGAAGCCCCAGAGTCGCCCTCGTCGAGTTTATGCCGTTAAGTAAGAGCAGATCGCCGGTCGAGGTCAATAGATTTGTGGTAAAGGCCGAACTGCTGCCGCTCCGCGAGAGGCCGTCAAGCGAGAAAGTGGTGTTCAGATCTATCTGCGGCTTTAACTGGTTGCGGAAATATTTGAGATCTTCCTGATTGATCTCGCGCTGGAGCTTAAGCCGCTTCAGTTCAAAACGGTTGTCCATCGCGTCGCGCATCGCATCGTCGAGGCTCGGCGGACCCGGTGTTATGGTCGGAACATCCGTCGGAACAAACGTCTGCGACCATTCTGGTGAAAGCGGATCGCGCAGAAGCAGCTGCTTCAGAGAGTTCTCAGCGGAGGCGACGCTCTGAGTCGCGGAAAGTAGTTCGCCTTCACGATTCGCAAGCTCTGTTTCGACCTCGGCCTTGGCAAGAGGGGCCGCCGCGCCGGCTTCGATACGGGCTTCGACCTGGCGGAGGTTCTCACGCGCGAGATTTACGTTCGCTACCTGATTCTGCTGATTTCTAAGGGCGAAAACATAGTCCCAATAGGCACGCTGAACCGAGGCGATCGTCTCTGCCGCCCGCAGACGAAAGTCGCTGTCCGTCTGTTCGAGGCGTTTTCGTGCGATGGTGATCTGCCTGCGAGTATTGTCGATGCGAAAATTACGGGAAAGCGGCTGAACGTATGAGATCCCAAAAGATGAGGAATAGATCGCACTACTGCTGCTGGACACCGAACCGGAACTTACCTGAGCCTGAGCGAACGCGTTTTCAGTACGCTGATTATTAAAGAAGACCTGATAGTTTCCGCCGCCGCGTTCAAGATTCTTTGCAAAGTTCGAATTTACACGAAAATCATTCGTTGCCGAGGATCCTGTGGTCGAATTTCGAGTGAAATTCGGTGAAACGGAAAAAACGGGATCGTAAGAACCAAGCAACGAGCGAACCTGTGTCTCCTGAAGGCGAACATCATCCCTGGACACCTCGATGTCGTTATTATTCTCAAGCGCCTTACGGATCGCGTCGTTCAGAGTAAGCGTTTGCGTCTGTGCAGACTGTACGCCGATCCTTGCAAGATTCGGTCCGGATGTCCGCGAAGCTGATCTTGCCTTTGAGTCAGTTTTCGCAAGCTGTGTTTCGACCTGAACGTCATTGGCCGCCTTGGCTACCTGCGGCCCGTCCTGAGGAGCCCCGAGTGATACTCCGGCAAGACTAGACGATAGCAGAACAAAAAATAGGAAATTGCGAGATCGCGAAAATAGCATTTAGGATCGGCTCCAGCGTAAGCACTTGATTTTATTAATTCCTGGAAAAAACTCAAAAGCGTACTACGACATTTAAAATTCGTTTGTTTCAATTATATTCCCGCGAATAGCCGAGCAGGCCTCGTTGTTTTCGCCGCTTATATCGGTTATCCTTTAGGTTAATAATCTAGGCATTTTTCGGAGGAAATTTCATCTACAATGGCTATAAAAGTAGGCATAAACGGATTCGGTCGCATCGGTCGGGCAGTGGTCAGAACATGGCTCGCTGACGACGACATCGACCTGGTGGCAGTAAACGATCTGACCGACACAAAGACGCTCGCCCATCTCCTTAAGTACGACTCGGTCATGGGTAATCTCGATAACGATATTTCGTCGGCTGGTGACGCGATCACCGTCGACGGCGACCGTTTTAAGGTCTTTTCGGAGAAGGATCCGGCTCTTATCCCCTGGGACGAAGTTGGCGCGGACATTGTCATCGAATCGAC
The DNA here is from genome assembly GCA_021463165.1 of Pyrinomonadaceae bacterium. Classification (GTDB taxonomy): domain Bacteria; phylum Acidobacteriota; class Blastocatellia; order Pyrinomonadales; family Pyrinomonadaceae; genus OLB17. The sequence continues at coordinate 61,045 of JAJTWY010000008.1, read as the reverse complement.
CGGGCGCTTTACGAAAGCCGAAGATGCAGGCAAACACCTGCGCGGCGGCGTAAAGAAGGTGATCATTTCGGCGCCGGCCAGAGGGGAGGACGTAACGGTCGTTTTGGGTGTCAACGAAGGCATGTATGACGCCTCTGCTCACAACGTCATTTCTAACGCGTCGTGTACGACGAACTGCCTTGCCCCTGTCGCAAAAGTGATCCATGAGGCCTTTGGGATCAAGAATGCGTTGATGAACACGATCCACAGCTACACGAACGATCAGCAGTTGCTCGACCTGCCTCACAAGGATCTGCGGCGTGCCCGTGCGGCGGCCCTGTCAATGATCCCGACCTCGACCGGCGCGGCCAAGGCGGTTGCGCTTGTCATACCTGAACTTAAAGGCAAGTTCGACGGTATCTCTGTTCGTGTGCCGACCCCTAACGTCTCGCTTGTTGACGTAGTAATGAATGTCGAGAAAGCGACTTCGGCCGAAGAGGTCAATGCGACGCTGAAGGCCGCAGCGAGCGGCGCATTGAAGGGGATCCTTGCCGTATCGGAAGAACCGCTGGTTTCGATCGACTTCAAGGGAAACTCGAATTCATCGATCGTCGATGCCGAAAATACAAAGGTCATCGACGGTACTTGTATCAAGATCTTATCGTGGTACGACAACGAATGGGGATATTCGTGCCGCGTACGCGACCTCGTTAAGTACGTCGCATCAAAGGGCTTGTAATTGCTCGGTCTTGAATCATTCAAGGAGGATAAAATGAAACATCTCAGAGGTTTAACTATATACGCACTGGTGCTCCTAGGCTGCACGTTCTTTTTCGCGGGCAAAGCGATGGGCCAAATGTGGGGCTATGGCCCGGTCGTCGTTTTCGCCGATCGTGACGGACGGGGCAATAGTCAGGGATTCGACGAAGGTGATTACCTGAACAACCGCGGCCAACTCGGCTCGCTGGGCAACGACCGAGCTTCGTCCGTTAATGTTTCTTATGGCTACCGCGTCCGGTTCTGCGAGAACGAGGGATCGGGTAGGGGAGCCGGCCGCTGCGAAGAGTTTGGCGAAGGGAACTTCAACCTTCGATACCCGCGTACGGCTTCGTACATCCAGGTCAGGCGTCAAGGTTCCGGCGGCGGCTGGGGCAGCGGCGGAGGCCTTGGCCGCCAGGGAGTAACGGTCTATGACGATCGCGACTTTCGTGGCCGTTCACAGAACTTTGGTCCCGGCCGTTACCTGAATAACCGTGGCCAGCTGGGAGCTATCCGTAACGATGAGGCTTCGTCGGTGGTGGTCCAGCGAGGATATCGAGTCCGTTTCTGCGAAAGCGAAGGGAACGGTAACGGTGAAGGGAAGTGTGACGAATACGGGGAAGGACGGTACAACATTCGTCTCAATGACGAGGCCTCTTATATCGAGGTTCGCCGGACAGGCGGTTGGGGTGGAGGCCCGCCAATATGGGATGGCGGCGACGACAGCGGCTATCCGGGTCCCGACCCGGGTTTCAATCAAGTGGTTACCGTATATTCCGAAAAGAATCAACGCAGCGACCGGCAGACGTACGGTCCGGGAACCTATCGCAACGACCTGGGCCAGCTCGGAAACATCAAAAATGATGATGCCACATCGATCATGGTACCGCGCGGATTGCGGGCTCGTGTATGCGAGAACGACGGAAGTCGGTGGGGCGGCGGCCGCTGTGACGAATACGGCCCCGGCAGCTACAATCTGCGTGTCAACGACACGATGTCATTCATTACCGTCTGGCGAACGGGTTATTGATAGATGAAAAGGGCTTACGACCTCATTCTTGTGGGAGTTATTCTGGTCGGATTGGGCTGCGGTTGTCCCGAACGCCTCAAGGAGATGTCCGAGAAAAAGGGCTCACCGAGTAATACGCCTGGTCCGACCCGGCCAACGCCGCCGTCGGCGACGCCCAATACACCTCGAGGCGAGTATTCGCTTTCAATGGAAAAGTACAACAAGATAAAGGTCGGAATGCCTCGATCGGATGTGGAAAACACCTTGGGCGGAAAAGGCACCGAGATCAGCAGTTCGGTTGGTGGCGGAGTGCGCTTTTCGGTAAATAAGTGGGAGGGTGACGGGTTTAAGTCGATCATCCTGTCATTTCGTAACAACAAGGTGATGTCCAAGTCCCAGGTCGGACTTAAGTAAACCTTGGGCAGCCGGCAGATCGGCTGCCTTTTTTCGACCCATCAAATGAACAAAAAGACTATTCGCGACATCGATCTGAAGAGTAAGCGTGTATTCATACGCGTAGATTTTAACGTCCCAATCAAGAACGGTGAAATAACCGATGATACGCGGATCCTGGGAGCATTACCGACCATCCGGTTTGCGTCGGAACAAGGTGCGAAAGTGATACTCGCATCCCACTTGGGCCGCCCGATCAAAGATAAGAAAAAAGCTGAAGAGAAAGGCCTGCCTTACGATCCTGGAAAATACAGCCTGCAACCGGTTTTTCAGTACCTCGCGAATCTTAACGATATCCGGATCACCTTTGCGTCAGACTGTTTGGGCACAGACGTGCCGGGAATGATCGCCTCCATGAACGACGGCGACCTGCTATTGCTCGAGAATCTTCGCCTCCACGCCGGCGAGGAGAAGAACGATCCTGAGTTCGCCAAAACGCTTGCCACCTATGCGGATGTATTTGTGAACGATGCGTTCGGGACCGCGCACCGTGCGCACGCATCGACCGAAGGGATCACTCACTACGTCGACGATTGTGTAGCGGGCCTGCTAATGGAGAAAGAATTGACTTTTCTGGGCAAAGCACTGGATGACCCGGACCGCCCGTTCGTGGCAATACTTGGGGGGGCGAAGGTCTCGGACAAGATCCCGGTGATCGAGTCACTGATCGAACGAAAAGTTGACAAGCTGCTGATCGGCGGAGCGATGGCCTATACGTTCTTCAAGGCACAAGGTTTTACGGTCGGGAAGTCGCTCGTCGAGGACGACATGATGCCCAAGGCTCTCGACATCGAACGGCTCGCCCAGTCAGCCGGCGCCGAATTGATCCTTCCGACCGATCATCAAGTGGTTGACTCGTACGATCCGTTGAATTCGCGGAAAACTATCCCGATCGCATTTACGAATACTGGCCTTGTCGGACTCGATATCGGGATCGAGACCATTTCCATTTTTGAGAAAGCCCTCGAAGGTGCAAAAACCATCCTCTGGAACGGCCCGATGGGCATGTTCGAGGAGAAACCGTTCGATGAGGGAACTGTCGCAGTGGCTGCCGCCGTCGCCCGTGCGACAGAAGCCGGTGCAACATCTATCGTCGGGGGTGGCGATTCAGTGGCCGCGATCAATCAGGCCGGTCTTCAGGACAAGATCAGCCATATATCAACAGGAGGCGGAGCCACGCTGGAATTTCTTGCGGGTGACGAACTTCCGGGAGTCGTGGCCCTGGACAACAAGTAACTACGTTTTAGATCAGGCTTTAGAAAAGTGAGAAGGATCCTTGTCGAACTAAAAGATATTTTTCTGATTGCGATAGGCATACTCTCGGCCGCGTTTGGGCTGAAGGGATTCCTGCTTTCCTCCAAATTTATCGACGGAGGTGTCACTGGCATTTCGATGCTGCTTTCTGAAGTGCTCGCGATCCCTCTGGCACCTCTGATAGTTGTCATTAATCTACCGTTCATAGCTGTCGGGTATCGACAGATCGGAAGAACTTTTGCGATCAAGAGTATTATCGGGATAACGTCGCTGGCCTTGTGCTTGTATTTTATCTCATTTCCCGATATTACTCCCGACAAACTTTTGACCGCCGTATTCGGCGGCCTCTTTATCGGAGCGGGAATTGGCCTTGCCATACGCGGCGGTTCTGTTCTCGATGGAACGGAGATCGCGGCGCTTCTGGTAAGCCGCCGTAGCCACCTTCTGAGGGTCGGCGATATCATACTGATCCTAAACGTAGCCATTTTCCTTGCTGCGGCATTTTTCCTCGGTGTTGAGTCGGCAATGTACTCGATCCTTACGTATGTTGCCGCATCTAAGACCATCGAGTTCCTGCTTCATGGGGTCGAGGAATACACCGCCATCATGATCATTTCGACAAAGAGTGACGAGATCAAGGAGGCGATCACGCGAAAGCTGAATCGTGGCGTGACGGTGTTCAAGGGGCATGGAGGGATGGGCAGCACTGGTGAGACTGTGTCAGAGCGTGAGATCCTATATTGCGTGATAACCCGGCTCGAGATCGGCAGTGTTAAATCGGTTGTTATCGAGATCGATAATCAGGCGTTCATCACGCAGCACACCCTTTCCGATGTTCAAGGTGGCCTGCTTAAGCGAAAGGTGATGCACTGATGAAAAGGGACAGGGAATGGTGCGTCCCGCGACTTTAGACAATAGACTATGAGAAAGCCCGTAATTGCTGGAAATTGGAAGATGTTCAAGCTGATCGCAGATGCTGTGGAAACGGCACTTGAACTCAAGCCGAAGGTCGCGAACGCAAATGACCGCGAGATAGTTATCGCTCCTGTATTTACTGCCCTTCGAACCGTTTCTGACCGGGTTGATGGTTCAAATATCAGGATCGCTGCGCAGGACTGTGCTGTCCAGAATGAATTCGGAGCACATACAGGCGAGGTCTCACCAGACATGCTGAGGGATGCCGGATGTACCCACGTGATCATTGGGCACTCCGAACGGCGACAGTTCTATGGTGAAACGGATAGCTCAGTCAACAAAAAGACCAAGGCAGCTCTGTCTGCGGGGCTTGTCGCCATCGTCTGTGTTGGAGAATCTCTGGCTGAAAGGGAGGCTGGTAATGCTGAAACTGTCGTGAAAAGCCAGTTGGAAAGCGGCCTTAGCGGTTTGACAGTCGCAGACATGGAACGTATCATAATCGCTTACGAGCCTGTCTGGGCGATCGGCACGGGTAAAACCGCGACGCCTGAACAGGCTCAAGACATGCATGCGGCCGTAAGAAAAACGATCGCTGAGTCGCATGGGTCTGGCGTGGCCGATAAAGTTCGCATCCTCTACGGCGGGTCGGTTAAACCGGACAACATCGTGGTTCTCATGTCGCAGCCGGATGTGGACGGTGCCCTCGTCGGGGGTGCGAGCCTGGACGCTGAAAGCTTTTCACGGATAGTGAATTTTGATAGAACGAGTTGAGTTTCGAGCGGAATACCGGAATCCAACCTCTAACTTTAGCCCGATGGTTTATTTCTTATACGCAATCTTCTTCCTCTCGTGCCTTGTTCTGGTCGCAGCAGTTCTGCTGCAGCCGGGTAAGACCGACGCGGGAGCTCTTTTTACAAGCAATGTCTCGAGTTCGGCTTTGGCTCCGCGCGGTACGGCGACCGTATTGTCAAAGATAACGATCATCGCCGCATCGACGTTCATGGTCTCGGCACTGCTTCTTTCGATGCCGGCGCTAACCGGAAATGTCTCGGTGCTTTCGAGTAATCCGGAGGCTCCGGCAGAATCACCGGCCAATACGAATGCAAATACTGCGGCCCCTGATGCGAATACGGCTCCGGCTGGCGATGCAAATGCAAATGCCGCTCCGGCGGCTGAGCCTCCGGCTGCTGCGAATAGTGAGGCGAACACGGTCCCGGCGGCCGATACCAATACGGCGCCGCCTACAGAGGCACCGGCCGCGAATGCACCGGCAAACAATTAGTTTTTTGAAATTTTAGCTCAGGTGGCGTAATTGGTAGCCGCGCACGTTTGAGGGGCGTGTGGAGCGATCCGTGCGGGTTCGAGTCCCGCCCTGAGCACCATTCTTAAAGTAGAATTAGATAGAGGGAAAAGGCCGGTTGCCATTCAGCAACGGGCCTTTTTTGGCTTCCCAGGGTTCATTAGGCCGCCACGACCATAGTTCCAGCACCTTCATCGGTAAACACCTCGGCCAGGACAGCATTTCGGTTCTTTCCTCCGATAACATGGGCCGATCCGACGCCGCGATCTAATAGTGAAATAAGATTTTCGAGCTTTGGGATCATCCCGCCGGTCGCCTGCCCTGAATCGATCATTGCCCTCGCATCGGCGACCGTAAGGCGCGAGACCTTTGTGGACTCGTCCTTCTCGTCAAGATAGATACCGTTAACATCCGTAAGAAGGATCAGTTTCTCGGCCTGCAGGCTGACGGCGATCTCGGCGGCTATCGTATCGGCGTTGATATTAAATACCCGGCCCTCATCATCGGCCCCAAGCGAGGAGATGATCGGCAGGTAATCGCTCTCGAGCAATTTTACGACGAGCGAGGTATCCACCTGGACCACATCGCCGACATGACCGAAATCGACTATCTTTGTTTCACCTGTTTCTTTATTGAGAATATCTTTCGGCGGCCGTTTGACTGCGGTCACGACACCGCCGTCGATGCCCGAAAGTCCGACCGCGTGGATGCCGCGCCGACGAAACTGGGCGAGTATCTCCGTATTGATCTTGCCGCGAAAGATCATCTTGGCAAGTTCGAGAGTGTCATCGTCCGTCACGCGACGCCCTCCGATCACGGTTTGGACAACGCCTAGCTTCTCTGCAAGTTCGTTTAGCTGCTTGCCGCCGCCATGGATCACGCAGACCCTGATACCAACTTCGTGCAAAAGAGCTAACTCTTCCGCCAGCGACGCCAGATTTTCCTTATCTTCGGTCACTTTCCCCGAAAATTTGACCACGAATGTCTTGCCCTGAAATCGCTGGATATAGGGCAAAGCTTCGCGTAGCAGGTCCAGTTTCTCTTGATTCATAGGGTCAACATCATTCGCACTTTCTAAAGCTGTCTCGATCAATCCGACACGAGGTCCGAAAGTATGGCCTTTTGAATATGCAGCCTGTTTTCAGCCTCGTCCACAACGACCGAGCTCGCAGAATCGATAACATCGTCCGTTACGACAACGTTCCGTCGCACAGGCAGGCAATGCATAAAGATGCCGCTATTCGTTCGCTCCATCTTGGGTTTGTCCACTATCCAGTCGCTGCGTAAACCTTTACGATGGGTGAGGTCAGCTTCGGCGTTTCCGTAAAACTCCTTTCCGCCCCAGCTTTTGGCATAGACCACATCAACGTCATCAAATGCCGTGTGAATATCATCACAAAACTCAACGCTTCCGCCATTCGCAGTCGCTTCCTTTTCGATCTCTGCGACCAACTCCTCGTCTAGCTCATAGCCTCGAGGATGGGCGATCCGCAGATCGTGACCAAACTGGGCGGCGGCCAATGCAAAGCTGTTAGGCACGGCCATAGGCAGGGGTTTCGGGTGCCACGCCCAGGTCATCAAGACCTTTTTCCGGCCCGCCCCAAGCTTCTCCCTGATGGTCATCATATCGGCCATTGACTGACACGGATGGTGCATCGCGGATTCGAGATTGATGATCGGAACGCTGGCGTATCGGGCAAAAGCGTTTAGGATAGGATCGGCCCGCTCGGTTTCCCAATCCTCCAACCCGGCGAAGGTGCGAACCCCGATCGCCGAAACGTAGCGCTCCAATACCCGAACAAATTCCGCCAGATGTTCGGTTTTATTTCCCTCCATTACAATCCCCTCCCGATGTTCGAGAGTCCAGGAAGTGCCCCCAGGTTCCAGAATGACCGCATTACCGCCAAGCTCGTATATTCCTACCTGCATGGACGCACGGGTTCGCAGAGATGGATTGAAAAAAACGAGGGCTACGGATCTACCTGCAAGGGGCTTGTCATCGACCTCGCCCTGCTTGAACCGATTTGCTGATCCGATAAGAGACGTCAAATGGTCAGTCGAAAAGTCGGATGTTACAAGAAAATCTTTCATCTAACCAGCACCTCGACCAGTTTGTCGATGTCATCCACGGTGACACACATTGGAGGCAGTAACCTGAGAATATTTGGTGAACTTGAAGTTCCGGTAATGATCTTGTTCTCGAGCAGCTTCTTATGGATCCTCGCACACGGAGAATCGAACTCGATCCCCAACAGGCACCCCTTGCCGTGCACGGCAACGATACCCGGGGCACTGGAAAGGGAATCCCGCAGGTGTTGCTCGACCCGGCGTGCGTTTGCGATCATGTCGTCGTTCTCGATAGCCTCGAGTGTCGCGAGTGTCGCGGCCATTGCAAGCATCCCGCCGCCGAAGGTTGTTCCGAGATCGTTGACCTTGATGTTCGCCGAAACCTGATCGGTCACAAGACATGCACCAACAGGGACGCCGCTTCCGAGAGACTTTGCGAGTGTAACAATATCCGGCTCGACACCTCCGCCAAGCTCGCTCCCGGCAAAGAACCAATTACCGGTTCGCCCAACACCCGTTTGGACCTCGTCGAAGATCATCAAAATACCTCGTTCATTGCAAAGCTCTCGCAGGTCAACAAAGAACGCCGCATCCGCCTCCACGACGCCGGCCATAGACTGTATGGGTTCGAGCATGATAGCTGCGGTTTCATGGTCTGCCACGACCTTGACGCTCTCGATATTGTCAAATACTGCCGAGATATGTCCGGGAACATTCGGCTTTCCTATATCGCGGTACTTCCCAAGGAATGTCGCTGAGATGGAATCGGCGGTTCGGCCGTGAAACCCGCCGGTAAAGGTCACAACCTTCTCCCGGCCGGTCGTCATTCTTGCCATTCGCATCGCATTCTCGTTGGCTTCGGTTCCTGAGTTACAAAAGAACGCCTTAGTAAGTGATCCAGGGGCGACGGAGACAAGTTTTTCGGCGGCTCTGGCCCGGATGCCTGAATAAACAAGGTTGGAGTAAAAGAGGACATCTTCGGCCTGTTCCTGGATGGCTTTGACGACGTGCGGATGTGAATGTCCCGTTGCGCACACGGCATGGCCTCCGTACAAGTCGATGTATTCTACCCCTTCGCTCGTCCATATCCGCGAGCCGCGGCCGCGTTCGACGGAGATGCCCATTTTGGCATAGGTCTCGACCTGAAATGCATCTTCCAACTCTTTGATCTTCTCAAAATCCATTTAATTCACTCGCCGATCCAGAAAATCTGCCGGGTGATCAACGACCGAGTAGGCCAAGCCGCGTATGCTTGCCGGGTCCTCTAGATACTCTGCCACCTCCTTCGGTGTCAGCTTGATCCTTATCGTAAATATCGCGACCGTGCCGCAGACGACATCGAGAAAATACTGATCGGTCTCGCCGTCGTATTCCAGGGTGTAGAACCAAGTCTCCTCTTCGATCGTCGTTAGCATTTATGGGGTCGTCCCGGGCAGTCGAAGGCCGGTCGTTTCATCAAATCCGAACATAAGGTTCATATTCTGAACGGCCTGGCCCGCAGCTCCCTTTACCAAATTATCAATCGCCGAAAAAACAACGACTTGTTTGCCAGATGTATGAAAAGCGATGTCACAGAAATTGGTCGTTTTTACCCAATTTATGTCCGGCGAACCTTCCACGATCCGTACAAAATATGAGCCCTCGTAAAAACCGCTGTAAATTTTCCCTATGTCCTCTTTGGTCAGATCTGCGGATGTTTCCAAATAGCACGACGCGAAAATACCGCGAGACACGGGCAGACTATGGGTCATGAAGATCAGGTCGGTATCGAACGAGCCGACCTGCCGCAAATGTTGCTCGATCTCCGGTACATGCTGGTGCGTAAAGGGCTTGTACGCATAGAACGAGTTCATGCGTTGCGGATGATGAGTGTTCGCAGCCGGTTTTGCTCCTGAGCCGCTCGATCCCGTTTTCGCATCAACGACCACTTTACCGCTGATCAGCCCATTCTTGACCAACGGAGCCAGAGCCAGCAGGGTCGCGGTCGCAAAACAGCCCGGATTGGCAACGTATTCGGCGGATTTGATCGCATCGCGATTGGTCTCGGTCAACCCGTAGGTGAATTTCGCCTGGATCTGTCCGGCATGGTCCAGCTTATAGTACTTCCGGAAGATATCGGGTTCATCGATACGAAAATCACCAGAGAGGTCGATCGCTTTAACACCGCCGGGCAACTGTGGGATCAAGTTCAGGGCTTGCCCATGGGGCAGGGCAAAAAAGACCAGGTCAACCCCGTCGATAGTTGAAATATCGTCAGGAGCGGGAAGGAACAAGAGGTCGGTAAAACCGTTCAGGTTCTTGTGGACTTCTCTGATCGGCTTTCCTGCATGTTCATTCGCGGTAACAAAAACAAGTTCAACTTCCGGGTGGAACAGGAGTATCCGCAGAAGCTCGCTTCCGCCGTACCCCGAACCGCCATATATAGCGACCTTCTTTCTACTCATGCTGCAACCACCACTTCTCCGGGGGCGGAAAGACGGCCCTGTCCAAGATCTATATTTTCGGTAACAAGGGCATATAGTCGCCGTCCGTTTCTTCGCGCGTTTCCGGCGCGAACACCAAATTTTTCAACAAGAAAATCCTCGCCCATCTGAGCGTCGGTGACCGATCCAGCAACGACGTCAACGTCGATACCCAGACCGTCGAGCACAGACATTCCACCGATCACGCCTACATAATCGGAGGCGCAAAAGACAAAGGACGCGGTCGCTGAACGGATCTCACTATCCCTCAGGACCGAATCTACCGCGTATCCGCCGACGATGCCGTCACCGAGTTCAACGACGATCAGCTCGGGAGAAAAACTGTTCAGGTGGTTCAGGATGGCCTTTGCGATCGGTGCAAGATCGCCATAGTCAACTGTGGAGGGAAGCCCGCAATCAAGGAAGCTCGCGCTTGCGATCGCACCGTGGTCCTCCATGTGGAGCGTATCCCGCAAACAAGCAATTCCCGAGATCTTTGCGCCAGCAACACGAACTCCGGCATTCGCCGCCTGCTTTATTATCTCCGTCGCAGCTACGGTCTTGCCGGAATTCATACAGGTACCCGCTATCATCACGATAGGGGCAGAATGAGAAAGCGATTGCTGCGGTTTCAAGGCACCATCCGCAATATTCAGAATGTTTCGTTCCTCGTCACAGGCAATTCCTCGTACCTCAACCTCGATCGCATCTGAAAACGAAGAGTGATGGCCGCTGCAAAGGCCTATTACGCCGCCCATATTCAGTAAATGGAGCCGGTCCCCCACTTTTATTGTCGTGGGCACGTCACCAACAAAACCTTTTAAGGCACGGCGCTTTCCAAGAGCTCCGAGCAACACGTCGCCCGTGTTTATCTTTGCAAGGCGTCCGGACGGAAGCTCCAGGTTGCCATAAGTCGTGCTCTCGGAAAGAGCCTTGACGACCACTACATCGCCGACTTTAGGCGAATCGACCGCGTCCAGGACCGCGACGGAACGCGCAAGCATCAGGTTCGCGACGCAGGACCCCATTTTCTCAATATCCACGTACCTCATATTGTCGTCCTCTCAACCAAAGATCTCCGCGAGCCTTTCGATGACCACTTTTTGGGCTGCTGCAGAGGCAACGGCTATGAAAATGGTGTCGTCCCCCGCGATCGTCCCGACGATCTCCGGAATGCCAAATCCATCGATCCTGACCGTGATCGCCGATGCAAGCCCCGATGCGCAGCGTCCGACGATAAGGTTCTCACCGGCAGTCCGGAACGTCACACCGCTGAATTCCGGGTTAGTACCCATCGGCCGTCGAACATACATACCACCCACCTTAACGATCCCGAGCTCATCCAGATCTCGAGAAACACTCGCCTGCGTAACCTTGAATCCGTTCAATTCAAGCAGCGATGCCAGTTCGAACTGGTTCGACACTGACGCCCGCGAAATGAGCTCCAATAGCTTCTCCTGTCTCGCCTTCTTTCGCATATTTGAGGCTTCATATGCAGCCCCACTGCATATTATGCATCATAGATGAATAATATAATCTATTGAGTTGTATGAAAACAAGTCAGATCTGAAGTTTGTTCAGAATATCGCTAGTTTTATTCGGAGGTATTTTTTGGGGTTCTTGCGAAAATCGTCAAGGAGCTTCGTCCCTTCTCCCGTGAAAGTTGCGATGTTATTTGCGGTTTGATTGACGCTGTTGAAGAGCGTCTCGTCCGTCAAGAGCTTGCCGACGGTGCCTTTGCCTGCCTGTGCGTCAGTCAATATTGAATCGATCCGGCTGATGGTCGTATTGAATCGAGCAAGAGCATCCTTGGCCTCGTCGTACATTTTTTCGTCACGGAAAAGCTTTCCGGCTGTGCCCTTGCCGTCTCTGACGTCTGCGGTGAGGGATTTGACGTCATCTGCTATCGAAGATATCTTTTCCGCCGATCTTTTCAGTTCAGCTATTGTGTCACGAGCCTCATTGTAGAGCTGGTCATCGTTGATAAATTTACCCGCCGAACCGCGGCCGGCGCGGATATCCGCAGATATCGCCTCGAGCTGGGCCACCGTCTTGTTCAGACTCTGGTAGAGCTCCGGATCGTTGATTATCTTGCCGGCGCTGCCCTCACCGTTATTGATACGATCTATGGTGGTCTGCAGCTTGGTCATTGTCAGCTTGGTTTCCGAGACCGCGCCGTCGAGGCTGTTGTAAAGCTGGGCATCATTGATGACCCGACCCAGTGTGCCTTCACCCTGATTCGCCTTGTTCAGTATCTCGTTAGCCGGGACCGCAAGTTTATTTATCTGCGCCAGCAGATCATTTCCGGTTGAGGTCAGCTGGTTCAGCCCGATCGAAGGACTTGTTTGAAGCACCGCACCGTCGTCAACAGGACTGCCGTTGATCGTACCGGGTATGATATTGATCATCTTGTCATTGCCGAGTATTGATGTTGCGACGAGCTGAGCGTTCGAATCGCTCCTGATCAGCTCGCTTATCGGTTTACGGTCCAATACCTGAACGACGCTCAACGTAGCCTCGATCCTTTCTCCGGGCTTCGAATCGGGCGGCAGAAAAGCAACATCTTCGACCTTCCCGATAGAGACCCCGGCTAGCTGCACATCCGCGCCCGCGTGAAGGCCGTCCGCACTCTCGAACCTGATCTTGAGCTTCATTTTCTTCTCAAAAGGGTTGAAGCTGCCAGTCGAGTTGAGGATCAGAAAGCCCGTTACCAAGAGAGCGGCAAGCATGAAGATTCCGACCCTGATCTCCGCAAAGGCAAGTTTTTGGTTGCTTCTCGGCATAATTCAGCTATTTTCCCCGCAGAAAACGTCGGATATAGGGATCGTCAGAGTGCCGCAGCGGCTCATCCCGGCCGCTGAAGACGATCTTTCCTTCACGCAGCATCAAAACCTCGGTATTAAGCTGGCACCGCGTTTCGCCCTCAAGCTCAAAACCAACGTTACCCTCACGGTCGAGAATGGCGTACTCAGTAGAAATATACTCGAGATTATTCATCTCGTGGGTCACAAAGATCGATGAAACGTCCTCGATGTCCCTTAGTTTAATAGCAAGTTCGCAGATCGTCCTAGCCGTCGGAGGGTCGAGTCCGGCGGTCGGTTCATCAAATAACACTATATTCGGATTGCCGACGAGTGCCCGCGCGATACCAACGCGGCGACGCATCCCACCTGACAGTTCGCTCGGCATTTTGTCGATCGCGTCTTCGAGATCAACAAAACGCAGCATCCTTCGCACCTCGTGTTCAACCTCGTCCTCGGGGGTTTTTGTCTCGTGAAGGCGATAGGCCACATTGTCGTACACGGAAAGCGAATCGAACAGTGCTCCTTCCTGAAACACCATTCCGACATTCTTTCGTATCCGCATCAATTCCACATCGTCAAAATCGGTTATATCCTCGCCATCGATCAGGATGCGCCCGGAATCAGGCTTAAGAAGCCCGAGGATCAGCCTGATGATCGTGGACTTTCCGGTACCCGACGGTCCAAGGATGAACTTCGTCTCGCCGCGACGGACCGAAAAACTGACCTTGTCGAGTATCACCTGGTCATCAAATGCTAGTTCGACGTCCTTAAATTCGATCGCAGGTAAGATCCGGCGTTCATTGATGACGGTGGCGTGCGACCCGCATAGCTCTTCCTCACCCAGCACTTCACCGCTTTTCCATACATCGAAGACCATAGATCAACTTCAAAAGAGCGTGCTGTCAAGCGCACTCTGGAGTAATTTCGAGAGAAAGAAATCGGAAATAATGACGCAGATCGAAGATAAAACCACCGCCTGCGTGGTCGAGATCCCGACACCTACCGTCCCGCCCTTGGTGGTCAATCCTTTATGACACGAGATCAGGCCGATTATCAGCCCGAAGAAGATCGGTTTTATAACTCCCGTAACCAGAGCATTGATGTCCGTACCCGTACGTACCGAGGAAACATAGGTGTTGGTATCGAGACCGTAGAGCTGATTGGCCACGAGTCCGCCACCGATCAGCCCGAAAAGATCAGCAGCGATCGTCAAAAGAGGCAGCGTGATCAGGAGTGCAATGATCCTCGGCGTAACTAGTTTTCGGGCTGGTGAAGTGCCAAGTGCCCGCATCGCATCGATCTGCTGCGAAACGACCATCGCTCCGAGTTCGGCCGAAATGGCGGAGCCAACGCGTCCCGCAACCATCAAAGCAGTAAGAACAGGGCCTAACTCCCGGATCAACGACGTCGCAACGCCCTGTCCGGCGTTGCTCTGGGCACCGTAGTATGCCAGCGTTGGATAGGCTTGGAGTATCAACACGCCTCCGGTAAAAAACCCCGTCATCACAACGATCCCGAGCGAACCGACACCGATCTGGTCCATCTGATTGATGATCTCGCCGAAATATCTCGGGCTTTTTGTTAAACCCTTTATCGAGCGCCATAGAAGATTTGTGATGGCCTGGAGCTCAAACAGAAATCGTGTGAAGAGATTCATCCGATCAAAGGGGCGACGGGTTCTCGAAAAAGGATATACCGAACGTGGGATAACTTCAAAGAAGAAGCGGCCGGACATTTAGGTCCGACCGCAGGTCACTTCAAAACTATGTTGAATAGTTAAGGGTTCCGGACGTCAACGATGCCCGGCCTCGCCGAGCGTTCGTTAACGGGCTCGGGCATCGTCGCATCGAGGGCCGCGCGGCGTTCCGGACCGTTTCCTTTAGCCTGCTCAAACCTCTGCCGTAGGATACGAAAACGCGTCAACTGCTCCGGTGTAAGTATCCGCCGAACGCCGTACTCATTCATAAATCTGATCCGGATGACCTCACCTTGAGCAAATTGGAAGTCGCGCAGCCGAGCCTGCACATCGGCTTCGGTCGCGGTATCGGAGTAGATGGCATCGTCAAGGGCACGATTCGCCTGCCGCAATCGCATTTGGGCAGCGTCCATCAAGGGCTTCCGCTCCATATTCAACCGGCGAATACGCTGGAGTTGTTCACGCGAGAGACCGAGTTGCCGAAGAGCATTTGTGCGAAAGTCCGCGGGCGGCTCAGCCGGTTTTCGCTGGTCCTGCAGTTCCTGGGCAGCCAATGTTGCCGAAAAGGCAAATACCGTCATTCCGAGCAAAATGGTCCTGATCAGGTTGCTGATGGTCATAATATTTATCACCTCGTATCGATCTCGTCTGCGAACAGGTCGCTGAGACGCAGCGACCGGTCGTCAACTTCATCAAAATTACTAAGAGCAGGGGCCTTTCGCTGCTGCTGCGGTGGGGGCTGAACGCGTTCCGCGACCTGTGAATTCATCTGTCGGGCCGGCTTCCGGCGCCGTATTTCGACAGCTTTCACAGGTTTCGGCTCGGCCGAAGGGTCAACTGACGGAACGGCTACAGGCATCGGAACGGGAACGGTCTCGGTTGAGGCAGATACTGTTCGATCTGCTTGCTTATCAGCAACAGGTGCCGGCCTAACCGGTTCGGTTTCAACATTTGTCGCGATCTGCTCGCCTGACTGACGCGAAATTGTAAGTGCTAAAAACGCCGCGCCCACCGTCACCAGCAGTGCCGTTGCCACAAAGGCCGGCATCCCAAAGCCGCCAAGAAGCGCCTTGATCCCGGCCCAGATCCCGGCGCTTTGCTCGTTGACAACTGACGTTGAATAGGGAATGACGATCTCCGGTGTCGGCAGATCGGAGAAGTCCTCCTTATGCCACTCGAAAACTGAAAATCTTGCATTCGAAATGGACGCGAATTCCTCCGTGCAGGCGGAACACCCGAGCAAATGGCCTTCGAGCTTACGACGCTCGGCCGCGCTGACCTCATCGTATATGTACGACACGATCAGATCGTCAAATCCACAGTTCCTGTTATTTCCGTTCCTTTCCATTTCTAAACCACCTCGACCGGGGTTCGCTCCAGCCTCATCTTCAACTGCTTCAATGCCGTATAAAGCCTGCTTTTCACTGTACTGAGCGGTAGTTCAAGGGTTTCCGATATCTCCTGAAACGTCATCTCCTCGAACTCCTTCATCACGATCACTTGTCTCAAATCGGTCGGCAGCGCGCCAACCGCCTGCCTGACCAGAGTGAGCCGCTCGGCCTGCTCAGTTCGCCGGGCCGGCGAAAGCGACGGGGACGCGACAAAAACACGTTCCTCTTCGCCATTCTCATCATCCAAAAACTCCTCGGACCGACTTTTCTGTCGCCGCTTGATCGTCAGACACTGATTGACCGCTATGCGGTGCAGCCACGACGAAACCTTCGCCTCACCTCGAAAGTTCCCCAAAGATCGATATGCCGCAACAAATGTTTCTTGAGTGGCATCTCCGGCATCATGTTCACGACCGAGCATACCGAAACACAGGCCGAAGATCTTCCGCTCCCATCTCCGCACGATCTCGCCGAACGCCTCAGGATCTTCCCGCACGGCCTTTTCGACAAGCTGTTCATCGGTAAAATTAATGTACATCCAGCTCGTTCCGTGAAGCCCCCTTGGCCCGAGAATAATAACTCAAAAACACCACGCGTCCGTCCGGTCGACACTTTTGACGCAACTTTTAGACGCAGAATAGGCGTTAATAGTCTTAAATTATGATATTTTTCCGACTTACGGTTAACACTTTCTCCCGCTGCTCGTCTTATAGGACAGCGTAGTTCCGAGCTATCGCGATCGTGGAAAGTCGCAACTCAGGACTCTCTCCAAGATAGCAGAAGAGATCTAAACAATGTCAGATAGAGAGTTCGCTGGAACCACGTACTTTTTCGCCGCCGAATCGGCCGCTGCACCGGTTTCGGAGTCGCCTCGGTCGCGGATGATCTCAGCGATAAAGGCTGGGGATGAACAGGCGTTTGGCGACTTCTATCGGGAGTTTGCTCCGCTGGTACACGCGATCCTGCTTGCGAGGTTACCCAGACATGAGGTCCAGGATATCGTTCAGGAAGTCTTTCTAGCGGCCTATAGACATATTGGATCGCTTCGCGACGAAAACGCCCTTGGCGGCTGGCTGGCAAGGATAGCTCGCAACTACGTTGTCGATCATTACCGTGCGGCAAGGCCGGCCGACGAACTGACAGGCGATATCGAAGGGAAACGCGATCTGAGGCTTGAGGCAAGTGAAGCCTTGGATGCGATCAGGTCGCTGCCGATAGCATATCGGGAAACGCTGGTTTTAAGACTGGTCGAAGGGATGTCCGGCAACGAGATCGCGGACTTGACCGGCCTCTCACCCGATTCTGTAAGGGTAAATCTACACAGGGGAATGAACCTTTTGCGAAAGAGCTTGGGTATTACCGGAAAAAAAGGATGAACAACGATTACCTCTGGGACAAAACCGGAAACGATGCCGATATCGAGCGACTGGAAACTTTACTTTCCGATCTCCGTTACCAGCCGGTGGCGCCTCCTACGCTAGTACAGAAGCAGCTTGTTTTCGAACCACGACGAACCTGGTTTCGGCGCTCCTTGGCCCGGATCTTAGCAGGTGGCGTTGCGGGTGTGTTGCTGGTTGGCGTCTGGTTTCTGATTTCTAGACGCGACATCTCGAACGAAACTACTCCAGTCTCTGCGAAGGATACGCAAGTGGGTGCAATCACACAGGCACCCGCGAAAGAGGGCAATGTTCCGAGATCTGATCCAGAACCCGTCAAGACGGTTTATCTGCCGGAACGGAAAGCAGCCAGACGAGTTATCGCCGCAAGAGCAGTCGCAGCGAAGCCTCCGAGGCGGCCCGAGAGGCTTACTCGTCAAGAGAGGTACGCCTACGATCAGTTGATGCTCGCCTTGTCGATCACGGGCTCAAAGTTCAAGGCTGTTAGCGACACGATCAACCGAACTGAAGATTAGACTTGAATATTGACGAAGAGAAGTTATGAGGATATTGAAAGTACGTTTTTTATTGTTGGCTGCGATGGTGTTGGCCATAGGCTCCGCGGTCGAGGCGAGTGGACAGGATGCGGCTCGGTTGCACTTTGACCGGCTGAACAGTCTCGAGTCAAAGGCGCGTGATGTCGTCGAGGTAAATGTCGACGGAAAGCTGCTCGATCTGGCAAAACGCGTTACTGCAAAGGTCAAGGACGAGGATGCCAAGAAGGTCGCGGCGGCAATAACCGGCCTTCGCGGGATCTATGTCCGGGTTTACAATTTCGAAAAAGAGAATGAGTACGACATGACGGATATCGATCAGATCCGTTCACAGCTTACTGCCCCGGGTTGGGAAAAGCTCGCCAATGTCCGCAGCAAGAAAAACAATCAGAAGATCGACATTCACACGATGTTCACAGGTGACAAGATGGACGGCGTCGCCGTCGTCATGTCCGAGAACAAGTCGGTCGCGGTCGTAAATGTGATAGGAATGATCGATATCGAAATGCTGATCGAACTCAGCGGCAGGCTGAACATTCCGAAGATCGATGTCGAGCGTGACGGCACGGTTAAAAAAGATAAGGAGGAGTAGAGAGATGCGGCAATCCAAACGCCTGATGATCGCCTCAATGATCCTGCTGGGTGCCTTCGCCGTCACGGCGCCCGCATCATTGGCAAAACCGAACGAATTTGACCGGATAGCCAGCCACCTGAAGGCGAAATACAAGGCGAAGAAGGTTAGCCTCGGCTTCCTCTGGTTGGCTCGCGCGGCGGTCAAGGTAATTCGTCCGGCCGGCGTCAAGAGCTTCGACATGACGCTATACAAGGATCTCAATGTCTCTCTTGACAGCCTGGACACTGAAATGCAGGACGCCATGCGGGCCTCCTTCGGCCCGGAATGGTCCTCCGTGCTGCGGATCCGAGCGAACAATCAGAGCGATCGGGTTTATATGTACCTGCGTGAGGACGGGAAGAACGTAAAGATCGCACTCGTTACCGTCAACACGGAAAACGCCGCCGTGATCCGTGCAACCTTCAGCCCCGAAAAACTTGCGGAATTCATTAATGACCCAAAGATCTTCGGGATCTCGCTCGCTAACCGCGACACGCCAAAACAAATTGACCCGCCGCCTGCCGAGGCAGATAAGCAAAAGTAAACAGTTCCGGCGGATCTTGCTTCGCAAAATGGCTGCGGATATCGACTTGCAGGCCGTTCATCGTTGTAACCCTCGAAACCATCCCCGGCCGCGGGCGAAATGTGCGATACTAGTCTCACCTCGCGGAGTGAATAGCGAAATAGTGGCACACAGAATGAAAGCTCTGATACGCGCTCTTGTCTTCTCCCTCCTTATCTCGCCCTTCCTTGACTCGCTTCCGGTTACTGCTCAGAGCTCGCGGGCTGACACGTCGCAGCACAAGAGCGAGTTTGTGACCGTTAACGGAGTGAAACTGAACTATCTCGACTGGGGCGGCAACGGCGAGGCGGTCTTGTTTCTTCATGGTTTTCCCGGCAGCGCTCATAATTTTGACGATTTGGCTCCAACGCTCGCGGACAAATTCCGTGTTATTGGACTCACGCGTCGAGGCCATGGGCAATCTGAAAAGATCGAGACCGGCTATGAGATCGAGAACCTTGTGAAAGATATTAGCCAGTTCCTGGCCCATCTGAAGATCGACCGCGTAAATCTCGTCGGATTCTCCACTGGCGGCGATGAGTTGACCAAATTCGCGAATACCTATCCAAAACGCGTCATAAAACTCGTCTACCTCGAAGCCGCTTATGATAAAACAGACCTGCCGACATTAGAACAGCTTGATCCGTTAGTCGACCCGACGAGTCCGGAAAAATTCACACGGATCGAGGAAGCGATGATGAAGATGCAGGACAACTTTCTTCCCGACTATCGAAAGATCAAAGCTCCTATTCTGAGCTACTACGCGATCTTCGAACAGCATTGGGCCCTGAAACCCGACACCGATGCAGGCTTGAAGAAACGTGCCGAGGAGTTCATGGAGAAGGTCGTCCGCCCGCGCCAATTCAAGAACATCGATCAAATGAAAAAACAGGCACCGCATGCCAAAATCGTCGTCCTGAGAAACACAAACCACAATTTCTACCGCGATCCGAAGCTGAAAGGTCGAGTCGCGGCCGAGGTACGTGAGTTCTTACTGGCGAAGTAATTCGCACTATTTGCGGTCAATAGCGTCCGGGATCAACCAGAATGAAATCAACGATAAACGAACATGCGGAGATTGGCTTCGAGCGGATGGCACGGTCAAGACGGACAAGGAGGAGTAGATACGTGCGGCAATATGAATGCCTGTTGATAGCCTCAATGCTCCTCCTGGGCGTGTTCGCCATCTCGGCCCAGGACGACTCGTGCTGTATCCAGGCTTTCAAAACTTGTGGGGCGTGCAAGGACGATCCCGATCCGACCAAGAGGACCGATAACCTGACCTACAGTTGGTGCGGCGTTACCGGCTACTACGGGCAGAATCCGAATTCTCCGAATGCCCCCGCAAAGCTCAAAGCTTGTCAGGAATGCATCGACCGAACGTGCCCAGTCAAAGGCCCGGGCAAAAAGGAAGAAAAAAAGGAGATCGATCGAAATTCGGTAGTCCAGATCAAACCCGAAAACTCAAATTACTCGTGGTGCAGGAGCGTTTTGTCATCGGTCTGGGTCGAAGCGATGCCGCCGCGCGACGAACTGGTCGCGATGGCTGTTTACGATCACACCGGGCGAATGGGCGACATGTATTCGCCGGATGAGCGTGGACATTTTCCCGGACGAACGTGGGTGCTTGCGCCGGACAACCCGGTTTATGGCCAGCGGTATCCATGGGAGATATACGTCATGATGCCCGGCGTCAAGCTGATGCTCGAAAGCAATGCAAATCTACGGCTGCCGTGCAAGACACCGGAAAGCGTCGGTGAGTTGACAAGATACCGGATCGAACTCGCCGGCGGTAAGATGAACTGGTTCTGGGAAACCATAACAATGAAGCAGAATTACGATTTCCCTGAGCTCTTTCAGGTCGAAACAAAAGAAGCCATTGGCGGCGTAAAAGACGGGCTGACGTGGATCAGGGGCGACCGATCCCCCAAAAGAGATCGAGCGTTTTATAGCTTTTTGGATGCATCCTACGACTCCTTGCTCGTACCGAATCTCGAACCGCCCGGCCCGCCGCACATAGTTTTTGACACAAACACGCCCGGCACGACCCGCGTGACCGTCTATCGCGGTCAGGTCACGCTTACGCCGACAAATAAGGCTCTGAAACCCGTAATTGTCGGCCCGGGCCAATCGGCTGCCGTGACGCGTACCGCTGTGAGTCCCGTCACGACCCTCGCAGGACCGACGGTAGACGGCTCGCCGACCTTTCTTGGCTGCTTCAAAGATACGAACGATTTCGACCTGAACGGATCTCTGAACCGCAGTTCGACAAATACGCCTGAACGTTGTATCGCGGCGTGCAAGTCGAGAGGTTTTAAATTTGCGGGCCTGCAATATGGTGAAAGCTGTTTGTGCGGGAATAGCTATGGCCGCTACGGTCCGGCGACGAATTGCAACATGAAATGCACCGGCGATCCTAATCAGACTTGTGGTGGATATTCTTCAAATGCCGTCTATTCGACCGGATCCGCCAAGGCCACTTCGGTCTCCACGGGGTGCGGAATTGGACGCCGATGGAATCTGACTAATGAGTTTAACGCTCGCGCGACATTTACTCGAGTCGGCGACAGTAACATTTTTGATGCGGTTTTCAATTACACCGACGGAAGCCGTTTCTCTGAAAAGTACACTGTTTCGCTCAGCGGGCGGACGGTAACTGCCCGCGTCGACTACGATTACGGCATCGGGAATTGCATCTATGCGGGCACGCTCTCGCCCGATGGTAGAACCGCTAGCGGCACGTACCAATGCTCAACCGACCCGACAAAACAGCCACGTTGGTCGGCAGAAATACTTTGTCAGTAACGCTCGTGAGTAGTAACCCTGCGTACCACTAGGAATACAGTCCGGTACGAGAATAATCCGCCGTACGCGCTGTGATCTCAATACGCTCTCGCGAAGACCACTCTTCTCGCCGAGTCTTTGCCGGAGTAGACGCATTTACCCATTTCGGTGATCGAGTTGAAGGGGATACAGCGGATGGTAGCTTTCGTCTCTTCCTTGATCTTTTCCTCCGTCTCTGCGGTGCCGTCCCAGTGGGACATGATGAAGCCCCCACGTTCGATCTGGGTTTTGAAATCTTCCCAGGTGTCAATGATGTGGGTGTTTTCCTCGCGGAACTTCAGCGCACGATCGAAGAGATTGGCCTGGATCTCATCAAGCAGGACTTTGACATGTTCTACCACCCCCTCGATGGCGACGGACTCTTTGGTCAGGTTATCGCGACGAGCGACCTCGATGGTGCCGTTCTCGAGATCGCGTGAACCGAGGCCCAAGCGGACGGGGACTCCGCGGAGCTCGTATTCGGCGAACTTCCAGCCGCTCCGCTGATTGTCGGCATCGTCGTATTTGACGATGACACCCGCGGCTTTGAGCTCCTTGACGATCGGATCGACGGTCTCTGAGATCACGGCGAGTTCTTCCGGCGTCTTATAAATAGGAACGATCACGACCTGGATCGGAGCGAGTTTTGGGGGGAGCACAAGGCCGTGGTCATCCGAATGGGCCATCACGAGGGCTCCCATCATTCGCGTCGAAACACCCCAGCTGGTGGCCCAGGCGTATTCGAGCTGGTTCTCCTTGTTGACAAATTTGACGTCAAAGGACTTGGCGAAGTTCTGGCCCAGGAAATGCGATGTGCCCGACTGCAGGGCTTTTCCGTCCTGCATCATTGCCTCGATACAAAGCGTATCTTCAGCACCGGCGAAGCGCTCGCTGGCGGTTTTCGTGCCCTGGATCACCGGTAGGGCCATCCATTCCTCGGCAAAGCGAGCATAGACGCCGAGCATCCGCTCAGTTTCCTCGACAGCCTCCTCGCGCGTGGCGTGGGCCGTGTGGCCTTCCTGCCAGAGGAATTCGGCGGTGCGAAGGAACAGCCGCGTACGCATTTCCCAGCGGACCACGTTGCACCACTGGTTGACGAGAATAGGCAAGTCGCGCCACGACTGGATCCAGCCCTTATAGGTGTTCCAGATCACGGTTTCCGAGGTGGGCCGTACGATAAGTTCTTCCTCGAGCTTGGCGTTTGGATCGACCACAAGGCCTTTGCCATCTGGATTCGCCTTGAGACGATAGTGCGTGACGACCGCGCACTCTTTGGCAAAACCTTCTGCGTGTTCCTCTTCTTTTTCTAGGAATGATTTTGGTACGAATAACGGGAAGTATGCATTGACGTGGCCCGTTTCCTTGAACATATCGTCAAGGGCGCGCTGCATCTTCTCCCAGATCGCAAAGCCATAAGGTTTGATCACCATACAGCCGCGCACCGAGCTGTTTTCGGCCAGGTCAGCACGTTTTACGATCTCGTTATACCACTCGGAATAGTTCTCAGTTCTCTTCGGTAATCCTTTAGCCATAAAGGCGAGATTTTAGCATATGGAAGGCGATGCGGAAATTTCACAGCTTCAAAGCACATGGACAATCGTTGTACCAGACCTAAATTGTGGATTTTATCGTTTTCGCGTATATTGGATTTCGTGCAGTCTAGGAGCAGTTCGGTCTTACGCGAACTGTCTTTTTTATGAGCGATTTCGTATTGGACTTCCAGGACACCGCGACAGCATTTGCCGACAAGACGGACGCTCAGCTAAAAGAGAAATATAGGCTCTTCAAACTCCTCAACTCACCATTTCTGAATTCTCTCGGTTCGGCCGCAACGAAGTTCGCCTTATCGATAGGCCTTCCAGTCCAAGGTTTGATCAAGGCTACGGTATTTGAGCAGTTCTGCGGAGGTGAAACGATCCAAGAGTGTGAAAAGACCGTTGATGCCCTTGGGAAAGCGCGAATTGGAGCTATCCTGGACTATTCTGTTGAGGGGAAATCGAGTGAGGAGGATTTCGACAAGACCAAGGATGAGATCATACGGACGATAAAAAGGGCCAAAGACGATCCCAATATTCCGTTCTCCGTCTTCAAGGTCACTGGTATCGCCCCGCTTGGAACGCTTGAGCGACTCAGCAAACGCAAAAAGCTTGACGCAAAAAGCCAGGCCAAATGCGAACGGATCCATAAACGCGTCGGCGAGATCTGCGAGTATGCATATTCGCTCGGCCAGCCGATCTTTATCGATGCCGAAGATTCATGGATACAGGACGCCATTGACCGCCTGGCGACGGATATGATGGAACGGTACAACCGTGAGCGGCCGATCGTGTTCAATACTCTTCAGATGTACCGAACCGACCGCCTCGAACATCTGAAGGAGTCCCGCAGACAGGCAAAACTCGACGGATACATTTATGCGGTAAAGCTTGTCCGTGGAGCCTACATGGAAAAGGAGCGCGAAAGGGCCGAGGAAATGGGCTACCCGTCACCGATCTACGAAACGAAGGCCGACACTGACGCGGCATTCGATCAGGCGATCGAGTACTGTCTTAAGCATTTTAATGACATGGCGTTCGTGGCGGCGACGCATAACGAAGAGAGCACCCGCGAATTGGCCGAGAAGATGCATGAGATGGGCATTCCGCATGACCATCCGAACATCTTTTTCTCGCAGCTATACGGAATGGGCGACAATCTTTCTTATGTCCTTGCGTCAAAAGGTTATAACGTCTCGAAATACGTACCCTACGGACCCGTCGCCGATGCAATGCCATATCTGATACGTCGAGCACAGGAGAATTCTGCTGCCGCGGGCCAGGTCAGCAGGGAATTGGAAATGATCAGTAAGGAGATCAAACGCAGGAAGCTTGATTGAACTTCGGCATATCCGAATGCGTTTATCCCATCAAGATGTATTGTCCTAAATGCGGCAGAGCAGACCAGGAACCGGAAACCTTTTGCCGGCAGTGTGGAATTTTTCTCCCCGACCTCTCGAAACCGTTAAAGAAAGGACAGACACCGGAAGATCACGTCAGGGCAAACATTGTCCTCAGCTCTCTCACCGTTGTCGTCTGTCTGACGCTATCGATCCTTTTGTACACAATGCTTGGATTTACGCCGCAAACCCATCCATTGATCTATGTGACCGGTGGTATGCTGCTCGCTATCTCGTGTTGGCACGTTCAGACATTGTGGAGAAGCATCCTGTTGAGACGCCACTTTCGCAACAAGAAAACACCCGGGGTCGAAGCGAACCCGAGTGGCGAACCCGGAAACCAGCTATCGGCTGCCCGATTCGATGATCTAGCTCCTCCGAGCGTTACCGATCGCACGACGAAACAACTTGAGGAAGTACGGCTTCGTTCATCTTAACCCGAGCAGCAGGCGTACGGAGCGATCCGAAACCTGACGGCCTGGATCGGAAAGCCAACGGGACATCGGGGCGATCTCAGCCTCCGTGAGCTCTACATTTGACAACCGCGCTACCTGAGAGCTTTCAAACGCCCAGGTGGTCAAAGCGATATGCGGCGAGTTCACCAACAGGCGAGAAGGCTCGGCCGTCGCGGCTTCCGCAGATTCGACATCAGGGAAGAAATCGCCATAGGCAGCTACGTGCCAGATCCTCCCATCGGCCGCCTCTTCAAGGCCGAGCAGCCTGAGCAGAGCAAAGCCGGACTCGAGCTGAAAAACCAGGAAATCACCGGCGCTAAAATTCTGGGACATATTTTCGAGGTTAGCATATCGAGCCCTTTTGCGAATAAAATTGACGTAATGATTTCTGAACCGAACCACGCGGAAATGCTGGCTGTTGCAATCGAGGAAGCTGAGATCGGATTCGCGGAAGGCGGTATTCCGATCGGGGCGGCATTGTTTGATGCATCAGGAACCGTTTTGGGCCGCGGCCACAATCGGCGTGTGCAGGAGGATGACCCCTCCGTTCATGGAGAAACCGATGCGTTTCGAAAAGCAGGGCGACAGCGAAGCTACAAGAATACGACCATGGTGACAACCCTTGCTCCCTGCTGGTATTGCAGCGGGCTCGTTCGGCAGTTTGGTATCGGAACCGTGATCGTGGGCGAATCACGAACCTTTCAAGGCGGGATCGACTGGCTACGAGAGTGCGGCGTTCGGGTGATCGATATGGACTCGAAAGAATGTGTCGATCTGCTTGCGAGTTTCATCTCGAAGAATCCAGAGATCTGGAACGAAGATATTGGTGAAGATTAGGCTGAATTTGGGTTTATTTTGATCGAATACTAGAGGAAGTTATATACGTGAATACAAAACAAGCAGTAATAATCAGTGCAGCAAGAACCCCGACTGGTAAGTTTCAGGGATTGTTAAAGGGATTTTCGGCACCCGAGCTGGGGGCGATCGCCATTAGGGAAGCCATCGTGCGTGCAGGTATTCCTGCCGAGAAAGTGGACGAGGTGATAATGGGGTGTGTCGTCCAGGCCGGCATAGGACAGGCTCCGGCTCGACAGGCAGCCTTGAAGGCGGGACTTCCGCCTGAGGTATCGGCGCTAACTGTCAACATGGTCTGTGGATCTGGGTTGCGCGCGGTCGCGCTCGCGTCGCAAGCCGTGCAGCTAGGCGACGCCGAATATGTCGTTGCAGGCGGAATGGAGTCGATGTCCAATATTCCTTACGCACTTAAGACTGCTCGTGAGGGCTTCAGAATGGGTGATCAGACCGCGACCGACCTCATGATCCACGACGGTTTATGGTGCCCCTTTGAAAATTGGCACATGGGAAACACCGGTGAAGTTGTTGCCGAAAAGTATCAGATCGGCCGAGACGAACAGGACAACTTCGCTTACAACTCTCATCGAAAAGCGGTCGAGGCCCAGCAAGCCGGACGATTCGCGGATGAGATCGTTCCGATCGAGATCCCGCAAAAGAAGGGCGAGCCGGTCGTTCTGGATCATGACGAACCTGTCCGGCCCGACACGACCGTCGAGAACCTGGGTAAACTGCGACCCGCATTCAAGAAAGACGGTGGTACGGTGACGGCCGGCAATGCACCGGGCGTCAACGATGGAGCGTCGGCTCTGGTCGTGACATCGGCGGAAAATGCGGCCAGCCATGGAATCGAACCATTTGGTCGCGTGGTTGCGTGGGCGAGTTCCGGGATCGAGCCTAAAATGATAATGATGGCGCCGGTCAAAGGTGTGCAAAATCTTCTCGCCAAGGCTGGCTGGGATATTCGAGACGTTGACCTTTTCGAACTTAACGAAGCGTTTTCGGTACAGGCCCTCGGCGTAATGAAGGAACTCGGCCTCGATCTGGACAAGGTGAATGTCAATGGCGGTGCGGTTGCGCTCGGGCATGCGATCGGCAATTCGGGCAGCCGTGTCTTGACAACGCTTTTGTACGAGATGAGGCGACGTGGGGCAAAACGCGGGGTCGCGGCACTCTGCCTCGGAGGCGGTAACTCGGTCGCGCTCGCTGTCGAACGCGATTAGAGCAGCGAGCTGCAACAAATCCCAGGGCGAGTTCGTACAGTGACTATGAGGATTAACTATTATGAACGCACATGATAAGGCTCGGCTGCTCGGTCTCCTGTTTTGGATATACACAGCCCTTAATATCGTGATCGTCGCGGGAATTGCGGTCATCTACATCGGACTGTTCGGGCTGGTATTCACCCAGGTACCACAGAAAGCTGGCGATCCGCCGCCCGAATTGATAATGACCATCTTGGTCGTGGCGTTTGCGATCGCATTTGTCTTTGTGATCCTGTTCTCTGTTCCAAAGATCATCGCCGGTTACGGGTTGCGAACCGAGAAACCGTGGGCCTGGATCTGGGCGGTTATCGCCTCAATCATGGCGTGCATGTCCTTCCCGTTCGGGACGGCGATAGGCGTTTTTGGCTTGATATTCTTATTCAGCGACGAAGGCAAGCGATATTTTAACGATCCGGCATATCGAGCCGAGCTAGCCGGAACGGCAAATGTCGCCGCTCCTCCGCCGAATAGTTGGCAGTAGCTTTCCGAAAGCATAGCGGTATTGGGCGTTGCGTATTTTGGCGCAACGCCCGTTTCGATTAATGAGACCTATTTGATAGATTTATTCTTTCATTCAGAAACTTAAGAAGGGAATAATTCAACATGAGTTTACTTATCGGCGTAGTAGGTGCAGGTACGATGGGCAATGGCATAGCCCAGACGGCTGCGGGAGCTGGTTTTGACGTCATGATGTGTGACATTTCGACCGAGGCTGTCGAACGCGGACTGGCGAATATCCGCAAAAGTGTGGATCGGTTCGTGAAAAAGGAAACTATCACCGAAGAACAGAGACTGGATACCCTCTGCCGCATCAAAACCACAACCTCGCTCGAAGATCTTAGGGGCTGTTCACTGGTGGTTGAAGCTGCGTCGGAGGATTTTGCGATCAAAAAGAAGATCTTCGAAGAGCTCGACCGAGTAACGGCACCGGAAACGATCCTTTCTTCAAACACATCATCGATATCGATCACCAAGATCGCTGCGGTCACCGGTCGACCTGACAAGGTTATTGGAATGCACTTTTTCAATCCGGTTCCGCTTATGAAACTGGTTGAGGTAATCCGCGGAATTGCAACATCTGATGAGACTTACGTGAGCGTCAAGGAGCTGTCAGAACGGCTCGGCAAGGTGCCGGTCGAATGCAATGATTATCCGGGATTTGTGTCAAACCGCGTCCTAATGCCAATGATCAATGAGGCGGTCTTTGCCCTTCACGAGGGTGTCGCAACCAAGGAGTCGATCGACGAGATAATGAAACTGGGAATGAACCACCCGATGGGGCCGTTGACACTTGCAGATTTCATTGGACTCGACGTATGCCTCGCCATCTTGAATGTCCTCCACGAGGGACTTGGCGATCCCAAATACCGGCCTTGCCCGTTGCTCAAGAAATATGTAGATGCGGGATGGCATGGACGCAAAACAGGGAAGGGCTTTTACGACTATTCCTAACGGCCCGAGCTTTTTCAAACACCGCTCGTCATAACTGAGGATCTCTGATGCGCCTAGTTTCACTATTCATTTCTATTCTCTTCGTCACCTGTGCTGCAGTGGCGCAGGTGAAGGTTGCCAAGCTAGATATCAAGGAACGATCGCTTAGCAATGGTTTGCGGGTCGTGTCGGTTCGCGATGGCTCGAGTCCGACCGTTGCGATCCGCGTCTGGTATCGTGTCGGCGGTAAGGACGATCCACAGGGACGATCGGGGTTTGCTCACATGTTCGAACATATGATGTTCAAGTCAACCAAGAACATGCCTAGCGAAAAATTGGATCGCCTCACGGAAGACGTCGGGGGCTTCAATAACGCGTCGACTTGGGATGACTACACGGATTATTACGAAGTGGTTCCCTCAAATTATCTCGAACCCCTTCTCTGGGCGGAAGCCGAGCGAATGCAGAATCTCAATGTTGATGACGCCAATTTCGCCTCGGAAAGGGATGTCGTCAAGGAAGAGTTTCGACAGAGCGTCCTCGCGCAACCCTATGGGCGGCTCTTCGAATACATAAATAGCCTCTCTTATACCGTCCATCCGTACAAGCGTGGGGTCATAGGCGATCTCGAACAACTGAGCGCCGCGACACCGGCCGACGCCAGGTCGTTTTATGCAACCTACTATCGCCCTGATAACGCATATCTTATAGTAGTTGGCGACTTTGAACAGCAGCAGCTCGACACATGGACGGACAAATACTTCAGCCACCTCACGAATCCGAGCTCGGCTATTCCACGGGTGACCGCGAAGGAACCAACCAGAACAGCCGAGAAGCGCTACGAAAAGACGGCGCCCAATGTGCCATTCCCCGCGGTAGCGATAACTTATCTTGCTCCCCCATCGTCGCATCCCGACACACCTGCGTTGGACCTTGCCGCAACTATTCTCAGCGACGGTGAGAGTTCGCGCCTATACCAGAGCCTCGTTTACAAGCAGCAGATAGCCCAAGACGCTTCGTTTACGTTCGACATGAAGGTCGACGGAGGTTTGCTCTATTTCTTTGCGATAGCCAGTGAAGGGAAGGACGGCCAGA
The DNA here is from genome assembly GCA_021463165.1 of Pyrinomonadaceae bacterium. Lineage (GTDB taxonomy): Bacteria > Acidobacteriota > Blastocatellia > Pyrinomonadales > Pyrinomonadaceae > OLB17. Next base: position 30,995 of record JAJTWY010000008.1, on the reverse strand, counting down.
GCCTAGAGCGATCGATCCTTAACGAACTTAAACTGATCCAGACCAAGGGAGTGACCGCACGCGAACTCGCGAGGGCTAAGAACCAGCTTGTGTCGCAGACTATAGTCGCCTTGGAGACGAACGAAGGCAAGGCCGAGGCGATCCAGGACGGAATAACCTATGACAACGACCCGAAAGCTGTCAACACCTCCGTTGCGAAGCTGCAGGCCGTCACGGCCGCCGACGTTCTGCGAGTAATGAGAAAATACTTTACTCCGACGAATCGAGTAGTGATCCATTACGACAATGAAGGAGGTTCAAAATAATGTTCATCAGAAACCTTGCCCTCCTTTTTATTCTTTCAACGGCTATTGAGGCTCAGGTCATGATCCCGGAGCCGGGGCCGTCGAGACCCGTTGCGATCCCACCTATCACCCAAACAAAACTTGCAAACGGCCTTACGGTTCGAGTAGTCCGAAAGACCGGCTCGCCACTGATCACAACTAGGCTGGTCGTCGCGAACGGAGCCGGGGTCGAATCTCGTCAGAAGGCGGGCCTGGCCAGCCTGACGGCCACGATGCTGACAAAAGGGACAAAGAGGCGGACCGCGACCGAGATCGCCGAGTCAGTTGAGTTTCTCGGCGGGTCGATCGCGAGCGGGGCCGGATGGAACGGGTCCTTCGCAGCCATAACCGTCACTTCCGATAAATTATCCCAAGCCTTGGCGATATTTGCGGACGTTGCGTTGAATCCTAAGTTTGCAAAGGATGAACTTGATCTTCTGAGGACGCAAACACTCGACGGGCTGACCTACAACTTGAAACAACCATCTTTCCTTGCCGGTTTCGTTGCGAGCCGGTATAGCTTTGATGAACATCCCGCAGGCGGCACGAAGGCGAGCATTTCATCGATCAACGTTCCAGATATAGCGGGGTTTTATCAGCAAAACTACCGGCCCGATTCGTCCATTCTGATCTTTACCGGCGACATCGATGCCGGCCTCGCAAATTCGCTCGCGAAGAGACACTTCGGCCGCTGGCGATCACCGCGCTCCGATGCTATCGGCAAAGGAGTCGGAACGAGTATCGGGAAGGGGCAAGTGCCTTTGTATCGCAGAATAATGGTGGTAGATCTTCCCAGATCGGGGCAAGCCGCAGTTATGTATGCCAAACGCTTGTATCCGATACAGCGGGCAACCCCCAGCTTCTTCACCGCCTCAGTGTTCAATTCCATCTTTGGCGGCGGCTATTCGTCGAGACTCAATACTGAGATCCGCATCAAGCGCGGCCTGAGCTACGGAGCCGGAAGTAGTTTCGCATGGCGGCGATCCTCTACGAATTTCGCCGCTACCATCCAAACCAAGAACGAATCGGCGGCAGAGGTCGCAGACCTCGTTCTGGCCGAGCTCAAGCGCATGGTCGACACCGACACTGGTGAATCGGAACTTGTGCCGCGAAAAGCGGTGATCATCGGAGGATTTGGCCGTAACTTTGAAACAGGGTCTCAACTTGCCGCCGCGCTCGGGGATCTATTTGTGTATGCTCTCCCGACGTCTGATCTGAACTCCTTTATCGGCGATGTGAACCGGGTTACAGCGGAACAAGTCCGAGAATTTGCCACGGGGAATATGCGCGGAGGCGACCTGATAATTGTCGGTGACTACTCAGTGTTTAAGGACGACCTCGCTAAGCGATTTTCAACCGCCAGGATCGACGTAGTCGCGGCAGATTCGCTCACGCTAAGCGGAGCCGAGTTCAAGTAACGCGTTTCTAGAATGCACAAGAACCTCCGATCATTGATTGATCTGCTTCGACGGGAGAATGATCTCGCTGAAATTGTGGTTGAGGTGGACCCCTATCTCGAGATCGCCGAGATCCATCGTCGAGTGATCGAGAATGAAGGGAAAGCCCTCCTTTTTCGTAGAGTAAAAGGGTCGGATTTTCCGGTTGTTACCAACCTGTTTGGTACTCGAAAGCGCATCGATCTAGCTTTCGGCTCCAAACCGCTCGAGTTCGTCAAACGCGCGGTGCATGCCGCCGAAAACCTTCTTCCGCCAACCCCGGCAAAGCTATGGGAGTATCGTGATCTTGCCAGTTCGGCACTAAAATTCGGCACAAAAGTGGTTCGGAAGGCCGCCGTGCTCGAATCGCGGCAGGAATCGGTCGATCTCGAAAAACTTCCGCTTCTTCAGCTCTGGCCTGAAGACGGCGGACATTTTATTACGCTTCCGTTGGTTTATACGGAAAGCCCGACTTCCGGAAAACATAATTTCGGAATGTACCGGATCCAGCGTTACGCTAAATGTTCGACGGGGATCCATTGGCAGATCGCAAAAGGCGGCGGGTTTCATTACTTTGAAGCGGAAAGACAGAACAGACCGCTTCCGGCAACCATCTTTCTTGGCGGCCCACCGGCAATCATATTGGCAGCGATAGCCCCGTTGCCCGAAGACGTCCCGGAACTGCTGCTCGCATCGCTTCTAAACGACGGCAAAATAACCACGATCGACAACCCGCTTGGAAGAAACCGCCACAGACTGATAGCAGAAGCCGAATTTGCTATCTGCGGCAGCGTTGCTCCTCACGAACGCCGGCTCGAGGGCCCATTCGGTGATCACTATGGTTATTATTCTCTCGCTCATGACTATCCGGTCTTTCGTGCCGATGCCGTCTTTCACCGAAAAGACGCTATTTTCCCGGCGACGGTCGTGGGCAAACCTCGTCAGGAAGATTTTCTGATCGGTGACTATCTTCAGGAACTGCTTTCACCGCTGTTTCCGCTTGTTATGCCGGGGGTTCGCGACCTCTGGAGCTATGGCGAAACCGGATTTCATTCGCTTTCTGCGGCTGTTGTTAAGGACAGATACGCCCGCGAGGGCCTGTCCGCAGGATTCCGCATCCTTGGCGAAGGGCAGCTGTCTCTGACCAAATTCCTCCTTCTGACCGATGCCGTTCTGGACTTGAAAGACTTCAAAAGACTCTTCGAACACATTCTCGAACGTGTTGAATGGCACCGCGACCTGTTCGTTTTTAGCCAAACAGCCTTTGACACGCTTGATTATGCAAGTGGCAAGATTAATCACGGCAGCAAGGCGATCTTGATGGGCATGGGGGAGGCTAAACGGGAGCTTGTCAATGAGTTTCACGGTGAATTACCCATTGGCATCACCAAGGCTGAGCCGTTCTGCGGCGGATGTCTGGTCGTCGAGGGCGCCGAATACGCAAAGGATCAGAATTTGGCCGGGCGTATCGCGACATCGGGGAAATTCGGCGATTGGCAGATGATCGTTCTCCACGACAATATCGAGTTTGCTCGTTCGACTAACAAATTTCTCTGGGCAACCTGGACGCGATTTGATCCGGCGAGGGATATCCATGCCGGTGCGACCACCGTTCAAAACAATCACATCGGTTATGCTGCGCCGATCGTTATCGATGCACGAATGAAACCGTGGTATCCGAAAGAACTTGAGCCCCGCGAGGATACAGTCAAGCGGGTCGATGATCGTTGGAATGACTACGGCATATCCTAAGCTCTCAACCCGCAAGGCTAAGACGTAACCGGATGAAAGATCGCGTCATGATCTCCGCCCTTCTGCTTGCCGTGGTCGGTTTCGGCTGCTTGGCCTATGGCTACTTTGCTGAACCGCATCGGCTGGTTATTAACAAAGCCGAATTGAAGATAGCGGGTTGGGATGCCGAATTCGACAATCTGAAGATCGTAATGCTGAGTGATATTCACGGAGGTTCGAACGGCGTTACAGAAGAGAGGCTTCGTCAAGTAGTAGAAAGGGTCAACGAGGAGAACGCCGACATGATCGTCATGCTTGGCGATTATGTGTCGGAATCTATCGAAGACCAACCTGTTCCAGAAGTCGGCCTTAAGATGCCAATGAAAACCATCGCCGACGGGCTCGCAGGAATGAAGGCGAGATACGGGGTTTTCGCGGTGTTGGGAAATCACGACGGTTGGTATAACGACGACATCGTGGCCTCGGAACTCACCCGCGTTGATTACAAGGTGCTTCGTCACGAGGTCGCGACGATCGAAAACGGTGGTAAGAGACTAATGATATTCGGGATGATCGACCACTTGAAACTGAACAAGCCGTGGAAACAAACTTCCGCTGACGCAAAGGCGATCGTTGACGCTGCAGGACAAGGGAATTTGATGGTCTTGCAGCATAGTCCCGATCTTTTCCCGGTAATCACAGGCGACCTTTCGATCTCAAAGGACCTGAAGCTTATGCTTGCGGGGCATACGCACGGTGGACAGGTATGGATCCCGGTCTTGGGCAATCCAGTCGTACCGTCTTCATTCGGCCAGAAGTATGCCTACGGCCATACGCGGCAAAACAATGTCGATCTATTTGTAACCAGCGGCATAGGATGCAGCGTCCTTCCTTTTAGATTTATGGTGCCGCCGGAGATCCGTGTTCTTACGATTCGCTCCAAATGATGCGGCGATTGGGCGAACAACCCTCGGGGCCTTTTGAGAATCTGTACTTCCGGAGGACAAATTGTGCGCCCCTTCGTTCTCTTCATCTTGATCCTCGTTGGACCGGCTTTGTCTGTGGCCGCGCAGGCCGCAGGCCCAACTCCAGAACGCCCGCTAACACGCAGAGAAGTGCGACGTTGGCTGACCATCACGCAGCATGATCCCGAGTTGAGTGCTCAGGCGAACCGCGATATGATCGCCGAGATCGAACGCCGAGGAGTCGAATTTGCCCTCTCGGAACAGGAAGAGTGGTCCTTTAAGCTGCTTGAGGCGAGCGATGAGCTGCTCGAGGCCATCCGCGACGCGATCCCGCCCGAACAACGCCGTTCGATGCTCGCCGGGCAGGAGTTTGTAGAACGGTTCGGCGCTGATCCGGCGGCCCGCGATCAGGTAAATATAGTAAAACGGCAGCTGCCACAGCTCGAACGCATCATCAGAGCTCTGGAACGCACAACCCGCATTCGAACGAATTAAGCGATTAAGTCGAATCGCAGACCTCGGCCCGCAGCATTCCGCGTCCTGGCACTTAGGTCAACTCCACCGCCAGTTCATTTTGAGAAAATTGCTTTGACCCGATCTAGGTCACCGTCGTTCGTAGCGGGCGTCAGGCCGAGTATTTTGCACATGATATTATAGACGTCAACATTCGGAAAGGGTTCGGCGACGTAACCGCGTTTGAATGCGGCACCGTGTGCGATGAAGGTCGCCTGCATTGACTGCACGCGGTTGTCATAGCCGTGGGCGCCGCGGGTTTGTCCGAAATCGTCCAACTTCTTTTGCGTCTCGTATCTTTCACGGCTCGTCATGAACCAACCTTCGTCCGACGAGCAGACGACCGGAGCTATGCGACGGCCCTCGTTATAGTGAAAGCGGGCAGGAATATCGGCCTTGCGCCAGCAGGTCGCGTGTTTGATCGGTGCCAGCGATCGGACGATCTCATCCTCCTTGCCGGGTTTCGGGAAGATCTGCCAGATCTCGCCGGTCGTGATTATTGGATCGGCTAACTTCTTGTCGGTCGTATCAAAGTAATCGTCCATCACGACGGCGTTGCGCTGATCTACCGCGGCCATCCCGTGATCTGCCACGATAATGATATTGACCTGCCGGTCGATGCCGCGTATTTTGAGTCCCTCCATGAGCCGCTGGATATAACCGTCAACCTCCCAGACGGCGTACTTTGTTTCCTCAGCATCGGGCCCGAACTCGTGCCCGACGTCATCGGTCGTCGAAAAGTACATCGATAGCATCGTCGGCCGTTTGTCGACGGGCTGGTCGAGATAGCTGAGTATCTTGTCGACGCGCATTATGTTGGGGACGCGGCCGTTGTAGGTTCGCCAGTGCGTCGGAGCTTCGCCCTCGATCATCGTCTCGGTCCCGACAAAGAAGTAGCTCGCGGCGATCTGACCCTGCTTCTCGGCGGTCACCCAGATCGGCTCGCCCCACCACCACCGCGGATTCTCAACCTCCTTCCGCTTCGACATCGTAAAGATCTCGCCAAAGTCGTAAACATTGTTCTCGACTATGCCGTGATGCGCCGGGTAGAGTCCGGTCGCGATAGTATAGTGATTCGGAAAGGTCTTGGTCGGGAACGATGGGATCATCCACCTGGCTCTGACCCCATCTTTCGCGAGACGAGAGATCGTCGGCGGCGTGTAGCGTTCGGTGTAGTCGTAGCGGAACCCGTCGAGCGAAATAAGTAGTACCGTTGGCTTCAGGTCGGTGATCTTGTGCTTTGCGAAAACGCCGGAAAGTGCGGCGAACAGAAAGAAGATCGTAAATACGGGTCCGCATCTTTTCATATCCGATTAGTTTTTGGTCGATTCTCAGGTATTATAGTCGCATTTCACATTTTGAGAAATCTTAATACCTTTGAGGAGACTAAAAATTGATGTCAAAAAATCTATGGCCGCTGCTTACCATACTTATCGTTGCCGCGGCTTTGATCATCGCTGGAACCGCCTGCAGCGGTAACGTTTCGGTTGGCGATAACTCGGCCAATACTGCTGCGAACAAGACAAATTCTGAAACTACGACAAATACAAGCGGTCCGACGCAATCGGCACCGAAAAATATCGCGGGGAACTATTCGGCCACCGGGACCAATCCAGACGACGCCGGTAAATACGAGGCTGATCTAGTTGTCACCAAACGCGACGACGTATATCAATTCTCATGGAATTCCAAAGGAACTGCGTACGACGGTGTCGGTGTTCACACGGATAATGCTGTTGCGGTCGCGTACACAACTGGAAAGAATGGCCAAGGCTGCGGCGTTGTGCTCTATAAGATCAACGCCGACGGCTCGCTCGACGGCAAGGTGGGTTACTGGGGCGAAAACAAAATGGAAACCGAAAAGGCCGTCCGTAAGACGGGGAGCGACCTTGAAGGCGAATACGATATCAGCGGGAAGAATCCCGAAGGTCAGGAATATAAGGGAACCCTCAAGATAAAGAAGGAAGGCCTCGGATATGATTTCACTTGGACCGCCCCGGATTCTCTGCAGGGTTTCGGTATTAAGGCCGGTGAGCTTATCGCAGTGGGTTTCGGTGGGAAACAGTGCTCGTTTGTCGGCTATGACGTCAAGGCTGACGGAACACTCGATGGAAGCTGGGGAGGCCGCGGCGTGAAGAAACTCGGGACGGAGGTCGCGAAGAAGAAGTAGTTCGGGCGTGGCTGTTTACGTTGATAATATTCGCGATTACGGCTGGCGCCACGGCCCGTCTTGTCACATGATCGGCGATAGCGTTGAAGAACTGATCGAATTCGCGGAAAGGATCGGGCTGAGGCGGGAATGGTTTCAGCCCAAAAGCTCGCCGCATTTTGATCTCACGACCGAGGGAAGGAAGATCGCTGTATTTCACGGAGCGATCGAACTCTCGCAGCGGGCCTTCGTCATGAAATTAAGAGAGATTCGCATCATGAGCGAATCTTGGGTGTGATATCGCCTTGAAACAAACAATGCTGCGGCTTTCGTTTCCTTTGATCCTGTTTTTGATCGCCAGTTGCGGGGGGCCCGGCGAACGAATAAAGGATACAGAATCATCGCGCCCATCACCAACACCAACACCTTCCGAGCGAGAGATCTCGGGCACCTTCAAGGTTAGCGGATCGTTTACGAATGACAGCGATCCCTACGATGGCATTCTTACGATCGCTCCCCAAGGAGATATTTACAGCTTCCGCTGGACCATCAGTCGGGGAAGCCGGATCGGGGTAGGCGTGCAGATCGGAAATGCGACAGCAGCGAGTTTTGCGGCCCCGGGTGGAGGCAAAGATTGCGGTGTCGTGTTGTACAAAGTTGCGGCCGACGGAACCCTTGAAGGAAGACTCGCGATGTGGGGCAACTATAACGTGGGCACTGAAAAAGCCACTCGCATCGAGGGACGGGGCTTTGCTGGAAAATACGAGGTCTCCGGCTCGTACGCTCATCCGTACAAGGGAACTCTAACAATAACAAAAGACGGCTCAGGATATATTTTTGATTGGGAACTGGACGGCCCGGAAGCCGACGACCCTAGCCGTGTTGCATTCGGAACGTGGCACGGAAGTTATGCCGCGGCCAGTTTTGGCGGACGCCCGTGCAGCTTCGCAATGTACGACATCCAGTCAAACGGCAATCTGGACGGAAGATGGGGTGGGCAAAAGGCAGTTACGTTCGGCACGGAAACCGCATCGCGTCAATAGGAACCGGCGATCTCGACGACCAGGGTTTCTCCGTCTCCAAGAGGATAGGTGAAACTGTATGGCTTGTTGATCATCGCTTCATCGAGGCCCCGACCGCGAAGCATGCGAACATCGACCCGCCCGCCTGAGGCCGCAAGAATTCCCGTTTCCCGAACCTCAACCTGACCAGCCAGCGACCGCCAATTTGCTCCGGCAGCCAACGACCGTACAAATCGCTGTCCGCTGAATGTGCGGTCGGGCCGTACACTGCTCGTCGGCAAGGCCATTTCACGCTCGACGGAGGTCTGATGTTCAACAGGGCTGGCAATTTCGATGACTTCGGCGCCGGCGGTGCATTCGAGAACCCGATGGCGGATCTCGGGCGGCTGCAGCACGCAATCGCCCGTTTCGAGCCAAAACGGCGGGCCTTGGTCTTCGTAAACGACCTTGATTCGCCCTTTCAGACAGTAGATCACCTGAAAAACGACCTTGTGATAATGAACGTAATCGGGAACTTCGCCCTCGAACGGCAGCCGAATGTGCGAGGCGATCGCTTTGCCCTTGAACTCACCCGGCGTCAGATCGCGATACAACATCCCGACACGACCTATGACCCAATTAATGTCTGCCTTATCAGTCATGCTGCTCTCATAAATTGCCTCCGGCTTCAGCCGGGTCCCATGATCTTATGAATTTCCACTAGCTTCAGCTAGTGGAAAAGGCCTTCGATGTACAGTCAAAAAGGTCTTGTGAATTGCCTCCAGCTTCAGCTGGAGGTAGAAGATCTAAAAGAATTTCGGGCTTCAGCCCAATATTCGGCTAAAGCCGAAGAGGTTGAAGGAAACTCTCGGGACCACTAGCTAAAGCTAGTGGCAATTCACCTGATCACCCTTATCTCCGACTTTATCGAATTCGCAATATAACACTCGCGGTGAGCGCGATGATGAAGATCCGCAAGCTGTTCAGCGTCAGGCTTGTCACCTATCCATTCGATCTGCGGGGCGAGCGTGATCTTTGCAAGCCACTGCCGTCCGTCATCGAGTGGCGCCATCTCGCCGGTCGCGTTGTCCGTGTAACTCGCGATATTGAAACCGTCATTCGCCGCCAGATACAAAAACGTCAACATATGACACGAAGCCGCCGACGCAACCAACGCTTCCTCAGGATCGACCGCCGCTTCCACCGAAAACCTCGGCACGACATGCGGCGAACTGGACGCCGGAACAGTCACGCCGCCATCGAACGACCACTCGTGACCGCGTGAGTACCTATTGCGCACAAATTCCTCGGGCGAATCCGATCTCCAGGTTATGATTGCGGCGTAGGTTGACATCAATGGCCTCCTCGCAGTTTCTCGAGCGATTTGAAAAGGTCATTGACCCGGTCCCTCTTTACAAATGGTGTTTTGAAAAAGCGATCAACCGTCGAATTGAAAATATACGGATCATCAAACGCAACCATGTGTGTCGAATTTGGAAAGATCGCGAGCTGGGAATTGGGGACGTTGTGAAATATTTCGATCGTATGCTCGTCAACTATAACATCGTGATCGCCCGCCATTACTAACGTTGGGGCGGTGATCGAATTCAACATTTTCGGGTCGATATTCGGCTCGACGAGCATCATCGACATGACCCGCATTTCACGCTTCTGTTGTGGAGTTGTGGGTACAGGCATGCTTCCCGACATACCCTTTATGGCGGAGAGAACATCCGGATGGACGGCTTTGTCACTCGGATTCAGATTTGCCGCCATTGCTGCGAGCTTGATTACCTTCCCAGGATGGCGGACAGCCAGGAGAAGGCCTGCGATCGCTCCATCGCTCCAACCCAGCACGTAAGCCTTAGATATTTTGAGATGATCGAGGAGCGCAGACAGGTCATCTGCCATTTTCTCGTAGGTCAGCGCTCCCGCGCTGTCGCCCGAGCGCCCCTGGTCACGGCTGTCCGCCATCGTTAGCTTTTTCAAAGGCTTTTAAGACTTTTTTAGAGAGCAGAGAGAATTTACGATTCGAGGACCATATCAGCGGATGCGTATCGGTAACGTACATCTATTTAATAGACGGGTTCACCTCTTTACCCGATCGCTCTATTGAACGGTTTAGCGCGTCTGAAATCTCGCGGCTCGCGGATTCGAGATCGTCATCGATTATCTCTGCCGATCCGAACAAAGACCATTCTTGCTCACCAGTTTCCTCACTCTTTACCTCGTCGAGGATCGTAACCCGCGCATTATGCACGCCATTTAGCCTGACTTTCTCACGCAGAATAACGTGTCCGACAGAATCTATTGTTGCATCTATTACTTGCGGCATAAAGATTTCCTCGCCTATATTCTAACCAAAAATTAGAACATATCTCAATAAACTACGGTTTCAGCCTATACAACATCCTCGGGAACGGAATGGTTTCGCGGACGTGCTCGATGCCGCACATCCACGCGACGGTGCGTTCGATGCCCATGCCAAAGCCGGCGTGCGGAACGCTGCCGTAGCGGCGAAGATCGAGATACCATTCGAAGGTCGCTTGATCGAGGTTGTGATGTTTGAGTTGTTGTTCGAGATATTCGAGCGACGCGGCGCGTTCGCCGCCGCCGATGATCTCGCCGTAGCCTTCGGGCGCGAGCAGGTCGATGCCGAGCGCACATTCGGGACGGTCTTTATCGACTTCGAAATAAAATCCCTTGATCGCGGCAGGGAAGTGATGAACGAACACCGGCTTGCCGTGTTGATTTGATAAATATGTTTCGTCGGGCGCTCCGAAATCGCCGCCCCATTCAAAATTATTTTCAAGTGCGCCTTTCCCGTGGCCTTCTTGCAGCATCTTTACGCACTCGTCGTAATGCAGCCGCGGGAACGGAGCGGAGATCGCTTCGAGTTTACTGACGTCGCGTTCTAGTGTTTTAAGTTCTTCCTGACGGTCGGTGAGAACACGTTCGACGATGGCGAGGATCAAGCCTTCGCCGAGGTCCATCATGTCTTCGTAGCCGGCGTAAGCGACTTCGGGTTCGACCATCCAGAACTCGGTCAGGTGGCGGCGAGTCTTACTTTTTTCTGCGCGAAACGTCGGGCCGAACGCATACGATTTACCAAACGCAGCGGCGGTCGCTTCGTTATAAAGCTGACCTGATTGAGTTAGGTATGCTTTTTCGTCGCCGAAATAATCGACTTCGAACAAAGTCGTCGTGCCTTCGCACGCGGCGGGTGTGAAGATCGGCGTGTCGGCGAGCGTGAAACCGTTGTTGTCAAAGTAATCGCGCACGGCTTTGATAACCGTGTGACGAACTTTCAGCACCGCGTGCTGCTTTTTCGAGCGGATCCACAAATGCCGGTGATCAATCAGAAACTCCGTGCCGTGTTCCTTTGGCGTGATCGGATAATCGTGCGTGTTCTGCAAAACTTCGAGCGCCGTCACATCAAGTTCGACGCCGATCGACGAACGCGTATCTTCTTTCACCGTGCCGGTGACGATGATCGAGCTTTCTTGACCGATAGAATCCGCAAGTTCGTACAAAGATTCGTCATTCGGCCGAAAAACGACGCCCTGTACGATGCCGCTGCCGTCGCGGATCTGAAGGAAAACCAGCTTTCCGCTCGAGCGCTTGTTATAGAGCCAGCCCTTTACCGTGACGCTCTCGCCAATATGGCTTCGAAGTTGATTAATATAAGTCTGTTTCATAGGAAAAAAGCAAAATTAGATTCTAATTGATAATCCGAAGGCGGTAAAACAGGGCGTTTGACTATGCCCGCCGAAGTTATCACACTTGCAGAAAAGAGTGATGGTTGAACCCACTAAGAAAAAGATCAACTATGCTTCGGCATGGGCTGAAGCGAGGAAGATAATCTGGGCGGCTCGCTGGCGGCTGGCGTTCGGTGGTGTACTGCTGCTCATATCGCGGATGGCGAGCATGGTGCTCCCCGCTTCAACCAAATACTTGGGCGACGAGGTTTTTGCAAAGCAAAATTACGACCTGCTGAAATGGATCGCGCTCGCTATCGGGATCTCGGCACTTGTGCAGGGGCTCACGTCGTTCTCACTGTCGCAGATCCTCGGCGTGGCGGCTCAGCGAGCGATCACGGAAATGCGCAAGCGTGTTCAGACGCACATCGAACGCCTGCCGATCTCATACTTCGATTCAACACAAAGCGGCCAACTCATCTCGCGAATAATGAATGATGCCGAGGGAATTCGAAATCTTGTCGGAACCGGCATCGGCCAGCTTGTCGGAAGCTTTGTGACCGCTGTCGTCTCGATCGGCGTTCTGTTTTGGCTCAATTGGCGAATGACTTCTGCGACGATGGTCGTGCTTGTGATATTCGGCGTGGCGTTGTTCTATGCGTTCAAATTACTGCGTCCGATCTTCCGTGAACGCGGCGAGATAACCGCCGAGGTCACCGGCCGCCTAGGGGAATCGCTCGGTGGGATTCGCATTGTCAAAGCGTACACCGCAGAGAAACGCGAGGAACTTTCCTTCGCCCGTGGGGCCCACAAATTATTTCGCAACATCGCCAGATCCGTCACGGGCGTCTCGGCGATCAGTTCTTTCTCCGGAATACTGATCGGCGCGGTTGCTGTCGTCATGATCTTGCTGGGCGGGTCGGCTGTGCAAGGCGGTGAGATGACGCTCGGCGATTTCCTGATGTACATCGCGTTCACGTTCATTCTCGCAATGCCCGTTTTTGAACTCACGGCGATCGGAACTCAGATCACCGAAGCACTCGCCGGCCTCGATCGTATCCGCGAAGTCCTTGCCGAAACAACCGAAGACGAGGCCGATGCCCGCAAAACGCCTCTACCATTGGTCAAAGGTACGATCGATTTTCAGAACGTATCGTTCGAATATGAAAAAGACGTGCCGGTGCTCAGGAACATCTCGTTCAGTGCCGCCGCAGGCACAACTACGGCATTGGTTGGGTCCTCAGGCTCAGGAAAATCGACCATACTCTCACTGGTCTTGAATTTCATCCAGCCCATTGCCGGCACGATCCGTGTCGACGGCAATGACCTGCAGACAGTTCGATTGAGAGATTACAGACGGCACCTCGGAGTTGTACTGCAGGACAACTTTCTTTTCGACGGAACCGTGCTTGAAAATATTCGGTTCTCTAATCCGGAGGCGAATTTTGAGACGATCAAGGAGATGTGCGTTGTTGCAAATGCCGACGAATTCATCGCGAAATTCCCAAACGGCTATGACACCGTCGTCGGCGAACGCGGCGTAAAGCTCTCAGGCGGACAGAGGCAGCGGATCGCGATCGCAAGAGCATTGCTTGCCGACCCGAGAATTCTTATTCTCGACGAGGCTACTTCTTCGCTCGATTCCGAATCGGAAGCGCTGATCCAGGAGGGCCTGAACAACCTCAGAAAGGGAAGAACAACCTTCGTTATCGCACATCGGCTATCGACGATAAGGTCAGCCGATCAGATCCTCGTCGTCGAGGCCGGCGAGATCGTTGAGCGCGGTACGCACGACCAGCTTGTCGCGATGGGCGGCCGCTACAGGCAGCTTTACGATAAGCAGTACCGTTTCGAACAGAATCTCTTCGTCAATCCGGGCGAGGATTTTACTACGAACCCGGCGGAATCCATGGCGCAGACGAAGCTCTAGGGCCGGTTGGTCCCCCGTTCCGCGGGTTCGCGTTCATTTCCTAGTTTTCCCGGACCTACGGGATTAGGCAGACATAGTCCCCTGCTGTACTGTAAGCGTTTGTCACTCTTGTTCGAATAGAGAGAGAATAGGAACCTGTATCTAACCTTGAAAGCAATGACCAAAGAACAAAACGTCCAAAACCATACACGCTGGTATCCGCTCTTCCATTTCGTGATCACGCCCTTATTGGTCATCAACCTCGTTTGGGCTCTTGTATGTCTAGTGATGGAATTCGAATGGTTTCGGGTTCAATATCTCTTGTTGTCGCTCGGCGTTATCTTGCTTTCATTCGCCGCTAGATTGCAGGCATTGAAGGCTCAAGACCGCGTTATCCGCCTCGAGGAGCGGCTTCGTTATCGAGAACTATTGACGCCCGACCTGGCGAAACGAGCGGCGGGACTGCGAACCGGGCAGATGATCGCTTTGCGCTTTGCCTCGGATGAAGAACTCGCAGGCCTGGTCGAGAGGACTTTGAACGGAGATTTTGCAACTACGAAAGAGATAAAGCTCGCGATCAAGACTTGGCGAGCTGACCACCTCAGAGTTTGATGGTTCGGGTCGGGCCGTCGCAGATCAGCGTTCTATCTCGGCGGCAAGGATCTGTTGTATCGCAGGAAATCGGCCAAGGCTTTCCGCCGCACGTAGCGAGATCCGAAACATGGGAACGATGAACGGTACAAAGTGCGTCTTTCCGCGATTCACGGACTGAAACGAAAAAGTCCCGGCAGCCTTTAGGCAACGCTGTATCGTCTGTAAACGGAACTCGTTAGCAAAGGTTTCTTCATCCAAAGCCGGAAGGCCCAACCGACGACGGACGTTAAGAAAATAGTGACGTTTTTCCGCCAACCACTCACGCGACGGGGGCTCGGTGATCCGGTCAAGCAGCAGGGAAACGAGATCGTATGTCGGAGAACCGATCCTTGCGTCTTGATGATCGATGATCCTCATTCGTCCTCGCCGATCGATCATCAGGTTGGCCGCATGAAAGTCACGGTGGCACAACACGTTCGCACATGTCTCCAACTCGCGCGCGATCTCGGTAAATTCCGCAGTCAATGCCGCATCGTCCGCCGGAGCAAGAGGTTTTTTGCGAAGTGTATGAAAATAATGTTCCCTAAAAAAGTTCAATTCCCATACCAGCTTCTCCTCGTCAAACATTAGCTTTGAGGCGATCGAGCCGATCTCAAAGGCCTTCTGGGTCAATGTTTGGATGCGTGCCACCAATGAGATCGCCTCGTCCAGCTTCCGTGGCTTGTCAACTCCGGAGTCACTTAGGAGAACATCGCGGAGTATTGTATCGCCGAGATCTTCTTGGACTATCACACCCAATTCTCCGGCATGGTCGTAGATCTCCGCGACGGGCAGGCCACCGGCGATAAACAAGCGGGTTACGTCAAGATAAGACTGCTCAGCCGGATCAAAACTTTCCGGATAAACGCACGCTATCGCTACCGAACCTCTCCACGGAATGCGAAAATACTCCCGTGTCGACGCGTCAGCAGTGAGCGGATGCACGTCGCCCCGCTCCGATCTGCGTTCAAGATATATCTCTAGTCTTTCCCGATGATCCGACATCGCCGCTTCAATTCAATGGAACAATGTAGTTTTCACCCTGGACATAGCCGCGAAGCGCCTTTTCAGGGATCTCCTTGCAACCCCGCAGCATATCCGCGCGAACAATGGCCGCGTTCTCGAAATGTTCACCGGGCTCGATCTTGACGCCGTCGGCAACGATCGTGCGATAAAGCGTGGCCCCTTCGCCGATCGTCACGTCATCCCAGATTATCGAGTCGCGCAGTCCGGCGGCCCCTTTAAGTTCGCAGTTCTTGCCAAAGTGCATATTGCACCCTCCCATCATGGCGAGAGAGATGTCAAGGTAGCGTGGGATGGTAGAAAGCTCGAACCATTCGCCTTCGGCGACATGGGCCGCGATCCTTCCGCCGCTCTTTATGTACGGGATATAGATGTCCTTAACGGTGTCTGAAAAAATACCTGGCGGGATAAGATCGAGGACGGCTGGTTCCAGGATGTGGATGCCGGTGAACATCAGCGGGGTGACGATCTCGTGTTCAACGTCACGCAGTTCCGCCTCGGTCACCGGGGTTGCATGCGGACCAAAATAGTCGATAGCGCCATCCCTGGTGTGAACAACCGTGAACTTCTCACGTTTATGATTTTCCTTCAAGACCATTGTCGCAATGGCCCCGGAGCGCTTGTGCGTTTCGATCGCCGCAGCGATGTCAATGTCGGTAATTATCTTGCCGTTTACGATGAGAAATGTTTCGTTCTCGAGATGCTTTCGAGCCAGATCAAGAGCTCCGGCGGTACCAAGAATATTCGGTTGCTCGACCGTGTATTCGATATTCACGCCAAAATCGCTGCCGTCCCCGAGAGCATCGATCACCGATTGCGGCTGGTGATGCAGATTTACTACGATGTCAGTTATTCCGAAACGGGCAATATACTCGGCCACATAGCCGACCAAGGGCTTGCCAAGAAACGGTATTGCGGGCTTGGTCCGATCGATAGTGAGTGGAAAGAGCCGCGTACCAAAACCTGCAGCCAGGATCATTGCTTTCATAGGACATCCGCCAACTTTAGGCCGATACTTGATAATAGAGGAAACAGCTTCAATTAAAAACTCTCACCATATGTTCTTTTTACAACGCGATATGAATAGACAATTTCCTACTTCTGAACTATCTTGAACCGTACCTTCTGAACGCCGGCGATCGCAAACTGAACGATGGAAACCACCTACCTAAAGAACGACAGAAGAGAGATCTTCGGTTGGCTGGCCTACGACTGGGCCAATTCTGCCTTCTACACCACGGTGGTCACCGTACTGGCAGGGCCTTACCTGACTGCCTTGGCTCAGGATGATGTAGGGAAGGCCGGAGTAGTCCTCACGCTCGGGCCCTTTGGTTCGGTCACATCGGATAATCTTTTTACGTCGACGCTCGGAGCCTCGATCTTCCTGCAGATCTTCCTGCTCCCGATACTGGGTTCCATCGCAGATTTCACGCCCTTCAAGAAGAAGATGATGGCATTCTTCTGCTACTTCGGCGTAGTTGCCAGTTCTCTGCTTTTCTTTATCACCGGTACCAACTACCTCCTGGGATGTGTTCTTTTGCTCGTTTCAAATATCTGCTTTGCCGCTTCCAATGTCTTCTACAACTCGTTCCTCGTTGATATCACTACGGAAGATAAACGCGACAAAATAAGCAGTTACGGGTATGCCGCCGGCTATGTTGCAGGTCTTGTGATGTTGTTCGTTAACCTCGCTCTGATCAACTTTGCTCCGTCGCTAGGTATGGAAAAAGGAACAGCCGTCCGAGTGTCGATGCTTGCGGCGTCATTGTGGTGGGGCATCTTTGCGGCGATCACCTTTTACTTGGTCCGCAGCCGGCCCCCTGAACAAGACGCAAAAGGCCGTGGCCTCATCAAGATCGGGTTTGTTGAACTTTGGCGGACGATGCGTGAACTCGCCGGATTGAAATACACTCTGCTTTTCCTCTGCGGTTACCTGCTCTATAACGACGGAATTCAGACCGTCATCCTAAACTCCTCGATCTTTCTTTCGCAGGAACTATACATCTCAAAAGGGCTTGAAAGTGATCCTACATTCCTGCTTGGTATCTTCGTCATCGCCCAAGTCTCTGCATTGATCGGGGCGATAGTCTTTGAACGGATCTCGCGGGTTCTTGGTGCAAAGCGCACGATCATGGTATGCCTTGTGATCTGGTCGGGAATAGTGATCTTCGCATACGGTTTTCTCGAGACGGCATTGCAGGCACAAATAATGTCTGTGTTCATTGGCCTGGTGCTAGGCAGTACACAGGCCCTTTCGCGTTCGTTGTTCTCTCAGATGATCCCTAAGTCGCGTGAATCAGCGTTCTTTGGCCTTTACGAAATATCTGAGAAGGGAACCTCCTGGATCGGAAACCTGGTTTTTGCGGTAGTCGTTGGCACTACGGGGTCGTATCGTCAGGCGATCCTCGCCTTGATCGCGTTCTTCGTCGCCGGACTTGTCATCCTGTTCCTGACGAATACCGCAAAGGCTATACACGCGGCAGGCAACCGAACGGCTGAAGAGGCTGCGTCCCAGTGATAGATTTTTATTTAAGGCGATCAGGGGCTATAATCGAACTTACTCCGACACACCGATCGTGATCACAAACTCAGACGAAAAGATAATCACCATCTTCGGCGGATCGAAATGTCCCGAGACCTCGCCCGAGTATAAGGAGGCGCGAACGCTTGGCTCAATGCTCGCTGAAAGGGGATATACCATCTGTACAGGTGGATATCTCGGCATCATGGAAGCGGCGTCCCGCGGCGCTCGCGAAAGCGGAGGGCGTGTACTCGGAATCGTAATGAATCAATTCAAGTCTGAGCCAAACCGCTTCCTGACGGATAAAGTAGCAACCGATCATTTTTACGATCGGCTTCAAAATCTTATTACCCGATCGGTGGGATTCGTCGCATTCCGTGGCGGAATGGGGACGGTGACCGAGATATCGCTGGTCTGGAACAAACTGATGACGGGCGTGCTCGCCCCGCGTCCGCTGATCCTTGTCGGCGAATGCTGGCAAGGCGTCGTTGATGCGTGGAAAGCAAACCTTGTCGTCAGCGAGAAAGACCTGGGTTATCTCGATTTTGCCGCGGATGCTGGTTCAGCCGTAAAGGTCATCAACGAACGAACTGGAGGTGCCCAATAGTGAATTGTCCAAAATGTACGGTTCCGCTTATGGCGGGAGCCCGGTTCTGTGGCTCATGTGGTTTGGTACTTGAGGCCCCGGCTCAACCAGCCGGACAAGTGCCCCCAACTCAACCGCCGCCATATCAAAGCGCGGCGCTGCCGCAAGGAGGGGCGTTCAATTTTGACGCGGATGGCAGAGGCCAGGGCCGCGGCTACACATGGGAGATCAAGCATCCAGGGGCATTCGCCCTTGCGGTGATCCACCTGCAGCCGGAACAGACAATCGCCGCGGAAGCGGGTGCGATGGTATCAATGTCTGCCAACGTCGACCTTCACGCCGAAATGAAAGGCGGGGTTTTCGGTGCACTGAAACGCGCGGTCGGAGGTGAGTCCGCATTCGTCTCAACATTTACGGCTCGTGGCGGCCCTGGAGAAGTCACACTCGCCCCTGGCTCGCCAGGCGATATCTCCGGAATCGAGATGCAGAACCAGGTCTTTATGGTTCAGTCGAGTTCGTATCTCGCCGGGGATACTTCACTTACGGTCGAGACCAAGTTCGGTGGTGCAAAGTCCTTCTTCGGTGGCGAAGGTCTCTTTGTACTCCAGGTCGCGGGTTCGGGTTTGCTGTTGGTTTCCTCGTTTGGCGCCATCCACCGGAAAGTGCTCCGGCCCGGTGAACAATATGTCATCGACACCGGCCACTTGGTCGCCTGGGAGGGCCAAATGCAATACAACCTGCGAAAAGCGTCCAAGAGCGGATTTTTCCGAAGTATGCTGAGCGGGGAAGGGATGGTTGCGGAATTCAATGGCCCCGGAGAGATACTGATCCAAACAAGAAACCTAGCAGCATTTGCCGGTATGTTGAAACCTTTCTTCCCGTCGCAGAGCGGTGGTGGCATAAGTTTTGGTAACTGAGGGTCCGGGATCACTACCTCAGGGAGCAGTAATGAAGGACGCCGCTGTCAAAAGCGAAAGCCGATTTGCGGGCCTCGCGGTTTCACGGGGGGTCGGAGTTGGTCAGATCGTGATCTACTCGCGGTCGGGATATCCAAGCATCGCAGAGATTCAAGATCTGAATGCGGATACGGAGCTCGATCGATTTCGTGGCTCAGTCCGCGAAAGTACCGAGCAGATCCGGACACTGATCGACGCCGGCGGTAACTCGCCCCTCGCAGATATCCTCAATATTCAGCTGCTTATCCTTGAGCAGTCCTCATTCGTGAACAATGTCGAACGAGAGATCCTCCGAAATAGTGCAACGGCGGAGCAAGCGATCGCAGCGATTGCGGATCGATCCTCACAACGACAGTCTTTGGTTGCCGACCCGCACCTGCGTGAAAAACACCTCGATATTGAAGATCTTGCAAAACGCTTGATCGGATCACTCAATGGCCCCCACCCTCAGAAAGGTGATATTTACAGCGGGGCGATCGTCGTTGCACACGAACTCCGTCCATCCGAAGTGATCGAACTGAGTCGGCGAAATCCTGCCGGTCTTTTGACCGAGCGAGGCGGCTGGACATCCCATTCCTCGATCCTGGCGCGCGAATTCAGGATACCGATGGTCTCGGGCCTCAGGGAACTAATTCCACACATTGGTGAACGGGACCACGCGGTCGTTGACGGGGAAACCGGAACGGTCATTATCAATCCTTCCTCAGAAACCGTAAGGACCTATGAAGCGGGGCGCAACTGCAGTAGGAACGGGTTTGAGGGTGATGGTGAAGACGCAAGCGCCGAAACGACGACGCTTGATGGTGTCAGGATAGTTATCCGGGCCAACGTCGACATTCCGGAAGCATACCAGTTGGCCCGGCAGAAGGGCGCTGAAGGCATTGGCCTCTTTCGATCGGAATCGTTGATCTCGCGCCCGGGGGCAATTCCGGACGAAGAGGAGCAAACCGCAGCGTATCGGCGGATCGCCAGTGCCGCGGGCGATCACGGCGTCATCATTCGGACATTCGATATCGGACTCGATCGGGTTCACGCGGATGGACACGACCCGGAGGTAAATCCCTCTCTTGGCCTTAGATCGATCCGTTTGAGCCTGAGGTATCCCGAAATATTTAGGGAACAGATCAGGGCGATCCTGCGGGCAGGTGCCGATCACAAAATCGATATAGTGCTTCCAATGGTCGCGGGCGTCGCTGAGGTCCGCGAGGCCGCCGGAATGATCGCCGACGAGGTCGATGATCTCGCGGCGTGCGGCGCCCCCTGCGGCTCACCCAGGATCGGTGCGATGATCGAGGTACCGTCCGGCGTGCTGACGGCCGACCACATAGCCGCAGAGGTCGACTTTCTTGCGCTTGGAACCAACGACCTCGTCCAATATTTGCTCGCGGTGGATCGCGACAACGACTCGGTCGCAGACTGGTATCAAACACTCCATCCAGCCGTGATCAGTTCGATCAAAAGCGTCGTAGCCGCCGCTGAAAACAATCGAGTGCCCCTCGTGATCTGCGGTGAAATGGCGGGATCACCTTTCTATGCACCACTGCTTCTCGCCCTCGGTGCTCGCGAACTGAGCATGAACATTAATTCTATCAGTAGGATACGCCGCTTGATCTCGCGTATCACATTAAGCGAGGTCGACCCCATCGTTGAAGTGATCAATAGCTGCGCAACTGCCAGCGAGATCGAGAATAACCTTCGCGAATACTACCTAAGTCACTGGCCTGGCCTCTTT
Organism: Pyrinomonadaceae bacterium; assembly: GCA_021463165.1. Lineage (GTDB taxonomy): Bacteria > Acidobacteriota > Blastocatellia > Pyrinomonadales > Pyrinomonadaceae > OLB17. Next base: position 9,819 of record JAJTWY010000008.1, on the reverse strand, counting down.
AGCTCTAATTTCTTCCTAAATCGAAACGATCAGCAATAAAAACTAGAATTCGTGCCCTTTTGGGAGTTTCTTTAGGCGTTACCCCGCGTTGCCCCGCCGGGTTTTACACGCATTATGTGGAAGTGCCATCGCATGAAAAACGTCCCCCATGTTCTATTCCCGGTCCGGTGGCTAGGTTTCCTAGCGGTCATGTTTTCGGTAAGCGCGAGTGTCATGTTTGGCCAATCTCCTGAAACTCGGCCAAAAAACAACCCATATTCACCCAGTCCGACCAGCCGGCCAAAGGTAGCTGCGGCAAAACCGGTTGAGAAAAAAGAGGTTGCATTTGTAGTAAGCCGGCCGGATGAAGCCTTTCAAAATGACAAGTCGTTTGAAAACGTAAGGCCGTCTGTCACTCAAGCCGCGTATCGGATCGCCAAGCCACTGGAAGCGGCGAACAAGCGACCGACGGAGACGTATCGGATCGGAACGGGCGATGTACTTTATGTCAGCGTTAAGAACGTCCAAACCGGATCGGGCTATTTTACTGTGAGGCCGGACGGTACGATCGATTTTCCACTAGCCGGCGACGATCTCGTCGTAACTGATCTCACAGCCGAGTCAGCCGCAGATCTTATCGCTTCCGGAATCAAGATCCTACGGGACCCGATCGTTGAGGTAAAGGTTCGGCAGTACAATAGCCATCGTGTCACTGTCGCAGGGCTGGTCGAGAATGGCGGCGACAAAAACTTGCAGCGGGAAGCGATGCCGCTGTTTGCGATCAGGGCTGAAGCTCTGGTCAGTCAGAAAGCTACCAGAGTATTGATAAACAAAGGGCCCGGGCAAACATCTGAGGTCCACGACCTTCGCGATCCCAAAACTGAGGAGATCCTTGTTTTCCCGGGTTATACCGTCGAGTTTGCGGGCGAAGGCACGACATCCGGAAGGAGCACTTATTTTATTGGCGGTGCTGTGGCCTCGAAGGGCGAAAAAGAGTTGACCAGCGGGATGACATTATCGCAAGCGGCCAAGGCCGCCGGTGTGAATGGCAACCCGAAGAAGGCTGTGATCCGCCGCCGGAGTGATAACGGTGCCGTAACAGACATAGAGCTGAATCTACGTGCCATCCGCGAGGGCAAACATATGGACCCGTTCCTCGCGGCAGGAGATAGGGTCGAGATACGCAATTGATCGCGGTCGACGAAACAAGCTATTTGAATGTTTAACAAATTTTGCTATACTTGCTGAGCCTTGATGGTGAAACGCGTCGGGCGATCGCTTTTCAGCAATGAAAAGAGGAAAGTCTGAACACCGAAGGGCAGCGAGCCGGATAACGTCCGGGCACTTCGTAAGAAGTGACGACAAGTGCAACAGAGAGTATTCCAGCCGTTTTTGTCCGGTAATGGGTGAAAGGGTGAGGTAAGAGCTCACCGGCGTCGGTGGCAACATCGTCGGCCAGGTAAACTCCTCGCGGTGCAAGGCCAAATAGGGAAACGCGACCGGGCGGCCCGTCCGGGTGCTGAAAGGCAGCGTTTTCGGGTAGGCCGCTCGAGCCAGCCGGTAACGACTGGCCTAGATGAATGATCGCATCCGCCATCGGCGGAAACAGGATTCGGCTTATCCGGCGCGTTTCACCATTGGGTACTCGACAGGTTTCTTATTCAAAAGTTAGGAAGGTGAATTTTTATGGCAAACCGTAAAGGTGTGTTTATTGGTGCCTATGTGCCAAATGAGCTCAAGGAATCGCTTAGGCGACGAGCGGCCGGTGAACATCGCACATTGTCACAGGAAATAACCCGTATTCTGGTTGAAGCGGTGCACGGTAAAGGGCTTCCCGCGGGAAGTGTCGATAGGCGTAGCACCAATAACGTTCCTCGCAGGCGCTCGACCGATCCACCTGTCCGGAGAAGAGCGGAGGATCTTCCATACATTCCGCCTGTCGAAAAGAAATAGTTCTCGACATTTCGGTCTCAGACTGCCGCCGACCTTTGGCGGCATTTTTTGTGCCCGTCTGCTAACATCGATACGGATGCATAAGAACACATTCGCCTTCGTAGTAGTCGCGGCCATCGGTGGATTCGTTGCCGGCTTCTGGTTTGCAAATTCGATCAACCGTTCAGCGGGCTCAGTCGCGCCGGACCAAGCATCAAATACAAATTCGTCGACTGTCACACAGGGGTCCGACACGGAACTCTCTGATGCTGAGATCAGGGCGAAGATCACCGAGGCGGACAGCAATCCCCGCAATCTGAGCTTTCAGCGTGATCTCGGTGTGTCGCTTTATCGTTACGCGGCAATGAAGCAGGACATTGGCCTGCTGTCGGAATCGGCGAGGATCCTCGAGCGCGCGAAGGCGCTCGACCCGCGCGACCATGACGTCATTGTTGCCCTCGGCAATGCACATTTTGACATCGGCTTCTATCGAAAGGACGCGGCTAGCTTTCAGAAGGCTCGGGATATCTATTTAGAAGCCCTAAAACTCAAACCGGCCGATGCCGATGTTGCGACTGACTTTGGGCTAACTTACTTTCTCCAGGAACCGCCGGACTATCCCAAGGCTCAGGCGCAACTGGAAAAGGTGACCTCCAACAACCCGGATCATGATCGCTCGCTGCAGTTCCTGGTTCGCACATACCTCAAACAGAACAAGCTTTCTGACGCAGAAAAGACCTTTGCGCAGTTAAAGAGTGTCAATTCGAATAACCAGGCGATACCGGAGCTTGCATCGCTGATCGAGGCGCAGAAGGAACCGGCAAAATGAGAGAAGCACTTTTTATTCTGCTGGTTATCGCAGTCCTTCTTGCCTGGACGGCGTTTCGGTACCGGAAGACGATCGCGGGTATGATCGGCTTTGTGCGGATGATCAAAGACGCAAAAAGTGAGCTCGGGTCAAGGCCACCCATCGGTCAGGTTCCGGCAAAAGCGGCAACGCTCGTGAATTGTTCATCGTGCGGCGTATGGGTTCCGCAGAACAAGGCGCGAAAGACGGGCGATAGCTTCTTTTGTTCGGACACTTGCCGGAAGATTCGGGCCTAGGGCACGAAAGTATTGATGTACCAGGCGATCAGCCGGTCGCCAAAGAGCAAGGCCACTATCGAACCGATACCGAGGAATATGCCAAAGGGAAGTTGGGTCTGCAGGTCGCGGTCCTTGCTACGCAAAACCATGACAACTCCGGCCAGAGCACCCGTAAAAGCCCCAAGAAAGATCGTCAGGATCGTCAATCTCCACCCAAGGATCGCCCCAACGCCGAGCATCATTTTTACGTCGCCTAGCCCCATTGCCTCAACACCGCGAAGTGCCTTCCAGATGGCTCCGACCGCCCACAGCAGTCCTCCACCGGCAATTGCCCCCAGGATCGCACCGGCCAGACTTACTTGCCATCCGGGATAGCCCTGCAGATAGTTCACGGGGGCGAACGCCATATCCGAAAACCGAAAACCTTCGAACGCAAGAGGAAAGATCACCCTAACTCCAACTGCCGCAATAAAAAGCGGATAGGTGATCACGTTCGGAAGGATCATGTGTTCTGCATCGATGAAGAGCAGGGCGATCATCGTGGCAACAAAAACAAGGCAGACCGGCAGCATCGCGGTCAGCCCGATCACAAAATATGTCAGGAGAAATACCAGTGCCGTCAGGAGTTCGACCGCCGGATACCGCCATGCGATGGGTTCCTTGCAGTTACTGCACTTGCCACCGAGCATCAACCAGCCAAGAATGGGAATGTTGTGGTAGAACTTTATGGCTTGCTTGCAATTAGGACAGGCCGAGCCGGGAAGAAGCGAGAGTTCGTTCGGAACGCGATAAATTACGACATTCAAAAAGCTGCCGATCACGGCACCGAAGACAAAAACCACGGCGCATATAAATATTTCGGGTACGCCGAAGACGGCTTCGGATGATGCTAGCATTCGAATAGGCATTTTAGTGAAGCATTCGATCCGCCGGGTGAGGCACGCGGATCCTCTAAATAATAATGGTATTCAGGGGAAAAGGGAAGATTTATGTCGCCCGGCAGGGTTCAGCGGCGCAGGAATTCGACGAATTCTGCCTCGTTACGGGTAAGCCCTTCGAAACGGGCGATGATCTGATCATCAGGCGTAAGGATCGCATAAAGTGGCAACGCCACCGTTCCGAACCGCTGCTCCTGCATACGCTGAAAACCCTCGTACGGCTCGCCCTCGCCGTCCGTAAAAAGCTTCACGCGGACATATTTTGCAAGCTCGGCTTTCACATTGGGCTTGGGAAACATATTCGCTTCCATCCACCGACAATTCGTGCACGTATAACCGGTGTAATCGATAAAAATACGCTTGTTCTCAGACTTTGCCTGGTTTATCGCGGCCTCGTAATCGTTCGTGATCCAATTCAGCTCACTGCCGGGGGTCGTACCGCCGCCCGGAGCTGACGCCATCTCCTTCATCGGCGGCAGAAAGGACTCGATCTCGCCCAGCCGGCCGCCAAAGAGGCCGGTAAGCAGATAAAATGCGACGGTGGCAAAAAGGAACGCGTTCAGGACGCGGATAAGCCCGATCCGCTGGTCGGCAGCGTCGTGTTCAAATTTGAACACCCCAAGCAGATAAAGGAAGATCAGGATCGAGATCGCGATCCAACCGGCAATGACCACTTCGCGTGTAAAAATGCCCCATCCCCATACCAGATCAACATTTGAGATGAACTTCAGGGCGGCGCCGATCTCCAGGAAGCCCATCACCACCTTGACCGAGTTCATCCAGCTTCCAGAGCGAGGCAAAGCCTGCATCAACCTCGGAGCGAGTGCCAATACAAAGAAGGGAAGGGCGAAGACGCTCGAAAAAGCAAGCATCCCGATGATCGGATATATCCTCTCACCTTGGGCCGCTGAAACCAGGATCGCCCCGACCAGTGGAACGGTACATGTAAACGAGGTCAGAGAAAATGTCAGCCCCATCAGCAATAGGCCAATATATTTTCCTGACGACTTAGCACGGGTCAACCCATCGAGTTTCGTGAGGATACCCGAAGGTACTCCGAGGCTAAATGCACCCAGGAGACTAAACGCGAATGCGAGAAAGATGCCCGTGACCAGAAGATTGACCCATGGATTCGACGCGAACTGATTGATCCCCGCGGCACCGAACAAGATCGCCAGAGCAACTCCCAGACCGGTGAATGTAAGAATGATGCCGAGAGCGTAAATACCGGCGTCGCGGACCGCGCCGAGATGGGAATCAGAGCCGTACTTCGTGAAATACGATACGGTGATCGGGATCATCGGAAATACGCAAGGCATTAGGAGAGACAAAAATCCGAATCCGATCGAGAGCCAGATAAAGCTCCAGAGCGACTGGTTCCGTATATCGGTCTCGCCCGGCCGGCTCACCGTCGAAACCGTCGGCGGCGTCTCAGTCGCAGCGGAATTCGCATCGGTTTCCGAGACGACCACAACGTTTCCCAGATCGGTGTTCGCCACCGGCGAAGGAGTAGGTGAGGGCGATCCCGCGGGGGTCGGCGAAGCGTTTGGGCTCGGGCTCGGTGTCGGACTCGCGGCCGCCACAGCCTTTGCCGGACCGATGGTCAGTGCCGACGCGAGTTTTAGGGTCTTTGGCGGCAGACAAACGGTGTCGTTACAGACCTGATAGCGAAAGTTCACATTCAGTGTCTGTTGACCTTCGGGCGCATCAGGATTTACCGAGAAATTGACCGTGAACGCCGCTCCGCCGCTGTACGTCTCGGTGTTCATCTGAAAGTTCGGGTCCATTGCCACCTTTGGTCGTGGCCCCGAAACTCCGCCGATCTTGAAAGGCCCATCGCCCAGCGTTATGCGTGTCGGGATCGGCCCACCGGCACCCTGTGTGAGCGAATACATCTTCCAGCCGCCGTCAATAGACACGTTGATCCGCGCCGTACCTTTACCGCCAGCCGGGACCGTGGAGGGAGACACCGCCATAGTCCCGGAAACCGGATTCTGGCCGAAAGCTGCCATCGACAAGGTGCAGATCGAGGCTGCCAGAAGCAAGAATTTACGAAAGGGTTTTCTCAAGATGATGAGTTTGCGGTCAAAAGAGAAATCCGCTGACAGGAACCAATACCGCAGCCTTCGGGGCCATTGCATCGGAGACTATCTTCTCGGTATCGTCCTTTTCACCGATCCTCGCGAGGATTTTACCATCGGCATTGACGAGCACCTTTGTTGGCAGTACTTTTACGCCGAAGATCCCGGTCGCAACCGGCAGGGACGAGACGGCATTCGCCTGGGTCCAGTTCGCTCCTCTAGATTTCACGATCTGGCGTGCCCGCGTATCAGCTTCTTTTGCAAAAGCCGGATCGCTGTCCTCATCTCCGATCGTCTCAGCATTCATCGCGAGGATCTCGAAGCCGTCCGCCTTGTACTTCTCATACAGTTTCTTCAATTTCGGAATGTCAGCCAAACACGGGCCGCACCACGTGGCCCAAAAATCGATAAGGACGACCTTCCCTCTGAACTCAGAGAATTTCCGCTTTTTCCCCGAAAAATCCGTGAATTCAAAATCCGTAACGGTTGCCTTTTCCGAGACGGCCTCCGCGCCGGAAGCGGCATTCGGCTGCGATACTGCGGGCGTTCCGGTCAGGGTCAGCAAAGCCAGTAAGAACAAAACTTTCATTGCGGTATTAAATGCCGATAACAAGATCATTTATTCCAATTTACAATAAACGCCGGTTGATACCAATCTGTTTCTCGCGAAGTTGCACCACAGGTTAAGGCTCCGCCGACGGCGAATTCACTTGATGCTTCCGGCTCAACCGCAGTTTATCCCAACAATAGCCCGGCCTACTCATACCCCTAACAGCCGGGGCTATCTGTAATTTTTGTCAATACAGCGTTTAGCAGTATGTTTTCTCGTGAGAGGTCGTGCCTAAGCTCCTCCCACGGAATACATCCGAGGTCAATGGCTTTCTATCGATTTTTCACTGGCAAACACTTCGTCGTTATTCTATGATTATCTAGCTCGATACCTTTCTTTTAAGCAGGAAAAACACTTGAAACCGACTGACATCACCGACCCAGAATATTTTCACAAGGTCGTCGACTGCCAATACGCATGTCCGGCCCACACCCCCGTTCCTGAATACATCCGCTTGATCGCCAAGGGCAAATACACCGAGGCATACATGATCAACTGGGATTCGAACGTATTTCCCGGCGTCTTGGGGCGAACGTGCGATCGCCCCTGCGAACCGGCTTGCCGCCGAGGCCGCATCGATGAAGAACCCGTGGCAATTTGTCGGCTAAAGCGCGTTGCGGCGGATAATCGGGACGATGTCATCCCTTATATGCCGAAGGGGCCGTTCGCACCTAACGGTAAAAAGGTTGCTCTCGTCGGGGCCGGGCCCGCGTCGCTGACCGTCGCGAGGGATCTCGCTCCGCTAGGCTACGAAATACATCTCTACGACGAGAATCTTAAAGGCGGCGGTTTCATGCGATCGCAGATACCGGCATTTCGATTACCGGAACACGTTCTGAACGACGAGGTCGACTATATCCTCCGATTGGGTATCCACACTCATTTCAAACATTATGTAACCTCACTTAAAGAGTTACTTGAACAGGATTATGACGCCGTCTTTGTAGGCACGGGAGCCCCGCGTGGACGAGATCTGCCTGACCTTCCGGGCCGACAGGAAGGTGACGCGAACATTCACATCGGCATCAACTGGCTCGGCTCGGTCGCTTTTGAACACACTGACAAGATCGGTAAACGCGTTATTGTTCTCGGCGGCGGCAACACCGCGATGGATTGCTGTCGCACGGCACGTCGCCTCGGCGGTGAGGACGTAAAGGTGATCGTCCGCTCGCCATTTGCAACGATGAAGGCCAGCCCCTGGGAAAAGGAGGATGCGATGCATGAGGACATCCCGATCATCGACAACCACGTGCCGAAGTCATTTGTGATCGAAGGCGGGAAGTTGGCTGGCATGACCTTCGAAAAGGTCGAAGCAAAGTACGATGAGAACGGCAAACGCTCGCTCGTGCCGACCGGCGAGCCGGATGTTTTCTATCCGGCCGACGATGTCCTGATAGCCGTAGGCCAGGAAAACGCGTTCCCCTGGATCGAGCGGAACCTCGGCATCGATTTCGACAAATGGGAAATGCCGGTCGTCGATAGAACTACCTTTCGATCGACGCATCCGAAGGTCTTCTTCGGCGGCGACGCGGCATTCGGGCCTGAGAACGTCATCACCGCCGTCGCTCATGGCCATCAGGCCGCGGTATCGATCGACCTGTTCTGCAAGGGTGAGAATCTCCTTACGAATCGTCCGCCTGCCCACGTCAACCTGCATTCGATGAAGATGGGCATCCACGAATGGGCCTATGACAGCCAGATCGACGAATACGACCGCCTTGTCGTGCCACAAGCTGATAAGAGCATCACCCTGAAGGATCGCAAGAGGGAAGTAGAACTCGGCTTCGACCCGCTCGACGGCTACAAAGAAGCCGAGCGCTGTTTGAACTGCGATGTTCAAACGGTCTTTCATGCCCCAAAATGCATCGAGTGCGACGCCTGCGTGGACATATGCCCGACCGCCTGCATCACCTTTACGCCGTTCGACCTCGAAACCGGCGGTGAAGCAGAACTTCGCTCTCAATTGAAGGTGCCCGCGAAGAACGCTAAACAGGATATCTATGTTCAGGACGGCCTAAAAACGGGTCGGCTGATGGTCAAAGACGAAGACGTCTGCCTCCACTGCGGCCTCTGCGCCGAACGCTGCCCCACCGCCGCGTGGGATATGCAGGCATTCTGGTACAACCTCACAAAGGCAGGCGAGATCAAATACGGCCCGACGGTGATTGGCAACATGGTGCAGATCCAAAGGAATGGAAATGGCGTGATGTCAGATCCGCCTGCGTAAATGAGCGGCCAGAATGTTGCGATATAATGGCCTAGGAGCAAATAGTATGTCAGAAATCACATTAACATTACCTGATGATCTCGCAAGCGAAGCGAAGAAGATGGGATTATTCAATCCGACGCTCGCGGCTTCGATCTTTCGTGCCGAGCTTCGCAAGCGTCGTACAAACAGGTTCTTTTCTGTGCTCGATCAAATAGCGGACGATTCTGATCCGATGTCTGAAGAAGAAGTAATGGCAGAGGTGCGGGCGGCTCGCGAGGAGCGAAAACGGAGACGAAAATAACCGGTGCGCGTCGTTGCCGATACAAACGTCGTCGTTTCGGGTCTTCTATGGCACGGCAACGAACGTCGCTTACTCGATGCCGCTCGTGATGGCTTTGTCGAGTTGTTTACGAGCAAGGAGCTCTTGGCCGAGCTCGAGGACGTTTTGGGACGCTCAAAATTTGCCCCTCGGTTGATTAAGCACGGATTGACAGTTCAGTTTCTGGTTGACGAATATGCAGCGTTTGCAACGCTCATCCAGGCTGCCAGCTTGGCCGAACAAGTTTCTCGCGACCCGGACGACGATGCGGTGCTTGCTTGTGCCGTCGCTGCAGAGGCTGAGTTTATCGTGACAGGTGACGACGATCTGCTCGTGCTAGTTGAGTATCACGGCATCGAGATCGTCCGCACGAAAGACTTTAACGAAAGATTTGTGTTCTGATCACTAAATGCATTGCCCAACCGCCGCCTGGGACATGCAAGCCGTCTGGTACAACGTCACAAAGGCAGGCGAGATGAAATACGGCCCGACGGTGAGTGGCAATCTGGTGCAGATTCAAAAGAATGGAAATGGTGCGGTCTAGTTTTTCGTTGAGTGAAGTGTGGGGCTGTGTTCCGTGGACGTAGCCACGATGTACATTTACAAATGGGAAGATTTAACGACATTGATTTAGAAAACTGGCGAGAAAGCGACGTTAACACTGA
>JAJTWY010000079.1 GCA_021463165.1 Pyrinomonadaceae bacterium | reverse complement strand
ATTCGAGGAGCCTCCGCCCAGGCCGCCCGGCGACGGGATGCTCTTCTGCAAATGTATGCGGCCGGTAACTTCTCTGCCGGCAATTTCCCCGAGCAGATGAGCTGCGCGCACGATCAAGTTGCTCCCGTCAACAGGGATTTGCGGATCGTCGCAGGAAAGCTCAAGACCGGCCGCCGGAGAGAAGGTAAGAGTGTCGTGCAGCGATACGGTCTGAAAAACGGTGCAAAGCTCGTGCATACCGTCGCTGCGCTTGCCCAAGATCCGCAGGCCGAGATTAACCTTTGCGTAAGACGACAGAGAGAACGACACGCTATGAGGATAAATTAGAAACTCCGAATTCCCTATTGCAGGAAATTCGGAGCTTTAATATCGAAAGTTGACCCGATCATTTCCTGACCAGAAAGACCTGGGTGAAGTAGTACGAACCGTCCTCGCCGATCGCGATGCCGACGGCCGTTTCTCTCCAATCCGGATTTAAGAGGTTGCGCCGATGTGTTGCGGAGTTGAGCCAAAGTTCGACCGCCTTTGCGACCGGGTCATTAAAACCGCGGTTAAATGCGATGTTCTCACCGATCAGCCGCCACGTTCCGATCTGCGCGTCATCCGCGCGATCGCTTACGTATTTGCCGTCGAGGCCCTTGTGAGAAAAGAAATCGTATTCGGCCATGTTCTGCGAATGCGTACGTGCAACACTCAGAAGCCGGCCGCTCCATTCGAGAGGCTTCAATCCTTGCTCCGCTCTTTTTTGGTTGATCATATCGAACGCGGCCTTTTCGAACGAGGCGGTGTTCGCGATCACGGATGACTTGACGGCTGCGACCTTTTCGACATTCGCAACCCTCGGACGCGAGTCGGGGTCGAGAAATCCGCCGCCGATGCCAACCCGAATTGCCATCGGCTTTGCAGGCCGCGACGCCTGTGCGAATACGGTGATCGAGAGGCCGGAAACAGCTAATAGGAGAGCAAGAAAGGTTCTGCGCATTTATCCTCACTTCGGCAGCCCGAGGTCG
>JAJTWY010000078.1 GCA_021463165.1 Pyrinomonadaceae bacterium | reverse complement strand
CATTCGATGAAGATGGGCATTCACGAATGGGCGTACGACAGCACGATCGATCACGACAAACGCTTTGTCGTGCCGCAGGCGCCGAAAGATCTCACGCTGAAGGACAGAAAGAAGGAGGTCGAACTTGGCTTCGATCCGCTGACGGGTTATGAGGAGGCACAACGCTGTCTGAATTGTGATGTGCAGACCGTTTTCGACGCGCCGAAGTGCATCGAGTGTGATGCGTGCGTCGATATCTGCCCGACAAGCTGCATTTCGTTCATTCCTGACGGCGACGAGGACGATATTCGGAAACGCACCAAGGTTCCCGCGCTCAACACCGCACAGGACATTTACGTTCAGGACGGCCTGAAGACCGGCCGCGTCATGGTCAAAGACGAAGACGTCTGCCTCCACTGCGGCCTCTGTGCCGAACGCTGCCCCACCGCCGCCTGGGATATGCAGCAATTCTGGTACAACGTCACCAAAGCCGGCGAGGTTAAGTATGGTCCGACCGTGGTGGGCAATCTGGTGCAGATTCAAAAGATTGGAAGTGGTGCGGTGTCAGAACCGCCTGTGTAAGTGGGCGGCCGTTAGATAACGTATAATCAACGAGGGAGAAAGCTATGACAGCACAGACAATGGAGATAATGGATGTAGTCGATTCGCTTCCGATCGAAATGAAGCTGGAGATTATTGACCACCTTCTCGCAAGTATTTCACCCAGGCAAAAAGAAATAGACGAAGCGTGGAATGACGAGGTGGAGCGTCGCATCGACGAAGTCGAATCCGGTAAGGTCAAACTCATCCCACTCGAAGAAGTGCGGGAACGAATGCGTTCACGTTATCGCAAATGATTCAGTCGATTCACCCGGAGGCAGAGCGCGAATTCAAGGCGGCTGCCAACTTTTGCAACGAACGCGAAGAGGGCCTCGGTGACGACTTTTCCGAGGAAGTCTTTGCGACGATTGACCGAATCATCGAGTTCCCGAACTCTTGGCCGCGAAGTTCTTATCGCACACGTCGATCCCTGTGCAATCGCTTCCCGTAT
>JAJTWY010000077.1 GCA_021463165.1 Pyrinomonadaceae bacterium | reverse complement strand
ACTCTCTGTGGGCCCTCCGTGGTTAAAAGTTCTTGTCCGGTTCTACGCTGTCAGCAACCCGCAACGCGATATCGACGGCTTCCAACTAGTTCGACGAGTAGTTCTTCAGCTCGCCGTTGAGCCATTCGAGATTTCGATCCAATCGGCTGATCTCGTTCTTTGCCCCGTCGATCGCCGCTTGCTTTCCATCAGCTTTCAAAATGCGCTCATTTTTAAGAAGATATTCTCTGAATTCTGCGAGAAATGCCGCAGTTTCCCTTTTCATCTCTTGGAAACGCTTCAGCTCAGCGCCGTAGATGAAACTCTTGTCGCCGTCCAAGCGACGCTGCCGGATTCCGGCGGGCGACTCAAATCTTTCTTGATAGGCTTTTTTGAATGCCCCAAATCGCTCGATGAAGGGAAGTTCGCGGGATAAGATATCTCTCTGCTGCCGAAGTGCCTCGTTGACGGTCTGATCTTTTGTCGCGGCTTTTGCAGCGGACACGGACCCTTTCGATGAAGCTGCCGTTTTCTCAAACTCCTCAGCGGATCTCTTTAGATCTGCCCTTGATACGCCATTAGCCTCGGCCATTTCGAGAAATTCATCAATCTCATCGCCCTTCTTTTGCGAAACTCCGGCGATGATCGTTAGAGATTCAAGGGCCCGCTTTGTAACCGCAGATGCCATAACGGCCTTGTTACCGTCGAACGATGCGCCGAGCATAACGACAACATTCCCGATCAAAGCCGTTCGGTAAAAGAGATTTGCATTCCGGCCCGCACTTTTGGCGGTCCATGAGAGTGAGGGGATAGATATCCGAACCTTGCCCGCCCGTCGAAGGTCGGTTACGGACAGCGATCCTGCCGGCCCATCCGTGACCTTGATCTTTTTTCCACTCTCTGCGGCCCGCATCCAATTGAACCACTGGCGATGTGCCTCTAGTATTTCCTGATCTGCCAGTGTTTTCGAAGTGTCTGCGAACTCGGCGGTCTTCGTAAACCGGATCATCATCGATCCGCCGGCGCTGTTGAGAGTAACTCCATCCTCTGCTTTGCGTGTGATCGAAAGCCCTTT
>JAJTWY010000076.1 GCA_021463165.1 Pyrinomonadaceae bacterium | reverse complement strand
CCTCACCCTCACGCGGGTCGTCGATCCGCCCGATCCTCGACGGATAGCCGAGATTCGGACCCCACGCGCGCGGCTCGTAGAAGATCCAGCCATCGGCGTCGACGGCACGGATCGCGGCGATGCAGCGCTCGAGGAATGCCTTGTACGGCCCTGCGTCGAAACGCTCGACATCACCCACCATCGCGCCGCTCAAGATGCTCCCCGCATACGGTTCGTTCATGAGGTCGTACCCGAGGACGGTCGGATGGTCACGGAACCGAGCGGCCACGGCGCTCCACGCCGCGCAGTAGTGATCCTGGAGATCGGGATTTCCGTCGTGATCCCAGAACTCGTCGAATGTCGTGTATTTCTTCTGTTTCGGAAAAAGATCCGTCTGCCAGCGAGCCCGCAACGCATCATAGAACGTGCGGTTGTCGCCGCTCCAAGCCATAAGGCTCTCCTGATACGCCCGTGTCTTGAACAGCGGCGAGATCACCGGCTGATTCATGCTGAAAATACCGCTGACGCTCTCAACTTCATCCCACGCTTCCAGGAAGTGGTGTGTCGGGCAAACAACATCGGCCAGGGATGCCGTCTCGTCAAGCATCGGATTGAAGGTAACCTTAAAAGGAACCTTTGCAAGAGCATTCTTGAATTCAGACGCCGCGAAATAATCGTATGCAGGGTTCGCGTTCAGAATGAACAAGGCCGCCACACCGCCGCCTGCCATTTCGTCCACAAGGGCCTTCATTTCGTCGTCACGGTTCTGTCCGAGCATCGAAGGCCGATCAATACGCACCGTGGTGCCGTAATTGCCCAGCGATTGGTTGATCGAATTTACTACCTGCTGAATGTCAGCATCATTGCTGCCGCACAGCACGAGCGAACCGCCCTTGGCCTTTTGTAACTCAGCCGCAAACTTCTCTACCGCGGCTTTCGTCGCCGGTGAAAGGTGCGACGGCTCGAATGCAGAGGAGCCTTGCCCGGTAAGCTTGGCAAGCAGCAATATCGCCTCAGCCTCCTCATTCGGCGAGATCTTGACCCTTGTATCGGCGTTCGCTCCCGTCATTGAATAACGCGACTCGAACTGAA
>JAJTWY010000075.1 GCA_021463165.1 Pyrinomonadaceae bacterium | reverse complement strand
GCCTCAGCCGAAGCCGGCTTTAGCCGATCACCGTCCGGTTCGACGATACCGAGGGCCGAGCCGAACGAGCGTGCCAACGCTTGAGTTTCCGCAAGATCGGGATTTGAACCTCCATAGAGTCCGCTGACCAGAGCCGAAACCTCGTTCATCCCCAATGGCTGCGGGAAATATGGATGGACCGGATAGCGTCCTTCGAACAGCGATTCAAGCATGAACGCCATTACTTGAGCGAGGGTTGCCGCGTTTCGGGCCTCATCCGTGAAGTTGTATTCGAGGCCGTCAATTTCGAGAGTCGCTTCGTTCAGGAATGCTTTCTGAAATATCTTTTCTGCGGCAAGAGCATGTGCTTGGATCGCAGATGAAAGATGCTGAGAGAACTCGGTACGGACATTCTGGTCCTTCTGAAGTACGACCAGCCGCTTCAGCGAATCCATAGCTTCGGCGTCAATATCCGCCGGCAGCCACCGTATCGCACCATTCTCGCCAAAAACTGCTCCGGACCCCTGCTTTCCGATATCGATCGCGACGATCCAGTCTGCCACGGCATCAGTGGTTTCCGGTATCGCAGAGTTCCAATACACGACGCCTTTTCGATGGCTACCGCGCCAAAGGATACTCGTCTCAGAACGCTCGGTTCCCTCATGCCCCTCAAAGGCACAGTCCGAAAAGCGTTCGCACATTGCCTGCCGAAGAATCTCGAGGACATCGTCGTACGAAATGCTTTCCGACGCAGCGGCAAGGGCACTTCTAAGGTCGTCCTTGCCCATTAACTTAAATGAGAATTTCCGGCTTCCGGTACTGTCGGTCGATTCATCGATCATTCCGGGATCGACACTGCGAAATTCCGTAAGAAGCCTCTCAACTTCAGCCACGGCGGCGTCCGGGCCGCTATCATCAAGGATGAGCATCGACGCGGCTATCTCCGAGGCCGTCGCCGCGCCTTCGTTCAGTGACAGCAGGAACAGGCCTTTTAGTACAAGCTTGGCCTGCAGCCGTTTCATAACCGCTGTTTTTGCGATAACGCCGGCATTGATCCGATCAAAGGATGCAAAAACATCCTTTAGGTCATCGACTT
>JAJTWY010000074.1 GCA_021463165.1 Pyrinomonadaceae bacterium | reverse complement strand
CTCGAAGCCCTCGGCGAAGGTGAGTTCACGAAGTGCCTCCACTCTGTCGGTATGCCTCTCGCAGACGGCCAGGCCGATGTCGCGTGGCCCTGCTCGCCCGACCCGAAAGACAAGTACATCGTCCACTTTCCCGAAGAGAATTCCATCGTTTCCTACGGATCAGGCTACGGCGGCAACGCATTGCTCGGTAAAAAGTGCCTCGCACTCCGCATCGCCTCGAACCTCGGCCGCGCACAAGGCTGGCTCGCCGAGCATATGCTGATCGTCGGCGTGGAATCGCCTGACGGTAAGAAGGATTATGTTTGCGCAGCGTTCCCTTCGGCCTGCGGCAAGACTAATTTTGCGATGCTCATTCCGCCAAAGCCTTTCCAAGAAGAGGGTTGGAAGATCACGACCGTCGGCGACGATATCGCATGGATAAAACCCGACGAAACCGGTAAGCTGCGGGCTATCAACCCCGAGAACGGCTTCTTCGGCGTCGCACCCGGCACGAACTACAAAACCAATCCCAACGCGATGGAGTCGATCAAAGAGAACACCATCTTTACAAACGTCGCGTTGACCGACGACGGCGACGTCTGGTGGGAGGGAATGGACGGCGAACCGCCCGCACACGCGATCGATTGGCAGGGCAACGACTGGACGCCCGCAAGCGAAGCGAAAGCAGCCCATCCGAACTCGCGATTTACCGCACCGATCACGCAATGCCCGGTCGCAGACCCGAAATTCAACGATCCGGAAGGCGTGCCCGTCTCGGCTTTCATTTTCGGCGGCCGCCGCAACTCGGTCGTGCCGCTGATCCAGCAGTCGTTCAACTGGGCATTCGGCGTCTATATGGCCGCAACCATGGGATCGGAGATGACCGCCGCCGCATTCGGCAACATCGGCGAGGTCAGACGCGATCCGTTCGCGATGCTGCCCTTTGCCGGCTACCACATGGGCGATTATTTCGGCCATTGGCTCAACTTCGGACGGCAAATACCCGATCCGCCGCGTATCTTTTCGGTGAATTGGTTCCTCAAGGGCGAGGACGGCAAGTTCCTCTGGCCGGGTTACGGCGAGAATATGCGTGTGCTCAAGTGGATCGTCGAGCGTGCCCGCGGCGGTT
>JAJTWY010000073.1 GCA_021463165.1 Pyrinomonadaceae bacterium | reverse complement strand
TTCAGGCTCGAAAATCCCTCTCAAGTTTGGGCAGGGTCAATGTGAGATCTACGTTAGGGCGTTGCTATTCGGAGGCGATCTCTGTCAGGCGCTTCTGCAGGTGGGCGAAGGTACGAGGCGCACGTCTCTCGAGCTGCGCCCGGCCGGTACCAAGGCCGTCCGAGGGTATCACGATCACGCGAATTGAATCCGTGATGGCTCTCATGATCTCGGCAAAGGCGGCATCGATCGATGCCTTGTTCTGTTCGAACTCATCGTCGGAAAAGAATGCGTCATCTCTATAGCTCGGACTCTTTTTGGTCGGTATTCCGATGGCGTTCGGCTCACGTCGCATCGCTGCGGCCTGGCCGCCGAAACCTCGACGCTCAAGGTTGTCGCCAAAGAGGAACAGCTTGTCGCGATTCGCCCGAACGTACTCGCGCGTGATGAACTGCCTCCGTTCGACTTTGTGCTTCATAGACTCTCCAGAGCTTCACGATTGCCTGTGCAAGGGGCGGACCACCGTCAACGTTGCTCGTGTCAGATACGATGACGGCGGTCCGATGTTGGATGGGTCGGTTTGGCGAGCTTGAGATCAATATCAATATGCCGCGGCCTGCTGGACCTCGGTCGGCATATCCGTGGGCGGAGGCATGGCTGGCGCATCCGTACCGCCGCCATCCTCTTGTTTGCCGGTCAGAAACTGGAACTCCTGCAGGACGATCTCCGCTCCCGACTGCGGAGATTCATTTCGGTCGAGCCAGGGATTGAACGTGAGCCGACCCTGAACGTAAAGGCGATGCCCCTTACGCACGTAACGAGCGATCGTTTCGGCCTGTTTGCCGAACGCGGTTACCCGAAACCAGTCGGTCTTCTCGACTCGTCCTTCAGCTGTGTTCCTGAACGTGTTCGAGGCGATCGAGAAGTTTGCGATAAAGGTTCCGTTGTCCGTGATCTTGGTCTCCGGTTCCTTGCCGAGGTTGCCGATAAGCGAAATGTTAGCTGACATGTTATTGATTACACTCCTGTTATTGTTAGTCTCTTTGCCCCGAAAGCGATCCGACCAACGATCGTTAGCGATTGTCTCGCCGTCCGAGCCGTGGATCTGTCCGCCGCCTTTATTTTTGTTTTCAGAGAAGAAAGCCGGCCCCGCT
>JAJTWY010000072.1 GCA_021463165.1 Pyrinomonadaceae bacterium | reverse complement strand
CTTGCGAGCAACGCGATAGTTGTAATGGTTAGAATTGTTTTCATATTCGTTCGTTAGAGTCTGAAAAGTTTTGTTCAGCACGTTGCGGAAGCCCGCGCGCAAGCAAGGGCGAAAGATGCAACCTTGAATATACCGCCCTCGCTTACGCGCGGGCCTCCGCAAGTGTTTCTCGATCATAGTATCGAAAACAAAAATGCAGGTATTGGAAAAAACCGACAGCTATCTATCTGAAATGAAAATATCGGTCATCTGCCGTGAGCGCTCGAGAAAGGCCGCCGGGCTCGAACCGGAAAACTGATTGAAGTCGTTTATCAAATGCGACTGGTCGTAATAACCGAACGCGAGCGCCGTATCGAGAATATCGGGGCTTTCAGCCCCCTCGATCTCGCGAAGGACGCTCTGAAAACGCACGATCCGGGAGTAGGCTTTTGGCGTGGTTCCGACGTAACGGCTAAAAAGCCGCTCGAGACTCCGCTCGCTGATCCCGACCTTTTTCGCGATATCGCGTATCGATGCATTTCCCTGAGCGGACGCGATGACCGCCAAGGCATGATCTACATAAGGGCTCGTGTTTACAGTAACCGACCGCATCAGCCCCGCAAGATATGCTTCGGCGATCGCGACCCTTCCGTGAAAGTCCGATTGGAGTGCAAGATGCTCTTCAACAAGCGCCACCGAACTTCCCAGAACCGATTCCAGCGGATCGATCCGGTCGGAAAGCTCCTTCATTTCGAATCGCATAAAGCGAAACGCCCCGGCGGGATGAAATCTGATACCAAAAAGATCGACATTGCCTGATGGCCCGAGTAAGATCCCTGAGTGCATCTGGCCAGCGATCAAACACGAGGCCTGAGTTTCTATCTTTCCGTTTGGGTGAAAGCGGCGGAATCTATCGGAAAAATTGAAAATGATCTCGATACACCCATCCGGGATCACTGGTTCAGGATCGGTCGGTTGCGCGTTCTCGTACTCCAAAGCCCAAAAACACTTGACGAAATCGGCAAGGAACGGAGATGGAGCTGCCTCTGCGTAGTTCACTTATTGAGCCGGATCTAGGTCAATTCGACGCTGTCTTCAAAGCCAGGAACCCTTACGTTCCAGCCAAAGCGATCACGTATATGCTCGGCCATCGCTTCGGCTGATTCA
>JAJTWY010000071.1 GCA_021463165.1 Pyrinomonadaceae bacterium | reverse complement strand
CGTTTCTTCCTCAGAATGTCTCGGTTCTTCCTTTTTTTCTTCGGTGACAGCCTTCTCGGCGGTCGCAGAGCGGCTGCTTATGATCCAAGCAAGTGCGACAACGGCGATAACGCCAACGATAGCTGCCGTTATGATCCATGCGAGCAGCGGTCGCTTTTTCTCACGATATTCCGGTTCGACAACTGCTCCGTTGTCGAGACGGTCAAGTTCCGCCTCATCGTTAAGGTGATGTTCGTCCTGCGCGTTTGTTTTTGTTTCGGACATAATATTTTTAGTTCTCCAGATTGATGCCAATGGCGATAAACAGATCTGCTTGCGAGCGGTATCTTTCTTTTAGTGTTTCTGTAAGATCTCGATTCGCTTCGAGCAGTTTCTTTTGCTCCGCGATAAGATCGGTCACCTTTAGCTCACCGAGCTCATAGACCTGTCGGATGGTGCGAATATTCTCTTGGGACCGCGGAATTACTGCTGTCTCCAAGCGAGACAAGGCACGTTTTGCTGCCTCGATCCGTTGAAATGCAGTTACGACTTCGTTTCTGATCACTGCCTCGGCGAAAGCCCTCTTTTCCTGAGCCTGACGGATCGCGATCTCGGCTTCAGCCTTTGCTCCCTGTTTCTTGTCAAAGACAGGGAGACCGATCGAGACACCAAACGTCAGGCTTCGATCGCTTTGAAAATAAGATCCACGCGGGTCGTCAAAATTCGAACGCCCTTGCGTATAACGCGAATATGCCGTCACATCGGGCTTGCTTTGAGACCGGATAAGGCGAAGCCCGGCACTGGCGAGTTGTTCTTCCAGTTCGGCAACCCGCAGTTCGGGTCTAGATCGAAGAGCAACGGTTACGCCTGTTTCGCTCGTGTCAGGAAGCTGCGGGATCTGGGCGGCGGAGATATCTTCGCGAAGTTTTAACGATTGGTCGTAAGGGACGCCGGCGAAGAATTTCAATTTGGTCAGAGCAGTTTGGATCGCGCCTTCGGAAAGCTCACGCCTGGCCCTGAGCCGTTCGACTTCGGTCTGTAGAAGATTTAATTCCAGCGGCGGAGTCTCGCCTTCGTTAACGCGAATCTGGACGAACCGAATCATTTCGGTGTCTAGTTCTAGAAGCTCGTCGAGTACTTGAATTTCCCTTAAAGCACTAAGCGCCTCCGCATAGGCGGCAAAAACCCTTCCGGTGATCTCTCGCTGCCGGGTTGTGAGCTCGG
>JAJTWY010000070.1 GCA_021463165.1 Pyrinomonadaceae bacterium | reverse complement strand
CGCTTCGCAATCTTTGTGCCGAATATTGAAGTAGTGAGAAGTGTTGAGTTTGGGCGTTATTTGTGGCGTTAGTGGGCCGAACCCTTGAATGGCTTTTGCACCAACGGCTCAGATTTGAACCAAGTGGTTGATAGCAGCGCGTGGAGCGTCCCCCTCTTCATCGTTCGAATTGTGATTTGAGATCTGTCAGCTTTCCAATTCGTCTGACGATGGTTCCCGGACTAGGACATTCTCCGCGAATGCTGGCACGTCGAATCTCATGAAAGGTCGGCATTCGGCCGGCTTTTCTCGATAACGTCTTGAGGGCCATTACGATCTCGTTGTCTGTATATGAACGCGGTTTCACTTTACCGAAGCCAGCCGCCCGATACGCCTGAGGTAAACTTCCGAACATCCTCGCGAATGTAGTAGCTGAGGCGCACTCGCCGAGTTTGCTTGCGAGATTGATGTCCCGGTCGGTCGGTTTTCGTCCGAGTTTCTCTCCGAGCGCTTTTAGGTGAGCAATCAATTCTTCCTTGGTATATTTTTGCCAGAATGTTGTCCGCTGTTGGGCTTTTCGGTAAGCGGTCTGCGTGCCGGCCGCGCGTCGCGCTTTTGAAAGCGTTCCAAACGCCTTCAGAAACATCTTCAACGACGGCCCCTTACCGGCCTCATACAACCCCCGAACATCCGATCCCTGAACTGGACGGTCGAGTGTCGCGTCCAACTGCCTAAGAATCGTAATCATCTCTTCGCGGCTGTAAACCTTTTTGGCGGCGCCGGCTGCCTCGATCGCGGCGGGAACGGACCCGAACACGCGCACAAAGTGATAAGGCGGTGAAACCTCTTTTCTCCGTCGCGCGCTATCAACATCCTCGTCAAAAAGCGGCCGGTCCAACATTCGACGAAGTTCGCGAAGTTCGTTAAGGAGTCTTTCGCGATCAGTCGCATCAAATTCCTGCTTATACCTGGGTTTCAGTTTTGCCCGCCTCAGTGCGGAAAGAAAACTTCCAAACACCGCGTAATATACGTACAGCGGGTAAACTCGTTCTTGTTCCCGTAGTCGGGGCCAATCGTATGTTGTCGGTGTCCTTCCCAGTTCTCGGGCAATTTCTCTGAGCTCAGCGACTAAATATTGTTTCGATGGCAGATCATCCGTCTTACGCCTCTTTTCCTTACCGCTTCTGATTTCCGGGTTCTCAAGAAACCAACGTCGGCACGCCCGGCAATAAAACCT
>JAJTWY010000007.1 GCA_021463165.1 Pyrinomonadaceae bacterium | reverse complement strand
CACAATCGCCTACATCGCCGCGAGTGCGTTGTTTATCCTGAGCCTTGGCGGGTTGTCGCAGCAGGAGACGGCGCGGCGGGGGAATGTTTATGGGATCGTCGGAATGCTGATCGCGCTGGTGGCGACGGCGGCGGCGATGAATACGGGCGGGCTCCCGCTGCTTGCGGGGGCGTTGGCGCCGGGGTTGATCATCGGTGCGATCGTGGCTTCGAGGGTGCAAATGACGTCGATGCCGGAGCTGGTGGCGATATTGCACAGCTTTGTCGGGCTGGCGGCAGTGCTGGTCGGGTTTGCGACGTATCTCGGGCCGCACGCGACGATGACTGCGGGCGAGAAGAACCTGCACCTCGGCGAGATCTTTGTCGGGGTGTGCATCGGCTCGATCACGTTCACGGGCTCGGTCATCGCCTTTCTCAAGCTTCGTGGCTCGCTTAGCGGAAAGCCGCTGATACTGCCCACGCGCCACCTAATCAACATCATCATGCTGCTCGTGACGATCGGCCTCGGTGTGGCGTTTTTTATGGCTCCGGACGAACACACCGGTCAGTGGCCATTGCTTATCGCCACGATACTCACCGGGATCCTCGGCGTTCATTTCATAATGGCGATCGGTGGTGCGGACATGCCGGTCGTCGTCTCGATGCTCAATAGCTACTCCGGCTGGGCCGCGTCGGCCGCCGGCTTTATGCTCTCGAACGACCTGCTCATCATCACCGGCGCGCTTGTCGGCTCATCGGGAGCGATCCTCAGCTACATAATGTGCAAAGGGATGAACCGCTCGTTCGTCAGCGTGATGCTCGGGGGCTTTGGCACCGAAGGCGGTACAACACCGGGTGGGGCCTCGGCCAGTGCGGCTCCCGCCGGTGAGGTGCATTCCGTCGATGCGGTCGGGGCGACCGAGCTGTTGCTGGAGGCAAAGAAGGTGATCATCGTCCCCGGCTACGGCCTCGCGGTCGCACAGGCGCAGCACTCGCTCGCCGAGGTTTGCAAGATCCTGAAAGAAAAAGGCGTCGAGGTCAAATTCGCCATTCACCCTGTTGCCGGCCGCCTGCCCGGCCATATGAACGTCCTGCTGGCCGAGGCCAACATCCCGTACGACATTGTCTTTGAGATGGACGAGATCAACCACGATTTTCCCGCGACCGACGTTGCGTGGGTCATCGGCGCCAACGACATCGTCAACCCGTCCGCCCTCGACGACCCCGCCAGCCCAATCGCCGGCATGCCCGTGCTTCACGTCTGGGAATCGCGGACTTGCATTGTAATGAAACGTGGAATGGCTTCAGGGTATGCGGGCGTTGATAATCCGCTGTTTTACAAGGACAATACGCTGATGCTGTTTGGCGACGCGAAGAAGGTTGTGGACGAGATATTGACGGCGATGCGGGGCTAACGATGCGATTGCCAAACGGCGAAAACGCAATTGTTGATATTCGTAAACTGACGGAATACTGTCTGAATCTAGACGACCCTCGGGGCAGACATAAAGCTCGCGTCTTTGCGTCCTCGCTCGGCATCAGGGCTTCCGATGCCGCCGAGTTGCGGGAAAAACTACTGGATATCGCTCGAACCACGGAAACAGCGGTGGCGGGAGAAAATGATGCCTACGGCCACCGTTATGTGGTAGATTTTGAATGGACGACGCCGACGGGAACGGCAACGGTCAGAAGCACATGGATCATTCTAAATAGCGAAGAAACTCCCCGCTTGACTAGCTGCTATGTGCTAAAACGGAGGCAAGATGCAAAAGAAACAGATTGAACTGCTGGACACTGTAGCTTTACTCGTAGACCTGCCCGAAAGAGACCTCGATCGCGGCGAAGTCGGCACGGTTGTGGAGCTTCTCGCCCCCGAAGTGTTCGAAGTCGAGTTCAGCGACGACGAAGGCCAAACCTACGCCCAATTTGCTCTCCAAAGCGATCAAATAATTGCTCTCCACAACCAAGGCGAAGGCTTGAAACTTGCCGCATAAAAAGCGCCCGAGCCAAGGCCTAAAGCTTCGGTGGTCCGAACTAGGTTGTGGATGAGATGTTGACGGCGATGCGAGGGTGAGTGGCTTTACGGCTCGTTGGATACAATGGATCAGTGGAGCACTCGTCCCAATATTTATCGCGGGTTCTTACGTCGCGCATTGGATGAGCATGGCGGCCTGTGACCGTTTTGTTGAAAAGAATGCCAGACCAGGCATAGCTCTTGACGATTGTTTCACTGGTGAGGTCTTCTTGTTTAACCACTTTCCATGTTTCTCAGCATCTTGTGGATCATCCCGCTCGCCGTTTGTGCGGGCGCCTTATTCTGGCGACGATCTCGCTTCCCAAAGGACAACTCGCTGACAATTCGGACATAATATCGGTATTCGCTGACGTAGGTATTTCTTACAATCTTATTAACTCCAATCTCTCAACCACACTTCCCTTCTCCAAATGCTCCTCAACGATCTCTGCAGCGTCTTCTGGCTGGACTTGCCCATACATTGTGCCGTCGGGATAGACCATAACCGCGACGCCGATCGAGCAGAAGCCGATGGAGCCGCATTCAGTAAGGACGACCTCACCCATGGGGTTTCGGCCTTTTGATTCTTTGCCTTGTCGCAAGCCTTTCTCGGTGAGGATGCGGTCGAATTCGGCCATCACTTCCTGGCCTCCGACGGCGGAGCAGGATTTGCCGGTGCAGACGAAAACCTGTCGCTTGATCGGTGCATTGAGCATCGGGGCGAGTTTTTCGAGTTCCTGGCGGTCCGTGATGAATTTGGGCTTGGGCATGATTCTAGGCTAGCAGAAAGAGGTTTGCCCGCGAAATACGTGAAAGCTCGCGGAAGGAAGAATTTTTTTGCCCACGAATAACGCGAATAAAACGAACAAGGAATCAGGAATCTGCTCCTTAACTGTTCGGTTTATTCGTGTCGATTCGTGAAAGTCTTTTTTCGCGCGTTTTCGCGTATTTCGCAGGCAGAATCTTACCCCGCCGCTTCGACCATGTTCAGGCCTTTAACGGTCTCGAACGCAGGGACGATCTCCTTTTCGAAAGCGGGCATCAGTTCGGGGGTTCGTTTGTAGCCCGTGAGGTCGAGATAGAGTTTTCGCCTCAATATCCGCTCAGGAGCTCCGGCGAAGCGGGCTAAGGGGTATTTTATGCCTTTGCCAAAAAGCTTCTTGCCCATCATTTGATAATAGAGCGGCACGCCCATTTGCCATTGCCAGCGAGAACGCGAACCGCCGTAGAAATCAATATTGTAACGCCAGCAAGTAAAGAAGAATTCCCATTGCAGGTCGGTCATATCGACGAGCTTTACACTCTCTTTCTTTTGCATTCGCGTGTTTTCAAGCGGTACGAACCACGTCGGAACAAACATCCCTTTTGCGCCCTGAAGCTCGTACAGAAGATCGAGCGAAAGCTTTGTATCTTCATCGGTTTCGCCGGGCAGGCCGATGATGAAAGTGCAGAACGGATACCAGTTATTCCGGTTCAGGATCTCCATCCCTTTGAGCACGACATCACGCCACTGGTGGGCCTTGTACGGATAGGCTTTTCCCTTCATGAACGTGTCGAAGAGCCGCGGGCTGCCGGTTTCCAGACCAATGATCGGATCGATGACACATTTGTTCGGGTCGGTCGAATGCTCGTGATGCAGGTGCGAAAAAGGCACGACGTGCGGTGACAATTGCTCGATCAGATCGGGATATCGAACGACCGGAGCCATCGTGATGTGTGAGGTCTGTAGGGTTTCGATCCCGGGAATGGCCTTCACCGACTTGAAGAGATTGATCAGGGCATCGGTGTTCGGCGTGAAATTCGGGCCCTGTTCATATAGGAACATGTCCTCGCTGGCGAGCATGATCTCCGTCGCGCCCTCGACTGCGTTTGCGTGGGCGTTCGCGAGGATGTGGTCCAACGGAAAGCTGCGTCCGACCTTAGTCGCGGGCGAGCAGAACTGGCATCCGCGGCCGCATCCGCGAGTTATTTCGACGACGCCGAAGGTCGAGCGGTGACGTACGATCGGAATTTCTTCGACCGTTGGCTGATCCGTTTTCGGTATTCGGATAATTCGTTCGAGCGTGGGATCACCGTCAATGATCCGTTTGAATATCTGGGAAAATACGCGCTCGATCTCGCCATCGATCACATGATCGACATTAAATTCATCCAACCGCCCGGCTTTTTCAAGCTGCCACGCCCCGGGACCGCCGATGACTATCTTGGGCCTGTATTTTCTGAGAACCGGGTGCGTGACGATCTTCATGAACTCGGCTGCGTTGACCGGCATCAGGTTCTCGCCCGCGAGCTTCGAATAAACATCAGTAGCATAAGAGATGCCAAGCGGGTTGTGCGCGTGTATTCCGACGACGCGGGTCTCGGGACCGACGAATTTTTCGAGATTCTCATGGTAACAGGTGACGACGTCGGATTCATCGTATTCCCGCAGCAGGAGCGATTCCACAACGCGAATACCGTTCGGAACGTATTTGGCTCGGCCGTCAGGCCATGACTCACACTTAAGAGCTTCGGGGTTGATAAACTTCCTGCCGTATTTCGAGGGAATGCCCGCAGATACCATCTGCTGCCAGATGCTATGCTTCCATTCGCTTGCCTCGCTCGCCGAGGCCGTTAGAACGATCAGAGGAGATCTCATAGAATCAATACTCTTGGGTGGCGAAATTCTTTATCTTGCTATTTTAGACTCAAATCACGGAAATGCAACATTTTCCCCCAAGCTGCGTTCTTCATTTGATGTTGGAACCAAATGTCGAGTGATATGCTAGAATTTCACCGACGAAACACGTCGGGCTGACGAGATGGCCATCGGCATTATCATTCATATCGCAGTAGGATCGGAGAAGCGGACCGAGTTCTTTTCGCAGGATCGGATCCGTATCGGTTCCGACGATTCGTGCGACCTGCAGATTCATGCTCCGCAGACCGGCGACCCGCGGCCGTGGTTCGATTTCGAGAACACCGATGGCGTATATCGGCTGATCGAGTTTGACGACAAACTCGGGCTCAAGATCAATCAAAACCCGATCCGAAGGTTCATTGCGATAAATGACGGCGACGTGATCGAACTGGCCGATACTGAGATCTCGTTCTCCTTCTTCTCGCTCGAGACAAAGTCGTCGCTGATCACGACGAATCGTGACCAGCCGCATATATCGCGTTTTATTGAGGATGCCGCGCTCGAATCGGCATTGTCCGTGAAAAGGGACGATGCAAAGGCGTTTCTTCGTGAATTTGTTCGCGAGCTCTCGCGCGAGATCTCTTGGACGACCAAACTGATCACTTTGGTGCTGGTTTTGAGTTTCATTACGGGCATCCTTTACATTGGGTTCGCCGTAAATCGGGAACTCCGTGAAAGCCGAAAGCAGAGCGAGGAACAGAGCCAGGTCATCAAAAAGCTCGAGGATAAACTCGTCGAAACGACGGATCAGATAGGTCAACTCGACAAGACCAATAAAGACCTCATCAAGACCGTCTCGCTGGCCCCGAATCTTCGCGTCGAATATGGGAACGGGGTTTGTTTGATAGTTGGCGTTTATGACCTTGTCGACAAGCGTTCCGGGAAGGTTCTTCGCTATAGCGATCAACAGGCTCTGAGGCCCAACCCGTACGAACCGATGATCTCGGAGGAGCCGAGCCAGCCGCTGATGTCGCCTCAGATCGGGATCACCACGGAAGGTAACGGCTCGCCCGTCGAATACGATTTTATCGGGACAGGTTTTCACGTCGGCGGGGGGTTCATTGTAACGAATCGCCACGTCGTACAACCTTGGGAGGAGGACGATCAGGTCAAGCAGATAATGCAGGTTGCAAACGGGCGTGCACGGCTCAAGCGTCTCGTCCTTTATTTTCCGAATTCTGCGCAGCCTATCGCTTTACGCATCCGACAGCTTGGTGCGCGAGAGGATGTTGCCGTCGGCACAGTGGATCCGGAGCTGCTGCCGGCTGACCTGCCTACGTTGCCGTTAGATGTCGACAGCGATGCGGTCGCCGTAGGCAAGACGGTCGTTTCTATGGGATATCCGAGTGGACCCGACCGCCTGCTCGCGATGATAGACGACAACGAGGCAAAATCGATCAATCAGCGATTTGGCAACTCGCGCCAAAATCTGATCCATTTTCTTGCACAATCACAGAAGATAGTTCCGCTGCTTACGCAAGGTTCGATCACTGATCTCGACGGACGCCGCATCGTCCACGACGCGAAAACAGCCGAAGGAGGTTCCGGAGCTCCGCTGTTCGGGCAGTCGGGACGGGTCATCGGCGTGAATTTTGGTGTTTTCACCGAGAACACTGCTTCAAACATGGCGGTGCCGATCCGCTTTGCTCTTGAACTTCTCAAGAAGGCTGGCTGGAGATCGCCCGACGAGATGAAGAAGGACGCTGAAACCCAGGTAGCGTCAACCGAGACTAATTCAAATACGGCACAGCCGGGCAAGCAATAAGTTTAGTCCGGGACCGCTTCGTTGGAATATAAGGCCCGGTCCTTCTCGCCCAGTTCGAGGATCGCCTCTCGCAGATCATCAGCTATCTCCTTATGCGTGCGAAGCCGATCGTCTTTCTCATAGAACTTGGCGAGGTCCAGTGGTTGGCCGAACCAGATCCTGATCTTTGGCCCGCCCGTCCAATTGCCGAGTATCTGTTTAGGCAAGTTGTTCCCGAGGCCGGCGATGAAGACCGGGATAACCTGGGGTCTTGCCGCATAGATCACTTTTCCGATCCCCGGCTGGGCGGGAAGTAAATCGTACGGGCCGCCTTCGAGGTTGCGTTTCCCTTCTGGATGAAAGCCGATCACATGACCGCTGCCAGACGAGGCCAACTGGATCAGGCGTCGGATGGAATACTTATCGAACTCTCTTTTTTTTATCTCTCCTGCTTCCCGGAAGAACGGAGGATACATCGAGAACCAGCCCATCACCAGATTCACCAACCAGCCGACAGGATTATCGTAGAAGAACTTTGCCCGAACAGGGAAGAATAGTTTAACGGGCCGCCGAGTGCGTCGAAAAATAACACTCGAGACCGTGTACATATCGAAGAACGACCGGTGGTTCGCGACCAGGATGAGCGGATTTTCGATCTCGCTGTTTTCGACATTCTCAATACCGAAAACGTTCATCAAGTTATAGGTAGAAAGAAAGATCCAAAGCGAACCAATATGTCGCTGACAGAATGTCATCAGCCGCTTCCAAGCCCCAAGATTCATCTTGTGGGCGAGCCGGAATCCCAGTCGCTCGACTGGTGAGATCGCCTCGATCTCGGTCTGTTCAGGCAGCAGGATCGACCCGGGATCAGCCTTTTGTAAAGAATCTGGCCGCATAGAAAAGCATTAATTCTAGCATTCCTAACGCTGTGCTCAACAGTGCGCAGATGCAAAGCAAGTGCGTTCACCTGCATCCAACAGTTTTGCCTCAAGGCGGTTGATGATCCTTGTTTTCGGTATCGACTTTCTAGACATCTGTCGGGCTATTTTAATAAGCTATGAAAATCGTTCGGTTTGCCTTAACGGGCGATGTATCTATAAGGGAAGGGAAGTAGTTTGATGCGAAAGGTCTTATCGGGTGTATTGTTGCCGACCTTGGTAGCGGTTTTTGTTGCAGCTCCGCTTGCATATGCGAGTGCCCAGCAGGATCGAATGTGGACCTTGATCGACGATTCAGATCTCCTGCTCAGGCCCCAGAAGAAGGTCGCGACCCCCGAGAATTACAAAACGTTCAGGCTGGATCTTAGTCGTGCCAGAAGGCTGCTCGAACCAGCCTCAGATGAACTTACACGCACTGACACACCCGCTGTCATCGAATTGCCGATGCCGGATGGATCACTCGCTAGGTTCCGTTTTCAGCGCTCATTGGTGGTTGAGCCGGGACTGTTGTCCAAGTACCCGGAACTTGGCGCCACATACTCGGCCAGAGGCATCGATGATCCGACGGCGACGGCGCGGTTTGATCTGCTTCCGAACGGATTTCACGCATTCATCCTGTCATCTGAGGGCAGCGTTGTGATCGATCCGTACGCAGAAGGTGATATCGAGAATCATATTTCGTACAGAAAAGCCGACCTCTTGCGAACAGAACCTTTTTATTGTGAAGTCGATGATTCCAGCCTTGAATCAAAATTGAGCGCGGATATTCTGGCTGCACAGAGAGGATTTGCTGCCGAGACAGCCCAGGTCTCGTCGGGAACGGAGCTTCGAACCTACCGCCTGGCGTTAGCGGCTACGAATGAATATGCGACCGCCGTTGGCGGCAATACGGTCGCGGGAACGCTGGCGGCTCAGGTAGCCATAATGAATCGCGTGAATGGCGTATTCGAGCGCGACCTGGCGATCAAATTGGTTATAGTTGCCAATAACGACAAGATCGTCTACGCAGGTGACAATATGTCGTGCGGCGGGGTGGCATGCACGGCGGACAACGACCCTTACACGAATAATAGCGGGAGTTCGATGCTCCCACAGAATGTAACGAATCTTAACAACGTGATCCAGAGTGCGAACTACGATGTTGGCCACGTGTTTAGTACGGGCGGTGGCGGTGTTGCGACATTGAATAGTCCGTGCGGGAGTCAAAAGGCGCGGGGGGTGACAGGCCTGTCGAATCCGACGGGAGACGCATTCGCGATCGACTATGTTGCACACGAGATGGGACACCAGTTCGGTGCGAACCATTCCTACAACACAACTGAGGGCGGATGCGCCGGCCAGCGTTCCAGCGGCTCTGCTTATGAACCGGGGAGTGGCATTACGATAATGGGTTATGCCGGCCTTTGCGGCAGTCAGAATCTGGCGAGGAACAGCATCGATTCATTCCATGTACGCAGCATTGAGGCGATCACTAACTTCAGCCAACAAGGAAATGGCAATTCGTGTGCACAGTCGACTCCGACAGGAAATTCGGTACCCGAGGTTTCGGTCGACGGGGGCGTGATCTTCGATATTCCTAAAAAGACGCCATTTACTCTCTCGGCGACTGCGAGCGATGGCGACGGGGATTCTCTCACCTACGACTGGCAGCAGTACGACCTCGGCGCGTCGACGACTGCGGTCCCGAATACGGATGCTGATGGCGAGGCACGGCCGATTTTTCGTCCATATTCGCCTTCAGCATCGCCAACACGAGTCTTTCCATCGCTGACCTATATCTTGAACAATGCCAACGTGCCGCCTGGGCAGTTCAGCTGCAGAGGACTCTCATGTTTGACCGGCGAACTGCTTCCGCAGATCGGTCGGGTCCTCACCTTTCAGGTCGTGGTTCGCGATAATCGGGCCGGTGGTGGCGGTGTAAATAGTGCAACAGCGACTGTCGCGGTCGATGCTAATTCCGGGCCATTCGAGATCACGTCGCAGAATACTGCCGCCACCTTCCAGGGGGGATCGACTCAGGCGGTAACCTGGAGTGTGAACGGGACGAATAACAGCCCCGTGAACGCTGCCAGTGTAAAGATCAGCTATTCCACCGATGGCGGACAGACGTTTCCTATCATATTGGAGGAAAACACACCCAACGACGGCTCAGCTCTGATAACGATCCCCAATATTGCGACGACGATGGGCAGGATCAAGGTCGAGGGCTTCGGCAAGATCTTTTTTGATATATCAAATGCCGATCTTACTGTAAACGCCGTCGAGATCCCCTTTGTGACGATCTCGGGACGAGTGGTCTCACCGTCAGGGCTTGCACTTCGGAATCTGAAGGTCACCTTGACCGACCCTGCGGGGAATCGCAGCGTAGCGACGACCAGTTCGCTCGGTACATATTCCTTTGATCAGGTGTCGACCAGCGCCGATTACACGCTTACCGTTGAGTCAAAGAGGTATAGGTTTTCTCCCCGGCTCCTGGCCGTGGGGGTAACAAACCTGACCGGGATAGATTTTACGGGCCTCGAATAGCGATACGACGGGCTGCAGCTGAGGCGCTTTACGCTCCAGTCTTTTTTCTCGCGCGGTTCAACCTATATTGAAATACTTTGCCTCGGGATGATGAACAATGATCGCCGAGGTCGATTGCTCGGGATCGAGTTGGAATTCTTCGGTCAGTTCTACGTCGATGCGCGATGGGTCGAGAAGTTCGAAGAGTTTAGTTTGATCTTCAAGATTTGGACACGCCGGATAGCCAAAGCTGTAGCGCGAACCTTGATAGCCTTGGTGAAAAAGTTTCGGTAATTCAGCCGCGTCAGATGCGGCAATGCCGAGTTCTTCGCGAATTCGTTTATGCCAAAGCTCGGCCAGAGCCTCGGCTGATTCGACCGACAGACCGTGAAACAACAGATAATCCTGATAGTTGTCTGCCTTAAATAATTTTGCCGAATGCTCGCTCGCCTTTCG
The DNA here is from genome assembly GCA_021463165.1 of Pyrinomonadaceae bacterium. Classification (GTDB taxonomy): domain Bacteria; phylum Acidobacteriota; class Blastocatellia; order Pyrinomonadales; family Pyrinomonadaceae; genus OLB17. Next base: position 159,810 of record JAJTWY010000007.1, on the reverse strand, counting down.
TCCCATCGTCACAAGCTGAAACGCAACGGCGTCGACTGAAGCGCTCCGGAAGTAATCCGCCAAACACAAATTCTTCCCGCCGCGCTGCTCGATAGGTTGTCGTGGAAACGTAAATCGCAGTCGTTCGGTTTTTTCGTCATCGTTATAAATGATCAGATCGTTGCCCTGCGAACGACATGGAAAATAACCGTAAACCAACTTTGCTTCGAGCAGCTTGCTGCGAATCGCCTCGGCCTTGATCTCGGCAAACTTCGGATAAACCGTTTCTTCGAGAATCTGTTTGTATTCTTCAGCCGTCTTCTTGCCCTGCTTAAACTGCCACTGACCTTTGAACAGCGCCGTCTCGTTAATAAATTCAAACACCTTTGTCAGGTCTTTTATCTCGACAACCTTCGAGCCATAGAACGGTGCCTTTGGAATCGCGATGTCCGTCGCAACATCCGACCGCGTCGTATGCGTCGTATCGCCTGTAACCCGCGACGAAACTCTCGCCGCAACCGCGCCGAGCTTTGCATCCTCGCCGACAAGGTCTTCCGAGTCAGAACCACCTGCGTCAGCGGGCGGCCAGTTCGTTTCCGCAGAAATTTCCTGACGCTCAACAGACTGGCCCGCCGCTAACGCAGCGGGTTCTGACGTAAGCTCGTCCATCGCGTGCAGCCCATCGAACGCATCGCGGGCGTAAAAAAGTTTGCCTTTATACAAAGGAATCAAATCCTGATCGACGTAACGCCGATTGAGCGCCGCACCGCCTAAGATGACGGGCACGTTGATGTTTCGCTCGTTCATCAGTTCGAGGTTGTCGCGCATGATGAGCGTCGATTTTACAAGCAAACCACTCATGCCGATCGCGTCGCATTTTGTCTCTTCGGCGGCGCGAAGAATGTCGTCGATCGGCTGTTTGATGCCGAGATTTACGACCTTGTAACCGTTGTTCGTCAAAATAATATCGACGAGATTTTTGCCGATGTCGTGAACGTCGCCCTTGACGGTCGCGAGCACCATCGTTCCTTTCTCGACACCCTCGACGCGATCCATAAACGGTTCGAGAAACTTCACCGCCGACTTCATCGCCTCGGCCGATTGCAGCACAAAAGGCAGCTGCATCTGCCCGCTGCCAAAGAGATCGCCGACGGTTTTCATGCCGTCGAGCAGAATGTTGTTAATGATGTCGAGCGGCGGATATTTTTCGAGCGCCTCTTTCAGCGAATCGTCCAGCCCGATCTTTTCGCCCTCGATAATGTGCTCTTTCAAACGCTCTTCGACCGGCAGATTCGAGATGTCGGGCTTTATCGACTGCGCCGTTTTGCCTTCAAAAAGTTTTGTAAATTCGACAAGCGGATCGTATGTGCAAACATCACCATTCATTTTCCGTTTGTCATAGATCAGCTCACGCGCCGTGTCGATCTCGTGTTCGTTAAAGCGAATCAGTGGCAAAATTTTTGAGGCGTTGACGATCGCGGAGTTCATGCCGGCCTCGACACAGTCGTGAAGGAACACAGAATTCAGCACAACACGCGTCGCTGGTGAGAGGCCGAATGAAATGTTCGAGACGCCGAGGATGATATTCGCGTCAGGCATTTCCGCGCGGATCTGTTTTATTGCCTCGATTGTCTCAGCGGCGTTCGCTCGGTCTTCTTCGATGCCGGTCGAGATCGGCAAAGCGAGCGGGTCGAAGAAAATATCGTGCGGCGGGATGCCGAACTCAGTCGCTTGTGTGTATGCGCGACGGGCGATCTTTACTTTATTCTCGGCCGTGCGGGCCATTCCTTCTTCGTCGATCAAACCGATGACAACTGACGCGCCGTATTCTTTTGCGAGCGACAAAACTCTTAAGAAACGCGGCTCGCCGTCTTCGTAATTTGTCGAATTGAGAATGCACTTGCCGCCCGCGTGTTCGAGACCGGCTTCCATCTTTTCCCACTCGGTCGAATCAAACATCAGCGGAATTTTTACGTTTGTCACGAGCCGCGATGCAAGCTCGTGCATGTCGGCGACGCCGTCGCGACCGACAAAATCGACGTTGACATCGAGTATGTGCGCGCCTTCCTTCTCTTGCGACTTGGCGAGATTGACGAGGCCATCCCAATCTTCGGCGTCGAGCAGATCGCGCATCTTTTTTGAGCCGCTCGCATTGACGCGCTCGCCGACGATCAGAAACGAAGCGTCCTGCGTGTAAGGCTGTTGAAAGTAGATCGACGAAGCCGACGGAGCTAATTTTGCGTTGCGCTGTTTTGGCGAAAGACTGCCAAGCCGCTCGACAAGCAGCTTGATGTGCTCAGGCGTCGTGCCGCAGCAGCCGCCGACGATATTCGCGCCAAAATCTTTTGCAAAGTGTTCGACCTGCGTCGCAAAACTCTCCGGCGTTTCGTCGTAATGCTGCTGGCCGTCTTTGACCTCAGGCAAACCGGCGTTCGGCAAAATGCTTACCGGAAGCGGCGAGTTTTCGCAAAGATAGCGAAAGCTGTCTGTCATGTGTTTCGGCCCGGTGCCGCAGTTCATTCCGATGACATCTATCGGAAAAGGTTCGAGCGCAGTTAACGCAGCACCGATCTCGGTTCCGTTGAGCATCGTTCCAAAAACCTCGATCGTCACCTGCGCGATCACAGGAATGCGCGTTTTTGTTTTTTCAAAATGCTCAAAGATCGCGGCAAGCGCAGCTTTCGTCTGAAGCAAATCCTGACAAGTTTCGACGATCAAAACATCGCTGCCGCCGTCGATCAGTCCGCAAACTTGCTCGACGTATGTTTTTTTCAGATCGCGATAAGTTATGTGACCAAGCGTCGGCAGCTTTGTGCCCGGTCCGATCGAACCCGCGACAAAACGCGGCTGTGACTTTGTCGAGTAGTCGTTAGCTAATCTTTTTGCAATTTCGGCCGCCTTCTTGTTTACTTCGTAAGTTTTGTCGGCGATGCCAAATTCGCCCAAAACGACTTCACTGCCGCCGAACGAATTCGTCTCGATCACGTCACAGCCGACATCGAGAAAACTCGTGTGCACGCGCTCGACAGCATCCGGCCGCGTGTAGAGCAAATTCTCAGAGCAGTTCTCAAAATTCGGCCCGCCCCAATCGTCGATCGACAAATTCGCCGACTGCAAAGACGCTCCCATCGCACCGTCGAAGACGATGATCTTGTCACGTAATAATTCTAAAAAACCTTTCATTTGCGAATTTCGATATTAGCCACAGAGAACACAGAGATCACAGAGAACTTTCTCAGTGCTCTCGGTGTGGCTCAACAACAAAAAACTCCGTGCCCAAACAAGCACAGAGTCTATTTGAAAAATCGGATCAACTCTTGCTGTTTAGCCGTTTATTTTACGTGGCCGCAAGTCGCAATAACTCACCACTCTCAATAAATTTAGTGTAGAGAGTCTTGCCGCATCAGTCAAACAGTCTGTCGAGCGACGTTTTCGCCTCAGCAAAAACATTTTGGAACAAACTCCAGGCAATGACGTTTATAAGTATTGGAATTCGAAATTAAGGCGTTGGATTCCGATGACATAATAACCATCATTCGAAAGGCGGACATCTTCGGGCCCGCCTCTTTTTTTGTTTTTTCATGACTTCCAGCGATCCCAGATCGTCCTGGCCGTTTTTGCTATAACGGCTTCTCGGGTTTTTTCATCGGCGGGCGAGTCAGAAACGAAGACTGCGATCACAAAACGTTTACCATCAGGAAGGTGAATGATCCCAATGTCGTTCGTTGCAGCAGTGATCCCGTTTTGGGTTCCCGAGGTGCCTGTCTTGTGGGCAACGTAGGTTCCAGGCGGTAAATCGCCCTTTAGCCGTTCTGCTCCCGGATTAGAATCGGCCATGAACTTCGCTAAGGTTTGGTATTCTGCCAACTCATGGCCATTGCCCGCCGAGGTGTTGTCCGCGGGTTGGTCGCCCTCAGCTCTGACCGCGGCGTCGAGCCATCGCAACAGTTCGGCAGAAGCTAATGGGCTGGAATAGTTCGCATACTGGGTCTTCCAATCGCGGCCGATCTCTTTTTCCGGGTTGATCACCTTCAGGTCATCAATTCCGATCTCAGCGAGGAATTCTTGTATATTGTCAGCACCTGCCAACCGCATCAGAACGTCGCTGGCGGTGCCGTCCGATTCAACCATCGACAGGCGGACAAGCTCCCTTATGGTAAATTCGCCGCCGTTGGGGTTTGCATCGCGAAGCGGCGAGCGCATCCCGGCACGAACCATATCTTCCTTTGAAACGCCTATCTTCTCCTCGAGATCAAGTTTCTCGAGTCGTACCTGATCCAAGATTGCCATCGCGATCGGCAACTTGTAAACGCTCTGCATCGGGAAACGATCGTTCGCGTTGACGAGAGCGGCGTCGCCGGTGTCGAGCCTGATCGCCGCGATGCCGACCTTGCCCTTTGCCGCGTCCGCTATCGCCGACAGCTCGGATTCCAGTTGAGCGTCGCGTTTAAGGTCGAGTTTCGCCAGCGGTTCCGCCGCCGGCTTCGGAGGCGGAGTTGGAAAGGCTGACGGCATCTCGATCTTGGTTGAGCAGGCAGCTGCGAGTGCAGCCAACAGGATCGCGAGGAAAAGAGTGGATCGCATGGATATAATTTCAGGCAAACGTCAGGGCACTGCGACGCGAACCGACCCTTCGCCGAGAGTGGTGGCGTAAGATCTTAGCGCCTCTTCCGCGGGGCCGGCCGTGACCTTTCCATTCGACGCATCGAATGCAGACCCATGCTTTGGACACACGAGTTGTTTACCGTCATATTTGAGAAGGCCTTTTTTATGAGTACACAATGCTGAGAAAGCCGCGAATGTCTTCTCTCCTGTTCTAAGAACAATGATCTTCCCGGCCGAGGAATCGACGACCTGCGAACCGCCAACCTTTGCAAGCGGACCATCGGGTGTGACGGGTACCGTCACATCCTCGATCACCGCGGCTCCAGCCCTCGAGATCGTCAGGACGGTTGCTCCGGCGACAAGACCGGCCTTTACAAGAAACTCACGGCGGCCAATGCACGCCGGTCTAGAAACACATTCATCCATTATCGTGATCCTCCAAAAATTGTGATGTTATTTACCGCGAAACAGTACTCAAAGATACGACAAAAACTCATTCAGCGCACGCCATTTAAGAGCGTACCCCCAAAATAGATATAGAAAATACAGAGAAGAAGCTCGCCTACAAACACGGCGGCGATGAACTTCAAGTAATTCATTCGCGTAGTTCCGGCCAGATAACAGACCAGATCGGTCGGAACAAAGGGAAAGAAAGCCCAGGCAGCAACAAAAAGAAAACCGAGCGGATGTTCGAGTTTAGCCTTGATCCGGTGGGTCAACTCGGGTTTGTGCCTCTCGAAATATTCGTCGAACCCCAGAACTTCGGAAAAAAAATAGATCATGCTGGACGAGAACAAGATGCCGCTGATCGATGTTAGAAGTACGGCGAATGGCTGATCGGGGAAGAGGATCGTACCGGCAAGTACCAGCGGGGTTGACGGCAGCAATGTCAGGCCGCGGACGGCACAAAAGAGGATATATACGCCCCATACCCAGCCCCGAAAATTCTTTAATGTTTCCGCAATGCTTTCGGCTGAGAATCGGGTCGGATCCATCAAGAACCATCCGATGACGAGGGCGATGAGGAGCAGCCAAAGACCAAGCACGCCTCGGCGGAGATATAGGCCGACTCCTTTTGATCGCTTTTTCAGAATGCTTCCATTTACGCGCCGGTTGCTGAGGCTTCTGTGTCCGGGCGCCATCGAAGAACGGGCTTGCGGGCCGCACTTGCCTCGTCGAGGCGACCAATTCGCGTCGAGTGTGGGGCGTCGTGAACAAGATCCGGGTTCTCGGTCGCTTCGCGGTCGATATCGATCATAGCCTGGATAAACGCATCAAGATCGGCACGGCCCACGCTTTCTGTCGGCTCGATCAGCATGGCTCCTTCAACGACGAGCGGAAAATAGACCGTTGGCGGGTGAAAACCGTAATCGATCAGGCGTTTCGCGATATCGAGCGTTACGATGCCTCGTTTTGATTGATTTTTATGCGAGAAGATCGCTTCGTGCATACAGTCAGAAGCGTAGGGTTTGTCGTAGGTCTCCTCAAGCTTTTTCGAAACGTACCGAGCGTTCAAAACCGCTGTTTCAGTCGCCTCTTTCAGGCCGTCTTTACCGTGTGTATAGATGTATGACAAAGCTCGGACCATCATGCCGAAATTGCCGTAAAAGGCCTTTACACGGCCGATACTGTCCGGTGCGTCGTAGTCAAGGCGGTAACGTACGCCGCCCTCGGCCAGATGTTCCGAAACGATCCGCGGCGTCGGCAAAAACGCAGCAAGCTCGGCCGAACAAAGGCATGGCCCACAGCCGGGACCGCCTCCGCCGTGCGGCGTTGAGAATGTTTTGTGAAGGTTGAGGTGGATCACATCAACGCCCATATCGCCGGGGCGGGCGATGCCGACCAGAGCATTCATATTGGCTCCGTCCATATAGACAAGGCCGCCTGCCGCGTGAATGGTCTCGCAGATCGTTTTAATGTCTTTCTCGAAGATGCCTACCGTGTTAGGGTTGGTGAACATAACGCCCGCTACGCCGCCCTCATCGCATAGCGCGCGAAGATGGTCCATATCGGTCAGGCCGTCGGCCGTGGCTCGAATAGCCTTAACGGTAAATCCGGCAAGCGCCGCAGATGCGGGGTTTGTTCCATGTGCCGACTCCGGAATGAGCATTACGCGCCGATCCTTCGAAGCCTCGCCATCCCGGGCATCGAGGAATGCCCGGATCAACATAACGCCGGTCATCTCACCCTGCGCTCCGGCTGCCGGCTGAAGCGAAACACCGGGGAGACCCGTGATCTCAGCCAAGTCCTCCTGAAGCTTGTATATCAACTCAAGTGCTCCCTGCGATTCTTCCTCGGGTGCAAGCGGATGAAGCCCCGCAAAACCAGCGATCCTCGCGACCTTTTCGTTAAGCCGCGAGTTGTACTTCATCGTGCACGAACCGAGAGGATACATACCGAGATCGATCGAATAGTTCCACGTGGACATGCGTGTGAAATGCCGTACAACATCGACCTCGCTAACTTCTGGTACGCCCTCCAGACCGTCGTTTCGACGGAGTTCGGCAGGCAGGATCTCGTCAATGTTCGTTTCCTCAACATCCAGTTTCGGCAGCCGATAGCCAATGCGGCCGGTTTGCGAACGCTCGAAGATAAGGCCTTCGTTTTGGGTTGGGTGAGAAGTTACTTTCTTTATCGACATAGACTATTTCCTGAGACTCGAAGCCAATTCTTGAAAATCTTCGGTTCGCGGCAGCTGGGACCACGCTCGTTTTAGAATATCCGGCGGTTCGATCAGCTTTCTTTCCTTGAAACTAAGCCATCCGCCAACCGTCGTGACACGGACGGCAAGAACCCGACCTTCTTTATAAATACTATTAACAACACGGAATCTGGAGCCGTCCGGTGCGAAGCCGCCGTTCTCGATGGTTAAGGTGATCCTTTCGAGCATCAGAACCTCGCGAAAATACTCAACAAGATCGGTCTTGACCACCGGCCCAAATCCATATTTCAAAAAGTCTTGGGGCCGAAAGCCGCACGAATCAAAAAACGCGACCCGCATATCGACCGCAAGTTCGAGGAAAGTTGTGTTCGCGACATGGCCGTTCATGTCCACGTCGCGCCAACCGGCCTCGAACTGCTTTTCGAGCAACGCCATTACGCCTTTGGCAATCCTTTCCTCGCTATATCAGCCATCACATCGCAGAATCGATCGAGTTCCCACAGCGTCGTATAGACATTCGGCGTAATGCGAATGCCGGTGAATTCAGCGTGAACGATCGGCGTCGTAAATATCTTGTGCTTCGACATCAGATAAGAACCGATCGCGACCGGATCGATGCCTTCGATCTTGACATTCGCGATGGCACACGACTGTTTCGGGTCGAACGACGTGTTAAAGCCGACCTTTGGCACTGATTTCAGGTTGTTCATCCAATATCGCGAGAGATAGCGCAGGCGTTCTTCTTTTCGCTTACCGCCTAACGCGTTGTGAAAAAGGATCGCCTCACCGATGGCCAATCGCATCGCAGCCGAGTGCGTCCCGATCTCTTCAAACTTGCGAATATCGTTCTTGTTCTTATCCTCCGACGCCATCAGAGCCCAGACCTTTGCGATCTTGTCCTTCTTGACATACAGCATTCCCGTACCTTTCGGGGCATAAAGCCACTTGTGGAGGGAAGTGCCGTAGTAATCACACTGGAGGTCGTCACGCTTAAAATCGAACTGAGCGAATGCATGGGCGCCGTCAACGATAGTCTCGATGCCTTTGCTGCGAGCCATCTCGCACACTTTACGGACCGGCGTGATCTGGCCCGTCAGGTTGACCTGGTGCGAGATGAGGATCAGTTTTGTCTTCGGCGTGACGGCACGTTCGAAGGCCGTGGCGATGTCGTTCACGTTGTCCGGAGCGATCGGTATCTTGATCAGATTAACTTTTAGCCCCTCGCGAAGTTCGCGCTGTTTGAGCGTGGTCAGCATTCGCGGATAGTCCTGCGTCGAGGTCAATATCTCGTCGCCTGACTTCAGGTCGAGGCCCATCAGCAGAATTTCAAGCGATTCCGACGCGTTACGCGTGATCGCGATCTCTTCGGGCGAGCATCCGAAAACTTCCGCAAGGCCGGCCCGAACCGTTTCGGACTGCGGCTCAAGGATCTGCCACATCGTATAGGCCGTAGCGTCTTCCTGCTGCCACGTGTAACGGACGAAGGCCTCGGTCACGATCCGCGGGCTCGGGCTGACACCGCCGTTGTTGAGATTTATGATGCCGCGCGTGACGGAAAATGCCTGTTGGATGTGTGCCCAAAAATCCTCATCGGCGGCGGCTTCGAGAGGGGAAAGATGGCCGATCGACCGGGTGGCGGCTGTGATCGAATCGAAAAGCGAACCAACAGCAGCGGACGACATTGCCGCCAAGCCAAGACTCTTCCCGGCTGATGAGAGGAATTTTCGTCGATCTATGTCACCGGTCATGTGATGCTGATTCTCCCGTTTAAGTTTAGGCAGTCTTTAATGAATCTATCAGGCTGTCGATCTGCGGTCTTGTATTCGTTTCGGTAACGCAAACAAGAAAATCGTTGTCATGCCCGCCGTAATATTTTGACAGAGCAAGACCTCCGACTACGCCTTTCTCGCAAACTGCTTCAAGTATTTCCGTTGCCGGCTTTGGGCCGCTGACGACGAATTCGTTGAATGTCGGTGACGAGAAGGGAACTGAGAAACCGTTAATGTCGGCGATGGCTTTTTTTGCGTACGCGGCCTTTTGCGCGTTCTGCTCGGCCACTTCCTGCAGGCCTTTTTTGCCCATCGCTTCCATATAGATCGTCGCGGCGAGGGCGATCAGGCCCTGGTTTGTGCAGATGTTCGATGTCGCTTTTTCGCGGCGGATGTGCTGTTCCCGAGTCGAAAGCGTCAGGACGAACCCGCGATTTCCGTTCTTGTCATAAGCGATACCGCAGAGGCGGCCCGGCATATTCCGGACGTATTTTTCCTGCGTGGCAAAGATCCCCACGTGCGGCCCACCGAAGCTCATCGGTATTCCCCAGGACTGGCCTTCGCCGACGACAATATCGGCTCCACATTCTCCGGGGCTCTTCAGCAGGCCAAACGAGATGGCCTCCGTTACGACAACGACCAGCAGGGCGCCGACGGCGTGGGCGGCATCGGCGAGCGCCTGCAAGTCTTCGATACAGCCAAAGAAATTCGGCGACTGGACGACGAGCGCCGCAGTCTTGTCATCGAGGGCCGAAAGATCATCGAGACGTCCGGTTTTCTCGTTAAAGGCGACCTCGACGATATCCGCCGCACCGTGCTGCGTATAGGTCTTCGCAACTTCGCGATATTCCGGGTGAACGCTGGTCGCGACGACGATCTTGTCGCGGCGCGTTACGCGTTGCGCCATTAAATATGCCTCGGCCATCGCGGTCGACCCGTCATACATCGATGCGTTTGCGACCTCCATTCCGGTAAGTTGGCAAACGAGGGTTTGAAATTCGAAGATGTATTGCAGCGTACCCTGCGAGATCTCGGGCTGATAGGGTGTGTAAGACGTGAAAAACTCGCTTCGTTGGAGCAGATGATCGACGATCGTCGGCGAGTAGTGCGCATAGACGCCGGCTCCCAAAAACGAAGGTTTCGTTGCCGCGCTGTTCTTCGCGGCCATCGCCTCCATCGCGGCGATGACCTCGATCTCGGATAACGGTTCGGTAATCTTGAGTTCGCGGTTGAGCTGAAGGTTTGCGGGGATCGAATTAAAAAGTTCCTTAGCGTGCGAGAGGCCTACTTCCGCCAGCATCTCTTCACGTTCTTCGGGTGAATTAGGTATGTATCTCATCGAATTTTAGATCTGTGATCCTGGATTTTGGATTGCAAATCTAAAATCCAAATCCAAAATCTAAAATTATGCTGACGCTTCAAGGTACTCCTCGTACTCTGCCGCCGATAGCATGGCATCCGCATCGCCCGGATTGTCCATTTTTATCTTGATCATCCAGCCGGCGTTGTACGGGTCGTTGTTCACTGCTTCGGGCGAATCATTGAGCCCGTCGTTAACCTCGACGATCTCGCCGGTCAGCGGTGTGAAGACCTCGGACACCGCCTTAACCGATTCGACCGAACCGAATGCCTCGTGAGCGTTGAGCTTGTCGCCGACGCGCGGAAAATCAACATAAACTACATCGCCCAGCGACGACTGTGCGTAATCCGTGATGCCGACCGTTGCGACATCGCCCTCGACCAAGACCCACTCGTGGTCTTTGCTGTAACGTAAATTTTCCGGAATGTTTGACATTGGTTTCAAATAAGGTCCTTATTTTTGCCGTTTGTAGAAAGGCGTCGGAACGACGACCGCTCCTAGATGCTTGCCGCGAATGTCAATTTTAATTTCTTGTCCAACATTTGCAAAGTCAGGCGGCAAGAATGCGAGCCCGATGTTCTTTTTTAGATATGGGGCAGGGCTTCCACTCGTGACAACACCGCGTTTTGTGCCATCAACATAAACATCGTAACCATCACGCGCTATACCTGGCTCGACCATCTCAAAGCCTACGATCTTGCGTTTTACCCCATCGGCCTTCTGCGCCGCGAGAGCCGCAGCGCCAACAAAATCACCTTTGGCCGGCTTCGTTATCCAGCCAAGCCCCGCCTCGTAGGGAGTAATATCGTCATCAAGTTCGTGTCCGTAAAGCGACATACCGGCTTCCAGCCTGAGCGTGTTTCGCGCGGCAAGTCCGCAAGGCAGAATTCCTTCGCTGTCGCCGTAATTGCCGGTTTCAAGGAGCTTGTTCCATAGCTGTACAGCAAACTCGGGACGCGCGTAAACCTCGAAACCATCCTCGCCCGTATAACCCGTTCGCGAGATGATCGCATCGACGCCGTCAACTTTTCCATTCTCGAAGTGATAATACTTGATCGCGGAAAGATCGGAATCTGTCAACTCTTGGAGGATCCGGCAAGCGTTCGGGCCTTGGATCGCTATCTGGCAGAAGTCAGCGCTTGCGTTGACCAAGTCGACATTTTCGTCGTCCTTCTTTAGGGCGGTGATCCATTCCCAGTCCTTTTCGGTGGTGCCCGCATTTACTACCAGGAGCAGTTTTTCATCTCCAAAACGGTAGACAAGCAGATCGTCAACGACGCCGCCGGTCTCGCGGGTTAGGGTGGAGTAATGGGCTTGTCCGTCCACCAGCTTTGTAACGTCGTTTGTTGTTATCCGGTTTACAAAGGCTATCGCGTCGGGGCCCTCTACCCAGATCTCCCCCATATGCGAGACATCGAACAAGCCGGCACGAGTTCGGCAGCGCATATGTTCCTCGATGACACCCGCCGGATACTGCACCGGCATATCCCAGCCGCCAAAATCCACCATCCGGCCGCCTAGGGCACGATGAACCTCATTGAGAGGCGTTTTCTTTAGTTCGTTTTCAGACATCGATCAAGTTTAGATTAACTGATTCCAGCCGAACAAGTCGTCTCCCGGATAATTGCGGTGGAGATGAAACTTCACAGGGCCTGTCGGCCCCATCGGATATTTCGTGGAATGTCAGTTCTTTGGTTTCCGGGTCTTTTCCATCTGAGCCGGGATCTTGTCGACAGCGGCGATGATCTCGTCGCACAGTTCGAGCGAAGTGAGGATCGAGCCTTTTTCCGCGTTGTCATTTGGCCGGTCGAGTTCAGCCTTCAGGAAGGGACGATATCGCTGGGCGGCGGACGCAAGGGAGCGTACCGCCTTTGGGAAAAGGTCGGCAAAACTCTGCTTTGCCTTTTTATCTTCAGGGTCGGGCAGTATGGCCGAGTCGGGGCGCTCGGCAAGGCTGTCGATATCGTCAACCGCTTTCTGCAGAATACGCTTGATGTCGACGAGCAACTCAATTCGCGTAAGTTCAGGCAGCACGCCCCATTTTTCGGCCTCTTTCGCAGAGATCTTGGCACCGCCGACATCGACCTTAAGGGCCGTAAACCGCCGGTCGATGATCTTCGTCAACAAAGCGATCCGATCGTCGATCTTTTGTGTGTCGCGGATCAACTCTACCTCTTCGGGGGTGAAATAATCACGCTGAGCGGCGGCATTCGGAGGGAAGGCGGCACTTAATAGCAGAGAGACAAGTATGAAAAAAAGAAACTTCATATCACCGGTTGGGCTTTTTGTTCGGTACTACTGAGTCGACAAACAGCGAATCCGTTGCCTTCTCACGGTTCGCGCGAAGGTAGCCCATCAACTTTCTAACGTAAGTATCAAATTTTACCGGCAGTTCACGGCGGATCACTTCGATCTTCGTTGCCATACCGCGCAAGGCGATCCCCAATCGCTTGAACGAATCCAGGACCTTTCCTTTCCTATCGTCCCTCTTATTAAGATAATCCAGCGCGTCGTCCATCAGTGCGTGAAAGTGGCCGAGCTCGCCATACATTGCATCGAATTCACCCGCCGATGCGAGCCGTTCCGCGGCCGTAAGCCTTGCATTCATCATTTCGACCGAAAGTTTCGTCCGGTCTTTCATATCCTTCTTGGTATCGAGACGATCCTGCTCCTCTTTCGAGATCACTTTTACGGGCGGCGGCGGGGTGTCGGATGTTTCCTCCTGTGCGTATGACCCAACGTGAAAGCACAGGATCGCGATGGCAGGAAGGCAGAGGTGAAAGATGGCCGACGCATTCATTCGGTATTTCAGTTCTCTGTTTTTTGTCGCTGCCAAGCTTCTCACTTTTTAGGTTCTTTTCCTTTTCCGCCGCTGTCGCGTATCAGCTTCTGCAAGATGGGAAGTCTCAGATTGACCTTATCGATATCGAGTTTCGCAGAGACCGGATCGGCGAGCCGAAGATACTGCTGATAGTTAGCCATGGCATCCATATATTCACCGGCCTGGTCAAAGAGAATACCAAGGAACAAATATGGACCGGCATTCCGTGGTTGGGCCTCGGTCAGCCATATGAATTCACTCCGGGCCTCGGGAAATCGCTTTAATTGAAAAAGGGCCGATGCCAGATTAGCACGGGCAGTTACATTGTCGGGAACGATCGCGATTATCTTTCGAAGGACTTCGACGGCGGCCTCATATTGTTTGGCCTGAACCAAGGCGGCTCCGAAGCCGACCGCGTGGTGTGGGTTTGAGGGTTCGGCCACAGATGCCCGTCGGCAGTATTCAAGGGCTTTCGTCGGATCGTCGCGTCGCAGAAGGCTGCACAGCCTGCCGAGCACGGCCGGATCGGCCGGGTTTTTCTCGGCCTGCTCTTCGAGGTCGGCGACGCTCGTAGATCTAGCCGTAGCGATCCTGTTTCGCAGTTCTGTAGCCGAGGCCCCCGGTCTTTGCATCGCATCAAGTATCCGTAAGGCTTCATCGGCCTTCCCCTCGGCTGCGAGCACGTTGGCCCTCAGCAATCTGGCCTGGTCTGTCGGAGATCCCATCAGTTGAGACGAAAGTTCACTGGCCCTCTCGATATCGCCTTCGGATAAAGCTATCTCGGCCAGTATCAGCGTCGCGTTCCTATTCTTTGGGTCCAGAGCAATAGCCCGAGCGACACTCGCCTTTGCAGCTTGCGAGTGCTTCATGCCGAGTTCCAATGCCGCTCTCGCTGTCCAGAGAGCCGCCGTCGAATTTGCTTTCCCCGTAAGAACGATGACTTTGGCGAGAAGCTCGTCAAGCAGTGCGGCTGATGCTTTTGTGTTGATCCGGAGCTCGGTGAGGGCTATCAATGCCGGCGCGTTGTGCGGTTCCGTTTTGACCGCTTTGACGAGCAGTTTCTCAGCCTCCGCGAACTCGCCTTGATCAACGAGCAGGGAACCGAGGCTCGTGATCGGCAGCGGCCAGTCGCTTCTCAATTCGATAGCTCGGCGAAAGGCTTTTTCGGCCTCCGCCATCCGGCCAAGTGCCAAATTGGCGATTCCCCGCTGGTATTCTGCTTCCGGAAATGCCGGCTCGACCTTGAGGGCTTTCTCGTACAGTGCGATAGCTCCGGCGAGGTCACCTTTCTCATGCCGGTCCTGCGCCTGATTGAAGATAACTACCGGATCTTCGGAACTCTCTTCTCCCTGTGAGTACGTCGCCGACGCCGTGACCAACACCAAACAGGCGAGCGAGATCGAGACCCAAATTTGTCTTGCAACGGAAAAACTGGCAGGTGCCGCAACGTAAAGCATCATCTTGGCGACTCGCCGGCTATCGTAGCGCTTTCGTGATAAAACTTCCATCAGTTGGCCATTCTTGGCTTCGATCAGGGCCGATCATTTGCGTTCCTACTTTTGTCTAAGTTAAGATTCTCAGATTGAACACGCTGAAGACAACAGGCGTTTACCTGCCCCAAATGGTCGGTTCGCTGAGAGTAGATTCCCATAGATGGCGCTCGAGGGTCCGCAAATATATCATTTGAAAAACAGAGATATTGGATGCGCCGGCATGCAGTTTTGTTGGAATGAAATTTCTACGGATCGGCAAGGCGTTTTACCCAGGGGTTTGGTGAAGACAGTAAGAACAAGATAAAGTTGGAGATCTTTTAACATGGCAAATCCGATGGCCGATGAGATGCGGCGGTTTCGCGGGAGCGACGAAAAGAATCCTTTCGAAGCAATGAGCGAACGTTTTGACCGAGCCGCTCAGCTGCTTAACCTTGAAGAAGACCTATACGCCGTTATGCGGGTCCCAAGCCGCGAGATCAAGGTCTATATTCCAGTTCGAATGGATACCGGGCACATACAAGTGTTCGAGGGGTTTCGCGTGCAGCATAATTTTGCCCGCGGCCCGGCAAAGGGAGGCATTCGCTACGCCCCCGACGTCTCGCTGGATGAGGTAAAGGCGCTTTCCGCGTGGATGACGTGGAAATGTGCTGTTGTTAACGTCCCGTTCGGCGGCGGTAAAGGCGGCATTATCTGTGACCCGCACCAGATGTCGATCGGCGAACTCGAGAGATTGACGCGTCGGTACACGTCGGAACTTATCGATTTTATTGGCCCGGACAAGGACGTACCGGCACCGGACATGAACACCGGCGAGCAGACGATGGCGTGGATCATGGACACCTATTCGATGCATATGCGTCACACGGTCAATGCAGTGGTAACAGGCAAGCCGGTGGCTCTCGGCGGTTCGCTCGGACGCCGGGAAGCTACGGGCCGTGGAGTACTGTTCACAGTCAATGAAGCGATCAAGCGATTTGATCTGACGCCTGACCAAACGACGGTGGTCGTGCAAGGTTCTGGAAATGTTGGTGGGATCGGTGCCGAGTTGATGCATCAGCAGGGTTACAAGGTCATCGGGATATCGGAAGTGGGCGGCGGCATCTATAATCGCAACGGCCTGAATGTTCCCCATGTGCTCGAGTATCTCCGGAATAATAAGACATTCGAGGGATACCCGGATGTTGAGTTCGTTGACAACAAGGCCCTTCTCGAACTCGAGTGTGACGTTCTTGCTCCCTGTGCCACCGAAAATCAGATCACGTCGGAGAATGCAGACCGCATCAAATGCAAGATCCTTGCCGAGGGAGCGAACGGCCCGACGACGCCGAAAGCCGACAAGATCCTTCATGACAAGGGTATCTTCGTTATTCCGGATATTCTCGCCAATGCGGGCGGCGTGACGGTTTCCTACTTCGAGTGGGTGCAGGATCGAATGGGTTATTTTTGGTCAGAGGCCGAGGTGAACGCACGGCTTGAGGAAAAGATGGTCGCCAGTTTTAACGAACTCGTCCATTTTGCCGAAAAGCACGGGGTGGATTCCCGAACTGCGGCCTATATGCTTGCCATCGACCGCGTGGCCTATGACACGCGAATGCGTGGAATTTATGCTTAGCGAATGTGTGCTAAGTTGCGAAAAACGCTTGATTTTTAGCCTAAGGTGCTGTAAGGTCGGATGCAGGGAGTTTTGAGTGTCATCTGTTGACTTTCGGTCAGGACTCCATTATAAATTAAGCGTAAGTTATAGATTTATCTTGATTTGCCTCGCGTTTGGCAGCGGCTTCAAGCTTGTTATGTATGAACGTGTTGTGCAATAATTCAGAGAATTGTTTGATGCCGGACCTTGGGAACGGTTGAAAAGTTGCTACTAAATTGAAATTTATTTTCTATTTCGGCGGAGGAATGTGATGAAACTCGCTACTAAAGTGTGCGTCGCTACACTTATCATTTTAACGCTCGTGTTTGCAGTCTCGGCTCAAAAGTCGGAGAAAGAGGATCGCAACACAGCTCCAACTGTTGGAACGGGAGGCCCGATGGGCGGTCCTACCGGTCTATTCACTGTCTATGACAGTGCCACCCTTCGAAAAGGGGAATACACGCTAAGTGGTGCGCTCAGCAACTACGACCGTGATCCGGGCAACGTCGATTTTTCGACTATGCCGATTAGTTTCCAGGTCGGCCTTTCCAATAGGTTTGAGCTCTTCTTCACGACCGAAGCCTGGAGAGGGGTCAAGGTTAATGCTCCGCAGAATCTTTCAGGTTTTTACCTGCCGAACTCACAGCTTCGTATCAACGGGGTTCTGACCCGGCCGGGTGCCATCGTTCTTGAGCCCGGTACAGGATCGAGAGGCATATTCCGCCCGTTCGGTTCGGCCTTTACGCAGTTTCCGTTCACTGGCGGAACGTTCTACACGCCGAATCTCGGAACGGCGGTCAATACGCTTGGCCCGCCGCGTGCCGGCGGTGCTCAGGATCTCTTCCCGGGCGTCGGTTCGGTTTACGGCAGCATTCTTCCGGGAGCGGTCTTGACGACCGCAGTCATTCCGGCGGCGCAGGGCGGCAACGGTGCTAACAGAATGCCGGTCAGCTTTACGAATCAGCCAACTTACGTCGCGGACGCACCGTTCATGAACAGAACGTACGGCACATCATCGTTCAACACGATGAACGTCGGTTTCAAATGGCGTTTCAACGATTCGATGGCGGCGTGGGGACATGGCATCACGATGTTCTACCGCTATTACATGGACAGCGGAAGCGATCTCGCCGGATTTAACATGATGCAGCGTGGATCAGGCCCGGGCAGCAACAAAGGCGATATCGGACTGACCTACTTCATCGACGCACGTGCGACAAAATGGGCTAATGTTTCGTTCAATGCCGGTTATGTTTACACAAGCAAGGTGAAAGGAACGTTCGGCGGTTCGGACTTCGTTATGTTCGATCCGGGTGACGAACTCCAGCTTTCGGTTGGTGTTGATTTCCCGGTTAATAAGTTCTTTCAGCCGATACTCGAGTTCCGCTCGCTGGATTACGTGGGCGGCCGCACGCCGAATGCTCTCGAGCAGAATCCAAAAGATGGTATCGCCGGTTTCCGCGTATATCCGCGACGCTGGTTCGGCTTCGGACTTGCATATCGGCATAACTTCAATCAGCAGGATATCAGCAGCTTTGACGACGATAGTTCGCCATATGCTGTGACGCTCCTCTGCGGCCCTGTGCCGCTAACTGGCTGCACGACGCAGACGATCACGACCGGCAGGACTGGGCTTCCATCGGGACTTGGTCCATCGACAGATCCACACGGCTACATTGCCAACTTCTGGATCGGCCGCCGCGACGCTCGCAAGGGCGAGATCGAGAACAAGCCGGCGAATGTTGATTCGGTCACGCTTGGAGCATCGACGATCACGCTTCCTTGCCGTAATGGACAGGTTTCCCGCTCGGGCTCATGCCCGGACCCGAACCGCATGGTCAGCGTAGCGACGCGTGCGAGCGATCCTGAGAATGATGTCCTTACCTACAACTACACCGTATCGGGTGGACGTATCGTAGGAACCGGTGCAAACGTCCAGTGGGATCTTAGTTCGGCACAGGCCGGTACCTACACGATCGTGACGGGCGTGGACGATGGCTGCGGAGTTTGCGGTCGTACGGATACCAAGACGATCACGATCCGCGAATGTCCTGATTGCTACACGCCGGTAACCGAGACTCCATGTAACTGCGGAACCCTGAGCGTCAGCGGTCCGAGTGGTGTTACGAATCCTGGCGATACGATGTCGTTCACCGCGACGGCCACGGCCTCAGGCAACCTGACCTACAACTGGACGGTTTCCGCGGGTACGATCGAATCGGGTCAGGGCACACCGAGCATCACTGTTCGCACGACGCAGGCGATGGCAGGAACCAATGTTACTGCGACCGTCACTATCGGCGGTACAGAAGCAAGGTGTAACTGCGATACCGAGGAAAGTGCAACGGCTGGCGTGGCTCCAAGGCCGACCGCTATCCCGGTTGACGAGTATGGTGCACTTAAGGATGATGACGTCAAGGCACGTATTGACAACTTCTATATCCAGTTGAACAATAATCCGACCGCCAAGGGCTACATCATCGTGTATGGAACGGCTGCTCAGATCAAACGGCAGAGAGCACAGATCATGCGTGCGATCAATCGGCCGGGTGCTGGACATGACGCCGGCCGCGTGACCTTCGTTGATGGCCCGAATAACGGAGCCCAGATGGTCAAGCTTTGGCTCGTTCCGGCCGGTGCCGATAATCCGAATCCATAAACAATACGCTTTACGCCGATAGGCGTGAACATTCGAACGGCCGGAGGACGACGATGTCTTCCGGCCGTTTTTCTATGGCGTGTGCATCTCCGCATTAAACGACTGCTTAAATTCCTTTGATTTTTAGCGGCGATACTGTAGAATGGTCAAAGTCAGATCATTAGCAGATCGATCATTCTTTCTAAAATCAGGAACAACGGCCGCAAACCCGCGAACATTAAAGTACATCTAAGTTTTCGGCCTATGGTTGCAGCCCCTGCAAAAAGGGCAACTCAACGGACCTAAAAATATGACCCTGCTTATCAAGTCAAGAACATCGCTTGCGTTCCTTCTGGCGGCCATGGTGATCCAGGCTTCAGTCCTTCCGGCGGTCGCTTCGCCGGACAAAGACACGGACCTGACGACGGCAGCTGCCTCCTTTGGCGACTGGCAGGTCGTCGGGCCTTCGGGGGGGGACGTTCGGGTGGTTGCGATCGATCCCAGAGACAAGGATCGGCTTTACGTCAGTACTCTTGACGGGCAGATCCACACTTCGGCTGACGGAGGGCGCAGTTGGCGGCTCTTGGTAAACCTGGACAAGCCGGAGCTTGTACTGGATCAGTTATTTGTAGATTCTCGGGACTCACGAATAATATACACGTCGGGTCACCGGGGTACGGCTGCGGGAGCCTTCTTCCGCACGACCGATGGCGGTGCGACATGGAAGGAGTCCAGGGAATTGAGGGGCGAATCTATCCACTCGATGACCCAGTCACCTTCAGATCCGTCAATGATCTACGTTGGGACCACGCGAGGCGTTTGGATTTCCAAGAATAAGGGGGCTGATTGGGAGAAGATCGCATCTCCGACGATGCCCGTCAATATCGACTCGCTTGCGATCGACCCCCGCACGAATAATACGATCTATGCCGGAACCTTCTGGCGGGCGTACAAGAGCGTTGACTCCGGTAAGAACTGGCGGCTGATCCGCGACGGCATGATCGATGACTCTGATGTTTTCGCTATCACGATCAATCCGCGAAATCCTGAAAATATTGTCGCCTCCGCGTGCAGCGGCATCTACGAATCGCAGAACGGCGGCGAGAAGTGGTCAAAGATAAATGGCATACCTTCGCAATCCCGTCGAACACGCGATATTGTCCAGCATCCGACGATTCCCGGCACGATCTATGCGGCAACGACCGAAGGTTTTTGGATGTCGGCAAACGACGGCAAGTCGTGGGCCCTGACAACGCCCCGTAATCTGGAAATAAACTCGATCGCCGTTCATCCGGAAGAGCCGAATCGTGTGTTTATCGCAACGAATAATAACGGCGTAATGGTTTCTACTGACGGCGGCCGCAATTTCCGGCAGACGAACGACAACTTCACCAGCCGGCTCACATACATGGTCATGCCGGATATCCAGAATTCGCATCGTCTTTATGCCGCAACTCACAATACAGCAACGGGTGGCGGATACTTTTTTGTAAGTGATGACGCGGGTCGGACATGGCAGCAGGGCCGCGGCCTGGACATTCGCCGGGTGCGTGCTTTCACCCTAAAGCAGGATCCGGCTGCTCCGAACACGATGTATCTCGGGACCAATCTTGGCCTGTTTCGCTCGGTCGATCGCGGAAACTCCTGGACACAGCTCGTCGCGCCGAAGGCTCCGGTGAAGCGAGCTCCCGCGAAGAAACCGACTCCGAAGGGGACCGTGAAAAAGACCGGCAGCGTTGTAGCCAAAGCGGCAGCTCCGGCGCCAGCCGTCAAAGGGCCGAAGCTTCTGCCTGCCATAGCTGAGAAGGTGACCATCATCGAGACGATCCCCGGGGGCGGCCTGTACGCCGGAACAGAAAAGGGCCTGTACAGAAGCCTCGATCTTACAAAGGGATGGGAGCACCTGGCATTTGGTGAGGGATTCAACACAAATGTTTTTGCTATCCATGTCTCGCCCGCCCGACCCGATACCGTCTGGGTCGGGACTGCGACATCGGGTGTGCTGGTTTCACGCGACAAAGGACTGACATGGAATCGCGTCGGCGGTGCCGTCAGTAATGTGCCTGTCAGCTCGATCGCGAGCGATCCGAAACGTCCGGATCATATTTACGTTGGTACGACGCAAACATTCTATCTGAGCCGGGACGACGGCAAGACCTGGCGACAGCGTGGCGGAAACCTTTCGCTCGGCAATTTTACAAGTATTCTGATCAACCCGAACAATACGAATGAGATACTGATATCAAGTTCGATCGACACCGATGGCGGCATCTTTCTATCGACGGACGCCGGCGAACGGTGGAAGCGGATCGATACTAAGGAGA
Organism: Pyrinomonadaceae bacterium; assembly: GCA_021463165.1. Classification (GTDB taxonomy): domain Bacteria; phylum Acidobacteriota; class Blastocatellia; order Pyrinomonadales; family Pyrinomonadaceae; genus OLB17. The sequence continues at coordinate 138,526 of JAJTWY010000007.1, read as the reverse complement.
TGAAGCTGCCTAGCCGGCGGATCTGGTCTATGGCTTTTGACCCGCAGGATCCGGATCGCATTTTTGCGGCGACGCATTCGTCCGGCATCTACAAGATCGAACGCTCGGCAAAGACGTCGGCCGGTTTATAGCGTCGGCGAGTCTTTATTGTTCGTTATGGGCGGCTGCTTACGTTGCGGCCGCCTTTTTCATTCAAGCTTGGCACTTGGGCGTTTCAACTCTATAATTTGAACATACCAAGGAGCCTCGCACTTTGAAGCAAGAGACCGCGCGCGAACCATTGTCCGGAGATCGGGGGATCAGCGTTTTGCGTTTACCATTCTCTGAGATCCCGCATCAATCGCGGCTCTTCGTTGAGTACCTTCACGATCCGCTTAGTCTGACAAAATACTATCCTAATGCGGCCAGTCAGCCTTCCGAGGCGATCGGTTTTGCTCCGAAGGCTCTCGAAGGCTACAAGGTCGATCGTGACAGGCTCTGTGATGCTCTTACTCAAATAAACATCAGCGTCGGGGCCAAAGCTCCTACCTTCGCAAATATTGAGAGGCTCCGCGAGCCGAACACGGTTGCCGTGCTGACGGGCCAGCAGGCAGGGTTGTTTTCGGGGCCGTTATATACGATCTACAAGGCGCTGTCAGCAGTAAAACTAGCAGAGGATCTCAATGAAAAGGGCTGTTCGGCTGTGCCGATCTTCTGGGCGGCAACGGAAGATCACGACTTTGACGAGGTCGGCGAGGTTCATCTGACCGACGGAGCCGACCATAATTTCCGTATTGGGTACAGGCCGGCGGAACTCATCGATGGTATTTCGGTTGGTGCCGTTCAACTGGACGCAACTATTGGATCAGTCATCGATTGCCTTATTGGTCAGCTTTCGCAGACCTCGTTTTCCGGAGATGTACGGAAACTGCTCGACGAGACGTGGACGCCTTCGGCCGGATTCGGCGATGCGTTCGGCAGGACCATTCAGACGATCCTGGCCAGATTTGGCATCATCTACGTCGACCCGCGACACCCTGAGATAAAGCAGCTTGCCCTGCCGGTCTATCGTGCGGCGGCCGACAAGGCGGCTGAGAGTGTGCCGGCGCTTATCGAGCGTGGAAAACAGCTTGAAGCTGATGGATTTCATCAGCAGGTGCTCATGGAGGACACGTATTTTCCGCTTTTCTGGCATGACAATCATGGGCTAAGGCTTTCGCTGCGGAGACAAGCTAACGATCTTTTTCGGGCGAAGGGAACCCGAACCGAGTTTTCCCTCGGTCAGATCCTTGAGCAGATCGACCGAGCTCCGGAGCGTTTCAGTCCAGGCGTGATGCTTCGCCCTGTGGTGCAGGACTATCTATTTCCAACGGTTTGCAGTTTTGGCGGGGGGGCGGAGATCGCATATTTCGCGCAGAACAGCGAGGTGTATCGGATCCTCGAGCGGCCGGTTACGCCAATATTCCATCGACAAAGCTTCACGATCGTCGAGCCGGCGCAGCGGCGCGCGTTGAAGGCGTTTGGCTTGGAGATCTCGGATCTTTTCGATGGAAAGGAGGCACTTAAGTTCCGACTCGCTGGAGTGGCCTTGCCGGAGATGGTTGAACTGCTCGCGGACGTCGAGAAAGAGGTAGGCATTGAGCTGGACCGCCTGGACGGTGCCATCAGAGGTATCGATGCGACGCTTGTAGTCACCCTTGAGAAACGTAGGCGCAAGATGCTCTATCACATTGCGGCTCTTAAACGGAAGACCCTACTCGCCGCGATCCGCAAGGACGCCGAGGCTTCGCGACGGCTCGATGCCCTCTTCGAGCATCTTCTCCCGGCGGGGGGCCTTCAGGAGAGGACCCTGAACGTGCTCTATTTCCTGAATAAGTACGGGCCGAACTTTATCGACTGGATCTATGATTCTATAGACCTGAAAGATAAGGATCATCGCGTTGTCGAGCTTTGAGATGAACAAGATCAAGATATTATCCGATAATCTTGCGAACCAGATCGCCGCCGGCGAGGTCGTTGAGCGTCCGGCTTCGGTTGTAAAAGAGCTCGTCGAAAACTCGATCGATGCCGGCTCGACGCGCATCAAGATCGATATCGAGCTCGGCGGCCGGCGTTTGATGCAGATAAGCGACGACGGCGAAGGAATGACACGCGATGATGCGATCCTCGCGTTCGAACGCCATGCAACTTCGAAGATCAGTACTGCCGAAGATCTTGGCCGCATCGGTACATTGGGATTCCGCGGCGAGGCTCTCGCATCAATTGCATCGGTTGCAAAGGTCGAGTTGATAACGAAGACCCTATCGGCCGAGGTTGCCACACGAGTCTTCATCGAAGGCGGACGGCTCACAGATGTGAAAGACGCCGCAAGGGATACGGGTTCGACCATCTCGGTTCGAGACCTTTTCTTCAATACGCCGGCCCGACGTAAATTCATGCGGTCTGAGGCGACCGAGAATTATCACCTGACCAGCATAGTTACTCACTATGCGCTGGCTCATCCGGAGATCGCTTTTACCCTAACGAACAATGGGCGGGAAGTGATACGAGTGTCGCCCGCGAAAGATTTGCGCGAAAGAGCGTTTCAGATGTTTGGGCGGGACCTGCTGGATAGTCTTTTGGTCGTCGAGGGAGGCAGGGAATATGTTGCGAAGGTGACCGGCTTCGTCTCGGCACCCCGCGAGAGAAGGACGACGAGGGATTCGCAATACTTTTTTGTGAATAAGCGGTTCGTCCGTGATAAAACGATCGCCGGTGGTCTATTGGAAGGCTATCGCTCGGTGCTGCCGCACGGTGTTTATCCGGTTGCCTTTCTTTTCGTCGAATTGCCGGTCGAGGAAGTCGACGTCAATGTTCATCCCGCAAAGACTGAGGTAAGGTTTCGTCGGGGCGAGGCGGTAAAGGACGTGATAGCCGGGGCGGTTCGAAACGCGCTCGCTAAGGCCGGTGTAGGGCCCGAGCCGGTGGCCATCCAGCCGGTAGAGAAGGTTCGGGAGGCGTTCGGGATGCGTGAGTCTGCCGAACCGCCGTTGGAACAAAGACAGATCGAATTTGTCGAATTGCAACTTGCCGACACTCCGCCGTCGGTTTTGGATGAACCGGAACTGCTCGCGCGTGCTGCCGGGGCCAATGCACGGCTTGATCGTGAGCCTCGCGATCAAACTCCTTCCTCCATCGAGGCTCCAGTGCCTTCGGCAGAGATCATTGTTGAGGAGGGGATATCGGTTCCTGATGAACGGCTGGAGGCGGCGGGATACACAGTTTTACCTCCCGTGGATTCGGGAATGAAAGCGGTAAAGCCCGCCGAGATTGACAGTATTTCGTCGGCATCGATCCAACCGCTCGGGCAGCTGCACGAGAGCTTTATCATCGCTGTTGATGACGAAGGCTTGCTGCTCATCGACCAGCACGTGGCCCACGAACGGATACTCTTTGACAAATTTAGAAAGAGCGAAACAGACCGGACGATCGAGTCTCAGAACCTCCTTCTGCCCGAGACCATCGATCTTTCGCCTGCTCAATCCGAGGCGTTCAAGCTGATCGAGAGCGACCTTGAATCACTCGGTTTCGGCATGATGCGGTTATCAGGCCGAACCGTGGCTATCAAGAGCATTCCGACCGACCTGCCGGCCGCGGAAGCACGCAACCTGTTTGCAGAGATCCTGGATGCGGTTGAGGCCGAGAAGAAAGGCGGGCCAAAAAGTACGCTTCGCGACGACATCGCGGCGAGCCTGGCGTGCAAGGCGGCCGTCAAGATCAATATGAAGCTGACGTCTGAAAAGATGCGTTGGATGATCGACCGACTGCTGGTGACTACTTCGCCGACGACCTGCCCGCATGGGCGGCCTGTGATATTGCGGATGGCGATGAAGGACATCGAACGGGCCTTTCACAGAACCTGAATATGGAGAACGGTGAGCTTAACGAACGCCCGCCCGAGTTCTGGCGGAAGGTCTATATTGCAGTGATTGTAACAACTTTCGTTGTGATAACTGTGTTGTGGGCTTTCTCGAGGTATTTTAGATGAGAGCTCTCGATTGGGCAGTGGTCATAGCGTATCTGACGTATGTCATTTGGGATGGCGTGCGGATGACGAAGCACGCCAAGACAAAGGAAGGCTACTTTCTGGCGAACCGCGGACTGCCTTGGTGGGCAGTCGGACTGTCGGTGATGGCGACGCAGCTTTCGGCCATTACGCTGGTCGGTACTACAGGCCAGGCGTATTCGGACGGGATGCGGTTCATACAGTTCTATTACGGGCTGCCCTTCGCAATGATCATTCTGTGCGTGACCGTGGTTCCGTTCTTTCATCGGGCGAATGTGTTTACCGCGTACGAGTATCTCGAAAAGCGATTCGATGTTAATGTCCGGTCCCTGACAAGCTTTTTCTTTCTCATCTCACGTGGCCTCGGCGTCGGAACGATAATTTCGGCGCCGGCGATCGTACTTTCGATAGTGTTCGAGTGGAATCTCGTTGCGACGATCTTTGCGATCGGGTTGTCGACCACAATCTACACAGTTTTTGGCGGCGTTCAGGCGGTAACGTGGACAGACGTCAAGCAGATGTTCGTCATCTTTCTGGGTCTGGGGGTTTGTTTTTTTGTTATTCTATCGAGCTTTCCTGCGGGAGTTTCGCTTGGGGACGGCCTGCACATGGCTGGCAGTTTGGGCAAACTCACGATGGTCGACACCAGCTTCAACCTGACCGAAAAATATACGATATGGTCCGGACTGATCGGCGGCCTCTTTCTAATGCTGGGCTATTTTGGCTGCGATCAGAGTCAGGTACAGCGGTTCCTTACGGCGAAGTCTGTCGACGAGGGACGTACCTCGCTATTGATGAGTGCGTTCCTGAAAATACCGATGCAGTTCGGGATCTTGCTGATCGGTATCATGGTATTCATCTTCTATCAGTTCACCCAGCCGCCGATCGTGTTCAATAAGGCGGAGATCGCCAAGGCGGCTCAGACCGAGGAGTTCCAGGCCATTCAGTCGAGGTATGTGGCGGCCCATGAGCAGAGACGAACCGCGGCGATCGGATTTGATAAAGCCGACGCGCAGAAACGGCAGGCATACATCGATGCCGACACGAAGTTCAATGACAGCCGTAAGGAAGCTCTTGCGTATATAAAAGCAACGAGCAACCCGACCTTCAACGACGTAAACTACGCATTCCCGACGTTCATTCTCGAGAATATGCCCGTAGGTGTGATCGGGCTGCTGATCGCGGCTATATTCGCGGCGGCGATGTCATCGATCTCGGCGGAGCTGAATGCGCTGGCGACCGCGACGACGATCGACTTTTACAGGCGTCTTTACCGGCCCGAAGCCGCGGATTCCCATTACGTGATGGTTGGCCGCATCACGACGTTCATTTGGGGGATTTTTGCCTGCATTGTAGCGATATTCGCTACCAACCTCGGGTCCTTGATCGAGGTTGTGAACAAGTTCGGCTCGTTCTTTTATGGATCCCTTCTAGGTGTGTTCGTGCTTGCTTTTGTTGTGAAGAGGGCCCGCGCACGGGGTGCATTCTTCGGGCTTCTGTTTGGTATAACGTCTGTTTGGATCGCGAGTTGGTACACAAATATTGAGTTTCTTTGGTTCAACGTCATCGGGTGCGTCGTGACGGTGTTTGCCGGGTTCCTGATCAGTTTGACGGTCAGCGAAGATGAGGGTCTCGGGAACTCGGAGACCGGAAGTATTTGAGCTTGATTGTTTTATGGATATGCTTCGTCGCCTAGCTACTTTCTCAGTCCTTCTTCTCTGCATCTCTGCATCCCTGCGGCTGGTTTCACCTGCACAGATCCGGCCGGTATATGATCGGGGAGCAACCGGACTCTATCAACTGCTCAAGAAGCTAAACACCACGACAAGTGCACTGATGATCGGTGCCCATCCGGATGATGAGAATACGGCCTTGCTTGCGTATCTTGCGCGAGGCGAGAGCTCCAGAACGGCCTATCTTTCGCTTACACGAGGCGATGGCGGGCAGAACATTATTGGGCCGGAGCTTGGTGAATCGCTCGGCATGATCCGGACAGAAGAGCTGATCCAGGCCAGGAAGCTTGACGGCGCCGAACAGTTCTTCGGCAGGGCTTACGACTACGGATTCTCGAAAACTCTCGCTGAGGCTAGGTCGAAATGGGATGAGAAGATCGTTCTGTGTGATACCGTTCGGGTGATCCGAGCCTTTCAGCCGACGGTTGTCATCGCTCAGTTTTCGGGGACTCCTGCGGATGGCCATGGGCAGCACCAGTTTGCGGGCTACATCGCCCCGCTTGCGGTTACGGCGGCCGCGGATGCCTCGCAATGCGGCGATGCCGGACCTGTCTGGACGGTGCAGAAATTCTACCAGCGGACTCGCGGCGGCGAGGCTCGTCTGCGTGTGAACACGGGCAAGTATGATCCGGTCATCGGCCGAACCTATTTCGAAATTGCGATGGAAGCCCGGAGTCAACATAAATCGCAGGAGCAGGGTGTTCTCGAGCTTCGCGGTGAACAGTTCTCGCCGATGAACCTTTCCGGGAGTGAAGTGAAGGAAAGCGGCGTCTTCGACGCGGTTGATACTTCGCCTGCCGGAATGGCGAGGATCGTGCAGGCGGATGAGACCGTTCTGCGGGATATGTTCGCGGCGGCACGAATGGCGTTGACGGATTTTGATCTTGCGGCTCCGGAGAAGATCGTTCCGGCGCTTGCGAGAGGCTATTCGATCGCTTCCGCCAACGCGAATTCAAAGGGCAAGGCCAAAGCCTTCTTCATCGAACGAAAGCGTATGTTTGCAGAGGCGATAATGCTCGCTGCCGGTGTCCAGATCGACGCTCTCGCCGATCGGGAGACGGTAGTGCCGGGCGAGATATTCTCGGTAGGGGCAAAGGCGTTCACGAACGGTAGAACTGATGTAAAAATAAAGGACCTCAAGCTAAAGGCGCCGGCCGACTGGGTAATCGAACAGGGAGAAGTTCCGCGGGCCAGCAGCCCGGCGTTCGTTGTAAATGAGGCGGCACCGTCGACTGCGTTTTTCACTGTTACTCCGCCGAGGAATGCCTCGCCGTCGCAGCCATACTGGCTCAGTGACCCGCGGGAGGGCGATTTGTTTCGCTGGAACGCATCAGCGACGGATTCGCATACGCTGCCGCTCGACCGGCCGGCCGTGAAATTGATCGCCACTTTCGACGCAGCGGGAACGGAGATCACAGTCGAAAGACCGATCGAATACCGTTTTGCTGACGATATTCGCGGCGAGATACGCCGTAATGTGGATATCGTGCCGACGGTCAGCGTCGAGCTGGATCAGGCAATGATGATCGTGCCTTCGTCGGACAAGGCCCAGACACGGCGGGTGGTGATGACGGTCACTAACAATTCGACAAAGCCCGTTTCCGGCATGGTTTCGCTGAACATGAACACCGATCACGGTTGGAAGATGACGACTTCGTCTGCGACATTCGACATACGGCGAAGCGGCGAGCGTCAGGCGATCTCATTCGATATCACGATCCCGGCGATGACGCGGGCCGGGACTTATCAGATAAATGCACAGGCCTCGGTCGGCGAGGCGCCGGCTTCGTCGACGATGCGCGTGATCTCTTATCCGCATATCCAGACGCACAGATTCTATCGGCGCGCGACGACCGATGCCCGAATAATCGACCTTAAGACCGCACCCGTAAGGGTCGGTTACCTCGCGGGCAGCGGCGACCGAGTGCCCGAGGCGATCACGCAGATGGGCTTCAATGTCGAGATGATCACGGAAAACGAGCTTGCGAACGGCAACCTTTCGCGCTACGACGTTATTGTTGTCGGCATACGAGCGTACCAGGTGCGGCCTGATCTGGTCGCAAATAACAAGCGTCTAATGGATTTCGCAAATGCCGGTGGGACGCTGATCGTTCAGTATCAGCTTCCGGGCTATGATCGCCAGAATCTGGCGCCGTTCCCGCATCAGATGGGGCCGCGGACGGCGGATGAGAATGCCGAGGTTCGGATCACACAACCAGAACATCCGATCTTCAACTTTCCAAACAAGATCGGACCAAACGATTTTGCTAACTGGGTGCAGGAACGAAATCTATACAATTTTTCGACGATGGACGCGAAGTATACGGGCCTGCTCGAAACCCACGATGCGAACGAGGCCGAAAACAAGGGAGGCCTCGTGATTGCGGATGTCGGAAAGGGTAAATATATCTATTGCAGCTATTCGCTATTTCGCCAACTGCCGGCGGGCGTGCCCGGTGCTTACCGCTTGCTCGCAAATATGCTCAGTTTACCAAAGGCAAAAAAATAGGTGCGGATGCATCGCCCGGGCCTATTCGATCACCACCAAAATATCGCCTGCCGCGACGGTATCGCCTTCGACAAATCTTATCTCGGATATCGATCCGTCTCTTGGTGATCTCATCTCGTTCTGCATTTTCATCGCTTCGACGACGATCACTCCGTCGCCTTTTTCGACGGCATCGCCGGGGCGTTTGAGGATCCTGACTATCTTGCCCGGCATCGCCGTTCTGATCTCGGCGTGGCCTGGATCGTGGCCGCTACCCGACTCAGAACCGCGAAGACGTTTCGGATCAACTATCCGGATCTCATGGCTGCGGCCTTTCAACTCTACCTTGTAGGCTCCGGCGGTGTTGCTGCTGACCATAGCCTCGTACACAGTATTGTCGTGCTTAAGCAGAACCACACCGGTTTCCGGCTCAGAGGCGTACAGGATATACTCACGGCCGTCGACTTTCGCTATCACGTTGCTGCCATCGCGTGCGACCTCGACCTCGAACTTGTTCTCGCCTATTTCGGCAACCAGTTTCATGCTTTTAACGCCTCGCTGCAGCGCGCGACTGCTTGTCGGCAAGGAAATCGTGAAATCTACCTTCGTTCACCGACCAATAGACAAGTCCTGACACAATTCCTAACGCCGGGAAGATAAAAAAGAAGGAACTCTGAATGGGATTCCCCGTCCAGAAGAACCAGATGGAATTAAGCAGTAGGAAGAAGAAAATGCCGAAGATAACGGAAATACGAATGACGACAGTAGCCTTTCCTTTCATCCGCCGTTTTTCCCAGCGCATAAAAGCGCTCCGCGACATCTTCTTCATCACTGGCAACGCTAGGCACCTTGTCCGTCGCTTTTGACCTTGTTCGGCTGCGGCGTCACACGCAGATAAGGTTTGAGCTCTTTCCAGCCGGCGGGAAACTTCTCCTTCGCTTCCTCGTTAGAAACGGCCGGAGCGATGATGCAGTCGTCACCGTCCTGCCAATTTGCCGGCGTTGCCACGCTGTATTTGGCCGTAAGCTGAAGACTGTCGATCACACGGAGTACCTCGTCGAAATTACGTCCGGTACTCATCGGATAAACGATAACCAGCTTGACCTTCTTATCCGGTCCAATGACAAAAACATTTCGCACCGTCATATTGTCCACCGCGGTGCGCCCCTCACAAGTTTCGCCCGCTTCGGCAGGCAGCATCCCGTAAAGCTGCGAAACTTTAAGGTCTGTGTCACCGATCATGGGATAGTTCGGTGCGTGTCCCGTGACCTCCTTAATGTCCTCAGACCAACGCTTGTGCCCTTCTACAGGATCCACGCTCAGGCCCATGATCTTGACATTTCGTTTCTCAAACTCAGGTGCCAGGCCCGCCATGTAACCCAATTCGGTCGTGCAGACCGGCGTAAAATCCTTGGGGTGCGAAAACAGGACGCCCCAGCTATCGCCAAGCCATTCGTGAAAATTGATCGTTCCCTGTGTTGTTTCCGCACTGAAATCAGGTGCGGTATCTCCTAATTTGATCGACATATTGAATTACCTCCTAAATGAATCTGATTTCATTCATTATAACAGAGGAAGCGGGTTCAAACATTTCGCGAAGATCGGGAAACGACGCGGCATAGCTTATTGAACTTCTGCCAGCGCATCTCCGTCGCCTAACGGACGGAGGCGCAATCGGGTGAGTCGCTTCTCGTCAGCTCCACGCACCTCGATGGACAGTCCCTTTAACTCCAGCCTTTCCCCGACCTTCGGCACATATCCGGCTTCCGTGACGACGAGTCCGGCGATCGTTGTGTATTCTTCGTCCTCGAGATCGAGACCCAAGAGCCGTTCGATCTTGTCTATCTCAGTCGAGCCGAGCACGTCGAAATAGCCGTCCTCGCCCTCAATTATTTCGATTATCTCTTCCTGTTCGGTGTCCTCATCCTCGATCTCGCCGACGATCTCTTCGAGAATGTCCTCGACGGTAACGAGGCCGGCGACCCCGCCATACTCATCGATGACGACGGCGAGCTGCATATGAGCGCGCTGCATACTTTTTAGCAGGTCATCGGCCGTCTTGGTCTCGGGAACGAAGAACGCGTCGCGCATGATCGTCTCGACCGGTTCTTCCTTGCGGCCGTTGGCAAGTGCTGCGAGCAGGTCGCGAACGTAAAGAATACCCTCGATATTATCGAGATTGTCACGATAGACGGGAAGGCGCGAGTATTTTTCTTCGATCAACCTATCACGGGCATCCTTGATCGATGTGCCGATCGGAACGGCAACGATCTCGGTTCGCGGCGTCATGATCTCACCGGCACGCGTTTCGCCGAATTCGACCATCGTTTCGATCATCTGCCGGTCTTCTTCCTCGATAATGCCCTCGGCTTCGCCGACCTCCATCAGGGCCTGAAAATCCTCATCGCTGCCTGTGTCGTCACGCTCGTCGGTGAGATTCGGTGCGAGCGTCGCCTCGATCCGTTCACGTGCTTTCACGTGCCTATCCTTTGACACCGATTCGACAAAGAATGAAGTAAGTGCATAAATCGGGCGGATCGCGGGCAGAAGAAAAAGAAGCTTTTTCTCAGGATTGTCGCGTACGGCGAATCGGGGCAGTACCTGTCGAAAGAGCACCGTTGCGACCAGGCTTATCAGCAGTGCATAGAATAGGTGTGCGGCTCGGCTGGTAGTATAGGGGCCAACTATGAACGTTGTCAGGATCGCGACCGCAATGAGCAGGATCTGGATAGCCGATGAGAGCGCAAAACGAAACCGAGGACGATTCTCAAGGATATCCCGCAGCAAAAGAACGGACCTGGATGTTTCGGCCGAATCGTCATCAGCTGAGATCCTGCGCAGCCCGACATCCGAGATATGCGAGAACGCCGCATCGACAGCCGCCAAAAAGCCCAGTATCAAGAGCAGCGAGACAGCGACGATCAATTCAACATCCATATTCGATGCGAGGACTCAATGTTAGGACGAACGCCATTGCAAAAGCAACCTTGGGAGATTCCGTGGAACGTGAGCGGAAGGGAGTTTCTCATTGTCCCAGGAAGCAATTGTCTTCGGAAGTTTATCTTCGAGAATGCCGGCTAAGCAGAGCGACAGGCACGCTATCCCTGCGTCTCATCTATCATATCTGCCGCTTCACTTTCGGTTGATCAGACCATCAATATCGCAAACTTATACATATATGGCTAGACAAATGTGTGGTGACTCTACTAACCCTCGGTGTTGATCCCTTCCGTTACACAATGGCGGTTTGACGGCAGCGTGCAACGCCCGTGACCGGGATCCGCGATACCATCAGTTGACAAGATTCTTCCACGTACGGCCGTCGCGTTCGAGGAGTAAGTCAGCTTCCTTCGGGCCCCAAGAGCCTGCCGGGTAATTTGGAAAATCACGTGCGGGCAGCGCACTCCATACGTCGAGGACGGGTTCGACGATGCGCCAGCTTGCGGCGACCATATCAGCCCGCTGGAACAGGGTTGCGTCGCCTATCATGCAGTCATAGAGCAAGCGCTCGTACCCGGTCGAGATCTGCTCGCCGAAGTGGTCGAGATAGTTAAAGTCCATATCGACCGCGCCCATATTGACGATCGGGCCCGGTATTTTGGCCCCGAAATGAAGCGTGATACCTTCGTCGGGCTGGATATGGATCACGATTCGGTTGGTTCGCAGCCTCTCGACCCCGGTCTCTCGAAAGAGCATGAACGGCGCTTTCTTGAACTCGATAACGATACTCGAATGCCGTGTTGCCATACGCTTGCCTGTGCGGATATAGAACGGTACGTCCGCCCATCGCCAGTTGTCGATAGCAAGCTTGAGGGCGGCAAATGTTTCGGTATTTGAATAGGCCGCGACATTAGGTTCGTTGCGGTACGCGGGAACCGATCGCGGGCCGTTCGCGTCGGGCCCCGGCTCAGACAACTTGCCCTCGCCGTACTGCCCGCGAACAGCACAATTAAGCACATTCTCGGGGGCATAGGGCTGGATCGCCTGCAGGATCTTGGCTTGCTCGTCCCGGACCGAATCGGCCTCGAACGAGACGGGCGGCTCCATCGCGGTTAGCGTAACAAGTTGAAGGATATGGTTCGGGATCATATCCCGCAGGGCCCCCGCCGAATCGTAATAGCCGCCGCGCTGCTCGACGCCGAGCTTTTCGGCAACGGTGATCTGGACGTGGTCGATAAAATTACGGTTCCAGATCGGTTCGAAGATCGAGTTGCCAAAGCGGAAGACGAGGATATTCTGGACAGTTTCCTTGCCCAGGTAGTGGTCTATGCGGTATATCTGGCGTTCTTTGACAAGCCGCAAGAGACTGGCGTTCAGCTTTTCGGCTGATTCCAGATCATGGCCGAATGGTTTCTCGTAGATAAACCGTCGCCAATTGCCGTTCTCCTCCTTGCCGAGACCATTCTTGACGACCTTCTGCGTAACGTTCGCGAACAGCGATGGTGGTGTCGCAAGGTAGAAAAAGAAATTATCGGGGATCTGATGCTTGGTCGTAACATCGCCGATCAGGTCCTTCAGGTCGCCAAACAACTTCTTATCATCGTCAAAATCACCGCCCGTGTAATAGGTGCGTTCCTCGAACCATTTGAGGATCTTTTCGTCCGGCTTGCCGACAAACTCGCGAAGGCTTGCGACCATATGCGAACGAAATTCTTCGCTTGTCATCTCCTGTCGGCCGACACCGATCACCGCGAACCCATGCGGCAGAAAATCGTCCATCGCGAGATTGTATAGGGCAGGGAAGAGCTTGCGTTTGGTCAGGTCCCCTGTCGCGCCAAAAATGACCATCACGCAAGGGTCGGCGGTCTTAGTATTGTCGCTCATGATCTGGAAGTATTAAATCACAAGCTGAGGCCAGGTTAAATGCCGAGATGGTCTCTGAGCTCCAACTCACGGGCGTTCATCTCCCCGTTGTCGGTTTCGTGATCGTAGCCGCAAAGATGGAGAAGGCCGTGAAGGATCAGCTGCTTTATTTCGGTTTCGAGGTCAAGTCCGTTCTCGGCGGCTTGTTTTTGTGCTTGCTCGGCAGAGATGACAATATCGCCGAGAAAGACAGGAAGCTGTGAGTTTGCATCAGGCTTCTTCGCGGCGTGTCCGGCGGCATCTGCCCCGTGAGGGGCCGAGTCGGACACTTGAAAATCGTCCGGCTCATACGGGAACGAAAGGACGTCGGTGGTCGAATCCTTTCCGCGAAAAGCGTTGTTCAACTTTCGCATCCGATCATCAGAGATGAAGGCAACGGTCGCCCTCTTCCCAATGAACAAGTCATCGGCCGTGGCAAGCCTCGACCCGAAAAGCGCGAGAGGCTTCGAGTTGAGTTTGACCTTACGCTGGAGGTTTACCGTCTCGATCATTTTTCGGCGTCGGGATGGTCGTTTCCGTCCGAATGAGCTTCATACGCTTTGACGATCATCTGCACCAGCTTATGCCGGACCACGTCCTTTTCGGAGAAATACACGAAATCGATACCGTCGAGGTTGGCGAGGACGTGTTCGGCTTCTTTCAGGCCGCTCTTTTGCCCGCGTGGCAGGTCGATCTGGGTCTTGTCGCCGGTGACGACGGCCTTTGAGCCGAAGCCGATGCGTGTGAGGAACATCTTCATCTGCTCCGAAGTCGTGTTCTGGGCTTCGTCGAGTATGATGAAGGCGTCGGCGAGCGTGCGGCCCCGCATGAACGCGAGCGGGGCGATCTCGATGATGCGTTTTTCAAGCATCTTCGTGACCTTTTCAGAATCGACCAGATCGAAGAGCGCGTCGTACAACGGTCGCAGATACGGATCGACCTTTTCCTGAAGATCGCCGGGAAGGAAGCCCAGCCTCTCTCCGGCCTCGACGGCGGGCCGCGTGAGGATGATCCGGCTGACCTGCTTTTTGAACAGCGCGTCGATCGCCATCGCGACGGCGAGATAGCTTTTGCCGGTTCCCGCGACACCGATGCCGAAGACGAGGTCGTTTGCAGCGATCGCGTCGAGATATTTGCGCTGATTTGCGGTCTTGGGCGCGACCTGCTTTTTGCCCGATGGGTTGAAACGGGCCTTCAGGAAATGGTCTTTCAGTGAGTACGCCCGATCCTCGGCGATCTGCTTGAAAGCATCGCGCAGTTCCTTATCGGTAAAGGTATTCCCCTCGTCGAACAGTTCGCCGAAATCCGTCAGGATCTGCTCGACCGTCTTGATGTCGCGCTCGTCGCCGTCTATCAGCAGCTCATTGCCGCGTGCACCGATACTTACGTCGAGAAGGGTTTCGAGATATTTAATGTTCTGGTCCTGTACACCGAACAGCGTATTGAGGCCCTGGGGTGGTAGTTCTAGTTTTTTCAAGTTCTTAGAGCGATAGCAGGTACCAAAACCGCCGTTGCCAAACACATATAGTCTAATTGCCTAGATAATATATCATTTGACGCTTTGGAAAAATGTGCAAACCGGTTCGTTCCTCAAGATCATTTCTTGACCAAACCCAAGCGGTTGGCATGATGGCCGAGATCGGGCGCCAAGGCGGGCGGCCGAAGAAGGACAAAGGGACCGTAAAAAAAGTGGCTTAGCTTTGCGCCCCGCAAACCGCGTGTGCTATTCTTACTGCTTTGTTATAAGTACGCTGTATTACGAGTACATGTATATTAGGAGCACTTTTCAATAAATGGCCACAGATGGAAACGGGCAGATCGGCAAGGTAGTACAGATCATCGGTCCTGTCGTTGACGTAGAATTTTCGAACAATTATCTTCCGCCGATCTATCAGGCAATGCGTATCACGAGCGAGGGTTTTGATGTCGAGGCCCCGGTTGACGTTATTGCCGAAGTTCAGCAGCACCTCGGCGAAGGCCGCGTTCGCGCGGTATCGATGCTGCCGACCGACGGCATGGTTCGCGGGATGAAGGTCGAAGACCTCGGCGGCCCGATCATGGTGCCCGTCGGCGGTGCGACCTTGGGGCGCGTGATGAACGTGATCGGCTCGCCGGTCGACGAGCTCGGCCCGGTCAACTCGGAAACCAAATCCTCGATCCATCGCCACGCACCTTCCTTTGACGAGCAATCGACCCAGCTCGAGATGTTCGAGACCGGCATCAAGGTCATCGACCTCGTGCAGCCCTTTCTTCGCGGCGGCAAGATCGGCCTCTTCGGCGGAGCCGGCGTGGGCAAGACGGTTCTCATCATGGAGCTGATCAACAACGTCGCTATCGGTTCCGATGGTTTTTCGGTTTTTGCGGGTGTCGGCGAGCGTACGCGTGAGGGCAACGACCTTCTTCGCGAAATGGTCGAGTCGAAGGTCATCAAATACGGCGACGCCTTCAACGAGCATATGGAGAAGACCGGCGAGTTTGACCTGACGAAGGTCGACAAGGCGTCGATCCCCGGCTCGAAGGTGTCATTAGTATATGGACAGATGACCGAGCCTCCGGGAGCCCGTCTTCGCGTAGCGCTCTCGGGCCTGACGGTCGCCGAGCATTTCCGCGATCAGGGCAACGACGTGCTCTTTTTCGTCGATAACATTTTCCGCTTCACCCAGGCTGGGTCCGAGGTGTCGGCGCTTCTCGGCCGTATGCCGTCGGCCGTGGGATACCAGCCGACGCTGGCGACGGAGATGGGCGAGATGCAGGAACGCATCACATCGACCAAGACCGGAGCCATCACGTCGATCCAGGCCGTTTATGTTCCGGCTGACGATTACACCGACCCGGCACCGGCGACGACCTTTGCCCACCTCGACGCCGTCACCGCTCTTTCGCGGCAGATCGTTGAGCTCGGTATCTATCCGGCGGTCGATCCGTTGGCGTCGAACTCGCGCATCCTCGACCCGCAGGTCGTCGGCGAAGATCATTACAATGTTGCCCAGTCGGTCAAGAAGATCCTCCAGCGTTACAAGGATCTTCAGGACATCATTGCGATTTTGGGATTGGACGAATTGAGCGAAGATGATAAGCTAACTGTGGCCCGAGCGCGCAAGATACAGCGATTCTTCTCGCAGCCGTTCTTTGTGGGCGAGCAGTTCACCGGCCTCAAAGGCGAATACGTCAAGATCGAAGACACGATCAAAGGTTTCCGAGAGATCCTCGACGGCAACTGCGACGATATGCCCGAACAGGCATTCTATATGGTCGGCACCATCGAACAAGCCCGAGAGAAAGCGAAGAAGATGGCCGCCGCGGCGTAAGAGGCCGAACATTGATCTTTCTGTTCAGCTTTGAATCCGAACGAACGAATAGGACGAACAATTGAAAAAGACAAATTTTTGAGGCCGTCGGCCGTGTCTCGCGAGAGACGGCAGGCCGAGGCCGAGAAAGTGAAACAGGACGGAAACGCAAGAGGTCCTGGATCAGAACACAGTCAATGCTAGAATTACAGATCGTCACCCCTGAGAAGCTCGTGCTGAACCAGCAGGTTGATTCCGTGACCGTTCCCACCGCGTCGGGCGAGGTAGGTATACTGCCGAGCCACGCGCCGATGGTTTCTGCAATTCGCCCGGGACTGCTTATATATAATGTAAAGGGGCAGACGGACAAACTGGCCGTTTCCGGCGGCTTTCTCGAGGTAAACGCCGATCGCGTTGCCGTTTTGGCCGACATGGCCGAGACCGCTGAAGATATTGATATCGATGCCGCCCGCGCAGCTCGCGACGAGGCGGAAAAAGCTTTTGCCGCGGCGGCCGCCGGCTCGTTGGACGAGACCGAAGGCCTTCGCGACCAATTGGATGCCGCCAACGTTCGCCTGCAGCTTGCTGCGGGCCGCTCATAAAGCGTGCATCGCTTTACGTGAATTACTAGGAGGAAACGCTCACGAATTTACTTATTTTTGAACAAGATGGCGGCCCGCCGCTATCCAAAAAAAGTTTAACAGTACCCAAAAATAGGCTTGACATAGCTGGTGTATTGGGTATAATCCGTGTAGTTCGTTCCGAAAAGTAGTTTATTTAAATTTAGACTGTAGTAAAACGGTGTAGCAATTATCGCCCCGCAAAGGGCTATATTTCCGTTGTCGGTACTGAAAGAAATCAACAACAGATTCGAATCACGAATACTTTAGTTTTTAGGAGAATGAATATGTCATCCAACGCCCGAAGAAAGGGATCGCCTAGCGGTCGATCTTCTATCAGTGGAGTTACAGCGATGCGAGGCGCCAAGACGCGTATCTTCGTGTTCTTCACGCTGGTAATTCTAACGGCCGTTTTTAGCGCTAATGCGTTGACGGCCAATCAAACGGCGAATACTCAAACCCCGGCTGCCGAGCAGTCAGGTTTTATCGCCTCAAGTTTTAATTCAATTTTGAGCTTTTTCGGTCTCGCCGAAGAGGTCAAGCCCGCGACTGCGGAAGTCCAGAAGAGTGATGATGATTCACCGGACACTTCTGCTAAAGATAGGGCGGCGACCCTGGAAAAGCTTCAAAGATTCGGTATCACGGAGACGAATGCCAACGAGGCTGAAAGGCCGGCGGCTGTTGGCTGTGAAAAGCTCCCTGATGGCCTTATTGCATGCTATCGGGCTGAAAACGACACTAAAGATGCAACGGGCGCCCACGATGGAGAATGGCGTGGCGGCTCTGCCTTTGCATCCGGCAAGGTTGGTGACGGTTCGTTTAATTTCGGCGGTTCGAACAAGGTAATTGTTGCCAATACGACCGACCTCAACCCGATCAACCTGACCGTTGATGGATGGGTGAACGTTTCGCGTTCGGTTGGTTCGTTTGCGGTACTGACCAAAGGCGACAGTGCGTATTCGCTCCAGATCCGAGACGGTCGCGTTGTTTTCGTGTCGCGTAACCTGTTCGGGGACGTGGAGACTCTCGAGAGCAGCCGACCTGTCAACGTGGGCAAGTGGACGCACATTGCGGCAACGCACGACGGCACGACCCGCACGATCTATATCGACGGCGAAGCTGCTGGAAGCGACAGCCAGAACGGCCTTTACTCGGGCGACGCCGGAGAACTCGTTCTTGGTGCGGCTCTAGAGGCCGAGCGTTCGATCAGCGTTTATGCTGACGAAGTAAAGCTCTTTGGCCGAGCCCTGACCGGTGAAGAGATCAAGGAGATTGTTGGCCAGAGGGCCGATGCGGTTGACGCGGTTCTCAATTTCTCGGTCGCGGCTCAAACCGTAACGGAGAACGCTGCTCCGGGGCCGCTAAACAGTGTCCAGGTTGTGATCAATATCCCTGGCGGCGCGGCTGGGAGTGGCAACATTACAGTTGACCTCGTGCCCCTTGGCGGCATCGTTCCGGGCGGCGGTTCAGGGTGCGGTATTGGCAATGACTATGTAGGCAACCCGGACCCTGTGATCGTTCCCGTGATCGCTGGTCAGACGACGGCATCGTTCGGCGTCTCGGTTTGCGACGATACGACGCCCGAAGGACCCGAGCAATTCCGCGTGGATCTCATTAGCACCACGACTGGTGACACTATCGGCGTAACCAATCAGCAGACCATCACGATCAACGA
Organism: Pyrinomonadaceae bacterium; assembly: GCA_021463165.1. Classification (GTDB taxonomy): domain Bacteria; phylum Acidobacteriota; class Blastocatellia; order Pyrinomonadales; family Pyrinomonadaceae; genus OLB17. The sequence continues at coordinate 119,857 of JAJTWY010000007.1, read as the reverse complement.
CAACGACGCAACGGTCACAATCTCGGCAGTTGCTGGAGATGCCGCGTCAAGTGCTGGCCCGAATGCAACTCTCGAAGATCCGGGCCTTATCTACTATACGTTCACGAGGACTCCGGGGCCGACCACTTTTGCCCTTCCAGTCAACTTTACGCGGACGGGGACAGCGGATGATGGTAACGACGGAACTCCCGGCGGTGATGATTTCAACATTTTCGGGGCAGCCCAAGCAGGCAATACCGCATGCGGCCTAACCTACAGTGATACCTCGAACACGGGTGTGGTCACGATCCCTGTCGGATCTGCTTCATGCCAGATCATGGTGTTTCCGCTTATTGATTCGCGCGTTGAGCCGAATGAGACCGTGATCTTGACCTTGACGCCTCCGGGGTCGAACAGCTACGTCATCGGTGCTCCGGACACGCAGACGGGCATCATTCAGAATGATGATTTCGCGGCTGTCGAGCTTGGCGTTGATTCGGGCGATGATCTTGAAGGGGATCCGGGCGCAACAGGTACCTTTAACTTCGACTTCAATCGAACTGTTCCTGCCAACAGCCAGACGGAAGCTCTAACCGTCAACTTCTCGCTGACCGGCACGGCCCTCTGTGGAGGTGCGACTCAGGACTATATCGTCACAGTTCCGGGCACGGACAACGCCACGTTTAATACTGGCACCTGTACGGGGACCGTAACATTCGCAGCCGGTGATAATGACGCTGATGTTCAGATCACGGCAGTTCCTGATAGAAGGGTCGAGAACGATGAGTCCATCCAGATGAATGTCCTGGCTGGCACCAATACAAACAACGGCAACACCTATGGGCTGGGCAACGACCTGAATGATGCCGTCGATATCGATGATGACGACGAGGACGTTTCAGTTGTTGTTACGAACTCACCCCTTTCCGAGGCGGGTCCGGGCGCCATCTCGTTCGACTTCACCCGTAACTTCAACTCTGGCGGCGGTGTCGGTGGAGCCGCTGACACGATCGCGGACACGCTCGTCGTGAACTTCAGCCTTGCTGGAACCGCAGCATGCGGAAGCACCGCCGACTACACCGTGACGGGCACTGGTGCCGACCCGGTGACATACAACACTGGAACGTGTACCGGTACGATCACTTTTGGCCCCTTTGATGGAGGCGGCTCGGTCCTTATTACTCCGACGAACGACAATGTTCCTGAGAATAATGAGAACGTGGTCCTTCAAGTCCTTCCGGGCGATGCCGCTGGAGATCGTTATGGCGTCGGTTTCCCGAACAATGGCACCAACCCACAGGTCGCTCCTTTCCCGGCAAACTCGACCGCGACGGGAATCATAACTAACGATGACTTCTGGGTAGCGGTTCAGGTTGCTGCTCCGTCCTCAGTTGATGAAGGTACAAGCCCGGGGGCCGGCGGTGTTCTTACTTATACGTTTACCCGTATAGGCGAGACCGCTGATCAGCTTTGTGCTAACTTCCAGATCGACGGTGGTTCGGGTCATGCCGATGCGACTACTGACTATGGCGTAGCCTTTAATCCGGCAGCAGCTGGGGCGTTCTGCACTAGCACGTTCTTCCCGGTTGCCAACGCGAACTCGGGTGGCTTTATCGGTATTCCCGGTGCTGGGGCAGCGCTGACCCCTGCGAGCCAGCTGGTAACGCTGTCGCCGGTGGTCAATGGTGTTCAGGCAAATACGGCGACACTAACGGTAACGGCGAATCCCGACAATCTGCCTGAGCCGAACGAATTGGTGCGGGTGTCGGTGGTGAATGACGCTTTTGGGGCCGACCCGAAGGTGTATGCACCGAACATCCTGTTCCAGGCTGACGGCACGATCGTTAATGACGATTCACAGCGAGTAGCCGTGAGCGTCGATGGTCCGGTGAACGAAGGCAATCCGGCGTTTCCGCCGGCGACGGGTCCGGGCGTGCTCACGTTTACCTTCACGCGTACTCTGGCTGCGGATTTCTGTGACGCCCTGTCGGTCAACTATGGCCTCAGTGGTACGATAGATGGAGCCGACTTTACGTCTCTCGCGGCACTCGGAAACAGCAATATCGTGAGTTTCCCTGCAAATGCGGCGGGATGCGCGTCGGCTACCTCGCAGACCGTTACTGTTACGGTCACTGCCGTTCAGGATACGACCCCCGAAGCGAATGAGTCGGCGATCGTAACTGTTTTCGATACAGCGGACTACACTGCAAATGGCGGCCCGGCTACCGGTGTCTTCCTTAACGACGATACTACGGTGACCTGTACCGCTCTTGCGACGCCGATCTCTGAGACCGGTGGTTCGACCACCTCAACCTGTACGCGGTCAACGCCTGGCTCAGGTGCAGGAAACGGCGTCGGCCAGAATGCTGCCCTCGCGGCTTTGACGGTTGTCTACGGGATCGGTGGCACCGCTACAAATGGGGTTGACTATACTCTGTTGTCGGGAACCATGACGTTTGCTGGCACTGACCCCACGGCCACGGTGACGGTAACCGCAATTTCCGATGCCCTTGTCGAGGGTGACGAAACGGTCAGCCTTACGTTCAACAGCCAACTTGTTGGCGGTGTTCAGGGCGTTTACTTCGATCCGAACCCGACCGTGCTTTCGACCGTGATCGCGGACGATGACAATGACGTCTCCGTGATTGTCACATCGCCTGCGTCGCGAAGTGTCTTCGAGAACGCGGGTACCCCGCTCGTGGTTACCTTCAGCCGCTCCGCTGCTGGCGCTCATCTCGCTAACCCCCTTACGGTTGGCTTTAGTGTGGCCGGTACGGCCTGTGACTCAAATACGTTTGGCAGCCCGTGTACGCCGAGCGCCGGAGGTGGGCCCGCGGACGTGGACTACGATATCGTATTCCCGCCGGGGACGACGGGTACCTATGACCCTGAGACCGGTACGGGCACTATCGTGATCCCGGGTTCGGCCTCGAGTCCGGGCACCGCGTCCCTACACGTGGTTCCGCGTGGCGACACGTTTGTGGAACCTGATGAGACCGTTATCTTTGACGTGACGGAAACCGCCACGATCGACGACGTAGGAGGCACTCTTGCCGAACGGACGGGCACGATCCTCAACGACGACAATGCGTTCAGTGTTGTGGCGTCACCGGCGTCAGGTAACGAGGGTCACCAGAACGGCAAGTTCCTCAACGATGGCGTGACGCAGAATACGCATGGCATCGTTCCGGAGCCGTCCGGCATAAGTGGTGGACCGACCAATACCGATCTGACGCCGCATGGCTCACACGCTGTCTTCGTGGTGACGCGAACCGGTAACCTGAGCAATGCGCAGACGATCGATATCGGTACGATACCGACCGGATCCTTCGGTGAAGGTACGGCTACCTCGGGTCCGCAGAATTCAGCCTGCGGTGCTCCGGGCGTCGACTACATAACGGATGGTGAGACGTTCACCTTCCCGGCGGTTGCGAATACCTTCGGAACGCAGACGTTCTATCACTTCGTTGCTGTCTGCGGCGACATCGATGTTGAAGTCAATGAGACGATCAACGTGAAGCTGTCGAATCCGACATCCGTTCCGGGACCGTTCTCGACCTCGATCCCGAGCCCGAATTCCGGCCCGCACGCCACCTACACCATCGTCAACGATGACGGTCAGGGCAAGGGCGGTATCTGGGTTCGAGCAACAAATGTTAAGGTCGTTGAGCCTGCTGGCGGCGGTACGGTTGTAGCAAACTTCCAGGTTTGTGCGTACACCTCGGCAACGGGCAACACGGTCGCAACCAATGTTGCTACCCCGATCTACTTCGACTACATCACGCAGGATGGAACGCAGGTTCTACCTAGCGGAAACCAGACGAACACCAGTAACCCTGCCAATGCTGGCAGTGATTACGGCGAGACGTCGAGTAGCCTGACGGACGATGACATTGCCATCAGCCCGTCGACGGGTTGCAGCCCGCTCATCCCTGTCACCGTTAACTCGGATTCGTTGGTTGAAGGCCAGGAGAATTACTTCCTCCGTGTCTTTAATGTCAATCCGGGTGCAGGCAATTCGTTCGGCTCGGCTATCCCGAATATAGCGAACGCCCTTGATACCAGAACGACAGGTACAGGATTTACATCAGATGTCCTGAGCCCGCCGGCTCTGATCATCAACGGCTACAACGGCAACCAGCCGGTTCCGAATGCTGTTGGTTCGGTCGGCCTCATCAATGAGACCGGTGCCGCGAACAGCTACTACGTGACCGACGTAGCTCAGGCTGAGGGCAATGGAGGCGACAATGCCACCACGTTTATCCACTACCTGAGGAAGAATGGCACGGCGCAGGAAAGTCAGACGGTGTGCTGGAGAACGCAGAATGGCAACACGGCTGTTACCGGTGGCGGAGCTAATCCGGCCCTTGGCGGTGCGAGTGCGACCACCGTGTATGATTACACGATCGTCAATCCGTCCAACGTCAGCTGCCATACGTTCGATTCGAACACACCTGATGGGTTCAGTCTGCCGATCAACATCGTTGTGAATGGCGACGTGTACTACGAGAAGGACGACACCTACACTGTTGAGCTGATCTCTATCAGCCCGAACACCGTTGGTTCGACCTTCGCGGCGAACCCGAGCCATCCTGGCGATCCTAACTATATCGGTAAGGGTATAGGTACCATCCAGAACGACGATCTGGTTCCGACGGTTGGCTTGGTCAACATCGGTAACTCGCAGCGTCTGTCTGTCGAGAACGACTCGGGTACCTTCTCGATCCCGGTAGAGTTCAGCGTATCGGGCCCGACCCTGATCCCGGTTACTGTCAATTACGATGTAACTGCAGGTGGAGCTCCAGCAGGCAGCGTCGCGGCCGTCGTTGGGCCGGACGGCGGTCCGTGTGGATCTCAGACCGCGAGCACGGCTAGAGATCTGTACCAGCCTACGACGGGATCGTCGGCCAGCCCGGTACTCTTCTCGAGCGGTACTCCGATCTCGAAGGTTGTTGCTGGCAATGCGCTGAGCTTCCCGGGTCAGGACCAGGCCGGAACCTACTCCATCAATCTTGTTGGCTGTGGTGACACCCGACCTGAGCCGGATGAAAACTTCACCGTTACGATCACGAGTGCTGTCGAAGCCCTTGTGGCTCCTAATGGAACGGGCTCGTCAGGCGGCTGTTCCACCTCTACGAGCGCGCTTTGTGGCAACAAGGTCGGTATCATCCGTGACACCGACTGGAACGGTGTGTTCAACTTCTCAGACGCGAATGGGCTGCCGCCTGTGAACGTTACGTTGAATGACGGCGATGTCTCGCTGGCTGAGGGCAGCACAGTGGGCGGAACGACGAACTTTGACTTCTATGTCAGGTACACGGGCCGTGCCGCTGACTATGAGATCAGTATGGTTCTCGAGACCGTTGATGGAACAGCACAGGATGACGTTCCGTCGTCGGATGACAACGACTACGTCCCGAGGAATAATCTGAGCGGCAATCGCTGCGAAGTGACGTTCCCGGCCGGATCCAACGAACCTCAATTGTGCAGGATCCTTGTCAACAACGACGCGGTTCAGGAGCTGGATGAAACATTCACCCTGCAGGTGACTAACATCACCACTCCTGCCGGAGCGTTCTTGTCGACGAGCGTTATCGGATATGGACCGGGCGATCTTCTCAATCCGAAGGGACGGGTTGTGACATTTAGCAACCTAGGTGGATTCGGTACGGACCTTATCGCTCAGGGCAACATCCTGAACGATGACGGCAGCCGTGTTGTCTCGGTCAATGCTAGGACTCTGGCTGAAGGGACTGATGCCGGTGCAACCACGGCGTTTGTTCACAGGGTTGAGATCCAGGGAAGCTCGAATCAGGCCGCGGTATTCACCTATCAGGTGATCGGCCCAAGCTCGTCGCTTGGTCTGACGGCGGTCGGCGGAATGAATTGCTCGGGTGCTAATTCCGGAAGCCCTGACTTCATCAATACGCCGCAGCTCGCCCCAGGATCATATCCGGCGGGCACTGGCCTAGTGGCAACTTCGGGAACGACTGGTACCCTGACCTTCGGCCCGACGGGCGGAACGGGACCAGGATTCGAGTATATCGACATCCTCGTTCCGGTCTGTGCCGATACGCGTGACGAGCCGAACGAGACCTATCGTGTAGTCCTGACTGCGGTCAGCAACGTGACGGTATCGACTGGTTCGGGCAACGGCCTTGGCACAATCAATAATGATGACGGTGTTCAGTATTCTCTGCTTACCAACCCGATCAACATCAACGAAGGTGATACGGTTGGTGCTGGCCAGAGTGCAACTGTGACACTTGTCAGGTCAGGTAACACCAGCAATGCTGCTACCTTCACCTGGTACACGGTCAACGGTCCTGCTCCGGATCCTCCGGGACTCGGTACGGGTGCTGTCGGTGGTTCGAGCTGTAATACTGGTTCGCCGCAGACGGGTGATCCTGACTTCATCTCGCAAGGGTCTGCGGGCTCACCGCTCAACGGCCCCGGCTATAGTGCTGGTCAGACGGGTAACCGTACAGTTCAGGTCCCGATCTGTGGCGACACAGTTCAGGAAGGTAACCAGAGCTTCACGGTTGTCATTACCCCGAGTGACGGTGCACCGCTTACCGCTACGGTAAACATCATCGAGGAGAGCACTGACCAGGCACCTCCGCCGCCGGCTGGCATCGAAGGTGACGTGGTTGACGGCAGCGGTGGCGCGGCCGGCGACGGTCTCGTCGCTGCCAACGATGTGTCGGCTCTCCGGGCCGCACTTCTGGCCGGAACCCAGCCGTTCGCCGTCGGGCCGGGCAGCAGCCAGTTCTCAAGGGCTGATATCAACAATCCTTGCGGAAATGGCGGGCTCGATGTTGGTGACCTTGCCTATATGCGACAGTTGGCTCTGAGTCTCGCGACGCCGCTTGCGGTATGTGGGCCTCTGGTACCGACTGCAGCTGACCCTGTTGAGGAAGGCAATCGCGCTGAGAATGTTCGCGTTATTCGAGTCGTAAATTCGAAGGTCGCGATCACTCCTGGTACGCCTCCTCCGGCGACTGTCACGTTCCCGATCGAGATGGTCTCGACCGGTATTGAAACTGGCGCTAGCTTCAGCATTAGCTGGGATGTGACCAAGTTCACGTACAATACGTCGGCGGTTGGTAACGGCGTTCCGGGGGATACCCAGTTCGACCCGATCACCACACAGACCGGTCAAGGAAGGCTCGGCATGTTCATCAACTCGCCGAACTCCTTCGTGGCCGGGACGAGGCAGCTGGCGACCGTCACATTGAACGTGCTTCCGTCGGTTACGGCCGGTACCTATCCGGTCACCTTCGGCGGACAGCCCACCGCGATATTCGTATCCGGTGTGAATGGTGCTGATGTTACTTCGACAACCACGTTTGAGCCCGGCAACATCGTTGTGAATACAACGGCTGCAGGCGTACGCATCTCAGGACGCGTTACAAATGCAGGTGGCCAGGGCATCCGAAACGCCGTTGTGGTAATGACGGACGCTGAAGGCAATCGCCGCACGGCGACCACGGGTTCGTTCGGTATCTACACCTTTGAGGATGTAGAGGTCGGTTCGAGCTATGTCATTGGCGTCGAAGCAAAACGCTACCGCTTTGCTTCACGGGTACTCAACGTGAACGATTCACTGACTGACGTCAATTTTGTCGGTCAGGAATAAATTCACCATAACTTAGACCAAAAGGCGGTCCCTCGGGGCCGCCTTTTGCCGTTCTGACTACGGCTGCAATTGACCCCAGCGACCACGAAAACCTAAAATTAGGAGTTGGCGATGACGCGTCAGGGCTTAATAAAAGGGGATGGTGTTTATGCGATTTTTACGGTTACAAGGACTGGTAGGTTTGTTTGCTCTAGCCGCGATATTTTCGCTAGAGCCTCAGTTACCTGTTGCCGCGGGAGGTCACCAGAGTGTGAACGCGAAGGTGGCGCCGGAGGTTCTCGATGCGACTCGCGACGGCGCTAGGACTTCGGCGATATTGCTGTTGGACGACCAACCGGATGTTGGCTACGCCTACCAGATCGCGGATTCAGACGAGCGGGGCTGGTACGTTTATCGCACACTTTCAGAACACGCGGAAAGGACCCAACGCGCCCTCAGACGACATCTCGACTCCAAGGGTATCGCCTACCGGTCATTCTGGGCAGCGAACATGCTCGTTGCTGAGATCGGACGTGAGGACGCACTAGATATTGCTTCTCGGGCCGATGTAAGAAGGATCGATGAGAACGGAAAGGCAAGGTGGATCGAGAAGCCCGACGTTGCAAAGGTCACGCCGGCAGCATCGTTGACCGAGACGCCGGTGGCGATCGAGTGGGGCGTAACCAATGTTAACGCGCCGGCCGTTTGGGGGCTCGGTTATACGGGTGCTGGGATCGTTGTCGGCGGCCTCGACACCGGCATCCGCTGGACCCACAGCGCCATCAAGTCGAAGTACCGCGGTTGGAATGGCATGACCGCCGATCATAACTACAACTGGCACGACTCTATCCATTCCGGAGGCGGGGTTTGCGGGTCGAACACGACCGCACCCTGTGACGACAATGGCCATGGCTCACACACGGTCGGGACAATGGTTGGAGATGACGGCACCGGCAATCAGATCGGTGTCGCTCCGGGAGCGAAATGGATCGGGTGCCGCAATATGGACGAGGGCGACGGCTCACCGGCGAGTTATACCGAGTGCTTCCAGTTCATGATCGCTCCGACCGACTCGATGGGTAATAATCCAAACCCGTCGCTCCGGCCGCATATCCTGAACAATTCCTGGGGCTGCACGTTCGGCGAAGGGTGCACCACGCGGGCCGAACTCGAAACGATAGTCAACAATACGGTGGCGGCTGGAATTTTTGTTCAGTCATCGGCCGGAAATACTGGGGGAGCGGGTTGCTCCAGCGTCTCGCAGGCGCTCGCGATCTATGACGCGACATTTGCTGCCGGTGCGATAGACGTCAATAACAACCTTGCCGGCTTCAGCAGCCGCGGCCCGAGCACATTCTACGATCCGAACATCCTGAAGCCCAACATTACGGCACCGGGGGCAAATATTCGTTCGATCACTCGCTCCGCCGATGATGCGTATTCGCTATCATCGGGTACTTCTATGGCGTCACCTCATGTTGCCGGTGTCGTTGCGCTGCTGTGGTCGGCGCGGCCAAATATGGCGAGGAACATCGCTGTTACAAAGGCATTGCTGCAGACGACCGCTAATCCCGGGGTGACGGTCGCCGAACAGACGTGCGGCGGCATCCCTTCGACTCAGGTTCCAAACAACTCATTCGGCTACGGCCGTGTCGATGCACTGGCGGCGTATAATGCGTCGGGCGAGATGGTCACGGTCTCGGGGCGTGTTGTAACGCCGGAAGGGATCGGGGTACGGAATGCGGTTGTTTCGATGTATGATGTCAACAATGTCAGGCGGACAGCAACTACTAGCTCTTTTGGCGTGTTTACGTTCGACGGAGTTCGCTCCTACGAGGGCTATACTGTAACGGTTGCCTCGAAACGCTACCGCTTCGCACCCAAGATCGTCAACATTGTAGCTGATCTTAGTACCCTCGATTTTACCGGACTGCAATAGCCGGCGGTCTTATCTCGAATGATGGAACGCCCCTGTGGGATATTATGCAACTTATCAAACTCTGCCTTCTTGTGCTGATGCTTTCGGCTCTTTCGTTTAGCCAGGTGCCCTTTTCAACTGACCAATTCAGGGTTTTTGATTCGAACGGAGTTCCTTCAAGTATCGACAAGATCGTCGACGCCATGGCGTCGAATGAGGTTCTGTTCCTCGGCGAACTGCATGACGACGCTGTCGGGCATGCCATTCAGGCTGAGGTTTTTCGGCGTGTTGTCGAGAGGTACTCGACCGATCGCAGAATAGCGCTTTCGCTGGAGATGTTTGAGCGGGATGTACAGATCGTCGTCGATGAATATCTGCACGGGTTGATCAGCGAGAATCATTTCCTCCTGAGTTCACGGCCGTGGGGAAACTACAAGTGGGACTACAGGCCGCTCGTAGAACTGGCCAAGGAGCAGAAACTACCCGTTATAGCGGCGAACGCACCGCGCCGTTACATAAATATGGTCTCGCGGAACGGCCGGAGTGCTCTCGACAGTCTTTCAAAGGATGCGAAGAGAAACCTGCCACCGCTGCCATACGCCGAGCCTTCTGCCGCTTATTCTGCAAAGTTCAAGGCACTGATGGGACCGAGTCCGGAGGCACAAATGGGGATCGACAAGATCCTAGCGTCACAATCGCTTTGGGACGCGGCTATGGCAGAGGCGGTCTATCGTTTCCTCAAAAAACATGACGATCCTCTGATCGTTCATCTCAACGGCGGGTTTCACACCGAAAGCCGGCTCGGTACGGTCGAGCATCTCTTGAAATACCGTTCAAAGACCAAGGCGATAGTGGTGACGATGCGATACGAAAACGATTTTCAGACCTTTGACCAGGCGAAGCACAAAGGTCTCGGAGATTTTGTGATCTTGACCGATGCGAAGCAGCCGCGAAGTAAGCGATCGTAGTTCATGAGTTCCAATTGCCATCATTCCAGCGGCGCTTTCGGAACTTATCCTCAGTCCAAAGTCCTTTTACGATCTCGATCGTCGGCTCGGCATGTTTGGGAAAGAGCACTGTTACGACGTCATATCGGAAGCCCGTTTCCTCGAGGCCAAAGATCTTGCGGTAGGCCTTTGCGGTACGGATGATCTGCCGCTGCTTGCGGGCATCGACGGCGGCGAGCACCGGAGTGAACTCATCCGACCGACGCGTCTTCACCTCGACGAAGCAGAGTGTTTCGCCGTCGAGAGCGATGATATCGATCTCACCAGTGACCTGAACGCCTTTTGAATTGCGTCCGACCGGCACCTTGAAGTTTGCAACTACAATCCGATAGCCGCTCATTTTCAAATGATCGGCTGCCAGGGCTTCGCCGTGTTCTCCGAGGCTGCTTTTACTTTGTACTGCAGCCGGTTTATCCTGTTGGGTAACCGACAAAAACTTCGACATTGCTGATCCGATGATGAAATATCTTACCAGACTTTGCTGTTTTTCCGTTCTCGGGATCCTGGCCGTAACCTCGACAACGCCGGGACAAACGCCTTCACCGACGCCGTTCGTACCGCCCCCGATGCCGAACGTAGTACAGACGGAAAAGCCACAACGATTTTCATACGACCCGGCGAAACTCGCGGTTCCGTTTCACACCGAGAGTGCAAGGCGAGGTTCCCGTGTTATTCCTCAGCCCGCAAATGCCTCCCTGACCGTTCCGAAGGGGTTCAAGGTCAACGTGTTTGCCGAAGGCGATTTTCGTTACCCTCGTTGGATGGCCTTGGCCCCGAATGGCGATGTGTTTGTTGCGGATTCGCGTGCAAATGCGGTCATCGTATTGCGTGACGCAAACAAGGACGGCAAGGCCGACCAGCGTTGGACGTGGTCGAGCAAACTGGCGCAGCCGTTCGGGATGGCGTTTCATAAGGGCTGGTTTTACGTTGCGAATACAGACTCGGTTGTTCGATTTAGTTACCGACCCGGTCAAACCGAGGCTGTCGGCGAACCCGAGAGACTGGTTGAACTGACCGCCGGCGGCTATAACCAGCATTGGACTCGGAATGTTATATTCTCGAAGGACGGTAAACAGATGTTCGTTTCTATCGGCTCAGCGACAAACGTCGATATCGAGGCCGACCCGCGACGAGCCGCGATTTCGGTTTATGACCCTGACGGCAAGAATCATCGCATCTTTGCCGGAGGCCTTCGGAATCCGATAGGCCTTGCGTGGAACCCTAAAACCGGCGAGCTCTGGACCGCCGTCAACGAACGCGACGGCCTCGGGGACGATCTCGTCCCCGACTACGCGACCAGTGTAAAAGAAGGCGGCTGGTATGGCTGGCCGTATTCTTACCTTGGTAAAAACCGCGATCCACGTCGGAAGGAGGAAACGCCACTGATCGATAAAGCGATCGTTCCGGATGTGATATTCCAGTCACATGTCGCGGCTCTGGGAATTCAATTCTACACGGGCAAGATGTTTCCGAAAGAGTATCAGGGAGATGCTTTCGTCGCCTTTCACGGCTCGTGGAATCGCGCAAAGCTCTCAGGTTACACAGTCGTTCGCATTCCGTTCGATGATAAAGGCAAGCTAGAAGGGAACAAATATGAGAACTTCGTCTCAGGCTGGCTGCCAGACGAAAATTCGAACGAAGTTTGGGGCCGTCCGGTAGGGCTGCTCGTAAATTCCGACGGCTCGCTGTTGATCGCGGACGACGGCGGACGCAAGATCTGGCGAGTGAGTTACGGCAAATAGTTGATCTTTCCGGTCAAAACGCCGGTTCCTCGTAGATCCCGTATACATCCCGCAGCGCAACGCAGATCTCTTCGACTGTGGCGTATGCCGCAACCGCTTCGATGATCGCAGGCATGGTGTTTTCATCGGAGACCGCTGCTTTCCTTAGTCGGTCGAGGGATTTGGCGACAGCTCCGGCATCGCGGGTCGATCTTACGTGCTCTAAACGAAGCAACTGGTGATCGCGGACTGTCTCGTCGATCTGGAGGATGTCGGTTTTGTGGATCTCCTCGTCCATAACATATTTGTTGACCCCGACGATCGTCTGTTCGCCGCGTTCGACGGCCTTTTGATAGAGATAGGCGGATTCCTGGATCTCGCGTTGCGGAAAGCCGGCTTCGACTGCTTCGACCATGCCGCCGAAGCCGTCGATCTTGTCGAAATAGTCGAAACATCCTGAGATCATTTTTTCCGTGAGCGATTCAAGATAATACGAGCCGCCGAGCGGATCGACCGTGTTGACGACGCCGGTCTCCTCGGCGATGATCTGTTGGGTCCTGAGGGCTATCAAGGCCGCTTCGTCGGTGGGTAAGGCGAGAGCTTCGTCGAATGAATCGGTGTGCAGAGATTGGGTTCCGCCAAGCACGCCCGCGAGCGCCTGGATCGCGACGCGTGCGATGTTATTGAGCGGTTGCTGCACGGTCAAAGAAACACCAGCTGTTTGCGTGTGAAAGCGAAGCTGCATCGTACGCGGATTCATTGCCCCGAAGCGTTCCTTCATTGTTCGGGCCCAGATTACGCGGGCGGCACGATATTTCGCGATCTCCTCAAAGAAATCGTTGTGGGCATTGAAGAAGAACGAAAGACGCGGCACAAAATCGTCTACACTCATCCCGCGATCGACACCGTACTGAACGTATTCGACGCCGTCGCGCAGTGTGAATGCGAGTTCCTGCAATGCGGTCGCACCGGCTTCGCGGATATGATAGCCACTGATCGAGATCGGGTTGTATTTCGGAACGTGTTTGGTCGTGTATTCGAATGTGTCGATCACGAGTTTCATCGCGGGTTTGATCGGATAGATCCATTCCTTTTGGGCGATGTATTCTTTGAGAATGTCGTTTTGGAGAGTTCCTGAGATCTTGTTGAAGTCGGCTTTTTGTTTCTCGGCGACTACGAGATACATCGCGAGGAAGATCGGGGCTGGAGCGTTTATGGTCTGCGAGACCGTCACCTGATCGAGAGGGATTCCGTCGAACAAGACCTCAAAATCAGCCAGCGACGAGACCGCGACGCCGCATTTTCCAACCTCGCCTTCCGAGAGCGGCGAGTCGGCATCGAGACCCATAAGTGCGGGAAGATCGTAGGCTACCGACAACCCCGTCTGGCCGTGTTCCATCAGATATTTGAAACGTGCATTCGTATTCTCCGGCGATGAGAACCCGGCAAATTGCCGCATTGTCCACAATTTGCCGCGATAGCCCGTCGGATGTATGCCGCGTTTGTAGGGATATTCGCCGGGAAACCCAATATCTATGCCTTCGCCGTCAGCCTCAGTGTAAAGGCGTTCCACAGGAACAAGCGAGACGCCCGCAAATGACGGCTTCCGCTCCGGCGTCTTTCCGAGCACATTGCCAAGTGTTTCTGCCTCCCAACGCTGTTTTGCCGCTTCGGCTTCTGTTACAGCCTCTTTGATCTCTGGTGACATAGTTATTCAGATATAACCAAAAATTTTACCACGTCCGGGTCAATATTCCTTTCGTCCGAGATCCTCAACTAACGATGTGTTGTCAGGGAAATAGCGAATGTCATCGATCACCCAGCGACCGCGTACTCTATCCATGTTGAGTGCGTAGAGTATATCGGGAAGGTTGCAGCCCTTAGGATACTTGAAGTACACGTCGATATTGCCGATGTCGCCTTTTATGGTTTCGCGTCCGTATGACAGTATCCGACGGTACTTCTTGCCGTTAAGCTCGCATACCTCATCCAAAGGCTGAAAGGGCAACCCGTCCCCGAAGTGGGGCTTGTCGGTCGGATTAGCCTTAAGAAATTCCGCTTCGCGAGTTAGCTCCTTTAGGAGCAGTTGATAAAGCTCATCGGAAAACCAACGTTTTCGCGCGTCTATGTTTTTGCGGTTGAACACCTTCGAGTTTGCACTGTTGAACTTATAGAACGACATTGCCGTGGCCTTCGGCGTAGATTGTTGTGAGAAAACAGCTGGCGCAAGTACCAGCACGAGAAACCAAGTCAGGTTTTTTAGTTTTAGGGGCATAGCTTCTTTCCTTTAGTCATTAGATCCTTTCATCCAAGCTTCCATGCTGTCGATCTCGCGGCCTACTGTTCGCGAACCTGCAACAAGGATGAGCGTTAGTAGGATACCAAGAATGGGGATCACATACATTGCAGTATGAAGGCCCTCGGCCCGAAAGATCTCGAGACCAGCAAGCGTCGTGTCGGCCACTCCCGAAAGACCGGCGGCTCGTTTCGTAAAGAAGTCGCTCAGCAGGCCAGTGCCATAAGGGCCGAGCGACGCACCCAACACGTACATCGCAAAGAAATACATAGCCATCGCGGTGCCCCGTGATGCGGGTTCGGTAATATCCTGTATTGTCGAATAAACGGTCGAGTAATAGAAATACATCAGAGCACTCGCGAGGCCCATTAGTAGCAGGAAGATCACAGTTGATCCTTTAGGAACGCCGAGGGCTAAGTATACAGTTGGAACCGAGAAGAATATCGCGACCGTCCCGACAAGCATTCGCCCATTTTTGCGGCGTTTGATCGCCCAGTCACCAAGAAATCCACCGATAAGCAGTCCAGGGGCCCCCATCACGCCGTAAACGATCATTGAAACAAAGTTCGCCTGCTGAATATCGAGTTCGTGGTACCGCATCAGGAAGGGCGTAATAAAAGCAGCGATCGCGTACATGTTGAAATTGTGAACGGCACCCGAGAGAATGATCCAGATCATCGTCGGTGACCGGAGTACATTGATATAGGGGGAACCGGAGCGGACACGACTGCCGACAGAGTGGGTCTCGACCGAACCGCGTTCAGGTTCACGAACAAAGAGCACGGCGATCGCACACAGGATACCCGGAAGGCCCGCGACCAAAAATGCCGTGCGCCAGCCGTACTGTTTGGCAATAGTGCCGCTGACCGCAAAACTGAGGGCGACGCCGACCGGCAGCCCGAGCATGAATATTGAAAGGGCCTTTGCTCGCCAATTCGCCGGGAAGAGGTCGCCGATGAGCGAGGTCGCGGCGGGGGCGCACGATGCCTCACCAACGCCGACGCCCAGGCGGAGGGCGAAAATTTGCCAGAAGTTCTGCGCAACCCCGGAGGCCGCAGTAAACAGGCTCCAGGCAAAGACTCCGGCTGATAGGATGCTCTTTCGCCCTAGTTTGTCCGAAAGCCGGCCCAGCGGCAGGCCGACAAAGGCATATAGCAGGGTGAATGCCGTGCCTAGGAGGCCCAGCGAAGCATCGCTCAAACCGAATTCCTTTCTGATGGGTTCGCCGACCGCGCCAAGTATCTGGCGGTCAAAGAAGTTGAGCGTGTTGATCGCAAATAGTACAACCATTGCATACCAGACGGTTGACCGTGATGCATTCATAGTTTATGGTTCCTTCACGACGTTCTTTTGGGGAGATTGCAACTCACCGGGGCCGCGCTTACAATTACCGAATGGCAAGATCGAAGTACGCTGCGATTTTAGCACTCTTTATGTGTGCGGGGCTTGTTGCCGCGTGTGCCGCCGATGGCTCGAGTTCCAATTCGTCCACCCCGGCGGGATCTGCGTCGAATCCAAACACCGAAAATTTCAACGCCATACACACGAACCCCGAGGAACTCGGCGTACTCATCAAGGTGCCATTTGATACAGAGGACATCGTTTGGAAAGAATATCCTACCCAAAAGCGCATCCTGGCCGTGATAAGATTTTCGACCGCCAACGCTAACAGGATCGCTCCCGATACTGGTGGAACCCCCGAGGACGCTGAAGTCGCGGTTGAATCGTGGTTTCCCGACGAACTCATAGCGCAGAGCGAAATGAGCGGTGACCGGGCTCTGCGAGGCACTGCGTTCCCCGCGACGGCCTTTTATCAGGAGCCGTATACCACTGGCAAGGCTATTCGTGTCGCCGGCACCGACTATTTTGTGGTTGACCTGGCCGCGAAATAGAGTCTTATTCGATCTCATAGCGTTTCAGCTTTCGGTAGAGGGTCGAGAGGTCGATCCCTAGTATCCTTGCTGCCGCCGCCTTGTCGTCGCCATTTTCGCGAAGCACATCTAGTACATACCGTTTTTCAATAACATCGAGGGTTGGCCATTTACCGACATGCGGATCGTGCGCTGTATTCTTCTGTACTTTTGGCGGGAGGCTCGCGAGGTCGATCTCGTCACCGCTCATAATGACCGCCCGCTCGATCGCATGTTCGAGTTCGCGAACGTTACCGGGCCACGAATAGGCACGAAGAGCGGCCATTGCGTCGGCTGTGATCGTTTTTTCAGGTGAGTTCTGGTTGCGGGCCGAGACGGAAACAAAGTGTTTTGCGAGGAGCGGAATGTCCTCGGTGCGTTCCCGGAGCGGGGGCACGTCGATCTCGATGACATTCAGACGGTAGAAAAGGTCCTCGCGAAAACGACCTTCAGAGACCTCGGTTTCTAGATCGCGATTCGTAGCTGCAATGATCCGTGCATCAAATGCGATAGGGATCGACGAACCGACAGGCATCACCTGATGTTCCTGGAGGGCTCTTAGCAGTTTGACCTGCAAAGCCGGAGACATTTCACCTATCTCATCCAGAAACAGGGTTCCGCCCTCGACCGAACGAAAGAGGCCTTTCTTTTCCGAGACCGCACCCGTGAACGAACCTTTGGTATGGCCGAACAGTTCACTTTCGAGAAGCGATTCGGTCAATGCACCGCAGTTTACCGCTAAAAACGGGCGGGCGGCGCGTCCGCTGTTCAAATGCAGCGACCGAGCGATCAGCTCTTTTCCGGTACCGCTTTCGCCCTGGATCAGTACATTTGCCGACGTTGCGGCGACGCGGTTAACGATCTCGAAGACATTTTCGAGCGCACGGCTCCTGCCGATGATCTCTGAGTAGGTTCCATGCCTACTCAGCTCACGCCGCAACAGGCGATTCTCCTGGAAAAGTCGCCGATGAGCTTCGGCGTTACGGACGGTTTGTATCAGGTCTTCGTTGACGAATGGCTTGGTGACGTAATCGTAAGCGCCTTTCCGAAGAGCCGCAACCGCTGTATCGACAGATGAATAGGCCGTCATCACGATTACGACGGCTTCGCTATCGATCGCTTTTATCTGATCGAGCAAGGCCAGGCCGTCGTTCCCTGACATTTTGATATCGGTCAGGGTCAACGCGATGCTAGCCGTGGCGAAGATCTCGAGAGCCGATTCGGCACTATCGGCCGTGAATACATCGAATCCCGCACCCATCAGAAGCTCGCGCAGTATGCCCCGCATCAGCTCTTCGTCTTCGACAACAAGTATCTTCGCGTCAGGCATAGAACGGGAAAGTTTTAGTCTAGCACAGGGTTTCCCGCTTGATTCACGTTCGTGATAGCATCAAATATCATCTCATTGATACGATGCGGTTTATCAGTCTTGCCAGCTTCCTACTATTGATCCACGGATCGGCATTTCTGCTGCTGGCACAGCAGACGAACCCCGTTGAGCGGCAGGTCTCGAACCCTATCACCGACACTCCGAACATCAACCCCGTTGCTCCTGAAAAACGGCTCGCGGCACCAAAAAGCGCTCGCAAGCCGAAGATCGACCCGGAAGGCGGCGGCGGCGAACTAGTGGTCTATTCTGACCGGAATTCGGCTGAGGGTGAGGAAGGCAAGCGGATCATCAAACACTCGGGTAATGTAGATGTCCGTTACGGCATATATCGCATTCAAGCTAATTCGGTCACGATCTTTGAGGCGGAAAGTAAGATCGTTGCCGAAGGGAGCGTTGTTTTTGATCAGGGTGATGATCAACGGATTACCGGGGCGACTGCGGTTTGGAATTATCGGACGAAACTGGGATCGTTCGAGGACGCGACAGGTTTCACAAATCAAACCAACGATGGGACGGTATTGTATTTCACAGCCGAACGAGTTGAACGGGTTAGCCTAACGGAGATACTTGTCATCAAGGGAACATTTACATCTTGCGAAGAGGCCGTGCCGAAGTGGAGTTTCAGCTCAGAGCGGGCCACGATCAAGACCAATGACAGGGTCAGGATCAAGAATGCGCGATTCAAGGTAAAGGATGTGCCGCTGTTGGTCGTTCCGTTCGCATCGATACCAATAAAGCAGCGTGACCGGGCATCGGGATTTCTCACCCCGACAGTAAGCTATTCAAAGCGAAAGGGCGTGAGGCTATCGACCGCCTACTACCAGACGTTGGGCGAATCAGCCGATGCGACGCTGCGGGCCGATGTTTATACGTCACGCGGGATCGGGTACGGGCTAGATGTTCGAACACGTGCGAATTCGCGTTCGTACCTGGACTTTGGTTTTTATGCTGTCAAGGATAGGATCTTCGGAGCATCAGCTTCTGCCGCAACGCCCGATCAAGGAGGTTCGATCATCTTCGCTGACGGGGTTCACTATTTCAATAATGGTTTCACTGCGGCCGTGGATGTTCGGCTTACGTCGAGTCTCGCTTTCCGGCAGGAATTCTCCGACGGCGTTCAGCAGATAATCTCGCCGATCGAGGTATCGCAGGTTTTCGTTAACAAGAGTTGGGACGACTACACGCTGAATCTGCTTGCTCGTTCACAGGTGATCTCGATCCCAAATGTCCGCGAAAAGACCCGGAATTTGCCCAGCATAAACTTCGAAAAGAGGCCTTCGATGCTGTCGTTCCTCGACGGCGTTTACTTTTCGTTCAAGTCGAGTGCAGAAGGGGTTTCCCGACGCGAAGAGGTAGATGATCTCGACCTCTACCGACAGGTCACCGGTGCGGATCCAGTGGTGACGCCGGCACTCTCGCAGCGGCTCGATGTATATCCGCAGGTCACCGTACCGTTTCAAACCAAATACTTCAATTTCACGGCGAATGCATCGACACGCGTGACCTATTACTCAAATTCCTTCAATGATATGCGTCAGGTTGTGGGAAACAGTGTGATCAGGAAGTACGGTGAATTCAGCTTCGACGTAAGGCCCGTGGCACTGGCGAAAAACTTCTACGCGAAGGATGGTAAGTTTAGATTTCGTCATGTGATCGAGCCTTATTTGACATACAAGCTGGTTCGCGGGATCAACAACTTTAATAAGATAATCCGCTTTGACCATGTTGACACAGCGACGAACACAAATGAGGTCGAATTCGGGGTGATCAACCGGTTCTACACAAGGCGGTATACGGAGGCAGTGACGAGCGAGGCCCAGCGTCAATTGTCTGCCACTCCCGCAACCGCTCTGCAGTCGGAGAGTGAGAAGGGCATCCAACCCTACGAGTTTCTCACACTTACGGTTCGGGGAAAGTATTATTTTGACAAGTCGTTCGGCGGTGCGTTGATACAGGGACGCCGCAATCAGATAGAACCGATCACCGCGCTTAGCTTTTACACTTTCGGCGGGGTCGAACGCAGCCTCTCGCCGTTGAACATCGACTTGACCTACCGACCTCAGCGAACTGTGTTCGCAAGCACGAGGATGGACGTTGGGCTGAACGGTGACGGTCTTAGAGCGATCTCGGCGACGATCGGTTATGATTCGTCTTTCCTCAAAGTCTTTCAGACCTTTTACTACACACGCGCGGTGACGCTGATGCCCTCGCTAGCACAGCATTCCGATATGCAGGGCAAGGAACCAGGCACGCTCAGAGGCTCACAGTGGAGCCCCTCGGTCTTTGTCGGCAATCGCGACAAGGGGTTTTACGGCGGTTATTCCTTCTTCTTCGACTTCCAAAACCGTCGGGCAAGCCGACAAAATCCCCTAATCAGCTCGCTCGTGACTGTAGGCTACTCGTACGACTGCTGTTCGCTTGCACTGCAATACTACAGCTTCAACGTTGGCGTCAGAAAAGAGAATAAACTCGTATTCAGCTTCCGTTTGAACGGCATAGGGGCATTTGGCTCGGAGCAGTTTGGTCAAGGACTCCGTTAAACCCGGGTGCCGTATCACGGATAGATCACAGCGATTCTGTGTCTCCAACGAATCAACGGGTGGAAAGGTAAAGATTCTGCGCGATCGAATTGTAGTATTCGACGGGTGCGAGGTCATCAGTAAGGATCGGGGCGTTGTTTGGGGGCTCGCGTATGTAGCGGTGGCTCAATAGATCGGCGATCTGGTCCGAGCTTGGCGAGGTTTGCGTGGGCGCTGCGGATTTTGAGGCCACTATTATCAAGTTCTGGAGCTTTTCGTCTGGGTATTCGGCGTTAACCTTGAAGAGCAGTACAGTTGGGAATACGGCACGGTAGGTTGCCAGTTCTGCATTAAGGAACCGATCGCCTTCGCCCGCGATCGCCCCGCCTAGGTTGAAGAGGATGATGCCGTCATCTTTCAGAATGCGGCTAAAGTGGCGGACCGCTTCAATGGTCGTCAGGTGCGTGGGTACAGTGAATAGGGAACCAAACGCATCCATCAGGATTGCGTCGTACTGCCTTTCATCGGCGCGGTTAATGAACATTCGGCCGTCTTCATGGAGGATCCTCATTCTCTGGTCGCCGATCAAGCGGAAGTGATCCCGGGCGATCTGTGTCATCCCGGGATCGATCTCAACCACGTCGATGGTCGCATTCGGATAAGTGCGCAAATATTCCTTTGGGAACGAATAACCTGCGCCGCCGATGATGAGGGTTCTTGTTAGATCGGGTCTGAAGTAGCTGATAAGGTGATAGTAGTGGCTGTAGTCCAGGACGAGTTCCTCACTATCGAGGAACATTGCCGACTGGACGAAATATGGATCCGTAGCTAGCGCTCGGATCGGTTTTCCGGTAGCGGGATCCTTCGAGTCAAAGATCTGAACGCGGCTGTATTCGGTATCAATATCGTAAACGCCGCTGTTTTGGCGAAGCAAATATGCCGAGCCCTCGCTCGACGCGACGCCGAAGGTAAACAAGGTGATCGCGGCAATATTCAGCTTTGTCATTGTCAACGGAACGAGCAGCAGCGAGAGAGCGATCAACGTACCGGCGATCAAATAGAGAGTTCGAACGCTGCCAACGAACGGGATAAGAACAAATCCGGCGGTGAAGGTTCCGACGATGCTTCCCACGGTCGAAAGTGCGTAAAGACGACCTACCGTTCGTCCCGTCTCCTCGATAGATGTCATTCTCAGCCTTACCGCGAATGGCGTGACCAAGCCGAGACAAACGCTGGCCGGGGCAAAGAGGAGCAGCGCGGCGACAAGGGCCTTGATCTCGATCATCGTGGCCGCGGAGGCGATCAATGAGAGTAAAACCTCTTTAATAAGAACAGTTAGAGATATCAGCCCGCCTGCGGCAAAGATCGATGCGGCTAGCAGCTTTGGATCCGGTCGACGGTCAGCAAGTCTGCCGCCAAGCCAATAGCCGAGACTGAGGCTCCCCAGGATCACACCTATAAGGCTTGTCCAGATATACGTCGAAGACCCGATAAACGGAGAAAGTATCCGGGAACCGATGATCTCGAAGATCATCACCAGAGCACCGCACAGGAAAACCGTGATCTCGAGAGTACGGATCGCTTGTATAGGGATTCGGCCATCGGGGCGACGTTCCAGGTTTTTCGTCCCAAGTTTCTGCCTCGGCGAGCTCGTGACCTTCGCTAGTGCCAACCAAAGTTGAAACTGCAGACCTAAACGACCGCCGCGGCGTTCGGATTAACGAATGTTAGCCAATCGGCACCGCCCGGAGCCGGACGAGTCGCGTCGAGTATTTTGAAAAATTCTTCCTGCAGGAGTTTTGTGATCTCACCGCAACGGCCCGATCCGATCGTTATCCGGTCGACAGAGCGGATTGGGGTGATCTCGGCGGCGGTCCCGGTGAAGAAAAGTTCGTCGGCGAGGTAGAGAGCCGCACGCTGTACGGTGGACTCAACGACCTCGATCCCAAGTTCACGGGCTATCTGGATCACGGAATCACGGGTGATCCCCGGCAGGATCGAGGCCCCGAGAGGCGGCGTGATCAACTTGCCAGAGTTAATGAGAAAGAGATTTTCGCCCGAGCCTTCGGAGACATAACCACGATCATCGAGGGCGATACCCTCAGAGAATCCTCCGAGCAGAGCTTCCATCTTGATAAGCTGCGAATTCATATAATTCGCACCGGCTTTTGCCATCGCGGGCAGAGAATTTGACGTGATACGCGACCAACTTGAGACACAGACATCGATACCGGTTTCGAGAGCTTCCTCGCCGAGATATTTCCCCCACTGCCATGCGGCAATATAGGAGTCAATCGGGTTGTTAAGCGGATTTACACCAAATGACGGCTTTTCGAGGTCTAGACCACGGAAAATGATCGGACGGAGGTAACAAGATTCAAGACCGCTCTCCGCGATCAGGTCGATCGTCGCTTTACTGAAGTCGTCGCGACTATACACCGGTTCCATCCGATAGATCTTTGCTGAATTGACGAGCCGCTGCATATGCTCGGAGAGGCGAAAAACGGCCGCCCCCTTTGATGTTTCGTAACAGCGTATTCCCTCGAAAACGCTCGAACCATAATTGACCACGTGCGACATTACATGAATATTCGCATCTTCCCAGTTGATAAATTCGCCATTCTTCCAAACCTTTGGGGCGATCTTCATGGTGTTAACGTCTTTTCCAGCCATATTCTTAATTGAATTCGTCGTAATCTTGGCGCAGTTGTCCCTTTGGGGTCAAAGTAACGCGAGTTTCACAGATGTGTCGTCCAACCGGGACTCAAAGTTCACACCGTTTATGGTAACGGTAACTACTATCGGCACATCACCGGCTCGCAGGAGCTGTGACGGCATATCAAAATCGACTACGTAAATACCAGGTTCAACCATCACCGGGTTGGCCCGAATATTCGACCCAACGACCGCAGCCTCACGTAGCCGCATCGTCATAACGGCGGTAGTCATTCCCTCAACACCAGTCATGTAAAGCCGAATAACACTCGGCACTAAGAGATCGCCACGGCGTTTTACAGTTTTGATAGCGAACGGTTCGATCGTAAAGATCGAGTTGGTCACGTTGAATGCCTTGGCTCTGCCACCCGGGCCAACATTGCCGTCCTTCGAGAAAATATCGGGACGAGAGGGAACCAAGGTCACCCAGCTTTTCATTACGGTGCCGTTATTATGAATGACTATTGGAAGAACGTTGCCGGTTGTCGATGTCGCAAGTGCCGGTGGGACAACGAATTCTATACGTCTTCCATTTACTGATCTGATGCCGCATGCGGCCCCATCTATTGTGACGGAAACCCCATTCAATTCGATCGGCAGTCCCGGAGCCCGAGTGAGCGAGCCTGTAGCGGTTTTCGGCGATACGGGCGTATCGTCTGCCGTATATTCAACTATTGCCAGCATTCCGGGCGAGACGCCCAAGACGGCGTCTGGCGTGACGGGCGTCGGAGTAGGTGTCGGGGTGCCTGTCGGTGTCGGACTCGGTGTCGGTGTTGGGCTCGGCGACGGTGATGGCGTTGGAGTTGGAGTGGGTGACACCGATGGCGTTGGTGTAGGGCTCGCCGTAAAGAGGATCGGCAGTCGGCTGGCCCCTGTAAAGAAATTTGTGACCGCAGTGGTCTGTGTCGTTGCGACCGGCTGCAGGAGGTAGAAGACCTCCGATTGAGTATCTGGATTCCCTGTACCGAACTCTGTCAGCGCGATATTGAACGCCATCCGACGGATCGAGTTGCTCGGCAGCAGTTGGGTCGAAGCAATGTAGTTGATCGGAGTTGGAAACTTAGCGAGCCGCGTGAAAGTTGCAGCTGATGCCGGTACGTTCAGCGGATAAGAATATATCTGAGACGGACGTGATGCATTGTCGTTCAGACCCTCGGAATCCGTCGTCGGGACGGTACCGTCGGCTTTGATATTTGAACGTGTTTCGAGGACCATCACCGATGGAGTGCCATTCTCATCCGTGTTCGTAAAGCCAGGGTAATGGGCCACGTCGCCGCCGCTGGCGTCCTCATCGGCATCGCTGCGCGGACCGATACGCCTGAACGAGTTGTTCGTCGAATCGTACAAATAAAGAGCAAACGAAGTGTAATTGGTGCCGCTGTTCTCGTTAGCCAGATCGGCGTAGGAGTCGAACGCAATATACCGCCCATCACGACTCATTCGCCGCCCAAGATCAAGAATATTTACCGGATCTCCCGCGTTCGTAGGGGTTGTGGTCGTGACCTGTCGTTTGGCAGTTGCGGAGGTCGGGCTGCCGGCAACGAGATCCGCGAAATATATCTCTTCGTTCCGGCTCGCAACCGGGTTGACGCCGCCAGTCTGCCCAACTATAGGATTCTCGCCAGTGCTGGCGAAGGTGACACGCTGTCCGTTCCCGGAGATCGTCGGGTTCTTCGAGTATATTGGGTTGGAGATCACGCCCCGCGGCGTCTTTGTTACCTGGCCGAGAGTTGCTGTCGATCTAACGTAGGTGAAGATCTCATCATTGTCTTCAGTCGGAAACGCATTGCCGACCGCGGGAACGAGGTCCCGCGTCGATACGAAGGCTATCACATTGCCATCATCACTGATGCTCACATCGTGATTGTCGTCAGCCACAAACGCTCCCGTGAGAGCGTTACCCGGACGCGGGAGTTGACTTGGGTCGGTATTTGTGACCCGGATAAACGTACCGCCCGAAAGCTGAACAAAGGGGATCTCATCACCGGCGGACAGATTCGTAACCTCCGCATAATTCGGTATCTGGTAGAGCCAGATCTCGAGATTTGCGTCTTCTGTTAGGGGGTTCGCAGCCGGGGTTGGCGTTGGAGTCGGACTCGGCGTGGCTGTTGGGCTCGGCGAGGGCGATGGCGACGGGGTCGGGGTTGGAGTAGGGCCAATGGGCGTCGGAGCCGGAGTCGGGGTCGGGGTCGGGGTCGGCGCAGAAAAAGAATCGCCGTAAAAGAACCCTGGATTCGTACTATTCGGAGTTGCGGGTCGCGATGTCGTCGCATTCGAACTGAACGCGATCCATTTACCATCATTGCTGATGACGGGCCGAGTATTGACAATACTTATTCTAACGTTGTCAAAGCTAGGTGCCGCCAACGTGTTGAAGAGTACACTTTTTGTGTCCGTTATCTGAAAAATGCGCCGCTGCGCATAGTCATAAAGGAATATCTCAAGGTTCCCATCAGCATTTCTCGGGTTCTCGGTCGCGAGGTCACCGATAGATTCGAATACAATGAACCGTCCGTTTCCGCTCATGCCTCCCGCGAATGATTCGGCAGCCGAATCAGATAACTGTGCGATAACCGAGTCCGCCTGCCCCAATGTCGAGTTGGCAACAACGCTGATCAATAATAATGCTGAAATCAGAAAAGAAAGACGAATCGTCACTAAGATCCTCCAAAGGACAAAAAGCTATTTGATGCGGCAATGGAACTCACCGCTGAGCCACCCGACAGATCACTCAAAACACTCAATTTTATTAGCTGGTGTGGTGTTCTGCAAGCACCTAAAAGACGAAAGTAAATAAAATCAATGGGTTTGATGCGGCAACTTCGCGGCTGGGTTGTCATTTCCGTTTGCGGATATGATGATTGAGTCTGATCTAATGGTGAACACCGATAAGGCCAAATTCCTGATAGTTGCCGGCGAGGCCTCGGGCGACCGCCACGCCGCAAGACTGGTGACAGCGATGAGAGCCAGCGCCAGGAACAGGGATCTCGAATTTTTTGGTGCCGCGGGACCCAAGATGCGTGATGTCGGAGTGGAAGCGGTTGTCGAGTCAGATGAGTTGGCGATCGTTGGGGTGCTTGAGATCGCAAAGGCTTTGCCGATGTTCCTTTCGGCGTTTAGGCGTCTTAGTAGCGCCGCAATGGAACGCAAGCCCGACATGGTGATCCTGGTTGATTTTCCTGATTTTAATCTTCGACTAGCCAAATACTTGAAAAAACAGGGGTTAAAGGTTGTCTATTTTATTTCGCCCCAGCTTTGGGCTTGGCGGAGCCACAGAGTGAAGGCTATCGAAAAATATGTCGATATACTTCTGACGATCCTTCCGTTTGAGAAGGAATGGTATTCACAGCGGGGGTTCAAAAAGGTTGAATTTGTCGGGAATCCGCTTGCGAACGAGGTGAGGCCGACCGTATCGCGAAAAGAGTTCGGCGAGAAGCACAGCCTTGATCCTGCGAAACAGATCGTCGCGATGCTGCCGGGCAGTCGTCAGAAGGAGATCGTCCGCATCCTTCCCGTAATGCTAAGAGCCGCCGAACTGATATCGAAGGAGGTATCGAATGTGCAGTTCACCATTGCCGTAAGGTCCGGCAGGAATCGTGTCGATGCCGAAAATTTGCTTGCTCAGATGAAGCCGGCCGCCACGGTACGAGTGGTTGCTGACGAAACCTATGACGCTCTTGCTGCATCCGACGCGGCGATCGTGACCAGCGGAACGGCGACATTGGAAGCGGGCATCATCGGAGTTCCGATGGTCATCGTCTATCGTTCCTCCCTACTGAATTACATCTTGTTAAAGCCCTTGATCTCGGTTGAGCATATCGGGTTGATCAATCTTATTGCAGGAAAAAGGATCGCCACGGAAATGGTCCAAAACGAGTTCAGCCCAGATTCGGCTGCCGCCGAGGTGCTGCGATTGCTCGATCCCGTCGAGAACCGGCGTGTCCGGGCCGAGCTCTCCGAAGCTGCGAAAAAGCTTGGCGAGGGCGGTGCATCCGAGCGGGCGGCTGAAGTTATCTTGGCAATGCTCGATAGGCGTGACGCCTAGTTATCCTTCATGGCCGCAAGAAATACGTCCAGCTTGTCGCGAATGGCCTTCACTTCGGCTTTTAGGCGTTCGAGGCCCTTAACATGAGCGTTCTGACGCTTAAAATCATCCAGCGGCTGAACAGGTGTGCCCCACCAGACGCCCGGCCGGACGATCTTCCCGGGTAATATGCCTGCCTGAGCTCCAAGCACGGCACCGGACCTGATCGTCGCATGATCTGCGATGCCGACCTGGCCTGCAATTACGACGCCATCCTCGACCACGCAACTTCCCGATATCCCCGTTTGTGCCGCTATCACAACCCGTCTACCGACCTGCACGTTATGGGCGATCTGGACGAGGTTGTCGATCTTAGTTCCCGAGCCGATCCGGGTTTCGCCGAGAGCTCCGCGGTCGACGCACGAATTCGCCCCGATCTCGACATCATTCTCGATGATAACAGTGCCAACCTGCGGGAATTTGACGTAACCATCCCTATCACGAACGTAACCGAATCCATCTGCACCTATGACAACTCCGGTGTGCAGAATGACGTTATCTCCGAGCGTACAGCCATCCTCTATCGTTACGTTCGGATGAAGTATGCAGCTTTTACCAATGACTACGTTCTCACCAACCTTCGCTCCGACAAGTAACTGCGTGCTGTCACCGATGGTCGATCCTTCGCCAATAGCAGCAAATGCCCCTACAAAAACGTTCTTTCCGATCCGGGCGGTTTCGGAGATGACTGCAGATGGATGGATTTCGGCGGGTCGTATTTTGGCTGGGTGAAGCTTCTCGGCTACGCGTGCGAATGCGAGCTTCGGGTCAGCGATCCGTATCACACAGGCTTTCGTTTCGACGCTTGCATCGAGAGGAATGAGCAGACATCCCGCGGCGGAACCAGCGGCTGAGCCGGCATTCTCAGCAAAGGCGATCTGATCTGATCCGGCGTTGCTGACATCCGCAACCGAGCGGATTTCGACCCCCGGATCACCGACCAATTCAGCAGACAGAAAATCAGCTATCAACTGGGTCTTCATTATTAACAATGTAGTTCGTTTCCGTGCAAAAGTCAGCCGAAGGCATGGTTCGCGGAAGGATTCGTTCGCAAGTCAAGACAGTCGAAGTAGGCACTTCGACACCTGGTTCGCCCTACAGGATCGATCAAGCCCTTTCGGCCATGTCGATCGCTGACTGTAAGAAGATCTCAAGCCCCTGAAGCTCGATCTCGCCCATATCTTCGAGGTTCCTAAGGACGGAGGCTGCCTCGCTATCGAGGAAATCGAGATCGGCCAGGTCGAGGACGAGCTTGTCGCCGGTCTCTTCTTTCAGACTTTGCGCTATTCGCTTTATAAGGATCGCATCGTCGATGAGCATGTCGCCTTCGACACGCAGGATGGTCACTCCGTTGTACTCGTCCCTAATCTGATTGATCTGTGTTGGCATTTTGAGATATTAGATGCCGTAACTACGCAAAACGCAACCTCACGTTTCAGCCGCCGCGAATTTCTTTGTTACCAGGTAGAGCCCCACGAATACAAATGATGCGGCTGCAATAAAGTGAAGTCCGACGTGTTCGCCCAGGAAGACGACCGCCAGCATAAATCCGATTACCGGCTGGAGGTATACAAAGACCGCAACCGTTGTCGAATCCACGCGGGCCAGAGCCCACGCGTTCAGGAAATACGGGACAAGCGTACCGATGATCGCAGTGTAGGCAAGGCATAGCCATATCGCTGGTTCAACCGAGGATAGATCGACCGTTCGCATTGAATAAACTCCGAGCGGTACGCAGACAATGGACGCGAAGAGGAATATCCACATTATTGAACGAAATGCACCGTTGCGCATTACGATGCCCTTTGAGATCGCGACATACGCGCCGTACGAAAGGGAATTGAGGACGATAAGGATGTCACCGATCGTTGTTTCGGAAGAGAACGAGGCGTTTCTTGGATCGATAAGAAGGATAACGCCGACGCACGCCAGCAGAATGCCGCCGACCTTCATGGGCCGAAGCCTTTCAGTGCCCAGTATGTATCCCACGGTCATTGCAAAGATCGGTATCGTAACTGAGATGAGCGAAGTATTTGACGCTTTTGTGAGAGAAAGGCCCGTGGTGAAAAGGAGCTGGTTAAATGTCACCGCAAGCAGGCTTATACCGGCGAGCTTTAGATAATCATCACGATCTTGAAGCCAGAAACGGCGCCGCAATGACTGAACGAGCACAAATATCAAAGTCGTCAGCCCAACGCGAAACCCGACCATTCCCACGGCTGGAATGACGGCAAGAGCAATTTTCCCGACGACCGGGAATGACCCGAATGAGAGTTGGACTCCGATCAGTGCGAGATATGCAGCAAGGGGTCGGTCGGAGTCGGCCATTTCACGCGAGCATCATGCCCGGCTGTTCAAGCATTTGCTTGAACGTTTGAAGAAACTTCGCGCCCGTAGCACCGTCTATGACCCGGTGATCGCACGACATCGTGACGTTCATAATGCTGCGGATCACGATCGCGCCGTTGTGCACGACGGGTGTTGGTGTAGCCCCGCCGATCGCGAGAATACCAGCCTCAGGGGGGTTGATGATCGCTGTGAATTCTTTGATGCCGAACATTCCGAGATTTGAGATCGAGAACGTCGCTCCCGTGTATTCTTCCGGCTGCAATTTCTTTGCCTTGGCTTTCGCAGCGAGGTCCTTGATCTCGGCAGAAATTTCGACAAATCCTTTCAAATTGGCTCCGCGAATTACCGGAGTGATCAACCCGTCCTCGATAGCCACAGCGACACCAATGTCGGCCTGGTCATAAAAGCGCACGGTGTCGTCCTGATAGGACGAATTCGCCCAAGGATGCTTCATCAAAGCCATCGATGCGGCTTTGACGATTATGTCGTTGACGCTTACCTTCTGCTCTTCGCTAACGGCGGCGTTAACGGATCTTCGCAGTTCGAGGACATTGTCCATCTCGACATCGACGGTCAGATAGAAAGTCGGGATCGGGCCGATCGATTCGGCGAGTCGGGATGCGATGACCTGACGAATCTTCGATGTCGTTTCATCGCGATAGCCCGCCGCCCCAATCACGGTTGATGCGACGAACGGACGCGAAGGCCTTGAAACCGGCGCGACTCCGGCGGCTAACGCGTCCTCGATGTCCCGCTTGATAATTCGTCCGTTCGGGCCAGTGCCTGAGATGCGTTGCAAATCGATCCCGTTCTCCGCCGCCATCTTTGCAGCGATCGGCGAAACGATCATTCGACCACCTATGACAGGTGCTGGACCGGCCGCGGCCGGTTCAGGTTGCGATGCTTCCACAGGTTTCGGCGTTTCGGCGGCTTTTACCTCGGTCTTTGGCGCTGCGGAACCACCATTGGAGGACAAGTCGTTCAACAAGCCTGAAATGTCTTCGCCGGCTTTCCCGATAATTGCGATCGCCTCGCCAAGCGCCGCGGTGTCGCCCGCACCTTTGATGATCTTCAACAAGGTACCTGCCGAAAGTGCGGTCATTTCCATTGTGGCCTTGTCCGTATCGACCTCAGCTAGGGTTTCGCCCGCGTCGTAATCTTCACCTTCGCTTTTGACCCAGCGCGCGATCTGCCCTTCTTCCATCGTGGGGGAGAGCTTCGGCATTAAGAATTTTTCAGCCATATCGAGTAGAAAAGATCTGAATTTCTATAGTTTGCGATTTGCGGCGATCTTCCGCATCCGTTCTTCGCGAGTAAGCTTTTTCTCATTGTAGAGCTTGTCGCCGTTCTGTTCCGTCCGTTCGATCCAAAGGTCTTCCAAAACCCTGAGATCGGCCACGTAGTCATAATTCGGGATTGTGCGAGGCTCGACCGGTTCCAAAGTCTCAAATGCAAAAGCATCCCCACCGAGAGCCTTCCAGTCAACCTGCAGCTCCTTGTTTGGGTGCGATCCTAGGTCGAGCTGCAAACGATGCCGATTGATCCTGCCGGGGACATTGATGCTGGAATCGACCAACACCCTTCCGCTCACAATATTTCGAACCTGAAATACGCCCATCGGGCGATGTGACATTTTGTATTCGCGGATCGCCGCTTTCCTATCGATCACAGACTTGCAAAGCTATCCAACTAACTTTCTCACCTTATAAATAGCAAACGTCCTTTACCGCCGCCACGATCTTTTCAACGCTCGGTAGAGCCAGAGCTTCAAGATTCTTAGCGTAAGGCATTGGCGTTTCGGCAGTTGAGATGCGTTTAACGGGGGCGTCGAGATAGTCGAACGCATTCTCCATGATCTGGTGCGATATCTCGGCTCCGACGCTGGCAAACGCGTGCGATTCCTCGACGACAACGAGGCGGTTCGTTTTCTTTACTGAACCAACGATCGCATCTACGTCGAGCGGTTTAATAGTTCGTGGGTCGATCACCTCGACCGACACGTCAAACTCATTTTGTATCTGTTCGGCAGCCTGCAGGGCCATCGGAACGGTCATCGAACGGGCGACGATCGTGCAATCTTTACCTTCACGCTTGACGTCGGCGACACCGAGTGGGATCAGAAAATCGTCTTCCTCGGGAACTTCGCCCTTGATACCATACATTCGTTCCTGTTCGAGGAACATAACGGGATTGTCGTCGCGAATGGCCGATTTCAGAAGGCCCTTCGCATCGGCAGGGGTCGAGGGCATCACTACCTTCAGCCCGGGGAAATTTGCGTAGAGTGCCTCAAGAGCCTGTGAATGCTGCGACGAGACCTGATATGCCGAGCCGTTCGGGCCGCGGAAAACGATCGGCACCTTGAACTGGCCGCCGGACATGTAAAGCATCTTCGCCGCGTGGTTAATTATCTGGTCCGCGGCAAGGATCGAGAAGTTCCACGTCATGAACTCGATAACCGGCCTGAGACCCGCCATAGCGGCACCGACGCCGATAGCTGCGAAACCAAGCTCGGTGATCGGCGTATCGACGACACGCTTATCGCCAAACTCTTTCCAGAGGCCGCGAGTAACCTTGTACGCACCGTCATATTCAGCGACCTCCTCGCCCATTACGAAAACGTTCTCATCTCTGATAATTTCTTCACGCAGTGCCTCGTTCAGGGCATCGCGAATCGTCAAAACCGCCATAATTCAACACTTTCTTTCCGTTATCTCTACCACTATCGCAATCTCAGAATTTTTCAGAAAACTACTTGTAAAAACCACGATCGTCCTAGGTCAGGACATCTGTCAGCAACTCAGCCTCGCTGGGGTATGGACTTTCGTCCGAGAATTTGACCGCTCGATCGACTGCGTCATTCGCCTCTTGTTCAATCTTCTCGAAATCCTTGTCATTCAATACCTTAGACTCTTTAAGACTGTCCTTAAATAAGACTATCGGGTCGCGTTCCTGGTATTTCAAGATCTCATCCCGGGTGCGATAATTACCAGGATCAGACATTGAATGGCCCATGTAACGATAGGCCCTAACCTCCAGAAGCGTCGGCGACCCATCCTTGCGAGCACGTTCGATCGCCCTTCGCGTTGCCCCTCGGACCGCCATAACATCCATACCATCAACGAACTCATTCGCCATTTCGAAGGCCTCAGCCTTGCGGGCAATGCTGCGTGAGGACATAGCTCGTTTTTGCGATGTACCCATGCCGTACTGGTTATTTTCGCAGATATATATGATCGGCAGTTTCCAAAGCTGGGCCATGTTAAGTGATTCGTGAAATATGCCCTGATTCACCGCCGCTTCGCCAAAAAAACAAAGGACAACCTGACCTGAATTCTTATATTTCGCAGCATAGGCCATCCCGGTCCCGACGCCGATCTGACCGCCGACGATGCCGTGGCCGCCATAGAACTCAAGATCTTTCGAGAACATGTGCATCGAGCCGCCCTTACCCTTCACACAGCCGCCCTCTCGGCCGTAGAGTTCAGCCATCACGCTCTCGGGCGACATCCCTTTGATCATTGCCTGAACGTGGTCTCGATAAGATGTGATGACCATATCGGTCGGTTCAAGCATCATCATTGAGCCAACGCCGATCGCCTCTTGGCCAATGTACAGGTGACAAAATCCGCCGATCTTGCCCATGCGATAGACTTCGGCACACTTTTCTTCAAAACGCCGGCCGAGCACCATTTGATAGAGCATTTCACGGAGCAATTTCTTGTCGGACTTCTTTATCGCCGCCAGTTGAGCCGATCGTCTGGCATTATATTCGGCAATGGCATCGTCAACATCGGCGAACTCAGGGGCGGCCGCGGTCCCAAGGGCCTTGCCGTTCTTCGAGGCGCCGTTCTTTGCGACTTTTCCGGCGCTTGCTGTGGTCTTCTGAATAGTTGCTGCTTTAGGCAAATCAAACCCTCCCAAGTTAACTACTGATTCCAGGTAAACACTTAAATTATAGTGTAACGGCGTCGTTTCTTCAAAAGATCAGTCTCACTGGTAGTATCTTCGGAGCTAAGCAACACAAGATTTTCTCCAGAGACTATTCTGAGCAAGAAAAAATTGCTACAATCTCACTAAAATATGGCTCACGTTGAGAAGATTATCTCCGGCATCCGAGCGATCCCGGATGGTGATTTTACCTGTCAGAACGTTTATCAATTTCTCGCTGAAACTCCGGTCGATGTCGATTCGATCTCCCGGTTCTTCTTTTTTAGTCCCGAGTTCTACACCCGAAACCTCATTTATAAGGACGAGCGGTTTGAGATGATGGCCATCTGCTGGGAGATAGGCCAGGTTTCACGCGTTCACGATCATTCAGATCAGAAGTGCTGGATGACCGTCCCCGTCGGCCGCCTGAAAGGGCAGAACTTCGCGGTAGAGGAGATGGACGAATCGAATGGGTATTGCCGGCTTCGGGAAACCGATTCCTACGAACTGTCGAATTGTCAGGCCGCGGCTGTCGAGTTGGAAGAACCTATCCATCAGATACTAAACCTTGCCGAATACGGTGAACGGGCTGTCAGCCTCCATATTTACTCCAAACCTTACGAAAGCTGCGTTTCCTACTGTCGTGATACGAATACGTTCAAGGAAGTTACGCTTGCCTACACGAGCGTCGACGGGATCCTGTGTGATGGAATAACGTTGTAAGATGAGCCGCGGGAAACTCGCTCGTGCGTTGCTGCTGGTAGCTGTAATTGCCGCCGGCGGATTGCTTAGGATCCTGAATCTCGATTGCGAGTGTCTTTGGTTCGATGAGGTCTTCAGCATCCATGCCGCGAGTCATTCTTGGAATGAACTCTTTCAGTTCGTAGCTCTCGATCTGATCCATCCGCCCGCGTTCTATGTTCTTCTAAAGCTCTGGATTTCGATAGGCGGCGAGGGTGTCGTATGGCTTCGTATCCTATCGATCATTCTGTTCTCCGCTGGCGTTGCCATCTTCCTACTACTGTCTCGTGAATTAAAGCAAAACTTTAGTTCGACGATCATAGGCCTTTTATTTCTTGTGTTTAACGGGACGCTACTCAAGTATTCGCTTGAGATCCGCATGTACCCTCTATTGATATTCCTGTCGTTGCTTTCTACTTGGCTATTCGTTAGGTTACTCAACGGAAAACGAGCCTTCTGGCTGTTGATCGTCGCCAATATTATTCTGGTGCACACGCATTACTTTGGTTGGTTCCTTGTCATGTCCGAGGCGGTTTGCGGTCTTTTACTTGATCGCCGCCGATGGGGTCTGCACCTCCTTGCTGCCGTATCTACTGCACTCTCATTCGTGACCTGGCTAATGATGGTACTTAGCGCTTCAACCACGGGTACGGGACTTGAGCAGAATATCGGATGGATGCAGCGACCCGGGATCAGGGAGATCGCGACCGTACTCCTGAACATCGTAGAACCTGTCTATTTTCAAATGCTTAGCAATGAGCCCATCTCCCTTTATTGGTTCACAATACCCCTTTTGGTCGTGGTGACGGCCGGAATGCTGATAGGTTTCCTAGGCCAGACCTCTGACGACAGCACTCGGCGAAGAAGTCTGATCGTCCTTGCAGTTCTCGGATCGTTTCCATTCGTAGCTGCTTTCGCACTTAGCTGGACCTCGCCGTATTCGATCTGGGGAGCACGCCATCTGGTCATCTGTCTTCCGCCGCTATATTTGTTGGCGGCAATGATAATCGAATCGATACCAAGCCGAACCACAAGGATCGCCTTTCAATCAGTGATCGCCGTCTTAATCGCTGCGGCGGTGGCCTTCGTACTTTCAATGCCGGCCCGGCCGGAACCCATCTGGTGTGCGATCGCCACGCTAATGGACGGAGCGGTTGATCCGAATACTCCGATCTACACCACCGAAGACCTGATAGCGTACCACGCATGGTTCGAAATGGGACGCTCCCGCAAAGGCAAGGTCTTCAGGATCGAGGGTGTTGACGGCCTTGCAGAAAATAGGGCCTATTTCCTGCCGCGCGGATTCAACGATGTGGAACACGCAACGGTTGCTGAGATCGAAAGTAAGCGATTGTGGCTGCTCTTCAGGGCCCGGGAAATCCGAGAGACCGAACCGCCGCTGAGGAACCTTGCGTTACTCGGTTATACTATCGCATCACGGAAAACAGTTAATGCGAATGGTGAAGTTCTGGCCCTGTTTCTCCTTGAACGCTAAAGCGTTTCCATGCAATTAGTTACATATACTTCCCAATGATCGCCTCGAGCTTTCGAGCGGTTTCTTTCGGCCAGTCAGAAGGTGCGGTGAAGATCGCATTCTTGATCGCATTGCGATACTGATTCGGTGTTTCTTTCGCATTGACGAGCTTGACCGCGTTCTTTAATACAAGCTGGGCGTTTCGAACGTTCTTGCCGAGCGTTTCGATGACCATTTCGGCAGTCACGTCGTCGTGGCCTTCGTACCAGCAGTCGTAATCGGTGACCAAGGCGAGGGTTGCATATGCGATCTCTGCCTCACGGGCCAGCTTTGCTTCCTGCAGATTGGTCATCCCGATGATATCCAGGCCCCACTGTCGATAAATATTAGACTCGGCTTTCGTCGAGAACGCGGGACCTTCCATGCAGACATACGTTCCTCCACGATGCGTTTTAACGCCGATCTCTTTACAGGCTGCTTCAAGGATGTCTCCCAGTTCATCACAGACGGGATTGGCAAATGTAACGTGCCCGACGATACCATTGCCGAAAAAGGTTGATTCGTGCGCACGGGCACGAGTGCGGTCAAAGAACTGGTCGGGGATGAAGAAGTCGGTCGGGGCGTATTGTTCCTGCAGGCTGCCGACGGCCGAGACCGAAAGAATATACTCGACGCCAAGCAGTTTCATCGCATAAATATTCGCGCGAAAGGGAAGTTCGCTCGGCGTGAATTTATGTCCGCGAGCATGACGCGGAAGAAATGCCACGGTCACTCCGTCGAGTTCCCCGACGATAAAGGCATCCGATGGTGGCCCGAACGGCGTCTGGACCGGCACTTCACGCACGTTCTTCAATTCCGGCATTTGATATAGGCCGCTGCCGCCGATTATTCCAATATTTACTCGTTCCATGGCTCGAACTAGAAAAGGATGGGCATGAATTTCAGGATACATCCTGTCTCATG
The DNA here is from genome assembly GCA_021463165.1 of Pyrinomonadaceae bacterium. GTDB lineage: Bacteria > Acidobacteriota > Blastocatellia > Pyrinomonadales > Pyrinomonadaceae > OLB17. The sequence continues at coordinate 83,246 of JAJTWY010000007.1, read as the reverse complement.
TCCATCCTGCTGCTATCCTATCTCAATCTTACTTCTTCTTTGGTTCTGCCTTCGGAGCAGGCTTCTTGGGATCAGACTTCTTAGCCGGTTCTTCAGGACCATCCTCACTTCCAGGCGGCGGCATCATCATCTGCTGTTGACGCTGCTGCATTTGCTGCAGCTGTTCGGCAGTCGGTTCCGGCACATCGAAATCCGCCGGGACCTGAACGTGGTTGCTCGCTACGATCTCATCGATAAGTTTCTTCTCCTTTTCTTCCTCGAGTTTCGTGCGGGCATAATCCTTGACCGGAGTATCGCGGCCCATTGGGTTCGTCGGATCCTTGACGGCCGTCGAGATCAGAATATGGCGAACGTCATATGTTTCTTCCTTTGCATCGCCTTTCTTTTCCAAAGGCCGCTCCAGCTTTATGATGTGAAACCCAAAATCGGTTTCGACCGGCTCAGGGGCGATCTGGCCCGGCTGCAGGGCGAGAGCCGCCGTCTCGAAGGGGGCCACCATGCGGCCTTTCGGCACATCTTTGTAGAGCCCGCCTTGTGGTTCCGGCGACTTATTGCCCGGATCTTCCGAGAGTTCGTTAGCCAGGGCAGCAAAATCCTCGCCAGCCTTGGCGCGTTCTAGGATCTGCATCGCCTTGGCTCGTTTTTGAGCCGGATCGATGTCCGGATTGGCCTTGATGTACTGGTCGATCTCCTCATCAGTCACCTTCATCTTATCGGCTATCTTCTCCGAATAAAGCCGGGCGAGAAATTGCGCCTGCTGAAGCTTTAGCTGAAGGTTTACCTTGTCGACAAATGCCGGTTCAAGTTCGCCGGAGGCCGCGCGCCGTTCATACTCGGCGCGATAGATACGGATCTTCGCAAAGACGTCACGCGCCTGCGTTTTCTCTTCTTCAGAAACTTCACGCGGCGCTTCAGGGTTGCCCTGATTCATTATCGTGAGCTTTGCGTTAAGAAAATCGTTGAATTCCTGTTCATGCGTCCGGGCGTCTACCGCCGGGCCAAACATGCCGGATGCCGCTTTCGGCTGATTATCCTCTTCCCAATAGGCTTTCACCTGATCCTCGGTGATGAAACCGAACGCCGGCATCGGCCCCTTATCTTTGTTGGTCTCACGGTCGTAATTCACCGCGTAAACCTCGGCTTTGATGTTGTCCAGTTCTTGTTTTCCGGCTTCGTCCTGGCCGAGGCCGTCGCGCTGTGCCTGGCTGGCGAAAGCGAGCAACTGCTTGAGATTCTCGAGCTGATTCTTCTTCATCTCGGGATCTTCTTTTAGTCGCTTCAGGATCGCCGGATTCGTTTTGGCCACGTCAGCAAGGAGCATCTCGATCTCGGCCTTCGTGATCGAATTCATCGACTGTGCGGCGGCGTGGCCGCCGACCTTATTCTTCCAGACGACCAAGCCCGCACCGATCGCCAGGATCGCGATCAACAAAATGATTCCTTTGGTTAAATTATTCAATGCCCAATTCTCCTAACAAAAACATCAACAATACCGCAAACGGGTATGATACCAGACAACGCCGCATTTCAGCTAATTGCTGGCGGTATCGACTGATTGGACGAGTTCCAAGAGGACTCCGTTGGCCGAAGAAGGATGAACGAATGCCACGAGGCAACCCTCGGCCCCGACACGCGGGGTCTCGTCTATAAGACGTACGCCCTGCGACTTAAGACGCGAGAGAGCCGCTTCGATATCATCGGTCTCGACGGCGATATGATGGATGCCTCCGCCACGCTTTTCGAGAAATTTCGAGATCGGCGAATCGTCACTTGTCGGTTCCAGCAGCTCCACACGGCTTTCGCCGATAGGCAGCATCGCGACACGGACCTTCTGATCTTCAACCACCTCAGTGTGCACATTCTCCAATCCGAGAGCGTCCTCCCAAAACTTGAGGGCCTCCTCGATCCCTTTTGTTGCGATGCCTAAGTGATTTATTTTCATTCTTTTAACTCAATATCCGATCGTCGAGGTGTCCCGCGTGTCCCACAGGTGTCCCACCCTGTTCCTGGGACACCTTAACTTATTTGTTATCAATATCTTAATGAAGAAGATCCGCCCGTTTTCACGGAATTTTCAAAAAAAATGTAAGACATTGTCACCTCCTCCAACATTTGGTTATCTCCTTCCAACCTCGCTGTCACGCCAGAAAGCAGGTCCTCAACCAAGCGCCGCATGCGAGTCCGAGTGCGTGGTGCGAGAGAAAGACTGTTGCAAGTATAGCACAAAAACTAATCTTTGTGAAGGATCGCGTTTACGGCCGAGTACGGATCGATCGATTTTGCAGCAACTTTAGACGCAAGGCAGTCGAGTTTTGAACGTATTCCATCATCTGCCAGGAGATCTGCAAGCAATCGTTCCCGAAGCAACTCGGTCAACCGCCATTTGGCTATCGCCCGCCGCCGCTCGCCGGCTTGTTTATTAGTTGACTGAAACTCAAGAAAACTTTGAACAGCCGCACTCAGATCGTCGATGCCCTTATTCTCGGTCGCGACGGTCTTGATGATCGGCGGGTTCCACATATCTGGGCGATGGGCAAGCGAGAGAAGGGCCTCGAGTTCCTTTTGCGTTCTAAGGACGCCTTCGCGGTCGGCTTTGTTGATGACAAAAACGTCGCCGATCTCCATTATCCCGGCCTTGATCGCCTGAATGTCGTCGCCCATTCCGGGTACGAGGACAACGACCGAAACATCTGCCGTTTTTACTATCTCAACCTCGTCCTGGCCTACGCCGACCGTTTCGACGATTATCTTGTCAAAGCCGGCCGCATCAAGTATCGCCACGGCATCCACCGTGGCTCGCGAGAGTCCGCCGAGATTGCCGCGCGTGGCCATCGAGCGGATAAACACATTCTTATCCAGCCCAAGCGTCGCCATCCGAATCCGGTCGCCGAGAATAGCACCGCCCGAAAAGGGGCTCGACGGGTCGATACAGACGATACCGACCTTGTTTCCCTGATCTTTGTAGTAAAGAGCGAGTTTATCGACGAGCGAGGATTTTCCGGCGCCCGGAGCGCCGGTAATGCCGATGACCGTCGCTTTCCCCGTATTAGGAAACACGGCTTTCATCACCTCCGCTGCCCCGTCGCCGCCGTTTTCGACGAGCGTGATAGCACGGGCGATTGTTCGTGAGTGCCCCGAAAGCATCTTGTCTAAATCGAAACCAATCGACATCTTCCAAGTTAGCGGGAGCGAATTTTATTCTTTTTAGGCAGGATCCGTTCCATAGAAAATAGTGCAGTCCGTATGTAGCTCGTGCACCCGAGTAATCTCCGGGAAGATTCCCGTTTAGAATTAGCAATCTCCTGTCTTTCCGATAAACGAAAGGAGACTCATTCTCTTTCCGGCCGAATACTACTTAAATTGCTTAAAGGCTCGCCTTGTCATTTGATACTAGATTTGTTGGGTTGTTGCGCGTACTTGCTAATTTTTTTGCGGGATCTCAAGATCGTCGCATATCTTCCGAGCTAAGCCTTCCTTAATCTCCCGGTGTCTCGGCACAGAGGTCATTCTACCGTTTCGAGTGTTTTTGTAGACGGTATGATCCGCCCCTTCTCTGCGGAAAAAGCAATCATGAGCTTCGAGATGTCGAATCAAATCTCGTCGCTTCATCTCTAGGCAGCCTGGAGTATTAGCGGTTCTTTTACCGCACCCCTAGAAGCCTCCAACCTGAGCTCAGCGTCCTCGCGATAACACTGAAGGAGCAATTCAACCGCGTTCTTTAGATTTTCGCGCGTTTCCTCAATCGTTTCACCCTGGGTGTTCGCGCCCGGAAGTTCCGCAACATAACCTATGTAGCCGCCTTCTTCCGCTTCTTCATAAATCGCCGTCAGTTTCAGTTCATCCATACTCTGATTTTACACGTTTTCTCCAGAGTCCAAATAATCTTTGGGAGTCTAAACAAAAGGCGCATTCCGAGACGCGCCTTTACAAACCTTAAGAATAGCGATGACCACCAGCGACTTACATCTGTCCTTCATCCGCCGACGGGCCGTAGATCGACGGCACCGGGATGTCATTAAGACGCAGATAGACTGAAAGCTGGCCGCGATGGTGAATGATGTGATTCAGGACGAATGTGCGCATCACGGAAACCTTTGGCATCGTAAAATAGACCTGTTCGCCGTTACGCATTGTCCAATCGGTCATAAAGGTCTCGTCGGAAGTCTCGGCCAGGATCGACCTGGCGTTGGCAATATGGTCGTCAAAGAAAGCGAGTAGTTCTTCCGTCGTTTTCGGCTCGAACGGCGTATATTCCATCGTCGAAAAATCAAGAACATCGCTCTTCAGTGTTTCTTTTGTCCAACCGAACATCTCTGCGACGTGCGCCGCGAGACGCCCGAAGGTCATGGACTTATCGTGCGGCTGCCAACCGAACTTGTCGGCCGGGATACGTTCCAGAACGGATCTGGTCACCTTTGCCTCACTATCCAATTCCGCCAAAAAAGCCGACGCGAGCCGGCCGGTGCTTGTAGCTGCTGAACTCATAAAACAGATCTCCTTAATTGAATTTTAGACCGTTAGAATATCATGAAGCGTTGCAGAGATGCAATGTGCAACAGAAAATGTTTCGTTGCAGGCTGGTATCGTGACCCAAAATCTACATTGACCTTAACAGATTCTTCGCGATCACGATCCGTTGGATCTCGCTGGTGCCTTCGCCGATGGTGCAGAGTTTTGAATCGCGCCAGTATTTTTCCGCCGGGTAATCTTTCGTATAGCCGTAGCCGCCGTGGATCTGGACGCATTCTTCAGCGGCACGGACGGCGGTTTCGGAAGCGTAGAGCTTGGCCATAGCTGACCTTTGCGTTACGGGCTTTCCGGCGTCTTTGGTTGCAGCGGCTTGCCGAGTCAACAATCGTGCGCATTCGATCTGCGTTGCCATGTCTGCGAGTTTGAACTGGATCGCCTGGAATTCGGCGATCGCCTTACCGAACTGCTGCCGTTCCTTTGCGTATTTTACAGCCGCCTCGTAGGCTCCCTGTGCGATGCCCACCGACAAAGCCGCGATCGAGATACGTCCGCCGTCGAGTACCTGCATGCACTGCAGAAACCCCTCGCCCTCGTTGCCCAGCAGATTCTCCTGCGGCACAAAGCAGTCCTCGAATACGACCGAAGCCGTCTCGCTGGCACGCATTCCGACCTTGTTTTCCTTCTTGTCGCCGTCGAAACCTTCCATCGACTTATCAAAGATGAAGGCCGAGATGCCGCGGTTACCTTTTTCCTTGTCAGTGACCGCCACGGCGACAAGTGTCTGGCAGGCGAGTGCGTGCGTAATGAAGTTTTTCGAACCGTTTACGGTCCAGCCGGCCTTGCCCTCAGCCTGACTCGCTTCGGTCCTTACAGCTGTGGTCCGTGTTCCGGCAGAATCTGAGCCCGCCTGAGATTCGGTCAGGCCCCACGCTCCCCAACTTTCACCGCTAACCAGCGGGACGAGATACTTCTGTTTCTGAGTCTCGTTCGCGAACATGAACAGGTGGTTCGAGCAGAGCGAATTATGCGCCGCAACCGAAAGGCCGACCGACCCGCACACACGGCCGATCTCCTCGATGATCGTCACGTATTCGACATAACCCATTCCGGCTCCGCCGTATTCCTCAGGGAAAATGATGCCCATCAGGCCGAGTTCTGCTAATTTGGGCCGTAATTCCTCGGGAAAGTGCTGGGCCTCATCCCACTCCATTACGTACGGCCGGATCTCACTTTCGGCAAATTCACGCACGCTGTATTTGATCTGTAATTGGTCTTCGGATAACTCAAAGTTCATAAACGCAGTTATAATAAACGATTATGTTCTCATAATCTGAATTTTGTTGGCAAATTGGCGATATAATTCCCGAATGAGCTGGAAAGAGAATATCCTGACGACGGATGAGCAGGTCAGAGAGCTGCTGAAACAGACCAAAACGGTTGCGGTGCTCGGCATAAAACCTGAGAGCCACGCCGAGCAGCCGGCGTTCTACGTGCCGAAGTATATGGTCGATAGCGGGTACGAGGTGATCCCGGTTCCGGTCTACTACCCGGAAGTCACAGAGGTACTTGGGAAACCCGTTTACCGGGACTTGATGAAGGTGCCCGGCGATATTGACCTTCTCAACGTCTTTCGCCGCAGCGAAGATATCCCGAAACACACGTTGGAGATCCTTCAAAAACGGCCTAAAGCCGTCTGGTTTCAGTTAGGAATCAGGAATGACGACGTGGCGGAAAAGCTCGCTAAGGCAGGGATCAAGGTCGTGCAGGACCTATGTCTAATGGTCGAACATCGGGCGATGCTGAGGTGATCACCGACGTCCGGCGGTCTTTTTGGCGGGCGTCTTTCCCATTAGTTGATCGTATTCGTCTTTCGTCAGCGAGCGGTTCATTCCCGACTTAAGATAGGGATCTCTTACGGCCCCGATAGCGACCCGTTTGAGCTTGACGACCGAATGCCCGACCGCATCGAACATCTTGCGTATCTGCTGGTTGTGGCCTTCATATAGCGTGACCTCGTACCAGCCGTTTTTGTCGGTCGGTTTTAGTTCGCGGATGTCAGCGGGGGCGGTCTTGAAGCCATCGTCGAGCAGGACACCGCGCCGCAGCTTGTTAAGTGCGACGGCGGTCGGAATGCCCTTCGTCTTTACCTCATAGATCTTTGGTATCTTTTTGGAACCGGCGACGTGGTTTGTAAAATCGCCATCATTGGTGAGGATGATCAGCCCTTCGCTGTTGTAATCGAGCCGGCCAACCGGGTGCAGGCGCCCGTGACCCTTTACAAGATCGACGACAAGTTTGCGGCCTTCCGGATCCGCCGCGCTCGAGAGGTAGCCCTTCGGCTTGTTGAGGAGAATATAGACATTCTCGCGTCTTCTGAGCCTGGCGTTGATCAGCTTGCCCCGAACCTTGATATGGTCCTTTTCCGGATCGGCTTTTGTGCCGAGTTCGGTCACGATATTGCCGTTGACCGAGACCTGGCCGTTTTTTATAAGATCTTCAGCCGCCCGTCGCGACGCGACACCAGCCTGGGCGATTAACTTTTGCAATCGTTCCTGCATGCGAACGTGCGATTGTACAGCATTAGCTTCGTATCCGCGAGTTTCCTAGAAATAAGGATTTGCCATGATGCTCTCGATCGTGCCGTGCGGCATGTCATCCAGCGTGTTAACAAAATCGCGCATCAGGCGAAAGCTGTTTGGGATGTATTCGTCGGGCACATCGCTCGCCCGGTCGATAAAAACCTTCATCTGCCGCGCCGCGACGACCGCCGCGACGTGGGTTTTCGCCATTAGCTGATCGTGCGAGTCCGGCGTGAAAAGGTTCCCGCTCGGATCGGTTTGTTTGATGGTAGAAACCTTTGAAAAAAGTTCGAGAAACTCTGCCTCCTGCCGGGTAAACTCGCTATCCTTCGGGACGACATTCGTCAGGATCGAATTCCGCTTGTCTGCGGGCGTGCGAGCGCCAAACAACGGATGGAGCGATGTAACATTCGGCGTATAACGCAGAACCATCTCCGTGCTCGGCTTCTGAACGCTGCAAACATTTATCAAATGCCGATCCCGGTGTCCCGAAGCCAAGCTGTCATAAGCCGATACCGGAACCGCCAGGATGACGCTGTCAGCCGATTTGTCGAGTTCGAATACGGGCGCGAGAAGCTCGGTCAAGAATGTTCCGAAGGCTCCGTTGCCGATTATTTGTAATTTCATTTTGCTATTCTTGTACAGTTTGCGTTGCCGTTAACTTGCTGTGCCTAAGCGTTTTATTGAGCAACTTGATAAATCTTGTCGTCTCGGTCCGACTGCTACCTATCGTCACGCGAATTCGCACTTTCTTCCCGTTGACCAGAGTCAGCTCAAGCGAGTAAAGCGGAGATTGCGAAGACAGAAACCGTGTCGCCTTGTATGACTTGAACCTTTCAATCTGGTGGAAGTAATATCTGTCCGCGCTCTTGCCGTAGATGCGATAACGGACCACCTCTACCCACTGACTCGACAAGTTGATTTTAGCTTCATTGACCGCTGAGGTGATAAGAGCTCTTCCTAAATAGATGCTCGCCGCTAACGAAGCGACGGAGGCACAGAGAAGAATAAGCGTCGTATCAAGATTGCTAAAATCGCTCGCAATCTTCAAGACAAGCCAAAAGAATCCAAGTCCGATCGCCAAACAGATAACGGCAAGCAAAGCCTGCAAAATCCAATCACGTATCGGCGCTTTACGCAGGTGGATTAGTTCAGCTTGATCGAATCGCATGAAGTTATGTCACGAGGTCTTCGAAGTCCTCAATACTCGGCAACTCGGAAAGGTCTTTCAGTCCGAACTGCAGTAGAAAATCCTTCGAAGTACCGTACATCATCGGCCGTCCGACGGCTTCTTTTCTGCCTCTTGCTATGATCAAGCGTTTGTCGAGCAGTGTTTTTATGGCGGAAGCCGACTGGACGCCACGGATCTCGAGGATCTCAGGAACGGTAACCGGCTGCTTATAGGCGATAACTGCGAGGGTTTCGAGCGAGGCTAACGAGAGCTTGGCCGACGGACGGGTCTTTAAGAATTTTCTAACATCCTCGTGCAGTTCGGTCCTCGTGGCCATCTGCCAGCCGCCCGCGATCTCACGGATCTGCAGCCCCGCGTCGCGCGCCTCGTAATCCTGCTGAAGCTGCTCGACCGCCGCGTCGATCGCACCCTTTTCCTCTTCGAGCACCTCGCCCAACAATTTGCTCGTCACCGGTTCCTCGGCGACAAAGATCAGCGCTTCCACAATGGCCATCAGCTCGACCGGCGATCGGTGGATCTTTTCTGATTCTTCAGTTTCCATAAATCGACTAGCTAACTTTCAACACAATATCCCCAAAAGTCTTCCGCTGCATCAGTTTTACGCCTTCGGTCCGGACGATCTCAAGGACGGCGATGAAAGCGGTCACGAGCTCTCGTTTTGAACGCATTTCCTCGAAAACCGTCAGCAGGCTCAATTCTTTTTGCTCATGTAGCCGCCGGGTCAGGTTTTTGATCATATCGGCGAGCGAGATCTCTTCCCGCTCGATCTCCATTTTGATGTCTTCTTTGTGGCGGGCAACGACCTTCTGGAAAACCGTCAGGATGTCGAAAACGGTCGCGTTTATTTCGGCATTATTATCGTCGGAGTCGATCGGGCCGCGAGTGAAGATCGCCTGCTCGATCGTCGAACGCTCGTAGAGCATTCCCGCTGCAGATTTGAACTTTTCGTATTCAAGCAGGCGGTCAACCAGTTCCTTGCGCGGATCTTCGAATTCGTCGTCTTCGCCCTCGGCCTTCGGGTCGCGGGGCAGGAGCATCTTCGATTTGATCTCGATCAGCGTCGCCGCCATTACCAGAAAATCAGCAGCGACCGCGATATCGAGCCGCTTCATTAGACGAATGTATTCGAGATATTTCTCTGTGATACGGGCGATAGGGATGTCAAAGATATTCGCCTGCTCTTGTTTGATCAGGAACAACAGCAGATCGAGCGGACCGGCGAAATCGCCGAGTTTTATCTTCAGATCTTCCGACGATCCACCCAGGATCTGAGCTTTTTCGTTGTAAAAATCGAATGTAAATTGTTCGACTTCCTGGTCCATCAAGTTCTAATTGGGTAGCGTTACAAGTGCTCGTTCCAGATCCGCGATCAGCACATCGGGCTCCTCGAGTCCGATGTAACACCTTATCATGCTGACGCGCGGATCGTCTGCCGATACGAACGCACATTTTGGCATGATCAGCGACTCATAACCGCCCCAGGAAACAGCGATAAGAAAGTATTCTAGTGTTTCACAGAAACGTTTGATGGCCGCGACGTCTCTCGTTTTCAGGGCTATGGTAAACAACCCCATCGGCATTTTCATCTGCCTGCGGGCAAGTTCTATCTGGGTGTTTTGTTCATCAAATGGGTACCAGATCCCCTCTATTTTTTGCGAATTTCGCAGAAATTCCAAAACCCGCCGGGTCGTTTCCGATGACCGTTTCAGCCTGATGGGGAGCGTCCTGAGGCTTCGAAGCATCAGCCAGGCGCTCTGCGGAGCGAGAATGTTGCCGAAGGTCATGAATTCGTTGCGAAATATCGACGCGATCTTCTCTTTCGAGCCGCAGATCGCTCCGACGACGACATCGCTGTGGCCGTTGTAGTACTTGGTCGCGGAATAGATCACGAGGTCGATGCCCAAGTCGATCGGCCGTTGGCAAAGGGCGGTACAATAGCTGTTGTCGACGACCGTTGTAATTTGCTTTTTCTTAGCAAGCTCTGAAACTGCAGCGAGGTCCTGCATTTCAAACGTCCAGGAATTTGGCGATTCAAGGTAGATCAGTCTTGTCCGTTCGTTGATCGCGTTCTCGATATTTTCTATCCGCGTACCGTCAACAAATGTTGTTTCGACGCGAAAACGCGGTAAGATCCCGGTCATCAGGTGGGCGGCCCATGTGTATGGCTCGCGAACGGAAACTATGTGATCGCCAGCGTTGACCTGCGACATTACGGCGTTCGTGATCGCCGCGGCACCGCTGCCCACCATCAGGCAATCTTCGGCCCCTTCGAGAGCGGCGATCTTCTCTGCAAGCATGTTGACCGTCGGGTTATTTCCGCGAGTGTAGATCGGGATGTCTTTCTCATTCGCGACCGCTTCTGCGAATTCATCCACGGTCCGGTAAGCGAAGTTGCTCGTCTGAAGCACGGGCGGCGCGACCGCATTGAAGTATTTCTCACGATCCTCGCCGAGTTGATTGATGATAAAGGTCTCGTTCATGCAGCCACAGCCTTTTGTGTGCGTCGAAAGATAGCAAAGAAGAAACACCCAACTCCTAGGAAAACAAGCCCGGAGACGGCTTCCATCGGCTTTCCAAGTAGCGTATTGACCACAATAAATCCGGTCATCGCAAGAAAGACCAACGCATGAATGATGCTAGAAACTTTTTTCTGCCTGATCAGAAAAAAGAATGTCAGCGCGGTCGCGAAAAAGAAGATGCTGTCAACAAATACCACGAATGTGATGAGATTTGAGAATGTCTTCCAGAAAACCAGAAGGATGATCGTCCAGAGTGACTGGAAAACGATCGCCCAAACCGGTGTTCCAAATTTTGGGTGTAGCTCCGCAAATTTCCTGAAAAACAACCCGTCTTCGGCCATCGCAAAGTAGATACGCGGTGCGGTCAGGATGTAGATCCCGATCGTTCCGACTACGGAAACGATGATCAAAAACGAGATAAGCTGCCCGCCGAATGTCCAGATGGTATTGATCGCATCGGAAGCAACGCTCTTTGATGCGGCGATCTGTTCGATCGGCAGAAAACGCAAGTAGGCAACATTTATCGTCAAATAGGCGACGCAGACGATCAGGATACCGATCACCAGGGCCCGAGGGACGATCTTCGCCGCGTCCTTAACTTCCGCTGCGACGAATGTTGCGTGCTGGTAACCGCCGAAGGAGAACGTGACCCCGATCAATGCCAGACCGAATGCCGATACGAGCGTTAAGCCGTCAGAATTCGCAGGAAATGCTGTATTCGCATAGTTTACCGCCCCATTGGTGCCGAAAAACAGACCGAGGAAAACGACCAGCAATATGCCCAGGAGCTTTGCTGATGTGAAGAGGCTTGCGTAGATATTCCCAAACTTCACGCCGAGGATATTCATCACGGTCAACAAGCAGATCGTCACGATCGCGACGATCAATTGTGCGTTATCCGAGAGCGGAATAAATGACGAGAGATACGATGTAAAAACCAGGCTGAGGGCAGCGAGCGAGCCGGTGTTGATCACCAGCAGCATCGACCAGCCGAAGAGGAACGCCGGGAGCTTTCCGTAAGCTTCTTTCAGGAAAACATAGAAACCACCCACGCGCGGGAACTGCGCGGCGATCTTTGCAAAGGTCAACGCCCCGGAAAGCGAGATAATTCCTCCGACAGTCCAAACGAGCAGCATCAAACCTTCACTCGGCAGATAGCCTGCGATCTCGGACGGGGTGCGAAAAATGCCCGATCCGATGCTCGAGCCAATGGCGATCATCGTCAGGCCGTAGAGGCCGATCTCGCTTTTCTTGGCGTTTTCCATCTAATTGTTACGAGCACGAACAGAGAATTGCCACTAGCTTTCAGCTAGTGGAAAAGGATCTCCAGGTGATTTACCGGCTTCAGCCGCACACAAGGTTCGGCTAAAGCCCGATTCTTACTAAATGCGAACCGCTAGCTGAAGCTAATGGCAATTCATTCAGGCCAAAGACGCCGATCGTAAATCGCGAATTTATCCCCTCTCAACCGCATACCGCCGCAAATCCTCAAGCGAAACGACGGTCATAGCCGCTTCATGTGTGGCTTCCAAATAAACGCGCGGGGCCATTCCGTGCTCGAGAGCCTCGCGCCAGCGAAGCATGCATAGACACCATTTGTCACCTTCCTTCAAGCCCGGAAAGGCATATTGCGGCATCGGCGTCGAAAGGTCATTGCCGACGCTTTTCGAGAAGGCGAGGAATTCGTCGGTCACCTCGATGCAAACGGTGTGACGGCCCGTATCGTCTATGCCCGTGCGACAGTAACCATCGCGGTAAAATCCGGTCATCGGGTTGGTGCAGCAGCTTTGAAGCTCGCCACCCAACACGTTTCTAGGTTTGGGCTTGTGGCCGTTTCCATTTCCGTTGGTATAGCTCATTTTGCTCTTGATAAGCCTAATTTATCATGTGAATTCGGCTCCGCGAAACTACGTGCGGATGTAAGCTGGTCATCCGCGCGTTGCCAGTTGCACCCGGTTCGCGCTCATCCGGCGACGAGTTCGAGAGCCTTGTCGATCGGCCGCGCCACCACAGCTTTCTCACCGACCTCAACGATCGGCCGCTGGATCAAATTGGGGTCGGCGACCATTGCAGCAACGACCTCGCTATCGGGGGTTTCGTCCGTCAGGCCGGCAGAAGCGGCCCCGCGAACGAGTTTTATCGGCCTCATTCCTGTCTTTTTTACGAGCTCACCGAGGCTTTCCTCTGTAAACGGTTCCTTGAAATAATCTATCTTGTCCGAGTCTATGCCGTTTTCACGAAACAGCGTTGCCAGATTGCGGCACGTCGTTCAGGTAGGTTTCTCGAAGATCCTTATTTTCATAGTCGTTCTATTCTCATCATCTGAGGCCCATCTTCGCATACACATCCGACAGCGTCGCAGCCGCGATCGACCGGGCTTTTTCGGCTCCGGTACGGAGGATGCGGCTGAGTGCGTCGTCATCGTAATCCTTGACCCGGGCCTGGAAGGGCCGTAGGAATTCGACCGTCGCCTCGGCAAGTTCTCCCTTGAACTGGCCGTAGCCTTTTCCTTCAAACTGAGCAAGGCATTCATCCTGAGTTTTGTCTGTAACGAGCTGGTATATGGTCAGCAAATTGTTGATCGCAGGCCGCGATTCATCGAAAGTGATCTCAGTGCCGCTGTCGGTTACGGCTCGTTTTATCTTCTTCGTGATCGTATCCGCATCATCGAGCAGAAAGATCGACCCATTTAAATTCTCGTCGGACTTCGACATTTTTTTCGCGGGATCCTGAAGCGATTTTATGCTGGCGCCGGCCTTCGGGATATAAGGCTCGGGGATCTTGAACGCAACGCCGTAATCACGGTTAAAGCGTTCGGCGAGGTCGCGGCTTAGTTCGAGATGCTGCTTCTGGTCCTGGCCGACCGGGACAAGGTCGGTTTGGTAGAGGAGGATATCGGAGGCCATCAGAACTGGATAGGTGAAAAGCCCGACACCCGCACCCGAATTTCCCTTGCCCTTATCCTTGAACTGTGTCATCCGCTCGAGTTCACCCATACGCGAGATACAGGACAGAACCCAAGTCAATTCTGCATGTTCGGCAACATCGGACTGGATAAAGATCGTCGAGCGTTGCGGGTCGACACCGGCTGCGAGATAGATCCGAGCCAGGTCGAGCGTCTTTTCGCGCAGGGAATTCGGGTCCTGCGGCAGCGTGATCGCGTGGAGATTAACGATGCAGTAGAAGGCTTCGTAGTCGTCCTGCAGGGCGACCCAGTTCTTCAGAGCGCCCAGATAATTGCCGATGTGAAGTTCGCCCGTCGGCTGAGCCCCACTAAAAATTCTCTTCTTCATGAAAGACTAATATAACCAAACCAGCAGATAAACGAGCCCGAGTCGGAACGGGTAAAGGATCAGGCTAAATACACCGATGTAGATAAGGAACATCAGTATCAGAAAGCCGTACTGCTCGAGCAGGTTCAAAACCGGAGCCGCGCTGTCGGGCAGGAACGTTGCCATTATTTTGCTTCCGTCAAGAGGCGGAAAGGGCAGGAGGTTGAACACGAACAGCGAAAGGTTCAGCAGCATCAGGTTGCTGACGAAGATCGCCAGGGGATTGGTGCCGCGGCCGAGAAAATCGGCCGGTGTGAACCCTTGAGTCATCATTATTTTCGCGATCCCGATGCCAATAACGAGCAGGATCAGATTGGCGAGCACACCGGCAACCGAGACCATTACATTTGCCAGCTTGTAATTCTCCCATTTTCGTGGGTTCACCGGTGTCGGCTTTCCCCAGCCGATCAGCGGAATACTGCCCAGCGCACCGCCGACCGAACCCAGAATGAAGGCAACGATCGGGATGAGCAGCGTCCCGATAGGATCGGTGTGCGAAACCGGGTTGAGCGTGACGCGGCCAAGCATATATGCCGTATCGTCGCCAAATTTATATGACATCCATGCGTGTCCTGCTTCGTGCGCTGAGATCGCGAGCAGCAGAACCACCAGGTAAATGATCAGGTGGCTGACTAAGTTGACCAGATCGATGTCGCCCATATTTTCTCCGAAGCCGCTTTTGAGCGTTATGCGCGGTCCGTCGGGACGCGCATTTCTATTGTCTTGACCGCTAAATTGTGACATTCTTTTATTTCAAAATAAAATCTGTTGTAGGAAAACAAACGCCTGCTTGGCGTGGCCCAGACATCGGTATATGCAAAATCACATCGCGATCATTGCGAGCGACTTCAAGGGATCCGAGTTCATCGAGGAATGTCAGAATGCCGGCTGGTTCGTGACCCTGGTGACGAGGAAAAAGCTGCTCGATGAGGCTTGGCCATGGACGGCGATCGGTGATGCCAGGACCGTGGCAGACGACGCAGGCGTTCTCGACTACGTTCGAGCGGTAACCAATCTTGCGGGTTCAAGACGAATAGACAAGGTCGTCGGCCTGGATGAGTTTGACGTTTTAACTGCGGCCATGACGCGCGAGCACCTGAATCTGCCCGGGATGAGCCGTTCGTTTGCAACACGGTTTCGCGACAAGTTGATGATGCGAAACATCGCCCACAACGCCGGAATTCCGTGCCCGGAATATACCTCGGCGTTCAATGCCGAAGACATAAGTAACTTCCTCAATGAGGTTCCGGCTCCCTGGATAATAAAGCCGCGGAATGAGGTTTCGGCCTTTGGTATCCGGAAATGCGAAACCGCGGACGAGGCTTGGAGTATTCTGACCGAACTCGACAATCGCAACACGTGGCGCGACCATCCCTCGCAGTTTTTGATCGAACGCTTTATCGAAGGCAAGGTGTTTCACGTTGATTCTGTGGTCGAAGATGACAAGGTCGTTGCCTGCGGCGTGAGTCAGTACGGCACCACGCCATTCAATGTCTCGCATCACGGCGGTGTTTTCACGTCCTTCATTACGCCGTATAGATCGAAAGAAAGAAAACAGTTAGAGGTCATGAACAGGGCATTGCTGATGGCCTTTAAATACAATCGCGGCGTTACGCATGCCGAGTTTTTGCAGTGTAACCGAACCGGGGAGCTTTACCTGCTCGAGGTAGCGTGCCGTGTGGGCGGTGCCTATATTGCCAACGTTCTCGAATACGCCTGTAATTTCAACTTATGGCGGGAATGGGCAAAACTCGAGCTGGCATCCGAAGAAAGGCCGTACAAATTGCCTAAACTCAGAAAGGAGTTCGCGGGTGTCACCCTTGCTCTTGCAAATACGGAACACCCCGATGTGTCGGCTTATAACGACCCGGAAATCGTCTATTCGGTCAAAAAGCCCCGTCATGTCGGGTTTATTTTCCACTCAAGATCTTCTGAAAGGATCGACGAACTGCTCACTACATATACCGACCGCATCACGGCCGATTTTCTGACGATCGCACCCGTAAAAGAGCGGCATGATGACTGATCGACGGCTGTGCCGTGAGCCCGCGGCTTGCCTGTCGAGCGATCAGAAACTACGATGATAAGCTTGGCCGTGAAGCTGGTATGGTCCTCGCATCCGGCCCGTTGCGATCAGTTTATTTTATGCCCTCCGTCGCCGAAAGCTACACAGGACCGCCGTCGATCCTCGAACACGATCTCAACAAACATTTCACCGAGTTGCTAAAGTTCGAGTCGATCGATGAACTTGAAGCCGACGCCATCTTTCCGCAGATCAGGAACGGCGTCGAACGTATCCTGAATGCCGTTGTTGTTGAGAATTTTGCTGGATCAACAAGTGATTCTCCGGATCCGATCAAGGTTCTGGCATGGAATCTCGAGCGCGGGATCCGTTTCGACGGTATCGTCAAGGCATTGAAAGGACATCCCGAATTAAAGCAAAAGGACCTGCTTCTGCTTACAGAGCTTGATCACGGCATGGCTCGCAGCGGCAATAGATCGGTGGCGCGGGAGATCGCCCGTGAGTTGAAGCTAAATTATGCATTTGCACCGGTTTATATCGCACTGCAGAAGGGAAGCGGCGTCGAGGCCGAGATGGAAGGCGAAAACACTATGTCGATCCATGGCCTCGCGATGTTTTCGAGGTTTCCGATGAAGAACGTCCATGCGGTGCCATTGCCAAACGGCAAGGACAAGTTGTGGGGCAAGGAGAAGCGGATAGGCTACCTTCGCGCCATTGTCGCCGACATCGAGCATCCTTCGGGTGAGTTTCGGGCGGTCACCGTACATCTTGACGCTCATTGTTCACGGAAGCACCGGAAACTGCAAATGGGCATTATCCTGGATCATCTCGATACCCTTCCGCCCTTGCCGACAGTTATCGGCGGTGACTGGAATACGACCGGATTTAACTCGCAGAGCGGCACGCGGGCGATATTTGGCTATTGGCGACGCGTGATGATGGGGCCCAGGAACGTCGCACTAAATCATCTGCCGCATCCGGAACGCTATTTCGAAAAACCGCTCTTCGATATGCTCGAATCTCGCGGTTTTTCCTTTCGGGAATTCAATAACCTGGGTGCAGGCACATTGCATTACGATGTGAAGAGCATTGAAAAGAACACGAACCTCGGCGATTGGGTTCCTGCGTGGTGTTTTCCGTTCATATTCTGGGCGGCGGGGCGTGTCGGTGGTAAGGTTTCTGCGAGGCTCGACTGGATCACGGCCAAGGGCTTCGGACCGGCACCGGGAAGCGGGCCGGTCACGATCGGGAACCTTGTCGATGACGACGGCTCGGCTCTATCCGATCACGACGCGATCGCCGTCGCCCTGGAAATTCGAAGCTAGAATGTTGCCTGATCGCGGTTCTTTCTCAGCATTTCTTTGGGGCAATCAAACTTTTGTGTTCTAATTTGATTTATGGAAGTAGCCTTTTGTCAGACCATCAGCTTTAATGCAGACGATTTCGAATACGACGTAGTCTCTTCAGAAAACGGCAACGCCACCATCATAAAGTTCCCGATCGACGAGAAGCTTTATAGTCCCGGTGACGTTGTCGTTGTGGTGACACCTGAGGGGGAAATCACCTTTCACGGAATAATCGGTAAGATCGAAGACGGCCGGGCCTTTGCCTCTGATCCAAAGGGTTCGCTCCTCCCAGCCGTCATCGTTTAGGCTTTCTTACAGCCTCTATTTGTGATCTGTATGGTGTGTGACGGTCATCGGAAGGACGCCTATCATACCCATAAAGATCGCTCCGAACGACAAAAATCCGAAAAATACCGCAACCGTCGGCGTGAAGTTTCCTGTTAGCCAAGTTAGTGCGACGGCCAAAATACCCACAACCCAAATTGCTGCATAGACCTTGAAGATCATATAAGAATGAAGACTCCCTCCGATTATTCGGTGCGGTCGTTGCCGTACCGCACCGTTACATCAATATTTGGCTTTCAGCCCCTTTCCGGACAATAATCACTTTGCATCATTTCTATGATGTAAATGCCTATGAACCTTCGCGAGATCAGGGACCTCGTTGACGGGACGGCAGATGCCGCCTATGCCCTCGATCCGAACGGATCGATCATCGCGTGGAATGCCGCTGCGGGGGAACTCTTTGGTTTGAGTGTCGAAGATGTGCTGGGACGGCCGTGCAGTGAGGTTACGCACGGCGTTGACGAGTGCGGCCGCGAATGCAGCGAAAATTGTACGATCCTAAAGCGGGCGTCTGAGCGTATTCCGCTCCGAAGTTACGACATTAAGATAAAAGCTAATGCTGGCGAACGATGGTGCAACGCCTCGGTGGTCATCCTTGACAGCGCTACATTTGAAAAACCCTGTACGCTGCATATTATCCGGCCGGCCGACGTGCAAAAGCGGCTCGAGTTGCTGTTGAAAGATTTTGTCGTTGCGGAGACAAGCCTGCCGTCAGTCAATGTTAGCGAGATGTTGGCCAATACAAATTCGCCAAGCGGGGTTTCGAATCTGACAAACCGCGAACGCGAGATCCTTCGCCTTCTAAGCGAGGGGAAAAAAACCGGTGAGATCGCCGAGAACCTGTTCATCAGCCGTACTACCGCGAACAACCACGTACAGCACATTCTGAAAAAACTCGGTGCCCACACCCGGCTCGAAGCCGTCAGACGTGCCGAAAAGGCGGGCTTGCTGCGATAGCGGCGGCAAACTTGCACTTTTACCTTTTTCCTTTTACCTTTTTATTTAGCCGTGGGGATGTAGCTCAGCTGGGAGAGCGCGGCGTTCGCAATGCCGAGGCCAGGAGTTCGATCCTCCTCATCTCCACCAATATTCAAGAAGGCGGGTCGATCTGATCCGCTTTTTTACTTTCTTGGTTCGGGGAAGGTTCTGCGGTTTCCTCGACTCTTGAACCAAGTTTCGAATTCCTCAAAGCGACGGCCAGTTCCCAAAGCTGATCGAGCATCATCATCCTTCCGGTGACCGCTTCGGGTGACATGTCAACTTTCATCTTCTTCACCTCTAAGGAAACGCAGGTCTTCCGCGTCCTTTGGCCTGCCCGCGAGTTCCTTCATTATTATCATACCTTCGACGTCAACAACCCGGTATTCGCCATGGTTCCAGGTCACGTGGCGCCGTGTTTTCCATGCGGCTTCGTAAACCGGTGTAACGAGCAGAAGGTCGAGAGTAATCAGTTCGTTCAATTCTTTATCTATCTTTGAGATACGTCGGATCTGGGTCTCTCCGCCGTCAAAGTTGAGAGGGAGCCCTTCAATATCGTAGCCGCGCTGTCGAGCAAGTGTCATCGCCGGTTCCAAATCCTCGGCCCGTATCATCAGATCGATATCGACCGTTGCTCTGACTTTCCCGTGAATTGCTATTGCCCATCCGCCGCAGACTGCGTAATCGATTCCGGCCTGGTTAAACGCCTCGACGATGCCGACAAATTCTTCGATCAATGCTGCCATTGAACTATTTTATAGAAGGGGAGATTCCGTACAATCGGTCAGCCAGGTGTCGGTGACTAAGGTCAGACACTCGCGGATTCGGATCAAAGGCTAACGCTCAAAACTCAAGTAAAGAAAAATACCGCGTTCGCCGCGGCTGGGACCGACGCCGAGGGGGACGCTCACTCCGGGAACGACCTGAAAGCCGTTCTCTAGGTTCCAGGCCCATCGGAGGCCCGGATTCAGCAGCAAGCCGTACCCGCCCTCCTTGCGATCCCGGCCCGTAACGACTTCGTCGTAGTTCCAAACAGTTTCGAAGAGCAGGTTGAAATTGGTTTTGGCGAGGAAAACGGTACTCTGACCAAGATTGAAGCCCTTGATGCCCGCCCGCTCGCCGCTGCTGTTCCGTGCCCGCGGGACGAAAGTCGTTCCTGCATTCCAATGGGTCACTACTTTTTTAGAATGAGTGACGCTGACGGGCAGGTTGAATTGCATGCCGACAGCACCATTTCCCGTACCGCGACGATAGCTCCCAGTGGGTAAGATCAACGAAAATCGCGGTGCGACTGCAACCTTGTCTTCCTCTCCGAGCCCCGCCGCCTGATAACGATAGTTCAGGTACGTGTCACCAAATCGAGTCGAGCCATCCGAACGGGCGACGTTGAGCGTGTAGCTGAATTGATGCTGCTGTTTCTTCACCGGGAGTTCGTTGGTGAAACTGTATCCCCAGTTTCCGCCTCGCTGGCGATAGAAGGTGCTGATGTACTGGACCACACCCTTTTCCTGGTTGTAGGCCTCTTCGATCAAGAAACTATTATCTTCGATCGGGCCCTGTCCATTCACGGCCAAAGCCAACGCACCGAAGATCAAAGCAAGATGGATCGTTCTCATATCGTCGTAAATTCGATAGAAGTGTAACCCTGGTTCTCCCCGTCGGCAAACGCGAGCCGCGCTCAGGCCTTCTGATCGAGTTGGTATTCTATTACATGATCGGGCAGCTCGACCGTAGGTGGGAGACGTTCGTCGGCAACAGGAGGGCTGCACATCAGCCTGATCGGGATGACACCCGCCCAGACGTCCAGTGAATAGTCTTCGTCGTCATCGACTGGCGGGCCTGTTCGAACCTTTGCCGATGCTTCGTTGATTGGGATGCGTAGAACGCTAGTAGCCTTTAGTTCCTTTGTCGTGGGCGGACGGACTTCTGCCCAGCGGCCGGGAACTATCTGCTCTGAGATCGTTAGGAGAGCTTTTTCTTTCTCTTTAGGGTCCGTGACCAAACTGGCCCGGCCGAGGATGACGACCGAGCGGTAGTTCATCGAATGATGAAATGCCGAACGGGCGAGTACGAGGCCGTCGAGGATGGTGACCGTGACACAAACGTCGATGCTGTTAGCCAAGTTTTTCAGCATGCGACTTGCCGCTGAACCGTGTATGAATAATGTTTCTCCGTCGCGTCCGTAGCTCGTTGGGATAACGAAGGGTTGGCTGTCGATAACGAATCCGACATGGCAGAGGAACGCGTCGTCGAGAATAGCGTTGATCGTTTCGCGATCGTAAGCGCCGCGCTTCGGACGCCGTTTTACCGTTGTTCGAACGCTTGCCAAATGTGTTTTCATACTTCCAGATCCTGACTGCCCTATTTCGTGCTCATCCAATCGTTGCCGACGCCGATCTCGACGATGAGCGGCACATCGAGTGTGGCAGCGCCCTCCATTTCGTGTTTTATCATGGCGGAAGCCGTCTCGACCTCACTTTCCGGGCCTTCAAAGAGCAGCTCGTCATGAACCTGCATGATCATCTTGGTCTGCATACCTTCGTCTCTTAGTGCTCGGCTAACGCGGATCATTGCGATCTTGACGATGTCGCTTGCGGTGCCTTGGATAGGCATATTTATGGCTTCGCGCTCGGCGCGCGAGCGGACCGAAAAGTTTCTGTCATTGATCGACGGAAAATAGCGCCGGCGGCCAAAGAGCGATTCGATGTAACCCTGACGCCTGGCTTTCTCGGGAGTCTCGTCCATATATTTGCGAATGCCCTTGTAGGTCGCGAAATAGTCGTCAATGACCTTTCGGGCCTCAGCACGGCTGATCCCGACACGGGTGCTTAGCCCAAAAGCCTCAACCGCATAGGCGATGCCGAAATTTACGATCTTGGCGAGGCGGCGCTTCTCTTTGAGGTCCTTTTCATCCTTCGCGCCAAATACGAGCCGCGCAGTCTGCGCATGGATGTCCTCGTTATTCTTATAGGCCTCGAGCATTCGCTCGTCCTGCGTGATGTGAGCGAGGATCCGTAGTTCGAGCTGCGAATAGTCGGCCGATATGAGCTTGTTTCCTGCTTCCGGAATGAATGCTTTCCGTATTTGCTGTCCGAGCTCGGTTCGAACGGGAATATTTTGCAGATTCGGTTCGGTCGAACTCAGACGGCCCGTCGCCGCCACCGTTTGGTTCAATGCGCCGTGAATTCGTCCGTCGTCGGCTATCATCTTCGGCAGGGCGTCAGCATAGGTTGCGCGGAGCTTGTCGAGTTCGCGGTAGTCGATTATGTGCTGGGCGATCTCGTAGGTGCCGGCAAGTTCGACCAGAACGTCGTGGCTGGTCGAGATCTGGCCGGTCGCGGTTTTGCGTCCTGTTTCGATATTCAATTCGCCGAATATCTCGCCAACTTGCTTCGGCGAGCCGATGTTGAACTGACGGCCGGCCACGGCGTAGATCTTCGTCTCAAGGGCGGCTAGTTCCTTCGAGATGAACTCGGAAAAGGTTCGGAGGCTGTCGCCATCGACCTTCATGCCGATCAACTCGATCTCGGCCAAGATCGGAACGAGCGGCAGCTCGATCTCGGTATAAATTCTCTCGAGTCCGTTCTGCCGTATCTTTTCACGAAGAGCCGGAGCAAGGCGCGAGACGAGATCGGCTTTTTCGGCCATGCGGAATGCGTCTTCGTCAAACCCGCCGGGCACGCTCAACGCCAGATCCTCATCAAGATACGCCTGGGCGAGGAAATCGATGGGGTAGCTTGCACGCGTTGATTCCAGCAGATAGGCCGCAATAAGAACGTCGTCCTTCACGCTGTTCGGCGATGTTCCAATAGCCAGGAGCGGGCCGAGGTCACGTTTTTCGTCATACGTGGCCTTGTCCATGTAGGGATTGGTCAAGACATCGCGAAGGGGCCGAAAGGCCTCGGCACCGCCGCCCACGAAATTCTCGAGATCGACGTAAAATGCCTCACCATTTCCGAATCCAAAGGCAACCCCGAGCGGAGCCGGCTTGTTGTAGCAACTCGCTTTTTCGTTGGTGCTGCGGTCATTTACCACATAGCTCCAACGCTCGGCCTCGAGCATGAGCCGGATCCGTTGGTCGAGACTTTTGCGATCCTTTACGACCGTATAGTTTTTCACGATCTTTTCGCGACCGGTTCCCAGCATATCGAACAATCCGCCGCCCGCGGATGGTGCCGATGCGTGAGCGGCGGCCGCATCGGCGAATTCGTTCGTCAGCGACTTGAATTCGAGCTCGCGGAAGAGTTCGTAGGCGAACCCGCGATCCGATTCGCGGCGTTTTAGGGCTTCAAGGTCTAGATCGATGGGGACCGACGTGTGGATCGTTGCGAGTTCGAGCGATTTTCGTATGATTTCCTGATTGTTTGTCAGGCTTTCGCGCTGTGTCTTGTGTGTGATCTCGGCGGCGTGTTCCATCGCGGCTTCGGCCGAGCCCCATTTGAGAATAAGGTCGAGAGCTCCCTTCGGGCCGATGCCCGGTGCTCCGGGAATGTTATCGACCGAATCGCCCATCAAGCCGAGCAGGTCGATGATCTTGTCTGGCGGCACGCCGAATTTGTTTACGACCCACGCTTCGTCGCACCATTCGATAGGCGGAACGGGCACTTTTCGTTTGACGTTCGTCGAGTTTTGCCGCATAGCGACGACGTGAGGGTCGCGCACAAGCTGGCACAAGTCTTTGTCATTCGAAACGATGACCGCCTTCATTCCTTTTTTTGCGCATTCGTTTGCGAGCGTGCCGATGATGTCGTCCGCCTCGTAACCGTCGAGTCGTAAATTACTGATCCCAAAGGCCTCGCAGACTTTTTCGACGTAGGGGAGCTGAGCCAGGAGATCGTCCGGGGTTTCCTGCCGGTTGGCTTTGTAGTCGGTGTACGAGTCGTGACGGAACGTTGGGGCGAACGTATCCCAAACCGCTGCAATGTATTCCGGACGCTCATCACTGAGCAGCTTTCGCAGCATGTTCGTAAACACGAAAACAGCCTGTGTAACCTGGCCCTTGCTGTTGCGCAGCGGCTCCTGTTTCATACCCATCGGCGCAAAGAAAGCGCGATAAATATGCGACATAGCGTCGATGAGGAATACTCGTTTCATTAGATAATTGATGATAGAGAATGCCGTCTTGAGTTACAAGGAACCATGTCCGGCCTCGCGGCTTTGGCTTTTTGGGAGATCTAAACTCGTCGTTTGACAAGAAAAACCGCGGTTCGATATACTCAGCGTTCGCCTCGCGAGCAGGCGAGCCCTTTGTGTCCGGTTCGTCTAGGGGTTAGGACACCGCCCTTTCACGGCGGCAACACGGGTTCAAATCCCGTACCGGATACCATCTTCTTTTACGATCGCTGCATCCTAAGACTTTACGAAATTCGCTCGAACATTCGAGCGAATTTTCACTTTGGAGTGATTTAATGCCGAGGAAAGCTCTTTTTTTTATTGTCTCGATGGTGCTGTTTGTCCAGGGCGGCCTTTCGCAGAATCAGGTTCCGGCGAGCGATGTTGTTCTCGTATTACCCTTTGAGAACACGTCGGGAAAAGGGGAATTCAACTGGGTGGGAGAAAGTTTTGCTGCCTCGCTTGCTGATCTTTTGAAAGTTCCGACGCTGAATGTCGTCTCCAACGAGGAGCGCAAGATTATTCAGCAGCGACTTAGAATACCGCTGACGAACATCCCCAGCCTTGCGACGTCGCTGAAATTGGCCCAGGCGAGTAACGCGACACTGCTGATATCGGGCCGCTATACGATCGTTCCCGCAGGAGCGGAAACTGCCGCCACGATCAACGTGACTTCGAAGATCATTCGCGTGAACGAAGGCCGATTCATGAGCGAGACGATCGACGGGCGCCAGGTTACACGGGACATCAATGTCAATGACGCGCTCGGTAACCTGCAAACCATTCAGGGCCAGATAGCCTACCAGATCCTTTACCAACGCGATAAGGCGCTGCCGTTTTCGCAAAATCAGTTGATCGAGTCGGCGAACAAGGTTCCGGGCCGTGCATTCGAGGCATATATCAAGGGGCTTTTGACGCCTTCATCTGAGGCTCGCGAAAACTATTTCAAGAACGCGGCGCGGCTTTATGCTGAGGCGACACCGGATTCTATCTATTCCGAGGCCGAGCTTGAACTCGGGCATCTCTATCTCGGCCAACGAAAGAACGCCGAAGCGATCGGGGCATTTGAGAAGGTGGTAAGTTCGAGCCAGAAGTGCCGGGAGAAGGCTCGCGCCGAGAACAAGCCGCCTCAGTGCAGTGACGAGAACTATGCCGAGGCGTCGTTCTATATCGGACTCATTTTCTGGCAGCAGGGAAATTACGAATCGGCGCTTGCCACGCTGCGGCCACTCACCGAGGACCTGAAATTGACAACGGTTTACAACGCTTTGGGTGCGATCGCAGTGCAGGCATCGAGGGCCGAAAAGAAGAATCCCGCCCGGGCCGCGGCTTTGATGACCGAAGGGACCGCACTGTTGAAGAAGGCGTCGGATTCGGCGCCGGACGACGCAAACGTAAGATTTAACTACGCTCTTGCGTTATTTCTGAACGGCAACACTACCGAATCAGCGGATCAATTTCGGTCGGCTATAGCGGCCAATGCTCGCGATGGCGAGGCTTACTACGTACTCGCGAAAGTCCTCGAAACACTTAAGGATCCCACGGCCGCGGACGTGATGAATCAGTCGCAGCGTTTTCTCACCGATAACAACCGGTTCGCAAAACTCGAGACCGAATGGCAAAAGACCAAGTCGATCCCGGATATTCCGCTCAGGGTGAATCAGCCGGCAAGAAAGGATTTTGTTGCGGTGGTCCTAAGCCGTAGACCCTCGACTGGCGCGGTCGCACAGGTCAGTGAGACTGAATCTCTCCTCATCAAGGCAAGATCTCTCATCAAGGCCGGTAACGATGACGAGGCGATGACGACGCTGCGGCGTGTGCTTGCCAGCGAGCCAATGAGCGCCGAAAGCTATCTGCTGCTCGGGCGAATTCATCTCCGCCGCGGAGATATCGATCAGGCTATCAGTTCCTTCAAGACCTCGGTCTTCTGGGACAATCGCCTTATCGATGCGCACATCAACCTAGGAAAGATCTACGTCGAGAAGGGCGATTGTCTCCAGGCCAAGAGCTACGTGGCAACGGCGATAGAGCTAGGGCCGGAAAATCCGGATGCATTGGCTCTGCAAAGATTGTCTGAGCGATGTTCGAAGTAACGCAAAGCGTTAGTTCCGTTACCCGGGTTGGGAATTTTATCTTGTCTGGGCGGTCCTATTGCAAATCTTTACGATTTAGAGAAGCTCAGTAAAATGGGCTATTTTCCTTCTTAGCGACATCAAACTACAGACCAGGGACCTGAAAGAATAGACTTTGGCACGCAACGTGCAATAGGTAATCGCGGCCAGCTTGGGCAAGGATGACTCAAGCCCCGCCGCCACAACTACAACGAGCACGAGTTAGCCACTGTGCTTTTGGACCTTCCGAGCGTTCCTCCAGTTGTCCAACCTTTCGAGCCCGGCCAAAGAAGCCGGGCTCCTCGCTTTTAAACTGTGAAAGGGATAGGAACACATTCGAAGAAGATCAACGCTACAGCCGATTCAGTGCGAATTGCCTGAAGTGCCTGCAAAGACTGACTATAATCCGCGTATCTTCATACCTCGAAGTCGTGGCACGCGATGTGCAGTATCAACTGCGGCCAGCTTGGTCACACTGACCAAGACCCCGCCGCCATCACTACACCGAGCGCGGTTTGCCACTGTGCTTGAACACCTTCCGAGCGTTCCTTCAGTTGTCCTACCTTTAAAAGGCCCGGCCCCCAAAGCCGGGCCTTTCCACGCTTAATCCCATGTTTATTGAGTTTTCGCAGATCGCTCGCGTTTCATTCAATTTGAATCAATTTCGTTCAAAGTGATTTGCGGCATGGTCGCACTTTGACCGAGCCACGCGATCGACCGTGACCGATTGACAGAATTTGTCACCGATAAATGACGCAAATTGTTGTTCATGTCATTTTGAACGGTCAAGTTGGCAGTGCGCGGGATGCTAACCAGGTTTCGAGTTGTGGGAATATTCGCCGGTGATGGTTTGCTGACGATTCATCGTCCGCTAAATCTCTCAAGTCTTTGCTAAGCTATCAAGGAATGATCGCTGCGGCCATCAAGAATTTGATCCCGGGTTGGCAGAGCGCTTTGCTGGCATTGCTCGCGGCGGTGCTGCTTATTCTGGCATTTCCCGATTTCGAATACTGGTTGCTCGCGTGGTTCGCTCTGGTGCCGTTGATGTGGGCGGTTGAGCGAGAGAAGGAATCGGTTCCAAAGTCGGTTGTCATCGGCTGGATTTTTGGAACCACATTCTTTTTCGGTACGTGTTGGTGGCTGACGTTTGCACCGATACATTACGCGGCCTTCCCGTGGCCGCTGGCGTATTTTCTGATATTGATCGCGTGTGCCGGAGCGGGGATATTTCCGGGGATATTTGCGGCGTTATTGGCGGCAATGCTGCGACGTTTCGGTTCCTGGGCGCTTCTGGCCGCTCCATTCGTTTGGGTTTCTAGTGAATTTCTGCGGTATTGGCTTACGGGGAATAACTGGAACGCTGTCGGCTATTCCCAGGCCTTTGTGGGGGTAGCGGGATTTTTCGGTGGTTTTGGCGGGGTCTTGATCGTTTCGTTTGTCGTCGTCCTTGCGTCCGCAATATTGGCGACGTGTCTGCAGCGAAACTGGTGGGGCACTTTCGCCGGCTTGTCCCTTCTATCAGGAATTGCTTGCCTAACGGCGGCCCACAACTTTCTAGTTCATTCCGCACAAGATCCCCGGCCAGCGACGGCAAACATTGTGGCGATACAACCGAACGTGCCGATGTCCGGCGTTGATCAGCGAAAACTCGAGGAACTGCAGAAACGGCAGTTCGACCTTGCCGAAACGGAGATCACCAAACTCCCTACTGCGAACCCTGAGTTGCCGACCCTCGTCGTTCTTCCCGAATCCCCGATGAACTTCATGTACAACGACGACCGCGAGTTTCAGCGGTTTGTGCGCGAGTTTACGACACGGAACAACGCCGGCATTCTCTTTAATTCTGCCGAGCCGGACGCGACTAATGGAAAGTATTTCAATTCGGCGATGATGATCGGCCCTGACGGCAAGCCGGCGGCCCAATACGACAAGATCTATCTTCTGCCGTTTGGCGAGGCAGTTCCGGTTCCGTTCGAATCGATAGTCCCGGCCTTTGTAGGCAACTTTTCATATGGCCGCGAATACGATCTGTTGCCGGTTGGCGACAGCAAGGCGGGCGTGATGATCTGTTTCGAATCGCACTTCGGCCAGCTTTCGCGTGAATATGTCCGCAACGGTGCAGACGTTCTGATCGAGATGACCAATGATGGCTATCTCGGCCCGACGCCGGTGCTGAGGCAGCATTTGGCGAACGCCGTATTTCGAGCGGTCGAGACCCGTCGCCCTGTCCTTCGCGTCACGAATGTCGGAATAACCGCCTACATCGATGAAAGTGGCCGCGTCCGCGATCCGCTTCCGTCGTATCAAGAAGGCACACGCGTCTGGACCGTATCAGAAAGCGACGGATCTCAGACGTTTTATGTGAGATTCGGCGATTGGTTTGGGTGGCTGTGCTCGGTGGTGACATTCGGTTTGGTCGTCCTAACATTTAGGAAGCGAAAGTTGAGAATTTAAGATCGTCTCTGCGAACTCAGCGTTCTCTGCGTTAAAATAAGCTCTGAACGCGGAGATCGCAAAGATCGCAGAGAAGAACTGAAGAAATGGAACTAACAGACCTCCAAACAAAACACGAAGAGATCAAAGACAAAGTTGCCCAACTTGGGAGGTTTCTTTGACGCGCCTGCAAAAGAGAAAGAGCTAGAAAAACTGGAACAGCAGATATCGGCGACGGGCTTCTGGGACAACGCTGAGGCGGCCCAGCAAGTGGTGCGAGTGCGCTCGCGGATCGAGAAGGCTTTGGAACGGCAGAAGGCGTTTGAGACGGGCGTTTCGGATGCTGAGGTGTTGTTTGAATTCGCGGCTGAGGACGCAGATTCGGCGAACGAACTGACGGAACTGATCGGCCGGCTCGACAGGGACGTTTCGGCAGCGGAGATCGAATCTTTGCTGTCGGGCGAGACGGACCCGAACAACGCCATCTGTTCGCTTCAGGCAGGAGCAGGCGGCACGGACGCACAGGATTTCTGCCAGATGCTGCTGAGGATGTACCTGCGCTGGTGCGAAAAAAAGGGGTTTAAGGCGGAGATCCTCGATGAGCAATCGGGCAGCGAAGCCGGGATCAAATCGGCGACTTTTCGTGTCGAAGGTGATTACGCCTACGGGCTGCTCGCAACCGAGGCCGGCGTGCATCGGCTGGTTCGAATTTCGCCGTTCAACTCAGGCGGGAGCCGCGAGACCTCGTTTGCGTCAATGTTCGTCTCACCGGAGATCGACGAGAATATCGAGGTCAACATCGAGGATAAGGATCTTCGGGTTGACACCTACCGGTCGACGGGCGCGGGCGGCCAGCATGTAAACACTACCGATTCGGCGGTAAGAATTACGCATCTGCCGACCGGAATTGTGGTAACGTGTCAAAATCAGCGGTCGCAGATCCAGAATCGCGCCGTTGCGATGCAGGTGCTGCGCTCAAAACTGTACGAACTCGAATTAGAAAAACGCCGCGAGGGGGCGGCCGAACTCGAAGCCGGAAAAATGGACATCTCGTTCGGCTCACAGATCCGCAACTATGTCCTGCATCCGTACAGGCTCGTAAAAGATACGCGGACCAAGCACGAGACCTCGGATGTGGATGCCGTGCTCGATGGCGATATTGATGACTTCATACAGGAAGTTTTGATGTACAAGAAGAGCGGAGTAGTTGCAGAAGCCCGCACGAAGTAAGGGCACCGGTTCCTGATCGACGCCGTTGATTTAGTCATGAACATCTTAATACTTTGCAGGGCATGCGAAGGTGCGCTTACTTCGTGCGGGCTTCTGCAACACCGTCGGATGCCCATTACGCCGGGCGGGCTGCGGTACCGGGGCTGCCGCAACGGAACTTAGATATGACCTGGGGTGAGAGACTTGACGACTACGGTTATCCAAAATGGGACGATAACGTATTTCCGATTGCCTATCTCATAACCTTTCGCACCTTTGGGACGTGGCTTCACGGAGATGTACGGTCCTCGGTAAAGCGCGACGGATGGAATCGGTATCAGCACCCGCGATACCCCGAGAATCCGACGCTCGAACGCTGGATGAAGGATGAAATGAAAAGTCCGCCGTTTTTGCTTGATGATGAGATGAGGGACGTCGTGACCGCTGCGGTCGTCGACGCCTGCGAAAAACGAGGATTTTTTCTTCTTGCGGTCAATGTCAGGACCAATCACACTCATTCAGTGATCTCTGCGCAGATGAAACCCGAGCGGATTGCCGATGCCTTAAAAGCGAATGCGACGAAACGTCTGCGGGAAAGGGGGCTGATCGGTCCAGAAAATCAGGTGTGGTCACGCGGACGCAGCCGAAGATATTTATGGAAGCCGGGGCATGTCGCTGCGGCGATAGATTACACTTTGTATGGACAAGGGGATTTTGTGTTGCCGGATTGAGTAGTGGGCGCGGGTGCCCTTACTTCGTGCGGGCTTCTGCACTTTTATGAAAGTCTGCCCTACATGCGATGAGGTTTATCAGGACGATCAGATCAATTTCTGTTTGTCCGATGGGACCACTTTGCTCAAGAAGAAGGGGAGCAAGCCGAAGAAGTATTCATATGCGAACGACGCGGTGGCGATATTCCTTGCGACGGTCGCGGTGCTCGTGCTTTTGTCGCTGATATCGAGCAGCACCGACGACCGTTCTCTGATATCGACCGGGGCGGGTCTGCCGAAGGCGAGGAATTGGGTCGGCGTTGTCGGGGCCAATATTGCGGCTGTGCTCTTCAGCACGATCGGCTGGACGGCATATTTCATCCCGTTTCTCATTGGGTTGATCGCCTGGCGCGTCTATAAGTCGGACACGCTGCTCCCCAGGCCATCGCGTGTTCTCGGGTTTGTCTTT
This sequence comes from Pyrinomonadaceae bacterium, assembly GCA_021463165.1. GTDB lineage: Bacteria > Acidobacteriota > Blastocatellia > Pyrinomonadales > Pyrinomonadaceae > OLB17. Next base: position 52,418 of record JAJTWY010000007.1, on the reverse strand, counting down.
TTTACCGTTGCACTTTCGGGGCTGATCTCACTTTTTGGGGGATATGGGGCGATCGTTGGCGAGGCAGCGGCGCAGGGAACGGCATATTTTATTGGCTCGATCGGCACAGGCATTTTGCTGGGCGCGATATTTGTCAGCACACTGCTGCTGGTAACAAATTTTACGCTCGAGGGCGCAGTTGGCTTGTTTGGCCTTGCGGGCGAGAATTTCTTGCTGCGCTGGAACGAATGGTGGGATAGGAGCCGATCTTCGCAGAAGGAAGCGGCGTATATTCGGGCAGAAAAGCGTCGAGGGAAGCGTGAACCATTTCCCGAAGCCGCGGTTGATTCGCCGAGCTTGCCCGCGACTGTGACCGTCGGAAATATGGACTCATTAGCCGCGGCAGGGGCCGCCCGCTCGGAGCCATTATTCGAGGAGCCGCCGTCGATCCCGACGATCGATAGTAGGGAAGATCCTTACAAGACCCAAAAGGCGGAGGCCGATCTCGACGAGATCCCATTCGACCTGCCGAAAAAGAAGAAGGCGCGGCCCGAACCTGTGCCGGTTGAAGAAACGGCCGTAGAGGACGAGGTCCCTGCAGGGCCGATCGAAGAAACTAACGCGCAGGATTTTGATGACTATCGATTGCCGACCGCGTCACTCTTGAGCGAGGCGCCGGCGGGGCTTGCCCACAATGAGAATGAACTTCGGGCTGTAGGGCGTTTGCTCGAACAAAAGACGGCGGAATTCAACGTACCGGGCAAGGTAGTGCACATTGCTCCCGGGCCTGTGGTTACGACATTTGAGTTCAAGCCGGATGCGGGCGTGAAGTATTCGCGCGTTGCGGGGCTTGTCGATGATCTTTGCCTGGCACTCAAGGCGCCTTCGATCCGCATCGACCGTATCCCCGGCAAAGCGTATGTCGGGATCGAGGTGCCGAACCAGAAACGCGAGACGATCTTCCTGCGAGAGGTGATCGAATCGGCCAAGTTCACCGAGTCTGATTCGCTGCTGACATTGGGGCTGGGAAAGACGATCGATGGGGCGAAGTACGTCGCCGACCTGGCAAAGATGCCCCATTTGCTGATCGCAGGTGCGACCGGTGCGGGTAAATCGGTCGGTGTGAACACGCTGGTGATGTCGATCCTCTTTAAGGCTCGGCCGGATGAAGTAAAGTTCATTATGGTCGATCCCAAGCGGCTCGAGCTGGGGCTTTATGCCGATATTCCGCATCTTTCGACTCCGATCATCACGGATCCCAAACGTGCCGCGACCGCACTGCGTTGGGCGGTCAGCGAGATGGAAAAACGCTACAAGGACCTCGCGCAGTTCGCCGTCAGAAATATCGGCGGTTACAACGAAAAGGTCGCTGCTTGGATCGCCGAAGGACGCCTCGACGATAATGGCGATCCCTACAAGAAGCTGCCCTATGTTGTGATCATCATTGATGAACTCGCCGACCTGATGATGGTAAGCGGCAAAGAGGTCGAGGAATCGATCACGCGACTGGCCCAGATGGCGCGTGCCGTGGGCATCCATCTGGTCCTCGCAACGCAGCGGCCCTCGGTTGACGTCATTACCGGTCTGATCAAAGCAAATTTCCCATCGCGGATCAGTTTTCGGGTTTCCTCGAAGGTCGATAGCCGCACCATAATTGACAGCAACGGGGCCGAAAGCCTGCTCGGACAGGGCGATATGCTATTTCTACCGCCCGGCAATTCGAATGTGACGCGGGTTCACGGGGCCTTTGTGAACGAGGCGGAGATCGGGAAGGTGGTAGATTTTATCAAGGAACAGGGCCGTCCGGAATACGACACCACGATCACAAAGACCGAAGAAGAACTCGATGAAAGCGGTGACCTTCCGGGCCGCCGCGATCCGCTTTTCATGGACGCTCTCAAGTGCGTGGTCCAGGCTAAACGTGGTTCGACGTCGCTATTGCAACGCCATCTGCGGATCGGCTATGGCCGAGCCGCCGCCATCCTCGACGCAATGGTCCGCGAAGGCTATATCGGTGAAATGGACGGCTCAACCCGCGCTCGGCCCGTGCTGCCAAAGGCTTATGAGGACCTCCAGGATGTCGAGGAAGGTGCACTGGGCGAGGAGTGAGAATGTTCTCATTCGATCCGTTCTGATCACGGCGGTGGTGTGTGTTTTGATGTTCTCCTGCACCCGGCGCGCCGACCGCACCGCAATTCAAAACGAGAGCCGGCCCGATGCGGTGAATATCAATACTGCGACAGCGGAAGAACTCGGAAAACTTCCAAGCATCGGTCCGAGAACGGCGGCATTGATCGTCGAATTTCGGACGGTGAATGGCCCGTTTCGCCGCCCGGAACACTTGATGCAGATACGCGGCATCAGCGAAGAGCGGTTTCGCGAGCTTCGCCCCTTCATAAAAACCGAATAACATCAAGCGATGCCCGATGGCCCGCCGACCAAGTTCAGCCGCTACCCGATGCTCTGGCTAGCTATCGCGTTCGCGGCCGGTATTATGCTCGCGCCGCCGGCGGGGACTGGCGTAAATGTCTATCTCGCCGCGGCCCTGGTTTTGGCGGTTGCCGGAATGCTGCTGCGAGAGCGTCAGCTGGTTGCGAGTCTGTTGATACTGGTTGCGTTCGCGGCCGCCGGGTCGGCCTCTGCCCTGATCGAAAAGCAGAACATCGCTCCGGACCGCATCAGCGTGATCTATGATAGCGGTGCGATCCCTTCTGGTGAACCGGTCGAGGTCGAAGGTGTGTTGCTCGGGCGGCCTGAGCCTGCGGTCGAAGGTGCTTTCCTTGAGATAAACACCAAAAGGCTCACGTATCGCGGCAACGAACGCTCGGCATCGGGACGTGTGAGGCTTTTTCTACCGCTAGGAACCGATGAGAAGTCTAGATCCGAGATCTCAGATCTCAGTTACGGGTCGAGGATCCGCGTAGCGACGTCACTCGAACGCCAGGATGAGTTTCTTGATCCCGGCGTGATCCGAAAGCGCGAAATCCTCGACCGTCTGGGCGTAGATGCCACCGGTGCCGTAAAAAGCCCTCGCCTGATCGAGCATCTCGCCGACGAAAGCGTGTTCATACCGCTCGCGTGGGTTTATGACCAACGGGCGAAAATGATCGAGAGTTTGCGTCGGAACCTCAGTCCGAAGGCTGCGGGCGTAATGATCGCGAGTCTGCTGGGTAACCGACACTTTCTCGACAAGCAAACAGCCGATCTTTTTCGCGAAGGCGGCACATTCCACATCCTCGTAATATCAGGGCTGCATATCACGTTTATCGGCGGTGTTTTCTTGCTCATTGTCCGGAAGATCACGCGGGATCGATGGATACAGTTTTTCGTCATCACGACAGTCCTGTGGGCTTACACGCTCGCGGTTGGGGCCGATGTTCCGGTCGTTCGGGCCGCGCTGATGTTCACGATAATGCTGTTTTCGTTTTGCGTTCACCGACGGGCGAGAATGCTGAACACTCTCGGGTTCTGTGTCCTGATCCTCCTCGCGTGGCGCCCGGCGGATATCTGGAATCCGTCGTTCCAACTCACGTTCGTCAGCGTTGCGGCGATCGTGGCTATCGCGGTGCCGCTCATTGAGCATTTGCGAAAGATCGGCTCGTGGACACCCTCGCGGGAAACGCCGTTGCCTCCCAATGTTTCAAACTGGGTGCGACGCAGCTGCGAAATGTTGTACTGGGAACCCGTCCGCTGGGAATACGAATCGAAACGTGAGATCTGGTCGGCACGCCTGATAAAGACTCCGTACCTCAGCGGAAGGCTGCGCGGCGATGGGCAGCGGATCGCTCGATATCTGGTCGAAGCGACAATATTCTCACTGGCCGTTCAAGTCTGTATGCTGCCGCTTTCGATCGTTTATTTTCACCGCGTTTCGATCATCTCAGTGGTGCTCAACTTGTGGGTGGGATTTTTCATAGCCCTCGAGAGTATCGCCGCTGTCGTCGGATACTTTGTCGGCCTCGCGAGTCAAACACTCGCAAGCGGCTTCTATTTGTTCGTCGAGATCTTTGGGTGGCTGATGATGAGCGTGCCGCGCCTTTTCGCGGATATTTCGTGGCTCAGCTTCCGGGTTCCCGCATATTCTGATTGGAAGAGTGTGGTCTATTTCCTTTTCGCTCCTCCTTTAGTGATCCTGGCCGTGTTGATCTCTCGATGGAGCCCGTTCAGTTTGGTAAGGACCGAAAAGGCCGAGCGCCGGGCCGGTCTGGTCGCGGGAGCATTATTGACCGTTTTGATCGTTCTGGCGATCTTTCATCCGTTCAGCCGGCCTCCGGCTGATGGCAGGCTGCGGATCGATTTCCTGGATGTCGGCCAAGGGGACGCGGCCCTTGTGACGTTCCCGCGAGGAACGACGATGCTCGTTGACGGCGGAGGACGACTGTTCTATGGCAATTCGGGCGAAGATGGCGACCAAATCGAACCCGACGTTCGCGGCATTGGCGAATCGGTCGTTTCCGAGTTTCTATGGCATCGCGGCCTTTCGCGTATCGATCTCGTGGTAGCTACCCACGCCGACGCGGATCATACACAAGGGCTTGTTGATGTGTCGAAGAACTTTAGGATCGGCCGTGCCCTTTTTGGCAGGATGCGCAAGGATGACATCGACATGACGAACCTCCTTGACGCATTTCGATCGCGCGGGGTCTTGACAGGTCAGATCTTTCGGGGAAAACGCTTTGAGATCGAAGGTGTCGCGGTCGAAGTCCTTAATCCGGCGCCGGACGATGATCTGGCCAGTTCTGAAAACAATAGCTCGGTCGTTCTCAAGCTCACCTACGGTAATCGTGTTTTTCTGTTAACTGGCGATATCGAGGAAAGGACGGAGGCTATTCTCACACGTGAAGCGGAGCTTCGCGCCGACGTTGTGAAGGTCGCTCACCACGGCAGTCGAACGTCCTCAACCCCCGCATTTGTCGATGCGGTAAAACCGGTATTCGCCGTCGTTTCAGTCGGACGGCGATCCCTTTTCGGACATCCCCATTCGGATGTGGTCGAGCGATGGAGAGGCGCAGGAGCAGACCTGATCACGACCGGTGAAAAGGGGACGGTAACAATCTCGACCGATGGAAACGACCTCGTGAAGACCCACTATCTGGAGGATGATTGAACCGCGGCCAGATGCTTTTCCGAACTTCCCGACAAAAAAAACGGAGGCCGCGAGCACGCAGCCTCCTATCCGTGAAGAGATCAAGGCGATCTTACATCGCCGGAGATTCGAACATGAATGCAAGCTTCCAGGTCTCGCCTTCTTTGACGTAAACGGCAGTTTGCCACAGATCACCATTCTTCTGACCGTCGCATGAACCGTCCGCCGTGCCTTTCAGTGTCAGTATCTCGACTGTCGGCGAAAGAGATGAGGCGAACCCGTCGGTCACCCCTACCTTCGTTATACCCTCGCATTTCGTAGTCTCGGTCCATTGTTTCACAATGTTTGCTTTCCCGCTGAGCCAGTTACCGAGAGGATCGACGATCGCCGCATCGTTGGCCAAGTGGTCGTTGAACCACTTTGCGTCCCTTGCCTTGAAGGCCTCCCAGCCGGCGGTATGGGTTTTCACGAGAGCATCGGTGTTAGCGCTCGGGGTCGGTTTTGCCGGGGCGGGAGCAGTTGCATTAGCATTTGCCGTAGGGTTAGCAGCGGGCTTTTCTGCCTTCTTGGGCTCTTCCTTCTTAGCAGGGGCCGGCGGTGGGGGAGCTTTCGGGTCGATGATGGGCGTTTCGCTGTGGTATGCTCCCTTCCACTTGTCGCCATCACGAATATAGATACTTGCGGCTCGGACAGGGCTCGGCAGCTTCTCGGCCTTGCCGTCCATCGTGCACGAGCCGTCGTAAGTGCCTTTGTACGAGACGACATAAGTGTCATCGTTTATCTTCGTCATCTGCGGATCTTCGAGGTTCCAGGTCTTTACGTCACAAGTGAACGAGCCTATCATTTGCAGCAGCTCGGCCTTCGTCATCCGCTGGCCGCGTTCGGCTGAGACGAATTTGTCTGAAAGCATGGCGTCAAAATAGGCTTTGTCTCCTTTTATCCAAGCTTCATTTGCTTTCTTGTCCATTTCGAAGAGAGCTTCCTTTGTCGGGGCCGCGGCAACAGGCTTTGCGGTATTTGCGTTGGTATTCGCATTCGAATTTGCCGGGCCGTTGGCTGCGGGCGACCCGCACGCCGCAGCAAGGCACACTGCAGATAGCAATAAGATGAGTCGTGTCATAGGGTTCTCCTTAGTCCTCTCAAAAAAACAAAACGCCCAGGCGATCGAGAGTCCCAAACCTTGCCAGAGCGCAGAAATTCGTTAAGTTAAAAAATCGGGAAACGCAACAACACGCGACCGGTATGGTTCGCAAAACCCCGTTCGAGCGTTCCTTCAGTCTTCCTAATTGGGTGTAGTTTAAACACTTACACAAGATATTGCAAGAAAAATGTATCGGGCGGGTTTTCGAGCGCGGCGGCTAATCGTTGGAATCCAGTTTTTCAAGGAACTCTGACCAGCGGGGATCGTCGCGGAGCGAGTCGAGATTCTTATCGACCAGGAAGTAAGGTTTGTTCTGATTGCCGAGTCGGACCGCTTTGTTGAGCCACTTGAAAGCTAGATCCTTCTCGCCGAGCATCGCATACGTTGAACCGACCCAATAGGCCATGTCGTGATCGGCCCGCGAAAGTGCCAGAGCGTCATCGGTCAACTGAGCCCTAGCGTCGTCGAGCCTCCCGGAGCCTGCAAGGATCTCGGCGTATAGCGGGCGGATGCCGTCCATCTGCGGATTCTCTTTCAGAACCTTGTCCATCATCGCGATCGCCTCATCGGAGTGACCCTGATAATAGAGTACGGCCGAGCGAAAGATCTTGATCATCGGATGGTTTGGTTCCGCCTTTTCACCCTTATCGAGGACCTCATTGGCCTTATCGTACTGACCCTTATAAAGGTAGATCCGGGCGCTGTTATATGCGGCGACGGCACGGGCAGCGGGGTCGAGCCGCGAGAGCTTCTCATAAGCCCTCAAGGACTCATTGTATTCACCGTCCAGACGGTGCATCACGCCTTTCACAAAGTAAAGGGCCGCGTCATTCGGAAACTGCTTTTCGAGAAGCTCGATCTCATTCCGCGCTTTTTTCTTTTCTCCGCGGGCCATATAGACCATCACCATCAATACGCGGGCTTCGACTACGTTCTGATCGTAGAAGAACGCCTTGCTGAACGCGGCTTCGGCGTAGGTATAATCCTCGGGCTCGCCCAGCCCCTTAAAGACCCTGTTCGCATAACAGGCTCCAAGGCCGCTGTAGGCGAGGGCGAAGTGTGGGTCGAGATCGATCGCCCGTTTGAAATTGGCCATCGCCGCGTCGCAGTCGTCGACGTCGATCGTGCGAAAAATGAATCGTCCGAAGTTGTCCCGACCTCGAAGATATTCCTCCCAGGCCTCGGCGTTGTCTGTCGCGCGTTTTCCGAGTTTCTCGGCCTCGATGTCCGTCAGCTCAAGGCGAAGCCCCTCCAGAATGCGTTGGGCGATACCATCCTGCAGTGCAAGAATGTCGCTGCCCTCGGCATCGATACGGTCGCTCCAGAGAATGTCGCCGGTCTGCACATCGAGGAGTTGCGCGGTCACACGAAGCTTTTCGCCTGCCCTGATAAATCCCGCCGACAGAACGGCGTGCACGCGAAGTTCCTTGCCCGCTTCGCGAGGGTCGGCATTTTTGCCTTGATATTTTGCGATCACCGAACTCGGCCTGACGATGATCGACCGGATCTGCGCCAGCTCGGTCGTGACCGCGTCGGCAAGGGCGAATTCGTAGAAACTGGATGCCGGATCCTGGCTCAGATTCTGGAATGGCAGTATCGCAACGCTCTTCTTTTCCGACCCGGCGGCGGTCAATGAAATGTCCGGTGTGTAGGAAGGCGTCTGTGCGACCGACGGCGTTTGGCCGACCGATGTAGCCTCCGGGACGGACTTGCCCGTGAACCAATTGAGCATCCGCTTTACCGCGCTTCCGTCCGCATGGCTGGGAGCGTACGTATCGGACGGCATCAATTGGGCGCCGGCGACTTGCTGCAGAACGCTGCGCAGCTCATCACGCATCGTCGCGATCTTCTGATACCGATCCTTTGGGTCCTTGGCCAGCGCTTTGTCAACGATCGCCTGAATTGCGGCCGGGACCGGTTCCTTTCTAAGTTCAGCAAGGGGCTTCGGTTTGCCATAAAGGACCTGATGGCGAACATCGATGACCGTTTTGCCCTGAAACGCCCAGATGCCGGTCAGCATTTCGTAGATCAGGACACCCGTCGAGAAAATGTCGGACCGATGATCGGCCCTTTCGCCACGTGCCTGTTCAGGGGCGGCATAGGTAGCGGTGCCGTAGGGGATGCCGAGTTCCGTGATCTCATGGCGGTCGAGGCCCTCGGTGTCCGACGTGTGTTCGTCCTCAAGTAGTTTTGCAAGTCCGAAGTCCAGTATCTTTACCTGCCCGGTGTCCGTGACCATGATATTGCCGGCCTTGATATCGCGGTGAATGATGTACTTCGAGTGGGCATAGGCAAGCGCGTCGGCAACCTGGATCGCGATCGACAGCGCACTCTTCAATTCGAGCGGCCTTCCGGAAACCAATTGCCGGACATTCTTGCCTTCGACATACTGCATCGCGATGTAAAACAGGCCATCGGCATTGCTGAAGTCGTAGATGGTGCAGATATTCGGATGGTCCAGCTGTGAGCAAAGCTGTGCCTCGCGTTCAAAACGCTTAAAATTCGCTGTCTTCTGAGTGAGTTCGGGAGGCAGGACCTTGATGACTGCGGATCGGTTGAGCTTTGTGTCGAGGGCTTTATAAACGGTTCCTTGCCCGCCTGACCCGATCTTCTCGAGTATTTTGTATTGGTTAATCTGCGAACCAACCATAAGAAAGCACGAGAAAACGAAACCAGATCTCGCAGATCATTTCCCCATGAACCGTAATCGTAAGGTCAAACGGTCAGCAAGTAAAGGCGATCGATCAACAATCACGCTAAACCCACAAAATTTAGTTCTACATCTTCGACCGGCCAACTGCCGGTCAGGCTGTCGAGACCGTTCAGCCGCGGGGCGGGTCGCCCCAGCCCGAGCCGATATATGACCCGTTCTCGACCATACAGGGAACGGTCGGGTCCCCGCCTGAGAACGCCAGCATCTCGCGCTGGCGGGCTTTATCATTCTGGGCATCGTAGTCGATGAAATCTATTCCGTTCGCACGGTAGTGCTCGCGGGCCTTCTCGCAGTAGGGGCAACCGGGTTTCGTATAGATAACGAGGGCCATTGAATTCTTCTCCGTAAAGCCATCTTACTCCTTTGCAGACCAAAATGAAACGGCGGATCGCGACGAGACGATGTCTGATGACATTGCATGGATCGGGCCTCTGTCGGTAACATTTAGTTCTACCATCCGCGGCCGGATCCCGTGCGATATGAACATAGACGATATAAAGGACGTATTCCGGCCTTACAACCGGCTGATAGACATCGAGATCTGCGGCGAGGCTCGCTCCGTTCCTGAAAACAACTCATTGCTTCGGTGCTTCCAGTTCCTTGCCGTCGAGAGTATCTCTTACGGCGATTTCTGCTGGAACGGCGAGTGTCTTAATTGTCAGGTTTGGCTTGCCAGCGGTGAGAGGGAAAAGGCCGTCATCGCGTGCCGAACCGATGTTGAGCCGGGAATGAATATCCTGCGTATGTCAGAATACATCGACCTTGAATCCGACGCTCCCGAGAACACATAACATTTTTCCCCATTCACTCGTATTCCCTTTGCGCGGTTTTTTCACTCTGATAAACTGCTGTTTGGTCAGTAAAACATTTCAATAAATATATTCGATCGGTGATAAACGATATGAGATCTTGTCAATTGTTTTTCGTTGCGGCTTTCATCGGGTTAGCTGTGGGTGTTAGTTGGGGTCAGGCCCTCAGGGGCAGCATAGACGGTACTGTGAAGGATCCTCAGGGACGATTGGTTGCGAATGCAACGGTAGTCGTGCAGAACGTAGGGACAGGGGAGAAAATAACGGCCACCTCGAATAGCGACGGCGCATTTGTCTTCCCGGAGGTGAAGCCCGGGACCTACACAATAACGACTGAAAATCAGGGTTTCAAAAAATCCCTGATCGAGGGTGTCGTCGTTCAGGTCGCGACCGTGACGAGCGTTATCGTTCAGCTTGAGATCGGCTCGGTTAGCGAGGAGGTGACGATCTCTGCGGACGATGCCCAGGTCACGATCAATACATCGAATGCCGAGGTCGGCGAGGTCGTCGATCGACAGAAAATACTCGAACTCCCGCTCGACGGGCGCAATCCGTTCGAACTGACCGCGTTGCAGGCCGGCGTGCAGACCAAAAGCGGGGCGGACGGCGAGGTGACAAGGTTTTCTATCAACGGCAATCGCACAGTTGCCAACAACCTGACTGTTGATGGAGTCGCCGCCTCTGATAATTTTCTCAAAACGCCCGCAAATATTACGCTTGGCGTGATCCCGGTTAGCGTTGAAAGCGTTGCGGAATTTCGCGTGACGACCTCGCTGCCGTCGGCTGAGTTCGGTCGCGGCTCCGCCCAGATAAACGCGGTTACGGCCTCGGGGACGAACCAATTCAGAGGTTCGATCTTCGAGTATCATCGCAACACGGCCTTTAACGCGAATAACTTTTTTAATAACTCGACGATCCTCGAAGACGGTAGCAGCGTTCCACGCGAGCCACTGATCCGAAATCAGTTTGGCGGGCGGTTGGGCGGCCCGATAAAGAAAGACAAGACCTTCTTTTTTGTCTCGTATGAGGGCAAACGTGAGTCCCGCGGGCTTTCGCGAAACCGGATCGTTTACACGCAGCAGGCGCGTCAGGGAATATTCAGGTACATCAAGGGGCTACCGACGACACCCGCGAATGCGGCGTTGGCCACCCAAACGGTTGCGGCGGGTACCGCAACTTCGCAAAGCGGTACGTGTGCGGCTACTAGCGGAACGATAATCGCGAACGGAGCTATCTGTGTGCAGAATGTTCTCGCGATACCGAACACAAACCGAAATGGCCAGCCGCTCGATCCCACGGTTTCAGCATTCCTGCAGCCCATGCCACTGCCGAACAATTTTCAAGTTGGCGATGGCTTGAATACAGGAGGATTCAGGTTCAATGCGAAAGTGCTTTCACCGTCCGATCAGATCTCGACCCGGATCGACCACCGGTTCAGTGACAAGCATTCGGTTGAGCTTACATACAACTACGGCGACATCAATTTTAACGGAGATTACATCAACGAGGGTGAGCCTGCCTTTCCGACCTCGACCTATCGAACTCGTAACACTATCGGTCGCGGTATGGCCGCAACATTACGTTCGGTCTTGAGCTCAAATATCGTTAACGAGGCCCGCTTCGGGGCACAGATCTCGACGCTCACCTTTGCGAACACAAATACCTTCGAGCGCGGGTTCGGCCTTGATCTCTCGCTCGTTACTGACACGGAAAGTGATTTTCTCGGATCGAACCGCAACCTTCGCGTGCTTCAATGGACAGATAACCTGACGATCCTCCGCGGCAATCACACGTTCAAGACAGGTATCGAGGTGAGAAATCCCTGGGTCCGCCGATACAGTTTTTCCGGAACCCTTCCGATCGTCGATTTCAGCACGGACAATCCGACGGGTTTCTCGCAGAATTCACACTTTAGGGGCAGCACCTCGACCGACTATCTGAACGCCCGAATTGTTGCGAACACGATCACTGGGGCTCTCGGGTCAGTTGTTCAAGTTTTCAATGCGGTCGATAGAAACAGCGGAGCCATTCCGGGCGCTCCCGAAAGACGCGGATATACAAATTGGGAAACAAACCTGTATTTTCAGGATTCGTGGCGGTTCAGGCCCAGCCTGAATTTCAATCTCGGACTTAGGTACGAACTTAATACTGCCCCGCGTGAGCTTAACGGGCTTGGCCTGCTCCCGGTTGGCGGCTCGGCGGCTCTCTATGGAATATCCGGCAAAGGAAACCTGTTTCAACCTGGTACTCTAACGGGTTCCAATCCAGTACTAGACTTCTTCGATGGTGGTTTCTATAACACCGACACCAATAATCTTGCACCTGTCGCTGGCTTTGCCTGGGACCCTTTCGGCAATGGAAAGACGTCGGTGCGGGGCGGCTATCGTATCAGCTATTTCCAAGGCAGCTTCAATACGATCGATGGAACGCTCGATGACAACGAGGGGCTGATCCTTACCGTGACGCGGGCGATAAATACGGGCTACCTTCGCGACGGTTTTGGCGTCACGCCGACTCCTACCGTGACGATCCCGGCGCCGCAGAGCATACAGACCAACTCGACCGTCGATATCCGAGCCTTTGACGAGAATCTTAGGACACCGTATCTACATGATTTTAACTTCGGGATCCAGCACGAGATCTTCAAGGGTACCTCTCTCGAAGTGCGATATGTGGGGAATCGCGGCAAAAAGCTTTATCGCGGCTATGATCTCAACGAAGTCAACATCTTCGCTCGTGATCCGCGAACCGGTCAAACGATCCTCGACGCGTTCAAGATCGCGCAGGGCAACCTCGCTGTGTGCAGGGCAAACCCGACGGTCTGTACGGCCGATAACTTCCGTTACAATGCGAATCTTGCCGGCAGCGTTCAAAACCCGCTCATGGAAGTTCTCTTTTTTGGCCGGGCGACCGAGTTTGCCAATTCGAATTACATAACTCGCCTCGACCAGAATCGGGTGGGTGATTTTGCCGACTACGTTTCCAGGGTAAGGCTGATCAACGGCGTCCGCGGTGCCCCGTTCTATGACGCGGTAGCCCGCGGCGAACTCCCGATCAACTTCATTCGTGCAAATCCGGCGGTTCGCGGAGCCCAGTTTTTTACAAATGGCTCGACATCAGCCTATGATTCGCTGCAAGTGGAGTTGACCCGACGCCTCGCCGGCGGTTTGAGATTCCAGGCAAGCTATACTTTCGCTAAGGGACTGTCCGATTTTGTGGGTTCGACGGGGGACACGAACTCGTTCCTCACGATCCGTGACACGCATCGTGAGTATGCCCAATTCAATGCGACGCACCAGTTCCTTGCAAACGCCTTGTACCAGTTGCCGTTTGGCCGTGGAAGGAAGTATTTGCGGAAAAATCGCGGCGTAGTGGGAACACTCGTCAGCGGCTGGCAGATCGGCGGGATAGTTAAATATACGTCCGGCGATCCACTCAGCTTGCTTTCCGGACGCGGAACCTATAATCGCGACGACCGCTCGGCTTCTAATACCGTCGATGTGGTGGGTGGACTCGACCGAAAGCAGCTGGCCCAGCTTCTCGGGGTTCGCACTACGTCAACAGGTGTTTTCTACATCGATCCAAATCTCGCCCCGGGCAGCACCAGCACACCGAGCTCGGTCATTTTCCAGAATCCTCAAGCGGGGACCATTGGTTCTTTGGGACTCTCGTCGATATTTGGACCGAGGTTCTTTAATGTTGACATGAATGTGCTTAAGAGAACGAGGATCAACGAGCGGATGAATGTGGAATTTCGCGGCGAGGTTTTCAATGTTCTAAACACCGTGAATTTCGACAATCCCAATACGAGCATCAACAGTGTAAACTTTGGCCGCATTACCAGCATCGTCGGGCGGCCCCGATTGATGCAGTTTGCGCTGCGATTGAACTTTTAGATCGCTCTGATCGATGAAAACGCCGCCGGATCATGTATTCGGCGGCATTTTATTTAAGATTGTGATGGCAAAAAATATCTTCATTCTTGCTCTTCTTCTTTCTTCCGTAGCCGTCGGGCGCGCTGACGGATCCTCGGCCGCTTCGGTCCGCCAGCGATCCGGAAGTCTTTACGAACTGGTCGAAAAGGCTTCCCGCAATCAGATCCGTCGCGATTCGGATGGTTTCCGCGTTCCGACTGACGGGCAGTTGAAGGCGTGGCGATTTATTGTCGAGAGTATCTTTGCCGGCAGGATGGGCGACGCTCAGCAGATGATCCGTCAGTTATCATTTCCCTACGAGCTTTCGCGATTTACCGAGAGATCTGACGGCCATGAGTATATTGTGCTCGAGGAAACGGTACCGCTGCAGGCGGGATGGGGCTTCTACGTCTTTGACCCGGCCTCGAAAAACCCGCTCGTGCTCGAAGCTCCTCACCCGGTGTTTGACAGCAATACGGAATTTCAGGCCATCGATGCATTTGTTCAGACGGGAGCCAGCGCTTATCTTCTCGCCGGTGCGCATCGGCGCGCAAATAAACAAGATACTCCCTGCAATCAGCCCAAGTCAGCCGAATCATCGGCCACCTACCCGGTCTCAGATGTTGCCCATGCCGTAGCGACGCCCTTTCACGCCGTTCATGAAGCCCTCGTAAAGGTAAGGCCGGCCATGGTCGCGGTGCAGCTTCACGGAATGACTGATCGTCAGACCTGTCCGAGCGCATTTATCAGCAACGGCAGCCCGAGCGTGACAACAAATTCTAGGAAACTGCTCGGATGCCTAACAAAAGGCGGTGTCGAGGCCGAGATTTACGACGGGGATGCCACCTGTCCGCTGACGGCCTTGAGCAACGTACAGGGTAGATTTTCGAACGGCGAAACGAAAGACCCTTGCAAGAACGCGGTATCTTCTTCGCCCGAACCAGGGGCATTTATCCATATCGAACAGGAGCCGTCAATAAGAAAGGACCGCAGTTCGTGGCAGCCTGTTATCGACGCACTGAAATGCGCTTTTCCAGGTTCCTCGGCAGATCCGGCGAAGGCTCCTGCACCGGGAAGGCGTTCCTATGTGTTCAAGGCCGGAGATAATCCCGCTGTGACCGTTTTTTATCACACTCCTGCGAAGATCGATAACAAGACCCGAGTGATCGTCGTGATGGCGGGAAGGCAGCGAAATGCCGACGAATATCTCGATCCATGGGTCGATTGGGCGTCGAAGCATAACTACGTCGTTCTTTCTCCGCAGTTCTCCCAAAAGGACTGGCCTGAACCTCTGGGCTACAATTTCGGGAATATCGCGACCGGCCGCGAGGCATCGAACACGCCAAATCCCAAGCCGAGATGGGCCTTCACCGTGGTCGAACAGATGTTCGAAGAGGCCAAGTCACGTTTCGGGCTCAAAGCCAAGGAATACGATCTCTTCGGACATTCGGCCGGTGGACAGTTTGTGCACCGGTTCATGCTTTATATGCCGGAGAACAAGGTGCGATTGGCGATCGCGGCAAATCCCGGATTTTACACGCTTCCCGACCTGAACACGGTCTTCCCGTACGGTGTAAAGAACTCGCCATTCAGGATCACCGAAGATGATATCCGCAATTGGGTGAAGACCGATCTCGTGCTGATGCGCGGAACTGCCGACCTGCAGCGGACGGAAAGCCTGAGGCAAACGCCCGAGGCGGATGCTCAGGGGAAAAATCGATTCGAACGGGCGGCGTACATGTTCGAGCGCGTGCGAGGCGTCGATAAGAAGACAAAATGGCGGCTTATCGACGTGCCTGGTGTCGCCCACGATCAAAAGGGTATGGCGCTGGCGGCTCAGCGTGTGCTGGAAGCAGAGCTCTAGTATTTGGGTATACTTGGGTCGATCTCGTTCGACCAAGCAGTTATACCGCCCACCAGATTCAAGAGCTTGCCTTTGAAACCCGATTGCTCGAGAAACTGGATGGCCCGTGCACTACGGCCCCCCATTTTACAGTAAACGACGGTCTCGCGGGCCTCATCGATCTCGCCCTTACGCGACGGGACCTCGCCCAGGGGTATCAGATCGGCGCCGGCGATGTTCCCAATGGCGAATTCGTCGGGCTGCCGCACGTCGATCAGTTGAATATCGTCGCCCGCGTCGAGCCGGGCCTTTAATTCTGTAACGGTGATCTCATTCATATATCGGTTTTGAAAGACCTTATTTTACCACTGCTGAGGCGGGAAAAATAAGCTGTCATGGCGAAGTGATGAAACACCCGAAAACACTCGCCATTGACAAAAATTTACAAAGCAAACGCCGGGGGCCTGCGGCGACTATTGTAGAATACGTATTTAACACCGATCTATGAGGGAAGTTTGCATCTATGTTTGGGTCTGCTTGATGCTGTTGGGAAGCTGGTCCTGCAGGTCGTCCTCAGCCGGAGACGCACGGCCGGGGAATTCAAATTCTGAAAGTCCTCAGAACGCTGCGATCGCGATAACTGTCGGCAAGACGGAGGCGCGCGATGTGGCTGCAGTGATACAGGCGACGGGCAGCGTCTCGGCCGATGAGAGCTCGGATGTCGCTCCAAAAGCGGCCGGAAAAATATCGAATCTGTCGATCAATGTTGGACAGTTCGTCAATGCCGGAGCGGTCATCGCCCGCGTTGACGATCGGGACGCTCGTCTGCGTCTATCGAGTGCCCAAGCTGCTGTTAAGAGGGCAAAGGTCTCGGTTTCACAGGCCGAAGCTCGCTTGGGGCTTGGCCCGAACGGCAGTTTTAACGCCTCAACTATTCCGGAAGTACGAGCGGCCAGCGCCAATTACGAACAGATGCTCGCCGAACTTAAACAGGCTGAGGCGAACGAAAAGCGCTACCGTGAACTTACCGAATCGGGTGATGTCGCGATGGTCACTTATGAGACCTACAGGACGCAGCGCGATACCGCGCGCTCACGTGCGAACGCAGCGAAACAGCAGCTCGACGTAGCGATCAATGCGGCTCGGCAAAATAACCAGGCGATCGCGGCGGCGCGTGCCGATGTTGAATCGGCCGAGATGCAGGTCGCCGAAGCAACCCAGGCGATCGCTGATACGGTGATAAAAGCCCCGTTCTCGGGTTTCGTCAGCAGCAGGCCCGTTGCGGTTGGCGAATACGTTTCGTCAGCCTCGGTCGTTGCAACCATTCTCCGCACAAATCCCATCAAGATCGAGATCCGGATCGCCGAAGCCGATCTGCCATACGTGATCGTCGGCCGAGGGGTCTCGGCTCAGATCGATGCCTATAAAGATAGGCGTTTCTCCGGGACGGTAACAGCCGTGAGCCCGGCGGTCGATCCAAATTCGCGTTCGGCGATCGTCGAGGCGTCGATAGAGAATGGCGACAATTCTTTGCGGCCCGGGATGTTTGCGACGGTTCAGATCACCCGCGAAGGCGGCGGAAAAGGGATATTTGTTCCGAAGTCAGCGGTTTACAATCATCAGCCGACGCAGTCGCATCGCGCGTTCGTAATTGTTGACGGCGTGGCGAAGCTCAAGGTTTTGCAGCTCGGGCGTGAAGAAGGAGATTGGGTACAGATCCTGAATGGCCTCGAGGCGGATCAAAATGTTGCGACAAGCAACCTTGACCAGTTGTTCGAAGGCGCTCGGGTCGTCGTATGATACACGAGGCTTGAGGAAATATGCAGTGGTTAGCCGAAATTTGTGTTCACCGGCCCGTTTTTGCGACTGTCATCGTGCTCTTTATGACGGTCGTTGGCGGTTTTAGCTTCTTCACCCTCGGGGTTGATCGCTTTCCTAAGATCGACCTGCCCACGATCTCAGTAAGGACCGGCAACCCCGGCGCGGCACCGGAAGAGATCGAAACTGAGATCACCGACATCATCGAAGGAGCTCTGAACACGGTTCCCGGCGTCGAAGAAATGCGTTCCTCGTCGTCACGCGGCAGTTCGAACGTAACTCTCACATTCAATCTGGAAAAAGACCCCGATGTGGCTTTCCAGGAAGTTCAGCAGAAGCTTAGCTCGGTCACAAATAACCTGCCGGAGACCGCGGATCCGCCGGTCGCGCAAAAGGCAGATCCCGATTCCCAGCCGATCCTGATGTACACGATCAGCGCACCGCGCGACGTTGTCGAACTTTCCGAGCAGGTCGAATTGCTCGTGCAAAAGCGCATCGAGAGTGCGGACGGCGTGGCAGAGGTTTTCGTGTGGGGAGCTCGAACGCCGCGCATTCTGGTGAACGTAAACCCGGACCGATTGCGAGCGTTCAACCTTGCGGTAACCGAGGTGACGAATGCGATACGCTCGCAAAACCAAGAGGTTCCGGGCGGCAACATCATCGAGGGCCAGCGAACATTGGGTGTCAGGACGATGAGCAAGCTGACTCGCGTCGAGGACTTCAACGATATCGTGATCACGACGCGGAATGGCTTTCCGATCAAGATCAAGGACATCGGAACGGTCGAGAAGGCCGGTGCCGAGCCGAGCAGTGCGGCCTCGCTTGACGGCGTGACCTCGGTGTCGGTCGGTGTCAGAAAACAAGCGGGCGTAAACACGATAGCTGTCATCAACAATGTCAAATCGCGTATGGCGACGATCATTCCGAACCTTCCTTCGGATATGAAGGTCGCGGTGATCCGGGATCAATCCGAGTTCATTCAGAACTCGCTGACCGCGATCGAAGAGCATTTGATCCTCGGCGGCCTGTTTGCGGCTATCGTCGTTTTCCTGTTCCTGTGGAACTTCCGCTCAACGATCATTGCGGCGCTTGCGATCCCGATCTCGATCATCGCAGCGTTCGCGGCTATCGCGGCGTTTGGCTATTCGCTGAACCAGATGACGATGCTCGCTCTCACCTTAATGGTCGGCATCGTTATCGACGACGCGATAGTCGTACTCGAGAATATTTATCGTTTCGTCGAGGAAAAGGGAATGGATCCCTTTCGGGCCGCCATCGAAGGCACGCGTGAGATAGGCCTGCCGGTTTTGGCAACGACGCTGTCGCTGCTTGCCGTTTTCATACCCGTCGGGTTCATGACCGGGATCGTCGGACGATTCATGTCGTCCTTCGGCCTTACGGCGGCGGCCGCCATCGCTGTTTCGCTGGTAGTTTCTTTTACCCTCACGCCGATGTTGGCTGCGCGCTGGATCAAGAGGAAGGCGGAACCGGAACAAAAAGAAGGTCGCGATGAGATAACCGGCGAGGTCATTGAACAGCAGTCGGAGGCAGCATCATCGCATGATTCAAAAGACGGATGGTTTTACAGCAAGATCGACCACAGTTATGCCTGGCTGCTCCGCATCTCGATGCGTTTTAGATGGGCGGTCGTTCTGCTTTGCATCCTTACGGTCGCCTCGATCGTTCCGCTTTATAAATTTGTTGGAATGGCGTTCTTGCCGGATGAGGACGAATCGCTCTATCAGGTGAATCTGCGTGGTCCGCAGGGCACTTCGCTGTCGGCTACGCAATCGATCCTTGACCGGATCGCCAGAGATATCCGTGCTGAGGTTCCGGGCGTAAAGAACACGCTTGTGCTCGCGGGCTTCGGTCGAGGATCAGGATCGAACAACGGCTTTATCAATGTTGCGTTGCTTCCTGTTTCTGAGCGTCAGAAATCGCAGGCCGATCTCATCAATCAGACTCGGAATATCGCCAAGAAGTATTCGTCAAAGGACTATCAGGTCACGGTTTCAGCATCGTCTTCGATCGGGAACAGTCTCGGCCTCGGCCGCGGAGGTTCCGGCGTGGGTTACTACATTGCGGGTCCGGATATGAACAAGCTCACCGAGTATGCCAATGCGATGGTCGAGAAGATGAAGCAGGACCCCATCTATCGCGACCCCGATACGTCGATCGAGGTAGGGAATCCGGAGATCCGTGTTGTCATTGATCGAACGCGTGCGGCCGATCTCGGCGTTCGTGCCGGCGACGTTGCTCAGGCCCTGAACATTCTTTCCGCGGGCCAGATCACATCGACATTCAGCGAGGGCTCGAAGCAATACGATGTCGTGGTTCGCGCTGAGGAGCAGTTCCGGCGGGACCGCAGCAATTTCCGATATTTCACCGTGGCGTCGTCGAACGGGGGCACGGTCGATCTCGAACGTGTTGTAAAGATCGACGAAGGCGTTTCTCCGTCCTCGATCAGCCGTCTCAACCGTCTGCGTCAAGTGACCGTTTCCGCGGGGCTTCCGCCTAATACGTCGGAATCGGACGCCGTAGCCAAGATGCAGCGGTTCGCCAAAGAGTTGAACATGCCCGCCGAGTATCTGACCGGCGTTACAGGGCAATCGAAGGAACTGCAGAAGGCTTACGACGCATTCCTCTACGCCTTCCTGCTGTCGTTCGTCTTTATGTACCTGATCCTCGCGGCTCAGTTCGAATCATTTATTCACCCGGTGACGATCCTCATTACACTTCCGTTGTCGGTGCCGTTCGCACTTCTTTCGACTGCGATCGCGGGTCAGACCCTGAACATGTTCTCGGCGCTCGGCATCCTGCTGTTGTTTGGTATCGTCAAGAAGAACGCTATTCTGCAGATCGACCACACGAACACATTACGTGCAAAAGGAATGAACCGGTATGATGCAATAATCCAGGCTAACCGCGACCGATTGCGGCCGATCCTGATGACGACCATCGCCCTTGTCGCCGGTATGATCCCGTTGATCGTCGGCAGCGGAGCCGGAGCGGCCACGAACCGTTCCATCGGGATACTGGTCGTCGGCGGCCAGTCGATGTGCCTTCTGCTAACTCTGTTGGCGGTACCGGTCTTCTATTCTATATTCGACGACGCGCAGCAGACGACGATATGGCGTTCGATCTCTGGTGGAGTTGGAAATATTTTCTCGTCGTTCAGGCGGCCAAAGCCGACTGCCGAGACGACAGACGGCACTGAGGCCGTTAGCTAGTTTATAGATGTTTCTGTTCGTAACAAGATCGCGTGCGATCCGTACCTTGGCGTGCGCAGCTCTCGCTCTGACTTTCTCGACGTCGCAATTCGGTCAGACACCGACACCGACTCCGGATGAACCGATACCGGTTCAGCCGAGGTTCCCGTCCCCAACGCGTCCGATGCCATCGAACGAACGTATCGGCGTGACCACGGACGACCAAATGCCTCTCTCGCTCGACGAGGCGATCGAGATGGCGCTTAGAAACAATAATGATATTGAGGCGTCGCGCAAAGAAGCGAGGATCAGCGATATCAACCTTTTGGGAGCTCGCGGTGCATACGACCCGCTGTGGGTGTCTGAAAGCTACTACGAGCGGCTTACAACGCCGACCGCCTCTTTGATCGGCGGAGCGGTGAACGGCGCAGTTACTCAGACCCGAATGTTCGGCTCGACGGGGATCAGCGGGCTCTCGCCCTACGCCGGCGGCAATTATTCGGCGTTGTTCAATTCGTCGAGAACGACGACAAGCAACACCAACTCGTTCCTTAACCCGCAGTTTCCGGCTTCGCTTGCACTTTCGTATAATCAACCGCTTTGGCGCAATCGTCGGATCGACAGCACTCGCCGCGCGATACAGATCGCGAAAAAGAATATCAATCTCACAGATTCGCAGCTGAAGCGGCAGGCGATCACCGTTGTCAATGCGGTCGAGCAGGCCTACTGGGACCTCGTCTTTGCCCTCAGGAATCAGCAGGTGCAGATAGAAACGCTGAGACAGGCGCGCGAACAGCTCGAAAGCAACCAGCGTCTGGTAGATCGAGGGGTGCTCGCACCCATAGAGCTCGTCGCGGCCAACGCGCAGATATCGACGTTCGAACAGACCGTTTACCAGGCCCAGGAGAGCGTGACCAGGGCTGAGAACGTATTGAAAACGCTCCTTCTGCCGGATCGGAACGCACGCGCATGGTCAAGGGCCTTAACGCCGGTCACGCCCGTCGGGCTTGCCGTTCCTCAGGTCGGACTTGAGATCGCCGTTTCCGAGGCTCTGAAGAACCGGCCCGAGATCACCCAATTGCAGACCTCGGCGGAAATAAACGCTATCGATCAGGATTATTTTCGTGATCAGGCCAAGCCACAGATCGATCTCGTCGGATCGTACACGATGCAGGGGCTGGCAGGCACCGAGACGCCCGCTGCGATCAATCCGTCCACAGGGCTCAGCCGGGTCCCGCCCAATCTTGTCGGCGGCTACTTCTCATCGCTCGGGAATTTGGCCGCGATCGACTATCCGTCGTACCGCGTCGGTGTTTCGATCGAACTGCCATGGGGAAATAAGGTAGCCAAAGCCAATCTTGCACGGGCCCAACTTGAGGCCGGCCAGATCGCAAATAATAGGGCCCAGATCGAGCAGGTCGTGGTGGCCGAGGTCAGGAACGCGCTTCAGGCTCTTCGTTCTGCTGAATCAAGGCTTGCTTCGGCGGTCGATGCGCGTGCCGCAGCCGAAGAATTATATGCCAGCGAACAGCGACAGTTTCGCGGTGGAACTTCTACATTCTATCTGGTGCTCCAGCGTCAGACCGATCTCGCCGCAGCGCGCGGACGTGAACTCCAGTCCCGAACCGACCTTAATAAAGCGATCTCAGAATTCCAACGATCGATCGGAAACACGCTGAACGCGAATGGTGTTTCGGTCTCAAAATAGCCGGACCGGGATTTCGCCTGAAAGGCAGGCTCTACCATCGTTCCCGCGGAAAACTTAAGCGCATCCACGGATCCTTCTTTCCTGCCACTACTCCTTTCACATGGACAAGTCTAAAATGTTCTCGGCGTCATTCGGTTGAAACTTTTTCCAATTGATTTCGAATTAGATATGAGAATCCAGAGGAGTTGCTATGAATAATATTTTGCGAAGTATTCTTGCGGTCGGTGTTGCCGCCGCGATTTGCCTGTCGGCAAGCCTGCCTGCAAACGCGCAGGCAAAGGCCGCGGGGATCAAGGTTCCAGTGACCTACTACAAACTCGGCAATGGGCTAAAGGTAGTACTCTCCCCCGAGCATTCGGCACCGCTCGTGACGGTCGCCGTTTATTACAATATCGGCTTTCGGATCGAACCGCGTGACCGGACAGGTTTTGCCCATCTTTTTGAGCATTTGATGTTTCAGGGGTCGAAGAATCTCGGCAAGCTCGAATTCATCAAGCTGGTCGAATCAAACGGCGGCGTATTGAACGGCTCCACGAGGTTTGATTTCACAAACTATTTCGCGGTCGTCCCGGCTCACAAGACCGAAACGCTGCTATGGGCCGAAGCCGACCGCATGCGCGGCCTCGACATCAATCAGGAGAATCTCAAGAACCAGCAGGGTGTTGTTGCGAACGAAGTCAAGGTGAATGTACTGAACCAGCCATACGGCTCATTTCCATGGATCGATCTGCCGATGGCCGCGTTCACGAACTGGTACAACGCACACAATTTTTACGGTGATTTGAAAGATCTCGAGGCGGCAACACTCGATGATGCGAAAGCCTTTGCCGCAAAATACTATCAGCCTCAGAACGCGGTGCTGGTGGTCGCCGGCGACATAAATGAGGCCGAGGTCAAAGGCTGGGTCGATAAATATTTCTCAGGTATCCCGTCGCAAAGACCGGAACCGATCGGAGACCTTTCCGAACCTCGTCAGGAACAGGAAAAGACGGTCTCCCGAACCGACAAACTGGCAAAGAAACCTGCCGTCGGCTTTGGATATCAAATGCCGAAGCGCGGAACGCCAGAGTATTATGCGATGGGTTTGATCGACCAGATCCTGCTTCAGGGGGAGGACAGTTTGCTATATCAGGAGTTGGTGAAGAACAAGAACTACACCAGCGGCTTGAGCGGCGGTATCAACGGATATCTTGGCAATATGTTCAACTACAACGGCCCGATGCTCTTTTCCGTCGATCTGATCCACGACGAGAAGGTCACCCCGGAACAGATCCTCGCGGCCGCCGACAGCGTGATCGAGAACATCCGCTCGAAGCCGGTCGATCAGCGATTGATAGACAGAGCCATCGTCAAACTTAGAAGCGGTTTGTACGATACAATGACGCAATTTGGCGGCTTTGGCCGAGCCGATCTGCTCGCCAGTTTCGCACTGTTTGATGACAAACCCGACAACATCAACCTGATCGAAGGCAACTTCCGCAAGGTGACACCGGCGCTTATTCAACAAACTGCAAAGGAATACCTTCGCAAGACAAACAGAACAGTCGTTATTCTGAATCTCGATAAGCCTGCAGCCGCGGCCGGAGGTACAAACTAATGCAAGAACCAGTATTGAAAACACGGAACAAACTGGCACCAACCATCGCCCTATGCGTCGCGGCGATGCTGATATTGCTCTTAACATTCCCGATATTTGCTCAAAAGGAAACGCCGCCTGCCGGCGGCCAGCCGAAGGCCTTCGTTTTTCCCAAACAGGAAACTTACACGCTTGGCAACGGGCTGCGGGTAACGCTTGTGCAGTACGGCTCGATCCCCAAGGTCGCGATGCAGGCGGTGGTTCGGGCCGGTTCCTTGAATGAGAGGAATGATCAGCGCTGGATCTCGGATATGGTCTCGACGCTTCTCAAAGAAGGTACGAATTCCCGCAGTGCCGAACAGATCGCACTCGAAACGGCCGACATGGGCGGTAGCATTTTTACATCGGCAGGAACTGATAAGACCGTGGTCGGCGGCGAGGTCCTGTCTGAGTTTGATACTCGTTTCCTAAGCCTGCTGGCAGATGTGGTCACAAATCCGCGTTTTGCGGCCGAGGACGTCGAGAAGGTGAGGGCGAACAAACTCCGTGAGCTGGCTATCAGCCGAGCGCAGCCGGGCTCGATGGCGTGGGAAAGATTCCGCAGCATCGTTTTTTCGGGTCATGCTTACAGCTCGATATTCCCAACCGAAACCGGGCTGAAAGCCTATACTTTGCAGGACATCCGCACATTCTACTTCAACCAGTTCGGCGCCGCCAGAACCCATCTTTACGTGTGTGGACAATTTGACACCGCAAAGCTAAAGGCCGCGATCGAAAAAGAGTTCGGAAAATGGAAAAAGGGGCCGGACCCGATCCGCAGCGTTCCAAAGATCACGGCGAGACGAACTCTTGACGTGATCGATCGGCCGGCCGCACCACAGTCGACGATCTATCTGGGAGTTCCTTCGATGTCGATGTCCGATCCTGATTTTATCAAGTTCAGCGTCCTCGATTCGCTCCTCGGAAGTTCCTTCAGTTCGCGCATAACCTCGAATATCCGCGAAAATAAGGGCTATACGTATTCGCCAAACAGCTTTATTTGGCACAGATATGGTACGGGCTATTGGGTTGAAAACGCGGACGTAACGACCGAACATACAGGTGCTTCGATCAAGGAGATACTCTTCGAGATCAACCGGCTCAAGAACGAACCGCCCAGCGCAGCCGAGCTTCAGGGTATAAAAAACTACCTCGTGGGCATCTACGTCTTGAGCAACTCGACCCGAGCCGGCGTTATCGGCCAACTTGAGAACGTCAACTATTACGAACTGCCGCAGGACTATATTTCCAGCTATGTCCAGAAGCTCTCGGCCGTGACGCCCGCCGACATCACCGCGATGGCAAAGAAATATCTTATCGAGGATAAGATGACGCTCGTCGTCGTTGGGGATAAGGCCAAGATCGACAGCCAGCTTAAACCATACGAGGTTCCGTAATAAGTTTTGGAACAACTTAGAAGATAGCCTGCAGCCATTCCGGCGCAGGCTTTTCTATTCTCTGCCATCCAGGTTTTTTTCATGCCGCAAACTGTACGATACATGATACAATGTTGCATTCTGCTCTTTGACAATTTGACGACCTCTGGTTTGCACGCCTCTGGTTTTTTGAACTTTCAGAGGCCGTGATTCATGTGACATTGTCTTACAAAAGTTTTTTAAATTTCCTCGATATTTGGTCGTTGCATCGCCGTAAACTGTTGATAACACAGTCGGTTAGCTGTCCCACCCGATGAGTGGGACAGGGGTGGGACACTGGGACACTCGATCTTCTACGTTTTCGTGGCCGTAACACGCTGTCGATAAGGGGTTTACGGGTGATGAGATCCGAATTTGGCCGTCTTACAGAATGAAAAAGCGGCGGAAGTCTGCGTTCCGCCGCTTCGAGATCATGCTTGTTCAAGTTGAGGTCAGAGTTTGAATCCGCCTCGTGTCAGCAGGGTCTCAAAACCGACCTTATCGACCGCTTTGACGTAGGCATCCATCGGCTCGACGAGTCCTTTTTCTACATGGGCGTAGAGAGCGTCGTTGAGCATGACCATGCCCAGATTTTTGCCGGTCTGCATGGCGGACGGGATCTGGAAGGTCTTGCCTTCGCGGATCAGGTTCGAGATGGCGGGCGTGACGATCAGGACCTCGAGAGCCGCAACGCGGCCGCCCCCCTTCTTCGGAAGCAGCGTCTGGGCGATCACGCCCTTGAGCGATTCGGAGAGCATCACGCGGATCTGCTGCTGCCGGTCGGCGGGGAACTGGTCGATGATGCGGTCAACGGTCGATGCGGCCGTGGTCGTATGAAGGGTTCCAAAGACCAGGTGGCCAGTCTCGGCCGTTTCGATGGCGATCGAAATGGTTTCGAGGTCACGCATTTCGCCGACGAGAAGGATATCAGGGTCTTCGCGAAGGGCCGCTCGAAGAGCGTCCTTGAACGAGTCCGTGTGGTTATGGACCTCACGCTGATTGACAAGGCATTTCTGATTCTCGTGGGTGAATTCGATGGGGTCTTCGATCGTAATGATATGGTCTTCGCGGTTTTTATTGATCGAATCGACCATCGCGCAAAGCGTTGTCGATTTACCGGAACCGGTCGGCCCGGTCACGACAACAAGCCCTTTCGACAAGGTGCACAGGTCCATGATCGCCTTCGACAGATTGAGTTGCTCGGCGGTCAGGATCTTCGATGGGATGATACGGAAAACCGCACCCATGCCCTTTCGGTCCATAAAGATGTTGCACCGAAAACGTGCGAGGCCGGGGATCTCGTAAGCAAAGTCGGTATCGTTCCGGACTGAGAATTCTTCCTGATTCTTGCGGGGCATTATCGAGGTCAGCAACGCACGCATTGAACCGGGGTCAAGGCTCTCGCCGCCCGACTCCAATGGCCGGATCTTACCGTCTTTTCGGACCATCGGCGGCATACTGACAGAGAGGTGAAGATCTGAGGCACCGAGCTCAGCCATCTTGCGGAAAAGGGAATCCATTTTCGCTGCCTGACGCGAATCGGCTGCGGCTGGAACGAAACCGGTCTCCGTTGGCTCCGGGGCCGTTGACGAAGGAGGTGAGGTTGGGGGCGGCTCATATGCGTCGGCTTGATACACCGGCTCCGGCTGCGCGAGCGGAACGTACTCGCGAGGATCGAAGTCGTCGCGTCGGCCCGGAGGTTCGTAGGTCGCCGTATCGGAAAATACGGTCTGATACTCGGGGTCGTTAAAGGAAACTACCTCGATCTGAGGGATCGCTTCGGCAACGTATTCGCCGGCGGGCGACTGGTCGTAAAGCACGTCGGAGACCGCTGAGGTTGCGGCGGGGGCCGATTCGGTCACCTGCAGGTCAAGAGAAGAGCTTTCGAATTCATATGAGGGCGAAGGCTCGTTCGTGAAGAGATCGTATGACGGCGTCTCGATCGGTGCCGCGGTCTGTTCCGGTGCCGGGGCGGGTTCAATGGGGGCGAACGTCTCAAAGGCCGGCGGCGGTGTTTTTGGTATTTCGCGGAAGCGTTCTGAGGATTCTCCGATCAAGGGCCGGATCGTGACGACGAAACCCGCACTCGATTTTTGGACGGTAAAGCTAAAATTGCCGAGATTGTGCGGGTGGACGAACTCGACTTCCGATTGGTGCGGAAGAGCGGTCTTCACGCCCGGCGGGATCAAAGGGAACACCATTGTACTGATCTGCGTTCCCTGCAGCGGGGTGCTGCCAACGTCGGTCGTTCGGTTTTCGGCGACAAGGCAGGGATTCTTGTTCGGTTCTAGACGGAGCTCGTCGGCACAAGACGAAAGGAGGCTCTTGAGGTAATCGTTTAGTAGGTCCATAGCGGGCAGGGTGGTGAACGAGGATGTCCGCAGGAGGGCGGACTTGTACTGAGACTAACACAGTTCAACTATGTTGTCACCAAGTTTTTGGCTTTCGGATGACGTCAAAGCGTAACGGATTCGCGGTACTCACCCCAGACACTCCGCAGTCGGTTGCTGATCTCGCCTACGGTAGCATGAGCCTCGACGGCCGTAAGGATGCGTGGAATGAGATTCTCGGTGCCGCGGGCGGCTTCTTCGATCGCATCGAGAGCAGCATCGGCAGTTGGCTGGTCGCGCCGCTCACGGACGGAGCGTAGGCGGGCGATCTGGTCCTTTTCGATCTGTTCATCGATACGAAGGACGGGGATCGGTTCTTCATCGGCCTGGTAACGGTTGACGCCTACGACGATAGCATCGCCTTTTTCGACTGCCAGTTGGTATTCGTATGCTGCCTCCTGGATCTCGTTTTGGACGTAACCGGCCTCGATGGCGCGCAGCATACCGCCCATCGCGTCGATCCGGTCGATGTAACGCACGGCGATGTCTTCCAGCTTGCTTGTGAGTTCCTCGAGAGCGTAGCTGCCGGCAAACGGATCGACCGTGTCGGCAACGCCGGATTCGTGAGCGATGACCTGCTGGGTACGCAGGGCGATCCGAGCGGCACTTTCGGTTGGCAGGCCGAGGGCTTCATCGAGCGAGTTGGTATGGAGGCTTTGCGTCCCTCCGAGGACGGCTGCGAGTGCCTGGATCGTCGTTCGGATCACATTGACCTCGGGCTGTTGTGCCGTCAGCGTCGAACCGGCTGTTTGGGTATGAAACCGCAGCATCATCGACTTTGGATCTTTCGCCCCGAATCGCTCACGCATGATCCGGGCCCAGAGTCGGCGTGCGGCGCGGAATTTAGCGATCTCTTCGAGCAAGTTGTTATGCGAATTGAAGAAAAAAGACAATCGCGGCGCAAAATCGTCCACCTCAAGGCCGACATCGATCGCGGCCTGAACGTAGCAGATGCCGTCTGCGAGCGTGAACGCGATCTCCTGCGCGGCAGTCGAACCTGCCTCGCGTATGTGGTAGCCAGATATCGATATAGTGTTCCAGTTAGGAACCTCGGCCGCACAGTAGGCAAAGGTATCAGTGATCAGCCGCAAAGAGGGCCCAGGTGGATAAATGTACGTACCGCGAGCGATATATTCCTTGAGTATATCGTTCTGAATAGTGCCGCCGACTTTGTCGAAAGATATGTTCTGCTTTTTTGCAACCGCCAGATAAAGGGCGAGCAGGGTGGACGCCGTGGCGTTAATGGTCATCGAAGTCGTGACCTGGTCGAGAGGGATCCCGTCGAACAGTGTAAGCATGTCGTCAACACTGTCGATGGCCACGCCGACCTTGCCCACCTCTCCGGCCGAAAGCGGATCATCACTGTCGAGACCGATCTGGGTCGGCAGGTCAAACGCCACGCTCAGTCCGGTCGTCCCCTGCGAGAGGAGATATTTGTATCGCTCGTTCGATTCTGCCGCAGTAGCGAATCCGGCATACTGGCGCATCGTCCAGAAACGTCCGCGGTACATATTCTTACGAACCCCGCGGGTGTAAGGAAATTGACCGGGAGAGCCGAGATCGCTCTTATAATCGATCGTTTCCGTGTTTTCCGGATTGAAATCAGCCGGAAGATCTATTCCAGAGGAGGTCTTAAATGATTCGCGACGATCTGCCATTTTTCTATAGATTAACATATGGCGCTGTAGTCGAATTGCATAAAGCAGGCGATCGGCAACGGCGCACCCGAGCGTTTTTTGACTTCGGAAATCCGCCCGTCTAGCATCTAGTAAGCGCGTGAACTACTTCAACTATTACACCGAGATCGAGGACACATTTATACGGCGTCGAGGAAAACATCTTTTCCTCAGCCCGCTGGATTGGGCCCTGATGGAAGCCTGGCAGGAGCGCGGGATCCCATTGCATATTGTCATTCGATCGATCGAATCGGTCTTTGACATCTTTGACAAACAGCCCCCGGGAACGCGAACCATTAAGAGTCTGTTCTACTGTCGGGAGGAGATCGAAGTTCAATACAACGAATGGCTATCGGCACGGGTCGGGGCGGCGCCGGACGAGGAGCTGGAGATCATCGATTCGGGTTGGAGCGAGAATGCGGTTGTCGACCATATCAAAAATGCGATCGAGGTGCTTGATAGGAACCCTCGGCCGGAACTCCGGGAGGATCTTGATCGAGCTATCGCGAGGCTGGAAGAATTCCTGGCGAATATGGCTCGCGACCCGGAAACAATTGACTCCACTCTGGCGGATGTCGAGAGACTCCTGGAACATTCGATGCTTGCGAACTGGGAGAAAGAGCATCTAACCCTGATAGAGAAGGAAGTTGCCTCGCAGCTTCGTGGATACAAGGCTGAGATGACCGCCGAGGCATACGATACAACCTACCGGTTAATGCTCTTACGCAAGCTTCGCGAGATAGCCGGGATTCCGAGGCTGGGGCTTTATTACCTATGATGAGATCGCTTTTCTTGCTGGGTGTACTGATCGTTACGACGCTGGCCATCAGCGGCCAAACTACCCGAACGAGTCCGAGATTTCCCGCGGGCGTACCGGCTAAAGAAACCGGTATCGAGGCTCTCGGGGGGAAGGTGGCGGATCGAACCTATTCGAACAGCCGTTTTGAGTTCGAAGTCACTGTTCCTGAGAACTGGTATATCGCGGGGAATGATTTTGAGAAAGTGGTCAGAGCCCATGGACACGACCTGAGTATCGATCCGTTGACGACAAAGTCCGCGCGGCAGATCGATGTGCTTTTGACCGCTTTTCGATCGGACACGGGTCGGCATGGTGCTGTCCTTCGCGTTACTGCCGAGGACCTGCGGGCCAATCCACAGATCAGGGATGCGGTAGATTATTTTGACGCGATCACCGCGGCATACTCTACATCGAAACTACCGCCGGACTTTTCTTATTCCGCAACCAAGGCTGAGAGGCTTGGCCCTTATCAATTTGCATTTCTCGATACGGCCTCAAACTCCGGCCGCAAGCGACTCTACGCAACCGTGATAAAACAGTCGGCGATCATGTTCACTCTTTCATACACTAATGACGATGACCTCCAAACTCTCAAGAAAATGCTAGCGAATGGTAAGTTTCCGAGGAAATAGCTTTCAATTCCAGAGTGTGTCAAGAAGATGAGACCGTTTAGGCAATTAAAGGATCAGATGGGGCGGTTTTGTCTCGTGTCCCGAATATTGTGAGCAAACACTATAGGATCGGCGATGTGATACAGGTTCGCGTAGAGAAGATAGTTCCGCGCGGATTTGGACTGGCGTTCGCCGAGAACCTGACTGTCCTAACACCCTTCACCGCCCCCGGAGACGTGCTGAAGGTTCGGATCGCAGAGGTCAAGAAGCGGATGGCGTTTGCCGAGATCGTTGAGATAGTAGAACCTGGCCCGCGGCGCGTTGAACCGTTATGTGAGTATTTCGGCAAGTGCGGCGGCTGCAATTTCCAGCAGTTAAGCTATTCCGGGCAACTGGCTGCGAAGATCGGAATAGTACGCGATTGCCTCAATCGGATCGGCAAGATCAACTACGAGGCCGAGATACAGATCGTTTCGAGTCCGAGTGAATTTGGCTATCGGTCGCGTGCACGGTGGCATCTCGACCGGACTACGCGGCGGTTTGGTTATTATCGTCGAGATTCTCATGAGGTGATCGATCTTGGCAGCTGTCCGATCCTTACTCCGGGCCTTCAGTCGACCCTGGAATACACGAGGCAGAGTCTTGATTGGGAGAGTTTGTGGAGCGAGCAGGCTGAGATCGAGGCCGCAACGGGTGAGGGAGGGCGAGTTTCACTCTACTCGGCGGAGATGGCCGAACCGACAGCGGAGCTAACGCATAAGGAAGGGGATGAGACCTATCTCTTTTCTGCCCAGACATTCTTCCAGACGAATAAGTTTTTGATCGGCGCGCTGATCAGTGCCGCGATCGGCAATATGAAAGGCAAAACGGCGTATGACCTTTATAGCGGTGTTGGACTGTTTACGCTTCCACTCGGCAGGCGGTTCGAGAAGGTGGTCGCTGTTGAGTCGAACCCGATCGCGGCCCGTTTCGCGGCGAAGAATATCGAGAATGCACGGCTCTCAAACGTCGAAAATGTGGAGGAATGCGTCGAAGGATTTCTCAAATCGCACAAGCATGGAGCGGTCGATCTACTTGTTCTCGATCCTCCACGAGCCGGAACAGAGAAGGGCACTATCCAGACGATAGCCGACATCGGGCCCGATCGTATATCCTATGTGTCTTGTGAGCCCTCGATCCTGGCACGTGACCTTCGCGTTCTGCTGGATGCCAACTATCAGATCGAAAGCATTACGGCAATTGACCTTTTCCCGCAAACCCATCACATTGAGACCGTTGCAAACCTGACGTTGATCGGGAACACCTAAAATGTTTGGCAAATCGGTACACCTAAACTAGACTTTCCATATATGCATAAGAAGAATCCGGAATCAGAATCATCAGAGATCGCGAAAAACAACTTCGTCAAATGCCGTTACTGTGGGCAGAAGAATTCGGTCAAAGCCGACTATGCTAACAACGACGCCAATTGTGGCAAATGCAAGCTTCCCTTATCGGATGAGCCGCATAAGAAGTTCACAAGCCTTCACAAAAACGACTACGTTCATCCGCTGGACAAGAAAGCACTTGCTGCGTTGAAGTCGATCCCGGGTGTCGATTCGATTTTGAAAAAACTGCTTGCGTGGACCGGAGAGTCGGCGATCCGTGTCTCATTCATGGCCAGTGCGGTCAAGGTCACGCAAACACAATGCCCCGATCTGCACGCAAAGCTGGAGATCGCGTGCAATACGCTCGGCGTTGAGATGCCGGATATGTTCGTTCAGCAAAACCCGCTTGTGAATGCGTTCACAGGCGGTGTCGAGAAACCGATCATCGTGCTTCATTCGGCCCTCATCGAACGCCTGAACGACGAAGAGACGCTTGCCGTGATTGCTCACGAGGTCGGTCATATTCACGCGGAGCATGTGCTGTACCTGACCGCTGCTCGTTTGATGGAACTCCTGGCGAATATCTCTGTGGCAAGGCTTCTGCCGGGGTCTGAGATCATCAAGCTCATAGTTTCGCTTGGTATTTCGAGTGCTCTGCTTTCCTGGGCCAGGCGGGCTGAGCTTAGCTGTGATCGGGCGGCGTTGCTGGTCGTTCAGGATCCGCATGTTATTGGCAGAACGATGATGAAGCTCGCGGGGGGAACGTTTGCGTCGAAGATCGACTACGATCTTTTCCTTGAGCAGGGACGAGTGTTCAAGAAGGACTATGACGAGAAGATGCTCGATCGTTTCTGGGCCGACACGATGAATGCCGGGTTGTCACACCCTTTCCCGATATGGCGAGTCGCCGAGATCATCGAATGGGCTGACTCGGAGGAGCATTCAGAGATCATGCAGAGCAAGTAGTCAAAGGAGGAGCATACAAAAGAAGGGGGCGAGACAATCTCACCCCCAGTCTTGTCGCTGACCTTCAATTCTCTCTACTATTCGAGACCAGCAAAGTCAACGTCTGTCAGGTTGCTATTTATCGAAACGACTTTTGGTGCAAATCGATATCTCTTCGAAGCCGCTGACAGGGTGTATGTTTTACCGGGAGTAATGTTCTCAAAGCTGTAAAGGCCGAATGAATTTGTGGTCGCCGTAACAACTGACCCATTCTCATCGGTCATCTTTACGATCACATTCCGGATGGCCAATCCGCTCGGCGTAACAACCCGTCCCGAAACAGAAACCGGCAGGGCTAAAGGTGCTTCTATTCGCAGTTGGATCGGGTTGCCTGTCTTGGCGAAGCCAATCGTGGCCATTGCAGCTCCGGGCGGCCTATTTGCGTCGAACCGAAAATTATAGAGCGTCCCCCATCGGATTGTATTGGCATTTTCATTCTGAGCAAGAGTTTCCGAATTCCAGGATACCGCTGTCGGGGTCAGCGATTGCTGCCAAGGGGAGCTACTAAAGCCCAAGTTGCCCATCGTACCGTCACCTGTCCAGCCCGGGTGCTGCGGCGGAGCGCTGAAGCCAATATTTGTGACGGTAACGCCATTACCTGTCGGGATCAGGATCGACTGAATAGCTCGGTCGAGATTCTGATTGTAAACTGCGTATTCATAATGCCAGAGGCCGGGACTTTTTTGTGTGACCTTGTAACCAAGCACGCCGACGCCATCATTGACCGCGTCGGGTTGAAAATCTACCATTGTTGCACCAGTCCAGGCATATATGGCGGGCTTCATTCGTTCCGTGCTGCCCTGGGCGATGAACACGAATGGCGAGGACGTGCCTATGACGGAGTAACGTCGATACGACACATTATTATTCATATTGCATTGACCGGGATTCGCCTCACACCAGGCATATTCGTGCGGCGAAACATACTGCCCCTCGGCGTAGTAAGTCGCTCCCTGGTTCAGACTAGTGTCCAGATCACTGATCTTGGTCAAAATGCGGTGCGATGTGCCCGTATGAGTGTGCCCGGCGTGATTATTTGGTGGAGTTTGCGAATCTCCTCTTGGGAAGAATCCAGTGAACGGATTGACCCAGGCACGCGAACCCAAACTCGGCCCCGCGTTCAGACTAGCCTCGTATGGATCAGAACAACCCGAGCCAAGCCAACTGGCGCCAACCCCATTGCAGCCAAATCCACATATGTTATCAGTGAGTGCATAAAAGGCATGTTTCACGCTCGATTGGCCGATCTGCTCGAACCGTTCGGTATTATCGGAGCCGCCAGTCATCCGATAAAGATTCTGTGGGATCACGGGGTGGTCATTACTCGGCGTCGCATGCCAGTTCAGGTTAACTGTTCCCGCATTACAGGAATCAGTACCCAGGGCCAGTCCCACAAAGCCGTTATTTGCGGAGCCGAATTGTGCAAGGCCATTGACATCGCCGACGATAACATCCGGTCCGGGAACGCTGCCATCGTCGGGCCTCATGCCTGCGCCGGCCGGGAGTACCGACGACTCTACCTCGCCATTGGCGATCTCTTGTACTTCGATGGCACGAGCCTTCGATGAAAGTTTCAATTCTCCGACGATAACACCAACGTCCGCTGGCCGGCCCATCTCCTTAGCAAACTCGTCAGAGATCAAGAGCCGACCGCCCTTAATGTTGAACACCTTCTGCACTCCATCGTATTCAAACTCATATCCTTCGACATTGAAGAAAACAAAGCCCGACTCCGCATCCCGGACAACCATGCTGTATCGGCTACCCCAGCCCAGACTTTCAAGAATGAGTCGGTTGTATGAATCGGCGAGCCTTGAAGGCAGGTAGGCTGATGCGATCGGTGCGATCCTCAGGGAACTGGGCAATGGACCGCGAAGTTCACCGTTATAGACAAGAATTATATAGAAAGAATCGGCCCCGACATCAAAACGCAAAGAATCCGGCCGGGCGGCGTCGGGACTCGTCCCGGTCAGCTTGCCCATATCCAGGTCGAATGAGATCGACCCCGATTCGACTACCATCTTTTCGAGGATCCCGCTTGGACGGGAACTAGGTGTGTTGAAGGAAGAAAGGAACATTGAACCTTCGCCCGAAAACACCAAGATCGGAAGGAATGCAATGAGTACCGCTTTTAACATAGATATAAGATCTCCCCTTTGTTCAGTGAGAATATCGGAGGCTAAATGTGGACCCAGCCTCGCGACAAACTCAATTCTCTACTTTAACACTCTTCTAGCCCCGCGAGGCAAGGAAGATATAGTATTGAAATAGCCTTTCGGCTACGGGTGGGCGTACTTCTGAGATATGAAATCGGGTTGTGAAGCTAAACAACAGGCGGCGAGCCGATCTCGGTACCTGCCGGTCCATCCCCGATCGTCTTCCCCGCAAGGAGCCCGAAAGAGTCGTTGGCGTGCGATCACTCTGATCACCGTGAACCTTCTTATGCTCGCCCACATTGTCCAATGGCGCTTGATGGGCACGACGGTTTCGCCGATCGAACCGTCCGAAGCGATGTATACGCTGCAGCAAGGTGCTATCAATGCGGGGGTAATATTCTTTTCGTTGGCAATTATTGCCACTCTGATATTTGGCCGGTTCGTTTGCGGTTGGGGTTGCCATATCATTGCCCTCCAGGATCTCTGTGCGTGGCTTCTGGAAAGAATAGGCCTGAAACCGAGGCCGTTCCGTTCGCGACTGCTGGTCTTCGTACCCCTGATCGCTGCTCTCTATATGTTCGTTTGGCCGACCTTTGGGCGTTGGCTTACAAAACCCCCGAATGAGCCCCTTTTCCCGCAATTCACCAACCATCTGATCACAACCGATTTTTGGGCCACTTTTCCGCCGATCTGGGTTGCGATCCCCTTCATTTTCATTTGTGCCTTCATGACGGTGTATTTTCTCGGTGCCAAGGGCTTCTGCACTTACGCTTGCCCGTATGGCGGTTTTTTCAGCCTTGCGGACAAGGTAGCGCCGGGACGCATTCGTGTGACGGATGCCTGCAATGAGTGTGGTCATTGTACCGCGGCCTGTACGTCGAATGTGATCGTCCATTCCGAGGTAAAGCAGTTCGGGATGGTTGTTGACCCAGGCTGTATGAAATGCATGGACTGCGTGTCCGTATGTCCAAACGATGCACTCTACTTCGGCTTTGGAAAGCCTGCGGGAGCCATCGGCAAGTCCGCGAAGAAGACTGCTTCTCTTACATGGCCCGAAGAAGCGTTCGCTGCGGCTGTTTTCATAGCTAGCTATTTTGCCGTGTGGAACGTCTATCAGGTGGTTCCGATGCTGATGGCACTTGGCATAGCGGCGATCTCGGCTTTTCTTGCTCTGCGGGGATTCCACATGGTTCGCCGTCGGGATCTTGCTTTTTACGGACGCTCCCTTAAGATCGCGGGGCGAATGCAGCCAGTAGGGTGGGCCTTCCTTGGGTTTTCGCTTCTTTGGCTCGGCCTGGTTGCTCACAGCGGCTTTATTCGATATCACGAACGTGCGGGCACGCTCGTATTTCAAAGTGTTCAGGTTCCCGACGAACTCGCACTTGCCCAGCGCGATCCGTCGCAGTGGCTCAGTCCTGCCGACAAGGCGAATATCACCGCCGGACGAGGGCATTTCGAGGTCGCCCGGAAATACGGCCTTTTGACGAACGTGGAAGCTATGCCAAAACTGGCGTGGCTTGAATTTCTCACCGGCAATATTGATCAATGCCTTCATCATTTGACGATGTCTGCCGGGCTTCAACGTGGACAGGCCCGTGCGATAAGCCTCTACTACCGCGGGGCGATCCTCAATAGGATGGGCCGCTACGACGAGGCCCTCCATTCGCTTGACGAGGCAATGATGGCGGCCAGCATTCCAGTTGCGCGTGAGGAAAAGGGCGAGTCGCTGTGGATGCTCGGTCGCAAAGCCGAGGCTATCGCGGTTTGGAACGACGCCGCCCGGGGAAATCCGGATCTTCCTCTGGTCAACAATTTTCTGGCCGCGGCTAATTCTGAGATCGGGCGAACAGAAGCAGCTGTCCAAGCCCAATTCCAGGCCGACCGCTCAACTCCAAACGATCCTTATTTTCACTGGATGCTTGGGCTGCGACTGAGCAATGCCGGAATGTCGGAACAAGCCGACAAACATTTTCAAACCGCGATCCGGTTGGATCCACGATTTCAGACGCGACGCTAGGGAATACTAGCACCAGCCGGCCGCGATTGCCTGTTGATCCCCGTCCATTCTGAGCTATGATTCTCAAATGGCCATTATCGTGTTCACAACCACCCCACCCAATGAGGCCGACATGCTTGCGGATGCCATTATTGATGCCCGCTTGGCGGCCTGTGTCCAGGTCCTGCCGCCGATGCGTTCGGTTTACCGTTGGCAAGGAGAGGTCAAGAGCGATACTGAGTGTCTGCTGATGATCAAGTCGGCAGCCGAACTGTATCCAAAACTTGAGTTATTTATCAAAGACCATCATAGCTATGACGTCCCGGAGATCGTCGCTATCGAAGCTGCCAATATTTCGGCGGAGTACTCACACTGGCTGAATACTGTTCTGTCCTAGCTCTCCGGACCGGCAGAGTCAGTCATATCAGGTTTCTCTTCCCGGGCGTAAGCGGTCTTGACAATGAAGTCGACCGCATCCCGAGGTGAATCGGTCAAATGGATCAACCCAAGATCTTCGACGTTTATCATCTTTTCGTGAAGCATCGTTGACGTTATCCACGTGAGCATACCGCGCCAATACTGAGAGCCAAAAAGTACGACAGGGAAGTTTCGTATCTTTCGCGTTTGGATCAACGTAAGAGCTTCGAACAGTTCGTCCATCGTTCCGAATCCGCCGGGAAAAATGACATAGGCGTTACTGTACTTGATAAACATCGTCTTGCGGACGAAGAAATACTTGAACGTCAGAGAAAGGTTCTGATAGCGATTCGGGCTCTGCTCCAACGGTAGTTCGATATTGCAGCCGATCGAAACGGCTCCGGCCTCGTGAGCACCGCGGTTAGCGGCCTCCATGATCCCGGGGCCACCGCCGGTTATGATCTCGAACCCGGCCGAGCCCAGGAGATAAGCGGTTTGGCGAGCGGCCTCGTATTGCGGATCGTCTTCGGGCGTGCGCGCCGAACCGAAGATCGATACGCCGCGGGTCACGGTCGCCAGTGTATCGAATCCCCCGACGAACTCACCCATGATCCGGAACACACGCCAAGAATCCGATGTTTTGTAATCATCCTGTGGCCGCGGCGAACGCAGGAGGACTTCGTCGTCGGTCATTCTCCAGTAGCTGGGATTACCCTCGATCTGTTTCGCTTCGGCAACCGTCTTCGGATACGGCTTCGTCTTTGTCGATGCGGCGTTCGGTACTTTCTTTCTTGTTTGCGCCATTAGATCCCCATGATGTTATAGCCGCAGTCCACGTATATGGTCTCGCCGGTGATACCCGTGGAAAGGTCGCTGACGAGGAAGAGGGCTGTATTTCCGACCTCCTGCACCGCAACGTTGCGCTTGAGCGGGGACTTTTCGCCCACGTATCCGAGGAGCGACCCCATATTCTTGACTCCCCTTGCTGAGAGCGTATTGATCGGCCCAGCGCTGATCGCGTTGACACGAATATTATTTTTGCCAAGGTCGGCGGCGAGATAGCGGGTCGAGCTTTCGAGCGCCGCTTTGGCGACGCCCATGACGTTATAGTTCGAGACAACTTTCTCGGCCCCGTAATAGCTCATCGTCACGATCGAACCGCCTTCCCTCATCAGCGGAGAAGCAGCGAGCGCAACCTGCGTCAGGGAGAAAGCGCTTATCTCGAGCGCCGTGCGAAAGGCTTCACGCGTCGTAGTTACAAATTCGCCTTCGAGTGCTTCCTTTGGTGCGTAGGCGATGGAATGAACTACAAAATCCAGGCGGCCGAATCTGTCTGCAACGGCCGCAAAGGCCGCATCCACCTCAGCCTGATCTGTCACATCACATGGTACGACGAGCGAACCTGGAAGCTCACCGGCGAGTTTCTCGACATTCTCCTGCAGCCGCTCGCCCTGATAAGTAAATGCCATCGTCGCACCGTGCTCGGCACAAGCAGAGGCACAGGCCCAAGCGATCGAACGTTTGTTCGCAACGCCGAAGATCATTCCGATTTTGTTTTTTAACATAGGACTTGTTTTAGCTTGTCAGTGCCAGTTGTCAGATCCTTGATCCTTCTGTCGTTTTCTTCAGTCGCGACACAGCTTGTCGGCCGGCAACCGGCGACTACTCCGAAAGGTACACCTTCTGCAGAACTTCAAAATCGAGAAGGCGGATGTCGATATCGACCGGCGTATCTGAAAAACGACGGGTAACGAGCATTCCACGAAGCCGTTCTTCTTCCTCATTTGTGAGCTGCGTGACCAGTACGAGCATCAGCCGAAGCCGGAGGCGGCTTTTTTCCTCGGCAAGATTGCGCTTGGCGAGGGTCACTTTTTTCAGCATCGACTCGATCTTTTCCTGTCTCACGTCGGGCACGACGAGAAACGAGACCTCGATGCACGTGATCAGATCGTGCTCGACCATTACGGCGTCGAACGATGCCCCACCGATGCTGACGTGACGCATCAGCGGAAGGTTCTCTTCCTGCTGAACCTGACGCAGCGCAAGGTCTTCGGCGACGATATAGGCCGACAGGAGATCGGAAAGGCCGTCCTCAGCAATGCCGAGCAGCCGGGCGAGCTCTCGGACCTCGACGTTCACATTCTGCCGCTGTACCTCCGGCATCGCGGCGTCCCAGCGAATAAATTTGCGGTCATCGACCGCTTCGATCCGTCGGCGATTGGCAATATCCATCAGGGCCACGAGGATGAAGATCGCCGTCGCGGCGAAGAAAATTGCCGCGCCGGCGAGGTTCTCAGCCCGCAGCGATAAGCCGATCCCCGCGATGAGAACGCCGAGCAGGACCAGTCCGCCGATCATGAGGGGATAATTCGATCTTTTCCGATCGAACCGCCGAAGAGAGTTGTCGCTTTTCTTCTCCATTCGGAACCCAACTAAGCTGCCGTCGCCCTTTCAAAGGGAATATCGTCAAAGTGTGTCATTTGCTTGAACGTCCTGAAACGCTCGTTGATCTCGGGATAGTCAAGGCCGTCGACGCGTTCGGTACCGAATTTTTCGACGTTGAAAGACGCCATGACCGAGCCGTATATCATCGCCCTTCGCAGGGTCTCATCGTTGATCTCGGTATGCGCCGCCAGATAGCCCATAAAACCGCCTGCGAATGTGTCGCCGGCACCGGTCGGGTCAAACACGCTCTCGAGCGGATAGGCCGGAGCCGCAAAATATCCGTCGCGAGTAAATAGCGTTGCTCCGTATTCACCCCGCTTGATGACGACAGCCTTGAGACCCAGATCCATAATGGCGCGAGCAGCTTTATAGATGCTCGGTTCCTCAGTCAACTGCCGAGCCTCGGCGTCGTTGATGATAATACAGTCGCAGACTTTGATCGTTTCAATGACCGCGTCCTTCATCGACGAGATCCAGAAATTCATCGTATCCATCGCAACGAATTCCGCATCCGGCATCTGCTCGCGTACCTGCTTTTGGAGCGTCGGCAGGATATTGGCAAGGAACAGCAGCCGCGCGTCTTTCGAGTTCTCCGATAGCTTCGGCTGAAATGTTTCAAAGACGTTCAACTGCGTGTCGAGCGTGTGGGCCGTGTTCATATCATAGTCGTATCGGCCTCGCCAGAAGAACGTCTTGCCGTCGGGGACGACCTCGATATCGTTGGTGTTGATATGATGACGGCGGAAAACATCCCATTCTTCGTCGCCGAAATCATCCCCGACCACGCCAACCGCATTCACCTGAGTAAAGAAGCTTGCCGACAGCCCAAAGTGCGTCGCCGCACCGCCAAGGATCTTTTCCCGTTTACCAAATGGCGTTTCGAGTGCATCGAAGGCCACCGAACCAACAACTGTTAATGACATCTATTAGATAAAGTCTCCAATGGAAATAGCGAGAACCAGTATTTTACACTTTGCATGAACCTTTGACCACGTCGGTGATGTTTCCGGAACTGTCTTACAGGAAAAACGCCTGTAATTGTTGCTAAGAGTAGGGTTAGCCGCGTTTTTCGATGCGTACCATCGTACCACGACTGTCCCACTGGCCGTTTGGGACGCCTAAACTATTGAAACGACACAGTTTACACCGACCGACTTGTCGATCATTTTAGATTTTCAAGAAACTTTTGCCAGATGATATATCACCTGGCAATCCATGTAGCATCATAGCAAAATTGTCGCGAAAATGCAACAAATTTTGCTGATAGGGCTCACGGGTTCCTGTCCAAAACCAGCGTGTCACCGGTCGTTTTTAAGCCCACACGAGGATCGGCAGCTGTGATCAGCTCTTCAACTATTTGCTGAATGAAGCGGTTTTGTCAGCCGCCAGGGCGGGTTCAGACGGCT
This sequence comes from Pyrinomonadaceae bacterium, assembly GCA_021463165.1. Classification (GTDB taxonomy): domain Bacteria; phylum Acidobacteriota; class Blastocatellia; order Pyrinomonadales; family Pyrinomonadaceae; genus OLB17. The sequence continues at coordinate 10,900 of JAJTWY010000007.1, read as the reverse complement.
TTCACCGGCATGGAAGAGGCAGATCTTATTGCCGTTCGGATCTTTCAGATAGGCTTCACGCCATAGCCATGGGCGGTCGGTGGGATCTTCGTCGAATTTTAGTCCGAGTGACTTAAGCCGTTCGACCTGGGCGTCGAGGTCATTGCATTCGAAATAGAGAACTATGGGCGTTTTGCGCGCCCTTCCTACCGGTCGGGTCTCTGCCTCGTGGACGGACAGCGTTGAATCACCCTCGGGACATTCGAGCCGCGCATAGCGGGGCAGGGAATCGACAATACGGCGAAGGCCGAGCTTCTCGAAGAATTCGACCGTTTCGGTTGTTTTATCGGAAAAGATGGTGACTTGGTTGAGGTTCACGGTACCACGTCAATTCAAACAGAATATGGATTGTGCGGAATTCACGAACCGCCCTCGATCATTAAGGCTACTTATCTGTCTTTAAGACCGTGAGTGTCTTGGCTGCATCTGCGACAAACTTACTCTCCGGATACTTTTCAACCACGGTTGAAAGATACGCTATCGCATCGGCTTTTAACTTTGTCGGGGCAAACTTTTCTTTTTCCTTTTCGGACCTTAGATCGACCTTTTGTTTTCCTTTACCTTCCGCGAGATAGTAGCTGCTCATACCGGCGAGATATAAAAATTCGTCGATCTGCGAAAATTCAGGATATGCCGCGTAGGTTTCTTCGAAACGGAGCAGAACCTGCTTGTACGCACGTTTTAACGGGGCATAGGCCTGGCGGGCAACGTCAAGGTTGTGCTTCGCGTCGGCCTCGAGCACCGGGTCGCGTTGGATAGCCTGCGCAACATTTCGCTGGGCAATGGCTGAGCCAGTCAGCAGCAAAGTGAATAAAAATCCGATCAGGATCGATCTTTTCATAACTAGGTAAAGATGATTTCGCAGCCAGATTCGTTTCCTTGCGACTGGCGTTCTTAAAATGATCAAGCCGCATCTTTCACACGTTCGGTGACCTGACCACTAACCTACACGTTCTGTTTTGCTGCACCAAGGCCCTATCTTCGTTTCCAACGGACGCCGTCCTTTGTATCTTCAAGGACTATCCCTTTTTCTAGCAGCAGGTCGCGAATCTCGTCTGAACGTGCGAAATTGCGGTCGGCACGCGCGGCTTGGCGTTCGGCGATCAAGTCTTCGATCTCGGCGTCGAGAATGCCGTCGTCTTCCGGGCCGAAGATGCCGAGAACCGCATCGAATTTCGCCACCGCATCCAGGATGGCGGACTGTTCCTCTTCAGCGAGCGGGCCTTCGGCCATTGCCGTATTCACTTCGCGAACCATGTCGTGAACGGCGGCCAGCGCCGCGGCGGTATTCAGATCGTCGTCCATCGCGGCCTCGAACCTTTTCTGGGCTATCACGGCCGTCTCGTCGAGGTCGCGCGAGGTGACCTGCCGGCCGGTTGTATCTCCGCTTTTGACCAGAGTTCGGAAGTTGCGGAGGCGATCGACGGTCGACTCGGCTCCTTGCAAGCCTTCGAAGGTGAAATTCAGTTGCTTCCGATAGGGAACCGAAATCAGCAAATACCGGATCGCGAGCGGTGAATAGCCTTGAGCCGACAGATCACGGAAAGTGAAGAAATTGCCCTTAGATTTCGACATCGTTACATCGTCGATCTTGAGAAATTCGCTGTGGATCCAGTATTTTGCAAAAAGTTCTCCAGTCGCTCCCTCGCTCTGGGCGATCTCGTTCTCGTGATGGGGAAACTGCAGGTCCTGACCGCCGGCATGCAGGTCGAAGGTTTTGCCGAGATACTTCATTGACATGGCCGAGCACTCAATATGCCAGCCCGGGCGGCCGCGGCCAAATGGGGCGTCCCATCCGGGTTCGTCGTCGGGGCCGACGAGCTTCCACAGGGCGAAATCACGTGCATCTTCCTTATCGTATTTATCTGTGTCGATCCTTTCGCTGCCTCCGGCGATATTGCCCGAAAAATTGATCTTTGAGAGCTTACCGTACTCAGGAAAGGCGGCGATACGGTAATAGATCGAGCCGTCAGATTCATAGGCGTGCCCGTTCGCAAGCAGGGCCGAAATGATCTCGATCATCTCCTGAATATGATGCGTGGCCCGCGGCATGACCTCAGGCCGCTCATTGCCAAGGGCATCAAAATCCTCAAGGAAATATTGTGCGTAAGGCTCGGTAAACTCGTCGATCGTGATATTTCTAGCCGCTGCCTCGTTGATGATCCGGTCGTCGATGTCGGTCAGGTTCATTACATGGGTCAGCTTGTAACCCTTGAACTTTATGTAGCGCCGAAGAATATCGCCGAAGACGAACGTGCGAAAATTACCGATATGGGCGAAATTCCACACTGTGGGGCCGCAGATGTACATCCGTACCTTGCCGTCCTCAAGCGGCTGAAAATCCTCGATCTGACGGGTTAACGTGTTAAAGAATCTGAGCATAAAGCTAAAATATACGCGATAACGAGGTAACCACGAAATATCGTGGGAACCCACGAAATATGCCAGCTAAAGTGGCGGCATCAAATTGTCCCGTCAGCTACGTTCGTGGCAGGCGATTTTTGTGAAGGATTTGTTCTTCTTGCCCTTGCTTAATGTTTTCCGCCGAGATCGAGCAGCCAGATGTCCGATCGAAGAAGGGCGGCCGTGTAGTAAAGCAATTTGCCGTCTGAGCTTACAAAAGGGCTTCGAATCCGCAGCCTTGGGTTGGTCAGGATCAGTCGGGGTCGTTTTGCGACGATATCGACGAGAAACACCTTACTTTCGTCATCCGAGTATATTAGCTGCCTGCTGTCGGGCAGCCAGGCTGGGAGGTAATTGGCATCCGGAACGACGATCTCATATTTTTTTGTATTGAAGTCGTAGTATCCAATGTGACGACGCTTGTCCTGGTTGATGATGCCGCAAAGTTTGCTGCCGTCAGGAGACCAATCCCAGCCGCGGATCGTCAAACCAGGTCCCGCCGGAATGACCTCGGGAGTCTGCTCGAGCTGTGAGCGAGTTGGATCGAGCACGGACGTTACGCCGCCATTCAGCACGGCGAGCCTCCCGTCCGGCGCCCAAACGGGGAAACCTGTGACGATCCCTTCGACCGCGCTGTATGTCAGCCGTTGCAGGCCGGTCCCGTCGGCGTTCGATGTCCAAACCTCACCGCCGCTGTCGCGATCGGACGCGAATGCCAGCCGCTTGCCGTCGGGCGACCAGCGGACATAGCGCTCGAAGGATTCATCGTTGGTCACATCCCGCCATTCACGGCCGTCGCGCCCGACGGTGACGATGTCTTCCTGGGTCGGCCGATTGAGCCTGACCGCAAACTGAGTTCCGTCCGGCGAAAGCACGGCACGCGATAGTTCGCGATCTCCTTCCGTGATCCAAAACGGATCGCCGAGGGGTTTTGTGTTCTGTGCATCAAAATTTACGCCTTGGATATTTGACGTGTCCTCGGTCTGAACGTAGGCCATTCGCGTGCCGTCACGCGAGAACGTAATATGACGGCTAAAGGTCGACGGGGTCACCACGGCGACAGGTTCACCGCTGGTCCTGCCGGTAGTTTCGTCGATCGCGATGCGCCAGAACCCCATCTTGCCCGAACGGCCCGATACGAAATAGAGGAATTTGCCATCCGGTGACCAGACCGGATTCCAGTTTGAAACCGCGAAATCTTTTGCTACCACGACCGGCTCGCCTCCTCCGGCGGGGATCGTGGCGATATCACGCCGGCCGTAGGTTCCGGTGTAGTACCAGTATGCGATGCGATGGCCATTTGGCGACCAAGATGGAAATGTTGCTTCGAGTTCGATGAGCTTTTTATGCGAGCCTGACTGGACGTCGACGATGGCGAGAAACTCGTTAGGTTGTGGCCGTACGGTAGGCCGGTCGCGGCCCCAACTGCTTACGACAAGCTGTTTGCCATCCGGCGACCAAGAGGGATGAAAGCCAAAATCTGCGACGCGCCGAAGGTTATCGCCGGAAACTTCCATCGTGTAGATACCTGCGGGTTCCCGCTCAGAACGAAAGGCGATCAGATCACCGCCGGGCGAGAAGGCGGGCTGAGTGTCATCGGCCGGCGAACCCGGTGTAAGGTTCAACGCACGTTTGCTGCCGATCCGCTGGACGAAAATGTCTAATGGGCCGTTCTCTTCGCCCGCGAACACGATGTCTTTTCCGTCGGGCGACAGGCTGGGAAAGTATTCTATACCCGGCTGATTGGTGATATTAACGCTGCTGGCAGTTGCCCAGTCGGGCCCTTTTGCCTCGGCGGATTCGCGAAGGAAAACGATGTAAACGGTGACAAGCACCGCAACCAGAACTGATGCGGCGGCCGCGACAACGATCGGCCATCGGCTTCTTCGCTCCCGCCGAAAGGTAAAAGAACTGCTCGAATGCCCATCGCTGGTAGCGAAGGAGTCGAGCTCGCGCTTTACGATCTTCAGGTCGGCCCTTAGGTCTGCGGCAGTCTGATATCCCTTGTCGGCGTCCTTTTCGAGCACCTTCGCGAGGATGTGGTCGATCGCCTCGGGAAGTTCGGGATCGATCGAGCTCGGCGGGGGCGGGTTCTCGCTGATTATTGCTTGGAAGGTCGCCTGCCGGTTCTTCCCTTTGAACGGATGTTTTCCAGTCAGGAATTCGTAGAGCACGACTCCGCAGCCCCAAAGATCGGAGCGGTGATCGACCGTGTCACCGCTGACCTGGGCCGGCGACATATAGCCGGGCGTGCCGATGATCATCCCGCGCGTCGTGTTGCCGAGCTTCCGGATCGTCTCCGGTCCCAACTCCGTCAGTTTGGCTACGCCGAAATCGAGGATCTTGGCGTAGCCATCCTTTCGGATCATTATATTTTCGGGCTTGATGTCGCGATGAACGATGCCTTCGGCATGAGCAGCAGAAAGTGCGTCGCAGATCTGGATGGAATTCGCCATCACATTTCGAAGCTTGAACTTGCTGCCGATCAATTCGCGGAGCGTTTTCCCCTCGACGAACTCAGTCGCAATGTAGTTGATCCCGTCTACGTTACCAACATCGTAGATGGTCACAATGTTTGGATGGTTAAGTTTTGAGATCGCCCGGGCTTCAAGTTCGAATCGACGGACGCGCTCGTCGTGTGACCCATATTCGGCAGGCAATATCTTGAGAGCGACGTTGCGCCGCATCTTCTCGTCGAATGCGAGATAGACTTCGCCCATCCCGCCGGCTCCCAAGAGCTTTTCGATCCGATAGGTCGCAAGTTTCCGGCCGACAAGCGATTGGGATCTGACACGCGGCTCCTCACCCGCGATCGCCTGAGCAACGATCTGCATGGCGGAATGCTGCAGGAATCTGTTCGATTGTCCCTGCGCGGCGAGCAGCTCCAGAACCGCCCTTTCGAGATCGCTGTCGCCACCCGCTTTCGAGCTTACGAAGGATGCACGGTCGCTTTCCGGAATGTCGAGTGCGAGATCGACGAGATCGTCAATTTGCTTCCAGCGTTCTGGGTCCATCTTGATGCCTAGAGCTAAATCAGCTCGGATTTAGCTGGAGATAAAGCCACGCTTTTGCTTTCTGCCATTCGCGGAGGACCGTGATCTCGGCAACACCAAGCACTTGGGCCATTTCTTCCACACTTAAGCCGCCGAAGAATTTCATCTCGACGATCTTAGACTTTCGTTCGTCAAATCTAGCGAGTTCCTCCAAAGCCTCGTCGAGGGCGACAAGGTCGGCGTCCCTTCCGTCGGCGATGTCGAAAGCTTCGTCAAGTGAAACCTGAAAAACCTGCTTATTGTCAACCTTTGGCCGCTTTCTGGCGAAATCGACCAGGATCCGGCGCATCAGTTGGGCTGACACACCGAAAAAATGCGCACGGTTTTCAAACTTTGCCGATTTCCAGTCGACAAGCCGCATATAAGCCTCGTTGACTAGAGCGGTCGTCTGCAGCGTATGTCCGTCACGTTCGCGATGCATGTAGCCCCGGGCGATCTTATGAAGCTCCGCGTAGATCACAGGCGTCAATTCCTCGAGAACTTCCTCGTTTCCCGCGCTCCACTTCTGCAGGAGTTCCGTAACGTCGTGATGCTGCCCATCAACCATTTCGCTTGATCCAGTCCGAACTAACTTATCACATATCGGACCGTTCCGGCAGCAACTCTGGACCGGACCGATGTCCTGTTACAAGCGCCCCGAAAGGTGTGATCAGGCCGCCGCTACTTCTCACCGACAAATTCGGGCAGGAGATCACCTTCGACAAATTTCGCCCTTGCTTCATCAGAAAACAAGTGCTCACGGGTGTAGTAGCGGAGCGGATAATCCTTGTCATATTCCGCGATGAGGCCGTTCGCCTTCTCAAGCAGTGAAACGCCCTTCTTCGATGCGTTGAACTCAGCAACCGTTCGCATCCAGAAAACCGTCAATGTCTCGTGATACGGCATTTCTTTGGTCAGATCGACCTCAAATGCCCTAAGAAGATTAAAAATACCCGAACGCATCCTCGCGGTTGCCGTATCAATATCGTGTAGGGTCACATAATAAAGTGCGACTGTAAGGTGCTCCGCGTGTTTCCATGCGCCACGGGTAACGGTGCCGTCTTCGAAGGAGCGAACAACTTCTTCGATCTCAGCTTCACTCCTGAATCTCATACGGGTTGTAAGCCGACGTTAACAGCGATAGATCTTTTTGCCAACCGTGCGGCACAAGAGAGCAGCATCGGGCAACGATGCGATAACAGAAAGTCCAAAAGTGGTTTTTCCCTCGAAGAATACGAATGAAGAACAGCGCGTAGCCGCGGAGGATCCTAGGCGGCGATCACCACATTTTCTTCCTCGATATCATCCATAAAGAGATACTTTCTCCATTCAGGACGGTTCTCCGCGTAGTGGCAAAGTAAAACATGGTCGAGGCCGAGGCGAAGCAGCTTCTGCGACGTCAGCAGCGGCATCCTGGCCTGTTCCGGCGTCCGGTTGCCTTTCCGCTGGTTGCATTTTACGCACGCCGTGACCAGGTTCTGCGGGGTAGATTCGCCGCCCTGGGCACGCGGAAAAATGTGATCGAGCGTCAGATCCTTTGCATGACGATGCTCGCCGCAGTACTGGCAGCGATAGCGGTCGCGGATATAGATCCGTGCACGCTTCATAGTCGTTTCGCGGTTGTGACGCTTAACGTGGATATAGTTACGAAGCCTGATCACGGAGGGAACCGGAAAAATGGTCGAAGGAGAGTGGAGAACATTGTCGCCATCGTTTTCTTCGACAAAAACCGCGCCGCGAAACCATAGGCAGACAGCACGAGCAACGCCCACCGTGCCGAGCGGCTCGTATGAAAAGTTCAAAAGCAATACTCTTCCTGTAAGCAAAATTCTCTCCTCCTCTATACTTCGGGCACCGAGTAGGGTGAAGGTTCGAACAGATAAATTGTAGGTTTATGTGTCGAGGCGCACCTGTACGGCTCTACCGATAAATTTAAACCTAAAATATGTTAAACGCAAGCACAATATCTAGTTGTACACCAAGATGTGAAAACGACATCTTGTTCACCCGATCATTGGAATAAAAATCCTTCGATCCGTCATATCATCATAAGGAAGTCGTCCGGAAAACGATCGATCATCAGTTTCGAAAATAAGATGAGAGTCTATGCCCTAACAGCAGCCCTCGTGATCGCCATGTTTGCGGGATACGCGGCAGTTCCAGAGGACGCGACTGCTCTTCTCGCGGCTGGCACATCCGGTCAAATGGTCGATCTGAGCTTCGGCACTCAAGGGCTGGTTACAACACGAGTCGGGGTCGGGAACGCCGTCGCCCAGGCGGTCGCTGTCCAGCCCGATGGCAAGATCCTCTCCGCCGGATTCGCGTACAACGGAACAGACAACGATTTCGCCGTGGTTCGGCACAATGCGGACGGAACCCTCGACACAACCTTCAATGGAACCGGGATGGTTCTCACACCGATCTCTCGGGAAGACGAAGCCTACTCGATAGCGATACAGGCCGACGGCAAATTCCTGCTTGCGGGCCAAACCTACAATGGGGTCAGAGGCGACATCGCGATCGTGCGTTACAACAACGACGGATCTCTCGATGATAGCTTCGGCAGCAATGGCAAGGCGATCGTTCCCGCGACCAGCGGCAGTTCGCTGGCTAGGTCGATTGCCGTTGATCCGGACGGCATGATCGCCGTTGCAGGTTTCGGCCTCAACGGGGCGACGAACGATATTGTTGTCGTCCGCCTGAATCCGGACGGCACACTCGATGGCGGTTTTGACGGTGAAAACGGGACCGGGAACGGGATCGTGGTTACGGCCGTGGGCACGGGCAACGACCAGGCATACGGCTTGGGAATACAGCAGGACGGCCGGATAGTGGTCGGAGGATTCTATGATGCCGGGCCGAGCACAGACACGGTCGTGATCCGATTCGAGACGGACGGAAGTCTCGACCGCACGTTTGGCCAGGATGGCATTTCTCGTCATTCGTTCAGCCCAGACGCAGACGAGGCACTGTCACTCGCACTCGCATCTGACGGTAATATCGTGATCGCCGGGTGCATCAGAAACGGCTCGCCGAACCGGTTTCTCATCGCCCGATTTCTCGCCGATGGTTCGGTTGATAATGGGTTTGGTGCGAATGGATCGGTGATCATTCCTTTCAGCAGCACGGCAGCCTTGGCTCTGGCTGTCGCAGTGCAGCCTGACGGTAAGGTTGTTGCCGCCGGGTTTGGAAGCAACGGGATCAACAACGATTTCGCGCTCGTTCGAACTGCCGCAAATGGAACGCTTGATCAGACATTCGGAGGAGGTGGAGCGATCCTGACGATGGTCGGTGACGCGACCGATGTTGCGAACGGCCTTGCCATCGCCCCGGATGGCGGGATAGTTGTCGTCGGCCGGACCGTCGGAATCTTCGCGAACTTCGGGCTTGTCCGCTACCACCCGGGTAGTTCTTCGATCAAAGGACGCGTTCTTCGGCCGAACGGAGCACCGATCCGGGATCTGCGCGTGAATCTGATCGACGATGGCATGATCATCAGTACTGCAACGACCAGCTCGTTCGGCCTCTACGAATTCTCAAACGTGCCCACAGGTAAGACCTATACTCTGACAGTCGCTTCAAAGCGCTATCGGTTTGCTCCAAGGAGTTTCTATCTCTCAGGCGCTATCGCGGACGCTGATCTTATAGGACAGGAATGAGCTCGCACGGTTCGCCCGCCTGCGGGACGCAAGAATTAGAAATGGCGGAACCCCTTCGGTTTCAGAATCGTCGATTTGTCGTCTTCGATAAGTTCGACAACACCAACATTCGCGGTGACCTCGCCGATGTGATGAAAACCGAGATCCTGAACGGCGGAAAAATTCTCTTGCTTGACGGTCAAGAGCAATTCGAAGTCCTCGCCGCCATTCAGGGCTAGATCGAATGCAAGCGGACCGTCACCGAGAACGGGAGCGATCGCCGGATCGATCGGTATCTTGTCGACCATCAACCGACATCCTACTCCGCTTGCGTTAGCGATATGAAAGATATCAGATGAAAGCCCATCACTTATATCGATCAGGCTACTTGCTAAGCCGCGTGTATGCAACATGATAGAGGTCTGTACATTAGGTATAGGTTGAAGTTGTCTGAGGAGCAAATGCTTCATTTGTGGATCGATCCGATCATTAGGTCGGAGCCCATTTTCGAGCAGCTTCAGCCCAGCGGCGGCCCCGCCGAGATAGCCGGTTACGAAAATAGCGTCGCCAACACCCGCGGTCGACCGGAGGACAGACCTTCCCCGGGCAACCTCACCCAAGACGGTGGAATCGATGACCAGCTTTTCATTGGTTCTGGAGATGTCGCCGCCCACTAGTTCGACGTCGTACGCGGATGCAAGGCTGGTCCAACCATCGTAGAAATTCTCAAGAAAGTCAGTTTTCCACAGTACCTCGGGGATCGCGATAGACAGAATCGAGAACGTTGGGTTCCCACCCATGGCGGCGATATCTGACAGCGAAACCGCGAGAGATTTGTGGCCGAGAGAACGCGCGTTCGTCCATTCCAACCTAAAATCGACGTCCTCGACCAACATGTCGGCCGTGATAAGCAGGTCGGTCGTTTCATTCTTGGGCAGGATCGCACAATCGTCGCCGATCTTGTCCAGGTGATAACGGGACTTAATGTTATTTATGAAGTCGAATTCAGAGGCCATCGATCATTGACACAAGTACAATAAATGCATACAATAACGCTGAATTATTTAACCTCAACTTTAACACAGAGCGATCAACTATGCGCGACGAATCGGTGGCGATACCAGATAAGATCTATTTTAAGATAGGTGAGGTCTGCGAGATCGTCGGTGTGCAGGCTCACGTTCTCCGTTACTGGGAAACCGAATTTTCCACACTCTCGCCCCAGAAGAACGGATCGGGCCAGCGGAGCTACCGTCGCCGTGATGTTGAGATAGCCGTTCGCATAAAACACCTGTTGTACAACGAGATGTTTACCATCGCGGGCGCCCGAAAAAAGCTCCAAGCCGAACTCAGGGAGGGTACTCGTCCGAAGGAAGCCGCTAATAATAAACCGGTAGCTCTTGGCCCGACAGGGGCTCCGTTGCTCTTTGACGCAGGCTTTCAGAGCGAGGTTTCCGAGTCGGCAGAGAATGGTGATAGCGGGGCCGCTCCGACACCTGCCACGGCTTTCACGCCCGACCAAAAAGAGGCCCTCAAGACCTTGGCGAGCCACCTCTTGGAGCTTCGCGAATTCCTGCGGGAACCGCGCTCGTATTAGCTTACGACCTTGAAGGGGACATCTGCCCCTGCATCCGTGGTGACTTTTCTGGCGGTTGACATTTTCCACTCGCAAAACTAAGCTATGAATTCGATTTCGGGACGTAGCGCAGTCTGGTAGCGCGTTCGCTTGGGGTGCGAGAGGTCGTGAGTTCAAATCTCGCCGTCCCGACCAATAAACATGGGGCTTTC
>JAJTWY010000069.1 GCA_021463165.1 Pyrinomonadaceae bacterium | reverse complement strand
TGAATATCGAACAGCTTAAGAAGTTTGCACCGCAGAATCCGATCCTTGCATTCTCACCGTCCAATACAGGGTCCCCGATGCAGGACTGGTGCGCACATCTCGGGAACAATCCGCTCCGCCGAAGGGAGCTTGAAGAGTTCGCGATCCTCGGCGATGTAGTTGTCAGGATTGCCGACGAACTCGAACCTGAACCGTTAGATCGCGTGCGAATAATGTCGCTTGAATACGCGGTTCGAGTTCTCGGCAATGAGGACGATGGGCGCGAGTTTGGTCGGTGTGTAAAGGCCATCGTAAGCCCCGATGCCGGCCAGTTCGAATACGAGCAGGTAGCGGCATATTACTACGGGGAGATCAGGAAACGAGGCTCCAGCGAAGTGCTCGGGGAAATGGGTCTTCTCGGGATGCAGCTTGAAGCTGTAACGGCCACCATTTTGGACCGCGAGGTGTCGTTTGAAGAGTTCGATCGGGCCGAGCAGAAGCTCACGGTTGCTGACCAACGAAGGGTGCACGAGGCGGCAAAAACTCGCAAGCCGCTCCCACCGCGATGCAAGGATTTCGATGATGAAATGAAGGCGGTTCTGGCACGAGTCGGACGGCAGAAGGTCAGCAGAATGATCTATGACGATCTCGCATCCTACTACCTTGAGGACGGCGACAAATCGATCGAAGAACTGGATCGCGACTTCCTCACCTTCGAGAACATCGAGCAATACGACGAGAACGGCATTATCGGTCTCACGATGAACGGAGGACAGCGTTCGGTAGTGGTCTTCGATCTCGACTGTGAGGTCGATGAGTCGTGTCTTCCGCCCGAAGCAAGACACCTTGCGTCCGAGGTTGGAAAGCTGTTCGTGGGCCACACAATGGGCGGATGCGCAGCACAAAACGCACGTCGAATCATAGCCGAAGCGTGGGCGGATCGGACATGTGCGGCGATACCGGTGGCGGCGTGGAATGAGCCATCGAAACACCCGTTCTCGGATCAGGAATTCGAAGAGTGGCTCTCACTGTCACTCGACCGGATCTATGACCGAAAAGTGGTTCGCTCTGCCCGCAGGTTATTCACAGTCAGCAAAGGAACGGCGGTTGAATTTATCACCGATCAGGAGATCAATCCGGACTTCGAGGAGATGCAGTACGCAGCCGCGGTTCTCAGGCTTTTATGGCGTCGACAGTACTCGGATTTTCATTTGAGGAGTTTGCGGCATGAGGCATATCAGGAGTTGTATCTCGCCATTCGAAACACTTCGGACACCGCGGAC
>JAJTWY010000068.1 GCA_021463165.1 Pyrinomonadaceae bacterium | reverse complement strand
CTTTGAAAGCGCTGCCCTTAAATACCACGCGCTTTCTCCGGTTAGATTTTGTCCGGATATAGGAAGTTATGGCAGAACAATTGAATATCGAACAGCTTAGAAAGTTCGCCCCGCAGAACCCGATCCTTGCATTCTCACCGCCCAATACGGGATCCCCGATGCAGGACTGGTGCGCACATCTCGCAAACAACCCGCTGCGCCGGATGGAGCTTGAAGAATTCGCGATCCTCGGCGATGTAGTTGTCAGGATTGCCGACGAACTCGAACCTGAACCGTTAGATCGTGTGCGAATAATGTCGCTCGAATACGCGGTTCGAATACTCGGCAATGAAGAAGACGGGCGCGAGTTTGTCCGGTGTGTAAAGGCGATCGTCAGCCCCGATGCCGGCCAGTTCGAGTACGAGCAGATAGCAGCGTATTACTATGGCGAGATCCGCAAGAGAAACGTGAGTGACGTGCTCAAGGAGATGGGACTCCTCGGTATGCAGCTTGAGGCTGTGACGGTCACCATCTCGGATCGCGAGATCGGGTTTGAAGAGTTCGAGCGAGCCGAGCAGAAGCTCACGGTTGCCGATCAGCGCCGGGTTAAAGAAGCGGCCAAGAACCGTAAGCCGCTCCCGCCTCGATACTCGATTTTCGATGATGAAATGAAGGCGGTTCTCCGGCGCGTTGGACGACAAAAAGCGAGCCAGTTGATCTATGACGACCTCGCGGAATTCTATCTCCAGGACGGAGATAAATCGATCGAAGATCTGGATCGGGACTTCCTCACATTCGAGAACATCGAGCAATACGACGAGAACGGCATTATCGGCCTCACAATGAACAGCGGTCAGCGGTCGGTGGTTGTTTTCGATCTTGACTGCGAGGTGGACGAATCCTGTCTTCCTGGCGAGGCAAGACTCCTGGCATCCGAACTAGGAAGGCTTTTTGTCGGCCATACGATGGGCGCGAACGCAGTTCAAAACGGTAGGCGAATGATTGCTGAGGCGTGGACGAATCGAACAGGGTCGGCATTACCGGTCCCAAGTTGGAATCAGCCGTCGAAGGGTCCGTTCACGGATCACGAATTCGAGGAATGGCTCTCGCTTTCACTCGACCGGATCTACGATCAAAAGGTGGTTCGTTCGGCCCGCAGGATGTTCACATTCAGCAAGGGAAATGCGGTCGAATTCGTCACCGATCAGGAGGTCAATCCAGACTTCGAGGAGATGCAGTACGCGGCCGCGGTTCTAAGACTTCTGTGGCGTCGACAGTACTCGGATTTTCATTTGAGGAGTTTGCGGCATGAGGCATATCAGGAGTTGTATCTCGCCATTCGAAACACTTCGGACACCGCGGAC
>JAJTWY010000067.1 GCA_021463165.1 Pyrinomonadaceae bacterium | reverse complement strand
GAATCCGGACAATGGATACAAAGCGAACTCTGTATGCCTCTCGCGAAGAACGATCCGCAGGGAGTCGGTTCGGCCATCACGTACGGCAGGCGTTACGGCCTGGCTGCCATCGTCGGGATAGTCGCCGACGACGATGACGACGGAAATGCGGCATCGGCGAAGAACGGCAACGGACATCTTCGGCCTACTCCTCAGAATCAGCCGCCCCAGAACCGTCTTCCCGTTTCCGCGAATCAACCTACCCGCGGGTCCGTCCCGGTGCGTTAAGGGATCGTGTCATGAGGAATCACACAGTACCGCCGGATGCGGAGGCCGCTCTCTATTTTCTTCCGGGGCAATACCTGTTCGAGACCTTCGGCGAGACCAGGCAAGGCCTGAAGGCTTTGTCGAGCGTACAAGTGACGAGGGCTTTTCGCGATCTTCAGACGGATACCGGATGGATAGATCGAAGGGTCTTAAGGTATCGAGAAGCTACTGACGGGAACGCGATGCTTTCGTACCTGCCGGCGGGCGTCCGGACTGTTACGATAGCGTTTCCCGGCGACCGCATTGAGACCCTAACCTTGCCTCTTCCGACCTTGATCCTTCTCGGGAAGGGGAAGGATTACTATCTGTGGGCCACTTCGACATCCAAGGTCACACGTAACACCCGCCTCGCCGTGGCTCCATTACCGAACATCGGCTCGGGAAAGATCTGCTTCGGGAAGAATGAGGTCCCGGAGACGCACCCTTCGTCGCTACAAGCCATCTGGAAACTTATCTTCGACGCACCGTTCAACGGCGATCATTCGACCGGCAGATGCCAGACGGAGAATGATGTTCGCGATCTCCTTGCAAAACTCGCGGCGGACAATCTTAAGAAGTTCCCGGCCACCCAGTTGATCATGTCGTCCAGTACAGTCGAGGACGCTTGGGAGAGCATAGTCGAACGTACCCGATACGACAGCCGCTTTTAGTTTCAATTCTTCTTATATGTCATCGAATCTACTTGCTTCACCAAAACTGGTCGGGCATCGCATCGCTGCGACTGAAAATGACCCGATGGATCCGGCTCTGTTCGAATATCTCCTCGCCGGGAATGGTCTATTCGTTCGGGCAAAAAGAAGGGAGTTTGCCGTATCCTTGCCGCTCAGTATGCAGAAGATATCTGGACTTCCGAACGGCCCGATCGGTATCTCGTGGACAAAACCGAGAATACCCGCGTCGCTGTGGCGGGAGATCCTTCCGCACGCTCAGCAAACTCACACATCTTCGAGCTTTAAGGAAGAAGTCTACCTGATCTATTGGGATCAGGTCCTCGGCGCCTGGCGGTGGCGTGCATCGGGCCGTGAAAGCAATTGGGCATCGACCATTGCCGACGACACCTTGCCGCAATATGCGGAGTGCTGCATTGAACTGCACACCCACCCGCCCGGAGCTTTGCATTTCAGCCGGGCGGATGATCGAGACGAACTCGGCAAGTT
>JAJTWY010000066.1 GCA_021463165.1 Pyrinomonadaceae bacterium | reverse complement strand
GCTGATGCCGAGAATTCCTTTTATGGTTCCCGCGATTGACAATGCTCTCTTGATTGACATTGCCGACGAGCCGATAACGCCGCCGCCCTCACCCATGATCGAGCCGAAATCGAGATCCAAAAGGGCTCGGTTTGTAATGCTCGAAGCAACCCGCTTGCAGAGGTCTTTGCCGCATCCGGGCAGGCCGACAAGCAGAATTCCTTTACACGGTTCGACGTGCCGGATCTTTGCCCGTGGGCTAAAGGTGTACGCGGCGCGCTCAAGGATCGCTCTCAATGCTTTGTAGCCGCCGAGGTTGCTTGCCGACTCGGGATGAACATAAGTCAGTGAGCCACTGCCGCGGATCACGTTCTTCTTTTCTTCGAGGATGACGTTGATCGATTCCTGATTGAGGCCGTTGCAGCTTATGACCGCCTTCGCGATCACGTTGCTGATCTCGCCGGCCGTTAGGCCAAGTAACGATTGCAGCAACGCTGTCTGCGTTTCTTTTTCGAGATCGATAGCAAGACCGCTCGATCGCAGGTTTTCAAGCTGCAGTTCGATCGACTCTTCGATCTCGTTCTCCTTCGGAAGTTCAAGGTCGATCTGGGTGATTTCTTTCTCCAAGGTTTTTAGATCGGGAAAGTTGGGGCCGACGAACAGAACCGTCGCCTTTGTGGACTTCAGCTTCCAGGCGATCTCACGCAGCCGTCTGACGAGGAGCGGATCCTCCTGACCGTATGGAGAGATGTAGGGAGCGTAGTCGCACAACAAAAAGATTCCCGCCTTCTGTTCCGAGATGAACCCGAGAACGCCCTCCGGGTCTTCCGTATCGCCGACAGACGCCGGATTCTGAAGGATGCCTTCTTTCGGATCGAAGATCTTCTGCAGTCCCGATGGCCGGCTCCAGAAATACAGAGGTTTTTCCTTGTGCCTCTCCTGGAAAACAAGATCGATCAAAGCTTCGCGGACGCGATCCTCCTCGTAAGTGTTGATCGCGATCAGCGGATAACGGGCTCTTATCCTTACGTCCAATTCGCGCAGGAATCTATCGACGCTCTTTGCGTCCGGTTCTGAAGTTGTCATGTTGGTTCTATTTGTCGATCAGAATTCGACGCGGAACTCGGACTCCCTGAGTTGTCGCCATTCGATCTCGTCTGCCGCGGTTATGCAAAGGTTGCGTCTTAGCTGCAGATCTTCATCAATATAGGAATCGTAGTCCTCGTATCCACTCCGATCGTCACGCCACCTGAAGTAATGCACCTTCTCGTGCGATAGCGATACGCGCCGTCTCGATTCTTGGTCGTGCATAGTAACCCGTCAAGATCAGAGTTCGAGAGCCGATAGGCGGTCTTCGTCCAGGAGTTTTCTGGATTGAACGGTGGTCGCACGCAGGATGTCGTTGAGAGCGTTGCGCATTTCTTCCGTCGAACGCCGCTTTGCCTCGCGGCCCGCAGCCTCCTTAAGTTTCATAAGAACGTCCTCGAGCGAATCATCGCCCGTGAAATTCATCAGGCCGTACCATTCGCACATCTGACGCGCGCGCTTTGCCAAGCTTCCGGGTACGAACTTGGCATCCTGAAGCCGTTCG
>JAJTWY010000065.1 GCA_021463165.1 Pyrinomonadaceae bacterium | reverse complement strand
CGAACGGCTTCAGGATGCCAAGTTCGTACCCGGAAGCTTGGCAAAGCGCGCGCGTCAGATGTGCGAATGGTACGGCCTGATGAATTTCACGGGCGATGACTCGCTCGAAGATGTTCTCACCAAACTGCGAGAAGCTGCGGGTCGGGAAGCGAAACAGCGTTCGCCGGAGGAGATGCGAAACGCTCTCAACGACATCCTGCGTGCGACCACCGTTCAATCCAGAAAACTCCTGGACGAAGACCGGCTATCGGCTCTCGAACTCTGATCTTTGGGGGTTAACATGCATGTCCAAGAATCGAGACAGAGCGCATCGTAAACACCAGAGAAGATGAGTTACTTCAGATCGCTCGACGCTCGTAGTGGATACGAGGACTACGATTCCTATGTTGATGAAGATCAACAGCTAAGACGCAAACTTCGAATAACCGCAGCAGACGAGATCAAATGGCGGCAACTCAAGGAGTCCGAGTTCCGCATCGAGTTCTGATCGACAAATAAAACCAACATGAATACCTCCGAACCCGACGCAAAAAGCGTCGATAGATTCCTGCGCGAACTGGACGTGCGTATACGAGCCCGTTATCCGCTGATCGCGATCAATACCTATGAGGAAGATCGCGTCCGCGAAGCTCTGATCGATCTTGTTTTCCAGGAGAGGCACAAGGAAAAACCTCTGTATTTCTGGAGCCGGCCATCGGGACTGCAGAAGATCTTCGATCCGAAGGAAGGCATCCTTCAGAATCCGGCATCGGTCGGTGATACGGACGACCCGGAGGGCGTTCTCGGGTTCATCTCGGAGCAGAAGACGGGAATCTTTTTGCTGTGCGACTACGCTCCCTACATTTCTCCATACGGTCAGGAAGACCCACTGCTCGTTAGGCGGCTAAGAGAGATAGCCTGGAAGCTGAAATCCACAAAGGCGACGGTTCTGTTCGTCGGCCCCAACTTTCCCGATCTGAAGACCCTTGAAAAGGAGATCACCCAGATCGATCTCGAACTCCCGAAGGAGAACGAGATCGAAGAGTCGATCGAACTGCAGCTTGAAAACTTACGATCGAGCGGGCTTGCTATCGATCTCGAAAAAGAAACGCAGACAGCGTTGCTGCAATCGTTACTTGGCCTAACGGCAGGCGAGATCAGCAATGTGATCGCAAAGGCTGTCATAAGCTGCAATGGTCTGAACCGGGAATCGATCAACGTCATTCTCGAAGAAAAGAAGAATGTCATTCGCGGAAGTGGCTCACTGACCTACGTCCACCCGGAGGCTGCCAGTAACCTCGGCGGGTACAAATCGCTGAGAGCGATCCTCGAACGTGCAGCCTACACCTTCAGTCCGCGAGCTAAAGCCCGGCACGTCGAACCGTGTAAAGGAATTCTGCTTGTCGGCCTGCCCGGATGCGGCAAAGACCTCTGCAAACGGGTTGCTTCGAGCATTACAAACCGAGCCCTTTTGGATCTCGACTTCGGCTCCATCATGGGTGAGGGCGGCGGCGTTATCGGCTCGTCGGCAATGTCAATCAAGAGAGCATTGTCAATCGCGGGAACCATAAAAGGAATTCTCGGCATCAGC
>JAJTWY010000064.1 GCA_021463165.1 Pyrinomonadaceae bacterium | reverse complement strand
CAACAACCTCACGGAGCGTGTGGTTGAGGCGCGTCTTGACTCCGAGGGCAATCTGGAAATCAAATCGCTGAATGGCGGCGACGTACGGATCAACTTCGTAACGGCTGCCGGCACCGACGCCGCCAACCTCGGTCTCGCTCAGGCCCTCGGCTTCGCCGATCTGGCTCTGATCCGCGCCGACGGCGGCAACGGCACCAACAACGTCGAAGTGACCTCGCTTGCTTCTCCGTCCCTGACCTCCTTCGCGCTTTTCGAAGCCGCAGGCGATGTGGCCGAGCGAAGCGATCTGATCTCCGCTTTGACCGACAATGCGGGAGCGGCGCTCAATACCGGCATCAACAACGCCGGCGACACGTTCTCCATTGGCGTTAACGGCGGCACGGCCGTGTCGTTCACCTTGAACGGCGCGACCATCCAAAGCTTTATCGACACGATCAACACCAACACCAGCCTTAACGAGCTGGTTGAGGCTTCGTTCGACGACGCTTCGGGCCAGATCACTATCCGGGCGGTCGATGCGAGCGTTAAAACCGTGCAGATCGGGTTTACCGGTAACGCGGCCAACGACGCGCTTGATATCGGCTTCGGTACGGCGGCTCTTACTTCGGCTACGGCGGCCAACGCCCAGTTCGAAAACCTGCTTCTCGGCTCTGCGGCCGGCGAGCTGGCGACTTTGGAAGAGGAATACACCAATATCCTCAACCAGATCGACGAGCTGGTGGGCGATGCCGGATACCGGGGTACGAACCTTCTGAACGGCGATGACCTGTCTACGTTCTTCAACGAAGACCGTTCCAGCTTCCTCGTCACCGAAGGTGTCGTATTTACCTCCGGCGGTCTGGGTCTTTCCGAGGCTAACTTCGGACGGATCGACAGCGTGGATCAGGCGATCAACGAGATCCGCGAAGCCACCGACACGGTCCGCCGTTTCGGTAACAGCATCGCGAACGATCTTGCGATCATCCAGACCCGCGAAGACTTCACGAAGAACACCATCAACAACCTGGAAGAAGGATCGGACAAGCTGATCGTTGCAGACCAGAACGAGGAAGGCGCAAACCTGCTCGCTCTGCAAACACGTCAGACTTTGGGCGTTACCTCTCTTGCACTGGCTTCCCAGTCGCAGCAGGCGGTTCTCCGGTTGTTCTAAAACCGAAATTCTTATTCTACTCCTCTACAAAAAGCCGGCGGAAGAAATCCGCCGGCTTTTACTTTGCGCACGTTTGGGCGCTGTTATCTCTGCAAATTTTTTATGCGGCTTTTTACATACGCTGCTGGCACTGATAGGTCACGGGCTGCGGCGTTTCCGGGTTGATGACCATCGTGAGGTAAGCGCCCTGCGCCACCATCTGTACGCGGAAGCGCTCGTTCGTGTTCATGTCGGTAAAGTCCGCGTACTGGTTTTCGCCGGTAAACACATAGCGGGCCGTCGCGGAGACCAGTTCGCCCTGATAATAGGTCGTCGTTTCGCCCGTGCCGATGACCCCGGTGATCCAGCCGTCGGAATTCGTGACCGCGCCCGCCGTGTTGATCGTTTCAATCTGCGCCGTGAGTTGACCCGGCGCGCCGCCGAGATCGCAGATATAGCTGACGGTGGAGATGTTTTGCGCGGCGGCCGGGGCCGATACGCTTATAAAGAATATACTGAGTAAAAACGCTTTTTTTGCCTGATTCATGGCTTTTCTCTCTAAAAAAATATGTTGAATAATAATCTTTCTTTT
>JAJTWY010000063.1 GCA_021463165.1 Pyrinomonadaceae bacterium | reverse complement strand
AACATGCTCAATCTAAGACTGATTTCGTGCACAAGCTTTCGATCGCTCGAAAGGAAGCGGGAGAAACGAATTACTGGCTTAGGCTGCTCAATAAGAGTGATTATCTGGATGATAGGCTCGCAGATTCTTTGCTCGCAGATTGTGATGAAATACAAAGGATATTAACCGCGTCGATCAAAACAGCAAAGACGTGATCGAGGAGGATCAACACGCTGAGCTAACTCATCACTCACCGTTCACCACTTATTAACTATGGGAAATTATTGGATGGTCAAGCAAGAGCCGACAGCGTACTCGTGGGATGACTTTGCCGCAGACGGAAAGGCCGATTGGACCGGCGTTCGGAACTACACCGCGCGTAACTTTCTGCGCGAGATGAGAAAGGGCGACAAAGTGATCTTCTATCATTCGGTGGTCGGGAAAGAAGCGGTCGGTATCGCAAAGGTGACGAAAGAGTCGTTTCCCGATCCAACGGATGTTAAGTGGGATGCCGTCGAGTTGACACCCTTCAAGAAGTTGAAAAAGGCCGTAACGCTGGCCGCTATGAGGGAGAATCTTGCACTTGCCAACATTTACCTGATCCGCCAGCCGCGTTTCTCGGTAATGCCGCTGACCAAGGACGAGTTCGAAGAGATTGTAGCAATGTCAAAATAAGCGGCGGAGAGTTTGAAGATATGCTGGAACATGCTGTTGCCTATTACAACGAGTTGATGGCGGATGCGACACTCGCAAATGCCTCGCGCGAGTTGCTCGACCATGAACTCGAGAGTTCAAAGCTCATTTTTGGCGGACGCCGCCTATCGCCGTATCTGCGGCCTCACTTTGTAGCAAGAAGCAGTTGGGAGCAGGTTACGCTGCAATGTGAAACAATCTTCGGAGCACTCCAGAAGATAAAGGATGCGGCGGTAAAGGACGATGGAATACTGGATGAGCTTGGGTTTGCGGATGTCGAGCGTCACCTGATAAAGATCGATCCGGGTTACGCTCATGTTTCGCCGACTTCGCGGCTCGATTCGTTCTTGACCGATTCTACATACAGCTTTGTTGAACTCAATGGCGAGAGTCCTGCGGGCATTGCGTTCTCTGATTCGGCGGCGAATATCTTTATGTCGCTTCCGGTCATGCGGCGTTTCAGTGAGCGGTATTCTGTCGAGGCCCTCGAAGGCTCGTCAAAGCTGCTCGGCGTGCTGCTGGAATGTTACGAGGAGTTTTGCGGCGGCTCGATTCCGCATTCGCCGGTGATCGCTATCGTAGATCTTGAAGATCTGCCGACCGTAAAGGAATTCGAACTGTTCCGTGACTACTTCGAATCAAAAGGGTATCGATCGATCATCTGTTCACCGCGTGAGTTGGAGTTTGACGGATCGAGACTGCGGAGCCGAGGCATCGAGATCGACATAGTGTATAAGCGGCTTTTGGTCAACGAATATCTGCCGATAATGGATGAACAACCTGCGTTGGTCGATGCTTATCGTGCAGGTAAGGTCTGTATGGTCAACAACTTCCGCAGCAAGGTTGTGCACAAAAAAGCGGTCTTTGCGGTGCTTACGAATGATCGGTACGAGCATTTGTTCGATGATACGGAACTTGCCGCGATCGAGGCTCATGTCCCATGGACGCGAGTGTTTCGTAATGAACGAACGGTGAACCGCGGCGAAGAGATCGACCTCGTCGAGTGGGCGCGGTCAAACTCGCAAAAGCTCGTCCTAAAACCAAATGACGATTACG
>JAJTWY010000062.1 GCA_021463165.1 Pyrinomonadaceae bacterium | reverse complement strand
AGTAATCGTCTTCGCACGTCTCGGCGACGGAATCGTAAATCTCCTGAAGCGTTTCGCCGGCCCTGGTGTCGTCGTTGTCAAAGTAGCAGATGACATCCAGATCGTAGGAATCCTTGATCATCGTTCCTTTCGCCTTCGATCCGCCGTAGCGAATGCTCGGCGAGCTGCCATACTTTTTCCGCAGCAGTTTATCGACATCGTTCCGTCGGCGTCGCAACAGCTTCAGTTCGTCGTCGTCGTCGTCCAATATTTGAGATTCCAGGATCTCGTTCAGATATTCATTGTTAGTCATATTTATTTACCTCTAGTATCTTCTTGAATCCGCCGTGACGCTTGTCGTTGTCGTACACGACCAGGATGGGGTCGATCTTTGGCATCAGCTCACGTCCGCAAGCAACCGCCACCGGGGCCGGAACCGCCGGGAACAAATGAAGACGCTCGATCTTTCCGTGCTTCGTGGCGATCTCGCGAAGGGCACGTTGGTAGGCGTCACGAAAGTTCGTCAGGTCTTCAATACGACAAAGGAAACCGGGGTGCGGGGTAACGCCGTCGAGCGTCATCTCATATATGGTTCCATCGCTCCTGAATTCATCGGGCACTTCTTTTAGATCGATCGTGCCGCTCAGAGAAAGTACAAGGGCCACGTTCTGAGAAACCGAGCCGTTTCCGAGGCGATTCAGTTTGAAGCGAACGGCATCGCCATCCTGCTTCCATTTCCAGTCCTGTGCGTCACGATGTTTCTGATAAAGATCGCACGGGACCTTGTCGCCAAGTATGTTTCCAGCAAGGATCAGCAACGGCATCGGAGCCAAAGCGAAAAGAGAGAGGTGACTGGTGCTTTCGTCTCTCATCGTGGATTCGATCGCTCGATCAAGCGACTGTCTCACCTTCTTCGCCGCCACCTGATAAAAATCGGTTCCCTCGTCATCTAGTGCCGAAATATCGATTTCCACGCCTGCTCGTGACGCCGCATATCGCGGAGCGATCGCGTCGTTGATCTCGCCCTGCGAGATCTTCACGGCTTGGCCGCCGATCCTCGATTTGATCGTCACGACGGTCGTCTGACGATCGGGTGAGGTGCCGGTCAGCCGGAAGATGCGTTCCTCGTGGGTCTTCTTATACGCTTCTAGTTGTTCGCGGCTGTGCTTCTTGGGATTGTCGTCGATCAGCTTGTGGCACGGATGGCAAAGGAGCATCAGGTTGTCGATGCTGTTAATGTCTTCAGGGCGGTCGATTACTTCGCCGCGGGGACCTTTCTTGCTGAACGCGACGACGTGGGCCATCTGGGCGAAGTTTCCCCGAGTGTGCGTCAGGTGATGTTCGATGAGATATTTATTACATCCGTCGAATTCGCAGCGGCCGCCGGCCTTAACATATAGCAGCAGCTGTACAGGTTTCTTAATATCGCGGGTGACATCGATCACGGCGGAGCCACCCGTAGTTTTAGCCGCGGGCCTCTTGGCCTTTTTGTTTGTTAAATTATCTGGCATAAACATAAGTGAACTTCTGGTTCCAAGTACTTAATACTCAACTTTTTTGTCTTTCCGACATTTTTTCGTCGGAAAGTTTTGACGATCTAGTATTAATTCTCTAGGTGGTGGTTAATGGCACAAGCTCCCCCAACACTCAGCACTTCTCGCCGCATCCCGGCGGAAAGGGCTGCTACTTATGATGAACTGACTGCGGCGATTAATGGTTTGACCCGTCATGAACTGTTTAAGCTAAAGAAGGCAGCGGGTTACCGTGTTCGTGGTCTTGGGCGAATGGCGGCTGGTCGTGATTGGCAGGACCTGTTAAATGAGACGGTTCTGGCTTTTTAT
>JAJTWY010000061.1 GCA_021463165.1 Pyrinomonadaceae bacterium | reverse complement strand
TTCAATGCCCGACAGAATGCCTGTGCATTATCTCGTAGATCTCGTCTTTTAATT
The DNA here is from genome assembly GCA_021463165.1 of Pyrinomonadaceae bacterium. Lineage (GTDB taxonomy): Bacteria > Acidobacteriota > Blastocatellia > Pyrinomonadales > Pyrinomonadaceae > OLB17. Next base: position 1,845 of record JAJTWY010000061.1, on the reverse strand, counting down.
GAAGTTTTTTCTTCTTGAGGGTAGATTCCTCAAGCTGTTCGTCATCGCTGGGAAAGGTTAGGTGAGCCAATTCTGCTAAGCGTTTTTCATAATCCTGATGTTGCTGTACAAGGTCTCTGAACATTGGGTCGGTCTTCAACAATTCATCTCGCACCGCATCAGGCGTTGACAAGTCCATAACGAACTATTCCTCACTTTTCAAAGTATTCGTATCAGCCCGTTGCCGAGCCCCCAAAGTTCGGTAACAGGCTTGATTTGATGTTATCCCAAACCAAATAACAATTCAAGCAGAATATGGTCGGGACAGCCCAAGCCGCATCAAAAGGGCATTTTCCGTGGGATCCGCATAGAAATTGGTTCGTTCACCGGAGATAGTAAAGCCGTTGTCTTGATAAAAACCGATCGCCGGATCATTCGACGCCCTAACCTCCAGCCAGACGTTGGAAACTCCGGCCTGACCGCAGGCGCTGAGAAACGCCTTCAGTAGTTCGGTACCTATTCCGGATCGCCGCGCAGCCGTCGCAACACCGATATTATAGATCTCAGCATCAATTCCAACCGTGTCCGCCGAAGCCGGAACGATCCTTCCTACAATGAACCCGACGATCTCGCCGCTCTCCGCTTCGGCTCGCAGCATTATGGCGTTTGGAAGCCTTAACTCCTCGATATAGCCTTCCGCTGACCACGAGCTAAGCCGCGCCTCCTCTTGGATCTCAAGTATCCGCGCGATATGCCGAGCTTCGATCGGCCGAATTCGTATCTGCTGCATAGCTATGGCTTTGATAAGAACAGCGGAGCGACATCGAGACTGATGGCCGCCGATCCGGCCGCAATGCCGATCGCCTCCGCGGGACTTGAGGTGATCGGCACCGGCTTTGCCGTCGAGCTCTCAAATAGCAACTTTAAGTTGTCATCCGACTGCTCGCTCAAGTAAACGATACGGCCAATTCCGAGGCTTCTCGGCAGGGACATAAGATCTTTAGCTGCAACAACTTGTGGGGCTCCGATCGAGATCATTGTCTCGGCCGTCCTTTCAAAGACCTGAAAACAATAGGCCTCGCGGCCAACGAACAGGACGACGGCCAGCTTTCCGTTTGTATCTGCGGCTGCGGCCAGCGACTCGAGTAACGAAACTGGTTTGAGGTCGATAGCAAGGGTACGAGCAAGCCCTTTTGCGGTCGCGATCCCGATCCGAATACCCGTAAAACTTCCCGGCCCCGCCGAGACGAATATCTTCGAAATATCGTGCTTGTTTACGCGATTTCCGCTCAGCAGATGATCTAGCTCGATCAGAATGTCCTCTGCCCTTGATCTGCTTTGCTGCCCGACGGATGTCGCCAGTATTTCTCCATTCTCTAATATTGCCAAGCTGCCGCCGGAGATCGCGGTCTCGATCGCAAGGGAAATTTCTGTTGTGCTCACAATATTTTTGTCTTATCTCGGGCGGAACGGAATATCTTGAAAAGTCCCGGCCCCATCCGCCTGAATATCAGTCCAATTTGATAGTGCAGCCGAATTCCTGTGTCAATGTTCCCTTCCATTTCGACGACGGACCGCAGAGGGTTTGGCGGGATACGCTTTCTTAATTGAGCGATGAACATTTTCGGATCATTCAAAAAATGACTTAGCGGCCTGATCTGAACCGTTCGCCACTCCTTTTCGACAGCACGAAATACCCACCCGGGAATATTCTTTGCATCATCGGCAAAAGGAAGTCCGTCGAGTTCAAGCCCCAGATACTTGTGGGCAAGCCCGATCACGCAAATGATCCACCGCCGGCGTTTCGAACTTACCGAATTCAGGCAGATATTCCAATCGAAATCAACCGCCCGATTTTTAACAGCA
>JAJTWY010000060.1 GCA_021463165.1 Pyrinomonadaceae bacterium | reverse complement strand
TGTTCTGCCATAACTTCCTATATCCGGACAAAATCTAACCGGAGAAAGCGCGTGGTATTTAAGGGCAGCGCTTTCAAAGCCCTGAATAAAAAATCACTTTCATTCAGGCTCGAAAATCCCTCTCAAGTTTCGGCGGGGACAATATGGGATAAACGGATGAAGCTAACCTCTAGGCGAAGACAATTCGGTTAGCTTCTGTTGGGGGGTAGACCGAAGGTTTGAGTGTTCTTATGTCGTAGAGGACGGGGGAGACGACGAATTGTGCGGCACGTATTGGCCAAAACCGCACTTTTCAACGATTTCGGTCCTAACCCAGAGTATTTAATACCCTGACCAACACGTCGCCGTGACATGCTTTTGGACTGCACCAGCACCCGAGGATCTTTCCCCGCAGTTCTTCGATATCCGCGATCAATCCACTCGAGAAAAGATATTCCTCATAGCATCGAACAGCTTCTTCTCTCGATCGGACAATAAACTCGGCCCTCGTCTTTCGGTCCGACAAATGCGTGAAAGGGTTGCCCCATTTCGAGGCTCGCCCGATGTAAACGTCGTATCTGTCCTTCTTACAGTGAACCACGAGAGTTTGTTGATCTGTCATGTGAGGAATCTCCTGAACCGGACCCAACCCGGGGAAGCGTTATTTAAGGAAGCTGCCTCCTCAGCACCTGAATTAAAAAAGCACCGGTTTCAGGCTCGAAAACCCCTTTCAAGTTTCGGCAGGAATGATGTGAGATCTACGTGAGGACCTTTGCTACTCGGAGGCCATCTCGGTCATGCGCTTCTGAAGATAGGCAAAGGTTCGAGGCGCTCTTCGGTCGAGCTGAGCCCGGCCGGTACCGAGGCCGTCAGAGGAAATAACGATCGCGCGAATTGAATCCGTGACGGTATTCATGATCTCGGCAAAGGCGGCATCAATAGAGGCCTTGTTCTGTTCGAACTCCTCGTCGGAAAAGAATGCGTCGTCTCTATAGCTCGGGCTCTTTTTGGTCGGGATACCGACAGCATTCGGCTCACCCCGCATCGCCGCTGCCTGGCCGCCGAAACCTCGACGCTCCAGGTTGTCGCCAAAGAGAAACAGCTTGTCGCGGTTCTCCCTGACGTATTCGCGGGTGATGAACTTCATCCGTTCGATTTTGTGCTTCATAGACCTCCAAAGCTTCAAGACTGCTGGCAAGGGGCGGACCGCCGCCAACGGTTTCTCGTGTCAGTACGATGACGGCGGTCCGATGATGGATGGGCTGATTAGGCAGGTTGATGGCAGGTTGAAATCGGTGTCAATATGCCGCGGCCTGCTGGACCTCGGTCGGCATATCCGTTGGCGGAGGCATGGCAGCTGCATCCGTACCGCCGCCATCCTCTTGTTTGCCGGTCAGGAACTGGAACTCCTGCAGAACGATCTCCGCTCCGGACTGAGGCGAGTCATTTCTGTCCAGCCAGGGGTTGAACGTGAGCCGACCCTGCACATAGAGCCGATGGCCCTTACGAACGTAACGGGCGATCGTCTCGGCCTGCTTGCCGAACGCGGTCACTCGAAACCAGTCGGTCTTCTCGACCCGTCCGTCAGGCGTATTCTTGAAAGTGTTAGATGCGATCGAAAAATTTGCGATGAACGTGCCGTTGTCGGTGATCTTTGTCTCCGGTTCCTTGCCGAGGTTGCCGATAAGCGAAATGTTAGCTGACATGTTATTGATTACTCTCCTGTTATTGTTAGTCTCTTTGCCCCGAAAGCGATCCGACCAACGATCGTTAGCGATTGTCTCGCCGTTCGAGCCGTGGATTTGTCCGCCGCCTTTATTTTTGTTTTCAGAGAAGAAAGCCGTCCCCGCTAATTCGGGGTTGCCGCAAGTTCTGCTCCTCCGACCTTGTGCAAGTAAACAAAGACCCGTTTCCCGCATGATCTCGCATACTCGATCGAGTGTTTGTGCCCCGGCTTGTACCGTCCCAGACTGCGATAACAGCCTCTGCTGCCCCAACCATCACGTAGTTGCG
>JAJTWY010000006.1 GCA_021463165.1 Pyrinomonadaceae bacterium | reverse complement strand
ATAGTGACGGTTCGCCGTCTCGTACTCAACGTGTGCCGTCGCGATCGTGATACCACGGGCCTTCTCCTCAGGTGCGTTGTCGATCGAATCGAACGCACGAACCACCATCTTCGGGTTGTGCTTCGACATCACCTTTGTTATCGCTGCCGTCAACGTCGTCTTCCCATGATCCACGTGACCGATCGTCCCAATGTTCACGTGCGGCTTACTTCGATCGAATTTCTCTTTGCTCATTTCTTCTCCTAAATTTCAGAAATCAAATCTCAAATCTCAAAAAACTAATTATTTGCGGCCGTCCCTTTGATCTTCGCTATCACTTCCTCAGCGACATTGCGCGGGGCCTCGGCATATCGTTCAAAATGCATGCTCGAGGTAGCACGGCCCTGCGTCGACGAACGCAGGTCCGTCGTGTATCCAAACATCTCCGACAGCGGCACAAACGCCGTCACGACCGAAACATTTCCCGGCCGCGGGGCCATCGATTCGATCTGACCGCGTCGCCGATTAAGATCGCCGTTGACCGCGCCCATGTATTCCTCCGGGGTCACGACCTCGACCTTCATGATCGGCTCGAGCAGAACCGGCTTTGCCTTCTTAACGGCATCCTGGAACGCAAATGAACCCGCGAGTTTGAACGAAATTTCGTCAGAATCGACCTCGTGATAGGAACCGAACAGCAGCGTAACCTTGACATCGACGATCTCGTAACCGGCCAGGTAGCCACGCTGCATGGCATCACGAACGCCTTCCATCGTCGGCTTGATGAACTGACGCGGGATCGATCCGCCGGTGATCTTGTCCTCGAAAACAAAACCCTCGCCCGGAGCCGGTTCGATCTCGAGTTCGACGTGGCCGAATTTACCGCGGCCGCCCGACTGCTTCTTGTAGATCTCTTTGCCGGGAGCGCTTGTCGTGATCGTTTCGCGGTAAGCAACCTGCGGTTTGCCCACATTCGCCTCAACGCCAAATTCGCGTTTCATCCGATCCACGATGATCTCGAGATGAAGCTCACCCATTCCTGCGATGATCGTCTGGCCCGTTTCATGATCCGAAGTGACTTGGAACGAAGGATCTTCCTGGGCAAGACGGCTCAGCGCAACTCCCATCTTGTCCTGATCAGCACGCGTCTTCGGCTCAACAGCCACGCGAACAACGGGATCCGGAAATTCCATCGATTCAAGTATGATCGGATTTCCTTCGGCCGAGATCGTGTCGCCGGTCGTAACATTTTTCATGCCGCCGATGGCAACGATCTCACCCGCCGATGCAGTTTCGACATCCTCACGCTTGTTGGCATGCATGAGCATCAGGCGGCCAACGCGTTCTTTTGAATTCTTTATCGTGTTCGTGACGTAGGAGCCCGAGGTAACGGTGCCGGAGTAGATCCTGACGAATGCGAGTTGGCCTAAGTGCTTATCGGCCATCAACTTAAAGACCAAACCTGAAAACGGTGCTTTTGCGTCAGCCGCACGAGTCTCTATTTCACCCGATTTGGGATTCTGGCCTTCGATGGCCGGAATATCGAGCGGCGAGGGCAGATAATCGACGACCGCATCTAGCAGCGTTTGAACACCCTTGTTCTTAAATGCCGAACCGGTAACGACCGGTACGATCTTCATCGCCAAGGTCGCTTTTCGAAGGCCGTCACGTATTTCTTTTTCCGTGATCTCCTCGCCTTCGAGATATTTCATCATCAGATCGTCGTCGGTTGCCGAAACCGCCTCGACTAAAACTTCGCGTTTCTCCTTGGCAAGTTCAACGAGATCGGCAGGAATATCAACGATGTCGTAATTCGCACCTTTCGCTTCGTTGCTCCAGATGTACGCCTTCATCGTGATCAGATCGACGACACCCTGGAAAAACTCCTCAATCCCGATCGGGATCTGCAATGCGACCGCATTCGCTCCCAAACGCTTCAAGATCGAATCAAATGACCGGTCGAACGAAGCTCCTGCACGATCGAGTTTGTTGATAAAGCAGATACGCGGAACGCCATACTTGTCGGCCTGACGCCAAACGGTCTCGGACTGCGGCTCCACACCGGCAACGCCGTCGAAAACGCAAACAGCACCGTCCAAAACTCGAAGGGACCGCTCAACTTCCATCGTGAAGTCAACGTGTCCCGGTGTATCGATGATATTGATGCGGTGCTCGACGTTATTACGCGTCCAGAAACAGGTCGTCGCAGCCGAGGTAATTGTAATACCGCGCTCCTGCTCCTGTTCCATCCAGTCCATCGTCGCCGTTCCTTCGTGAACTTCGCCGATCTTGTGCGAAACACCGGTGTAATACAAAATGCGCTCCGTCGCCGTGGTCTTTCCCGCGTCGATATGGGCCATGATGCCGATGTTTCTATATCTGTCTAGTGATATCGAAGCCATGTGAATCGTAAATCGTTAATCGTCAATCGTTTCGTGAACCGCTAAATGCCCGACTCTTTGGCAAGGTGCTGACTAAGCCCGGTTATCATCCGACCAATGTCATCCAATTTGCCTATCAGTTCCGCAAAAACACTTTTATTTAAATACTTCAACCGGTATCCAATTAGCAGTTCGGTCTCGACCTCACTCGCCGAACCCTGTGCCATCGACAGGAATCTCAAAAAATCCTTTGTCGACTTTCGCCCAGCACTCTCTGCAATATTTGCAGCGATTGAAACCGATGCCCGACGTATTTGACTTGTCAATCCGAACTTTTCGTCGCCCGGAAACTCTCCCGTAACTTGGTAAATCTCTACCGTGAACTCAACCGCCTTCTTCCAAACATCCAGGTTTTGGTGTGGCCGCATCGATTTACGATTTACGATTCACTATTTACGCCCAACTAAAACCTATAATGTGCGAACGCCTTGTTCGCCTCCGCCATACGATGAACGTCGTCCTTTTTCTTCATTGCGCCGCCGCGGCCGTTCAATGTATCGATCAACTCGCCCACGAGACGATCCTCCATCGTCTTCTCGCTGCGGTTGCGAGCATTGGTCACGATCCATCGGATCGCCAGCGTGTTCCGCCTGTCACGCGACACCTCTAGCGGCACCTGATAGGTCGCACCGCCGATACGTCGTGATTTAACTTCCAGCGTCGGAGCTACCGATTCAAGAGCCTTCTTGAACATCTTGAGTGCGTCTTCGCCGGTCTTGTCCGCCAGCTTGGTCATCGCACCGTAAAAGATCTCTTCCGCGACCGTCTTTTTGCCTTCCCACATCAAGCCGTTGATGAATTTCGTTACGGCGATGCTGTTATAGATCGGATCCGGTAAAACTTCTCTTCGTCCTGCTGTTCTACGTCTTGCCATATATTCAGTTGTCGGTCGCCAGTCGTCGGCTGTCAGCGATAACGCTGAAGGCTGACGGCTGGCGACTGACGGCTATTTCGATCCTTTAGGTCGTTTCGCACCGTACTTCGAACGGGCCTGATTGCGGTTTGCGACACCAGATGCATCGAGCGTTCCGCGAACAACGTGATAGCGCACACCCGGAAGGTCCTTAACACGGCCGCCGCGGATGAGCACGATCGAGTGCTCTTGCAAATTGTGGCCGATACCCGGAATGTAGGTCGTGACCTCGATCTGGTTCGTCAAACGGACGCGAGCGACCTTACGAAGTGCCGAGTTCGGCTTCTTTGGCGTCGAAGTATAAACACGTGTGCAAACCCCGCGCTTCTGCGGATTGGCCTGCAAAGCCGGGCTCGCCGTCTTATACTTAACGGCCTGACGCCCCTTGCGAACTAATTGGTTAATTGTCGGCATAATGGATCGCCGACATCCTCGTCGGCCTTTTTTCTCTCGCCAGCACGGATGCCGGCGTTCCAATGACAAAACTAACGTCTTACCTGACTCTTGCCGAATCACTTTCCGGCAGTTAGCTCAAGCAGCTCTCGCTGAATGAATTACAGTAAATTTTGGCCAGCCCAGCGGGCTTAGTGTCAGTAGCTCCTAATTTTTAAGAGCTCTTCCACAGAGAAACGAAACTTTGCTGTAGCGTGGCATATCAGGTGTGTCCACTAGAGCCGCCGCCCCGTTGATGAGCGGTATTACGCAACAATCCGTGTTTCAGATCTCAAATATCAACCTCGTATCACTACAAGGAATTGACAGACCGTAAAGTCCGAAACTTTAGATAGTATGAATTTACGGCTCCCGTGTCAAGTAGTGTGGGGCAACTTCGCCACGCCTCGCAGTTATGCTCTCAGTCCGAAGATTCCTGCGCCTTACATCGGGCCAGGTAACAGGAGCCAACCTACCTGGGGTCCCGCCGCTTTAGCCGGATCGTATTCTTGCTCCGCACCTTCATCCCGGGCAGGTTGACACCGAGGCCGATCTGGCCGCCGCGGGCGACGTTTGTCTGGGAGGGATAGAAGCCGATCGAGTATTGCTTTCTCAGTTCGTCGCCGACGGCCTGGAACGCCGTCTTGAAATCCGTGTCCTTCGCCGCGATCAACAGGCGGCCGCCGGTCTTTTTGGCGATATCGTCGAGGGCGATCGTTACGGGCAGTTTTGCTAGATCGTCGTAAGAGATACTGTTGGTCCCCGGGCCGACGTGCTGACGTGTAAGGAACATCATCGGGTAGATCACGGTGTCGCCCTCGATGATCGTATCGTTGAAGTCAAGTGGCGTTACCGTCCGGCCGACAACAAAGCCATCCGTCAGGACAATGATCGCCTTGCGGCCCGTTACTCCCGCGAACTGCTTTGTCATTACTTGGTGGATCGCGTCGTACATATCGGGAAAGACCGGAAGTTTCTTTGTATCCCGCCAATCAGTGATCCTCGGGTGCGAAACTCCACCGATCTTGTCCGCTAGCTTCTTTCGATCGGAGGTGAGCCCGGTGACGACATCGATGGATCGATACTGGTCGAACGTAACCACCATCGCTCGGTCCGTCGCCTTTAGCCCTTCGACAAATTTCTTAGCCGCGTCGCGTATCTGTCCGATATTCGACCGTGTGCTGCCGCTCATGTCGAGGATGATGGCAACCGTGACCGGAGCCTCAGAATCCGTAAAGTACTCGATCTCCTGCCTTTCGTCGCCGATCCTGACAATGAAATTATCCTTCTTCAACCCTCCGATAAACCGACCGTCGCGGTCGGTCACTATCAGTGGAACATTAATAAGTAAGGTATCGACCTTGATCAGCTCGTCGTCCGGCGTCGGCTCGGGCGTTTGTCCAGCTACGGCGAGACCTGCCGTGACAAGCGTCCCAGCTGCGAATAAAAGACGGAAAATCGAACTTCCCTTCAGTCTCATAGAAAGACTTCTAGTATTATATTCAAGGCCTGCAGGAATACACTTTCAAAAGGCCGAAGGTTCCAGGCAGCATCTTAATTCAACAGCCCGCGACTAGGTACTTCGTTTGCGTCTTCTTTGCGGCCGTCGCGTCTTTGCGGTAAAAACGTCTCTTCTGTGGATCAACCAAAAAGCTCAACGGAAATTTCGAACGCCACCGGGCTTGGTCTCGCGATCGCTGCCGGGATCGCTACAATGATCGCCGCATACATAGCCGGCATTCCCCACGGCGCCGACCTCGACGCTCATTTTCGTTTTGTCCAGCCTTTCTATGACGAGATCGTGAGTGGGAACTGGTCGCCCGGCTGGCTCGCGGAATCGAACAATGGCTTTGGCGACGCTCGATTCCGCTTCTATCCGCCGCTGATGTTCTACGTTATGTCGGCTTTTCGTTGGTTCACGGGCGACTGGTACGCGGCATTGCTGGCGTCGTTCACGCTCTTTTCGGTCGTCGGATGTCTCGGCGTTTATCTCTGGACAAGGCATCACGCTCCGCCCGGCATCTCGGCTATCGCGGGGTTCTTGTTCGCGTTGATGCCGTATCACGCAACGCAGTTCTATCAGGCCTCGCTGCTGCTCGAATTTGCGGCATCGGCCTTTCTTCCCTATACGTTCCTCTTTGTCGAAAGACTGCTAACAGCGCAGACTCGGCGGCTCGGCAGCGTTATCGGCCTTGCCATCAGTTTTGCGCTGATAGTTTACACGCACGTTCCGACGACGATGATCGCGGGGCTGAGCCTCGGACTTTTTGCTTTGCTATTGACGGACTGGCGATCGAACAAAAAAGCTCTGATATACGCCGCGGCGGGAATGGTGATGGCCCTTCTGCTCAGTTCGCCATTTTGGCTCAAGGTCGTCATCGAACTTCCGTGGGTAAACGCCGGGCACAAAGTCACCTCGGATCATTATTTATATACCAACAATTTTATCTTCTCGCCTTTCACACCGCCGAGCCTGAACACCTGGTTCGCTGGCCTCGTCGCCGCCTTGACCATCGGCCTCGCGATCCCGGCAATATTCATGATGAGGCAGAAGAACCACGCGAAACCACAAGAAGGTGCACAAGATGAGTTTTGCGAGGCCGCTGATTCGTGTTCTGTTGTTGATGATCGTGGTTCCGCGTTTCGCCCCGCAGTTCTGGTTGCCGCCTTCGCCCTGTTTATGACGACCGATCTCAGCCGTCCGGTTTGGATCATCATTCCGAAACTGCCGGATATCCAGTTCCCCTTCCGCTGGCTCTCGATCCCGACGGTCGTCCTGTGCCCGATCATGGCCGTATCCATCTGCCATTGGGCAAGTAGGATAAAGCGCGGGGATCTTCGCCCATTGCACCTACCCGTCCTGCTTGTATTCGCACTTAGCTATGCCTATACAGTTTACGAACTCGTTATCAAAAGTGATTTCCTTGACCGCCCTGCCTTCACCGCCCGAATAGAATCCACCCGCGGAGGCCCCAGCTTCTCCGACTGGCTCCCCGTCGGCGCCGCCGAACTCAAAGACCTGAAACCAATGACCGGCCCGATCGATGCCGGAACCCGCGAGATCCTCTCAGCAGAGGTCACCTCACACCACCGCCGTTTCAAGTTAGGCCCCGGCCCCGAAACTGAGGTCCGCATCCGCACCTATTACTACCCCCACTGGCAAGCCACCATCACCACTCCCGGCGGTACCTTCCCCGCCGTAACCAAAAAAGCCGCAGATGGGACGCTGCTTGTTGCGATTCCCCCGGAGGCGTCCGAGCTCTATTTAGAATTTGTCTCACGGCGCAATTGAATCACTCGACCGAGAGCTGTAACACGTCGACCTCTGTGACCTATGGTTTGCGAGCTGCTCGTTCGACCGCATCCTGAAACCCGGGACTACCCGTGCGGGAAAACCGAGACATCGCGTGTATCCTTGGCTGCGGGGTTGATGCGAGCCGGTTTTTTTGATTTACTCATAGTTTTTGGAATCGCTATGAGTATTGTATTGACCGAAACGCTCGCCAAGTTTACCGAAGCCGATTGGCTCTCCGCCGTTGACGAACTGCTCCCGTGTATCCACGATGTTGACAAGAACGCATTGCAGGTTTGGTTTCGCTTTTTTCCGCTGGAATTACAGCGTTACGCGGCCGCGGCGGAGGATCGCGATGAGATGGCTCGTGGATTGGCATTGCAGGGCAGCTTCGAGCTGAAAGATCAGATCGACAGGTCGCACCATTTCCTCTACGGCCACCGATACTGGCCGAAGGTCAAATGCGTGATCGAGAAGATGGCGGAATCCGAACCGCCGGTCTCGACCAACGGCAAGAACGGTTCGGCAAAGGCCGCCGTCAACTGCGAAAGCTCGTCGGACCTCACTGAGATGATCAAAGAGGTCGGCATGCGTGCCGCGGAGAAACTCAATGTCGAACGCAAGCTGACCAACGCCATTGCCGCCGTCGGGTTGGCCACGCTGAATCAGGTCGGGCTTGAAGCGTTCAAAGCCGCGAGCGGCGAGGTCGCAAATTCGACGGGACTGATGGCGAGATCTCCCGATGCGATAGTCGCCGAACGCGCGAAGGACGATTCGCAAGGGATATTTGGGTTTCTCCGGTCTGTCGATAAGAAATTCTCGCTTGCGTTCTCGGCCAATGATTACGGCGGCAAATTCCCGATCATTGACGATCAACAGGTCACCCAGGCTGCCGCACAGGACCGTTCGCAGAACTGGCAGGATAAGGACGGCCGCTGCTGGGATGGCCCGATCCCGATAGAATGTACTTCTGCCTCGTGCGGAACGTGCTGGGTCGGGGTGATCGCCGGCGAAGACAAGCTGAGTGAGGTCAGCCGCCGTGAAAAGCGTGCGATGAAGGTCTTCGGCTATAACCAGCCCGAGGGTGAAAAGCCGTTTCTACGTCTCGCCTGTCAGGCAAGGGCTTACGGCAACGTAACCCTCGCGATCCCGTCATGGAACGGCGTTTTCGGCAAGAAGGTCCGCGGAGATGTCGAGGACATCGAACTCGAACCGAACACGACCTCGGCCCAAAAGCTTCGTGAGGTTGTTAAGTCGGCAGTCGCGGGCGATTAGGTTTCAACCGCGGCGAGCCGAGACGCAGAGATTTCTCAAAAGACTTTTCTCGGCGTCCCTGCGTTTCCGTCGCGACAGTTTCTCCGCGTCCGCTGCTGCTTCATGCCGGCCGCACTGATTTCTGGCCGAATCCCAAAGGCGAATACGCCTCCGCCGTTGCCGCTCCTCCGGTTCGGAAGCTTCTCGGAAAACGGGCTCGATCGATCCAATTATGCCTTCCGCTCATTCGTTCCTGAGCAATGATTTTCGAATAACACATGTATGCCGGCGGTCATACAGTGCTGCCTGAGACCGGCAGCTATTTGTCGAACGAGTTCCTTGCAGATGGCAGACAAAGGTCTTACCTTTTCCTCCCATCCGATCTTTTCCTTTCTTGCTAGCTTCCTACAGTTTGGATAGCCAACCTCACAAACTGGCCTCTAACAGCGACGTTCTGCCACACGATCTTCGAGTCAAAGACGCTTCACGATTGGTATAACCAATATTTTTTACGAATTTTGATTGGTAAGGTCTTTTCTCCTTGACAACGTGATCTCCATTGGATATTAATAGCTCGTACCTTAGTTTCAGAAGATCGAAACACCGATGCAATAGAAATAAAGCCCTAGTGACCATATCTCGCAGTCAACGCCGTTTGCTTGCGGCCGCATGGCTGGCCGAGATCGAAGCTTTTTGGAGGAATCGAGATGAGAGTTAATCGTGTATTGCACCTTGCCCTGTCGGCGATGTGTGTATTTTTACTGTCGGCCGCCGTCTCGGCGCAGGATTACCGGGGCAAGGTGCACGGCGCTGTCGCGGATGAGGCCGGCGGCCTGATCCCTGGAGCCAAGGTCGTGCTTCGCAATGACGAGACGAAGGTCGAGGTCACCTCGATAGCAAATGCCGAGGGGCGTTTTTCGTTCGACTTTGTTGAACCGGGCACTTATTCGATCGTCGCCGAGAAAGACGGCTTTAAGAAGACCGTTCAACAGGCATTCCGCGTTGCCATCAATGGGGACATCACGGTCGATATCAAGCTCGCGATAGGCGATGTCGCCGCCACGGTAACGGTCGAGGACAATCCGGCCGCAATTACCTTCAATACCAGCGGGACCTCGCTGACCCTCGACAACGCGACGATCGACCAGATGCCGGTTCGCGGGCGCAATCCCTACAACATCATCACCTTGGATCCATCGATCAACGGCGGAGAGAACGGTGAAAATCGTCCGTATCATCACGCCTACGCCAACGAGTTGGACGCCGGCGGCGTGACGACACGTGCGAACGAGGTCCAGCTCAACGGTACCGCCCTTACCTCTAGCTATAAGGTAGCTTATACGCCGTCGGTCGATGCCGTTAAAGAGGTGACTTTCGCTCGCAGCACGGTCGATGCCGAACAGGGCTTCAGTTCGGGCGGCACGATCGCACTGAACATGAAATCCGGTACCAGTAAATATCGCGGTGCGGCATATTTCTACAAACGCGATCCGCGTTTTAACGCATTCGGCGATCCGACGATCGTCCGCTCAAACCCGACCGCTGATGAAAAGGCCTTTCGCGGCACGCAGCTGACGATGTATGGCGGCAATGTCGGCGGCCCGATCGTCGCAAAAAAACTTTTCTTCTTCTCATCGTTCGAAAAGTGGTCCGATCACCGTCCGATCACTGTTAAGATCAACGTCCCGACGGCGCTCGAGCGTCAAGGCAATTTTTCGCAGTCGGGCGTCAATATTTACGATCCGTTCACCTCGACGAGCAATTCCTCAGTGCGAACGCAGTTTGCCGGCAATCTCATCCCGACGGCTCGTTTCGACCCGGTTGGCCTCAAGCTGATCAACCGAATGCCGCTGCCGAACGTACCGGGTGACGAACTCGACTGGCAGGGATCAAAGACCGAAGACGTGCGTTACTGGAATGCATCAACGCGTGTCGACTGGAACATCAATGAGGATCTTAAGGCTTATTTCTCGTATGGCCAATTTCGGGCAAATCTGCTCGAAACTAACCCCACCGATGCGATCCTCTTCCCGCGCACCGGCAGTAATCGCTACGGGTTCAGCCTAGCGAGCGATGTCGTTTATACGTTATCGCCGACCACGGTCATCAACTTCCGCGCCGGCTATCACCGGCTCACGGACGAGGCCGCGGTGCCCGACGCACTGCTTGGCGAGGATGGGCTTCGCGACCTGTGGGGCAGCAACACATTCTATTCGCCGGTCTACACGACCGACCAGATCTATTACCCGGCGATCGACATCAGGAATAATGGCGGCACGACTTATCGTTTCGGACGTACGGGCCGCGAATTCTGGCAGCATCCGCAGGGGTACAATGGCGCTGTCAAGCTGAACACAGCTCTCGTTTCGCACTCGCTCAAATACGGCGGTGAGTACCGCGTTGACAAGGGCAAAGGCGCGCGTTTCGAACCGCTCAACTTTGTATTCCGCCACGAGATGACCTCGATCAGACAGAGTGTCTCGGGCAACGAGAGCCTTACGACGGGTTCGCCGTGGGCGTCGCTGCTGCTTGGAGCTTTGCAGCAAAACAGCTTTGTCCGTCGCGTTCCAGTCCAGGAGGTGGTTAACAAAGGCTATGCCCTTTACTTCCAGGATGACTGGCGCATCACCCGCAATCTAACGCTCAACCTCGGCATCAGATGGGAATACGAGCCCGGCCCGGTCGATGCGCAGAACAGGCTCTCGCAGCGTCTCGACCTGACGAGCCCCATCCCCGAGGTAGCGGCGACCCCGCCGCCGGCATTCGACCCGCGCGTCGTATCGATCCTTGCCCAGCTCGGCCAGACCCCGAAATACAACGGCGCATGGATATTCGCCTCCGATGAAAGCCGAACGGCCTGGCACCGCAAACCTACAGAATTCCTGCCGCGTCTCGGCTTTGCCTACCGGCTCGGCAACAATTCAGTGCTGCGTGTCGGCTGGGCCCGTTACGTCCAGCCGTCGGCCAGGATACGCGACCCGCTTGGCGATTTCGTCGACGCTTATACCGGATATTCGACCACCACCAACGTACTCGCGCCTGCCTATTCGACAACGATCGCGAACAACGTCGTGTCGCTGCTTTCTAATCCGTTCCCGACCTCCGGTGTTGGTTTCAATCCGGTACAGTTGCCGACGGGCCAGTCACTAGGTCGCTACACGGGCCTCGGCAACGCGGTCAACTTTGATGAGTATGAGCAACGGCCGCCGATCAACGACAAGATAACGGCTGTCTATCAGCGCGAGATATGGAACAAAATGGTGTTTTCGGTCGATTACTTTGTCAACCTCGGCCATCGCCTGCCGCTTACGATCGACATCAATGCGGCGAATCCGTCGTTCTTCTACGACAATCCGCGCTCAGCATGGAACTTTAACGTAACCAACCCGTTTCGCAACTACCTGACACCAAGTGTCTTCCCGGGCACACTGCGAAATTCGACGACGGTCGCGGCTTCGCAGCTGATGCGTCCGTATCCAATGTACCAGGCGATCAACCAGACGAACACCGACCTGCGTAAGTCTAGGGTCCAGTCGCTCAAATTCCAGTTGCAGCAGCCGGCGTACAAAGGCCTGATCTTCACGCTCGCCTATGCCATAAATGACGAGCAGACGACCGAGGCATTCGACGACCTCGACCTATACAACCGGGTATTCAGGTGGCGTCGGAACGATGCCGCTCGTCATCGCATCACCAACGTGATCACTTGGGATATTCCGGTCGGGCGTGGAATGCGTTTCCTCAACAACTTGCCGGTCGCCCTCGACTACATCCTCGGCGGGTGGCGCCTAACAGATACTACTCGATATTACTCGGGCCGTTTGATCCAGTTCGGCAGCACCAAGCTCAACGTCGTCGCCGATCCTGTGATCGACGGAGCTCAGGTCGGCTCGTGTGCGACGTGTTTCTGGTTCAATCCGGCGGCGTTTACGGCAGTCAACGAGACAACCCAGCTCGTTCGTCGCACCAATGGATACAATTTCAAGGGCCTCGTCGGGCCATCGACCTTCCAGACGGATGCGACCCTCAGCAAGTCGTTCCGGATCGCAGAGGGAATGAAGCTCGAAGCCCGCATCGAGGTTTACAACGTTACGAACACGATCAACTGGGAACAACCCAACACCACGTTCGGTAACGCTAACTTCGGCAAGGTGACCGCAAAACGCTCTGCGTATGTCGGCCGCGAGGTGCAGTACGGCCTGCGATTCGTCTTTTAGCCAGCAGTCGGCCGGGAGTTTTGTAGTCATTACGAAACTCCCGGCTTTTTTCCTTCTACAAGTGCATTTCTTGATCCGCATGCCCGTCGCAAGAGCTTTCCTCCTGCCGATTTTTCTTTTTCTTTTTACCGGTGCTGCGGCTGCTCAGATTCATCGCGACGATTTTTCAGCCGGAACCCTAGATCCGGTATGGCGGACCATTCGCCAGCCGGACATCTCACGGATCTCGGTCACGGATAGAGCGGGCTACCTGCGTCTAAAAGGCTCGACTGTCACGCTCGACGACACCGAGGTCGCCCCGGTATTTGTAGGTCGAAAGTTGGCGGGCAACAACTTTGCGGCGATGGTCAGCGTGGATTTCAACCCTGTAAAGGAAACTGAAGTGAGCGGCATCGCACTTAGAAGGTCGGAGCGCGAGCACTTCGAATTCGGCATCCGAAAAGCCGCCGTCAGCCGCGAGCTCTTCCTGCGGTGCGTCATCGGCAGCGTCCGAACCGTGGTGGCCGTAGAGGCTATACCACCTGGAACGATCATTCTACGCGTCCGCGGTTTCCCGAAATACTATCGCTTCTCATATTCGACCAACGGCCGCACCTTTACGGAGGTCGGCGGCGTGGAAACGAAACCTTTAAATGGCGAGGCCGATCCGCAGGGCATCGACGTCGGATTGTTCGCATCGGGCACCGGCGTCGAAAGCCGTTCGCCCGCTGATCTTGACTGGTTTGAATACAATGCCGACCCTGCGGACCCATACGCCGGCCTCGTAACCACCGACCCGTCGCTGCCAGCGGGTTACACGATCTTTTCGGTTGATGCAGCTGAGCGTGGCATTATCCAGAAGTATCCTTTCATAACGCGTCCGAGCGGCGAGGTTCCCGGCGATGTCGAAGCCAGCGAGGGCCTCGTCTACGCAAAATACGGCGACCGCGAGATGCGGCTCGATCTGTTCAAACCGAAAGGCCGCGGCCCGTTCCCGGCGGTTGCGGTCATTCACGGCGGTGCATGGATTACGGGTACGCATAAAATGGAGAACCCGCTCGCCATCGCCCTCGCCCGCCGCGGATATCTGGCGGCGACGATCGAGCACAGGCTGTCGAACGAGAAGAAATATCCCGCCCAGATCCACGACCTTAAAGCCTCGGTCCGCTGGTTGCGGGCAAATGCAAAACGCCTCGGCGTCGATCCCGGCCGTATTGGCGCTGTCGGAGCTTCGTCCGGCGGCCATCTCGTGACGCTGCTCGGCGTGACGAACGATATGCCGCATTTCGAGGGCGACGGCGGCAACGGTCTTTACTCGAGCCGCGTTCAATCGGTAGTAAATATCGACGGCACGGCAACCTTCATCGACCCGGGGAATATCGAAAAGGAGATACGCGGCCCGTGGAACACCAACACAACGCTGACCGGATTCACATACGCCGAAAATCCGCGTATCTGGGCCGAGGCCTCGCCGATCACCCACGTCAACGCGAGGAGTGCACCGACGTTGTTCCTCAATAGCAGCTCAAACCGTCCGTTTCAGCAACGCGAGGAGATGAGTTCCAAGCTGCTCTCGCTTGGCATCTACTCGGAGATCGTCGTCGTTCCTGACACGCCGCATCCGTTTTGGCTCTTCCGCCCGTGGTTCGACACAACGGTCGAGAACATTGACCGATTCTTCAAACTTACCTTAAAGAAGGGCCGCCGATAAATCTTAACTTCGACCTTTGCGTCTTCGCCGGTTTCCACCGAAAATTCTGATTGGCCGTGGATAAGAAACCTTCAATTTCGCCCGTCATGCTTGTCTTGATCGCCGTACTCCTTTGGAGCACCGGCGGCATGTTCATCAAGCTTGCCGCGAACCTTGACGCATATCAGGTAACGTTTTTCCGATCATTCCTCGCGGCTGTTACCGTTCTGGTCCTGACCTGGAAAGATGGCCTGCGGATCAACGTATTCGGCGCTGTCTGCTCAGCGATATATGCGACCCTGCTGTTCCTGTTCGTCTGGGCCACAAAACACACTACCGCCGCGAACGCTATCTTTCTTCAGTACACGGCGCCGATCTACATCCTGATTCTCGCCCCGTTCGTTATCGGCGAAAAATTCCACTGGCGCGACCTGGTCACTGTGATCTTCTGTCTCGCCGGGATGTCGCTCTTTTTCGTCGGCGACCTCTCGATCGGCGATTACCAGGGCAACATCGCGGCGCTCGGCTCCGGCATCTTCCTCGGCCTCTACATCATGCTGCTTCGCCATCCGAAGGCCCTCGGGATGAGCGGCACCGTTACCGTCATCTACGGCAACTTCCTGCTGGCTCTGCTGACACTGCCCAGCGGGATCGCCGCCTTCCCGACAGCCACCTGGAAGGACTACGCTGCCGTTGCCTTTCTTGGGGTCTTTCAGATCGGTATCTCATACATACTCTTTATCAAAGGTGTCCGTGGCGGCACGCGCCCTCTCGACGCCTCGATCATCGGATTCATCGAGCCGCTGCTGAACCCGGTTTGGGTCTTCATCTTCGTAGGCGAACGGCCGTCGAACTGGGCCGTCCTCGGCGGGGTCATTATCATCGCCACGGTAGTTGTCCATACAGTGGTTCAACACCAAACACGATCCGCCCGGTCCGTCGCTTCCGGTTGAAGAAATATCGCCTCCTTAGCTAAACTTTCTTATCTCGACCTGTTATGCCGAAATACACCCTTCGCGAGAAGTTCCGCTACCATTTTGAGAACACGATGTCGGGCGGGCCCATCGCGGTAATTCGATGGCTGGCGCTGGTCTCGATCGTGTCGGTCGTCGTGCTCGGCGGGTTGATCGTTCTGCTTGGGATCACGGGTTCCAAGGATGGCGGCGGCGAGCCGATGACATTTATCGAGGGCGTGTGGGCGAGCCTGATGGCGACACTCGACCCGGGCACGATGGGTGGCGACGAAGGGTGGGACTTCCGCATCGTCAGGTTCATCGCGACGATGATCGGTATTTTCCTGATCTCGATCCTGATCGGTTCGATAGCGTCCGGCATCGACCAAAAGATCGAGGAGCTAAAGCGCGGCCGATCACGTGTTCTCGATGGCGATCACACGCTCATCCTCGGCTGGTCGGAGAAGATCTTCACGATCATCAAAGAGATCGTCGAGGCGAATTCCAACCAGAAGCGCCCGTGCATCGTCATCCTCTCCGACAAGGACAAAGTCGAAGCCGAAGACGAGATAAAGAGCCGCGTTCCCGACACAAAAAACACTAAGATCGTTGTCCGCAGCGGCTCGACGCTCGAAAGTTCGGCCGCCGACATGGTCAACATCAACGAAGCCCGCTCGATCATCGTGCTCTCGCCCGAGGTCGAAAACCAGGACACCTACGTCATCAAGACCGTTCTTGGCATCACCAACGGCCGTAACCGCAAAGACGACAGGTACCACATCGTTGCTGAGATAAAGAACGAGCGAAACCTCGACGCCGCTGAATTGGTGGGCAACGGTGAAGCCGTCTATGTGCAGACCGACGACCTCATCTCGCGTGTGATCGCCCAAACGTGCCGCCAATCCGGACTCAGCGTCGTTTACTCGGACCTGCTCGAATTTGAAGGCGACGAGATATACTTTGCCGACCTGCCGGATAGCCTGGTCGGCAGAACCTATCGCGACGCCCTTTTTGCCTACGAAGATTCATCCGTGATCGGCATCTTTTGCCGTGAGGATGTCACCGAAGAAGGCGGAAACCCGACCGGAAGGGAGGGTGTGCACCACGCGCCAGACTCAACCGGGGACACCCAAGTCCTCCTAAACCCAACCATGGACCGCGTCTTAAACGAAGACGACCAGATCATCGCGATCTCGGAGGACGACGATACGGTTCTAACTAATGGAAAAGGGGAAAAAACTGTTGACCAAACGGCGTTCAACCACGACGAAGACGGCGGATTGCAGGAAGAATCCACGCTGATCCTCGGTTGGAACGAGATCGCCCCCCGGATCATCGCCGAACTCGACAACTACGTTGCCAAGGGATCAAAGGTCCTCGTCGTCGCCCAGGATCCCGAAGTTGACAGCGCCGTGGCCAAACTCCAGGGCGAGCTCCAAAATCAGCTTATCGCCTTTGTCGAGGGCGACACAGCCGAGAAAAAAACGCTGCTCGATATCAACACACGCAGCTTCGATCACATCATCGTCCTCAGCAACCGGTCGATCGACATTCAGGAATCTGATGCCAAAACCCTCATCACCTTGCTCCACCTCCGCTCGATCAGCGAACAGGAAGGCGTCCAGTACAGCATCGTCACTGAAATGCTCGACATGAGAAACCGCCAGCTCGGTGTCGTGGCCCGCGCCGACGATTTCGTCGTCTCCGACAACCTCATCTCCCTCATGCTGAGCCAACTAAGCGAAAACCGCGAACTGAAAAAGGTTTACGACACCCTCTTCGAGTCCGAAGGCTCCGAGATCTACCTGAAACCCGCCCCCAGATACGTGAAACCCGGGATCGCCGTTGATTTCTACACAGTTGTGGCCTCTGCGGCCGAACTAAACGAGACCGCAATTGGTTATCGCCTAAACTCCGAAACCCGCGACACCGCCAACCTCTACGGCGTCCACCTGAACCCCGACAAATCTGAAAAGGTCGTGTTCGGGGAGAAGGATTTTGTGATCGTGTTGAGCGAGGACTGAAAAAGCGACAATGTCAGATTCGGCGAATGGCCGTGGTCGCGATACTCCTACCAAATTCTCGCGAAGATATTTACGCCGATCATAGCTGATGTCTAGTCTCGTCGATACACACTGTTCGATCCGCCTCGTGATCCAAAACTCAACCTATTTTGGGTTTCAGATGTTTGCTGAGACGAGAAAGCAGGAGGGTATGACGTTCTGCGGATATAGAACCGATCGTTCCTCTGACGTCTCTAATACTAACTATAGCTAAAAAGCCAAGCCTGATTATCGAGGTATGTGTAAGGCCGCTTTCACCGAAGTCTGTATCGGTTGATGCAACGGTTTCGTCAAAGTCATCGACCTTATGCCTCAATTGCGTGCTGACGCCGCAAACGAGCAGATCATCAAACGGCGGCATGGAACGCAGGTAAACTGTCGGTCGTGTTTTCCACTTCCCGTCGGCTTGGGGAAGGTCGACGAGTAATACGTCACCTTCTTTCATAATCGGGATTGATCTCTTTCAGAGCGGTCAATGTGTAATCAGGTTCGTCATCACTGTATGCGCGGTCGAGATTCGCCGCCGAATATCCCAACCATTCTCGCCGCTCATCGGCCTCATCAAAATCAATGATTGTCACGATCGCCCGACTTTTTTTCTCCAAGCGAACGGGTTCGAGCAGGACGACCTTGCCATTGACCTCAACTTCGGCTTCGATCTGAGTAAGCATAAATTACCTCTTCGCTGAGTATATCACCAAAACCGTTTCCACTTTGTTGCCAGTATACATCAACATCGATCCTCGGGACCCGCGTCGGATGTTGTCTATGTCGATATTGGTGAAGAATGGTGCGGCTTGGACGTGGTGATAGTTGTACTTATATGTTGATCCCGCCCTTGATCGGGGATGCGCGGGTTGAGCAGATGTCGATCGGAGCTGGCCGATGGTTTTGGTGTCGGGGTCGATCGGGGTTCGCCGGCGGCGACGTTTTGAGGATGACGACGATGCTGATCTGATGGCAATTCTCGCGAGCAACAACTGTTGCATCAAGGGAGGCTTTGTGCTATTGTTGACACGGACAAACTGTGCGAATAGTGAGATCTTCGCGGAATATTTTAAAGTTTGCTGGGTTTCCTTAGCGGATCTCGAGGGTGTAATACTGTGTCTTACATTGTCATTCTGTAAGAACAAAAATCGTGCCCAGCGACGGCTATGAGCGGTACCAAGGAGGGCCGTAAGTGCAATGGATGCAGACTTTAACTGCATTTCGTGGGGCTTGTCGCCCGATGCGAAAAGTTTTTTTGAAAATTCGCATCTTTGCCCTAGAAAATGATCGTAAGTGTTGCAAAAACAGATAGTTGCTTGTCCCAGCAGATGGGTGGGACAGCAGTGGGACAGTTGGGACACGGGGGTGTCGCGATATTGGATCCCGGGGTTGAACTGGTAGTCCCGGCCCCGATTCTTGGGGCAGGGCCGCGAAACCGCCAATGGGATGTTAACAAATATGCGAGGGTCGTGATAAGGTATTCAAATAACATCGAAAAACGGGCCTTATTGCTCGTTTTTGTACTTTTGAACCAAGCTTTATCGACTTTCTAGGACTGGAGAATTTTATGATCCAACTCAATATTCCATCAAATGTAACCAACGAGGAATTGATCCGCTGGGTAACCGACGCGGTCGATCTTTGCAAGCCGGACGCCGTGCACTGGTGCGACGGTTCGCAAGGCGAATACGACCGGATGTGCCAGGAAATGGTTGATTCCGGAACCTTTATCAAATTGAATCCCGAGAAGCGGCCGAATTCGTTCCTCGCCCGCTCGCACCCGTCGGACGTGGCCCGTGTCGAGGACCGCACCTATATCTGCTCGTTTGCCAAGGGCGATGCCGGGCCGACCAACAACTGGATGGCACCGCTTGAGATGAAGGCCATCTTGAAGAAAAAATTCAACGGAGCTATGAAGGGCCGCACGATGTACGTCGTGCCCTTCTGCATGGGGCCGATCGGTTCGCCCATCTCGCAGTTCGGCGTTCAACTCACCGATTCGGCCTATGCTGCGGTCAATATGCGGATCATGACCCGCATGGGCGATCAGGCACTCAATGCCCTCGGCAACGGTGATTTCACCCGATGTCTGCATTCGGTCGGAATGCCGCTCGCGGAAGGCCAGGCCGACGTTGCGTGGCCGTGTTCGCCGGATCCGAAAGATAAATACATCGTGCATTTCCCCGAGGAGAATTCGATTGTTTCCTATGGCTCTGGCTATGGTGGAAATGCCCTTTTAGGAAAGAAGTGCCTGGCCTTGCGTATTGCCTCGACGCTCGGCCGTGCTCAAGGCTGGCTCGCGGAACACATGCTGATCGTCGGCGTCGAATCGCCCGATGGCAAGAAGGATTACGTCTGCGCGGCGTTCCCTTCGGCATGCGGCAAGACCAATTTCGCCATGCTGATCCCGCCGAAACCATTCCAGGAAGAAGGCTGGAAGATCACAACGGTCGGCGACGACATTGCATGGATCAAACCGGACGAATCAGGCCGACTCCGCGCTATCAATCCGGAAAATGGCTTTTTCGGCGTGGCCCCGGGTACGAATTATTCGACGAATCCGAACGCAATGGATTCCATTAAGGCCAATACCATTTTCACTAATGTGGCCTTGACCGACGATGGCGACGTCTGGTGGGAGGGATTGGATGGTGCCCCACCGGCCCATGCGATAGACTGGCAAGGAAATGATTGGACACCGAATTCTGAGACCAAGGGAGCCCACCCAAATGCTCGTTTTACGGCCCCGATCACCCAGTGTCCGGTTGTCGATGAAAACTTCAACGATCCTAAAGGTGTCCCAGTTTCGGCCTTCATTTTCGGAGGCAGACGGAATTCGGTCGTCCCGCTTGTCCAGCAGTCATTCAACTGGGCGTTTGGTGTTTATCAGGCAGCTACGATGGGCAGCGAAATGACCGCTGCCGCTTTTGGCAATATAGGCGAAGTTCGTCGCGATCCGTTCGCGATGCTGCCGTTTGCGGGGTATCACATGGGTGATTACTTCGCTCATTGGCTCGATTTCGGTCGCCAGATCCCGGAGCCACCGCGAATTTTCAGTGTCAATTGGTTCCTGAAGGATGAGAATGGGAAGTTTGTATGGCCGGGCTATGGCGAGAACATGCGCGTTCTCAAATGGATCGTTGAACGGTCACGAGGGGTCTCAAAAGGTGTCGAGACGCCGCTCGGGTGGATGCCTAGTTACGATGACATGGACTGGCGCGGCCTCGATTTTACACGTGAGCAATGGGACAAGGCGATGCATTTGGATCGCGATATGTGGCTCAAGGAGATCGCAATGCACGACGACCTTTTCTTCAAGCTCTACGACCGGCTCCCGAAAGAAATGACCTTTATTCGCGAGCTGCTCGTCTCGAACCTTTGGCGTTCGCCGGAACTCGGACTTGCCACTCCGCGACCGGAGCCGGAAGAGGCGATCAGAGCGGCCGGTTAGACCGGATCGTGACGGATGACCAGGTGGCGAAGCGGCAAGGAATCGCTTCGCCCATTCATTTGAGGTTATGGTCGTCCCGTCACATGGGCTAGAATTATCGGATGTCTGAAGTCCATAAGAGCTGTTATCGCTGTGGATATGTTGCGGTCACGGCGGCCACAATGTGTCCGCAATGCAGATCATTGCTTCATTCTTTTTCGGCTACTCGTGTTCGCGGCGGGCTGATGGTAGTTGCCGGGCTTCTCCTAACTGGGTTAATGGGCTATTTGCTCATCTGGGCCTGGGCCGCGTTCTCAAATACCGGATCTTCCGGAGCACGGTTTACGGGCACGGATCAGGAGAAACTCCTGATCATTGGGCTTTTTTCGATCCTGATACTCTTCGGAATTTTCTCGCTGGCCACGGGCAGCTGGCAACTGATCTTTGGCCGCCGGAACAATGTGCTGAGTTGGGTGGTCATCGGGATCGGGATCATACTTGCCGTAATGACGGCGGCGATCATATGGGGATTTAATCCCCCCGGATCCTAAAGGAACTAAATGGCTTTTTGATATAATTCCTGTGCCTTCGGGAAGCCCTTTCTAGTCAGGAGATGTGAATGGAACAATTTCTCGGCCGTTACGCAGCCTATCTTTACGCCATGCTCCGGATTATCACTGGATTCCTTTTTATGTGGCATGGAACACAAAAACTCCTGGGATTTCCACCATCCCAGAGCGGAGGGGGCGGTGAACTATCAGCGCTGATGGCAGTTGGTGGAGGGATCGAGTTGGTCGGCGGCGTCCTTGTAATGATAGGCCTATTCACAAGCATTGCAGCATTCGTTTCGAGTGGTATGATGGCCGTCGCCTACTTCGGATGGCACTTCAGCCTCCAGCAGTTCCTCCCGATACAAAATCGCGGAGAACTTGCGGTGCTTTACTGCTTCGTTCTTCTTTATCTAGCGTCCCGCGGTTCGGGGATTTGGAGTGTTGAATCTATATTCTTCCGCGGCCGCTCCGATGTCTAAGGACGATGACAACACAAGCCTGAACAATGACAGCTAAGGAGATTTTGGCACGGGTGTATGGAAATTAACGGGCTCAAGCTGCATTGGTTGAACGTCGGCCACACCGGAAAAGCCTGAAGCCAACAGACGGCGGAGAGCATGGAATTGTAGGGGTTGAGGCTTTCCGCTCGCGTAGTTATGCTAAAGATGCGCTATTCTGTATGCCTCGACGCGCAGATCGCCGAAGGCATTCCTAATCTTTGGAGAACATAATGAGAAGAACTTTGATAACAGTTTCGTTCGGTCTCCTTTTGTCGGTCATTGCGATCGGGCAAACGACACCTTCGGCTCCAACAACGCATTTGAAGGTTGGTGACATGGCCCCCGACTTCAAACTCACCGACACGACCGGAAAAGAGGTAAGACTGAGCGACCTTCGCGGCAAGAAGAATGTTGTACTTGCGTTCTACGTCCTTGCCTTTACAGGTGGCTGAACGCGAGAACTCCAGGCGTATCAGGCTGATATCGCCAAATTCGACGCTGCAGAAACCCAGATCTATGGCATTTCAATGGACAGTTCGCCTGCAAACAAACGATTTGCGGAGGATATCAAAGTGAGCTTTCCGCTTCTTAGTGATTGGAAACGAATAACAACTAAAGAATACGGACTTTATAACGACACAACCGGCTATGGTGCCCGAGCGACATTTGTTGTCGATAAGGACGGTAAGATCCAGCACGTCGAGGTCGGCCGAACGGCGATCGATCCATCGGGAGCTTATCAAGCGTGTGACCTTATCCAAAAACGAAAGACGGACGCTACAAAGAAACCATAGGTTAACTTCGCATTTCATTCAGGTCGAGATCCTTCGCTGTAAGCTCACCGGCTTCCTTTGTAAGGATCTCGATTCGGCGTTCCACGTTCGTCAAACGCTGACGACACTCACGGGAGAGTCTGATCCCTTGCTCGAATATCTCGAGGCTCTGTTCGAGCGGTAGGTCGCCCGCCTCCAAGCGTCCAACTATCTGCTCCAGTTCGTTGAGTGCGTCTTCGAATGATCTCTCCATACTATTTGACCAACTCTTCAGCTTGCTTTAATAACTCGGCGAGATTCCCCATGCCGAATTCATCAGCGGCCTTCCTCCCGCCACCGACGGCAACCGCCATGATCTCCTGGCCGATCTTTCGAGCTATCGCCGTTGCAACTTGTTCGTCCCGAACCCCAACTATCTGCCATCGGTCGCCGCTTCGCCGCATTTTCAACTCGACCTGCTGGTCGGGCAGTCTGCTCTTAACTATCGCCGTTTCTCCGTCGATCTGAATGTCGAGATACCGATCAGCCCCAAGAACCAGTGCAAAAAAAGGTACCGAGGCCAGTTTCGCCGTTCGGTCACGTATAACCCGCGGAAGTTCGGCTCTCGCCCGCTCCTTTACGGCCGGAAGTAATGGCAGCGCCAGCCGTGCGATCTTTCTCAGAACCTCGGGCGGCTGGCCCCGGCCGTATAGTTCGACCGCCTTGTTCGTGATCTGGGGAACAAAATCTTCAACAACAGCATCACTATCGATCAGTGAGTTCACCTCCGCCCGATCGTCGCGCTTTGCCGCATCAACTATTAGTGCGAGCGAATATTGGGGCGTTTTTTTAAGCCCCTGATAATAGACCAAAGCCGCCATACCCGCGACCAGCACGACCCCTAAGACAACTAGACCGGCGATCGCAAATACGCGTTTCGTCATCCCTTCTCGACCGACAGAACCTCGGCTTCCAGTTTCCCACGCTCAAGGTGTATTTTCAATCTATCTCCCGGACTGACCCGCGAGGCGTCGCGCAGAACCACCCCCGCATTGTCCTTGGTGATCGAATATCCGCGACTCAGTACCCCAAGTGGAGACAGTGTTTGCAGCCGAGCGGCCACAACGCCAAGTTGTTCCTGCGCCACACGGGCGGCACGCTCCATCGCGGACGTGATCCTCTGGTCGACGGTCAACACTCGATGCCTGCGTTCGGCGGCCATCAGCACAAACGTACGGAGATTCAGACGTTGCTTCGTCTGTGAGTATCTCAAGGACGAGTCCTGCACCAGTCTGTCAAAACTAGTTGTCAAGAGATTCGCAGAGTCGTTAAGGTTTACACGCGACCTCAGGATCCGATACTCCATTATCGACAACATTGAATCCTCACTCGATCGAAGGCCGGCAAGGATATCCTCTTCTCGCGCAGCAACGATCTCGGCAGCCGCCGACGGCGTAGCGGCCCGCACGTCCGCCGCCATATCGGCGATCGTCCAGTCGATCTCGTGTCCAACGGCCGAGATCACCGGGATATCACTCTGACGTATGGCTCGGGCGAGTGATTCGTCGTTAAACGCCCAGAGATCTTCGGCCGAGCCGCCGCCCCGGCCAACGATCACAACGTCGATCTTCGACTCTGAGTCACGGCTGTAGTCATTTAATGCCGTCAGAGCCCGCCGAATACTGTCCGCAGCGCCTTCACCCTGAACGACCGCCGGCGCGAGCAGAATGCTCACCGAGCGCGCCCGTCGCGTAAGAACCGTAAGAATATCGTGAAACGCCGCCCCGCTTCGCGAAGTCACTACGGCAACCCGCCTCGGAAAAAACGGCAACGGCCTTTTCAATTCTTCCCGAAATAGGCCCTCGTTTTCTAATCTCGCTTTTATCTGCTCAAAGGCGGCGGCGAGTGCGCCGGCGCCCGACGGTTCGAGAGAATCGACCGAAAGCTGGATCTCGCCCCGTGCTTCGTAGATAGTAACGCGCCCGCGGATGCGAACTGTGATGCCGTTCTGCGGCTGAAACCTGATACGATAGTTCGTTCCCTTCCAACACACACAGCGGATCTGAGATTCACCGTCATTCAGGCTAAAGTACCAGTGCCCCGACGCCGCTTTGGTAAACCCGACAACTTCCCCTTCGACCCAAACGTTCGAAAAGTTTCCCTCAAGGACCCCGCGTATCGCAGCGTTCAGTTCTGTCACGCTCTGCGGCCCGGAGGCTGTCTGATCGAATAGAAATTGAAATAAATCGTCGTTCACAAAATAGCTCTAAAATCTAAACAAAAAGCGGGCGACCACAACGTCACCCGCCGCGAACACCCAGGATCGCGTACGCGCTCACGTCTGAGGCACTGGCATCATGGCTGATCTTGCTTTTTCGATGTTGAAGTATATCTTGACCGGTTGACCGGATGACTTCTCGGTAGCGGTTATTAGATGAAAGACCTGCCCATCGACATTCTCCACCACCTGTGGCCCACGCTTCATTTCGATCGCGTCCAAAACCACCAACTCTTCAGCAAGGGTGATAACCGTATAGGCCGTCTTCGGCGTATTCCCATCGCCGCCATTGAGGATCGAATTTACAAGGCCTACGTAAATGCTCTCGTGCAGCTTTGATCGCTTCGCATCCTTTAGTCCCTGCGCCGCGAGCGATGCCATGATATGAGAGTTCATGTCCACGAAGTGAGTCTTATGTATCTCGTCGGTGATCCCGAGAACTTCCTTGAACTTTTTCTCATTAAGGAGCTTCATCATCTGTGCGTGAAGCTTTGGATCAACAGTTCGCTTTTCGAGGCTTGTCATATCGGCGAACGCAAATCGCATCGCTTTGTAATCCACCGACGAATCACCTTTCTTTGCCTTGCTCACCAGATCATCATACGAAGGGACCTGAGCCGCCGCCACAACCGAAAACGATGCCAAAAGAAGTAATGAAAATACGATTCTCTTCATAGCGTTAATTATGCATTTAAGCGCGGTTTTCGCTTCTCCGCAAGCTCTTGGGCCTCACGTGTTTCAGAAGAAGTGGCTCGCCGTTTTTTTTGACGTAGTCAGGTGACCACTGTGTTAGCCGGGCACATTGAATCGTGAAACATAGCCGCAGAGGTCGCTGACCCCGGTGTTGCCGCCGCAGAAGATCAACACGACCTTGCTGTCCGGGCTGAAGTTGTCCTTCAAGCGTTCCGCAGCTGAAACCGTGCATGATGCGGCCGGCTCCGTGATCACCTTCAACCGCTCGAGAATGAACACCATCGCCTCGACCGCATCGGAATCAGAAACAACGGTCACAGATTCCAGATTCTGCTGGGCGAGACGAAGTGTGCCATCAGAAACATAGGGTGCCCCGAGTGTTTTAGCGATCGACGTGATAGCAGGGAGCTCCACCGGACGGCCCGCGCTAAGAGCCTGCGACATTGCATCGGCACCCTCCGTCTCGACACCCCAGAGCCTTGTGTTTGGCCGCAGAGCCTTTACTGCCGTTCCTACTCCGCCGGCGAGCCCGCCGCCGCCAATGCTGAGAACGACGTCCGTGACGTCAGGAAGATCCTCGATGATCTCGATCCCAACCGTTCCCGCTCCGGCCATGATCTCATCATCATCAAAAGGATGAACAAAAACACGGCCGGCAGCCTCATATTCCGCGGCCAGCCTAAATGCCTCGGCGATCGTCGAAGTCAATTCAACCTTTGCACCATAACCTCTGGTCGCCTCGACATAAGCTCGCGGCGTATTCTCTGCCATCAGGATGGTTGCGTCTATGCCAAGATCTGCCGAGGCAAATGCGATAGCCTGAGCATGATTACCACCGCTTACCGCAACCACGCCCTTGGCCCGATCCTTGGCCGACATTCCCAGCAGTTTGTTGAACGCTCCTCGTGCCTTGAATGACCCCGTCTTCTGAAAAAGCTCGAACTTGACATAGATATTGGTTCCGAGCCGTTCACTTAACGAATGGCTAAACTCCAACGGCGTTCGCTTCACCCTGCCGGAGATCAATTCTCGGGCCCGTTCGATCGACTGAATATCCATTCCGATTACTATACACATGAACCGGCCCGAGGTGTAAGACAGTTCTGCCGTGTCTTACAGCGAATTCAGCTGTAATTGTTGTGAATAGTGCCTTTAACGATGTTCTTTACGGTGTCCCAGTGTCCCACAACTGTCCCACCCGCGTTGTGGGACAGCTAAATCATTGACCCGATGGACTTTATCGCTGAGTTTTTCGCGAATTCTTAAAATTTCAAAAAACAATTCCGGAGATTTTATCCCTGACACAATGTCTATCATATAGCACAGCAAATGTCAATATTTTTTGAATTCGGTGGGCCGCGAGGGACCGCGTAGAATGTAAACTTAAATAATGGATATGAATAGAGAGCTGATGTCGGAAACGGATATCCACGCGTTCGGGATCGAAATAGTCGTCAGGCAGCTTCAGGAAGCGGGATGGACTGTCAACTCGTACGATGCACTTGCAGACAGGACGCGTGAACCGCAGATCAAAGGCACCAGGGAGGACGAGGCCGCGTTCTTTGTTGTTCGAACCGATATGTACCCAGGCCGAGGAAGGATCGAAAGTGAAGAAGTTTTTCAAACACTCGTTCGAAATGCGGGGGTCGCCGGCGCATCATGCTATTTCGCAAGTGTCAGCATCGCAAATTCCGAGGGAAAGACCGAGGAAGAGATGAGCGTACCCGTCAAAGGCGTCGCATATCACGTCGCCTTTGACGGCCTCGTAAAAATGGCTCTCCCGGACGCAAACTAGAAGAGAAACCGGACAAGCAGCAGCAAGCCCATCGCCCCAAGGATCGATAAGATCCAGCCCGCTTTATAATTTTCGTCCTTCCAGATGGCCCGACCGACCATCGTGCCCACGAACGACCCACCCATGCCAACGAGGGCGGTCACGAACCAACCGAACAGACCGCTGGCAATGGCTTCCTTTCCGGGCAGCAGCAAGCGCGCGAGCACGCCGATGATCAGACCAATGAACAACTGCCAAATGATAGACATAAGTTTCCTCCAATCTTATAAGAATAACGAAATTTACCGGTTCCGTGTTCGACATTCTTTCACTGATGCTTATCCTACTGGCAATAGGCGTATATAACCAAACTCGGCGATGACCTCGCGGGCCGTATTGCAGGCGGCCAATCCAGCCATTACGGTTGCCGGAAAGTCGACATCGACCGAACCGGCCTCTCGCCAGGCACCATCCTCATTTTCCCGCCAATACGCCAAAAACCGCCTGCCGGTGCGGACAACGCGAAGATCGACCTCCTCTAGTTCCGTCGGAAGATCGTCGGGGGTTACGATCGGCGAATATTTGTCTCGAAGCCTGAGATCCAGACGAATTCCATCAGCTCCCCCGCCGACGCCGCCATACGCCCGTTCGAATCGGAGATATGTATGGTCGTCGACATAGATCAGTAATCCTGCCCCCTGATAGTTCTCTTTTGGTAGAAATCTGACTCGTGTCTCGATCTGAAAATCCCCTGTGATCGGTTTTACGTATCTCGGGGCCGATACATTGCCGCCGTACATATCCTTACCGTTCGGGATCCTTACGCGCAGTACGCCCTTTCGAACATCCTTCGGGGTCGGGCTATCCTTCTCCGAAGGATCGATCCACTGCCAGCCGACCGGCCAGTCCTTCGAATAGGTTGAAAAACTAACTTCGACAGGCCTTTCGACCTTGACCGCCTCGGGCGGAATCGGGGGCGGCGTCGAGTAAACCGTGGTATTTTTCGGAGGTGTGGACTTTGAACAGGCAACAGCGAACAAGGCCAAAGTCGCGATCACGATGATCTTTCGTTGAAGGCCTAAGCCTGTTTTATCCATTTCAGCACCTCGGGAATGGTCGCGCGTTTGCCGTACATCAGCATTCCTACCCTGTAGACCCTTCCGGTTAGCCAAACCAGTCCGGCTATCGCCAGGGCATTGATCAGCAGCGAAAGCATGATCTGGCAGATCGGCGGCGTCTCTGCCAATATCCGGATCGGCATAGTCAAAGGAGCAAAGAACGGGGACATCGACACCCAGAACGAGAGCTCCGAGTTCGGATCCCTGACCACGGCGAACCCGAAGTAAAATCCGATGAGCATGATCATGATCGGCGGAAACGCGAATTGGCCGCCTTCCTGTACTGTCGTTACCATCGATCCGATCAGCGCGAAGATCGCCGCGTAAGTAAAATATCCGGCCAGGAAATACAGCAGAAAGTACACCAGCATTAGCGGAGTGATCTTCGGAACAGATTCGAGAAACGGGGCCATCTCAGCTTGAGTCGATAGGAAGATCCCCATGCCGGCGAGTGACCCCGCCCAGATGCCTAGCTGGGTCAGACCAGCCAAGCCGACGCCAACTAACTTCCCGAGCATTAGTTCAAAGGGCCGGGCAGATGAGAACAGGATCTCGGCGATGCGAGTCTCTTTTTCCTCCACGACCGCCCCCATAATGACCTGGCCGTAGACGGTCAGGCTGATATAGATCATCATCCCGATGACCAACGAGGCGATGAAGAGCGAATCTCCATCCTTCTCTTCGCCGCGTTCGCTGATCGATTTAGACTCGAAGGAAATGCTTCGGTTGATCGCCGCCAGTTTCGATTCGTCAATGTTCGCATCTGCCAGCCTCTGCGAACGCACCGCTTCATTCAGAGCATCCTTGATCGAGTCATTCGCAACAAAATCGCCTGCCTTTCGGGACCGGAATTCGAACCGCGCACCCGGATCATTGATGTCCTGCGGGATTATCAGATAGGCGTCGATCTGGTCCGAGGCGGCCCGGATATTCAGTTCCTGGCGTATCTGATCCAGTGTCTTGCCTGCAGCATCGAAGTCAACGAACTCGAAACCGGACGCAAGCTGGCTCGTCCCGCTGCGGATCTTCTCTTCTTGCGAAGCGTTCAGTTCGCCATAGACATTCGCGGCTGCCTGACGCGCCTTCTCACGGATGCGTTCGGCTGACAGGTTGTCTTTCAGCCGTTCGGCGATCTTACCGGATCTGTCGATCACCACCAACCGGGTCGTCTCCCCCTTCATCGAGAAAATTATCGCCGGCACTATCGCAAATCCAAGACCAAGGATCGGGAAGAGAAGCGTCCCCAGCAGGAATGTCCATTTAAGAACGATCTTCCGATACTCATGCTTTACTATCGCAAGGAACTTCTTCATAGCTGAACTACTCCGCCTCTACCTCGGTCCTCGCTTTCGCATCCCCACGCACCTGGTCGATAAAAATATCGTTAAGGCTTGGCTCGATCTTCTCGAACTTGCTGATCACGGTGCCCGCATCCAACAGCCGCTTCAAAAGGACCTGTGGATCGGCATCTTTATTGAGTTCGACCACAACCTCGTCCGCATTCTGCACTATTCGCCCGACCAACGACCGGTCGGACAGAATGCCTTCACCACCAACCGCCCGAAGTGCGATAAGATTCTTCCCGTAGCCCTCCTTTATCGATCGAAGGCTGCCGCTCAGAACCTTTTGAGCCCGATTTATCAACAGAATATCGTGGCAAAGCCGCTCGGCGGTCTCCATCAGGTGGGTCGAGAAGATGATCGTCTTTTCTTTTGCGCGAAACTCGCTCAGGACCTCGATCATGAACTCTACATTGACCGGATCAAGCCCTGAGAAAGGTTCGTCGAGGATCAGGAGGTCCGGATCGTGAAGTACGGTCGAAATAAACTGTACCTTCTGCTGCATACCTTTCGAAAGGTCAGTCGTCTTTCGATTCTTCCACTCTGTCAGCTCCAGTCGCTCCAGCCACTGATCGATCCTCTTGTTGGCGACCGCTGACGGGACATTTTTAAGGGCGGCAAAGTATCGCAGTTGGTCTGCGATCTTCATTTTTTTATACAAGCCGCGCTCTTCAGGCAGATAACCGATCCTCTCCTGGACGGCCCCTGACACCGAGCGGCCCCACAACTCTATTCGGCCTTCGTCGGGCAGCGTTATCCCGACGATCATCCGGATCGTTGTTGTTTTCCCTGCCCCGTTCGGGCCCAGAAATCCAAAGACTCGTCCGGGACGAACCTCAAAACTCAGGTCGTCAACGGCGGTAAAATCGCCGAATTTCTTCGTCACGCTATCGACACGGAGACTGCTGGAGGACGCGCTCATTGGCTAAAGAGTAGCACGCCTTAGAAGACGAAAAGAAACAATTGAACATCGGATCCAGGGTTCTCGGTATTCAAGAACCTCTAGACGGTATTCTTTCGCGTGCACTCTCAGCTCATATTTGAAATCGTGTATATTCTAGTCAGCCGCTATGGAGATTTTTGTATACCGAAAC
Source organism: Pyrinomonadaceae bacterium (assembly GCA_021463165.1). Lineage (GTDB taxonomy): Bacteria > Acidobacteriota > Blastocatellia > Pyrinomonadales > Pyrinomonadaceae > OLB17. Next base: position 142,268 of record JAJTWY010000006.1, on the reverse strand, counting down.
GAGGGCTCGAAGATCGAGGAGGGATTTGAACGCTCGGACCTCGCGGGGTTGCTTGCCGATCAGTCAAATGTTGTCTGGGTCGATTTTCGCGGTGAGACCCCTGAGCAGATCGCTGAGGCCCGTGATGTACTGCTGAACGTGTTCCGTTTTCATCCCTTGACGGTCGAAGATTGTATCGAAACCCGCAACCAGCCAAAAGTTGAGGCATTCGAAGACTATCTCTTCTTCATCGTCCATGGGATCAAACCCGAAGAAACCAATCCGGCCAACTTCGTGACAAAAGAGCTGGATGGCTATCTGGGTTCAAATTTCGTCGTCACGTTCCACGTTGAACGCTTTCGCAGCATCAAGACCGTCAAGCAGCAACTTCGAGGCAGCCCGTTCGTTTGTAAACGAGGCGCCGCGTATCTTCTCCAGCGTGTCCTCGATGAGCTTGTCGATCTTTATATGCCGGTCGTCGATGAGTTTGACGATAAGATAAATCAGCTCGAAGATCGCGTCTTCTTTAACCGACAGACGAATCACTCGGTATTGGCCGACGTAATGGATGTTCGACGAAGCGTTGCCCGCCTTAAGCGTATCTCATCCCGACAGCTGGAAGTCCTGTACAGAATGTCGCACGGTGAATTCCCGCAGATACCGCCGACGGTCTTACCGTTTTTCCGGGACGTCCACGATCATCTGCAGCGTGTTTCTGACCTTGCCGAAGGCTATCGTGATCTCGTAGCCGGCCTATTTGACATCCATTTCGCGGTGATCGGGAACCGCACAAACGACGTAATGAAGACGCTCGCGGTCGTCTCCGCCATAATTCTGCCGCTAAGTCTCGTCGCGGGCATTTACGGGATGAACTTCGACTATATGCCCGAACTAAGAACGCGAAACGGATATTTCCTGGTCCTTGCGGGGATGGCCCTATTGTCGATCGTGCTGCTGATATTTTTCTGGCGGAAAGGCTGGATATTCCAAGGGGACGGCGACGTATCGCTTTCAAGAACTTCGCGGGAAAATGACGATGAAATGAACTAGCCGCTAAAGGCGGTTTAGCAGAGCTTCGACCTGGAGGTCGCCATAGCCATAAACGCCTGCTCGTTTCTTGAATTCACGAAATATCTTGCCAAAATCCTTCTCGCCTACCGCCGCGATCTCTCGCAGGATCTGAGCTGGTCGTGTTTCTTGCTCGGCCGCTGCCGCGACGACTTCGACAACGTGAGGAAACGCTATGGTTTCGTTTCCAGCGAGCCTTTTTAGCTCTCCGTGATCCTTGTGACGATATGCGTCCCAGAAGGCCGCTCCCAACTTGACGTCTCGCGGAGTGAGTTCGGTTCGGTGCTCGAATGACGCGATGAGAGCCGGAGGGTCGAAGGTCGCAAAACCGTTCCATCGATCTTTCTCCGCAAGCCCCGAAGGCTCGACACGGAATACAGTTGCGTCAGTTGCACTCAGTAGAGCCAGGCAAAACCACAGGTTCACGCTACAAAACAACTCGTATTCGAACCAGAGATTGACCTCGTCGTCCACGGTCATGTCGCAAAGTTTTGATAACTCGCCCGCGACCTTGTCATGATATTCGATCTCGTCCTCGCCATATTCCGACAATATGAATGCCGCACGTTCGTGCCAGAAGGATTCGAGGTTCTCAGCGTCGATCGGACCTGATACAAGGGCCTCACGACAGACTATCAACTCGCCGGCGATACCAGTCCTCTTAAATGCTTCGACCTGGGCATCCCCGGGCAGGACGTGATAGATCATATCGATAGACTAATTGTGTGGATCATCGCAGCGCAAACCCCGGCATAAAAGCCGGCGGCCAGATCATCGGCACATATGCCCAAACCGCCGGGCAGGTTTTGCAACTTGTTGGCTGGAAAAGGCTTTAGAATGTCAAAAACCCTAAAAAGGAGAAAACCCCAAAGTACAAACCACCAGCTCACATTCAGAGGAAGGAACATCAGCGTCAAAAGCTGTCCCATGACCTCGTCGATGACCGCTTCGGAAGGATCTTCGTTTCCTAGCAGCGGTATCGAGCGCTGTGAAGCCCAGACACCAATGGCGATCAACAATACAAACGCCACTCCCAGAATGAGATACCCATTCACAGATCCAGCCAGGGCTGAGATAGACGGTTCTCCAGATGAAGGATCGAGCAGGCAGAACCGCAATGCGGCATAACCGCCAACAGCAACCAGGGAACCGTAAGTACCCGGAGCGCCGGGTATGTAGCCGACACCACAGGTCGTTAATGCAAGAGCGAAATAGTCAAGAGGGCCTTTGGGTTTGTGTTTCTCTACGGGGGTTTTCATTGATGAGTCAATACTGGCTCAAACTAATGACTTCGAGCATCGTTTGCCGGATTTGTCCGATCTCAGCCAACGCCGCAAGATCTTACCGCCAACAAGGGCTAGCTCTACGTTAGAATTCGATCCCCTGCTGAGCAAATATACCTGCATGAAAAGGATGCTTGATCTCCCGCATCTCGGTAACGAGATCTGCTGCCTCGATCATCTTGTCGACCGCACCATCAACATTCCTGCCGGTGAGAATAATGTGCAGGTGCGGTTGTGTTTCGCGGACCGCCTTGATCTCAGCGATTATCTCGTCGATGTCGAGAAAACCAAAACTGAGCACGTATAACAGCTCGTCAAAAACAAGAAGGTCATAGTCGCCGCTACGCATCTTATCGAGACAGGTTCGCCACGTCTCCTCGCTTGTTTTTACGTCTTGGGATTTGTCATTCGTATCCCACGTAAAACCGTCGCCCATCGTGTGGATCTCTATACCGAGCTTTTCGAAGGATTCGTGTTCTCCGTATCGATCGGTCCGCGACTTCATGAACTGCACCATGCAGCATTTCATCCCGCGACCGGCCGCACGTACCATAACGCCAATGGCGGCGGTTGTCTTGCCCTTACCGTCACCGGTGTTAAGCATCAGCAAGCCTTTGGTCTTTTCCCGATAATCTTCGCGGCGCCACTTGTATCGCTTCTCGGCCATAAAACCTCAACTGCCTGCGGCTCCCACCGAACAGAGATCGCTCCCGGACCCGAAAGATCAGAGCTCCTAGACGGACGATTCTGCCTTTTCGATTGCTTCGGCGAGGGCTGAAACGATCATCGCTTCGACCTCGTCCCAGTCTCCCTCGATACTTAGCCCCGAGGCGTTCCGATGACCACCACCACCGAATTTTTCCGCAACCTTGGCTACGTTAATGCTGCCTTTCGACCGAAGGCTCGCCCGAAACTTGTTATGCCCAACCTCGCGCGTATAGACGACAGCTTTAACATCACGGGCGGCAAGCGGAATGTTCACGAAACCATTGTTGTCACCGTCGATCGCCGCCGCCTCTTGCTGCATTTCAATAGTCTGACGCATTGATGCTATCCGCCCGGTCTCATCTCGTTTTACGGTGTCCAGTACGCGACGCATCAATTCGATCCTTGACCACGGATAGTTGCTATATACCGCCTCTCCGATGCGTTCGGGCTTCGCACCTGCCTTGATAAGTTCAGAGGCAACTTTTAGAGTTCGGTCGGACGTATTTGGAAAATGGAATGAGCCGGTATCCGTTACGAGGGCCAAATAGACGCATTCGGCGATCTCTTTGGTTATGCGGCCGCCGATGGCTTTGCAGAGATTGTAGATCATCTCTCCCACCGCCGACGCTGTCGAATCGATCCAGTTGATCGTCCCAAAATGCTCGCTCGTCGCGTGATGATCTATGTTTACCGTAAATTGTTGGTCCAAACCGGCAATGCCCGGCCGGGCGAGGTCGCTGCACTCGATCACGAAAACAGCATCGTACCTACCATTTACGTAGGTAACATCACGGATCTCCTTTGCGCCCGGAAGGCTCATGTAGGCCGGCGGAACATCCCCGCGGACGATCACTTCAGCTTCCTTACCCAGAGATCGAAGCAACCAGCACAACCCGAGAGATGAGCCAACGCCATCGCCATCCGGTTTGATGTGTGTCGTAATGGCGAAACGGTTCTTATTTTCAATTAACTCAACAACTTGACTTAGCACTACGTTTGAAGCGAAAGGTTAGAAGTCAAAGGTCATATTGTTAGAAGGTAGTTACTCGAAATATGCAATTCGGCCCGTAACCTTCCGATTTCTCACCCTTTACTGGTCACTCTCACTCTCATCCTTCTTGATTTCCCCTCGTCGGTTGAGATCTTCGAGGATCTCATTCACCCTCGCCGCATTTTCCTCGGCACTGTCCCGAACAAAATGGACGTGTGGCGCATGCCGCAGGTCAAGGTTCATTGCAACCTGCTGCCGAACAAAGGCCGCCGCGTTTCGCAGCGATCTCAAAGCCGTGTCGATCTCCTCGTCGGTGCCCTGAACGAGCACGAAAACCTTTGCATCCCGGAGGTCTTTTGAAACCTCGACATCAGTCACGGTAACCGTCTCGAGCCGCGGATCGTCAAGTTCAAAACCGACGACCTCTGAGATCTCTTCTTTCAAACTTTCGGCTAAACGCTCAGGCCGTCTCATACAAGTAAAAAGGTCAAAGGCAAAAGCGGGTTTTCGATTACCTTGCAACTTTTGCCTTTTTACTTACAGCTCGGTTGCGGCGATCTTCTCGATAACAAAAGCCTCGATCTCGTCATCGACCTTTATATCGTTGAAGTTGACTAGGCTGATGCCGCATTCGAAGCCATTTTTGACCTCGTTGACATCATCCTTGAACCGCTTGAGCGTTGCGATATCGCCTTCCCAGATGACAACGCTGTCGCGAAGCAGCCGGCCTTTTGCCTGACGTCTGACCACGCCGTCGGTCACGCGGCAACCGGCAATAACACCCACCTTCGAGACCTTGAATGTTTCCTGGACCAGAGCCTTTCCGAGAATAGTCTCCTTCTCGATGGCGTCAAGCATGCCGATCATCGCCGCCCGGATCTCTTCCTCAACCTTATAGATGATCGAATGGAGCCTTATGTCCACATCCTCGTGTTTTGCGATATCCGCGACACGGGCCTCGGGCCTGACGTTAAAGCCAATGATCACGACGGCGGTCGACGCATCATCGGCCTGTGTGGCCGATGCCAGCAGAACGTCCGACTCAGCAATAGCACCGACGCCGGCACGGATAACGCGAACCTTGACCTTTTCGGTCGAAAGCTTCTCAAGTGTTTGACGCAGGACTTCGACCGAACCTTGAACATCTGCCTTGAGAATAACGAGCAGTTCTTTGATCTCGGCCTGACCGAGCGATTCGATACCACGTTTCGTGGTCTTCAGCATCGCGGCCTGTCGTGCGTGCATCTGGCGCTTCTGGGCTATATCCTGTGCTCGTTCCACGTCGACGACGACCTGGAAGGTATCGCCCGCCTGCGGCACGCCCTGCAGCCCAAGTATCTCGACCGGCGTGGCCGGCTCGGCAGCCAGGACCGATTCTCCGCGATCGGAGAACATCGCACGGATCTTCCCTGAGAACTGTCCCACAATGAACGGATCGCCTATTTTGAGGGTTCCCTGTTGAACGAGCGCAGTCGCAACGGCACCACGGCCCTTGTCGAGTTTTGCTTCGAGAACCACACCAGATGCCCGCCTTGTCGGGCTCGCCTTCAGATCAAGGATATCGGCTTGAAGCAGCACCGTCTCAAGCAATGTGTCGAGGCCTTGGCGATTCTTGGCGGAAACCGGGACCATTTCGGTTTCACCGCCCCAATCCGTCGGCTGCAGACCGAGACCTGCGAGGCCCTGTTTGACCTTGTCCGGATTGGCATCGGGCTTGTCTATCTTGTTTATCGCAACGATGATAGGTACGCCGGCTGCTTTCGAGTGCTCAACGGCCTCGATGGTCTGAGGCATTACGCCGTCATCGGCTGCAACAACAAGAATGACGATATCCGTAGCCTTGGCACCTCGAGCTCGCATCATCGTGAAGGCTTCGTGGCCCGGGGTGTCGAGGAATACAACGCGACGCGGCTCTTGCGGATCGTCCGGATCGGGAACGAATACGCTATAAGCACCGATGTGCTGGGTGATCCCGCCGGCTTCGCCTTCGGCAACATTCGCAGAGCGGATCGCGTCGAGAAGCGAGGTCTTACCGTGATCCACATGGCCCATCACGGTGATCACCGGAGCACGCGGCAGTTCGACATCGTCGGCATCAGCCGCGATAAGCTCCTCGAACTCCTGTTCGATCACCATTTCCTCGAACGGGACAAAACTCACCTCGAACCCGAATCCCACCGCGAGATCCTTCGCCATCTTTTCACCAATAGGCTGATTGAGAGTGGCGAACACTCCTTTCTTGATAAGCAGCTGAACGATGTCGCGCGGAGTGATGCCGAGAGCTTCGGCGAACTCACGAACAGTAGCTCCTTCTGTGAGTCTGATCGCACGCAGGTTTTCCAGGTCTACGACACCGACCTGATCCATTACGCGTTCTTCGATCGAACGCTTCTGAGGGATCTCGACATCACGCTCGGCAAACTTCCCGCTCTTCTCGCTCCCCTTCCTGCCGCCCGAGCGTCCGGGCCTACGCCGATTATCGGCGGGCGGCGTATAGGTCATTTGAGGGGCAGACGATTCACCCGGCGTTCCACGGAATTCGGACCTGGGAGCAACCAGGCTTCCGGTCTTTGTCGGCGCGGTACTGACAAGTCGTTCGCCCGGCTTGATACCTTTCTTTAATGCGTCCGGGCTCAGGGTCAGCCGCTTGACCGTTGTGCCACCCGGCCCCACGACAGGTTCTGGAGCCGTTTCGGTAACTGGCGTTTCCACTACTTCTTCAGCCGCAGGTGTTTCGATCTTTTCCTCCGCGACGGCCTCCGCTTCAGTCGCAGCGACCTTCGGCTTGACAACCCGCTTTGCCTTCACGACTGGGCCCGTCTCGACGGGTTCAGCCTTTTCGGGCTCCGTCGGTTCGGGCTCAGCAACGACTTTTTTGGCAAGTTTTTTGACTGATGGCCGAGTAGTTAGTGGCTCCGACGATTCCGCGACCGGCGGTTGGCTCGATGGGGCTTCCTTTTCGATCGGGGCTTCGGCAACGGTCTCCGACACTTCCGCAGCCGGTTCCACATGAGTCTCGGCGACTTTTGCGGCCTTGATGACCTTGATCGCCCGCTTGGGCGCGGCTTCTGTCTTTGGAAAGTATTTGTTCCGTACCCTTTCTGCGATCTCAAACGGAACGGAGTTTGATGCGACACTTACATCCGCACCTTCTCGCCGAAGATCTTCCATTACCCGCTTAGTGTCTTGTTTCACCTCGCGGGCCAGATCGTAGATTCTAATGCTCTTTCCAAACGCCATATTCAATAAATCGATCCTAGCCAGCTAACGCCTTGAATATCTTTAACTTATTCGGTCATAACGCCTCATCATTGCTTTGTGCCGACTAATCCTTCGCTTCTTCCGATCCGTCACTCTCGGCGATCTCTTCTGAAGTTCCTCCGGCATCCGAATCGTCCGGATCGGCCAACATCTCAACCGGACCTTCCTCAGCGATCTCCTCGATCTCTGTCTCGGCCGAGGGCTCCTCGGCCCCGTCTTCGGCGGCCTCGTCGGCGAGCCCAATTTCGGCATTTCGAGCACTAACCACGATATTAGCTGCCGCCTTGATCGCTTCAGCGTCGTCGAGGCTGATGTCAAGAAAATCGACCAGATCGTCGACCGTCGCAGCTGCCAGAGCCTCAACGTCGGTGATCCCCTTTTCGGCAAGTGTCTCAGCCTGAGCATTCGTAACGCCTTCGAGAGCGGCGATCGGAACCGACTCGCCCGAGGCCATCATCTTGCCCATCTTCTGAGCGATCTCCTTCTTGAGCAGTTCTTCGCTCACGATCTTGATCTCCCAGCCGACCAGCCTGGTCGCAAGCCGGACGTTCTGTCCTTTCTTACCGATCGCAAGACTGAGCTGATCTTCGCCGACGATCACTTCCATCAAACGCTGATTGATATCGGTGATACGCACCTGTGAAACCTTGGCGGGTGAAAGCGCGTTTGCAGCGAACACCGACGGCTCGTCGGACCATTCGATGATATCGATCTTCTCACCCCTTAGTTCCTTGATGATCGCCTGAACACGCGAGCCTTTCATACCTACACAAGCCCCGACCGGATCGACATCCTTTTCATTCGACGTCACTGCGATCTTTGCACGGTCACCCGGTTCGCGAACGGCCGACTTGATCACCACGGTCTCGTCATAGATCTCGGGAACTTCCATCTCGAACAGCCGCTTGAGAAGTTCCGCAGAGGCACGTGAACAGATGATCTGCTGTCCTTTCTGCTCCTTTGAGACATCGACGATCACGACCCGGATACGCTCGCCCTGGTTCCACATTTCGCCGCGCGATTGCTCACGTCTCGGCACGATCGCTTCAAGATTGTTGCCTAGATCGACGATCATATCGCCGCGCTCGAAGCGCTTGACACTTCCGTTGATCAACTCGCCCTTGCGATCGATGTATTCAAAGTAGATCTTCTCGCGCAGGGCCTCGCGGACCTTTTGAACGAGGACCTGCTTTGCAGTTTGAGCTGCGATCCTGCCCATCTCCTCTCGTTGAAGCGGAATGAGGAGTGCGTCGCCGAGTTCGATCTCCTCACCAGCCATATCGATCGCTTCTTCCAGGGAAAGCTCGGCCGACGGATCTTCGACAACTTCGACGACAGTTTTCTGGACCGAGACCTCGACATCGCCTTCTTCGGCATTCCATTCCACATGGATAGCGTCGCCAGCCTTGAACTGCTTTCTAGCCGCAGCCTTGACAGCATCCTCCAGAGCCTCGACGACCAATTCACGGTCGAGGCCCATTTCGTTGCATAAGGCTTCAATACTTTGTCCGATCTGTGATGTCATAACCCGTTTACACTCAACCGTTTAATCATATTCATCTTCCAGCCCCATTAACCGTGGCCGAACTCCTTCGAAAGATCGATCTTCAAATTCGCCTTCGCGACGATCGGATGATCTATCTTGATCTCGCCCTTTACCCTGTCGAGAATCGTTATCGTCTCGCCCTCAACCCCCTCGATGGTTCCCACGAAGGTCTTCTGCCCGTCTATCTCAAATTTGGTCTTCACCTTCGCGAGCTTGCCAGTAAATCTCACAAAGTCCGCGAGTGAATAGAGCTCACGTTCGATCCCGGGCGACGAGACCTCGAGTACATACTTCGACGGGATCAGATCCTCGGTATCAAGAATGTCCTCGATCCCGCGAGAGACCGTTGAGCAATCGTCGAGCGTTATGCCGCCCTTCTTGTCAATAAAGATCCTGATCACAAGATCTCTCTTCGTTCCAGCCATCTCGACGCGAACGAGTTCGAAGCCGCATTCGCCGACAATATCGGCGGCGATCCTCCTGACTCTTTCAGTTATCAAATCCTTGTCCATTCGTCGGGCCAAAATAAAAAGTGGGTCGCGAAACCCACTCTACACGAAAATCCGCGCGTCGTAGCAAACTAACAGCATACCGATTCAGGTCGTGTCTGGCAAGTGAAAATCCATCTGCAAGTCGGCAATGGAGCTTCGTAGGGCTAGCGGTAAAAAGATGTTGACATAGCGCGACCGTATTGAATAGGCTTATTACTAGTAGCACTTGTTGCGTCCCTGGAATCCCGCATTTGGCAAATACTAACGAGGAATAGACCGTTCTCGTTAGTTTCCATTCTGATCCCGACGTTGGGCGACAGACTTTTGTCCGCGTCTTGGAGAACCTATGAATATTCAAAGATCGAAGTTTTTGTTCCGTCGTCCGCGTGTCCTCATTGCGTTCATTGCGGCATTCATACTGTTTATTGCCTCAACGGGTCCCGGCACGACCACCGCACAAGGAACTCGCATAGTTCGAGTCGTAAACGCAAACGCCCAGGCAGGGCAGACGGTAGTGGTTTTCGTCGAGATCGACTCGCTCGGAAATGAGATCGGATTTCAGTTCGCCTTAGCCTTTGATCCTTCGGTTCTGTCATACGTATCAGTAAGCCCCGGCAATGGGCTTCAGCCCGGTTCCAACCTACTATCAAACGCAACCCAGGCATCATCGGGCCGGGTCGGATTCCTTATCGATGCCATACAGCCGCTCACTGCGGGAACGCGAAGATTGGTTGCCATTACCTTCAATGTTTCCCCGAATGCACCTTCTCAGTCCTCGCCGGTAACTTTTAGCACTGTGCCGTTTGGAGCCACTATCGCAGGCCCCGGGGGGACACTCGTACCAGCCACTTACCAACCGGGGAATTTGATCATCGGCGGGGTCGGCCCATCGCCCACCCCGACAGTTGCGCCTAGTCCCACACCGACGGTTGCACCTAGCCCAACACCGACAGTTGCCCCTAGTCCGACTCCAACGGTGGCCCCAAGTCCGACACCTACCGTTGCACCGAGTCCTACTCCAACGGTGGCCCCAAGTCCGACGCCAGGTTCGACGCCAAATACACTGCCCGGAACAAACGTCTTCATACAGGCTCCTGACGGCCTTTCGGATGTCACTTTTCCGGCCGTTACGTCAGCCGGTATCACGACATTCACTCCACTCCAGGGCTCATCAGCCGGAACCCTGCCGAATGGCTATTTGTTGCCGTTTAACGGAACCCATCGCCGGATCAATACTACTGCCGGCTTCGTCGGGCCTGTTGTTGTATGTATCACCGTCCTCGGCATTTCTGATGCGGAAGAATTCGCTCGGCTTCGGATACTCCACCGTGAGGGCCAGCAGTTAGTCGACAGGACCGTTCTGGCACCAGGTGTTCCGGCACCGGATTTCGCGTCGCGTCGGATATGCGCGAGCGTTAATGGGCCGTCGGACTTCTATCTCGCCTTCGGACCGGTATTCAACGCTTCTGGGCGGGTAATGACACCTCTTGGACAAGGCATTCGTAATACGGTCGTTTCCCTCACTGACTCACGAGGTGTACGCCGGGTGGCGACAACTGGATCGTTCGGCGAATACTTGTTCAGCGAGGTTCGCGGTGGAGAAACCTATACGATCACCGTGACCTCCAAACGCTACCGGTTTTCGCCTAAAGTCATACTGGTGACGGGAAATCTTACAGATCTCAATTTCGTTGGTCTGGAGTAAAAGGCGGCGGGTCAGATCGGCCCGCCGTTACCTATTCTAGGCCTGTGAAGTCAACGTTCGCCAGGTTACCTGTAACCTGGATCACCTGCGGCGTAAAGCGGTAGCGCTTTGTGGCAGCCGTGACCGTGTGGGTCTCGCCGAGGGCGACGTCGGCAAAGGAATAGATCCCGAATGAGCTGGTCGTCGCCGTCCTACGGTTGCCAGAGCTATCGGTGATCGTGACCAGAGCATTACGAATATTCAGGCCTGTTGGTGACGTTACCCGACCAGAAATAGTCGTGGTGGTACCGACCCTAAAATAATTACGAAACGTATTTGGCGTACCATACCCGACCGGAATGTGGGCACTCATATTCCAGCGGTATTCCCCGCCCACCGTCAGAATGCCGCTCGGCAGCGTAAAAGACGTACCAACTATCGGGGCTCCAAGAACTGTCTCGGAGTTAAACACGAGATCGTACGTCGAACCGTTGAATTTACTGAGATAGAGGGAATAGCCGTCGGCTCCGGCCACGGGCTGCCACTCAAAAGTCGGAGTTAAAGTTGAAACTGTCGTACCCGGGGCGGTCTGGGCTCCCGGCCCGGTCAATTCCGGCGGCGGCAGCAGCGTCTCGGCCCCGAGTTGAAGAACCCCATTTCTGAGACCTGCCGGGTTACCGTTCGCGTTGTAGTAGTGGTTTACCACCCAAACAAAATCCTTACCCTGATTGACTGACCAACGCTGGGACCCCCATTGGCACATACCGCGTCCGTGCCCAAAGTAGGTCGTCCCGGCATCAACCGGATCCGCCAGGCAGGGCCAGTTGTGCTCGGGCCGTCCGGTCGACCCGTCGGGGCATCCGGGGGCAAGATTATTTTCGGCTGAATATTCTGCAAAAAGAATGTCAGTGCCGGCCGCGTTGGTTACGACGGAACCGGTCGTCTGCACCGTCGCATTGTTGGTGTTGGTATGCGTGTCCGAAGGATCGTTGACCTGACACGATGTGGTGTTACAGATATCGTAGCTTGCCGCCACGCGAGGGTGATAAACGTGATAGGCTCCATAGCTACGGTATGCGATCGCACCTGCCTTCACGGAATTGGCATTCCACGACGCGATCCACTCATCATCCAGACCGTTTCGAACGTAGGTATCTATGGAATAGACGTTAACTATTGAACACGTGACGGCGCTCGGACAGCTCGAACCGACCCGAATACTTGCAGGGACAGGAACGGCATCAGGCCGGTTGAGGAAGAACGGTTCCGCGATCTCCGGGCGTTCGAAACTGCCTTCAACCTCCTCGCGGCCAAGCCGAAATCTGTGCCGCCCATCGACTGTTTTCCGGTCATCCGAAAGATCGATGATAAATCGGGATTTTCCGCCTTCGAGAAATACGTTCGACTTGGTGTAGACCGTAGCCCCTTGTCGCTGTACGGTCAACGTGCCCTCAGCCGGCAACTCTGTTTCGCGGTCTGGTTCGGGTGTCTCGATGACGAGCCGGAACGCTCCCTCTGCTGTTGTCACCGTAGACATTCCGGCGATCGAAACGACGGCATTGCCGATAGGAGCACCACGGCTGTCGAAGACAAAGCCTTCGAACACGGTTTGATCCGGATTCACTTCTGAGAGATCCTCCGAATCAGCGGCAAACCGAGCTTGCTGATCAGCCGGATCGAGCCATACGGTCACTTCCAGGCCGTTGCCATCAATGTCAAAATAGGTGCTGATCGGATCGTACCCTTCGGCGGAAACCGTAAGCTCAGTTCTTCCCGATACTTCAAGCGCAGCCTCGCCGCGGTCATTGGCGGCCAGCCGCATCACATCTCGGGAGCTGTTCGATCTCAACTCGCCGGCAATTCGATGCCCGCTGAAGCTGTCGCGTATAGTGATGTTGATCTTTCCCTTCGTGTGAGCCGCATCGGACAACCCTCCGAATGGTGCGGTCAAATATGTAAAGAAGAAACCAGCCGTTGCGAGGAGTACGGCAGACGTCGTAATCATGGACACGATCCACCTCCTTGTTCGTAAATCAGTTTAGTCTCAGAAAGGCCGAACGAGCCGCTCCGATCATGCCAGCACGGTCACCGAGTTCGCCTTTGACCAATCGGGCCCGTTCGGCCCCCACTGCATAAGCTCGAAAACGGATCTCGTTCGCGATCGCATCGGCAAAGGCATCCCAGCCCTCAGTCACACCGCCGCAGATCACCAACATCTCGGGATTTAGCGTATTTATCAACCCCGCGAGCATCATGCCCAGGTATCGGCCCATCTCGAGAAAAACCTCTCGTGCGCCGGGATCTCCGGCCTGGCAGGCCTGATATACGTCCTTCGCCGTTTCAACATTCATCCCCCGTTCGCTGGCGAGTCGGACGATGGCGGTTCCGGACGCATATTGCTCAACACACCCTCGGCTTCCGCAGCCGCAAGGATGGCCGTTCGGCTCAACGCAGATGTGCCCGATCTCACCGCCTATCCCGTCCTTTCCTCTGATCGGTTCGCCATTTACCATTATACCGCCGCCGATCCCCGTCCCGAGCGTTGCGCAGATCATATTCCGGACCCCACGTCCCGCCCCGATCCAGTTCTCGCCGATTGCGGCCGCAGTAGCATCATTTTCAATGAACACCGGGAGCCCGAAGAGTTTCTCGATCTCCCCTTTCAGGTCCATGCCGACCAGCGTCGGAAGGTTTGGCAGCTTCGTCAGAACCCCATCGAAGTCCTTGGCAACCGGTGCCGGCGCCGTGAACGCGACGACCTCGGGTTTCCAGTCGATCGATCTGGACCGAAGCTTCGCGTGGCATTTTTCAGCCATCTCACCGATCTGAACGACCAGCTCCGGTGGTTCTACCGCCGCGGGGACAGGCAGCTTTACATCGTCACCTATCACCTCGCCGCGGTCATCGACAACGGCCATCCTGATATTTGTTCCGCCGAGGTCGGCGGCAAGGGCGAGCTTAGTCATGCTCGGAAACTAGTTGGCCTTCTTTGGCCGGTCGGCTTCAGGTACGTTCTTGTAAACGTCCTCATATTTTGCATATCCGTCCTTGATAACGGTATCCATCAGGTTCCCTTTATCGACCGTTACAACCTCAAGCAAGATCGAAGGAACCTCTTTCTTGGTAACGTCGTTCATAAACGGCCTTGTATCAAGTTTTTCTTTTTTCGCGAGCTTGATAGCGGCTTCGACGGCTGCATTCGCTAAGGGAATTATGGGCTTGTAAACGGTCATCGTCTGCTTCCCTTCTGCGATAGCCTGCAATGCTGACAAAGCTGCGTCCTGTCCCGTGACCAATACCTTCCCAGCCAGCCCTTTCTTCTCCAGTGCAGAGATAACGCCGCCCGCCATACCATCGTTTGACACGACAAATGCTTGAATGTCGTCGTTATTCTGCGTAAGGGCGTTCTCGGCAATACGCAGCGCCTCCTCGGGCTTCCAGTCGGGCATGAAGTTGTCCGCGACGATCTTGATATCCTTACTGTCGATCGCCTTTTGAAGCACATCGAGTTGGGCCTTTTTCATTATGTGGGCGTTATTATCTGTACTCGAACCGTAAACCATTACATAATTGCCTTTCGGCACTTTTTTCAGGGCGTATTCGGCTATCTTCTGCCCGATGACCGGTACTTGGTGCGAAATATAGGCATCGAGTTTGTCGGAATTGATGAGCCGGTCGTAGCTGATCACCGGAACTCCCTGGGCTTTCGCCTTATCGACCATCGACGCAGCCTGCGTTGCATCGTGCGGGGCTATCACGAGGGCGTCGATCTTCTGTGTTAGAAGGTTATCGACATCATTTGCCTGCTTATCGGCCTTATTGTCAGCAATGGTTATCACGCAATCGACGTTCATCTTCTCGCAGTGGGCCTTGAATGCATCGTGATCACGCTGCCAACGCTCTTCTTTCAACGTGTCCATTGCAAATCCGATCTTGAGCTTTTTCTCCTTCGGCTGACTGTCCGAACACGCAGTCAAAAGTGCAAAAACCATCAACGCGAGAACTAAATATATCTTCATCGGTAACTAGAACTCCTTTGGAAAATCGATTTAAAAACTGTTTGAATTAGACCAGAAAAGGCCGATTTGGGCAAAACCACCAAAGGGACGATTCGACCGATCTCAAGGTCTCGGGACGTCAGTACGACGGCGACATTGATAAAATTTCGCATTTTCGCGGAGAATTCGTTAAAAATCTTTCAACCGACCATTTGAAATACCCGAAAACCGTGCTATAAATATTTCATTAGATTCAGCTTATCTTTGTGTAGGCTCATGTCTGTTATTTTTCTTTGAGTCTGCTTATTGGCGGTCTATTTATTGACATATTGCCAAATTCGTGTAAAACTTTTTCAGGTTTAGGTGCAAGCCGCTGAACTGGAGCAAGCCATAATGAAATCTTTAGATTCTGAGCGATTCGCGTTTCGAGTACTTACCTCGTGCCTACTCTTCGTTTTCGTTGCATTCAGTTCCTCGGCGACCCTGGCTGTTTCATCGAAACCGGTCGGTGAGATACTTGTTTCAGGCTCAAGTTCCATTGAGGGAGAAACGGTCACCGTAAACGGCGAACCCGCCAGGACGGGACGAACGATCTTCGCGTCAAGTTCGATCGTCACCCCGGACGGCATGGCTGTCACACTGAACCTCGGAAAGGCTGGCAGAATTCAGCTTGAACCTGGAACCGAGTTCCTGTTGAATGTTGATGGAAATGCGGTCAGCGGCGATCTAAAAAAAGGAACCTTGTCGGTTCTTAATTCTGAATCTTCTGTCGGCGTTCGAACCCTTACGGGGGATACCCTCAACGTCACCAGCGGCGAAACTGTCTCGGCGACGTCGGCCTCGGCTGCAAAGAGAAGGGCGGGCCCCGGGGGAGTTGATTGGTGGATATGGGGTGCGATCATCGCTGGTGCGGCCGTAGCGGTCATACTGATAGCCAGCCGTGATGATGACAGTACCGTTAGTAGCCCAATTAGATAGATAGTTGTTTTTCTGGCTGTTAGTAGAGTAATATTAATTCTGTTTTCGAAAGAACTGTTCCTGGAGGAGATTAACTAAATGCTCGGCAAAAATATTTTACGTAAAACTGTTACTTCAGCGACCATGGTCGCTGTGTGGTGCGTCTACTCGATGGTTGCCTTCGCTTTGCCGAAGGATCTGGCCGGGGAGATCAAGGTTTCGGGCCAGGTCACGGTCAATGGCCAAACGGCCGCTACCGGATCGACTGTCATGTCCGGAGCTGTCATCGTCACCGGCGATAATTCGACCGCTGAGATCAGCCTTGGCAAAACGGGACGCATTGAAGTGCTCGCCAATACAAATGTCACTCTCCGCTTCACGGAAACAAGCATCGTCGCGATCCTCTCAGAAGGAAAAACGCGGGTGGCTAACGCAGCGGGTGTTGCAGCGACCGTGACGACCAAGAACGGAACTTTTGTCGCCGATGCGTCGCAGGCTGACAACTTCACGGTGGAAGCTGAATGTTCGCACTCACACGTCGATACGGCCGCGGGTATCGTGACCATGCGTGAAGGCTCGACGGACAAGCAGGTCGTCGCTGGGACCAGTGCTACCGCTGGAAACCTTGTTCAGACAGGTTGCAAACCATGCCTTCGTCCCGATTCAGCCCCCGGCCCAAGTGTAGGCAACTGGCCTTGGCTTCTTCTTCTTGCTGCCGGTGCCGCTGGTGTTGGCATCTTTCTCGGTACAAGGGACGATGACTCGGACTTTGGCGGTGGCGGTATCGTAGTCAGCCCGGTTCGTTAATCTCAATCTTAATTTTGATCGTGCGGGTCATGTATGCGCTTACGTGACCCGCATCTTTTTTGTCTGAAAGCCCGGGTGTTTTTATCATTTCGTATAGTTTGCTTTTAATCGTTTTATGCAGATCGCAGTTATTGGAACCGGTTATGTTGGATTAGTATCAGGAGCGTGTTTTGCCGAGTTCGGCATCGATGTGACCTGCGTGGATGTCGATAAGGCCAAAGTCGACAATCTCAACAAAGGCATAATACCGATATACGAGCCTGGCCTTGATAAAGTCGTTGAAAAGAACGTGGCCGCCGGACGGCTCCATTTCACCACCGATATAAGATCGGCTGTCGAACAAGCTCTCGTCGTATTTCTTGCCGTTGGAACACCGCCTTTGCCTGACGGATCGCCCGATATGACTTACTATCGTCAGGCCGCGAAGGACGTGGCCGAGGCGATCAATGGATATAAGGTTCTCGTAACGAAATCGACGGTGCCGGTCGGTACCGGCAAATGGCTGCGCGAGTTTGTCACCGCCAATCTAAAGGTCGACACAGAGTTTGGAGTTGCGTCGAACCCCGAATTCCTTCGCGAGGGAGCGGCGATCGAGGATTTCATGCGTCCGGACCGTGTTGTGGTTGGCAGCAACGAAGAGCGGGCGATCGAAGTAATGAAGGAGCTATATCGCCCTCTATACCTGATCGAGACGCCTGTCGTTATCACGTCGCTCGAAGCCGCAGAACTTATTAAATACGCGGCCAACGCCTTTCTCGCAACCAAGATCACGTTCATTAACGAGATCGCCAATCTCTGCGACGCGATAGGCTGCGACGTTCACGATGTAGCCAAAGGAATGGGCATGGACAACCGAATTGGCCGTAAGTTCCTGCATCCCGGCCCAGGTTACGGCGGTTCGTGCTTTCCCAAAGATACGCGTGCTTTAACGACCGTCGCCGACAAATACGGCGTCGAAACCCGTATCGTTGACGCCGTTGTAGAAGCGAATGAACGTCAGCGCGACGCAATGATCCCGAAGATCGAAAAGATCGTCGGCGATCTACGTGGTAAAAACATCGGTGTCCTGGGCCTATCGTTCAAACCCGAGACCGACGATATGCGCGAATCGCCCGCGACCGATATCATAAAAATGATGGTCGAACGTGGCGCGGCTGTGAAAGCCTACGACCCGGTCGCAATGACGGAAGCACGCGCCTATTTGCCGGATATAGAGTACGCAGTTGACGAATACGATGCCATCAACGGCGCGGATGCCCTCGTCATCATTACCGAATGGAACCAGTTCAGGGCTCTCGACATGGAGAAAGTAAAGGGACTCTTACGATCCCCGAAGATCGTCGATCTGCGGAACGTCTATGAGCCAAGGGATATGCGAGAGATGGGTTTTGAGTACGTCGGCGTTGGCAGATGATATTCTGAGCATGTTATGGGAATTTCGACAAAAGTCCTGGTAACCGGTGGAGCGGGCTTCATCGGATCAAACCTCGCCGAGGAGCTGATCCGCCAGGGTGCGCGGGTAAATATCATCGATAATTTCACCACTGGTTTTCGTGAGAACCTCGAAGAGATCCAGGGTGATTTTGAATTTATCGAGGGCGACATCAATGATGATCGGGCCGTCGCTCGAGCCCTGGACGGAGTCGAGATCGTATTCCATCAGGCAGCTCTGCCGAGCGTGCCAAGATCAGTTGAAGATCCGCTCGAAACTCACCGTGTCTGCGTTAACGGAACGGTAAATATGCTTATCCGCTCACGTGAGACGGGCGTTCGTCGGTTTGTTTACGCAGCGTCGAGCTCGGCTTACGGTGACCAGCCAGTACTCCCCAAGGTTGAAACGATGCGGCCTGATCCGCTTTCGCCATACGCGGCCGCGAAACTGACCGGCGAATTGTACTGCAGGGCCTTTAATAATGTTTACGGCCTTGAAACTATCTCATTGCGGTACTTTAATGTTTTCGGTCCTCGCCAGAATCCGTCGTCCATGTATTCGGGAGTCATATCGCGGTTTATCGACGCCCTAATGACCGGTAAGAACCCCGTGATATTCGGCGATGGCGAACATTCGCGGGATTTCACTTACATCGCCAACGTCGTCGATGCAAATATCAAGGCGTCCCAGACGACGAAAGGCCTCGGCGAGACAATGAATGCAGCCAACGGTGACCGGATCACTTTGAACACACTGCTCACGATCCTCAAAGAGATCACGAACCGGCCCGATGCCATAGCCGATCATCAGCCGCCGCGTGTCGGCGACGTCAAGGATTCGCAGGCCGACAACCGCCGGGCGATCGAATGCTTTGGATACGAGCAACTGGTCGGGTTAGAGGAAGGCCTCCGGCGAACGATCGACTGGTGGAAGTCCAGCCGCTTTGCTAAATAGAGGATCTACCTGGGCACCGCGAACGCCGCGTCCTCGATAGGCGTGTTCACCTTAATATCCTTTGCCTTAAAACTCGCATAAGCGGTGATCGGTCCAAGATCGAAACGCTGCGCGTACTTCTTGGGGATCAGCAACCCATCCACCAACTGGAATTCATCGATCGCGACCGACGTCGTTATCGCGCGATCGCTGCCGTCAAGCCATTTCGATTCGTAGCTCTTTACCTGATTTGTCTTTTCGTCAACGATAAAATCCGTATAGAAACCTTCAGGAGTGGTCAATCTGAAACCATAACGCTTTTTACCGCCTTCCGGCAGGGCGCTGACATTATATCCCTTGTCGCCTATTCGTGGAAGCAGCGGGAACCCAAGGCTGGTAACCGGCGGGAGCGAAATACCCGGGATCGATGAATGTGTCTGCCTACCGTCAAAGACCTGTTTTAACTGCTGGACTGCGGTCACGATCTCGAAATAGTAGCGGTCCCCGCTAACGGCGGTTGAAAAAGCCGCCGGCAACATCTGGCCCTGGAAGCTCAATTCAGCCGATCCTTTCAGCAGGAGCGTCTGCAGCTTTTTTAGTTTCTCGCCCCCGTGCGCGGCAAAGGTCAATTGGGCTGTTTCGGTAGGCGACACGGCTATTGCCGACCGTTTGTCATTGGTTGCCGTCTTGGAAACAGGTTGCGAAAGACTGCCAATGGCGAATACCAAGACCAATAGAACAGGCGACAATACCTTGATCATTCTATTAACATACAGACTCTGACCGTCGGAATCAAAAAAAACGAGGGCGGTTGAGACCCTCGTTTCTGAATACGATACGCTACAGCTGATATAGGACTACCAACTAAACCGCACTCCCAAGTCGATGCGACGGGCACCGCCACCTCCGCCGCCACCGAAGCCACCAAAACCGCCACCGGTTCCTGTCGACTGGCCAAAGCGGCTGCTGGTCAGGCTGCCGACGGGGTTTCCGAGATTCACCTTATTGAGGACGTTGTTGGCATTGATACTGATGTTCAGATTATACGGCTTACGACCTCTACCGAAGCCGCCAAAACCGCCAAAGCCGCCACCGCCACCCATTCTCATCATACCGCCGCCCCCGGGGCCGCCCATCATCATTTGACCACCACCGCCGCCAGTGTTACCGCCGCCGCGATTAGCGTTCCCGGCCGGTTCTGGCGATTTGCCGAACCCGAAGTTTTTCGAGAATCCCATACGGACGGTAATGCTCGACGGGCCCTGACCAAAGTTACGCGGAATGATCGCAGTAGGGTCAAATCCGCTGACATCACAAAATGAAGCCGTCAGACCGAGTTCTGAACAACGGGCCGCGAGAGCGCCAAACGTCGGCCGCTCGTTGAAGAAGCCGTCACCATTTGCGTCAACGCCGCGAGTGATATTGAACGGCCGGCCTGTATTGAAGTTGGTCGTCGTGTTCAGGTTGATCCCCCAGGGCAGTGAGAAATTAGCCATAACGAACAGGCTGTGCCGAGAGTCAAACCCGGACCGTCCATATTCACCCGTAAGGTCGTAGGTATACGCGGGTGCACTACCCGCGCCGTCAGTATCTCCCTTCGAAAAACCGAGCGTATAGTTTAGATTCAAACTCACGTACCGGCTTAACGGCGATCTGATCCCAAGCTGCAGACGCTTCTGGGTATTCGTACCACTCGACTCATAAACATTGATATTACCCGCCGTCGGATCCGGACGGAGTGATCCCACACAATCGACCTGGAGCGGACAGATCGGTGCATTGATATTTCTCGTCCTCAACTGATGAAGTGAGCGGCCCATGAAAAGAGCAGACGAGAAGGTAAGCTTCGAATGGATCGCCGACTCAAACATCAGGGCCCCCTGGATCGTATAAGGAGCCTGAAGAGTCGGGGAAACCTGCCGAATGGTATTCGACTGCGGCAACGCGGCGATGATCTGAGCGGCAGTCGGCACGTTGGTAACGGAGGTTGCCGTAAAGACAGGCCGGGCGAGCAAAACGAGAGCCGCAGCCCGGCGCACGGGATCAGGATCGTTAGCCGAGACCAGCAGATTGAGCTGATTCGTTCCGTTGAGCCTTTCGGCCTGCAAGGTCAGATTTTCACTGAACCTATCATAGAAGACTCCGGCACCGCCGCGAACAACAAATTTCGGCGGTCTTGCACCACCGCCGCCCGGCGACCACGCGAGTGCCAAACGCGGCGCGAAGTTAAAGTTACTGCTGATATTCGTCTGATTCTCATAGCGAAGGCCCAAACTGAGTAGGAGGTCAGGCCTTAATTTCCAGTCGTCTGACACGAACAGACTGGTATCAAAACGGGAAACCGCGATCTCAGGATTGCCAGTTGTGATAGTGAACTGGGTCGGGTTATAGAGTGCTCCGGTCTGGCCAGCGATCTTGCAGCGATATTGCTCGATCGAGGAAACAACGGAATCCGCATTCAGATCGCACGGATCCGAACCCGCTCCAAGGAAAAAGCCCGGGAATGCGAAGGTGCCGGCATAGTTATTCTCGGAACGGTCTGTGATACTCACGTTACGGAACCTGACACCAAACTTCACCGTGTGCTCCATGTTCTTGCCGAACGATGTGTTTGTAAAATTATTGATATCCCAAACGTTATTTCGGTTGAAGCTGTTGCCTATCGAAGCTCCGCCGCCAGTGAACGCCTGGGAGACATTGATCGTCGGAACTGAATTATCGCCGGTTTGCTCGCGATAGTTATTGCTGTATTCAACGCGGGTCTCATTAACGGTCCGCGCATTGATGATCATCGTTTCGGTGATCCTAAACTCGTGCTCCCTACTCGCGGTTTCATAGGCACGCGACAAGAGCGAGGTCTCGCCAAGACCTTGATTCTGCTGTGTATTGCGATTGAAGCTGTAGCGAACGATCAGTGTGTTTTTATCGTTGATCGAGAAATCAAACCTCGGGTTGAAACGAATATTCTTCGTTGGCTGCGAAACATCCTCCCTGAACGAAACAATATTCAGCGTCGGATCGAGCACCTGAGCGTTGATTATAGTACTGTTGTCATTCGACCTGTGTCCGAAGTCGAGTTGGAAGGACGATCTTCCCTTCTTCAAGGGCCCGCCAATGTTACCACCGAAGTTTCGCTGCTGAGTCGGTGCTCGGTTCAGAGCAAAAGGATTTCGCGCATTGAGGCTCTCATCGTTAAAGTTTCCGTTCACCGATCCGCGCCACTTTTCAGAGCCGGGCCGGGTGAGGATCTCAATTCGTCCGCCTCCGGGCCGATCATTCTCTGCAGAAAAAGGATTGCTGTTGATCCGGATCTCGCGTATTTGGTCACGCGATGGCATTTGGCCCCCGGTGAACCCGTCGATGTAGATCTGTCCTCCATTCGGCCCCGCCGATGCACCTACAAGAGCCTGAAGGTATGCCGCCATCTCATCGGGATCGTCCGGGAGTGCCTCGAGATCCGCGCCCTTCAAGACCGTTGCATCAGCATTGTTAGCCGGATCGGTCGATACCTGTTCGTTGAGCGAAACGTCTACATTCTCCACGATACCGCCAACGGTGAGGACGACGAAGAGTTCATTCTTCTCTCCGGCAGCGATCACCACCTCGGTGTTCTCATAAAGTTCGAATTTGTTGGCGAATACCTTCACGGTGTATTTTCCCGGAGCGAGCCCGGTCACCGAATACTCACCTTTTGCATTTGATACAACGTCTTTCCGCTGGCCCGTCGCCGTCTGCACCGTGATGGCCGCGCCAACGACAATAGCTCCGTTGGCATCTGTGACGGTCCCTGAGAGACTGCCATTAGCCTGGGCAAAAAGTGAACCCGCCGAAAGCAGCGTTATGATAGCTAGCGATAAAAGGGTTTTGATAGATTTCATGATGATAGTTTGTATAAAAATATATGGGCCTGCACCGATACGGTAACGCCCTCAGGCCAGGATCTAGGGGAAACCAATTCCGTCAAGTCCCGGGATACTAAAACCTGCGTCGACACCGCCTTGACCGCGTCGACCTCCTCCATTGGCCTGCGCCGCCCGCAGAAAGGGTTCGACGCCGGCAAAAAGCTTGATCGCCTTGATACGCGACATATCAGCCGATTTTGAGCTGGACAATGCGATCACGTCTCCCGCCTTTAGGTCGGCAACTGTGATCGAGGGCGAACGTTCAAGCATCTCTTCGACACTCCCGGCACGCGGACCGCCGCCCATCCCGGCACCACCCGGTCGTCCTTGTCCGAATTGTCCTTGACCCGGCTGGCCCTGACCCGGCTGTCCCTGAGGAGCACCTCCGGGATTTGAACCTTGCGACCGTCCCGCGCCGCCCGGCCCCATTGGCCTGGCGCCACCTGCGCCGGACATCTGAATGCGAGCCAGCATTTCAGCCTGCTCGGCCGGAAACCTCTTGAGAACCGATGTCTCGCCAATAGATACCGTCACGTTCTTGTTATTAGCGAGATTCTTGATCACAACCTCGTTCCTCGTGGGATCGATGGAAACGACAGTCCCCGCGACGGTCTCAAACGCTCCTGCCACCACCTGCTCGGCAGCAAAACTAGCCCCGTCCGAGCTTCGGTCGCCAAGAGCCCTTACCATGTCGCCGACCTTGGTCTGAGCCAGTGAACTCGGCAAAGCTTCATCAAAGCGGATCGAGTCCGGCGCGTATCGAAGGAATTTCACGCCGTCTTTGGGGGTTATGACCACATTTGTCGCCCCAGTGAGCGTACGGTTCTCGATCGTCATCTGATTTGTCTGGGCATTTACCGCCGTGACTTTGCCGGTAATACCCCGTCGCTGCCATTCAGCAGTCTCCTTGGCATTCTTAGCGTCGATCTCTGATTTCTTAATAAACAGTACCGTTCTGGCCGTCAGCTTTCCGTCGGCGCCCGGTAGAGCACTGACCGTAACCTTATCCCCGGGCACTATGTCACCAAATGCCCCGGGAGTAGTTGTCGAAACACTATCAGGGGCGACCTTGCGGTACGCGGTCTTCTCGTTGGTCGCGACATCGGACGGCCCGGCTTTCGTCGCTACAACGATCTTGCCCTCGCTTACCGACGATACATCGCCCGCGATCACGACCGGTTTTGGAGCAGCGGTGGCCTGTCCAAAAACCAGCAATGACATACCGGAGAGTATAAATACAATGATCGAAATAATGACCTGAATCATGTTCGTAAATCTTTGTCCTAGAAGTTCCTACGTGTGAAACACGACGAAGCAGTGCCCTTCAAGGACTATGACGTCAATACTAGCAGTAAGGTTCGAGTGATTTTGTAAAGAAATGCAAAGAAACTGCAAAGTTCTGCCGCCCCTTGCTAGGTATGGGAACTCGTCCTGCCGGTCACTACCAGACCGAGCCCGGCAGCGAAAACGACGAAGAGAGCGATGACCCAGATATATGGAAGCGAAAGCAATAATGTCCACGAGAGCACCCCGATCAGGATCGCCAGGGTCTCAGAACGATTGTTACCCGCCAGGAAGTGCTTTTGGATGAGTTTGCCAACACTGACCTGGAGCACCACTCGGCCGAATACAAAGCCGAGAAGCACAAGAACCGCTCCCATCACGCCAAGCGTAGCACTCAAATAGTTGGGAAGCGCAACAGTCCCGGCAATGATGACCGCCGAGATGAACAGAAATGTTGCGGCTCCTACCGCCATCACCTTGAGGGTCGATAGCTGTAAACGCGCCACCGAACGGCCGATAGCTCCGGGAGCGAGTGTCGTAAAAGCGAGCGTAATTATGAACCAGAAGAGCGCGATGATAAGTCGTTGAGCGAGGAATCCGAGGCTCAGGTTCGGCGCCAGTATCTGCGACGGATCCTGTCCCATGCTTCGCAGTTCCTCTTCGAAGACGCCGAACATCACGGTTTCTTTTCCCGGTTCCCGTAGAGGCGTTTCGCTTTCCGGCTTATACGCACCTCCGAAAACGATGACGTCGCCGCCAACATAAGCGTCCTTCTTCTGGATCACATTTCCACCGACCGTCGCGACATCGCCTTCGACCCGTCCTTCGACTACAATGTCGCCGCCGACCGCAAGTACACCCTTTGCACGCTTCTGGACGATCACCGACTTACCGAGAACTATCACGTCCTGGTCGGGCGCGTCGTTGACGATCACCGTTGTCTGATCGTCGGAAACAGTGATTTCCGGATGGAAGGTAACTACTCCGTAGGCGACCATTTGGAGGAATAGTACCGTCGCCGCCAGAAGAAAGACTCGTGCCGAGGGCGATGTAAAGTGCCTCATTGACCGGCCCGAGCCTGTCGTCAGCCCGTTAATTTTCAGTATCGAGTGACTCACGGTAGAAATCTGACGATCAGGCTTTCCGAACCTGCGACAGCCGTCGCAAGACCAGCATGATAGCCATACAAAATACCATTGCGAAGGCCATTATCCCAGCCGCATCGAATGGAGCCTTGCCGGCAAATGTTCGGACGACGATCACGACGCCGAGAACAAGCGAATAAGCAAGATGTCCTAGCATCCCGCCGACCATCGCTATGCGTTCGAAGAACGAATACAAATTTGATGTGACTCCGCCGACCTCAGCCCCGGTCGCAAACATAACGAAAAGCAAGATGGCCGCACATATGAATATGGCATTGAACCGTTCCATTGGCCTACGCAGCCCGGCAACAGTGCTCTCGGCATTAGTAACGATCTGCTTAGTGAAATCAGCCGGTAGGTCGATCTGCTGATCCTTAAGGTTCAAATTCAGATCGCAAAGAAATCGCTTCTGCAGATTAAGCTCCGCGACACATTCGCGACATACCGCGAAATGGGCCTCCATTTCGAGTTCACGCGCCGATTCCAACTCGCCATCGATATACGCCGAGATCTCCGTCGCCGGACAGCCGGCCCCTATTGCTTTTGCGAACGTCTCCATCAACTACTTAAGAAACTTGATCGTCAGCGGATAATTCCACATCTCGCCGTTATTTGCCTTGACCCCGCCAATGATCGGAAAAATGATCGTCAACAACAAGACCACAAAAACCGTTAGAAATCCGATAAGCACGAACATCAGAATGAAGCTTGCAAAGAAATAGATGGTTGCCGAGATCATCCAGTTCGTCACCATCTTTCCGTGTGCATCCAGAACCGGCATCTTTTCCTTCTGGGTCTGCCAAAGGATTATCGGCAGTACGATCCCGAGGGGAAAGACAAACGCAAATGCAAGCCCCGATAGATGCAGAAACAGGCCCATCTGCCTTTCTTCCGCCGTCTGAAGTGAACTCGGCCCCATCGGCTGAATGTTGTAGCTCATAGTCTAAACTCCGGTAAAGCCTCGTTGAATAAAGATCTCGCGCATCATTTCGCGGGCCCGAAACAATCGATTTTTGACCGTTCCAAGCGGCAGTCCCGTGATGTCGGCTATCTCGTCATAACTTAGATCTCGGCTGTGTCTGAGGACGATCAGGTCGCGATACGGTGCCGGCAAAGATCTGACGACGGTATCTATCTCAGTCCGCCATTCGCTGCGCTCGCGGTCCTGTTCAGGCGAAGCCACTCGGCTCTCTAGCTGCAGCTGGTAAGAACCATCAGCGTTCTCAGCCTCAAGGCTCTGCGGCGTGATCGAATTTCGACGCATGTGATCGACCGCCGCATTATGGGCGATGCGATAAAGCCAGGTCGAAAACTTATATTCAGGGCTGTATTTTGAGAGCGAGTTGTAAACCTTTATAAAGACTTCCTGCGTAACATCCAGCGACAGGTCATAATCGCCAAGCATTCGAAAAACATAGCTCGTTATCGGCCGCTGATAGCGTCGGACCAACTCTTCAAAACCATCGACACGACCCGCCACGGCACTTGCGATCAATTCGCCGTCCGTGAGAACCCTGAGTCCATCGATTGAGATCGCCTGGGCTGACATCGTCCTTCGGTTTACTACGCTAAGTCTATCCGAAATGTTTCAGGGGTCAAAACGGGATCGATGGTGATCGGGCGGGTGCCGGTCGTGCAGAGATCTGGAAGAAAATGAGGTTCGCCGGACCTCCCAAACCTAGGCTCCCATCGCTGCCAACCCGGCCGGGGCCGCGAGGTCATTGAAGCTGAGAGATCCATCAGGAATGCGAAGCCCCACATCGTCGGACGACATTACGCCAATATTTCTTTGAAGGGCTTCCGAGGCGATCTTCTGCACCTGCGAAGGAATGAGGCCCCGGCCAACGACCAGTAATCGCTCGAGCATACCGGAACCGTCGCGGCCAAATCGGTCGCCATAAAACATTACCAACCGATAGATCTCGTCATCGATCTCGGCAGGCCCGCAATTGACCGATCGAACAACGGCCGGCTCAAGGCCGCGTAGCAGCAGGGCTGTGAATCCATCCTCATTCCCGCTGATCAACAAGGAATCCGCAGCGGTCTTCTGTCCGAGGAGCCAGTTCGCTTCCCCGACAGCTCGCGGCAGGATCAACCCGGCCTTCCATCCAAGCGACTCGAAATGCGATTCGTATTCGTCGATCACCTGCAGGCGAATCGCGGTTGCAAAATATCGCGATCGCCCCTCTTCGTCCGGCGAAATGCGCTCCTTTGCTATGCGGAGCTCAGCCGCAGGGGCTCCAAAGGTTTGCTCAGCCTTCCAATCGAGAACCTCTTCAGCTTCCTGTTTCGATGCAGGTTCGCTTTCAAGCGCCAAGATCGCCGTACGGGCAGCATGGCTTGGAAGGGCGATCGACCACCGCTTTTGCTTTAGAAGACCTGCCATCTCCGTCACTTCACGCAGGCACGAAGCGAATTCCTGATGATCCGTGATATTGGGGTCGAGAAAACTGGGGACGAGGAGCCCCGGCGGCAGCTCAAGCGAACCGGCACGATTGACCGAATAGCCACGCTTTCCACCGGAAAGCGAGACGGCCGACAAAGAATTGCTCTCGATACCGAGAGCCGCATTTGGATATTTTGGCTGGGTGAACGAGGAAAACATAATCACATCAATATTCGCTAAAGGAAACGCCGTTCAAGTCTTCACCCGGAGCCATACTCTTTACGTTTACCAGGCCTTGTTCGCCGTCCGGTGAGTTTGGGTCCTCGCCCTGGATCTCATCCCACTCCGCCGTTTCAGTAATAGGGTCGATCGGCTTTTCCCTAAGATACTTCTCCTCGACAAGCGAATCGACAGAAGCGGGGAGCTTCCCCTTGTCGCCTGCAAACTGATCGATCGCCCGCCTGATCTGAAAGAGATTTTCCTTGAGAACTATCTCGCGCGCATTGCGAACGCTCCGCTGGTAGGTCGGAATAGCGATCGAAAGCAGGATGATCATGATGAACATCGCTATGATCAGTTCCAGAAGAGTAAAACCTTTCTGACCGTCTGACCGATGACAACGGACCGTTGACCTTTTTCCTCTACCAATCACTATACTTCTCTCCATTCAACGCCTCTTCCTCCGAGGAAGACCGTACGTCGAAGACATTGATATCGTCCCAACTATCCGAACCTACGTCCTGATACGACGACCGAAGTTTCCAATCTTGTTCGCCGGTCATCGGGTCGATCGGCAGTTCCCGCAGGTAAACCTTGATTATCTCCTTCTCTTCGTTGATCTCGGTGGCCTGCAGCGAACCGTCCCTGATGCCGCTTCCGCTTATCATTGTCGGCATCCGGGAGCGAACCTTGACCCCATCCACCAGAATTTGAAGAGAAGGCGGGTAGCGGTCGAGATTTTCGGTATCAAAGATAGTGCAATCGTCAATGACAACGCGGCTTCGTGGATCGGCCGGTGCACCGCCACCGCCGGGGATCGTCGGGTTGACGGAATTCACCATTCCCTGCGGACAAGCACCGAAGGTGTCCCGTCGGAACTCGTCGATCGCTCGGCGCATCATCGCGAGGGCATCTCTCAGCCGCTGTTCCTTTTGGCGCTTGTGAGCGTTCTGGGCCATCGGGATCGTTCCCATTACCAGCACCGCGAGCACGCCAAGCGTAGCCACCAGCTCAAGCATGCTGTAGCCTGATTGTCGGCCAAACTTTTCGGAAAGCTTCATCATTACTGAAACTTCAGGTCCAGGATCTTGCCACGGGCCGTCTGAAAATTGAACATATCACGGTCAAAGCCGATCTCCGGCCTTCCGTCCGTCCGTGCTTCGATCTCAATGTAAGCAAAAATGCCGGTCGCCGAATGCCCCGTCTCGCCATCGGCGGTCAGGGTTACATAGAGTTTTCCTTTGTCATTGAGAAACGGCAAAGCGGCCGTATTGGCCAGGCGGCCAAAGATATCGCCGTAGTTGACCGCCCTGACGGACAATTTCGCGGGATCGTAGGTCAACCCCATCGTCGCTGTCCGGAATAACCCTTCGCCGTTCAGGAGAACCGGGATCCGTCGTTTTTCTCCGGCCTTCATCTCCGTTTGTTCGCCGCCCAGCTTGACTTCGACGGCCGGAGCCATCTCAGGCGACTCAGCACGTTCAACCTGCTCGGCCTTTGCCGGTTCCATATTCTCAGGCTTCTCTACGATCTCCAGCGTCCTGACGGGCGGCTCGGCCGGTTGGACCACAGGATCCGTAGCGACGGGTTGAGCAACGACATTCGAAGTTTGCGTCAGCTGGAGGGCCTTTGCCGAATTGTCGATGGGCTTAAGGTTGGGGATACCGGCTTCCAGCGATTTTGCCGATGTCATATCGGCATCTGTAATGGTGGTCTTGCTGACATCGACCACTTCGGATTTCACATACTCGACCGGTTGGTCTGGCAGCTGGATCGCCGATGAATTCGATAGCCGCCTGGCCGCGGCAAGCATCTCTTCCCTCTCTTCCTCCGCAACTAGTTCTTCAAGCGACCCCGTGGTAGGCGTTCCCATAGCACCAGTCTGCCGCTCGGCCTCATCCTCCGGCAGGATGGCGGGAGCTCGGATCACACGTGGTGTAACGGCTATTACAATGTCAACTTGACGATTATCCCTTGTCGGCGCCGTAAAGAGCCTTCCGATGATCGGGATCAGTCCCAGGATCGGCAGCCCCTGTTTGCCCTTACTTTCGACACCCTGAGCCACACTAGCAAGCAGGAGGGTCTTGTTGTTCTGGATGCGTGCGGTTCCTTTGATCTTGCGTTCAGTAAATGTTGGTGTAAGCGTCTGGGCCCCCGAAACGTCCTTCGACTCGATCTCCATGCCCACCTGCACGTCCTGATTCGGAAAGACGATAGGCTTGAACTTTAGGGTGAGGCCGACCTGCTCATAGTTGATGACGTCGGAAACAATACCACCGGTGTTTCCAACCTGTCCAGTCGTGTTCAACCCCGTATTGAAGGAAGCGGAGCGTACCGGAACTCGCTGGCCGATCCTAGCCTCGGAGTCCTCGTTATTGAATGCATGGATCTGCGAAAACGCGAGAAGCCGTGTGTCGTTCTTGCTCTGGAACGCTGCAAGATTCGCCGACGGTAACAAAATGCCCGTTGGAACCACCGACGATACCGCCGCGGCAGCGGCCGTACCCACCGCCTGAGCAAATAGTCCCTGCCCTCCAAGCCTCACTTGGGCCGGCTGGCTTCCGCTCAGGTTGGTCAACTGCTGCTGTGTACCGACCTGGTTACCGAATTGGAGCAGATCGTTCTTGTTGACTTCGTAGATCGCCACGTCCATTACGACCTCAGCACGGTCTTTGTCGAGCGATTTGATCAGTTGGCCGATCAGCCGAATATTCTCCGACGTATCGCGAATAGTAACGCTGTTGGTCGATTCGTCGGGCAGCACGATCGTCTGGCTCCGGCCGGGCTGGGCAGGTATCGCGGTCTGTACGACTTTTACGATATCTTTCGGCGCAGCATTTGCGAGATAGAATGTTCGCAGAACCATCTGCTGAAACTTCTGACGTGCCTGCTGATTCGCGACAATGATCGTTCTCGGCCCGACCTTCTGAAAGAAAAGGCCTTCCTGTAAGAAGATATAATCGAGGGCACGCGCGGCTGTAACGTTCTTGAGATCGATCTGTACCTTCCGGCCAGCGGTGCGGAACGACTCGTTGTCAAACAGTACATTGAGGTCAAGATCGCGGGCAAGCTCTTTTATAATGAACTGGATATCGACACCGGATGGGAACGGCAGGTCACGCAGCTTCTCGAGCTTCTGCGACACCTGTGTGACCGGCGTTGTCGGTGGAGTGTATCCCGTTGTCACCAGTTTGACCTTGCCGGCCGGATCCTTTCCGGGCGCCTTTTCTGTAGAGCCCTCGTTTATCTCCTGCTGCAGGCGAACCATCCGCTCCATCTCGGATTTCGCAAGTTCATTCGTGGGGTCGAACGCGTATGCGCGGCGGAACAAAGCGTAGGCTGTTTCATAGTCCATCTCTTTGGCTGCCGTGCTGCCTTTCTTCAAGAACTGCTGAGACGCATTAAAAAGCGCACGCGTGAGATGCAGCCGATATTCAGGATTCTTTGGCGTTTCCGCGACCGCCAGAGCAAATTGCTCAACGGCCTTGTCCCATTCCTCGGCGTATTCGTGCTTCATGCCCTGGTTGAAATACTTCTTGCCGTTATCACCCGCGAGCACCGAGATCGGCGAGAGCATCGAGAACACCAACAGACAACTTAGGAAAACGCGAAGGCTGATCGATCTTTTCATAACAATCCAATCCATATTGAACTTCCGACAGAGCGACTTGTAGTCAAGACAGTTACACGTCAAGCTCCCAGCAAAGTTTCAAAAGCTTTTTTTTCAAATACGCAGCGGCTCATCGCCCGAGCTGCCGCCGCAAATAATCCAACGCTGCCTGACTCGAACGCCAACGAACCAGATAGCGATCACCGGGCAAAACAAGCTTGATCGATCTAACGACATCCCTGCCCGCATACCCGATAAAAACCGTCCCGACGGGCTTATCATCACTGCCGCCGTCCGGGCCGGCAATTCCCGTGACCGCGACCGCATGGTCGGTTCGGGCGTATTCCCTCATTCCGCGGGCCATCGCCTCGGCACATTCGGCACTTACTGCTCCGTACGTTTCTAATATTTCGGCCGACACTCCGAGCGTTCGCATCTTTGCGGCGTTCGAATACGTGATCGCCCCCTCCATGAAATAGGAAGAAGACCCCGGCACCTCGGTAAAACGACGACCGATCAATCCCCCGGTACAGCTTTCGGCGACCGAAACGGTCTCGCCGAGCTCGAGCAGCCGCTTTCCGACGACCTCTTCCATCGATTCACCATAGGTTGAAAAGACAGCTTTCCCCAGGGCCGCCGCCAAGCGGTCTGCAAGCTCATCGGCGATCGCCTGGGCCTTGTCCGGATCATCGGCCTTGGCCGCAATGTGTATCTCAACCTCGCTCTTATTAAAAAGGATCGACGTTTGAACCTCGGGATAGGCAGTGTAGATCGGCGCGGCGATCTCATCAACTGCCGATTCACCTTTCCCCGAAACCTTCAAGACGCGCCGCCTTACAAAAACTTCCCCGGCTCTTTTGGTTAGTTTGGGAAGAACGTGTTCGAGAAACATCGGCTGATTTTCACGAGGCGGCCCCGGGAGCACGGCCAGCATCTTCCGACCCTCCTCATATAGCATCCCGACTGCCGAGCCATTTGGATTCGGGAGGATCTGGGCCCCATCGATAACATATGCCTGGCGCCTGTTTATCTCCGGCATTTCGCGTCCCCACGCCCTAAACCGCTCGCGCAGATGAGCTTCCAGATGCTCGTGATAGACCAGTTCCCGGCCGACAGCGTTTGCCGTAAACTGCCGAGTAATATCGTCCTCCGTCGGGCCCAGGCCGCCCGTTGTTATTACAATGTCCGATCGCCGTAAAGCATCGCCGACTGATTCCTGCAGCCGCTCGCCGCTGTCGCCAACGATGGTTTTCAGAAGCACCTCGATCCCGATCTCGTTCAACCGGGCCGTCAGCCACAGACTGTTTGTGTCAGTCCTTTCTGGCGTAAGGAGTTCGGAGCCAATGGCAATGATTTCCGCTGCAAGCATCTCAGTCGCCGGCAAAGTCCTAATAGATCTCGACCACCGGCTTGCCGTCCGAGCCGATATAAGCGCGGTACATCCCTTCAGAATTGAACGAGATCCCGATGAAACCAAATTTATCCATGGCGATCACACCGCCATCACCGCCGGCTTTCTGCAGCTTCTCCTTTATTACCGTATCGGCCGCCTTTTGTATCGGCATCTGTCGATACTCCATCAGGGAGCAAACATCTCTCGCCACGCCGAGACGAATAAAATACTCGCCCCAACCTGTCGCCGAGACCGCGCAGGAGTTGTTGTTCGCATACGTTCCGGCACCGATGATCGGAGCATCGCCGACTCGGCCAAAGCGCTTATTGGTCATGCCCCCGGTCGATGTTCCTGCCGCCAGATTGCCTTCCTTATCAAGAGCTACAGCCCCGACGGTCCCAAATCGATTTTGCGACTCGCGCCCCGCCGTGCTCATATGCCCTGGCTTACCCTTTTCCTTGTCCTTCTCTTCCTTCAAAACATTCTGAAGAGCGTCCCAGCGATGCTGAGTCCAGAAGTACTTCTCGTCAACGAATTCGATCTTTTGCGTTTTGGCGAATTTCTCGGCTCCTTCCCCGATCATCATTACGTGCTCGGACTTTTCCATAACAGTCCGGGCGAGTGAGATCGGATTTTTGATATGGCGTAGCCCCGCAACCGAGCCCGCGCCGAGCGTCTTGCCGTCCATTATCGAGGCGTCGAGCTCGTTCTTACCTTCATTCGTAAACACGGCTCCTTTCCCAGCATTGAAGAGCGGTGAGTCTTCCAGGATCTTTATCGCGATCTCGACCGCGTCGAGACTCGTTTTCCCGTCCTGAAGGGCCTTATACCCGGCCAAGACAGCTCGTTCGAGATCGGCACGGTAAGCCTTCTCTTTCTCCGGCGTCATCACCGCTTTCGCCAACACGCCCGCGCCGCCGTGGATAATGAATCCAAGCCGCGGGCTCTGTGGGCCGGACAGCTGTTTCAACTCGGGGAATGTACGTTTTTGTGCCGGCCCAACAACCGGCAAGAGGATCACAGACAATATCAACCCAGCTAAAGCTCTCTTCATAAACACCCTTGATTTCTAACCGCTAACTCTCAGAAGATCTCTTACCATCTTCATATCTTCCCAAACTTCACGTTTCTTGTGCGGGTCTCGAAGCAGATAGGCGGGGTGAAATGTCGGCATCACCTTTACACCCATATAGTCGTGAAAATGCCCGCGAAGCTTTGAGATCGGGACCTTGGTTTCAAGTAAATTCTGCGCCGCCGTCGCACCTAAAACGACAATGACCTTGGGCCGAACAACCGCTATCTCTCGTTTCAAGAAGGGCTTGCAGGCCGCAGATTCATCGGGCTCAGGTGTGCGGTTTCCCGGTGGGCGGCAACGGTTGATATTACCGATAAAAACATCCTTCCGCGAGATCTGCAGACCCTTTTCAATGATGTCGGTCAGCAGCTGCCCGGCCTTCCCAACAAAAGGCTCGCCATGAATATCCTCATCTGCACCGGGCGCTTCGCCGACAAACATAAGATCGGCATCAAAATTACCCACGCTGTTGACGACCTGTCTCCGGCCCAACTGTGACAGCTTGCAGCGAGAACAGTCGGCACCGATCTCAGCTCTGATCGCCGCGATCGTTTCAGTTGGCTCAGGCAAAGCCGGGACGACAGCGGCCACCGCTGGTTCTTTTGATGAGTCTTGCCGACCATCGCCCTCATTTCGTCTCTCATCCGGGTTGTATTTATCAAAAAATGGCACAGTCTTCCGATTCGAGAGCGAAGGCAGTGAGCCCAGCCGCGAACCCGGTTTCCTCTCAGGTTCGCGCTTGTGACCCGACGACGCGGGCCTCACGGTCGGACGCTCGGTGTAAACGGACAACACCCGCCGTGTGAGATCCTCACCGTGGATTTGAGATGATCCGATGACCTTGGGAGTCGTCGCATTCTGCGAAGGCGCGGTCAATCGTGCATCAAGCGCCTCGATCCCAAGCTCCTGCAGATAGAGCACTTGCTCGCGAACATCAGTGATCAGTTCAGTAATTTCCGTCATCCGTAGTTTGCTTCAGCCCAGCACGTTAGCGGGGGTGATCCGGCCGCATTCTTGTTCCAATCGTCGGACATTCCGCCACCAAACCAACCGGATCGTCCACTTCCGCGACCTTAGCTATAAAAGTTCGTATTACGCCCCTCGCTTACGCCGGCGCTTGCGCAGCTTTTCGCATCTCGATCACGGCGTCTAATATCCTGTCCGCCAACTCTCGCTTTGACATCAAAGGCTGCTCGGACTCGTTTTCTCTTGTAATTATAGTCGCAATGTTCGTGTCGGTATTAAATCCCGCACCTACTTTGGTAATGTCATTTGCGACAACAATATCGAGGCCTTTTTTCTCCATCTTTGAGCGTGCGTAGCCGATCACGTCATTAGTTTCTGCTGCAAAACCAACCACTAGAAGCCCCTGGTGACGATTCTTTGAAACATTTGCCAAAATATCAGGCGTTTTCTTGAGTTGAAGCGTCAACTCGTCGCGGTCATCTTTCTTGATCTTGGCATTCGCGGCATTCACAGGAGCGTAGTCTGCGACAGCGGCAGCACCAACAAAAACCGTCACGTTCGGCAATTCTTTCATTACGCCGTCGAACATCTCCTGTGCAGAGACACCACGAATGACTTTCACATTTTCCGGCGGTTCGACTGTCGTGACACCGGCGACGACGGTAAC
The DNA here is from genome assembly GCA_021463165.1 of Pyrinomonadaceae bacterium. GTDB lineage: Bacteria > Acidobacteriota > Blastocatellia > Pyrinomonadales > Pyrinomonadaceae > OLB17. Next base: position 106,483 of record JAJTWY010000006.1, on the reverse strand, counting down.
ATCAGCCCCGCGGTCGCGAGCAGCTTCGGCAACCGCGAACCCCATCTTCCCTGATGAATGATTGGAAATGAACCGCACCGGATCGATCGCCTCCCGCGTGCCCCCGACGGTTATAAGAAACCTTTCGTCGCGAAGATCGATAGAATTCGGAGTGCGGCGAGCGGTGTGCGGATCCTCAAAAGATTCTCCGTTCCGCAATAATCCGAGTGCCTGTGCGACGATATTCTCCACGTCCTCGAGCTTTCCCGTTCCTACGGTCTTACATGCCAACTCGCCGGAGATGGGCTCAACGAAGCGGACACCGTCGGCTTTCAGTTGGGCGACGTTGCGCCGTGTCGCGGGCTGTTCCCACATCGTCACATTCATCGCCGGAGCTATCATTACCGGCGCCGTCGTCGCTAAGTAGGTCGATGAAATAAAATCGTCGGCGACGCCGTTCGCAAACTTGCCGATAATATTCGCGGTTGCCGGCACGATCAAAAGCAGGTCGATACTCTGGGAGAAATTGATATGCGCGATCGGGTCTGGATTTGCGGGGTCGTAATCATCGACGATCACGTGTTTGTCCGTAAGCGCCCGAAACGTCAGTGGCTGGATAAATTCCGTCGCATGCCGTGTCATAGCCACCGAGACCTCGCAGGCCGATTTCTGAAGAAGCCGCAACACCTCGACCGCCTTATAAGCCGCAATACCGCCTGTTACACCCAGTCCGATACGAAATTTCCTCATGATAGCCCTAGGCTAATTCTACATTATTCCGGCAAGGTTGCTGTTGCCGGAGCGTATCGATATTCTGGTTGAGGAGATATTTTCCGACATCGGCCTGATATGAAATTTAACCTGATCGCTGCGTTTTTCACGATCTGTCTCTCAGCAAACCTGATCACAGCCCAGACTTCAACCCCGCCGGACGTTCTCGCCGCAGAGGCCGCCGAACGGGCGATCGCCGCTGACGAGTGGAATGTGAAGGCATTCACTCAGCTGCGGATCGCTCTTCTCGATATGGCGCGGGCACGTGCGAAGGGCACTTCAGGAGTTCCCGACCCGGCCCGATACTGGGAGCGGTTGATCAAGACCTATCCGAATAACATTTGCGCCCAGTTGAATTACGGCTATTGGAAGCCATTCGAGAACGCTGATGCATTCCGAAAACATATCGAACCGATCCTTCTTGCTCATCGCGAGCCGCGCGGAAATTCGTGCGCCGCTGACTCGGCCAGAAATCTCGCGAAGGCATTTTCAAACGAAGGCGACTACACATCCGCAAAGCTATTTTACGAAAAGCAGAAACTATTCGACCCGAAAGATCCGTTCATCGACGGTTACATCAAGGAAATGGCCGAAAAGGCACATTCGAAATTAATGGACGATGCTGTCGAGCTGGCATCAAACCTGAGCGTAGGCACCCGCCGGGTCGTTCTCGAAAATGGCGATGTTTACACTGGCGAGGTCAATGATAAAGGACAGCCCGCCGGTAAGGGCAAGCTTGAAATAACGACCGGTAGTGTCTATGAGGGCGGCTTCCTGAACGGGAAACCAGCCGGAAGGGGCGCGTACAAGTTTTCTAACGGTCGTGTTTACAAAGGCGAGATGATGAAGGGGACGATGCACGGCAAAGGTACTTTCAATATGATCAATACGATCTACGAAGGTGACTTCTATCTCGGCAAGATCACAGGCAAAGGCAAACTCGTTTGGCTCACTGGCCCGACTAAGGGTGCCGAGTATGAAGGCGAATTTGTTGACGGGCTTATGCAAGGCTACGGGTCATATCGTGACGAAAAAGGCCACACACGCCGCGGATTGTTCGAAAAGGGCAAGATGGTCAAAGAATGCTGGGACAAATGCTGAAGCCTTTCGTTTGGCGCCAGTGTGCAAAACGCCTTGCACTACCGCTCGATATTAGTATCACGGCGATCTTTAAGATCGTTGTAGAACAAGCGGAAGCCGGGATCGGGCGCCAGTAGTTTGACCTCTTCACGTACCCATGGCGAATAGCCATTTGTCGGATCAGCGACCTCGACCACAACATCTTCCCAATTGACCCAGCGAATGCCTTGGACCTCCCTGGGATTCGGCCGAATCTGTCCTGAATAGCGGCCAACGAAAACGGGACATATTTCGTTCTCAACGATGCCGTCCTTCTCGGCGCGGTAGCGGAAATGCGGCAGGACGTTCTCGAGCGCGACACCAGTGATCCCTAGTTCGTATCTGAGGCGTCGCGGAGCGGCAGCTTCGGCTGTTTCACCGGGGAGCAGGTGGCCGCAGCACGAGTTTGACCACACGCCGGGCCACGTCTTTTTTGAGAATGCACGCTGCTGCAGGAGTAATTCCCTCTTTCCATTGAAAATAAAAATGGAAAACGCTAGATGGAGCTTTGTTTCGGCGTTGTGCGCGGCGAGTTTTGGCGCAGTGCCGATCGGGTTCCCTGCTTCATCGCAGTAAACGATCAACTCATCGCTGGCTGCCTCTGTAGAGTGTATCGACATTCAGGTCCAGCATAACTCACTTAAGACCGCTCGTCGCGGCCCGGCTTTTCATTTCCTCCGTCGAGTGCGGGATAATGGGTGCGTATGCTCGAAACCATCTCAGCCGAAACCATCTACGATGGCCCGATATTCGACGTTCGCCGCGACAGGGTTCGCGAAGACAGTACCGAATATGAACGTGACGTGATAGTCCATCCGGGCAGTGCGGTCGTTATACCCCTATTTGACGACGGCACCGTCGCACTCGTCCGCCAGTATCGGCACCCTGCCGGAAAATATTTGCTCGAGATTCCCGCCGGGTCGCTCGATTCTCCCGACGAAGACCCGTTGGAAGGGGCGAAACGCGAACTCGAGGAAGAGATAGGCTTCAGGGCCGGAAAGGTAACCAAGCTTGCCGAATTCTATGTTTCACCAGGCTTCCTGACAGAAAAGATGCATGTTTTCGTCGCTACCGATATGGTCGAAACGCAGCAAAACCTTGACCATGACGAATTTGTCGAGGTCATTCGGATCCCACTCGAAACGGCAGTGAAAATGGCTCGAAGCGGCGAGATCGAGGACGCAAAAACGATCATCGGGCTGACGTTTCTGAACTCAAAACTCTAGACGGCAATACATTGTTCCCGAGTCGCCGCCGTCTGCGACGAACGTTCCCATGAAATTTGCGCCGTGCCTTGACGTTTAGCTGGCGTTTCGATATCCTGTCAGTTCGCATTTTTGCGGATCAGGTTAGTAGTGTGTGATTATGAGTACTTATTTTCCTAGTGGAAAGGACTTAGCGGAAAATCGGAAGTGGCTCGTTGTTGATGCAAAAGGCAAGACCGTTGGCCGCCTCGCAACCGAGGTAGCCCGCATTCTGTCGGGCAAGAACAATCCTGCATGGACGCCGTTCATGGATATGGGTGAGCATTGTGTGGTTATCAACGCCCGTCACGCCGTATTCACCGGCGCCAAGAACGACCAGAAACTGTATCGCCGGCACACGCTTTATCCGGGCGGGCTGCGAGAAACGACGGTCAAGGAAATGTTCGAGAAAAAACCGGAGAAGGTCATCGAACTCGCCGTCAAGGGCATGTTGCCCAAAACAAAGCTCGGGAAGGCAATGGCAAAGAAATTAAAGGTTTACGCCGACGGTGAACATAGACACACGGCACAGAAACCGGAGGCAGTTGAAATATAGAATAGAGAATATCGAATATTCAGCGATATTCGTGTTCGATATTCATTATTCGAGATCGATTTATGGCAGACATTCAATATTACGGCACGGGCCGCAGAAAAACTTCGACAGCACGCGTTTATCTTCGTCCGGGAAGCGGCAAGATCGTTGTCAACAAGCGCGACTTCGATTCCTACTTTCCGAACGAAGCGTTGAGAATGATCATTCGTCAGCCGCTCAATTTAACGGAAACGGTCGAGAAATTTGACATTCTCGTAACTGTTGACGGCGGCGGGAATGCCGGTCAGGCAGGAGCCGTCCGTCATGGGATCACGCGGGCTTTGATGGAATTCAACGCGGACCTTCGCCCGACTTTGAAGAAAGCAGGCCTAGTTACCCGCGACCCTCGTCAGAAAGAGCGTAAGAAATACGGTCAGAAGGGAGCCCGAGCGAGATTCCAGTTCTCGAAACGTTAATTTTAAGATAATAAGGCCGCTGAGCCTTATAAACCATTGACAAGACCACCGTTGGTTTAGCCAGTCGTCTTGTCGAGTACATAAACCAAGGAGATAAGATTTTGGCTACAGTTACGATGAAAGAACTCCTCGAAGCAGGGGTTCACTTTGGACACCAGGTACGGCGCTGGAACCCGAAGATGAAGGAATACATCTTCGGCGAACGCAACGGCATTTACATCATCGATCTGCAAAAAACGCAGAAACTCTTCCGCGACGCATTAAACTACGTCACCGAATCGCTGACCGAGCGGCCGAATCAGAAGGTTCTTTTCGTCGGCACAAAACGCCAGGCGCAGGAAGCGATCAAAGAGGAAGCGGAACGCTGCGGACAGTTCTACATCAACAACCGCTGGCTGGGCGGGCTTTTGACCAATTACGACACGGTCAAAAAATCGATCAACAAGCTCAAAGAGATCGAAACGATGCGCGAGGACGGCCGGTTTGAGATGCTCACGAAAAAGGAACGTCTCCAGCTCGATCGTGAACACGAGAAACTGATGAAGAACCTTGCCGGCATCAAGGACATGAATGGAATGCCTGACATGATGTTCGTCATCGACGTTCGCAAGGAAGACATCGCTATCAAGGAAGCAAATCGGCTCGACATCCCCATCGTAGCGGTAGTTGACACCAACTGCTCGCCCGAGGGCATCGACCATGTCATCCCGGGCAACGACGACGCTCTTCGAGCAATTCGCCTATTCGCTTCGCGTATCGCCGATGCGATCATTGAAGGCCGACAGGTGGGCACCGAGGGTCGTGTCGCCGACGTGCAGACGGAGGATGACGGCGGTGAAGTAGAGGCAGTGGTAGAATCACGCATCTCGATCCCCCAAGAGTATCTGAGCGACGACGACAAGGCCGAAATGGAATCGGCCGAGATACCGGACGAGGAAGAGGACGATGCTGTCGCGGCAGAAACCGATGTGGAATCGGATGCCGAGGCCCCGGCCGAAACGACGGCTGAGGCCGCAGAAGAATCAACGGAAGAGAGCAACGAAGCAACCGCAAGCTAATATATCTTTCTGGAATTTAATGCGTAGCTTTTTTCCGGTTTTCGGCAAATAGCTACGCTTTTTTATAAATTTGGTTATTCGTTCCACGTTGGGCCGGCCACTGGCAGACAGATGATGCCGCCTTTTGATGGGACTTCGAGAATGGAGCATTTATGGCAGAAATTACAGCAGCAGCAGTAAAATCATTACGTGAAAAATCGGGCGCCGGCATGATCGATTGCAAGAACGCCCTGGTCGAATCCAATGGCGACGAAACGGCGGCGATGGAACTTCTTCGCAAGAAGGGCATCGCAACCGCCGATAAGAAGGCGGGCCGCGTAACGGCAGAAGGGGCAGTGGGTTCATACATCCACATGGGCGGCAAGGTTGGCGTACTTGTCGAAGTAAATTGCGAGAGCGATTTCGTCGCCCGCGGTGACGAGTTTCAACAGCTTGTTAAGGACGTTGCGATGCACATCGCCGCGACCGACCCGCGCTATACAAATCGGAGTGACGTTCCTGAGGCCGATCTTGCGAAAGAACGCGAGATCCTCATGGAACAGCTCAAGAACGATCCCAAGAACGCGAGCAAGCCGGCTGAAGTTCTTGAGAAGATCATCGAAGGCCGCCTGAACAAGTTCTATGAGGACAATGTCCTCGTCGATCAGCCGTTCGTTAAGGATCCGGCCAAGACCGTCGGCGAACTCGTCACCGAAAAGATCGCTTCGATCAAAGAGAACATTTCGATCCGCCGTTTTTCGCGTTTCAAAATGGGTGAGGGTATCGAGAAGAAGACCGATGATTTCGCTGCCGAGGTAGCGTCGATGGTTGGATAGCCGATGGTACAGAAGTCTGCCGAGGTTGGCAGACCCTTTAGCGGTTTATCTAATTCACCTGTAGGAAAAACTCGACCGGAGAGATGACACCGACCACTGACTACCGCCCCCAGACCACTCCTGTCTTTCGCAGGATCCTTCTGAAGCTTTCCGGCGAGGCTCTGATGGGATCGCAAGCTTACGGCATTGATACCGCCGTCGCCGCATCCGTAGCAAAAGAGCTTAGATCGGTCCACGATCTCGGCGTGGAGATAGCGGTTGTCGTCGGCGGAGGCAATATCTTCAGAGGCGTGTCGGAGTCAGCCGGCAATATGGATCGCTCCGCAGCCGACTACATCGGGATGCTGGCGACCGTGATGAACGCTGTCGTGCTGCAGGATGCCCTAGAGAAGGCAAATGTTTACACGCGGGTAATGTCGGCGATCGACATACCGCAGCTTGCCGAACCTTTCATCCGCCGCCGGGCTGTACGTCATCTCGAGAAGAAGCGGGTGGTGATATTCGCTGCGGGAACCGGAAATCCCTATTTTACGACAGATTCGGCGGCGGCTCTTCGAGCCCTCGAGATCAAGGCGGATGTGATCCTGAAGGGGACAAAAGTCGATGGCATCTATTCGGCTGATCCGGTCAAAGAACCCACCGCGACCAGGTTTGACCAGATCACATTCCAGGAGGTGCTTGAACGGCAACTCAAGGTAATGGACGCCTCGGCCATCTCACTATGCCGCGACAACGATCTGCCCCTAATGGTATTCAATATGAGGCAGGATGGTAATATCGTAAAGGCACTGCAGGGAGATACATCGATAGGAACACTTGTGACAAATTGATATGAGCGTACAGGATGTAGTTAAGGAAACCGGCCCCAAGATGGACGCCGTCATCGAAGATTTCAAACGAAAGCTCGCTAATATTCGTACGGGCCGGGCTACGGTCGGACTTCTGGATGTGGTCACGGTCGACTATTACGGGACGCCGACCCCGCTCAACCAAATGGCATCGGTAGCCGTCCCCGAACCGCAGATGATCACGGTTCAACCCTGGGATCAAACGCAGCTAGGGGCTATCGAAAAAGCCATCCTGGCGGCAAACCTGGGTATGAACCCGTCGAATGACGGTAAGATCATCCGCCTTACCGTCCCGGCCCTCACGGAAGAACGGCGACGGCAGTTCGCCAAGCAGGCTCACGAGATCGCGGAGGAGCACCGCGTCGCCATCCGTAATATTCGCCACCATTCGAATGATGCCCTGAAAAAGCTGCTCAAGGACAAAGCCATCTCGGAAGACGACGAACGCGGCGGCCTGGACGACGTGCAAAAGCTCACAAATTCGCACATCGCCAGGATCGACGAACTTGCCAAGAACAAAGAGCATGAGATATTGAGCGTCTGATTGGACGTGACCAGCGTTGGAAGAAAGCTTTTCGGTCCCTTACCGAAAAGCTTTGTTGCATAAGAATATCGTTTCTATCGTTCGCGGATTTGAAGTAAGATTTATCCGGAACCGCGTTTTTGATATGAAAGGATATTATCGCTCGCTAAGTGCTCTGTTTCTCTTTTTTTCATTCCTTTCAACCGGAATTCCATGCGGCCCCGGCTACATCTCCCCAGTTTTTGATACGACCTCGGTTCCGGAACTGCCGTTCACAGATTTCGCCGCAGGACGGCTCGGCATAGTGAAGGGCAAGTTTAGGCGGTCGGTCCTTATCGCGGCCTACCGCCACATTGCGGGGCGAGGCCTCAACACACCAGAACAACAAGCTCTGGTAGAGGTTTGGAACGCCGAGGTCAACAGAAAGGATTTTCGCGATGATAGTGTTGACGAGGCCGTGAAGGCCTGGGTCGAGAAGCGTAAAGAGGTTGTAGGAAAGGAAGAGAAACTGCCTGAGATCTATACCGAGCGTTCCTATGGCGGCTACGAGTTCTTTCCGAACTGTACGAAGAATGCCTTTGAAACTGCGACCGAGACCCTTGCCGACCGTATTTCGTCCTACAGTGCCACAGATCAGAACGTACGCAACTGGGTAGCAGGTCAGGATCAGGTATTCCGAAACTGCTCTAGCGGAAAGCAGGTGCCCGATCCGGCGCCTGCCGGATCGCCCGTGTGGCTGCAAAAGGATCGTGCCTATCAGATCGCGGCCGCAAACTTCTATTCCCTCAACTATCGAGAAGCGAAAGAAGGCTTTTCGGACATTGCACAGGACACGGAATCGCCTTGGCAGGAGACCGCGGATTATCTTGTCGCCCGCACGCTGATAAGGCAGGCAAGCACTACATCCGCATCTGCCGCCGCTCCATTCTATGAAGAGGCCGAATCTCATCTCCGAAGGTTTGTCTCGGGCAGCGGCAAGTTTGCAGCCTCGGCAGAACGCCTTACGGGCCTGGTAAAATACCGGCTCCATCCTAAAGAGAGAGTTTCGGAACTGGCAAAGAACATAACGATCTACTCGGGTGAAAATTTTCGGCAGGATGTGATCGACTACAGTTGGCTTCTCGATAAATTCGAGAGCGAGGTGCTGAGTGCTGAGGAAAAAAGAAAAGAGGCCGAACGGCCAAAGGAACCGGAAATGCCCGTCGGGGCGACAGCAAACGTAGCGAACAGCGCTGCGCCAAGTTCGAAGAAGGATCCCGGCGACCTTGAGGTCTATGTCTATTCGGTCAGCTCGGGCAAAAGCTGGCAGATCTATGTCAAACCCGAAGCGACCGATGCGGAAGCGCTTGCCGAGGCCGAACGGGTCATGGGGCGGCAGCTCGATGAAGAGCTAAGAAAGCAGGTTATCGAGGGGCGTCAGAACGCATATCAGCGAAGATTCTCGGATTCGATCAAATCGGGGTACGAAGGCACCTATTGGGGGGAAGAACGCCTTTCCCCAACGCTGATCCCCGACTTTCTCCGACAGGACGAGATCACCGAGTGGCTGTACCTTTTCCAGATGACGGGAGCCGAGGCGTACCTGGCCTCACTGAAACGCTACACAGAAAGGGGATCCTATCTCTGGTTGATGACGGCGCTTTCGCAGGCTGACAGGAGTTCCAGCCAGCTTCCTCGTCTGATCGAAGCAGCGCAGAACGCCGATCGAACATCCGCGGCTTATCCCACCATCGCCTACCACCTCGCCAGGCTCCTTCTGCAGCAGAATAAGAGTGCCGACGCTCGAAAGTTGATCGACGAAATGCTCGATATGGGAGAAAGGCTTCCGCTGTCGGCGCGGAATTCGTTTTTCGATCTTCGCCTGAAGTTGGCGGAAACCCTCGAAGATTTTCTAACCTACTCGCTCAAGAAGCCCTTCGCCTTCGACTTTAGCGGCAACGTCGGAACCATCGATGACATTATCGCCGAGCAAAAGTCCTACTATGATCCGGAGTACAACAAGGAAGGCAAGGAGGCATACGAGGCCGGTATCGAGGCCCAGTACAAGGAAGAGCGGAGTTGGCAGGACCGGGCAATGTTCGACACTGAGACTGTGGACGTACTGAATCAGCACTTCCCGACCGCCTCACTCATCGAGGTGTTCAATTCTCCGGCCTTGCCCGACTACATGAGGCCGCGACTCGCCGTAGCGATCTGGACCCGAGCTTTTCTGCTGAACGATCAGAGAACGCTTCTGAAATTCACGCCCGAACTCGCTCGCCACCGCCCGGATCTTGCCGAGGGTCTGGCAAAAGTTGACGAAGCGAAAACACCTGCCGCAAAGGACAATGCCGCGATGTATTTTGTGTTGACCAACCCTGTTCTTAGCCCATTTATTGAAGATGGCATGGGAAAGGGCGATAACGAGGTGGAGGAGTGGGGTTTTAACGACTGGTGGTGCGAACCGTACGATGCCGAATACAGCGAAGAGACCAATTCCGAGGTCCCTCGGAAACTGCCAAAACGCCCCGCCTTTCTAACTGCCGCCCAGAGCCAGACGGCTCAGGCTGAACGGAGAAAGATCAAAGCCATCGGCGATGCACCGAAGTTTCTCGGCCAAAAGGCGTTGGCGTGGGCCCGTCGATCTCCGGCAGATAAACGCATTCCGCACGTCCTATACATCATGAGCATCGCCAACGGCTGGAACAAATACGGGTGCGGGAACAATGAGGAACTTCGTGATCAACTCGTCAGGCTACTCCGGACGCGGTACCCCGATAGCGAATGGGCCAAAGAATTGAGCGAAGGCGCAGACGAAGCGAAGTAACTACTTCGTTCCTTCGGACGAAGGAGCGGTCTTAGCTTTATCAAACTCCGTTTTCAGCGATTTGCACACGATTGCGAGCTGGGCTTTGTCCGTCTGATTTTCGTCGATCGCGGCCTTTACGGATTCCTTTATCTTGTTTGCCACAAGCGACTTTGCCAGCTTCACGGCAAAACCGTCATCCGGATCGTTCGCATAATTGGTCAGCTCATCCATCAGGGCATCGCATTCGGGAACTCCGAGCCGCTGCTCGCCAAGAGCCGTATCAACAGCCTGATCGGAAAGAGATTTATTAGCCGACGAGTTCGCGGCAGAATTCGTTGAGGTCCGATTCGATCCAGGCTGATTCGCAGGTTTTTCTTCTGCAAATGGATCGATCGATCCGCAACCCAAGACAACAATGACCACAACGGCAAGTACCGCAAGAAACGTTAGTCTATTCTTCATCCCTTTCCTCAGCATCATTCCCCCGAATCATCGAAATTCTTCGAGATGCATTCAATCTTTCTGCAAATTCGCGTATTTTTCGATGAGTTTCTTTTGTCCGAACCCCGGGAAACTCACCGTCAGTTTAACATTATCGCCAGAACCTTCCCGCCTTAGGACCAGGCCGCGGCCATATTTTTCGTGGCGCACGTGCGAGCCGGCAACGAGCATGTTCGGATCGGGCCGCTGCGAAGGGGGCGTTCCGGCTGCTTTCAGCTTTTCATAACCCGAAAGCGGCCTCTCAGCAGGTCGATCCGTCGGGCTTCGCTCGGGAACCGTTATATCGCGTTTCTTAAAAAACTCCGCAACCGCATCCGAGCTGTTGTATGTTTTTCCGCTATACAAGTTCTTTGGCTTCGGCGGCGCAGCCTTCGTCTCACCGCGGAGGGCGCTTATCGTCGCTTTGGCTCCCATGGCGGTCGAACCTCGCGCGTACGAAAGCCATGATGCACCCTGTGAGAGGTCGTCTATCATCTCGAGCGGCATCTCGTTCAGAAATTGCGATGGTTGGGCGGCCATCTCTTGGCCGTATGTGCGCCGCCTCATGGAGTGCGTCACATAAAGGACCTTTTCCGCACGAGTTATCGCCACATACGCAAGCCGGCGTTCTTCTTCCAGTTCCTTCACGTCATTGAGCGACCGGGAATGCGGAAAGACCCCGTCTTCCAGGCCGACCAGAAAAACCACCGGAAACTCGAGCCCCTTTGCCATATGGACGGTCATCAGCGTTACGGGCGCCTTGCCATCATATTTGTCGGTATCCGAGGTCAACGCGGCGTGGTCGATAAAATCGCGAAGCCCATTCTCTTCCTGCCTGTCGTAATCGACCGCGGCATTTACGAGTTCCTCAAGGTTTTCGAGCCTTGCGGCAGATTCGTCCGAATTCTCGGCCCTCAAGGCATTCGCATACCCGGTATCTTCGATTGCGGCGATAACTATATCCGAAACCGGCTGAGAGGAAGTCGAGATGTTCTTTATCTTCCCGATCAGGTCTTCTATCACCTTTCTGAACGCACGGAAAGCCTCCTTTGCCCGCGGCGTCAACGCAGCTTCCCGCGGGAGATCCTTATCAGTCACCGCCGCGATCGTCATCCAGAGCGAGGAATTATCTTCTTTCGCGATTCGCTGGAGCTCGTCGAGGCTCGTTTTGCCCAATCCGCGAACGGGGCTATTTATCACCCGGATCAAAGCAATATCATCAAAAGGATTCAACGCCAGTTTCAGGTAGGCGATGATATCCTTGACCTCAGCCCGCTCGTAGAACGAGAAGCCGCCGACGATGTTGTATTCGATACGAAGACGGCGCAACGCCTCTTCGAAAAGGCGCGACTGCGAGTTCGTTCTGTAAAGAACAGCGATCCGATCACTGAGGCTGCGGCGCTGATGTTCTTCGATCCTCTTGGCAACAAAGCGAGCCTCGCCATCACCGTCGTACGCCTGATAATAATAGATCTTCTCGCCGCCCGGATTCGCGGTCCACAACTTCTTTTTCTTCTGATTCTGGTTGTTTTCGATGATCGCGTGGGCCACGTCAAGTATCGTTTGCGTCGAACGATAGTTCTGTTCGAGCAATATGACCTTTGCGTCCGGAAAATGCTTTTCAAACCCGAGAATGTTCCTGATGTCGGCCTGTCGAAATCCGTAAATGCTCTGAGCATCGTCACCTACGACACAGATGTTTTTCTGCTTTTCGGTAAGAAAGCTAATAAGGGCGAACTGTAGCGCATTCGTGTCCTGATACTCGTCCACCAGGATGTACTTGAATCGGTCATTATATTTGTCGCGCGTCTCCGGCGACTTTCGCAGCAGCTTTACGGTCTTGATCAGCAGATCATCAAAGTCGAGAGCATTTGCCGTCCGCAAGCGGTCGTCGTACATGCGAAAGACCTTTGCGATAGCTGCCTTCTTCTCATCACCATATTCAACCCTTGATGCGAATATCTCGTGGTCTTCGCCGCGATTCTTGGCCGAGCTGATAGCGTCGCGCACCATTCGCGGCGCCAGCTGTTTCTCGTCAAGGCCGAGGTCCTTGATGCAGGCTTTTACGACCTTCTGCGAATCGTCCGTGTCGTATATCGTGAACGACTTCTTATAGCCTTCTTCCAGCGTCTCGATGTCAGATCGAAGGATACGGACGCATAGGCTGTGAAAGGTCGATATCAGCGGAGCCGACGGCAGTTTCCGGCCTTTAAGCAATTCTTCGACCCGCGAACGCATCTCGCCGGCCGCCTTATTTGTGAACGTAACGGCTAGAATATTGTGGGGAGCAACTCCTTTTTCCGCAATAAGATAGGCTATCCTCACCGTGATCACACGTGTCTTGCCCGAACCCGCACCGGCCAGAATAAGCAACGGCCCTTCCGTTGCTTTTACGGCCTCGGCTTGCTGTGGGTTGAGTGAAGACAATAGATCCATAAAAAAACAAGTTGCCCCGATCTGCAAAGGAATGATACCGGTCGAGACCTACAAGAAAAACCCCTGCGGATAAGTCATCTTATCAACGCCTGGATCTCCTTGAAATTCTCATACTTTGCGTCGCGCATCATCTCGAACAACGCCATCTCGACCGAAGACTCGATCACTCCGGCCCGTGCCATTTTTGCAAGGCCGGCGAGGCGGTTATAGTCGTATCGCGACGAAACGCAGTCAGCCAGGACGTGGACCTGATATCCGCGGTCGATCAGGTCATGTGCTGTCTGGTTAACGCAAACATGGGCCTCAACGCCGCACAGGACGATCTGCGAACGGCCTGAGTTTGCCACCGCTTCGACAAACGACGATGCACCGCACGAACTAAAAGCCGTCTTCTCGAACGGAGGTCTCTCAGCCCTGAGGACCGCCCGCAGTTCTCCAACGGTCGTACCGAGGCCTTTCGGATATTGTTCCGTCACTATGACCGGCACACCGAGGGTCTGGAACCCCGCGATCGCGGTCGCAACCCGTGAAACAAAGCCGTCGAAATCAGGTATAACGTCACGGAAGGCCTCCTGAATGTCGATCACGACAAGCGCGGCCCTGTCTATATGGAGCAGATTAGGATGCGGCATCGTTTCTCTCTTCCTCGGCGTCGGCGGCGGCCTCGCTCTCACGCACGCGTTCCTCTTTTTCTCGCATCTCCTTGCGATATGTCTTCACAAAAAAGAAAACCGCAATAAAAGAGACGATAAGGATCAATCCCATCATCGCGGCGATGAAATAAAGCTCTCCTAACTCCGAACGGGACATACTTATAGTTTAGGGTTCCGGGTTCGAAGTTCAAAATCAGGTTCTGGGCTCGATGGCAGCAGTCCTTCGCTCTCGCAGAAGATGGATAACCAAGGGAGGGAGCCGCTCGGCTCTAGCTCGGTGCCTGTCGAGCCGGAAAGGCCAACCTTTCCTCGCTCAGCAGGAGGTCTCGGTACAGCGTCGGCAGCATTTTCACCTTTCTGTTGCGGCCGGTCACAACATGCTGGGTCTCACCTTCGGCGATCAGTTCATTGTCTGAGGCCCGATAAACCTCGTAGAAAAAGCGCAAGCTGCGGCTGCGAACATCGAGGACCTTTGTCCGGATCGTCAGGACATCCTCGTAATACGCGGGTGATTTATAGCGGCAGTACGACTCAGCAACGACCATCAGAGCGTCGTCACGCTCCTCCATCTCCTTGTAAGAAAAGCCTTTAGCCCGGCAGAATTCGCTGCGGCCCGTTTCAAACCAGACAAGGAAATTGGCGTGATGGACTATGCCCATCGCGTCGGTCTCGGCGTAGCGCACCCGAATCTCTGTCTCGTGCCAGCCGTCCATAAAAGCAAGCGGTCGGTGGTCAGAGATCAGTGGCCAGAGTACCGCATTCTGACAACCGGGCCCCTGGCCACCGACCGCTGAATTTTTGGCTGGGAGACAGGGATTCGAACCCCGATAGGCAGATCCAGAGACTGCAGTCCTACCATTAGACGATCTCCCAGCGTACTTAATAATTTACGAATCGCGGCCCTGCATTGTCAAACGGGCGACCGAACTGCAGATACGCACCCGTTGACCTATGAGACCTGGTGCGTCGTATGCAAAAATATCGATATGTCAGCCGAGAAGGAGATCCTGACCAACCGCCAGGCGTTTCACGAATACACGATCCTCGACAAAGTGGAGGCGGGGGCGGTCCTCGTTGGAACGGAGGTAAAGTCGATCATGCTCGGCCGTATCCAACTCAAAGAATCCTTTGTGCAGATCAAGGATGGCGAGGTTTGGCTGATCGGAGCTCATATCTCACATTATTCGCACGGAAATATCAATAATCACGATGTACTTCGCGAAAGAAAGCTGCTCCTGAATCGCCGTGAGATCGCGAAACTCGAAAAAGAAACAACGCAAAAGGGAATGACGCTCGTCGTCACCCGCATCTATTGGAAGAACGGCCGGATAAAGTTCGAGATCGGCGTCGCAAAGGGCAAAAAGCTTTACGACAAACGCGAGACCGAGATGCAGCGAACGATCGAGAAAGAAACTCGGCAAGAGTTGAAACGAGTGTCGAGATAAGTTATAGATAGTACAGCGTTTTTTAAATATTCCACCTATTTTTTTCTGAGGTATTGATGAAGTTCACGGGTATTACCGGAAATTTTACTGAGGCAAATGCGGAAGCATTGGCGGTCGCTGTTTTCAAGGGCGAAAAGCCTACAACCGGATATCTGAAAGATATCGACAAACTGACTGGCGGCCTCGTCGCCGCCTTGATCAAGGCTGAGGAGTTCACCGGGGAATCGGGCGACACTGCCTTGGTCCGTTTCACCCCAAAAGGAAGCGTAAAGGCGAGTCGCCTACTGCTCGTCGGTGTCGGCCCCCTTGACGAATACAAGCCGCATTCGGTTTGCAAGCTCTCGGGCACGGCGACGCGCTTTCTGCGAAAACGGAACATAAAAAGTTTTGCCCTGCTACCACGATATGACGCCGAGGTAGTGGAGGTGGTCCAGAACGCGGTTCAGGGTTTCATTACCAGCCAGTTTGAACTCGATAAATACAAGACAAAGGATAAGAACAACAAGCAAGTCACATCGCTCGTCATCTGCATAGACGGTGCAAAACCTGCCGACCTCAAGAATGGCATCGCTCGGGGTCAGGCGGTCGGAGAATCGATCAATTTTACACGCGACCTGGCCAACGAGCCGCCGAATATCCTCACACCGACCGAGATGGCGAAGCGTGCTCAGGCCATGGCAAAGGAGGTCGGCCTCAAATGTGAGGTGCTTGACGAGGCCCGAATGACCAAAATGGGCATGGGCTCGCTGATGAGCGTCTCGCGCGGGTCGTCGCAGCCTGCGAAACTGATCGTTCTCCGCTATACGCCAACCAGATCGACCGCAAAAAAAGGCGAGCTGCTGGCTCTTGTCGGTAAAGGGATCACTTTCGATACCGGCGGCATTTCTATCAAACCCTCCGAGGGTATGGACGCGATGAAGTACGACATGTCCGGCGGTGCGACCGTGATCGGCA
The DNA here is from genome assembly GCA_021463165.1 of Pyrinomonadaceae bacterium. GTDB lineage: Bacteria > Acidobacteriota > Blastocatellia > Pyrinomonadales > Pyrinomonadaceae > OLB17. The sequence continues at coordinate 90,359 of JAJTWY010000006.1, read as the reverse complement.
CGATGAGGGCGATAGCCCTACTCAAGCCCACGGTGCCGGTGATCGGCGTCGTCGCCGCCGTCGAGAATATGCCTGACGGCAATGCCTCGCGTCCGAGCGATGTCGTTACGGCGATGAACGGCAAGACCATCGAGATACTTAATACTGACGCCGAAGGGCGACTCATCCTCGCTGACGCGGTCGCTTATGCTGAAAAACAGGGGGCGACGCGGATCGTCGATATGGCAACGCTCACGGGTGCGGTCATCATTGCTCTCGGTGTCCACAACACCGGCATCATGGGCAACGATCAGGCTTTCGTCGATGAGATCGTCGGCTGCGGCAGAGCCGTCGGCGAAGGATATTGGCAGCTGCCGCTTAGCCCCGAGTACAGCAAGGATATACGTTCAGATATCGCCGACATCAAGAACATCGGCCCTCGGGGCAAGGCCGGAACGATCATGGGCGCGGTATTTATTCAGGAATTTGTAGATAAGGCCAAGTGGGCCCACCTCGACATTGCCGGTACAGCTTGGCTCGACAGTGGAAAATCCCACATCTCGAAAGGCCCGTCAGGCGTCGCGGTTCGGACGCTTCTTAAGCTGGTTGAATCGTCTCAGTAACAACATACGGAGTGAAAATTATGCGATCCGCGATATACGCAGTGTTCTTTGGAAAAAACAGTCTCTTCAGCGGCTTTATTGCTATGGCGGTAGTGGGGTCAACAGTAGCTCGAACACCAAAACTGACACGCCGAACGACGGCACGCCGCCGACCTCGGTTGTCGAAGGCCTTGTGAAAGACACGATCGACCAGTTCTCAGAAGCTGTCAGCACGGGCGACTTCTCGGACCTTCGATCAAACGCCTCGACCGATTTCCAGTCCACCTACACGGTCGATCAGATGGCCAGTGCGTTTAAGTCCTATACGGACAAGAAGCGATTGGTCGTTCCGCTCTTGGAAAAAGTCGATGGTTTGAGTGCCGATTTTAAGCAGCCGCCCTCGATCCGTACGGAGAAAGGTCTGAAGATCCTAATGGCCGAAGGCGAGTTCAAAACAAAGCCGTCGAAGGTTCTCTACGATTTCGAGTACGTAAACCGAGGCGGTGAATGGAAGCTGTTGAAGCTGGTCATCAATATTCCGTAACTTGCTGCACCAATGCTCTTTGCGAGGCCGGCGTTTGCCCGGCCTTTACTTTTCCAAAATTTCGGATTACCCTCTCCACATTCGTTTTGCGATTATTAGTTCGTATCTTGGATCGTCCATATCGAGGAGCCTGAATATGCGTACACATACCAACTTCGTTTCCTTCGCGATAGCCCTGATCGCCCTGCTACTCATCGGCCTTGCCTGTGGTTCGAGCAAACCGGCTCCGCCGGCTTACGTCGGTCACTGGACCGGCGATGACGGATCGACGATCACGATCCGGGCCGATGGCGGTGCCGACTATCGATCTGGCGGAACCAAGGTGACCGGTGGAAGTGCGGTGATCGATGAAGGAGCTAAGACTCTCAAGATCTCGCTGGCAGGACTTGGCCCCAGCTTTACCATCGACAAAGCTCCCTCCGGCGGTCAGATGACGCTGAGTGGGGTGGTTTACCGAAAGGGCGGCAATTCGGACACGACGACAGACACCAAGACGACTGACAAAAAGCCCGAGGTCCCCAGCGAGGAGAAGCTTCAAACTCTCGTAAAAACAACCTTTATGGACTTTGGCGACGCGGTCCAGGCTGAGGATTTCAGTGATTTTCACAAGAAGACTGCGAAGGTATGGCGCGAGTCGACCGATCCGGGCGAATTGCTCGATGCGTTCAAGGTATTCGTTGATAACAAGGCGGACTACAATTTCAAACGTGCCGTATCGCCACTCGAAGCCACGTTCACGCCATCGCCCTCGATAGAAGATGTGAAGGGGCTCGACGCCTTGGTTGTCAAGGGTTATTATCCGACCACTCCGCAGCGGGCAAACTTCGAACTGAAATACGTTATGGACGACGGCACCTGGAAGCTGATCTCGATCAACATTCGAACCCGGGCCGAATAACGATTCAAAACTTGCGGTGTCAAAACGCGACGCAAGGGCGCCTAAATGCGTGGGGAGGTGGTTTGAGCACCTCCCGGCTGGGTCTCGTTGCTTTTCCCGTGTCCCAAAGCTAAACTTTCTCTTCTAACACTATGAAGATCCACGAGTATCAAGGAAAAGCGATCCTTAAGGAATATGGCGTCCTGGTTCCACGCGGCGTTGTTGCGCGAACCCCCGAAGAGGCGGAAGCCGCCGCGATAGAACTTGGCACTGACGTCGTTGTCGTCAAAGCTCAGATCCACGCCGGCGGTCGCGGCAAAGGCGGCGGCGTAAAGCTCGCCAAGTCGCCCGCCGAAGCGCGCGAGATCGCCGAAAAAATGCTCGGCATGATGCTCGTCACGCATCAGACCGGCCCCGAGGGCCGCGAGGTCAAAACCTTGCTTATCGAAGAAGGCCTGCCGATCGACCGCGAGTTTTATCTCGGCATCACGCTTGATCGCGTAAGCGGTCGCAACGTGTTTATGGCGTCGAGCGCCGGTGGAATGGACATCGAGAAGGTCGCCGAAGAAACGCCGGAACTAATTCTGAAAGAGACTATCGACCCTGCAGTGGGACTGCGTGGATTTCAGGCACGCAAGCTCGCGTTCGGTCTCGGCATTCCAAACGAACTTGTCAATCAAGCCGCGTCGTTCATGCTCAAGCTCTACGACGCATACGAAAAATCCGACGCGTCGCTCGTCGAGATAAATCCGTTCCTGCTGACCAAAGACAATCGCCTTATCGCTCTCGACGCAAAGCTGAACTTTGACGACAACGCGATGTTTCGGCACAAGGACTACGCCGAGCTTCGCGATCTCAACGAAGAAGAGCCGCTCGAGATCGAAGCTTCGAAGTTCGATCTTAACTACATCAAGCTCGACGGCAACATCGGCTGCATGGTCAACGGAGCGGGCCTTGCGATGGCGACGATGGACATCATCAAGCTAGCGGGCGGCGAACCTGCGAACTTCCTCGATGTCGGTGGCGGTGCGTCTCAGGAGCGCGTCGAACAGGCTTTCAAAATTCTGCTCGCCGACACAAACGTCAAAGCTGTTTTAATTAACATCTTCGGCGGCATCGTCCGCTGCGACATGGTCGCCAACGGCGTCGTCGCTGCTGCCAAAAATCTCGGCGTCTCTATCCCGATCGTCGCCCGTCTCGAAGGCACGAACGTCGAAGAGGGCCGCCGCGTCCTACGAGAATCCGGGATCAATATCCAGACGGCCCAAGGAATGGCTGATGCCGCGGAGAAGGTTGTGGCGGCTGCAGTGCAAGCCTGATCTGGCCTAGTGGAATATTAGGTGCGTTTTGGTGACGGCATCTTTTCGCGTCCTTTTCGGCCGCTTGCCTTGCCATCGTCAATCGATAAATGACGTCACCGAACCGATGCGCGATAGTTTCAACGCGATCCCAGTCCGTCGTCATGCCGGGGAGCCAGGACACGTCGAAAATCTACTTTATCAATTTCAAAAAATCTTCGACCGTCATGCCGGCGTTGCGAATCAGGGCACGGAGTGTTCCCTCGGCTATTTCGCGGTGTTGGGGATGGAGAGATTTACACGAAGCCCGGATTTTGACATCACCAAGTGGCTGCCAACTTGGCCGACTCTGTACCAACCGGCTTTTTCAAACGCCTTTACAACTTGCCGGCCGGAGATGTTGCCGAAACGGCCCATGGTTAGACGGTGACCACTACCGCCTCACTGGCACGCGGCGGCGGCAGGATCGAAAGTGCCTTTTGATCTTCGGCCCATAGCCAGGCAGTTATCGCTTCTTTTATGTTTTCGAGAGCTTCCTCGTCGGTCTTCCCTTGCGACACGCAACCCGGCAACGAAGGGCATTCCGCGACAACCCACCCGTCTTCATCTTTTTCTAGCACCACATGGAAGATCATAATTCGACTTACTCCACAAAATATAGCAAAAGCTAAACTTTGACATAGATCTTCTTCCGATACAACAACCACATCAGAAACAGCCATACCAAAATAAAGGTGATGGCGTACATAAGGGAGGCATCGACGGGCTGAGCTATGGACAGGTAGACGTTGTCGAATATCCACTTCTGGATCGAAATCGGCTTTCCGTCGGTTCCGGCTACGCGGTAGGCGCTGAGCATTCGGGCCATGATCCCCGAAAAAACGAAAAGCGGCAGAGCGTTCGCACCGAAGACCATAAAGGGCCACGCCCAGCGTTTGTAGCCTCTTATATCGATGAGCCAGTAACAGGCACCGAGCACGAGCAACGCGATCCCCGCGGTAACGAGGACGTAGGAGCTTGTCCAAAGAGATTTGTTCAGCGGAAAATAGTACGACCAGATGTAGCCAACTCCGAGCAGGATGGTGCCGGCAAAAAACAAGCCGGTGACCTTGATATAGGCGGAACCACTTTCGTTAGCAAGCGGCACAGACCGCGAGTTTGAGTCCAGATCAGCCTGAGTCTCCGGCGTTGCAGCAGCCCCAGTGTCCGTGGCCCCAGCTGATACGGGCGGTTCCGCCCTCAGCCAACTGCCGGTCAGTACACCGGCGATGGTCGTCACCAAGGCGGGGATCGTGGAGAGAATTCCTTCAGGGTCGAAGACCTTGGCCGAGCGCCACATGTGGTTCTCGGTCAGGATCGTACGGTCGAGCCATGCAGCAAGGTTGCAGGCTTTATCATCAACCGTCGTGACCTCGCAGCCCGGTACCGGAATGAGCGTCATCAAAGCCCAGTAGATCAAAAGCAAGGCCGCGCCGATACCGAGCTGCTGTCGCCAGTCGGTATGCAGGAAGATGATCGAGACTATGAGATAGCAAACCGCGATCCGCTGCAAAACACCCGGGATCCTCATTCCGCCGACATTGTAAGGCACAACGTTGTAGCCGGCGAGATTCATCACGATAACGCCAACTATTCCAAGACCGATAGCAACAGCCGCCGCCTTGAAGTTGCGGAGCAGCAGGAGAAAAAGCCCGGCTGACATCGCCATCCATATCAGCATCTTCAACCAATCCGGAGCATCGGTTGCGGCAAATTGAAAGAAGGGTACGGCCGACATCGTTATGCCGAGGGCGAAGATCAAGAGAGCTCGAACGATGATCTTGCGATAAGCGCGGCCGTAAGTCTTCGAATCATCCGGCTCGCTGCCGGTCCTGACTTTGCCGAGGGCGATAGGTATCGCCACGCCGACTATGAAGAGAAAGAACGGAAATATCCAGTCGGTCGGCGTCAGCCCGTGCCACGAAGCATGCTCGAGCGGGTCGTAAATGTGCGACCATGTTCCGGGATTGTTGACCAGCACCATACCGGCGATGGTCATTCCACGGAAAACGTCAAGCGATATCAGTCGATCCCCGTCAGCCATTGAAAAGGTCTTACCCGAAAATAACGCGATCGGGACGAATCATGAATATAAGGAACGTCTCATATTCTATTCCATTCTTGCCCATTGGCGCAGATCGAAGGCAAAAATATACTTACCAGCCCATCCGTTCGCGAAGACCCGTAATGTGAGACGTATGATGCCTTGAGTGCCAGGCATATAGGGCAAGTGCTCCCTCGAGCGTCCACGGCCCAGTTTCCGGGTGGATGAAACTCTTTTTAAAATCAGCTTCGGACATCGAACCCAGCAACGTCGTCCAGCGGTTATGGATCGCGTCGACGAGAGTGAGCGAGACCTCGACGGGCAGCCGGCTATCGGCAAGCTCGGCCCAGCGGTCCTCATAATAAGGTTTGATCGTGGGCGGCTCATCCTCCGTGAGCGCAAGCTTAAAGCGGATCTGTGAATTCATATGGCTGTCGGCAATATGATGCACCGTCTGCCTGACCGTCCATCCGCCCGGGCGATAACGTGTGTCGATCTGCTCTTCGCTTAGGCCATCGACCGCAGCCCGGAGTTTTGAGGGCAATTCGTTGATCGTTGTCAGGTTCTCCGCACGATCGCCAAACTTTGCGATCTCAAAATTCCCGATTGGGTAACGAAGGTCTTGACTCATATATGGTTCGAGATACGAAATGGCCGAGAACTTCGCTCGCTGTAGAAGAATCTGTTTCCCTAAGGCCTGATGATCAATGTAGTTCTCTACCCCGAGTAATAGTTCTCGAACCGCATAAAGCTCTTCAGAAACGCGAGCTGCACGGTTCCCGTCGGGCCGTTGCGCTGTTTGGATATGATCAACTCAGCGAGGCCTTTGTTCTCTTCGGTTTCCTCGTAATAATCCTCACGATATATAAATCCCACAATGTCGGCGTCCTGTTCGATCGACCCGGATTCACGCAGGTCGGACATCAGTGGTTTAGGGGGTTTCCGGGTTTCCGGCGCACGCGAAAGCTGCGACAGCGCGACCACCGGAACATCGAGTTCCTTGGCGAGGGCCTTGAGCTCGCGGGATATCTGCGAGACCTCCTGCTGGCGGTTCTCGTTTCGCCGACCGGACGAGCCCGTCATAAGCTGAAGGTAATCGATCACGACCAGATCAAGCTGCTTCTGTTCCGCCGCCAAGCGTCTGCATTTCGCCCGCATTTCGAGGACTGAGATGCCCGGAGTATCGTCGATGAACAGACGTGCATCTGAAAGCGTTGTGATCGCGCTCGCGAGGCGTTCCCACTCGTTGCCGAACAGGTGGCCGTTTCGAAAACGGTGCGCATGGATATGCGCCTCGCTTGAGAGCATACGCGTGACGAGCTGTTCTTTCGACATTTCAAGCGAGAACACAGCCACGACCGCGTTGGAATAAAGAGCCGCATTTTGCGCGAGCGTAAGGCAAAACGCCGTCTTTCCCATCGACGGACGCCCGGCAATAATGATGAGATCGGTCCGCTGCAGCCCCGAGGTCATCTGGTCGATCTCACGAAATCCGGTCGAAAGTCCGGTGATCCCGTCACCTTCACCTTTGGCATGCTCCTTAACGCGAGCGATCACGCGGTCGGCGATCGGGGCAATGGGCGAAAATCCCTGATTTGTTCGAGCCTCCGCGAGCGCGAAGATCGCCTTTTCCGCGTTATCCAGCACAACGTCAGCGTCGTCTTCCTCCGCGAGGGCCTCGCTGGTGATCGAATTACAGGTCCGGATCAAATTACGGACCAGCGACTTGTCGCGGACCACCTTGATGTATTCGTCAATGTCAGAGAAATGCGGCAGGCCAAACGTAAGGTTCGTGATAGTTGCCATTCCGCCGATCGGATCGAGCGCACCCTCCTTCTTCATCTCCTCACCGATCAGGATCGGGTCGATCGGCCGCTGCTTCTCGAATAGCGCGGACATTGCCGCGAACACACGGCGGTTCAAGGGCGAGTAGAAGTCTTCGGCCTTGAGACGCTCGATCGCATCGGCGATCAGCGAATTGTCGAGAAGGATAGCTCCGAGGATAACACGTTCAGCCTCGTCACTGCTCGGAAGCGGCTTTTCGAGGAACTGATCTCTTCGATTGTCGGGGAAAACGCTGGCCATTTCGGGGTTGTCTGTGGTGAGTATTCTAAGCAGAAAAGCGGCCTTTGTCTAAGTCGATTTTTCGAAAGTCCGTAACCCTAATCGGCATAATTACTTGTCGGTGACAGCATCATTCGGGAACCGTTTCGAAGTCCATCGACTCGGGATCCACGTCCAATTTGGTCGGTCGTCCGAAGATCTTCAGATAGATGAACCCGACGATACCCGCGGTCAATGAGGCGAGAAGAATTGCCATTTTCGAGCCGTTTACTTCGGCCGGATTCATTTCAAATGCCAGGTTCGTGATGAATATGGACATCGTAAAGCCGATACCGCCAAGTATCCCGGCACCGAAGATATGGCGCCAGGCAAGATCGAGCGGCAGTTTGCAAAGGCCGACCATGACGACGAGAAAAGAAACAACGGTGATGCCGACGGGTTTGCCAATGGCCAGTCCGGCTATGATGCCGGCCTCGTTCGGATTTGCCAGTGTCCGTACGGCATCGGACCCGATAGGGACACCAGTATTTGCAAGTGCGAAGATCGGCAGAATGATGAAAGCGACCGGCCTCTGAAGCCAGTGTTCAAGGACGTGCGACGGAGAGGCTTCGTCATCCTCCTTGGTTGAAAATGGGATGGCGAACGAAAGCAAAACGCCCGCTATCGTAGCATGGACTCCGGATTTGAACATGAAGTACCACATCAGGCCCCCGCCGACGAGGTATGGTATCAGCGATATGACCTTGAAATAGCGATTTAGAAGAAGGAGGATCGCCCAAACAAGCAATGACAGGCCCAGAAAGACCGGTGCGAGGCCCGTTGTATAGAAAACTGCGATAACTATTATGGCACCGAGGTCGTCGATAACTGCCAGAGCCGTCAGGAATACTTTTAGCGATGCAGGGACTCGGTCACCGAGCAAGGCCAGTGCGCCGAGCGCAAAGGCTATATCCGTCGCCATCGGAATACCGACGCCAGCCTGGGTCGGCGAACCGGCATTTAACGAAAAATGTATCGATGCGGGAACAACTATTCCCCCAATTGCGGCAAAAATAGGAAGAAGAGCACGTTTGAGATCGGAAAGTTCGCCGTTGTAGATCTCACGCTGGAGTTCGAGGCCGATCAGGAGAAAGAAGATCGCCATGAGCGCGTCGTTTACCCAGTGCTCGAGGCTGAGGCTGCCCAAATATTGGTGCCAGAATCCAATATACGCGGGGCCCAAGGTCGAATTCGCAACCAAAAGCGAGATCACTGTGCAAATGATCAGAATGATCCCGCTCGACTTCTCAGAATCAAAAAACTCATTGAACGACCTTGAAAGCCTTCTTTGAACAGTTCCCATACTATCGACGAGCTACCATTTTAGCACCAAGCCGGATGTTCCCGACGTGCGGCGGCAATAAAAAGCCGCCATCGAAGGCGGCATGGTCAAAGTGGTTCTTGTATGCAGCTAAGCTTCGGCTTCAACGGTCTCGCCTTCAGCCACGGATCCCTCCGCTGCCGCCAAGGGCTCATCAACCGGTGCAGCCGCCTTGGGCTCCTCAGCCTTCGGAGCGGGCGCTGCCTTTTCCGGCATTGCGCCATCCTCGCCGGTCACAGCGATCGGCACGGTCAACGTGACCTCACGATGAAGCTTAACATTGACCGTATATTCGCCGGTCTCCTTGATCGCTTCTTTCAGAAGGATCTTGCGGCGGTCGATCTCGTAACCCTTTGCATTGAGGGCTTCGGCGATGTCCATCGATGTGACTGAGCCAAAGAGATGGCCATGTTCACCCACTTTGCGCGCAAAAGTAAGGGAGATGCTCTCCATCTGCTCACGTTGGGCCTCGGCGGTCGCCTTTTCGATCGCGGCCTTCTTGAGCAGAGCGATACGCTCCTGCTCGATCTGCTTGATATTGCCTTTGGTCGCGAGCGTGGCAAATCCCTGAGGCAGCAGGTAATTGCGGGCATACCCGGCCTTGACCTTAACGATCTCGCCGCGGCCGCCGACGTGTTCGAGGTCCTCGCGTAATAGAACTGTTGTGTTTGCCATAATAATCTCCAAATTCGCCTTCGGTCCAAGGCGTTCAGCTTTTGGTCAAAAGCAGATCAAAAGGCCCCCGACCGAACGCTCCAAACCTAGTCTGCGACAAACGGCAGCATCGCCATCGAGCGTGCTCGTTTGATCGCCTTTGCGAGCCGGCGCTGATCTTTCGCCGAGATGCCCGAAATGCGGCGCGGCATGATCTTGCCACGCTCAGGGATGAACTGCCTGAGCAGGTCGACATCCTTCCAGTCGAGATAATCGGGCACGACCTGTCGCGGGCGGCGCCGATGATAACGCCTCGGACGATCCCCAATTACGTCTTCTCCAACACCGAGGTCTCTATCGTTCAAAATTTCCAAATCGTTTTCTGCCATAATTCACTCCCTTACGCCTCGGCCGGGGCCTCCTCCACTTCCGTATTGCGGAACGAAGCACGCTTTGCCGCGCGAGCCTCTCGTTTCGCCCGAACCTTGTCCGCCTTCTTGCGATCCTCGTCAACGCGAACCGTGATATAGCGCATGATCATATCGTTGACCCGCATACGCCGTTCGAGTTCAGCGATCTCCTGTCCGGTGCCTTCGATCTCGAACAGAACATAATGTCCCTGTTCTTTCTTCTGGATCGGATATGCAAGCGGCTTGAGACCAATATCATCCATAAGGACGACCGAACCGCCTTCCTTTTCAACGAGCTTACCTACGGCAGCATTCAGCTTGCCGATACGATCCAGCTCAGTATCAGGATTGACGATATACATTACTTCGTACGTTCTATTTGCCATCTATTTCCTATTCTCCTTCTGGCTAACCAACCTCAGCCTTCAATGCTGAAGTAAGGAATCTGTTAGTTAAACTTTGCCATTGCCGCATCCGCTCCCTCGCGAACTATAGTTTCAACGGCGTCTGCGGCCAATTCCAGTGTTGTTTCGACGGTTTGCTGATCCGCTTTCGAGAAATTCTCGAGCACAAACCTCGAAGCGTCCGAGACCGGATGTTCAGGCTGGATCCCGATCCGCAACCGGATGAATTCCTGTGTTTTCAATCGGTCAATTATCGACCTCAGCCCGTTTTGCCCACCGTGACTTCCCTTCGGACGTATTCGGATCGTTCCGAACGGAAGGGCGAGGTCATCCGAGATCACGATCAGCTTTTCGATCGACCGCGTCTCTTTCGCCAGCAAGCCCCTGACGGCTTCGCCGCTCAGATTCATATAGGTCTGCGGTTTGACCAGTTCGACCGCCGTATTGTCAATGTGTCCGCGACCGATCAACGACCGGCATTCCTCGCGTTTTACTTGCGTCTGCAGCCTTGACGCCAGCCTGTCCACCGTCATAAAACCCAGATTGTGCCGCGTTTTTGCGTATTCCAACCCGGGATTTCCAAGCCCGACGATCAACCAACTGCTCATACTTCGGACCGCGGACAGCCGGCCCGCGGTTCTTCCCTATTCGCCATCTTCGGCTGGAGTTTCACCAACCACTTCGGGTTCGGCACCAGCTTCGAGCTGCGGCTCGAGTTCGCTTTCGCTGACCGTGACGATCGAAGCGACAACTGTCTCGGGATCTTCGTGGATCTCGAGGCCGCCGTCAGCCTTGAGATCAGAAACATGCAGCGAATGTCCGCCCTCAAGGTTCGTGACGTCGAGTTCGAGAAACTCCGGTGCCTTTGCCGGATCGACAAGCACCTTGATCTCGCGAAGCGCCTGCGAAAGCACCGCTCCGGGTTCCATCATTCCTTTTGCCTCACCAACAAGATGGATCGGCAGCGTCATTTCGATCTTCTCGCCCTTTACCAGGCGGCGAAGATCAGCGTGGATCAGACGGCCCCTGACCGGATCGATCTGCCTGTCCTGAAAGATAACGTCATTAGCACCGACGCCGTCGATATCGAGCGAGAACACGGTGTTAACCCCCGTATCGGTACGGATCACCGCGGCAAGGTCGGCCAAAGACGCCGAAACCGCAACGCTTTCACCCCCGCCGCCATAAATGACCGCCGGGATCATTCCGGCCGCACGAAGACGTCGAGCTTCATTTTTACCCCGCGAATCCCGCTTTTCAGCCTTTACAACAATTTTATCAGCCATAACTTCCTCAACTGGTTCGAGGTTTACCCTTCGAAGTTTGAAGTTCGGAAAACCTCAACCCGCGAATCTCGAACATCAAACTAAATAAACAGCGACGAAACACTCGTTTCGTCATGTATCGACCTGATCGCCGAAGCCAGTAGGCCCGCGACGCTTAAAACTTCGATCCGCCCCATTTCAACGAGTTTCTGAGCCTCGGGGCTGGTCGGGATCGTGTTCGTCACGATCACCTTTTTCAAATAAGAATTCGAGATATTCTCGACCGCATTTCCGCTCAAAACTCCGTGCGTAAAGCACGCCGAGATCTCATTCGCCCCGGCCTTATGTAATGCCTCAGCGACCTTACAGATCGTGCCGCCGGTGTCGCACATGTCGTCGATGATCAGACAATTCTTTCCCCTTACATCGCCGACGATGTTCATTACATCGGCCACATTCGCACGCTCGCGCCGCTTATCGCACAGTGCCAGGCCCGCATCGAGCCGCTTTGCGTAAGCTCTCGCTCGTTCCGCGCCACCTGTGTCCGGCGCGACCACGATCAAATTCTCGATAGGATTCTGCCGGAAATAATCGACCACCACCGGAGCGGCATAGAGGTGATCGACCGGAATATCAAAGAACCCTTGTATCTGCGAAGCGTGAAGATCGACGGTCAAAACCCGCTGAGCACCGGCTTTCGTTATCAGATTCGATACCAGCTTGGCCGCGATCGGAACGCGAGGGCGATCCTTCTTATCGGATCTTGCATACCCGAAGTACGGTATTACTGCGGTCACCCGCTCGGCCGAGGCCCTGACAAAAGCGTCGATCATGATCAGCAGTTCCATCAAATGCCGGTCCGAAGGCGGGCATGTCGGCTGGACGATGAAAACGTCGTGTCCGCGAACATTCTCGCTGATCTGAAAATTAAATTCGTCATCGGAAAACCGCGTTGTCACGGCCTTGCCGATCTCGATACCGAGATTCTCACAGATCTCGGCCGCCAGTGCCGGATGAGCAGTTCCCGCGAATATTTTTATCTTTCCGTTGACGCTCATTCTTATGTTCGATCTTTGATCTTCACCTTCGGCAGACGACAAAAACAAAAACGGACCACCTCGATCACAGAGACGGTCCGCTTATAAAAATCGAAAATGGCTGGGGCGGGAGGACTCGAACCTACGAATGCCGGATCCAAAGACCGGTGCCTTACCACTTGGCTACGCCCCAATGCGAATTTTCTTTTACGTGACGCGGAAGCGACCTAAAGCCCAAGGGCCTCGCGGTAGTCATTCCGCGAAACGGTCGCTACGGCAAACTTTCGCCAGGTCGATCGATCATCGAGGGCTTTCAATGCTGTTTGCCGTGTCTCTGTATTGTCAAAAACCGCGAAGACCGATGCTCCGCTGCCGCTCAAAGCGGCGTTAACTGCCCCGAGTTCGAGCAGGGACGTCTTGGCCCAGGCGATCTCAGGATGAGCGGCGAAAACCGTCCGCTCAAAGTCGTTTTTCAAGGCCGTACGCAGCGGATCGAGCGTCTGTGCTTCCGTACGGCAAACAGGAAGAATATGATTTCGCACGTCCGTTGTCAAGGTCGCGGCATTCAGATCGGCGAATGCCTCTCTGGTCGAAACTGCGATCGCAGGCGTAACGATCAGCATATGATCTGCCGAAATGTCGTCTATCGGCTCGATCAACGTGCCACGGCCGGTCCCCATCGCCGTGCCGCCATATAAAAAGAATGGGACGTCCGACCCAAGTTCCTCGGCAACCGAGTGCAGCTCGTATTGCGGCAGATCCAGTCCCCAAAGACGATCCAGGGCTATCAGGGCAACGGCCGCATTCGACGACCCGCCTCCCAAACCGCCCGGCGACGGTATCCGCTTCTCAAGGAACACTCGAGCTCCTTGATCGATCCTGTATCTGTCCTTCAGTAAATACGCGGCCTTGACCACGAGATTGCTCTCGTCCTCAGGAATACTGGTGTCGTCGCAGTCAAACTTGATGCTATCCGCCGGCTCGAAATGAAGCGTGTCGTGAAGCGAAACCGTCTGAAAGACCGTAAATAACTCATGAAAATCATCATTTTCGCGCTTCCCCAGGACGCGAAGCGTCCAGTTGATCTTGGCGAATGACGGCAGTGTGAACATTTCCATGACAGGCCTAGGATAGCCTAATAAAAATCGAACCACGAAGAAAAACGAGACGACACGAAAAGTTTTCATTCGTGCCGCCTCGTGAATTTTCGTGGTTACGTTCCAAGATCAACGCCGGACCAGGAACACCTGCGTGAAATACACCGACCCGTCCGCGGCTTTTGCCACCCCGACGGCCGATTCTTTCCAGTTTGGATCGAGCATGTTCCGCCGATGCGTGGGCGAGTCCAGCCATAGTTCAATGGCCATACCAACAGGATCGGCATAGCCGCGATTGAAGGCAATATTCTCCCCGATAGACCGCCAGCGGCCTATTTTCAACTGGTCAGCCCGATCGCTGACGAGCCTATTGTCGAGGCCCCGGTGCGAAAAGAAGCGAAATTCTGCCATGTTCTGTGAATGAAGCCTCGCGACGGCGGCGAGTTCGTCGCTCCATTTGAGCGGCGCAAAGCCCTTCTCGACCCGGATCTTGTTAATTAGTTTGAAGGCAGCCTGCTCGGCCATTGCCATATTGACGACAACCGATGCCTTGACCCCTGCAGCCTTCTTCTTGTCGTCAACCGGCGTTTCTTCTTCGTCCGATTCGAGCAGGCCGAACGGATCTGAGCTGTCGCTACCTGTAGCAAGTTTTATTGCGGTATGAGCCGGATCGGGGAGCGGCGGCGTCTGTGCTTTCGATACGCCGCCACAGATGGCGAGCAGGCACAGGATCAGGAAGATTCTATTTAACATGTATCCTCACTTCGGTAGCCGGACGCTCCCATTTTTATTGGGCTCCTGGCTTTGCGTATGCCCCGGCGGGGGCACTTGCCTTTTCGGTTAAGGTGACAAAACAAAAAGGTTTTGTCTGGTTAAACAAATATTCAATCCGTCGTCGATTCCTGAAAAAAGGCGTTGAGGCTTAAAATAAGTCCTATGATCACCGCTTCAGTACTTGCCAAACGGGCCGACGTACCGCTTTTTACCGTGCGGTACTACACGCGCATTGGCCTTCTAAAGCCGTCGCGCGACCTCCGCAACGGCTACAAGGTGTATAAGACCGCAGACCGAGATCGCCTCAAGTTCATCTCAGCCGCAAAGGAACTCGGCTTCACGCTTTCGGAGATACAAGAAATACTCGACCATGCGGTACACGGCGATTCGCCCTGTCCCATGGTCCGCAAAGTCGTCGAAAAGCGGATCGCGGAAAACAGGGAGAAGATCCGGGAATTGAAGCGGCTTCAGAAGCGCCTGGAAACCGCTGCTGAAGCGTGGAAAACGATGGAAAATTCCGAACCCGACGGGCATTCGATATGTCGTCTGATCGAATCATTCAGCGAAGGCGGCAGCGAAGCTTGACTTGACACTAACTGTCAGGTTGTAGACTTGTTTTGGAGAGGATGAGAACAATGAACAACGACGAACCAAGACAACAGGCCCCGGTAGGAATAGGCCGCAAAAGCGAGCCGATGCCCGAAATACACGTTGACCCGGTGTGCAAAATGCTCGTCACGCCCGAATCGGCAGCGGCGAGCCATGAACATAAAGGAACGACATACTATTTTTGCAATCCGGGCTGCAAAGAGAGATTTATCGGCTCACCGGAAAAATACCTGTCCGACAGCGACGGGGCCGGGTCCGGTTCGTGTTGCGGGAGCGGACATATGACGATCGCGCAGATTTCGATGCCGGGATCGCCGGCCGATGCGTCTGCGATCGATCCTGTTTGCGGAATGACGGTCGATCCTAGCAATTCCGCCGGATCGCACAGCCACGACGGCGTCACATATCACTTCTGCTCGGCGGGATGTCTTACCAAATTCATGACCGACCCCGAAAAGTATCTTTTTCCGTCAACCAAGGAAGACCAGCCGCTCGATATCGAGTACACCTGCCCGATGCACCCGGAGATCATCCAGATCGGCCCCGGATCGTGCCCGAAGTGCGGTATGGCCCTGGAACCAATGGAGATATCCCTCGACGATGCTCCCGATCCCGAATATCTCGACATGAAACGGCGCTTCGCCGTCTCGGCCGTATTCACCCTGCCTGTTTTTGTGCTCGCGATGGGCGAAATGTTCGTCGATCTCAATTCCCTTTTTCCGTCGTGGCCGCATGGCCGTGCACCGGCGATCTCGATGTGGCTGCAGTTCGTCCTTGCGACACCGGTCGTGCTGTGGGGCGGCTGGCCTTTCTTTGTCCGGGCCGTTCAGTCGATAAAGAACGCCAGCCCGAACATGTTCACGCTTATTGCGATCGGGACCGGAGCCGCGTATTTACTGAGCATCGCGGCGCTGTTCGCCCCGGGATGGTTTCCCGGTGCAATGCGTGATCCACACACCGGCTTGATACCCGGCTACTTCGAATCAGCGGCTGTCATAACGACCCTCGTCCTCCTGGGCCAGGTGCTCGAACTGAGAGCCCGATCCCAGACATCGGCGGCGATAAAGGAATTGCTGCGGCTCGCACCGGAAACCGCAACGGCCGTTCGCGATGACGGCACAGACGAGGTGATCGACCTTCGACACGTACACGTTGGCCAGGCCCTTCGCGTTAAGGCGAACGAAAAGGTGCCCACCGACGGCGAGGTGATCGAGGGCGAAACCGCCGTCGATGAATCGATGGTGACGGGCGAATCGATGCCCGTCGAAAAGCGCGCCGGCGACAAGGTCATTGGCGGCACCATAAACGGAAGCCGAACGTTCACGATGAGAGCTGAAAAAGTGGGCAGCGAGACTCTGCTTGCTCAGATCGTCGAAATGGTCGGCCAGGCCCAGCGAAGCCGCGCACCGATCCAGCGGATCGCGGACGTAGTTTCAGCGTATTTTGTACCGGCGGTCATCACCGTCGCGATTGTCGCGTTCGCGGTCTGGATGTTCGTTTTCGGCAGTCTCGCATATGCGATCGTTGCAGCAGTTTCGGTCCTCATCATCGCCTGCCCCTGTGCTCTGGGCTTGGCAACCCCGATGTCGATCATGGTCGGCACCGGCCACGGGGCGAAGAACGGCGTTCTGATCAAAAAAGCCGAGGCCCTTCAAACGCTCGAAAAGGTCAATGCTCTGGTCATCGACAAAACCGGCACGCTGACCGAGGGCAAACCATCGATCACCGACATCAAGGTGATCGGCAAGGTAGTGCGAGGAGCAACAGGCAAGAACAACGATCTGTCGGTTGACACGATCCTCCAACTGGCGGCTTCGCTGGAACGCTTCAGCGAACATCCGCTGGCCGCCTCGATCGTCAGCGAGGCAGAAAAGCGCGGATTGAAGCTGCTCGATGTAGAGAATTTCGCATCAGAAACAGGCGTTGGAATTTCCGGACTGATCGACGGCTCGAAGGTCTTCGTCGGACGCTCGGCTCTCGCCGGGCTGTCGTCCCTGCCTGCGGGCCGGTCGAATATCGAAGTTCGAATAGACGGCCTTCCCGCGGCATCGATACACATTTCAGACCCGATAAAGCCATCGGCAAAAGCCGCGATCGACGACCTGAAACGACAGGGCATCGAGGTCTATATGATGACCGGCGATGCAAGAGCAACCGCTGAGGCGGTGGCCCGCGAACTCGGCATCGGCCATGTATTTGCCGAAGTAATGCCGGAGGACAAAGCTGAAAAGGTCAAGGCACTGCAAACGCAAGGCAAGATCGTAGCGATGGCCGGCGACGGTGTGAATGACGCCCCTGCTCTTGCCCAGGCCAACGTCGGCATCGCCTTCGCGAGCGGTACGGACGTCGCGATCGAGTCCGCCGACATCACGCTGCTTAAGCCTGACCTCAAGGGCATCCTTCGGGCAAGAAATCTGAGCCGCGAGACAATGAAGAACATTCGCCAAAACCTGTTTTTCGCATTTGTCTATAACATGATCGGCGTCCCGATCGCCGCCGGCGTTCTATTTCCGGTTTTGGGCTGGCTCCTTTCGCCGATGATCGCAAGTGCCGCGATGACATTCAGCTCGGTGTCTGTGATAGTCAATGCTTTGAGGCTCAGGAGATCTGATCTGTAGCCTTTGCGCAACAGGTTGCGAGTTCTTTCGATCTGCTGACAAGAATCTTCCATCTGCTCAGGTAATCAACATATCCGATATTGAAAATGACTTTCATTATTGATAGACTTCTTATACTTTAGTTTGGGGTGTGAAACCATGTATATAAAAACTCTTATTCTTTCTCTTCTATTATCTACGGCTGCCTTTGGTCAGCATGACCACCACGCGGCGACGACACGCAGTGCCGAAAGCAAGATCGGCGTCATCCTTCTAGCCCACGGGGGCAAGGCGAACTGGAATGACGAAGTAAATAGCGTGGCGGTCGCGGTCGGCAAGGAATTCCCTGTCGAGGTCGCGCTTGGCATGGCGACCAAGCGGAACATTCAGAACGCGGTGAACAAACTCGAAGCTCGCGGCGTAAAGGCCATCGTGGCCGTACCACTATTCATCTCTTCGAACAGCTCTGTGATCACGTCAACCGAGTTTCTGCTCGGCCTTCGAAAGGAAGCACCGGCCGATCTGGCGATATTTGCAAAGATGGACCATGGCGACGGCTCCCATGCCTCGCATGATGCCCATGCCGAGGTTTCTGCAAAGCCGATCGACCCGACTACACCGGTCGAGCATAGGGTTCCGATCTCGATGCGAAAGGCCCTGGATTCCGACCCTGCGGTGGCGAACATTCTGCTCTCACGCGCCGCATCGATCAGCAAGGATCCTACCAGCGAGGTCGTTGTCGTCGTTGCACATGGCCCGGTCTCAGACGCAACGAATCGGCTCTGGCTCGACGATATGTCGAAGCTTGCCGGCTTGATGAAAGCAAAGAGCACATACCGCCGGATCGATTACCTGACCGTCCGCGACGACGCCCCTGAACCGATCCGTTCACAGGCAACGGCAGAGTTCCGATCGATCGTCGAAAAGGCCAGAGCGGAGAATGCCCGTGTCCTGATAGTTCCACTGCTGCTTTCATTCGGCGGCATTGAGGAAGGCATCAAGAAACGGCTGGAAGGCCTCGACTATACGCTTACGTCTCAGGCTCTCCTGCCCGACGCACGGATCTCGGAATGGGTGCTCCGGTCGGTGAGGTCGTCGAACTAGAGGTTCGTGCGGTAACATTGACCTATGCCAAAAGCCGCGATCGCCATCCATGGAGGGGCTGGAACGATACTGCGTTCCCAGATGACGCCCGATCTGGAACGTGAATACCGCGGCGGGCTCGATGCGGGCTTGAAAGCCGGTTGGCTGATCCTCGAGAGAGGCGGCTCGGCCCTCGACGCGGTCGAAGCCGCCGTTTGCTCACTAGAGGATTTTCCGCTATTCAACGCCGGCCGCGGCTCGGTCTTCACACACGAAGGCAAGCAGGAAATGGATGCGTCGATCATGGACGGCTCGACATTGAAGGCCGGGGCAGTCGCCTTTGTAAGGAATATCCGAAACCCGATACGGCTCGCCCGCCTTGTGATGGAAAGGACCGAGCACGTGCTACTCGCCGGCGAAGGCGCTCAACACTTTGCCGAGCAGATGGGCATCCCGACCGAACCTGACGAATACTTCTTTACCGAACATCGCTGGCTGCAGCTGCAAGACGCGATCGCCGAAGGCCGAATTCAACTCGACCACGCAAGCGCGACCCCTGAGGAAGGAATAGTGGGCACCGCTTTGGCCGAGCGTAGTGATACCTTCGCTAAACCGCTCGGAACAGTTGGAGCGGTTGCTTGCGACTCCCGCGGTCGGCTCGCCGCAGCCACCTCAACCGGAGGGATGACCAACAAGAAATTCGGCCGTGTCGGCGACACGCCTCTGATCGGCGCCGGCACCTACGCCGATGAATCCGTCGCTGTTTCATGCACAGGCCATGGCGAATACTTCATGCTAGGTGTCTCCGCCTATGACCTAGCTGCAAGAATGAAGTATAAGGGCTTGAGTCTGAGCGAAGCCGCCTCAGAAGCGGTCGATCGTCTATCTGAGATCAAAGGCGAAGGCGGACTGATCGCCGTGGATTCGGCCGGCAATATTAGCCTGGAATTCAATTCGGAAGGCATGTACCGCGGGTACAAGACCTCCGGCGGTGATCAGACCATAGCGATATACATGTAACCCGCGCTATCCCCGGCCGAACCCACGGCGATCAGATCGCTCACCCGGGAGTCCTTTAATGGCATCGAAGAAGGGGTTCACCCTTTTTTGGACCCAAAGCCCCCCCTTCAGGACTGATCATATAGGCCCTGTCGATCATCATATCGTCCCAATTTCTATCGAATGGAAGGAAATTGTCGCTAGTCCTCGGAATTAAGGTGTAGCGGGCCTGAAAGAGACCGTGAGTATCGACTCGATCTTTTTTTTGTTCAGACCCGGGTATTCCCGGAGCTGGGCGATGTCCTCAACGATGCGGGAGAGAATTAACCGCGAAGCAGTTTGTCATACTCGGCGTGAGTGCCTATCCAGAACCAGACGATGCCTTCGGGTTTTTCGACGGCAAGGGCACGATAGCCGATGCCGACGCGGACAGACCAAAGTTGTTTCTTTTTTCCGACCTTTTTGAAATGAAGCGAAGGATGCTCGGGATCGGACTTAAGAAGACGATAGTTCCTGTCAGCAAGCTGCCGAATATTCGACGGAAGACGATGATAGAGTTCCCAAAAACGCGGGAGAGCCAGGTGTCTCAAAGCGGCTTCGCCAGTCCCGCCTCGATCTCTAGTGCGACCGCCTGTAAAAGGTGATCGAGTTTGCCACCGTCGAGATCATCCGCGATCTGTTTGTCCCAGATGGTTGCGTGATATTCCTCGAGCCAGGTCATGAGCTTATCAACTTCGGCGGCAGGCAACTCCGTTATGGCGGCTTCTATCTCGGTGATGCTCATACAAGTGAATCATATTTGAGTTTCCGTGCAGCGTCAATCTATGCGTTTTCGTTACGCGGCGACTATCGCTGCGTTGAATCTGCCCTTGCTTATCCGCGGGCTTGCGCATTTTGGTCACGGTATTCCTGCACGTGGCCAATATCCTCCGGCACGCGGTCGGCAAGCGTCACGACCAACTCTCCCTTGCGGCCGTATTTGATCGCATGATGGATAGCGTCGCGGCTTTCGGGTATTACGCGCACGGCAGGATCTTTTTTCGCTTTCGCGATCCCCTTTTTAAGCAATCCGTAGGTTTCCTGCTCATCCCGGCCTCGCAGATAGTGTCCGCGGCGAATGACGATCCGGTCGAAGGTCTCGCCCGCGATCTGGCCAAACTCGATGATGTCCTCGTCGCGCCGGTCGCCGGTGCCATTGATAACGACGGTGCGATATTTATTTGGCAGCTTCGAGATAAAATCTGCCAGGCCTCTCAGCCCGGCCGGGTTGTGGGCATAGTCCATTAGAACCGTCACATCACCGATCTCGATGAAGTTTAGCCTTCCCGGTGTTTGCGCGGTTCCTGCGTTGAATGTTGTCAACCCTACGCGAAGGTCCTCGAGCGAAACTCCGTGGACGAAGCAGGCTAGCGTGGCCGCGAGCACATTCTGGATCATGAATTCTGCCCTGCCGCCATAGGTGATCGGAATGTTCGTCACACGCTCAACGCGGACCTTCCATTTTCCCTTGAGGATCGTGATGAATCCGTTCTCGTAAACGCACGATATTCGGCCGCGTTCGGCTCTACGTTTGATGTTTGGGTGATTCTCGTTCATCGAGAAGCATACGACCTGGCCGTCGCTCAGCTCCTTCATCTCGTAAACCAGCTTATCCTCAGCATTTAGCACCGCAAAGCCTTTCTTGGAAACTGCGCGCGGGACGACCGATTTTACGCGGGCAAGATCCTCGAGCGTATTCACATCTTTCAGGCCGAGATGGTCAGCGGCAATGTTCAAAACAACACCGATATCGCAGTAATCAAAACCCAATCCACTCCGAATGATGCCGCCGCGGGCGGTCTCGAGCACGGCAACATCGACGGTCGGGTCTTTCAGGACAAGCTGTGCCGAAACCGGCCCGGTGTTATCGCCCTGAACGATCTGCTGGTTGCCGATATAGGTTCCGTCCGTAGTCGTGAAGCCGACCGTTCGCCCACTGTTTTTCAGTATGTGAGCGATCAGCCGTGTGGTCGTTGTTTTGCCGTTCGTGCCGGTAACGGAAAAGATCGGGATCCTGGCCGGCGTTCCCGGCGGGAAGAGCATATCGATGACATGTTCGGCCACGTTGCGCCCGATGCCTTCGCTCGGAGCGAGGTGCATACGAAACCCGGGAGCTGCATTTACTTCGATTATTCCACCGCCGTTCGCATGCAATGGCTCGGTTACATTCGGTGCGATAACATCAATGCCTGCAACATCTAGCCCGATTATCTTCGCAATTCGCTCGAACAAGAAGACATTTTCCGGATGAACCTCGTCCGTGCAGTCGATGGCAGTTCCGCCTGTGGAAATATTCGCGGTGGTCTTCAGGTGAAGCACCTCGCCTTTCTTCAATTTGGATTCAAGCGTGTAGCCGGCCTTCGTGATACACCGCATCGTCTGGTTATCGATAGATATCTGGGTCAGAACGTTCTCATGCCCGTAGCCGCGACGCGGATCTTCGTTCGTCTTGTCGATAAGCTGCTGGATCGTACTCTTTCCGTCACCTTTTACGTGAGCCGGGACGCGTTCGGCGACCGCGATAAGCCGATTATTGACAACCAGAGCACGGAAATCCGAGCCCATCAACTGCTTCTCAACAATGACCCAACGAGAGTATTCCTTCGCTTTTTCCCACGCGACCCGCGCGTCCTCGAGCGACTTGATCCCGACCGTCGCACCTTTTCCATGATTGCCGTCAAGTGGTTTAATTACAACAGGATAACCGATTCGATCTATTATATCTTCGAGGTCTTCGATCTCGCGGATCCGATAGCCCTTCGGCACCGGAACACCCATATCGCCCAGCAACTTTTTTGTTGCAGACTTGTCGCCCGCAATGTCAACCGAGATCATGTTCGTGTTGACGGTCGTCGTGGCCTGGATCCGCTTCTGGTTGACTCCATAACCGAGCTGTACTAGCGATTGGTCATTCAATCGGATGAATGGGATATCACGGTTTTCCGCCTCTTCTACGAGCGACCCGGTTGAGGGGCCAAACCTAACGTCCTCCCGGATCTCGCGCATCTCCTGAATGTCGCTGGCAAGCCCCGTCTTTATCTCGCCAACATCGCGACCTTCGGCCAGATCGAGCCAGAGCTTGACCGCGGCCCGCCCCGCGAAACGGCCGACCTCTTCCTCGAGATAGCTGAAAACTACATTGTAGATCCCCTTTTCGGTCGTCTCGCGCGTGCGGCCATATCCCGTATCCATTCCGGCAAGCGTCTGCAGTTCGAGGGCAAAATGCTCGATCGCGTGCCCGGCCCAGGTGCCTTCTTCGACCCTTTTCAGAAATCCGCCCGGTTCGCCGTAGCTGCAGCCATGCGATTGCAACGATGGCATCACATCCACCATCCGCTCGTAAAAGCCCTTTATCTTATTGGTAGGCTTCTTTTCGTACTTGCCGATGTCCAGGCGGATGATAATGAGCTTCTTCCAATAACCGCTCCAATAGTTCGGGCCGCGAAGTGTGCGAATTTCGAGAATATCCATAATTCCAAATTTCAAATTCCAGATCTCTTATCAAGCGAACTGCCGTCCTCTACCCCAAGTCCGGCAGGAGAAACTCATTTGCCGGCTGTATCGGATGTCGCTCGAGATAGTTGTAAACCAGTCCATCACGTAATACGTGAAACTGCACTCCGCAGACGCTAAATGCCTCATGATCAGCAACTTCCGCGATCTCATTGAAGCTGATCCGTGATCCGTCAACGATCGTGGAAGTGCCCTGGCCAAAAACCTCAAGTACTCCTTTACCGTCCAGGATTATCGCCGTATTTTCGTCAATACCGATCCCAAGATTGTAAGGATTGAACGACACCGCCGTGATAAGGCGGCTGATCCGCCCGCGTTCGCTAAAGTGCTGGTCAATGATGATGTTCTTCAGGAACCCGAGTCCCGGCGAAAGCCTAACAGCGTTCTTGTGCGGGTGCGAGCTCGGTTCGCCGCGAACGATCATTGACGTGCTCATCGCCGCCGCTCCGGCGCTGGTGCCGGCTAGCACGATATCTGTTTCCCTTACCAGTTTGCGGATCCTTGCCGCCAACTCCGTACCGCCCAGGATCGAGACCAGCCTCATCTGGTCGCCGCCGGTCATAATGATCCCCGTCACGCCTTCCAGAAGCTTCTCTGCATCGGCGTTTACGACATCCTGCCTCGACGTGGCACGCACGACACGCGGATTTGCCACGCCCAGATTCCGGAAGGCCTGCGTATAAACGTCCGCGGCAAATTCAGGATAATCCGAGGCGACGGGTACGATGAGAATAACCGCGTGTTCGGGGCCACCCGCAAGCTCAAGGAATTTCTTTAAGATCCTACGCTCGTTATACTTATCCTCGGCCCCGCCGATGACAAGCAGATGCCCACCGATGATCTCGCGGTCGTGCGATTCACTCATTATTAATTCAGTAACTGTTAGACTTTAGAAAGCTTATACCTACGTTAGTGGAAAGTAGCAGACCGGTCAAGAATTGACGATAGCGCATCATCGATAACAGCCACGAAAAACCGGGACGTCGTTGTCTCAGACTACCAAGACCTGTGCCGTCTTGATTGCTCCTGTGTGTATTTCCTGCAAACTCCTTATGGCAATTCGTTCTTGGGACATCTTTGTGGAAATCGCCTCGATCAACGCCTCTGCTCCCGTCATCGTGGTCACACACGGCACGTTGAATTGCAGAGCGGCCTTGCGAATAGCCTGTTCGTCATAGAACGACGTTTTTCCGAGCGGCGTATTGATGATCAGCGCGATCTCGCCTTGTTTAATAAGATCTGCGATGTTCGGGCGGCCTTCATTGACCTTAAAGACTGATTCGCATTCGAGCCCTACCTCGCGAAGGCGATTCGCGGTGCCGTAGGTAGCGACCAGCGAGAACCCCAGGTTGTTCAACCTTCGTGCGAGGATCACCGCCTGCCCCTTGTCGCTGTTGTTGACCGAAATAAACGCTTTGCCCGTAAGCGGCAGCGACAGGCCGGCGCCCTCCATAGCCTTTCCGTACGCCTCACCAAATGTTGAGCCGACGCCCATCACCTCTCCCGTCGAGTGCATCTCGGGACCAAGGATCGGGTCGACTCCCGCAAACTTCTTAAATGGAAACACAGGAGACTTAACAAAAACCTGCGGAACCTGCAGAACGTCAGGCAGATCGAAATCCGAAAGCCGAGCGTGTCCCGCCATCACGAGCGACGCGATCTTTGCGAGCGGCACCCCGGTCGCCTTTGCAACGAACGGTACGGTTCGCGAGGCTCTCGGATTGACCTCGATCACGTAAACGCGATCGTCCTGGATCGCGAACTGGATGTTCATCAACCCTTTGACCCTCAAGCCTTTAGCTAACAGACGTGTGTAATGCTGGATAGTTTCGAGATGCTCCGGAGCGATCTTCTGGGCGGGAAGAACGCTCGACGAATCGCCAGAATGGATGCCGGCCTCCTCAATATGGCCCTGGATACCTGCGATCACAACTGTGTCCTCGTCGGCCAGAGCATCCACGTCGATCTCCGAAGCCCTTTCGAGGAACTTGTCGATCAGGATCGGCTTCTCGGGCGAGGCGTCGACGGCCGACCGCATATATTCATCGAGCGACTGTTCGTCGTAAACGATCGCCATTGCACGTCCGCCGAGTACGAAGCTGGGCCGTACAACGATCGGGTAACCTATTGTATTCGCAACAGCTTTCGCTGCTTCTGCTGAAGTAACACTCGAATTTTCCGGGCACGGAATATTCAGCTCGTCGAGCAATGTGCCGAATCGTTTTCGGTCTTCAGCGAGGTCGATCGAGTCGGGCGACGTACCAATTATCGGTACGCCCGCCTCGTGCAGTCGGCCCGCCAGATTCAGCGGCGTTTGTCCGCCAAACTGGACGATCACGCCTTCCGGTTGTTCAACCTCGACGATGTTCATCACGTCTTCGAATGTCAGCGGTTCGAAATAGAGACGGTCTGACGTATCGTAATCGGTTGACACCGTCTCAGGGTTACAATTGACCATGATGGTCTCGAAACCGGCGTCGCGAAGCGCGAATGACGCATGGCAGCAGCAATAGTCGAACTCGATTCCCTGACCTATCCGATTTGGCCCCGAGCCGAGGATCATTATCTTTCGCCGGTCCGTCGGAGCCGCTTCGCATTCTTCTTCATAGGTTGAATACAGATAAGGTGTGAACGATTCGAACTCAGCCCCGCACGTATCCACACGCTTATAGACCGGACCGATCCCAAACGCTTTGCGGCGTTCGCGAACTTCATTCTCGGGAGCACCGGTGAGGAAGAAGAGACGCCGGTCAGACAGGCCATATTCCTTGGCCGCCCGCAACGTATCGGCCGATACGGCGGAAAGCGGCTTCGAGTCGATCTCGGCCTGGAGTTCCATCACCTGTTTCAGTTGATCGAGGAACCACAGATCGATCATTGTTAAGCGATGGATCTCTTCGATCGAGTAGCCGTTCTGGAGTGCGTAAGTGATGTAAGAGAACCGCTGTGAATTTGACCGGGCGAGTTTTCGCTGCAGTTCGGAATCGGGAACACCTAGTAAACGCAATGGTTTAACTGCTTCAAGCGAACGTAATCCCTTAAACAGGCTCTCCTTAAATGTCCGCCCGATCGCCATCACTTCGCCGACCGATTTCATCTGCGTTCCGAGCACGTCCTCGGCTCCGGGAAACTTCTCGAAAGCCCATTTCGGTATTTTAGTGACGACGTAATCAATGGTCGGTTCGAACGACGCCGGAGTCTTCTTTGTGATGTCATTCGGAATCTCGTCGAGCGTATATCCGACCGCAAGTTTGGCGGCGATCTTCGCTATCGGAAAACCTGTAGCTTTCGAAGCCAGTGCCGAGGACCGCGACACGCGGGGATTCATCTCAATAATGCGAACGTCGCCGTTTGCCGGGTTTACCGCGAACTGGATATTCGACCCGCCTGTTTCGACCCCAACTTTGCGAATACAGGCTTTCGACATATCGCGAAGCCGCTGATATTCGACATCGCTAAGCGTCTGCGCCGGGGCGACCGTTATTGAATCACCGGTATGAACCCCCATCGGGTCAAAATTCTCGATCGAACAGATGATGACGACGTTGTCATTGAGGTCTCGCATTACCTCAAGCTCGTATTCTTTCCAGCCGAGGATCGATTCTTCGATCAGGATCTGTGATACGGGCGAGGCCGCGAGGCCGCTTTTAGCGATCGTTTCAAATTCGTCGGGATTGAACGCTGTGCCGCCGCCCGTACCGCCCAGGGTGAAGGCAGGGCGAATGATCGCCGGATATCCGATCTCTTCGACTATTGTTCGAGCCTCTTCCCAAGTGTGAGCAAAGCCTCCGCGAGGGCTCTGGATCCCGATCTCATCCATCGCCGCCTTGAACAGTTCGCGATCTTCGCCCACCTTGATGGCATTTATATTCGCCCCGATCAGTTTGACGCCGAATTTATCCAGAATTCCCTTCTCAAAAAGATCCACTGAAAGGTTGAGGCCCGTCTGGCCGCCAACCGTCGGCAACAGGGCGTCGGGACGTTCTTTTTCGATGATCGCGGTGAGCGTTTCGAGCGTTAGAGGTTCTACATATGTGCGGTCCGCGATCTCCGGATCGGTCATTATCGTCGCCGGATTCGAATTCACGAGGACAACCTCATATCCTTCCTGCTTCAGGGCCCGACAAGCCTGTGTCCCGGAATAGTCAAATTCACAGGCTTGGCCGATAACGATAGGGCCGGAGCCAATGATCAATATCTTATGAATATCGTCGCGTCTTGGCATTTGCTTAAACTCGCAATTATACAAAAAAAGTGCGGCTCGCTCGAACCGCACTTCGAATTACCTGGCGTGGCCGTTAGAACGGAAACCTTGGCAGCTTTGGTATTGACGGGATCTTCTGATTGATCTTCTGCGTCGCTGCATCGAGCACGATCTTACCGGAGATCACGTCGTCAAGCCTGGATGCCGCCGCCGGGTTGATCTTCCTCAACTGGTCGTTGATCTTCTTGGCCTCTTTCGAGTTGCCGCTCAGCTGATAGGTTGCCCCGAGATTGAAGAGACCGGTAACGCTGTTCTTATCAAGATCGACGATACGCTTGAAGGTAGCGATCGCATTTTTCATATCGCCAAGTCCGCGGTATCCGAGCCCGAGTTGATTCGATGCAATTGCCCAGTCCTTTCGGAAGCTAAGGACCGTCTTCAGAATGTTCACGGCAAGCTGAAATTCGCCAAGGCCGTTATGGGTCGAGCCGAGGTTCAGATACGCCGCATCCAGCCGCGGATCGATCTGCACCGCGACCTCTAATGCCGCCTTTGCCAGGGCGTAACTTGCCTTGGCTTTCTCAGGTTCCTTTGCGACGGTTTGGGCCTGCGCCGCGTTGTAATAGGCCCAGCCCACATTTGAATTGTCTATTGCGGTCGGGCTCAGGTCCCTGGCGGCCTGCAGGCGGGCGGCCGCCTTTTCCCATTCGCCGACCTTGCCCAGGCAGTAGCCCCATTCGCTATAAAGATCAGCGGTCTTGATCCCATTTTCCGCGATCGCATAGTGCGTATTCGCATCGGCAAAGCGTTCAAGCTGGCGGTACGAAGCAGCGAGATTCGCGTGAGCCTGATAGTTGTCCTTATCGGTTTTGACAACCTGTTCGTAGGCGGCCGCCGCGCCTGCGTAATCGCCGGCATTGTACGATGCGACCCCTATTTCAAACGAAGCCGGAGTGAACGTCGGCTCCCATTCCAGCGTCTTCCGGTACGAGGTAAGGGCCTCGGCCGACTTGCCGGTCCGGTCGAGGATCTGCCCGCGATAATACTGGGCTTCGATAAAGCGGCCTTCCATTTCCACCGCTTTGTCGAGCGACGCCAGCGCCTCCGCATCCTTGTTCTGTTTGAACAGCAAAATGCCTCTCAGGAGACGAGAATCCGCCGTATCGATCCCCGCGGCGTCCGAGCGCTTTAAGAGATCCTCGGCTTTTGCGATCTCGCCCGAATCAAGATATACCAGTCCGACCGGTGCGAAGAGCGTCGAATACTCCGGATTGATCGCCAATGCCTTTTCGTAATTCTCACGGGCCTTATCCTTACGGCCATTGGCGTCATGAATAGACCCTAGTTTTGCAAACGCGACGTCGTTGTCCTTTGCCAGCTTCACGGCCTCTTCAAAATACACTGCCGCCGCTTCGTTATTGTTCTCGCCCGCAACCTCGATACCCTTTGCGGTCAGGGCGTTGCTCAGGCCGTCCTTCGCTCGTGCATTGTTGGGATTTTGAACCAGAGCGTCACGGTAGTTCTTTATCGCCGGATCGATCTGGTTCTTATCAAGGAAGCCCTCGGCGGTCACAGTCAGAGTATTCGAGAGTGCGAGTTTGCGGTTCGCCTCGGCCTTGGCGGCGGCCTTCCGTGCCGCTATAGCCGCAGCACGGCGTTTGGAAGCCGCAGCAGCTATCTGTGCCGAGGTCTGGGCCGCGCTTTTTGCCGACCGTACGCGTCCGCCCCCGGCAGAGCTGATGCTCCCACCTCCGGCCCGAGACTGCGGTTTCTTGCGCGACTCGCGAAAGACGAATACGCTAGCACCGCCCGCAAATTCCTCACTTGGCACCAGATCCTGAGCTTGTATCTGACGCGGCAAAGGCAGGGTGGCCGCAAACACCGCAACTATCAGGAAAACTCTTATCTCTTTACTCAGTTTGAACATAAACCATCCTACTCCCAATGATTATACAACAGTGTTGTACAATCATTCGAAATCGTATTGATCCTAGAATCCTACGAATACCGGCTCCGGCAGCAGATCGATCCCGAATTTATCTGCCACCGCCTCCTGAATTCTTCTCATTAGAACGACGATCTCGTCCGCCCTTGCATGCCCACGGTTAATTATTGCCAGTGTGTGATTTGCGGAGATCCCGGCCTCGCCCGCGGTAAAGCCTTTATTAAATCCCGCCTTCTCTATCAGCCAGGCGGCCGGTATCTTCACTCCGTCGCCCGCCTCAAAACCGGGCACGTTCGCATGATCGGACTTGATCCGCTCAAAAACTGCTATTGACACGACCGGATTCTTAAAGAACGAACCGGCGCTCCTGCTATTCTGGTCAGTCTCGTCGATCACCATCGATTTCGAACGCCTGACCTGCAAAACAGCGTCTCTGACCTCCTTCAACGTGGGTATTCGGGTGCCAAATGATCCGGCCAGATCACGGTAGCTGACGTTCGGAGCGCCGCCCCGCCGCAGCCTGAACAAGACGTTCAGTACGATGAACCGGTCCCGCATGTTCGAATTAAAAATACTTTTCCGGTACTCGAACCTGCAGTCCGCGTTCGAGATCTCAATGACCGATCCCGTCCGCCTGTCGAAACACCTTACGCTTACTATCGTCTCTGAAACATCTTGGCCATAGGCCCCGACGTTCTGGACCGGTGTACCACCTACGAGTCCGGGTATGCCGCTGAGACATTCGACCCCGGCGAGTCCGCGTTCGAGAACATTGTCAACAAAAAGGTCCCAGTCTTCACCCGCTCCTGCTTCGACAAACGTAAAGTCCCCGGTTTCGTCGTTCACGCGATGATCCCCACGGGTAACATCGCGGACGCCCTTGATGCCGATCTGCACTACGAGGCCGTCAAAACCGCGATCCGAGACCAGAATGTTGCTTCCGCCACCCAATACGAACATCGGGATAGACGAATCCCGTGCAAAGCACGACGCCTCAATGACCTCGTTTTCGGTCGATGCGCGGACAAACAGTCTTGCATCGCCGCCAACCTTGAACGTGGTCAAAGGTGCGAGTGGAACATTCTGCTGAATTTTCACATTGGATCCCAAGCGGGCCGCTACATTCTAAACAACTGGCGTTTTTTGTCGAGTTCGTCGGCAGCAACGGCATCGATCGGCCTGAGCCGGTCGATAAGGGCACGCAGCCCTTTGCCGTCCTTGCGGCTGATCAAGGCGTTCCCCAGGGCCATAAAGTAGGTCACGTTCTTCGGATCTTTATCGATCGATGCCCGAAACCACTTCTCAGCATTAACAAAGTCGTTGCTCTTAAAATACGCCACGCCGAGAGCATACCGGGCGAAGTCCAGGTCAGGCTTCTTCTTGATCAGGTTGTTAAGGGTGTCAATAGCGGCCTTGTTATCACCCAGGTCGATATAAACCGAGGCGAGGTTCTGCAAGGCGAAGTCCTCGGCCGGCGGCCCTGCCGCAACGGCCGTCTTCAATGCGGGAATGGCCTTCTCGAGGAATGGGCGGGCGACCGGTAGGTTCTTGTTCTCAGCTTCGCGATGTCCGGCCATAAAGTAGGCCCATCCCAGGTTCACGTAATCGATCGGATCCTTGGTCCGGTCCGCCGCCCTTTGCAGGGCGTCGATGACGTTCTGCCAATTGCAGGCTATATTTCGCTGCTGGAACAGGTCGCATTGCTGCCCCTGCATCAGCCCTATCTTGCTGTCAAACTCGGCGACCTTCTTCTCATCGTAATTCGGCATCCGCGTCAGGAAGAGCGTGGCGAGCCGGTAATTCGCCTCTGCCTTACCGATGTTCGACGTCAACCGATAGCTCTCCGCGAGGCCTGAGAACACTTCCCAATCGGTGTTCTTGATCTTCGAGGCTGCCTCGTAAGCAATGATGGCTTTCGGGTAATTGCCGAGCGTGAAATAGACTTCACCCAGGCTGAACCAGGCATCAAAATGGTTCGGCTTCAGCTGCGTAGCCTTCTCATATTCCGGAATTGCTAGCTCAAGCTGCTTCAGCTTCACGAGGGATTCACCCGCGTTAAAGAAAGCATCGGCATTATTCGGGTCCAGGGTCTTTGCCTTGGTAAAGGCGGCTAACGCTTCCTCGTTTCGGCCTTGATTGCTTCTCACCAGCCCGAGGAAGAACTGAGCCTCAGCGACATTCGGGTTAATGGCCACGGCTTTGGTCAAGGTCTCATCGGCCTTGTCCATCTGGTTATTCTGGTAATACAGGATGCCTAGCGGAACAAATATCTCGGTAAGCTCCTTGTCGCCCTCGATGGCCTTCTCGTAATTTGCGATCGCCTCGCCGATCTCATCGAGCTCGGTATAGGCCTCGGCCAAGCCGAAGTAAGCCGCTGCATTTCGGCTGTCAAACTTCAGGGCCTCCATGTACATTCCCTTTGCTTCGCGGGCTTGATCCTTATCCAGATACTGGTTGCCCTTTGCGACTAGGGCCTCGCTGTATCCCGTCTTTGCAAGGCTATTGTTCTCATCGAGTTCAAGCGCGTCTCGGAACGCCGCAAGAGCCAGATCGATATCGCCCTTGTCCAGATAGAATTCACCGACGCCGGCAAACCTGATAGATCCCTGTGCGGGCGGCAACGCCTTCGAGATCGGCGTCTTCGGATCAACCACAGCCGCTTTCGGCCGCCGCGGTGTTATCTTGGCCAAGGTCTCAAACTGTTTCTTGATCTTCTTGACGGTCTCGGTGCGCTGTGCCTTTGTCCGGGTAGGTTTTGTCGAGACGATAAATCGCTTCGCCGCTTTCGCCGTGTTGCGGAAAACGAAAACGCTCGAACCTCCGGTAATGCTGCTCACCGCGATCAGATCCTGGGCAAGAACCGCCAGCGGTTGAACAACAAGCGCAACCGCGAAGCACCCGACCGCAAATCCCCGCAAACGCATCACATTAAACGACATAGGTTATTGTCCTCTTCCCGAACACGCCGGTTCCTCTGCTTAGGATGCACTTGCCAAGACAGCACGTTGACCGGCACTTACTATTCGCTCACATTTCCGCCGACGACCTTCTGCTTCAATTTTCTGAGAACATTGAACGGAAATCTGTTGGCAAACTGGCGGAATCGATCATTTTCCTGCAATGCGAACAGATAGCTGTACCGATTTTCAAGCACTAGTTCGAGAACAGCCGGATGATCGAGCAACGGAAAATCGCCGATCTCGACCACAAAGACCGTATGCGGCAGCACATATCCACGGAACATGACGCCTGCCTTTTCAAGATCCGCCGTCACCGAAGCGATGCAATTATATACTATGTGCGCGTCATGGAAAATTATCGCCCCCTTCGGCGCTAGCACCTTTCGGCAGAACCTCCAGTCGGAGGTTGCAGCGGCATCGGTGTGTTCCCCGTCAATAAAACACAACTCGACCTGTTCGCCGACCGTTGAAATATCGAGTGACGACGTCTCGCCATCGATAACGACTATCTTGCCGGTCTCGTTCGACACCTCGCCGAGCATTTCGAGCATCCGCATCGTCGAATTGTTGCGATATTCCCAATCCAGGCCGCGAGCGTCGGGCTGAACCGCAGGCCGTTTGTCGATCGAGTAGATGCGTTCACATTTCGGGTCAAGCAGATGCGGTTGTATGCTGCCGCCGAGGTAAGACCCAATTTCAAGGTAGCGGTATGATGGAAGCAACGATCGAACCGCCAGTTGCAGCGCCAGGAGCGAACGTTTGTCGCGATCCGTCGACTGGCTCGGGATCCGCTCGAAAAGAGCGATGTCGAGTTGCTTTATTGCTGTTTCGAAATTGGTCATTTCCCGAGTTGGAATAGATAAAGATAATCCAAAGCCCGAGGCGTTACAATTCACCGCATAACGCGGTTGCCCTTTTGTTTATAGTGATATAAATTTGATTATTACCAACAACTTAAAAAAGTTTCGGGTTTCGTGTTCCAGGTTCCGCGTTGGAGATCAAGAAGAGCTCGAAACCAGGAACTCGGAACTCTAAACTTTAACCGCAAGGAGAGATTGCCGAACATGAAAGCATTCGCAACTGAGAACATCAGGAATATGGCTGTCATTGGACACGGCGACGCAGGTAAAACCCAGCTCGTCAGTTCCCTGCTCTACATTTCCGGAGCCGCCCGATGGGGTAAGGTCGACGAAGGTACGACCATTACCGACTACGAAGAAGATTCGATAGCCCGCAAGATATCCCTCAACAACAACTTCGCCCACCTCGAATATAAAGACACGAAAGTAAACTTGATAGACACTCCGGGTTATGCGGCGTTTGTTTCGCACGCCCGTCCGGCTCTTCGAGTTGCCGACTGTGCGCTCGTTGTGGTTGACGGCGTTCACGGGATCGAGGTCCAGACCGAAAAAACGTGGCAGTACGCCAATGAGTTTTTGCTCCCTCGGTTCATGGTGATCAACAAGATCGATAAGGAGCACGCCGATTTTGGCCACGCTCTTGAGACCGCTACGTCGAGCTTTGCACGTTCGATAGTGCCTTTCACACTTCCGATAGGAGCTGAGGGCAACTTCAAGGGTGTGGTTGATGTCGTTCACCAGAAGGCTTATGAATTCGACGCTAACGGGAAGGCGAAGGAGATCCCGCTCCCCGAAGCAGGCCGCGACGTCTTTGAACGGACCCGCGAACGGCTTATTGAGATCGTTGCCGAATCAGACGACGCTCTGATGGAAAAATACTTTGAGACCGGCACTCTCGATGAGAGCGATATATACCCTAATCTCGCGAAGGCGATCGCGAGCAGCAAACTGTGTCCCGTTTACGCGGTC
The DNA here is from genome assembly GCA_021463165.1 of Pyrinomonadaceae bacterium. Taxonomy (GTDB): domain Bacteria; phylum Acidobacteriota; class Blastocatellia; order Pyrinomonadales; family Pyrinomonadaceae; genus OLB17. The sequence continues at coordinate 56,133 of JAJTWY010000006.1, read as the reverse complement.
TCGGCCAACACCCTTGTCGGGCTCCAGATACTGCTCGATCACATTGTGGAGTTTGCTCCGAATCCGGCGACGCACGAGGCCGAATATGGTTTCAAGGATAATGAAATGACCGGCGACCGGATAAGCCGAAAATATTCGAACGACGAACCATTTTCCGCCTATGTGTTTCGCACGATCGCCGACCCGTTCGCCGGCCGTATCAACGTGATGAAGGTCATCAGCGGAAAGATCGGGGCGGATGCTACGGTCCAGAATACGTCGCGCGACGCGGCCGAGCGGCTCGGCGCCCTGCATGTGATCTCCGGCAAAACGCTCGACAAGATTCAGGAGGCAGCGACGGGCGACATTATTGCCGTTGTAAAGCTGAAAGAGACCCAGACCGGCGATACTCTCGCCGACAAGGCGAACCCGATCGTTTTCCCGGCCGTCGAGTATCCTGAGGCGGCGATCGCGTTCGCCATCGAACCAAAATCTCGTGCGGACGAAGACAAGATCTCCGTCGCTCTGCACAAGATCCTCGAGGAGGATCCGTCGCTGCACTTCGACCGCGATGCACAGACAAAAGAGTTCATTCTCTCAGGCTCGGGCCAACTGCACATCGAAACGGTCGTAAAGAAACTCGCCGACCGTTACCACGTAGAGGTCGCTCTCCATCCGCCCAAGGTTCCCTACAAAGAAACGATCACCGGCACTGCCGAGGTCCAGGGACGCCATAAGAAACAGTCCGGCGGCCGTGGGCAGTTTGGCGATTGCAAAGTGATCTTCGAACCGCTCGAACGTGGTGCCGGTTTCGAATGGGTCGATAAGATATTTGGTGGAGCGGTGCCGCAGAATTTCCGTCCGGCGATCGAGAAAGGCATCATTGAAGCTGCAGCAGGCGGCGCCGTCGCCGGCTACCCGATGGTCGATTTCAAGGTCACGCTGATCGACGGCAGCTATCACACTGTCGATAGCGACGAGCACAGCTTCCGTGCCGCCGGCCGCAAGGCTTTTCGAGCCGCGATGGAAAAGGTGAAGCCCACGCTGCTCGAACCGATCATGGATGTCGAGGTGTTCACCCCGCAGGAAGTCTCGGGTGACATCATGGGCGACCTGAACAGCCGCCGCGGCCGTGTCGGCGGAATGGAAATGCGAGGTAAACAGCAGGTTATCAAGGCGAAAGTTCCCTTGAGCGAAATGCTCGATTATCAGTCGAAGCTAAACTCGGTCACCCAGGCCCGCGGCTCGTATCATATGCAGTTCTCGCATTACGATCCGCTGCCCGGCAACCTCGCGCAAAAGGTGATCGACGAGGCCGTTGCGTCCGGACGCGTTCGTGCCCACGATGATGATGACTAGATACCGGACGAGCCAAACAGCAAGCGGTTCAAATTTTCAGTATTAGGAGTTACATAAGATGAAAAAGCTATCTCGGGCCATGACCATTATTTCAACCCTTCTGATCCTAGCGATCTCGGCGGTCGCGGTTTCGGCGCAAGCCCGTCCGCCGCTGCCGCGCCCAAGTTCGAAGGCGGGTGTTATGCAGACCATCGGCACGACCGATATCAGCATTGTTTACAGCCGCCCGGCGGTCAAGGGACGGACCATTTGGGGCGATCTGCCAACCGCTGTGGCCGGTGAGGCAACGCTCGATGACGGCCGTGTTAGGCCGCCCGGGGCCCCGCTTGTCCCGAACGGCCACATCTGGCGAGCCGGCGCGAACGAAGCCACCCTGTTCACGATCGCAGATGATGTGAACGTCAACGGCCAGCCATTGCCCGCCGGAAAGTACAGCTTTCACGCGATCCCGGGCAAAGAGGAATGGACGCTCATCTTCAACAAGGATGACGGCCAGTGGGGCAGTTTCTCATATGACGCGAAGAAAGACGCACTCCGCGTGAAAACAAAACCGACTTGGGTCACGGACAGCAAGGAGTTTCTCTATTACGGATTTGATAACATAACCGAAAACTCCGCAACCGTTTATCTCCGCTGGGAGAAAGTGAAGGTTCCCTTCACGATCGAGGTCAAGGATGTGGTCGGCTCGACGATGAAGCGTCTCGAGGCTTATGTTGCAGGTGCCAAGTCTGACGACCCCGGGCCGGCTCAGAATGCGGCAAACTACGCGAAGGCCAACAAGCAGAACGAAGCTGCCGCAAAGTGGTTTGACGCGGCCGTGAAGGCGGTCGACCAGCAGATCGCGGCAAAGGCTACCTTCGCCAACCTTTCGCGAAAGGCCAATATCCTCCTCGCGGCCGGAAAACGTGATGAAGCCATAGCAACCGGCGAGAAAGCAGTCGCTCAGGGCAAGGCCGAAAAGGCCGATACGGCTGCGTTCGAAAAACGACTCGCCGACATCAAGGCCGGCAAACTCTAAGCCGACTTATAACGAACCAATAAAAAAGGCCATGCATTCCATCCGCATGGCCTTTGTTTTTGGTCTTATTGTTTTGGCTTATCGTAGATGACCTGCTCTTTGTCGTGGTAAACAAGCTTCGGCTTGCTGGTCGCCTCACCCTTGGGGTCTTTTAGGTCGATCTCGAACGAGTAGATATTGCCGCCCTGACCCTTTCGATATTCGATCGCCTTTTTTAGCTCAGCCTCGGCTTCGGCCTTTGTCTCATAGTTTGTGTATGAGGTTTCACCGTTCATCCTTACGTCCTGCTCACTAAAATCGAGAACAATACCTCGTGCCTCGACAGGATCCATTACGTGCCTTGCGAAATAAGGCGAAAAGACCTTCTTGACCAGCGAATACGATGGGACATCCGTCGGCATCACGATAACCTGCGAAAAATACCAGCGTCGTTCCTGCCGTGCGTCTTCGTCGGCCTTGGGATAGGCAACGGCGTAGACCTCAACAAATTGATACGTAGGTGCTGCGGCTTTCGAGGCCATCGAAACGAGGCTCACCCCGACCATAAGAGCGATCACCATGATCGCAGATGAAACTACCCATCGTCGCATTTGTCGCGAACCTCCAGTTATTTATTCGTCATATATTTGAACGCCATCGAGGCGATGTCGTCCAGGGCACTGCCGTCTCGGTCGCTGTCGAGCATGTTCGAAGCCATGTCCATCATAGCGTTCCCTGACGACTGCTGCGGAGCAGTCTGCTGACCGCCGCCGAGCAGACCTCCAAGCAGTCCGCCTAGTCCATCCGCCCCAACGCCTTGTTCCTGCTTTTGCTTGCCGAGATAGCTCATCACGATAGGGGCAAGGAACATCAGGATCTGGGCAACCTGTCCAATATTCAACCCGGACTTCTGGCTTACCTCCTGTGCGACCTGTCCCTGGCTTCCGCCCAGAATGTGACCGAGGATGCCGCCCGCGTTCGCTTGCGGTGGAGGCGGTGCTTCCTGGCCGCCGCCAAAGATCATGCCGGCCAACCCTCCGAGGTTGTCGAGGACGCCACTATTGACATGGTCCCGATCCAGTGCATTATTCAGGCTCTCCGCACCCTCAGGTGTCGAAGCATTATTTGCAAGGCCATTGATCAAAGCCGGCAAAGCCATCTGTATCGCCGTATTTACCATCGAATTGTCCGCGCCGACACTGCTGCTTATCTGATCGACGGCCTGATCACCCTGAGCCTGTCCTAAAAGGTCTTGTAATGAAAACATTCTATTGAACTCCTTGATTGATATGGTTGTCTGAGTGCCGATATAGTATCAAAAACGCAGATGCCAAGCAATCAATTTACCCGCCGCGTGAAACAAGCCCGCAACATCGCAATTCTGCTGACAAATGTCTTGATCATCGCGCTCATTAACTCGTGCTCTGTCCTCGCGCCCGAACGCTCACCCCTGATCAACGTCGAAACGATCCTGGGCCAGAACAAAGAATTCGGCGAGCCGTTCGGTCTGGCTCACGCGGCCGGTGTCACATACTTATCCGACGGCGAACTCGGAACGGTCTCGATGATCTCAGCGAATGGTGTTGCTCAGGAATCGGGTTTCGACACGCCTTCCGGCATCTGCATCGGTTCCGATGGTAAAGCGGTCGTTGCCGACAGCGGGAGGAATGCGATCTATCGCCTCGACCCGAACCCGACGATCATCGCCGGTGGAAGCCGCGGCAATTCGGACGGAGATGCCTCGAGCGCGGGGTTCAATTCACCGATCGGCGTCGCGTGTGTTGGCAGCACGATTTTCGTCGCGGACACGTACAATGACCGCATCCGTGTCATCGAAAATGGTAAGGTGCGGACACTCGCGGGCAGCGTAGCTGGCTATCTTGACGGCACCGAAGCGAAATTTGACACCCCTGTCGGGATCGCTGCCTGGCACGACAAGCTGCTCGTCGCCGACACCGGAAACCGCAGGATACGTGTCGTGGAAGCCGATGGCCGCGTTTGGACGCTCGCCGGCAGCGGCGATGGCGAAATGCGCGACGGTTCCCTGCTCTCAGCGTCTTTTGTTCAGCCAACCGCCATTGCCGTAGATGCCCGCGGCTCGATATTTATCGCCGACGGCAATTCGATCAGGACGATCGCAGGGCCGGTGCCCGTGGTTCGAACGCTTGTCGGGGAGCGGCGCGGCCTGGCGGACGGCCCGCGGCTCAATGCCAGGTTCAATCGGATCTCCGGCCTTGCCTTTGATGCCAAGGGCGATCTCTTGATCGCCGACAGCGAAAATCGCCTTCTACGTCGCCTGACATCGAATGCCGCGACCCAACCTCTATCGCCCCAGGCTATCGCTGCAATGCGGGCCACGCCTTCTGAGTTCAGAGCGGCTGCGCCGGGGCGATGGCCGTACGATCCGCCAACTGCAAAGCGTGATGTAGCCGGCACACTCGGCGAGATCCGCGGCGAGATCACCGAAAATTCCGACCCCGTTTGGTTTCACAACGGCCTCGACATAGCGGGTGCATATGGTGAGACCGCACGATTCGTTCGCGACGAAAAGGTTCTGCGCCCGGTCGCGGCCGAGAATTTCAACACCCTCCGCGAGCTACTAAGATTGCCGACGCTCGGTTACATCCATATCAGGCTCGGGCGCGATCCCGGCGGAAAACCTCTGGGCGACGAGAGATTCCAGTTTCAGACGGATGCGAGCGGAAAGTTGGTCAACGTCCGCGTTCCGCGAGGTTCCAAATTCGCCGCCGGAGAAGCGATCGGAACACTCAATCCAATGAATCACGTGCATTTGGTCGCCGGCCGCAGCGGTGCCGAAATGAATGCTCTCAATGCGCTCGATCTCCCAGGTTTTAGCGATACCAGAGCTCCAGTGATAGAAAAGGTCTCGGTTTTTGACCAAAATTGGGCTCCGGTCGAAACTGTTTCGGACGTCCTGCGTATAAAAAACCAAGTCCGGATCGTTGTCCGCTCGTACGACCAGGTCGATGGAAACGCCGAACGCCGCCGGCTCGGTGTTTACAAGCTCGGGTATCAGGTCCTGCGAAAGGATGGCTCGCCTTTGTTCGAACCGAGATGGAATATCTCATTCGAGCGGATGCCGGCGAACGAGGCGGTCCGCTTTGCATACGGATCGCGAAGCCATTCCGGGGCAACCGGCGAGACGATCTTTAATTACATAGTCACAAATCATGTCGATGGCGATGAATATGGCGAGGGGTTTCTCGACACCAACGAGATCGGCACGGGTTCTTTCATCCTGCGGGTCTTCGCTGCCGATCATTCCGGCAACGTCACGCCAAAAGACATCGAAATAGAGGTATATCAATGAAAAAGTTCACATCGCTTCTCCTGTTTCTCAGTATCGGGGCCGTTACGCTGCCAACGAACCTCATCGCCGGCCCGACTTCGATCCTGGTCGCACCGAAAGCACCAAAGTTCACTGACGCTGAGCGTCATGCTGAGTTGGAGCGGCGCCGAGCCGCGGTTGCCGCAAAGATGGCTGACAAAAGCATGCTGATCCTCTTTTCTGCGGAACCCAAGCTTTATACCAACGACGTTGACTATGTATATCGGCAGGAAAACAACCTTTTCTATCTGACCGGGTTGAAGCAGGACGGAGCGACCTTCGTAATGACAAAGGACGGCGGGACCGTGACGGAAACTCTGTTTCTGCCAAAGCGCGTACCGGTTCGCGAAGCATGGGAAGGAAAGATGTATTCGCGCGAACAGGCATCCGCCATTTCCGGCCTGCGTACGATCGTCGATGCTTCGGAACGCAATGGGTTCGTAGCCGCTCTGAAAGAAAAAAAGGCGTTCGCGGCCAGGGAGGGCGGCGTCTCTATCAGTTCTATGCCGGAATCGCTCTATCTGCTGCTTCCCAGCGGCGAACGCGATGAGAACGGCCAACGCGAGTTTCGGGTTGAACAGGAGTTCGCAAAGGCGTTGACCGGCTTTAAGATCGTTAATGCCCAGCCCATCTTCGGCGAATTGAGGCTGGTCAAATCGCCCTACGAACTCAAAATACTCCAGCATGCCGTCGATATATCGATCGAAGCCCATATGCGAGCAATGGCGACGGTCGGCCGTGCCGATTGGGAGTATGAGGTCCACGCCGAGCTCGAATATACGTTCCGCCGTCGAAATGCCGATTTCTGGGGCTATCCCTCGATCGTCGGCTGCGGCCCAAATGCGACGACACTGCACTATGTTGAATCGCAGAGCCCTGTCAGAAAAGGCGAGGTCCTGCTTATCGACGCCGCAGCCGAGTATGATCATTACACCGCGGACATCACTCGAACATTTCCGGTCAACGGCAAATTCACCAAAGAACAGGCTGAGATCTATCAGATCGTTTACGATGCGCAGGAGGCCGTGGCGCGGGCCACCAAACCCGGTGTCACCTTTGCCCAACTCGGGCAGATCGCCCGTGAGACGATCAACGACGGCCTTTTCAAACTCGGCCTCGTCACCGATAAAAATTCGCGGCAGGTCGGCTACTGGTTCATCCACGGCCTCGGCCATTGGATCGGGATGAACGTCCACGACGTCGGCGGCTATCAGACGCCGCTAAAACCCGGGAATGTCTATACGAACGAACCCGGTATCTACATCCGTGAAGACGCACTTGATAATCTGCCCGATACCCCGGAAAATCGGGCGTTCAAGGAAAAGGTCCGTCCCGCCTTCGAAAAGTACAAGAACATCGGGGTCCGCATCGAAGACGATATGCTCGTGACCGCCAACGGTGTCGAATGGATGTCGGGCAAACTACCGCGTTCGATCGCCGACATCGAGGCTTTTATGGCTGTTGCCCCCAAACAGGTTCCCTTGAGCAAACGGCTTCCCTCGAACATCTTTTTGAACACCGCTGCGGCTCAGATCTCAAGAGAACACAAACACTAGCAGCAAGACAAAATCGGGCGCAGGCGGTAATCTATAGATTCGGGACATAACCTGTTCCGGATCTATATTTTTTGGCAAGAGATCTTAAAACCCCGAAGCCTGCGGACAGCACCCTTCCGCTCATCATCGTGAATCCGAAGTCGGCCTCCGGCTCGACTCGCGATAAATGGGCCGTTCTCGCAAGCGAAATGCGCGCCCATTTCGGGCCGTTCAATGTCGCCTTTACCGAGGGCCCCGCCCACGCGATCGAGCTCGCTGAGCGTGCTGCCCGGTCCGGCCATAGGCTTGTGATCGCGTGCGGCGGCGACGGCACGATCAACGAGGTCGCTAATGGCATTCTGCGGTCCGGCAAGGATACGGAACTGGCTGTGCTTCCTTCTGGTACGGGCGGCGATCTCCGTCGGTCACTTGGAATTCCGTCGTCATCTCGCGACGCGGCAATGGCCCTGAAAAACGGGATCACCAAGACGATCGATGCAGGCAAGGCAACATTCACGAACGCCGACGGCGTTCTCGATTCTCGCTACTTCCTCAATATCTCGTCGGTCGGCCTGGCGGCCTCGGTCATAAAACGGGTCAAATCGGCCAGCTATTTTGAATGGCTGCCCGGCGATAGCGTTCGCGGCCGGGCCAACTTCGCCGTTTCCGCCCTGCAGGAGGCATTCCACCCGAACCCGGTAAGGGTCAGGATTCGGATCGACGACGAAAGGGAGGCCTCGATCCAGACCATCTGCCTATGCATAGCGAACGCTCGTTTTTTTGGCGGCGGGATGATGATAGCTCCAAAAGCGAAATTGACCGACGGACATTTTGATGTGGTCAACGTCGGCGATATGAACGCGATCAAGATCCTGGCCAACGCCTTCTCTTTGTACAAAGGGACCCACCTCAGCCTCGATGAGGTCAAAAGCACTCTAGCCAAAAAGATCGAGGTTTCGGCTGTTGGCGACACGACAACCCCGATCGAGATCGACGGCGAACTCCTTGGCCGGCTTCCAGCCGTTTTCGAGGTCGTGCCAAAGGCGATCCGCGTCCGAATCCCCAGAAAGAAGGCCAAATAGAACTCGTCCAACCCGAGCCGCGACATCGCGAAAGAACGTCATTTCAGGCTGATCGACCATGTTCCTTTCGGGAAATTTACGATTGATTCTCATCGGGATTTGTGCTATGCTTGCAACAGCATTGCGTCTGCCGATCCGAGCAGATGTGACTGTTCTTTGAAAATCGAGGTCCGGATGGGTCGTATCAACCTCTTCAGGACGATGCACACTACATTGTCTTACAATTCTTTTACAAAACCCGGGAACTGGCACCAAAATGACGATGTAAACCGTTGATAGCAGAGGAGTTAAGGTGTCCCACCCAAGGGCTGGGACAGCAGTGGGACACGTGGGACAGACGGCGGGCCAAAATGCTCGTAAGTACTTGAATAGCAGTCACTTACAATGCGTCACCAGATCGACTGTCCCACCGGCATTCGTTCCCTTTTCCGAGGAAACGCCGTCGCGCGACCGTGAACAAGAGTGATCGTCGCGTGCAGGACGATGCATTTACGTAACTTTTTCGTTACACTTCTGTAACACCGAAGCCGGTCACCGTGGATGGATCGACTGATACCTCGAACAATCTTTCTTGCTCTTGCGGTCCTTTTGGCCGGAACACTGTCGACGCTCTGCCAATCCCAGGCTGATGACTCGGACCTGCAATCGTGGAATGAGGTCAGCGTTACGAAACGTATCCATAAGAAGGCCGATATTGTCATCCCGTTCACGTTCCGCGTGGGGAAGAACATAACCCGCCTGAACGAGGGCCGCGTCGGTGTAAGTTTCGTGCTCAAACCGCACAAGGCCATTTCGATATCGCCCGGGTACCTTTATTTGAGGGTGCGAAACTCGGCGGGTGAATTTGCCAACGAGAATCGGTTTCTACTTGGGGCGACATTTCGGTCTGCGATCAAAACGGTGGGCCTCGCTCATCGGAGCCTGTTCGAGTATCGTGTCAGGTCGCGTGGCAACTCATGGCGCTATCGCCCGTCGGTCACGGTGGACAAGAAACTGCCGGAAAAATGGACGAAGGGCGCCAAGCTTTTCGTGACCGAGGAGCCTTTCTATGACTCCGCCGCCGGACGTTTCTCACGCAACAGGCTTTCTTTCGGCATCAATAAGGCGGTGTCAGAAAAGCTTTCAGTTGACCTTTACTATCTCCGTCAGGACGACCGAAATTCGACACCCGGCGTTCTGCACGTGATCGGAACCGGATGGAAGGTCAAGCTGTGATCGCGACGTGATCGTCAGGGACATGGGGCGAAGCAACTGCTTTAAACGCATAAGGCGGAACAAATGCTTTAAACGCTTTAAACGCGAACAGGTGCTTTAAACGAAGTTTTGCTTTAAACATCACAAACGCTTTAAACACGTGAATGCTTTAAACACGGCAAGCCGAACCGACCGGAAAATATTCTGTTGGAAAAAGGCGGCTGGCCCGCCCTTGAAGTTAGTTGGCGTTTGAACCACAATAACCGCGGAAAGCCTATGTCACAGTCATTTTTGAGAATGCTGATCGACGCATTCGAGCAGCGGCCCGACAAGGTCGCGATGCGGATCGTGGGCAGCGATCGCGAGGTGTACACATTCGCTGAAATGCTCCAGCGGATACGCTCGGTCGCTTATCGTCTTGGGCAGGAGAATGTCGAGTTCGGCGACCGCGTTGCCCTTATCGGCGAAAATCACCCATCGTGGGCGGTGGCGTATCTTGGAACGCTCTATCGAGGTGCGGTCTGCGTTCCGCTCGACCCGCACGGAGAAATTGAGACGATCACGAATTTTCTCGAGAATTCCGAAGCGAAGGTGGCTTTCCTATCTCCCGATCAAACCGGGCGATTCGCTCAGATCGAAGAGAAACTGGGCCGGCACATTCCGGCGGTCGTCTGGGATCTTGAGGCTTCGACAAATGGGTTCGTCAGATTTGAGGATTGGTCGGCGACGGATTTTCCGGAAAGTTTTGCAGCCGAGATCCCGAAGGCGGAAGGCGACGACACCGCCCTCTTGATCTACACAAGCGGCACGACCGGCAAGCCAAAAGGCGTTCCTCTGACCCACGGAAATATTGTCGGCGAGCTCGCGGGGGTCAACGACGTCCTGAACCTTTCGGACAAGGAGCGTATCCTGAGCCTGCTGCCGCTGTTTCACGCCTATCTTCAGATAGTTAATCTGTGGGTAGCAACGACCTTCGGCCCACAGGTGGGTTATCTCAAGGAACTGACGCCGGCCGAATTGAGCGAATCGATGAAGGTCTTTAAGCCTACGATCCTCACGACCGTGCCGCGGCTCTGGTACATCTTTCACAAGAAGATATTCGACGCGGTCGAGGCCAAGCCGAAGCCTGTTCAGATGCTCTTCCGTGCAATGCTGGCAACGAACGGATTCTTACGCGACACGTTCAGGATCAACCTGGGGCGAAAATTCTTCGGCAAGGTTCACGAATCGTTCGGTGGCGAGTTGAGAGTAGCGATTTCTGCCGGTTCACGTTTTGACGAGGCTGTCGCGAATGATTTTCACAGGCTTGGATTCACGATCTTACAGGGTTACGGCCTGACCGAGACCAGCGGTGCGGCTACGGCGACCTACGCGGACGACAATCGAGTCGGGTCGGTCGGGAAACCGATGAGAGGCGCCGAGATCAAGATCGCCGATCCCGATAAAGATGGTGTCGGCGAAGTGCTGATCCGCGGAACGATGGTCTTCGACGGGTATTATCAAAATCCGGCCGCAACGGCCGAGGCATTCACCGAGGACGGATGGTTCCGCTCGGGCGACCTCGGCAGGATCGATAATGATGGATTCCTCTACATCGTCGGCAGGGCCAAGGACGTGATCGTGCTGCCATCGGGAAAGAATGTCCACCCCGAAGATATCGAGGTCCATTACTTGAAATCTCCGATGGTCGAGGAACTGGCCGTGATCGGCGTCGCGGACTCGAGCGAGGCACGAGCCGGGGCTGAGAAGCTCGCCGCGGTCATCGTCCCGGATTTCGCCTACCTGAAGGCGAATGGTATCGCGAATTCAAAGGAAGCTATCCGTCACAACCTGGACAGCCTAGGTCGCGATCTGCCGGAATATCAGCGAGTGCGCGACTACATCATCCGTGTCGAACCGCTGCCGCGAACGGCAACTAACAAGATCAAGCGGTTCCAGCTAAAGCAGGAGGTTGAATCCGGCGTAATTGCGAGCGACGTGAAGGAGACCAAGGCGTGGGAACTCTCATCGGCCGACTCAACCCTACTAGGATCGAACATCGGCAAGGCGGTCGTCAGTGCCATCAAGCAGAATTCAAAGGATCACGATCTCATTCATCCGAATATGAACCTCGAGATCGATCTTGGACTCGACAGTTTGGCCCGGGCCGAGACGTTTGCAGCTCTGGAGCAGGCGTTTGCGACCGAATTCAATGGCGACGAGGCGGCGCAGGCATTGACCGTCGGAAGCCTCATCGATCTTGTTAGGGCACATGCCGGCGAGAGTGCTGATGCAGTCTCGGTTGACCTCAACTGGGGCGAGATCGTCCGAAACGCCGACGGTGATTTTCCCGAGGTCCGTGCAATATTGAAACCTCGGCCGTTCTTCGCCGTGTTCGCATTTTGTGTTTACTCGATCTTTAATCTGTTTTGCCGCGTGTTCATGATGCTCGAGGTCCGGGGCAAAGAGAACCTGATGAGCTTGACCGCACTCGACGAGAAGGGATGTATCGCGAGACCGTTTCTGATCTGTCCGAACCACCAGAGTTTCCTCGATCCCTTCGTCCTGTGTTCGAGTTATCCGTACAGGCTTTTCAAGAATATTTTTCACGTTGGGGCGAGCGAATTCTTTGAAGGGCCGATCTTGAGGGCAGTCGCGACAATGCTCAATGTCGTTCCGGTGAACCCTGACACTGAGTTGATGCGGGCAATGAAGTCGGGGGCGATCGGTCTGAAGAATGGAAAGGTGTTGAACATTTACCCCGAAGGCGAGCGAGCATTCGATGGCGATCTCCACGCATTCAAGAAAGGAGCCGCCATCCTCGCGACGGAGTTGGATATGCCGATCGTCCCGGTCGCGATCGACGGGCTGCAGAACGTCTGGCCCCGTAATTCCTGGAGGATCCGCCCCGCGAAGGTAAAGATCGTGGTAGGTGAGCCGATCGACGCACGCAAGCACCTGGACGAGGTGCTATCGCTTGATGGCGACCATGTTGGCCCCATGAACGACGACCAGAAGTACGAGATCGTGACCGCTCATCTTAAACAGACGATCGCGGACATGATCGATGAAATGCGAAAATGACGCGATCGATCAACTTTTGTTTTCGCCCTCAGTGCGTAAGAATGATCGTACCGGCCGTTGGCCGGCGAGGTTAAAAATGCCAAATACAGCTATAGTTTGCGGAATGTTGTTATCGCTCGTCGGTATCCTGGGTTACGTATATGCGATGATGAATGGTAACGCCAGCTTGACGGCCTTGATCCCTTTCGTCTTCGGAACAGTCCTGGAAGTCCTTGGGTTTGTGGCAAAAGGAAATGAGGGGCTTCGAAAGCACCTGATGCACGTAGCCGTCTTCGTCGGCCTGATCGGCTTTCTGATAACGGCGGGCCGGCTTGGAATGAAAATGAGCGAGCTGACGATGTCCCCGGCCGTCATCTCGCAACTTGCAACGGCGGCGATCTGCCTGGTCTTCGTGCTGCTCTCCGTCAAGTCGTTTATCGATGCAAGAAAGGCCGTCTGAGCCCTGGTCACCTGCGTTGCTCACGGCTCGATCGGCATAGGATCAGTACTCTCTATTTGAGCGTGTCTATCTCGATCTCGACCTGGAGCCCGCCATTGAAATTCCGCGCGGTGATCGTTCCCTTGTGAGCACTTACCGCGCGTTCGGCGATCGCGAGACCTAAACCGGTGCCTCCGGTCTTTCTTTCGCGGGACTCACCGACACGGTAGAACGGCCGGAAAAGGTTTGCCAGCTCATCTTCCGGAACACCGCCGCCGTGGTCAGAGATGCGAAGCACCGCATGGCCGTTCGATCGTTTCAAGGAAACATCGACGGCGGTACGCTCCGCCGTATAGCGGACAGCATTTCGAAGGACATTCTCAACGGCGCTTCGTAAAAGGTTTTCGCTCCCCATAACGGGGCAGCTATCGATGGAAGTTAGTTCAACAAATTTTCCTTTTGCCTGGGCCTCAAAATCGGCATCTGCCGCTACATCTCTCACGATCTCAGCTAGGTCGAGGCGGACCCGTTCAACCTCTTCGGCCCCGCTTTCGAGCCGCGCAAGCGTCAGCAGCCGCGAGATCATCTCGTTCAAGCGCTCGGCCTCGTTCTCGATCCTCTCCAGGAGCGGCTTTGTCTCCGGGCCCGATCTTTGTTTTGCGATCTCCAACGCAACGTTCATCCTCGCAAGCGGCGAACGGAGCTCGTGCGAAATATCGCGGTTCAGTCGCTGCTGTGTGGTGATCAGTGTCTCGATCCGCTCTGCCATAAGGTCGAAGTCACGAGCAAGGTCGCCCAGCTCATCGCGTCGCCGCCCCAGGCGCGGGTTGACACGGGTCTCAAGATTTCCGTCAGCCAGTTTGTTCGTAGCCTCACGTAATTTTCGTATTGGCGACGTCAAATAGAGTGCAAGTAAATAGCACAGGACGAATGCGACAAGAAGGATGCCCCCCGAGCGAACGAGGGCCGTTTGAGTGCCCCAGAAGAGAGACGGGGGAGCCTGCCATTCCCACTGGAAAATGAGAACCATTCGCCGACCATCGGGGAATCTAACAGGTGCCGTGCCCACCGTTCGCTCCTCCCCGCTAAAATCGGTCTCGGCCTCGCCGCTCGCTGACGTCTTTAAGGCAAGTTCACGAATCGCCGGAACATCAACCGCATCACCGGACCAAAGCGTCCCGTCCGGGCCAACCAAACTTACCTGTCGAGGCGGCTCAAGATCTTTAAGCCTCGCCAAGAAGATCTTTAGACCGGATTCGCCCTCGGCATTTACGATCTGGGTCGCCGTATCGCCATAAACTGTCAACTGATTGCGAGTCGAGCGCTCAAAACGCCTCATCATCGGTCCTGTCTGAAAGGTCCGCGTAACAAAAACGATCACGCCGACCATTAGCCCGATGGCCGCCAGAAACCAAAGAAAGATCTTAACGAAAAGTTTCATACCAAGGTATAAATGTATCCGACCGAACGGATCGTCTTGATCCTTTCAGTCCCGTCAGCCCGATCACCTAGCTTCTTGCGAAGATTACTGATATGCATGTCCAGACTGCGATCGTACGGCGACAGTTTTCTCTCAAGGACATTCTCACTCAGATCCTCCTTCTTGACGATACGCCCTGCCTCTTTGAGTAATTCAAGTAGTAGCCCAAACTCCACGGATGTTAGATTCAGCTCTTTTCCGTCGAGCATCGCGATCCGCGAAGCAGCTGAGATCTGAATACCGTCAACGTCAAGTTTTTCTGCGGTATCTTGACCGTCTTCCGGAACCACCGTGCGCCGCAATATCGCCCGAAGCCGAGCCGCCAATTCCCGGGGATTGAATGGTTTCGGCAGGTAGTCATCCGCACCGATCTCGAGACCGACGATGCGTTCCATGTCATCCCCGCGCGCGGTTAGCATAATGACCGGCAGCTTTGACTCTTCGCGAAGCTTCCGCAGGACATCAAAACCGTTCATTTTCGGGAGCATGACATCGAGGATCGCCATGTCGTAATCGCCCGACAATGCCCGCTCCAGCCCGCTTGCCCCGTCGTTGACACACTCGATCTGAAAGCCCTCGACCGTCAGGTATTCCGATACCAACTCACAAAGCTCTTCGTCGTCATCAATGATCAGGACCTTATCCATCACCAGCATTCTACGCCAAAAGCACGTCCAATTGTTGGTGTTTTACAATTCTTTACACATCCCCACGGTTCGATACATTCCAGACTGCTCAACGGTCGTAAATCTCCACAACAACGATCGTATTCGCCGGTTAGACGTGATCTATGACCTAGAGCAAGTCGAGCGGCTTGCCGCTGAGCAGGGGGAGCTTACAAAAAAGCTCATACTTGAGAAGCAACGGGCGAAGTCACAAGTTTTCGCGATCCTGACGGAGGAGCAAAAGGCGAAGGCCTCACAGATGGTTTCAGAATTCATGAAGCGTCGGATGGACCATAGACGGTTCAAGGCCTCCCGCGCTGACGAATTCTAAGTTAATGAACAGAATGGCCGTCGAATCCGTAGTTCGACGGCCACTGTCATTTCTGTTCGACCCAAAGGGGCCATCTATTTGGCCCGAATCTCGATCCGGTTAGCCGACACGAATGCTTCAGCCTTACCGTCGTTGCCGATCAAGTTCACTTTCTTGTATCCATGTTCTTTACCCTGCATGAAAATATGGGTGACGATCTCCTCCTTTTTTTCGTGGGAGAGCGAATTCCATGTCGGTAACAGGACACCATAGAATGTATCGTCGCTGATCCTTGCCGTCGTCACATAGTCTTTATAGACCGGATCACTGATCTGCATCCCCCGAACTTCTGACTCCTGAGTGCTTTCCGTCGCAAAGAAATTTGCGTAGACATATATTCCTACAGAAGTTCCAATTAGCAGAACACTAAGAACGAGCAACGATCGGTTTATCGAAAAGACGCCCTCAAGGATCCTATCGATGATCGCAGGTCGGGATCTCATTCCAGTTTCAGTTTCTATTGTCTCGGTCTCTGTTAGTGGCACTTCCACGTGTTCCTCCGGCTGAGCCACATCGGCCGTCGATGGCTCGTCGGCTCGAAACTCGAGGGGATTTCTGAGAAGTTCTACCAGTTCGAGTGTGCGTCCGATGCCCTCGGCTACGCTGTCATCGTATTGGTCGCCGTACTTCGATTCTATGGTCTCGACATCAACCCGCCGCCGCTCAATACTGATCAGCTTGACATACGCATTTCCGATTCGAATGTTCGCATCGATCGCGGCCGCTAAAACACTAGGAGCATAATATAGCTCGCCGATACCCGCCTTGAAGGTTCTGACGCGGCCGAAATAATCTTTGGATATCAGTTGATCAAAGCTCCCGGCGTTCTCCGCCTCGATCGCAAGATCCTCGAAGCTCAGGGCGGCCAACGAGAGACTTGAATCATCGTCCTCAGCTCCATAAAGGGCAATGCTAGACCACTCGCGATAGAGTGTCTGTATATGGGCAAGGGTTTCGTCCCGGTTAAACAACTCGACTCGCATCTCGTTCTCAATCGGACGCGAAAAGAGGCGTGTTATTACAAAGTCGAATTTCGCACGCACTGTCTCCGTATACGGCAGATTTCGGTAAAATCGAGCAAGAGCAACCAACGCCTGAGAGGATAGCGGAGGCCGCGACCCCTCGCAATATCGGCGCAGATTGGCAACCGCAATGTCCTTATCTCTCGCCGCAAGAGCAGTACACCAAGCTTCTGTTTCGGTCATTAGCCGAAATTCTGCCTCCTTATGCTCAGTCGAGTTCTCGCCGGCAGTCACTTGGAGGAAGGTGTTGAGAGCTTTTTTTGCTTCAAAATCGTCGAAGACACGCGGGATAACTTTCAGAAATTCGCGTTCGACGCCGGTCAGAACGTGCTCGACCATCTGGAGATTCGAGACCTCGGACATGGCACGCTTTCGGTAGAACTCCTGCCCATTTCTCGGGCTTCGATGTGTCTGATCTGGCTCAGCTCGAGGTTCGGGAGTTACCGTGTCCTCCAAGCTAACATCGTAGCCCGCCAATTCAACGCCCTCGTCAAGCGAAGCGTTTCCCGTATCTTCGGCACCATCGAACCGCTCTATTGGAACAGGGTCCACTTTATCAGGAGTAACGGTGACTTCCAGATGCCTAGTGTCTCGATGCCGGAGTTGATCATCAATGACTGAGTCCTCCAGGAGGTTTTCGTCCTTCAACTCTACGATCAGATCTTCAAATACATTCATGATAGTTACTTATCGGGGCAGGATAGTAAGTAGAGGTCAATTAGTCGCATTCGCCCGTGCAGGCCGGCAATACTTGCCGAACCCGTCCGGCTTCGGTTAGCTCATAGACGTATAGGCCTTCCCCCGGCACGTTGCGCGTGGCGTTGATCGTGTAGCCATCCCGGAGTTCAGCATCAGTCGGCGCCGCGGGAACCATGCTGACGGTAAACTGGCCTCGAATAACATCTGTGCCCGATTGTGTTCCTACCGAGCCACCCATTAGGTTGTTCACTTCACTCAGGCGGGCGTAGCGACTGTTCGTGGTCGCAAAACTTAGTTGAGTGGAAGCGACGGACTTTAGCGTTGTCCGCATACCACGATTTTCCGAGGCGTGAATCGCCTTTCGAAAGTAAGGAATGGCAATGGTCGCAACGATCCCGATCACAACACACACCAACAGTAGTTCAATGAGCGAGAAGCCGCTCTGTCCTCTTTTACCCATATCAGAATTCCCCAGTTTTTCTTTTCCGAGGCGACCATGTGACATTTTTTGGCACTCTTTTCTTGACAAGATACGGCAATTTCCTAGAGGTTCTTGTCGTGTCACTTCAATTTACTCATCCTTTTTGGCTCTCCGTCCGTCCGGCCATTTCCGCTATTGGATTAAGGCAAAGTGTATGCCAGAAACAAAGCACGAAAGACATCTTGGAGTGACATTAAAGTTTCCAGAATGAAAGGGTGTTTGTTTTTTTTCTTTTTTTTTATAAGCTATTCATTTTTATTGTTGGTGAGTCGAAAGATTCAGAAGGCGGGAGACGACACAGAATTGAGCAGCATGATCGAACAGAGCGTTGAAACATACGGAATAGACAATTGGGGAGCGGACTATTTCGGCGTCAACCGCAAAGGTAATCTGGTCGTACGAACGTCCGAAAATGACAGCCTTGCCGCCGACGTAAAAGAGATAGTTGACGATCTGAGAAAGCGCGGCGTCAATACTCCGATCCTTCTCCGGTTTCCGCAGCTCATATTTGGTCAGATCCGCAAGCTGCAAACGGCCTTTCGTAAGTCCATCAAAGAATTCGAGTACGAGGGCGACCATCTATGCGTCTTCCCGATGAAGGTCAATTCAAACCGCGCCGTTATTGAGGAATATCTGCGAGAAGGAACCCGCCATAATTTTGGCCTCGAGGCCGGCTCGAAGGCGGAGTTGTATGCAGCCCTCGGTCTTGAGCAGGCAAAGGACAGTCTCCTCGTCCTTAACGGTTTCAAGGATCGTGAATTCATAGAATTGGCCTTCGCGGGCGCATCGGCGGGCAAGAACGTTGTGATCGTAATCGAGAAGCTGAGCGAACTCGATCACACGCTCGCCCTGGCTGAAAAGGTCCATTCTGAGAATCCGGAAGCCGATATTCCCACGATCGGGGTTCGGGTCAAACTGTACTCAAAAGGCTCAGGAAAATGGGAGAAATCTGGTGGCGAAGCGGCAAAATTCGGCTTGACCACCACCGAGATCCTCGAAGTCATCCGCCGGCTCCAAGAAGCGGGGCGTATCGACATGTTCAAGCTGCTCCATTTTCACATCGGTTCGCAACTGACAGACATCAAGCGGATCAAGAACGCAATGAAGGAGGCGGCCAGGACATACGCGAAGATCCGTCAAATGAAGATCCCAGTCAAGTACCTGGACGTCGGCGGAGGGATGGCAGTCGACTACGACGGTTCGCGGACCTCATTTGAGAGCTCCGCAAATTACAACGCACGCGAATTCGCTAACGACGTGATCTATGTGATCAAAACCGTTTGTGATGACGAGAATGTGCCGCACCCGACTATCATTCAGGAATCGGGACGTTACCTATCCGCATACCACGCCCTGTTGGTAACAAACGTGCAGGACGAGATAGAGACCGTTGTCGAGCATCATGAAACTGATATGAAACTCGATACCAACGACCCGCAAATCGTTCATGAATTATATGACCTGCGCGAAACGATCAACGCAAAGAATTATCGCGAGTATTATCATGACGCTCTTGAGAACCGTGACGAATTATTTACGATGTTCAATCTTGGGTTGATCTCACTCGAAGCCAAGGGAAAGGGCGAGGTTCTTTTCTGGGACATTTGCGAAGCCGCTGACAAGTTTGCCCAGCTTAAGAAATACGTTGCCGAAGAGTTCGACGAACTTCGCCAACTAATGTGCGCGAAATACCTAACCAATTTCTCAGTTTTTCGTTCTATGCCGGACAATTGGGCCCTGGAACAATTATTTCCGATCATCCCAATACATAAACTCAACAAAAAGCCCACAGAATATGCTACGCTTTGTGATATAACCTGTGATTCTGATGGGATCGTGGACAAATTCGTTGATCTGCACGATGTTAAGCCTGTTCTCGAACTTCACAAACTCGTCAAGAATGAGCCCTATTACCTCGCAATGATGTTGGTCGGTGCCTATCAGGAGGTTATGGGTAATAACCATAACCTGTTTGGTATGCCGCACGAGGCACATGTCTTTATAGGCGAAGACGGTTACATTATAAAAAAAGTGATTTACGGGGCGACCTTGGGCGACGCCGTTGCGTCCGTCAGGTTTGACCCGGGGCAACTGCACGACACCTTCCGAAAGTCGGTGCTACAGAGGATCAAGGAAGGTAGGTTGACCAATAGTGAGGGTAGCCGAGTGATAGAGTTTTATGAGGATCAGGTCAAAAGTTATACGTACCTGACCCCCAACGGCAAGGATTGATAAGGGCAAGTGATTGTATTTATTGGACCACCAATTTGACCCTGACAATGCTGTTTTTAGACTTAGTTTAGATTTCGTTTTGAATAAATATGGTAGCTCAAAAGAAGACAAAAGCCGCAAAGTTCCTGACGGTGCCGACCCGTCCGGTGCCGATCGATCGTGACCGTTCTGTCGCGGGGCTTTTGGAAAAGATGGAAGGTGCGGGTTTCGGCGCAAAGCAACTGGCTGAGGCCCATCGCATTTGGCTGGACATGCTCGACGATAACTCGACGATCTACATCTGTGGATCGGGTAATCTCATCACATCCGGCATGCGTCGCCTCCTCGCCTATGTGATCAAGAATCGTTTTGTAGATGTAATTGTGATGTCAGGCACCGTCCTGTACCACGATATCCACGAGATCCTCGGGCGCAATCATTATCAGGCCCACCCGACGATGAACGACGAGGAACTCGAAGGATCTGACGTTCTCCGCCTTGGCGATGTGATCGCTAATCGCGAAGAGTATCAGGAGGCTGATGAATGGATCGGGAGCGTGATCAACCAGCTTGAGTTAAGCCGACCGTACTCCTTCCGCGAGTTCCTCCACCTTCTGGGACGCGAACTGTCCGAGATTGCCCATGAGGATGGAATTCTCACCTCAGCGTTCAAGGCCAGAATTCCCGTATTTTGCCCCGACCTGCCGGGCTCCGAACTTGCCCTCGGTATCGCCCGTGCCAAATTTGAGAAAAAGATCCAGATCATGTTCGATACCACGCAGGACACGATGGAGATGAACACGATCGCCCAGCGTACGCGACACTCCGGGGTTATCTCGCTTGGCAATATGAGTAGCCAGAATATCGTGAATATGACCGAGATGTCGTCGTACATCACGCGGACGACGCCGCGCGGCCACAAGTATGCTATCTCTATCGCGACCGACAGTTGCCCGCTGGATATTCGCACACCGTCTTATAGTGGGGTACATACTTCCCCGTTTGGAAAACTAGCCAAAGGTGCGACGACAGCGTACGTTCCCTGTGACCCGTCAATTGCTCTGCCGATGGTGATCACTGCCCTTGCGCAGACCGCCGCAAAGTTTATGAAAGGCCGCAAGCGCCCGACCTTCAGCTTCTCGGGGCGCGAGATGAATATTGACGTTCCTTAGGGGCGGGCTGGCTTAAGAAAAAGGTGCGAAAAGGGGTAACGATCTTCGTTATCCTTTTTTCTTAGCAAGATCCAGATTTTCGAACCTCTCCCGACCCCCACGCGTATTATGTATATTGCGTCTTGCTGACAACAGCTTCTGGGAGTTTTATTATTTGTCTGATGGAGTGTTTCCGAAAATGAGCATTAATAGAATCGCGATCTTATTTATTGTAGCTGCGGCTTTGGTTATTTCCGGCTGCAAAACAGGACTTCTGGGTGAGGTTGAGACCGCCCCCGCGAACCAGCCTGCCGCACCGGCGGCCCCGCTCGTCGTTGACGGAGTTCGGACGTCGTATGCTGATGTCGTCGACCGCACATCGCCGGCCGTCGTCCGGATCGAAGCAGAAAATAAGCAGGCCAGTCCCCAGCGAGGCGGCGCCGATGATTTTTTTCGTCAGTTCCAGATCCCACAGCAGAATCGGCGGCCACAGATCGAGCGGGGCGTAGGCTCGGGGGTTTTGGTCTCGGCGGACGGATCGATTCTCACTAATCACCACGTCGTCGATGGTGCCGAGAAAATAACCGTTCTGATGAGCGATAACAAGTCTTATGCCGCCAAGGTGGTGGGCACTGATGAACCGAGTGATCTTGCCGTTCTCAAGATCGAAGTGACAAACCTTCCTTTTCTCAACCTCGGCAACTCTGACTCGGTCCGGGTTGGTGACATTGTCCTGGCGATTGGCAATCCTCTCGGGATCGGCCAAACGGTAACGGCAGGGATTATTTCAGCGAAAGGCCGCCGCACCGGTCTGAGCGACGGAAGTTTTGAGGACTTCCTCCAGACTGATGCGCCGATCAATCGCGGCAATTCAGGCGGAGCCTTGGTCAATCTGAATGGTGAACTGATCGGCATCAATTCCCAGATCCTCTCCGGCAGTGCCGGTGGTGGCAACATCGGCATCGCGTTCTCGATCCCGTCAAACATGGCAAAATCTGTCATGGAACAGCTCATAAAAGACGGAAAGGTCCGCCGCGGAATGCTCGGAATTAATATTCAGAATGTGACCGAAGATCTTGCTAAGTCGCTTGATATCGAGCAGCGCAGCGGTGTCATCGTAAGCAAGGTCCACGCCGGGAGCGCGGCGGAGAAGGCGGGCATAAAGCGAAATGATCTGATAGTGGCTATCAATGGCGAGAAGATCGACGACAGCAATGTCCTTAGAAACAAAGTAGCCGGAACAACGCCGGGAACTGAGATCAAGATCACCGTCATGCGAGAGGGTAAGTCGGTCGATCTAACAGCAACTCTCGACGAATTCAAGCTGGATACCGCGAGTAGTAGCGACCCGACGGGTGATGAGAATTCTCCAGGCCCGCAACGCGAGAGCGGCAAGCTGGGCCTTACGCTTGAACCGGTCACGCCGGATCTCGCCAAGCGCCTCGGACTTGAGACGACCAACGAGGGAGTGCTCGTCATGGACGCAGATGACGGCGGTGCTGCCGCAGCCGCAGGCATCGCTCGCGGTGATGTGATCATCGAGATCAATCGAAAACCTGTTACCTCGCTCGCCGATGTCCGCTCGGCGCTCGAAGGCGCCAGTGACAAACCCATCCTTCTGCTCGTTAGTCGACGAGGCCAGACCAGCTATGTCACCGTGCGGCCTC
Organism: Pyrinomonadaceae bacterium; assembly: GCA_021463165.1. Taxonomy (GTDB): domain Bacteria; phylum Acidobacteriota; class Blastocatellia; order Pyrinomonadales; family Pyrinomonadaceae; genus OLB17. The sequence continues at coordinate 33,411 of JAJTWY010000006.1, read as the reverse complement.
AATAGTTGATATTGAGCTATTTCATTATGAATTCGGAGTTTCAACTTGAAACTCCGAATACTGTCGTGCTACAAACGTCGGATATGTGGAGCAAGATATTTCTAGCCGCGCTGGGGCTGTCAATCGCCATTGTGGCCTTCTTTAGTTACTATTCGTGGAGTTGGCTGCAAAGTATTGGTGACCCGAAAGCGGCCGTGGCCGGATTCGAATATCATTCCGGTCTGGCCTGGCCGATCCTCTGGATCTCTTCGATTATTTTGCTTGCTTTGGCAAATGCCGTCCTCTGGATCACGGGTCGCGGATGGGCGATGTGGCTAACATTCTTGTACTTTGCGGCTTTTGTGGTACTCCGCTTCTTCTGGCTTACCAATCTCGACCTCTCATACCGAAAGTTAAACGGCCTTGCCGACACGACCTACTCGTTGGGCCCATTTATCGGTGCCGTGATGATAATCGTCGTCGGAGCGATCGTGTTCTTCGACCAATTTCTTGTGCTCCGCATGCATAGAAAGATGTACCCCTCGCAACCCGAGGCGGCTGGGCCATCTGACGAACAGTAGTTTTCCGACCTTTGCGAGAAGATGTTGGCTCTTTTAGCTATCGTTTCGTTGTGACGATCCACACCTCCGGCGAGCGAACGCCCGGACGAACCTCGCCCGAGACGACGACCCAACCGCCGCGCCATTTTGTTAGCGCGGTCGTGACGCGTGAAACCAGCGCGTCTCCGATCTCGTCCCATTGGTTTTGCCGCGTATCGAAACTAAGTATTTTATGCGAGAAACCCGGGTGCTTCTCAACCGGGGTGAAGCCAAGCTTCGAGCCATCATCACCGCCGAACACTACTATCTTTCTACCATCCAAAACTGCGGCGGGAGACGGCGCGGCTAAAACTGGTTTCGGCACATCGGCGATCTTTATCCAACCGCTTCCGGTTTGATAACGAAACGCGTCGGTCAGATAACTTCGCTTAGGGCTGCCGTCCGCCGCGGCTGAAAGATCAGTACCGCTCATCAGATAGAACGAATCCTTTGTCGCTGCAGCAATGCTCAACATTCGTCCTGAGCCCGGCCACGGATCGAGCGTCTGCCACGCCGCATTCGGTTTAGAAATATCGAGCGAATAAAATGAACGCTCCGTCGCAGTAGCTGTTGGCGAAGTCGTTCCTCCTGCGACATAAACAATGCTCCCGACGATGGCACCGGAAGCGTTGGCCAGCGGCACTGGCGACGCCGGAAACTCTGTGACCTTGATCTTCCCTTTTACCCATTCGAGCAGGAACACGTCCCCATAATGACGCTCAGCATCCGAACCGCCGATGCAAAGCACACCCTTGGAAGTCGTCACGGACACGCCATAGCCAAGCGCCCTCGGCAATCGAAAACCCGTCTTCCACGCACCGGTCGGCTTCTCAAGAACAAACACGCTGTCATGCCAAACTTTTTTTCCGCCTTCCCAAACCGCCTTGTCGGGAAAATTCGCCCCGCCTGCTACTATCAACGCTCCATTGCTCACCCCGACAAACGGCCCGGCAAAACCATGCTTGTCCGGCAGCGAAGGAAGCCGCTTCCAGATAAGTTGAACAACCCCAACTCTCGAAACGACACGAGGCATCGTGAAAGCTAAGGTCTGACTCAGAATCGCAACGACAAGAACGTGCAAAATCGATCGGTAAATATAAACCACCTTCACTCGAATGATTATACGCGGACCTTAAGAGTTTTAGACACAACGAGCAGAATAGACCTATAATGACGGTTATTCAGAGATCAATGGAAAAGCCCCATCACGTCGCATACGATCGGACTCTTGAAAGTTCGCGTAGCTAGTTCGCAGAGCGGGAACAACTAACCCGCTGCTTTAGGGTTCTGTCGCCTTCCGGTTGGGGAAACAGTAAGGAGTTTATGATCAGATTTGAAGGGATCATACCGGCCGCCGTGACGCCATTCGACAGCGATGGACAGTTTGACGCCGCGGCCTTCGAGCGGCTGCTTCAGCATTTTTATGCAGCCGGTGTTGACGGAGTTTACGTCTGCGGACAAACGGGCGAGGGCTTTCAGCAATCTATCGAACAACGAAAACTGGTTGCCGAAGTCGCGATCAAAAATTCGCCGGCGGACAAGGCCGTCATCGTTCACACCGGCGCGCTTGCGACCACCGACGCGGTTGAATTGTCAGAACACGCGTCGCGTTCGGGAGCTCATGCGGTCAGCTCTTTGCCGCCGATCGGCAATTATTCATTTGCCGAGATCAAAGCATATTACACTGCGATCGCTTCGGCGTCGGACGTTCCGCTTTTGATCTACTATTTCCCCGCGCTCGCGCCGGCCGTGACGAGGGTCGCGCAGGTTTTGGAGCTGTGCGAGATACCAAACGTGATCGGTTTGAAATATACCGATTCCGATCTTTTCAAACTTTCGGAAGTAAAAAAGAATGGCTCGTGCGTCTTTTTCGGCTCGGACGAAATGCTGACCGCCGGATTGATCGCCGGAGCCGACGGCGGCATCGGCAGTTTTTATAACGTGATGCCTGAGATGTTTGTCCGCGCATTTGCCCTTACAAAAAAAGGCGACTGGGAAGCCGCGCGCGAACTGCAGAAACAGATCAACGAGATCATCGCCATCGGCCTGCGCTATCCGGTTCATCCGGCGGTGAAATTTATGCTGTCGCTGATCGGCATCGATTGCGGCAAATGCCTGCCGCCACGCCGCTCATTGACCGCCGCCGAGGAAACGGAGTTAACCAAAAGTTTAGAAGCATCGGAAGTCTGGCGCTCGCTTCGCGGCAGCGCGCAGGCGGCGTAATACTTTTCGCCAAATATCTATGGCTCAGTTCACATTTTTAGATTACGGCATCTTCGTCGTCTATCTGCTGGCGTCGGTTTTGATCGGCGTGTTGTTTGTCAAAGAGCAGCGAAACCTAAAGGACTATTTTCTCGCTGGTCAGAGCATGAACTCGGTTGTCGTGGCGATCTCGGTGCTCGCGGCGCTGTTCTCAGGCATCACGTATCTCGGAGCGCCGTCCGAGGTGTATGCTCACAGTTTTTGGTTTGTGCTGATCGCACTGAGTTTCTTTATCGCGACGCCGGCGGTGAATCTGATCTTTCTTCCCTTCTTTTACAAGTCCGATTTTTTTACCGCGTATCAATTTCTGGAAAAGCGTTTCTCCGTCGGCATACGCACTTTGGCGTCGATACTTTTTATCAGCCGCACGGTGATCTGGCTTGCGCTCGCGACGTTCGCCCCCGCACTTGCGCTCGAACAGGTGACTGGGCTGCCGCTTTGGCTGACGATCACGGCGACGGGTTTGCTGACGACTTTTTACACCACGCTCGGCGGAATGAAAGCCGTTATCTGGACTGACGTGATGCAGTTTGTCGTGCTGTTCGGCGGTCAGCTCGCGATCATCATCCTCGCCGTCGCGGCAGTTCCAGGCGGCGCGTCGGGCATTTATGAGATTGGACAAGCTGGTGGAAAATTTGCATTCAGCTTCAGCCTTGATCCGACGGTTCGCGTTACCGTTTGGGGACTTATCATCGGCGGAGCGTTCGCCAATCTCGTTCAGATGGCGACCGATCAGGTTTCGGTTCAGCGTTATCTGACCGCAACCGATCTCAAGGCGGCTCAGCGTTCGCTCTGGATAAAACTTGCGTTGACGCTGCCGGTTGTCAGTGTTTTTTATTTGACCGGTCTCGTGCTTTACGCGTTTTATCAGACGAAAGGCGATCCGGTCGCGGCCGGTCAGGTCGCCAGCGTCGATCAGATACTTCCATATTTTGTCGTCACCGAACTTCCCGTAGGAATGCCGGGCTTGCTCGTCGCGGCGATCTACGCAGCTAGCATGTCAACCATTTCCGCCGGGCTTAATTCGATGACAAGCTCGACGCTCGTGGATATCTATCAACGCCTTTTCAAACCCGAGGCCGACGAAGAAAATCAGCTTAATCTGGCGCGTTGGGTTACGCTTGGTTTCGGCGTGATCGTTACGGCGTTGGCGTTTTTTGTATCAAAACTCGGCACGATACTGCAGGCGAGCAACACGATCTTCGGTCTTGTCGGCGGCCCGCTGTTGGGGATCTTTTTCCTTGGCATCCTCTCAAAACGCGCCAACGCGCAAGGCGCGATGCTAGGCTGGATCGCGGGAATCTTGGCGCTTGTCCCGATCGTTTATTTAACAAAGGTGTCGTTTCTTTGGTATGGCTTTGTCGGATGCCTCACAACTTATTTTTTCGGCTGGTTGTTTAGCATGATGTTCAAAACGCCCGAACCGGCCGCGGATCTGGGTTGAGCCATCGTAGCTGGTGATTAGTGTGTAGCCACAGGCATGAGCCTGTGGAATGCAATTGCACAAAATACAAAGCCCGCGTTTGTGTGTGACAGGTTTGGTTGCGGCCGATCGACTGTTTGTCTGAATTTAATTTTTAGCGAAGTTGGAGCCAAAATGAACGAAATGAGAATTTGCAAGGGTTTTTGTCTTGCGGTCGTTACACTGTCAGCGGTTTTGCCGCTGTGTGCGCAGAGAGCCATTTCCGCTCGTCAGCCGAATATCGTCTTCATAATGAGCGACGATCACACGACGCAGGCGATCAGCGCCTACTACGGCAATCGTCTTATCAAAACGCCGAACATCGACCGGCTTGCCAATGAAGGGATCAAATTCGACAATGCCTTTGTAACAAATTCGATCTGCACGCCAAGCCGGGCCGTGATGCTGACCGGAAAATATTCGCACCTGAATGGTGTGCCGGCATTCAATCATCTCGACGGCACGCAGCCGCTCTTGTCGAAGTATCTCCAGCAGGCAGGCTACTACACTGGCGTTATTGGCAAATGGCATTTGGGCAAGCCTGGCATGAAGCGGCCCGAAGACGGGATGCCGACCGGTTTTGACTATTGGAATGTTTTTCCCGGACAGGGCTTATATTTCGATCCGGTGATGAACGAAATGGGGGTCTCCAAAAAGGTGACCGGCTATGCGACCGACATCATCAGCGACAAGGCGATCGAATTTCTCAAGAACCGGCCGCAAGAAAAGCCGTTTTTCCTGATGTACAACCACAAGGCACCGCATCGAAACTGGCAGCCGAAAGAAGAGTTTCGCAAACATTTCGAGCACTTTGAGCCGCCGCTTCCGGCTACGTTTGATGACGATTACAAGGGAAAATCCGATGCGTCACGCCTCGCGACAATGCATATCGACAGCGATCTCAACAAGAACGATACGAAGGGCGAACCTCCGGCAAATCTGTCAGGCGCCGCGTTGAAGCGCTGGAAGTACAACCGTTTTATGCAGGATTATCTAGCGTGCGTCGCTTCTATCGACGAAAACGTTGGACGGGTACTTGATTTTCTTGATAAGAGCGGCCTGGCGGAAAACACGATCGTTATTTACACGTCGGACCAAGGTTTTTTTCTTGGCGAGCACAACTTTTATGACAAGCGATTTATGTATGAGGAGTCGCTGAGGATGCCTTTACTGATTCGCTGGCCCCAAGGGATAAAACCGAGAACTGTCAGCAAGGCGATGGTCCTGAATGTCGATTTTGCACCGTCGCTGTTGGCCGCCGTCGGTGCCGCGATCCCCAGCGACATGCAGGGCCGCAGTTTTCTGCCGCTGCTGAGCGGGCAAACGCCAAGATCATGGCGAACGTCGATGTATTATCGCTATTATCATCCGGGCCATCACAACGTTGCGGCGCATTACGGGATTCGCACGTCGCGATACAAGCTGATCTACTTCAACAAGCTCGACCAATGGGAACTCTATGATCTCAAAACAGATCCGACCGAGATGAAAAATCTGTACGGCGACCGAACAAAAGCCGCGCTTGTAAAAAAGCTGAAAGCAGAACTCTTCAAACTGAAAAAGGAATTGAAGGACGAAGATCAGTTTCAGGACGATCTGCCGCCCGATGATGTTTAGCCTACGAACGTGACTACTTCAACAGTTATAGATCGACTAAGAGGAAAACTACTCGTTTCGTGCCAGGCGTCTGTGGACGATGCGTTTCGCGATCCCGATGCGATAGCACGATTTGCGCGGGCGGCTGTCGATGGCGGAGCGGCGGGAATTCGAGCCGAAGGGTACAACGATGTTCGGGCGATTCGTCATGCGCTGGCCGTTCTGATCATCGGAATAAAAAAGGACATTGCGTCGGATGGCAAGATATTGATCACGCCATCGTTTGACGCCGCCGAGGAACTGGTGCGCGCCGGTGCCGACATGATCGCGCTCGACTGCACAAAACGCGGTCAGGATTACGGAGCTCTCGAACGAATTGCCGCGATCAAAGAAAAATTAAAGGTTCCGGTTCTCGCCGACATCGCGGCGGCGGATGAAGCAAGAGCGGCTGAACAGGCCGGAGCCGACTGTGTGTTGTCGACAATGCGCGGCTACACGACCGACACCGAACATTTGAAAAATAAATTCGACGTTGAGTTTATCGCCGAGTTGAAAAAAACAGTTGCCATTCCCGTCATCGCCGAAGGCCGCATTTGGACACCCGACGAAGCGCGCTCCGCGATCGCCGCCGGCGCGTTTGCCGTTATCGTCGGCACGGCAATAACGCGTCCGCACGAGATAACACGTCGGTTTGTCAACGCAATTGAAAAACCAAACATAACGATCGGCGATTGCGTGATCGGCATTGACATCGGCGGCACGAATATCAAATCCGGAATCGTCACGCCCGACGGTACGCTGACCTCGACCGCGGTCGATCCCACGCCAAGAGCCGACGGCCCCGCAGCCGTCGTTAGCGAAATAAAAAGGATCGTCGCGGAAAAACTCGCCATTGCCGAAAAGAACAGGATGCGAGTTTCTGCGGTCGGCGTTGCGACCGCGGGCTGGATCGATCCCAGATCGGGTAAGATCATCTTCGCTTCCGAGAACATTCCGGGCTGGACGGGCACAGATCTTGGCGCGGAGCTTCGCGGCGAGTTCCCTGTTCCCTTTGCGTTTGAAAACGATGCCAACGCGGCCGCGATAGGCGAACATCGGTTTGGCGCGGCGCAGGGTGTTAGCGATTTTTTCTGCATCACGCTCGGCACGGGTTTAGGCTGCGGCATTTTCGCTCGCGGCAATTTGCTGCACGGCGCAAATTCGTTGGCGTGCGAGATGAGCCATATCCAACTCGAACCGAACGGCTTGCTCTGCAACTGCGGCAAGACCGGTTGCCTGGAAATCTATACAAATGCCGCTGCTCTGGTGCGCGAAGCGGGAGCCGAATTCGCGTCGGCCAAAGATGTCGTCCAGGCAGCCGCAACTGGGAATGCCGTTGCCGTGAAAGCTATCGAAACTCTCGCCGACAATCTGGCGCGAGGATGCTCGATGGTCGTGATGTTGTTCGACCCGTCGCTCATTCTTCTCTCAGGCGGCGTAAGCGAAAACAATCCGCTGTTATTCGCTAAGTTAAGGGAAGGGTTGGAGAATAGACTTCTGGCTTATGAACATCGCGGCCTCCGCATCGAACGCGCTGCCAACGGATACTTCAGCGGCGTCATCGGCGCTGCCGCAGCCGCTCTGGATCGAGCCGAATACTAACTGAGAAATATGTCCTGCAAACCTCTACAAGCAACGTTTTTGTCGATCATTGTTCTATCCGCGTGCGTATCCTTCGCCTTTGCGCAAAACGATGTGAGCATTGTGCCGCAGCCAAATTCGCTAAAGCGCCTTAGCGGCGAATTTAAGCTGTCGTCGCGAACAAAGATCGTAGCGGGTGACGAAACCGCGCGACAAGGCGCCGCATTGCTGAATGATTTTCTGTTAAAAAATAATGGATTTAAGTTAGAGGTCGTTGCCGACAAAACGCCGAAAAAAGATTTCATCGCGTTCTCCCAAGCTGGCGGAGATGCGACAAAAGAATCCTATCGGCTGACGGTCTCGACGCAAAACATTCAGATCGCAACGAGCGATGGCAGCGGACAATTTTACGCCTTGCAGACGCTGTTCCAACTTTTGCCGGCGCGGCAAACCAAAAACACGATCAAAATTCCCGCCGTCGAGATCTCGGACGCTCCACGTTTCGCTTATCGCGGAATGCACCTCGATGTCGGGCGACATTTTTTTCCGATCGAGTTCATAAAAAAATATCTCGATCTGATGTCGCAGTATAAGCTCAACCGCTTTCACTGGCATTTGACGGAAGACCAAGGCTGGCGCATCGAGATAAAAAAATATCCGCGCCTGACCGAGATAAGCGCATTCCGTCGCGAAACCATTGTTGCGCGACAGACGGAAGAGATCAACGAAAAAACCATCGGCAAGTTTAAATTTGACGGCCAGCGTTACGGCGGTTTTTACACGCAGGAACAGGTCAAAGAAATTGTCGATTACGCCAAGTCACGGCACATCATGGTAATCCCCGAGATCGAATTGCCCGGCCACTCGGTCGCCGCGATCGCCGCTTATCCCGAACTTGGCTGCGGCGACCCGAATAAAAAATACGAGCCGCTGACCTACTGGGGCGTCTCGCCAAACATCTACTGCCCGAAAGAGGAAACTTTCACATTTCTCGAAAACGTTCTCTCGGAGGTCGTCGCGCTGTTTCCCGATTCGCCATACATCCACATCGGCGGCGACGAAGCGCCGAAAGACGCTTGGAAGGCAAGCCCGCTCGCGCAGGAGGTCATCAAACGCGAAGGCCTAAAAGACGAACACGAATTGCAAAGCTATTTTATTCGCCGGATCGAACAATTTCTTAACTCAAAGGGCAAACGGATCATCGGCTGGGACGAAATTTTAGAAGGCGGGCTCGCGCCGAACGCAACCGTTATGAGTTGGCGAGGAACGTCGGGCGGCATCGCTGCGGCAAAGCAAAAACATGACGTGATCATGACGCCGACCGATTACGCCTATTTTGATTACAATCAGGGCGACATAAAAAATGAACCGATCAGCATCGGCGGATTCTTGCCGCTCGAACGGGCTTATTCTTACGACCCGATGCCAAAGGAACTCGCGCCCGACGAGCAAAAACACATCCTCGGCGTGCAGGCGAACATGTGGACGGAATATCTGAAAACGGCCGAACAGGTTGAATATATGCTGTTTCCGCGAATGTTTGCGCTCGCCGAAAACGCTTGGACGCGGAACGAAAATAAAGATTACGACCTGTTCTTAAAACGTCTTCCGCATCAGCTTGGGATTTTGGATCGGATGAATGTCAAATATCGAATTCCCGAACCCGGCGGTTTGCCAAAGCTCGTCGTGACCACTGACGAAAAGGTGACGCTCAATCTTTCGACGCTCGCGCCTGGCGGAAAAATCTATTACACGCTCGACGGCAGCGTGCCGACCGCCGCTTCGACTGCCTACAAAAAGCCGATTGAGGTAGAACTCGATCTTGAGAAAAAAGTTCCGCTCAATGTCGTCGTCGTTTCGCAAACCGGCAGATCGAGCGTCGTTTTCAATTCGCTTTTGTGGCGGCGTTCGCTGCTGCCCGCGGTTGAATATTCCGGCAATCAAACCGGCGTTTCCGCCGTCGCGTTTGACGGACAATTTAACAAAGCGGCGAAGGTCGAAGAAAAACTTTCGCAGATTTCTCCGACCGAATGGAAGCCGACAACTTCGTTCGCGCTCGAACAGTTTGGAAAGAAGGAAACTTTCGCGGTTGTCTTTGACGGTTACCTGAATGCGCCGGCGGACGGCATTTACGAATTCGCAACCGAATCGGACGACGGCTCGGTATTGATGATCGACGGCGAACGCATCGTGGACAACGACGGCTATCACAGCTCGCAAAAAGTCTCAGGATTTGCGCCGTTAAAGAAAGGCTTTCACCGCGTCCGCGTGATCTATTTTCAAGGCTGGGGCAGCGCAACGCTGAACGTCTTTTGGGCAATGAAGGGACAACCGCTCCAGCCGCTCGACGCCGGATCGTTGCATCGATAAAAGTCCGGCGTTCGCATTAACGGATCTTGAGGCTGCGTACGCTAAAGCTCTAATAGACAGAATGAGTTTAAGACATCTCTTATTGTTCGTCCTTTTATTAACGGCATCTGGTTTTTGCTTTTCGCAAAAACCGAACGTGATATTTATTTATGCCGATGATTTGGGATATGGCGATTTGAGCAGCTATGGCGCGGTCAAGATCAAAACGCCGAATTTGGATAAGCTGGCCGCGAGAGGAATCCGTTTTACCAATGCTCATTCAGCGTCTGCAACCTGCACGCCTTCGCGTTACGCTTTGATGACCGGCGAATATCCGTGGCGCAGATCCGGAACACACGTTTTGCCCGGCCACGCTGCTTTGATCGTTCCAACCGATAGAACCACCTTGCCCAACCTCTTTCAAAAAGCAGGATATAAGACTGGCATTGTCGGTAAATGGCATTTGGGACTCGGCACTACGGTGGAGAAAAACTGGAATGGTGAGATCAAGCCCGGGCCTAATGAAGTAGGATTTGATTACGCTTTTATCATGCCGGCGACAGCCGACCGCGTGCCGACAGTGTTTATCGAGAACCGATATGTTGTCGGCTTAGATCCGAACGACCCCATCGCCGTGGACTATACAAAAAACATCGGCGGCGAACCCACAGGCAAAGACAATCCCGAATTGTTGAAGATGCAGGCGAGCCCAAATCACGGACATGATCAAACCATTGTCAACGGCATCGGACGAATTGGTTTTATGAGCGGCGGAAAATTGGCGAGATGGACCGATGAAGAAATGCCATTGACCTTTTTGGCGAAAGCGAAGGCATTTATTGAAGCCAATAAAGCGAATCCGTTCTTTCTCTATTATTCGCTAACCGAACCGCATGTGCCGCGAATGCCGTCCACGATGTTCAAGGGAAAGAGCGCGCTTGGTCTGCGCGGCGACGTGATTTTGCAGCTGGATTGGGCAGTCGGCGAAATAATTAAGCAGCTCGAAGCGCTCGGTCTTGAGAAAAACACCATCATCGTATTCAGCAGCGATAACGGTCCGGTTCTCGACGACGGATACATGGACGGCGCAGTGACAAAACTGAACGGACACACGCCTTCGAGTCATTTGCGGGGCGGCAAGTACAGCGCATTCGAGGCCGGAACTCGCGTTCCCTTTATTTTTTGCTGGCCGGGTCGCGTGCGATCGAGAACGTCGGACGCATTAGTTGGTCAAATCGATCTCATCGCTTCGTTTGCCAAACTCATCCGACAGCCCATTCCGATGGGCGACGCGTCGGACAGCGAGAATATCTTGGACGCCATGCTCGGCAAAACAAATCGAGGCAGAAATTCGCTGGTCGTTCAGGGCGGCTCGTTGTCCATCATAAAAGGCGATTGGAAATATATCAGCCCTTCAAACGCCGTGACTTTTTACACTCTGACCGGCATCGAATCGGGAAATTTTTTAAAGCCGCAGCTATACAATTTGAAAGAGGACGCTGGTGAAAAAAATAACCTTGCGGAAAAATATCCTGACAAGGTAAAAGAGTTGGCGGCCTTGTTGGTGCAAATAAGTCAGAATCGTCTGCGATAGCAGGCGGTTGAGCAACAACCTCAGTTATTTTTAATGAAGAGTTCCAAATTTAATCGTCGAGATTTTTTAAAAACCGGCGCGGCCGGCATTACGCTGGCGGCTTGCAATGAAGTCTTGGCGGAAGAGTTAAAGCCGCTGTCCGCAAAAGATTCTGGGCGGCTTGTTTTGCCGCTCAATCACGATTGGCTTTTTAGCGAAAAGTTTACGCCCGCCGCCGTCGAGCCGAAATTTAATGATCGCGCGTTTCAAATCGTCAACCTTCCGCACTCGAACAAACGCCTGCCGCTAAATGGTTTTGACGAACAGGATTATTGTTTTGTTTCGATCTATCGCAAAAAATTCAAACTGCCGAAAGGCGTTGACGGTAAACGAATCTTTATCGATTTCGGCGGCGTGATGACGGCGGCGAAAGTTTATCTTAACGGACAATTAATTGGCGAAAATCGCGGTGGCTATAACGATTTTTCGTTTGAATTGACGAAGAACATAAACTGGACGGGCGAAAATGTTTTGGCCGTCGAGGTCGATTCGACCGAGCGAAAAGACATTCCGCCGTTTGGCGATTTGATCGATTATCTGACCTTCGGCGGCATTTATCGCGAGGTGCAGCTGCGCGTTGTTCACCAAACTTTCATCGAAAACGTTTTTGCAAAACCACAAAATGTCTTGCGAGAAAATCGCAGCCTCAATATCAAAACTTTTCTTCGCGGCGAGCAAAAAAATCTTACGCTCACCGCAGAATTGTTTGACGGCGAAAACCGAATTGCCTCAAGCTCGCAAAATGCTTCGTCAAACGCCGCCGAGATAAATTTAAATAACCTCGGCTCGATCGAGCTTTGGAATACTGACAAACCGAAACTTTACCGCGTTCGCGTAACGCTTTCCGATGGCGGAAAAACGCTCGACCACTACGACACGCGCATCGGTTTTCGCGACGCTCGATTCACGCCCGGAGGTTTTTTTCTCAACGGCAAACATCTCAAGCTTCGCGGTCTAAATCGTCATCAGACGTTTCCGTCTGTCGGCGGAGCTATGCCCGCGAGAGTGCAAAAACGCGACGCGTGGATCTTGCGTGAAGAGTTGAAATGCAACATTGTCCGCACGTCCCATTACATGCAATCCCCGCATTTTCTGGATGCCTGTGACGAGTACGGGCTGCTGGTTTTTGAGGAGATTCCCGGCTGGCAGCACATCGGCGACACGGCGTGGCAAGACCTCGCGGTTCGTGATGTCGACGCGATGATCCGCCGCGATTGGAATCATCCGTCGATCATTCTTTGGGGCGTTCGCATAAACGAATCGCCCGACAGTCACAATTTTTACACGCGGACAAATGCGTCTGCGCGCGCGCTCGACGATTCGCGTCCGACAGGCGGCGTCCGCAACAATTACGATTCCGAGCGTCTCGAAGACGTTTTTACGATGAACGATTTCGGCTTTCCGCTCAAAGAGCCGAATCATCCGCTATATTTGAACACCGAATTTAACGGACACATGTTCCCGACAAAACGCTTTGACAACGTTGCTCGCCATCGCGAACACACGCATCGCCACGCTCGCGTTCATGACCAGATCGCATCGGATAAAAGATACGCCGGCGGCCTTGGCTGGTGTGCTTTCGATTATCACACTCACGACTTTTTTGGCTCGGGCGATCGCATTTGTTATCACGGCGTTTCCGACATTTTCCGCCTGCCAAAACCTGCCGCTGCGTTTTACAAATCGCAGTGCTCGCCCGAAGAAGAGATAGTCCTCGAACCGGCATTCGACTGGGCAGGCGGCGATGAGAATGAACGATTCGCCACCGCCCTGGTTTGTTCAAATTGCGAGAGACTAAAGTTCTACGTCAACGATAAATTCATCAGGGAAGCCGAGCCCGACCGAAAAACCTATCCGCACTTAAAATACGCGCCGTTCGCGGTCAAACTCGGCGCTTTTGGCGAGCTGCGGATCGAAGGTTTTATCGGCGGCAAGAAAGTTATTGAACGAAAAATGTCCGGCAAAGGCGTCGATCAAAAATTTGTCGTCGAAGCCGACGACAGCGAACTGATCGCTGACGGCATCGATATGACGCGAGTGGTTCTAAAAATAACCGACGAGTTCGGCAATCTCCGCCCATTCGCCCAAGCCGCAATTACGCTCACTGCCGAAAACGGCGAGATCATCGGCGACAATCCATTTCCATTATTCGGCGCCGGCGCGATCTGGATCAGAACCACCCGCAAGCCCGGCACTATCAAACTAACCGCCAAACATCCTCACCTAGGCTCGAAATTGGTTGAGATCAGAACGAACGCGGCAAATCCATTCTGATACCTGGCTTAACAAACCAACCGCGATGCGGCCCTTCAAAAAGGTGTATCCGCGAATTCGCCTTAAAAAGGCGATTCGTAGAAAGATCATTTGCGATCGGCATGGCGGAAAAGGCAAAGGAATTCATCTGAACCGGCGGAGAGATATATCAAGCAACGCCCCGACGGTTCGAAGGAGGATCACTTAATTACATTTAGTCTGACATTTAGGTCATAAAAGCGTGTCCTGTGGTGTTTTAACGACAGATAAGTACGACACATCATTTTACAGGTTCTAATTTCGCTTCTAAGTTTTCAGGTTCTCGCACAAGATCTCTCGGCGGACACATCCCTAAAAACTTTAGATTCGCTTATCGCTAAGGCTACGGAGATCGGTGCGTTTTATTTTTGCAAATTTATGAGGTCCAGTAATGTGTTCAAACTAATCTTTTCGGTCCTGGTTATTTTAGGTTCGGTTCTCAGACCTATTTCCCAAGCCTTCACAGGATCGCGGCTTTCGTACAAGATCGGTGGAACGCGACCGCAAACCTTACGGTAACGGCCGGCGTTCGCTACGAATATTTCGGAACCCCATTTAATTCTCTACGTACCCCAGCTTTCACGGGTTTGTTCAATGTCGATCCTGTAACAAGAACCGGGCCGTTTAGTGAGCCGAATCAAGTTCAAAGAGACACAAACAACTTTGCCCCATCCGTGGGCCTAACCTGGGGCCCCTCGTTCGCAGATGGTTTCGGTAACTTTGTCTTTGGTGAGAAGAAGTCGGTCCTAAGACTTGGCTACAATATGGGCTACGACTCCTTTTTCAACAACATTGCATCGAACGCCGCGGCTTCTTCACCGAACGGGGTTATTGCCCAGTTCAACTCAACCGTAACAACAGCAAATCCGCGGGGACAGCCAAATCACAGCTCATTCTTACCAACCACGGCAGTCGCCATATCGCCGCTATCGGCCCAAACCTTAATCGCAAGAGACCTGGTTAATCCCTATTACCAGCGATGGTCGTTTGGCCTGCAGCGTGAAATTCCGTCGGGTTTCGTAATGGATGTATCATACGTTGGCTCAAAGGGAACGAAACTTTACATAAACGAAGATTGGAATCCGCAGGTGAGACCTGATTTACGGATCACTCCGATTAATCCCGCGACCGGACAGCCGGTTACCACTGGCTTATCTAGCCGACTTGATAATATTCAAGGCGCACGGACAGTCCGTACTAATGGTGGCTCGTCTACATATCATGGTGGTCAGTTAGAAGTCCGCAGACGGTTCGCCAACAATTTTCAAATAACAGGGGCATACACGTTTTCAAAACTCATCAGCAATGCGGATGAGGTCTTTGTTACTGGTTTTGGGAATGGTGGCACGTCGTTCTTCTCAGTACCGTCGGTGCTCGGCGGCGGAAAGGATGATCGGGCCCTTTCGGAATTTGATCGCACCCATCGGGCTAGTTTCACCTATATCTTTCAGTCACCATTTTTCAAGGATCAAAAAGGATTCGCCGGAAAGTTACTTGGGGGATTTCAGCTCGCAGGAGTGACGACCTTCGAATCTGGCGTTCCCTATACGATTTTCAACGGTTTTGATTCCGACGGGATAGCCGGGGCCGATCGTCCGAACTATAATCCCAATGGTCGACGGGGAGTTCGAGCCATTCCACTCGTTGACACTAACAATTTTATCACTGGCTACATTAATCCAGAGGTAATCATTGGCATGACGTCGGGCGGAACACCAGTCTACGAGTCAATTGACCCGAGTACTGCTCAATTTGTTGTTCTTCCGAGCTACGTCAATGGAGCAACTGGCAGCGTTGCAAGGCGCGGGAGTCTCGGTCGGAACACAGAACGCACCCGAGGTATTAACTCGACAAGCCTATCTTTTCTCAAGCGGACGCGTTTGAACGAAACAATGTATTTCGATGCGAAAGCTGAAATGTTCAACGCATTCAATACCCCACAATTCGGATCCGGCAACAACATAGCAAACGAACTGTCACAGGGTCTGTTTTTGCGGCCGGTGAATCCAACGACAAGCGGTGGAGGACGAACAGCACGCTATCAGGTTAAGTTTGTTTTCTAGCTGGCTGAATGCAGATCTCTCGCGAAGAAGTTTACTCGCGGAGAAGTTCACGTGAGGCATGATCGGTCGGCTGAGAAGGCCGACCGATCGTTTTTCAAGGCAGAAAGTTGGATTGATTTAGCCTTCATGTTCTTTATGATAGAGATAATTAAGGTTGAGGCCGATTACCACATCAGGTCAGCTCAAGAACTCCTGTTAGAATATGAAACTGTGCTTGGACTTGACCTAAGTTTTCAGGACTTTGAGCGCGAGGTTAATGATCTGGAGAAAGTGTATTCAGAGCCGGATGGATATATGTTTCTAGCTTTTTCCGACGGACAGTTGGCGGGGTGTGCTGCATTGAGAAAACTCAGTGATGGCATTTGCGAGATGAAGCGGCTTTACGTTCGTGGCTCATTCCGAGAAAGGAAAATTGGTTTTCGATTAATCGAAACCATAATTGGAATCGCTCGGGAAGCGGGCTTCGGAAGAATGCGCCTCGACACCGATTCGAGCAAAATGAGTCGGGCTTTGGATCTTTATCTAAGCATCGGCTTTCAAGAGATTGCCCCATATTATGCGAACCCAAACATTACGGCCGTTTACTTGGAACTAGAGCTTTAGTGATCTCGCAGCAAATTTATTGATTGATTGGGCAGTTCTAAATTGTGAGAAGAAGATTGTTGAAATATGCAAAGAGAAGACAGGTCAGATTCACGGAAATAGAGACTGTCAACGGCCTGATCTTTTGCTCGAATTGGCTTGGCCTTTAGCACTTGTGATACCTCAAGACTCGACCAGGGCGCTTCGATCCCTTCCCGCACCACCACCCATGTTCTACCCCTCGAAAAGGGTAAGTCTAGAAAACTGTGATCGGCGGGTCAAAGAGTTAATTGGGCCAGACGCTGATCTGTCCCTAGTGTCTAGAATATCGAAGACATAAAGATGCTCGCCGACGAACTCGTCGGTGATTTATGCCGCGAGCTTAGCTTCCTTCGAATTGATCAGGTGGTTTCCGTGCATGTTACCTATGTCGATGGTACCGCGGTAAACCTTCGTCGCCCCCCGGCATGATCACCTCGACCGGTTTGCCCAGTTTCTCCGAAAGGAACTTCTGGAGCGATCTTCGATCGACGTCTCCCCTGAGTCGAAGGAGTTATGGACCTGCTCGGAAAGCCCGTTAGTTAAAGTTCTCCCTCTCTGATCACGGCTTTACGAATGTTTCCCTACCACTCACGACATTTTGCACCGTATTTTCTTCTTGGCCAATTATTCTGTTGACCAAGAGGTAAACGGAATCATGATCCAAATTATTATTGTCTGGCTTTTTCTATTGGTCTGTTTTGCTGTCAACTTTTTCGGACAGATACCGAAAACGGTAACTAAGATCGATGCAGTATCCGTCGCTGAGGTTCTCAAGCTCGAGGAGTTGGGGCGGCAGAAAACTATGCGGGCAGATCCGGCGTGGGACGATCTGATGTCCGACGGCGCTTATATGATCGGGCCTGACGGAAACGTTGTCATCTACCAAGCTGGGAAAGGATTTCCGCCATTTCCGCTTAAATCGTTCACTCTTTCCGAAATGATCGCGAGACCGTATGGCCAAGTCGTCGTCGTGACGGGCCTAGGCGAGGTCGAAGCGATCGCCCCGGATAAGCGAATCATCCCATTCAAGATGCGATTCATGAATGTCTGGAAGCGGTTTCCAGACGGTTGGAAGATGATCGTAACTCAAAGAACAACGGTAACACCTATTAAGCCCAAGAACTTATCAGATCGATGACCGTGAGATGCCCCGTATGTACACCTTGGATTTTTTGCTGATGTTAGAAATATGAAACCAATTAATCGATTAACCAGAGTTTGTTTTTGTCTAGTCTTGATTGCCGCTGCTATCTCGTCCCCATTTCTCGTAGCACAGACCCCGAAACGAACCGCCGTTAAGGCAGCGCGGATGCTCGACGTCAAAAACGGCAATGTGATCAAGAACCCGGTGGTGATGATCGAAAATGGGCGAATTTCCGAGGTCGGGGAAGGTCTTTCGATACCGGCCGACGCGGAAGTCATTGATCTCGGCACCTCAATATTGCTACCTGGACTGATCGATACTCACACCCACCTACTCTCTAATTTCAAGCCGGAGTTCGGTGGCGACGATCCGAATATGGTCCTAACGGTTGCACAGCAAAGCAATGCAAAACGCGCGTTGTTGGGATCTGTAATGGGTCGTCAAATGCTCGATGCAGGATTCACGACGATTCGTGACCTTGGAAATGCGGGCGTGAATGGTGATATCGCTCTTCGCGATTCGATTCGTGATGGTTGGGTCATGGGTCCTCGAATGATGGTGTCTACCCGGGCAGTCTCCGTCACCGGCGGACAGTTTGGTTCTATTTCCAGTGAATCGCAAAAGATGATCGATCAAGAGTACGTTATCGTCAACGGCGTAGAAGAGGCTAGAAAGGCAGTTCGACAAGCTATCTACGACGGCGCAGATTGTATTAAGGTCATCGTCAACTCGGCCACCGGACTGCTTTCGCTCGAAGAGGTAAAAGCGATTGTCGACGAATCTCATCGGCTAAACAAAAAGGTCGCTGCCCATGCCATCGGCAATCAGGCAACTCGCATTGCCGCAATGGTAGGGGTTGATTCCATCGAGCATGCGTATATGATTCCCGATGACGCCCTCCAAATGATGGCGCAGAAAAGGATCTTTCTAGTACCTACGGACTTCCCCGCGGAATTCTACCTTGACGTTGTGCCGCCTCCACCGAATTCCTCACCTGCTCAAATTCAGCAAATGAAAGATGCCGTAAAACAGTTCGCTCTCGCTTCTCAGAAGAGACTTGACCGCGCTGTCAAAGCCGGTGTTAGGATTGCCGCTGGCTCTGATTCGTACTATAAGGTGCCCAACAAAACGCGCGGACAACTAAGTATCTTGATGTTTAGGGCTTATGCTGCGGCAGGCATGATCCCGCTCGAAATTATTCGTGCGGCCACCATTAATGCAGCAGACCTTCTCGCCGGTGAACGAGCGGAATTCGGATCGATAGAAAAGGGAAAATATGCCGACCTGATCGCCGTGCCAGGTGATCCGCTAGTGGACATAACCGAATTGGAGAGAGTGCATTTCGTGATGAAAGGCGGAGTTGTGATTCGGAAATGATCCTTGTTCATAAATCGACAGGCTGGCTGGTTTACTTAAATTGCCTTTCCTTGGGAGGAAATGATGATCATTAGAGCTGAAACACTAGATGACGTTGCTGCGGTGCGACGGGTCAACGAACTTGCATTTGTGCCAACCTGACGAAGCTGCGCTGGTAGACCGTTTGCGGGCTGCCGCTAAACCGCAGATTTCGCTTGTGGCCGTCGAGAACGACCAGATTATAGGACATATCTTTTTTAGCCCGGTTTCGATCGAACCGGAACTGTCCGGTTTTTTTGCAATGGGTTTAGCTCCAATGGCAGTCTTACCGGAGCGGCAAAATCAGGGTATCGGGTCGATGTTGGTTCTTGACGGCTTAGAAGAATGCAGGCGGATTGGCGTTGATGCGGTAGTTTTGGTAGGACACGCTACGTACTATCCTCGATTTGGTTTTGTACCGGCGATTCAAAAGGGGCTCACCTGCGAGTATCCAGTACCAGACGACGTTTTTATGGTTATCGAATTGAAGCCTGATGCTTTATCGGGACTTCACGGCCTGATCAAATACTGCCCTGAGTTCAATGAAGAGTGACGCAAAACCATGAATTTCTAGAACAAACTACCCTCACCCACTGGGACCAGATCGACCTGCCAGTCATGGAAGACCCTAAACAATGCTTATGTTATTAAATACGATTATTTCAACCATTCTTCAGTTCGGCCTCTTTGCGTTGCTTCCATTCGTTGCTTATTTGATTGGGCACCGGCAGATCAAAGGATTTTCCGATTATGTTGGGATAAAGAAGACAACCAAAAAGGCCGTTCTCTATGCGCTTCTAGTATTTGCCATCTTTGTTCCAGCCGCCTCGCTATTTTATTTTTCTCCAGAACTCCGGGAGATAACGTCTTCTGGAAATACCGTCACTGGACAATTGCGGACGGCTGGGCTATCTGGGTCCACACTTCTTCAATTGCTCATTATTGCAATTTTTAAGACATCACTTACCGAGGAGATCTTTTTTCGCGGCTTTATCGCCAAGCGGCTAATCGGATGGCTCGGTTTTCATTGGGGAAACGCTCTACAAGCACTGATCTTCGGGGCAATACATCTCGTGGTTTTTATCGCCCAGCCTTTTTCAATACTACTTGCAGTCGCCGTTGTATTCCTACCGACGATCGGGGGGTGGATAGCTGGTTACCTTATGGAGCGCATAGGAAACGGCTCGATCGTGCCCGCTTGGATGCTGCACGCCTTAATCAATCTGGGTGCATACTGGGCATTGGCATTCGGTTAAGCGAGCGGGCTGACTTCATCCCCTCAACTGGGGAATCTTCGGTTGAAGTATATTGCCAAGACCAGAAGCGGCACGGCGTGCAGCGCCATTCCACCCACAATACCCAACACTTTTTCCAATAGCGTCAGTTTGACACTGACAATAGAAATGATGCCGAGCGGTATGTACAAGAATGCAGCCGATACAAGGCCCGGGAAATACCGTCTAGCGTGGATAGACTTCCCCATATGTAACAATCCGTTAATGAAAGCTACTGAAACTATCGTAAAACCAAAAAACACATTTTCATTAACCTGAACGAGAACAACACCGCTCAAAAATAGAATATTCGTGACAATCAGCCAGCTATTCGTTACCTTCAGGTTGATCCGATCGAGCATCTCCCTGAATTTCTCTTCGAACCCGCCTGGAAATACATATTCTTCGAAAATGTGAACCAACGCGGCAAGCAACAATCCATTGGGGATATTTATCTCGATGATTCCCATACCTCTCGGATAAAGATTCCGCTCTTCGTGGTTGATCCAGCGTTGTCCCAAAGCTCGTCGCTCTATCTACCTGAAGCCTCAGCCACCTCAAATATCGTTTTGATGCCGTCTGGCATCTTTTTGCCGATGGCCCAGTTAAGAGAGTTCAGATCGTGATTGTGCTCTTTGAACACATATGTCTGCAAATTCTTCTTCTTAAGTTTCAAGAATCGTTCTTTCAGATCGTAAACCCCATTTACGTCGCAGTTGGCATCATCTTCACCATGCAAAATGAATATGGGCAATTTCAGGCGGAGAAGCCTTGATTTGTTCGCTTCCAGTTTGAAATGTTCATTTAGCCATTCGGTCGACACGCGGAAGTAGTTTTTCCAGATCCAATCTTCGTCGTTTTCTTTGATCTTCTGCAAGATCAACTTGTAACCAGGTTCCGCCAGTTGTCCGAAATCTTTTGCGTTCAAGATTTTGTCATTGTTTACATCGAGTTGCTCGAATTTGACGTTTTGGAGTCTTTTTGTGCGCATCGCCGCCGCGGCAGGATCCTCCGATTCATACTCCCCTTTGGTAATATTTCCATCCTGATCCTTGTCAAAGTCCCGTTTTAGTATGATCATCGACGATGCCCCCGAGTATTGCCACCTGATCACATCGAACATATTTTCGTGGACATAGCCGGCTAGAAACAGAGCAGAGACCTTGTTTGTCTTTTCTTCAGCGACCATGGAAGCAACTATAGTACCTTCGCTCCAACCAAGCAGTATGATCTTTGCCTGCTTTAGACGCTTGTCGCTTCTAAGAAATCTTATGGCGTACGCGAGGTCCTTCGCCTCCACGTTTGGCACGACCTTTCTAAATTTCTCCCTATCGACGCTATCAAAAGTCGGAGGAGAATCACCAAGCTCAACACCACGTTTGTTATATGAGAAAAAAGCTATCCCTCGGCGCGCAAATTCCTCACCGAATAGATCGAAATAATTGAAATCAATACCTCCGACAACACGTCTATTGTTATACGTTCCGGGACCAGTTCCATGAATATAGACCACTAGTTGCTTGATATCGCCGGAACCTTTGGGAAGTTGCAATTTACCCGTCATCGTCTCGCCATCAGAGAGCCTGATCTTAAGTAGTTCGAACGCAAATAAAGAAAGGGGCGAGAGGCAGATCAGCCCGATGAGAATAATTAGTCTAAGATAGTTAACGGGATTCTTCACACCAACCTCCTCCCAATGACTGAATTCAAGCGACTGAACTCAGGAACAATATTTCAATGTTTTGCGTTCAAAGTCCGAAACCAATCGATGGTTACGGCATCGACCAACGGATTTCTTTGCTGTCTTCGAATATCCAGATGTCTGACCAATGAAGCTACCGATAGCTGGGCGTTCGATTTAAAACCACATCAAAATCTAAAACCTAACCCCAAACTCATCTGAAAGTTGTGAGATGTCTCAGACGCAATTGGAACAACGACAATTCGTCCACCTTCGGGAGTGCCGAGCGGCGGCGTATGGAATGCGGCTACGTTACGGGCACCGTGGCGAACCAGCGTGTCCCCTGCGTCGAAACGAAATACGGTCCGCTTAGACGGATAGATCTCAACAACGCCTCCGAGATCTAATGCGAAATCCGTACTGGAAACGGACGAATAGCAACTGATTGGTAGGGGGTAGATGCCACCACAGAGGGCAACCGGGTTCAATTCTTCATAATTTCCCTGGGAAGAATAAATGAAACCCGGCCGAGCTTTGACAAACACTCCAACCTTTTCGAAACGCTTACCAGCCTTAAGACCAAAGACGCCCTGAACTTTTCGGCCGTCCTCCAACTCACGATCGCGAGGAACAACGTTCACCTCCGCTTCCATCGCAATGTACCTGGAGAAGTTGTATCCCAAACGACCGCCAAAACCAACGACCAATTCACGATCAGCTACAAGATTCAACCCGTTGGTAGTTACCGTCGTGGTTCGCTTCGGAACGCTCAAAAACCAAAGTTGACCGCCTACTTCAAATTTTCTTTCGTCGGACTGAGCCATCGCTACTCGGCCACCGAATAATAAAACAACTAATACTAACGCGAACCAGACGTCTCTCGTGTTAGGACTTCTGTTTCTCAACAATTCTCTTGGATTAATCTCAGACGTCGCGAAACTTTGCACCAGATATCGTATGTAAATGTTCATTGTACTACTCCTATGAAATGTAAAATTAAGGCGCGTCACAAACCATCATTAATGGTCACGGCAATGCCCTTCGGAACTTCGTGGCATTAACGTTGCGAGGTCTGTTGCCATTTCGTCCCGAATAAGTGGAGAACAGAAACTTGGTTTCCAGAACGCGTCGGCAATCATTTCAAACCTTAAAGGATTTGGTTGGAGACCGAATATCGAAATGTCGCGAACTGTCAGAATTTAGGTGTCGGAATGGTCGAAGTTATCGTCGATTTCTTTAAGCCGAGCAAGGCAACGTGAATATGATGCTATGAAACCTTTGGTCATCAAGTTACTCAACCGTTAGGTCTCTTCCTCGCTTTGGTCAAACAAAACACTTACCCGGGAGTTGTGCGGTCGAAGATTCTGACTCTTGCCACTCAGATGATCTTGCATACGTTCAACGGCATCGCGAGCTCGTTCGAAATCATTTCGGACAATTTTAAGTTTCACCAAACCACCGTGATTTGGCATTTTGAAAAGACTCTCATATGAATGGACGCGGATCTCGATCTGTGAACCGAATTTAAGGAAACCCCGTCTAAACTTAACATCGAGAATCTCGCCCACCGAAAGTCGAATCTCCTTCACGCCCCGAGAGATGAGACCAAGAATCTTCTTTTCGAATTCCAGTACAATGCCCGCTCTCGAAAATTTCGCGACTCCGCTAGATGACAACAAGCCACTTTCGCTCTCTGTCGTGAATGGAACAGCCGTAAACCTTTTCATGAAGCCTCCTAAGTAACAGCAAACAGACAAAGCTCTCTAGCGTCTAGTTGATATTGGTCGATTGCGGTCTATTCTTTTCATATCCGTTATCCAAACTTTTGGTGACCCGGTTGCCCTACGTCTTGCCTAAACGGAAGTGCTAGTTCCCGTTATTCAGCCGGAGCTGCAACTCGTTAGAAAGCGTATTTGCTTCGTCGACTTGGATACAAATCTCGCTTGCTTTCCTTCGCATTCCGTACATTCCGATCAGTTCGACAGGCTCTTTGAGTCTTATCGACAAGTTTGGCATGCCGAAGTTGACCGCGGTGAACGCATCGCTTGATTTTTGTGTTTGAGCATTGGAAGGCTTGACTTCGAGGATGCTATCGATGGCGATCCTGGCCTCCCAACGAAGGCCTATTCGAAGGTGTAGATCCGTCGACGTAAGAAGAATTGGACGCGCCGAAAAAGCCCTGTAGTCACCCAAGCACCATGTTGCGGCATAAACGGTGAGACCTGTCAGAATCCACGCGAAAACGTAACTCCATTGGCTGACAAGGAAATGCAGAGCAATCGCCTCCATAAAAAGCGCGATAAACATTCCTATCAAGACGCCCTTATACCCGGACTTGCGATGCACAGTAAATGAGTGAGAAGTCCCTAAGTCGTGTGCCGTCCATCTAAATGCGTGATAGAGAATAGCGAACTCTGTTGTGACGATCCCTGTCGCAATGCGATTTGCAAGCGTGTCCGTCATCGCTGATCGAAGGCGTGTAACAATATCGCCGCTAATTTCAGGACGTGCAGCGAACGGTCGCCTTGCCTGAATCAGCAGATAAGTTACTATCCCAAATTCAGCTGGAATAATCAGATATCGAATATATTCCAAAAATGTGTTGTTAAGCCCATTGATAGAAAGAGCGGCAATCACGTAGCCGATAACTACCGCCGGGACTAACGCTAGCCACGATATCTGCCGCATTCTAACGAGGAATAGATAGACGAACCCTGGAAAAACCAGGGTAAGGTCGAGCGTTAGTGCGGAAGCGAGAACCGCCGTCTGCGAATCCGATCCTTGGTTCGGAAAAGCGAGGAGAGCGAGAAGTGAAGCTGAAAGAAGTACAGTTGTTGGAACGGCATACCGCCACAAGACGGACAATTGGAAGATCGGAGGTTTCGCGGTTAATGCCGGAACGGCTTTTGATCGCCGGATTCCGCCAAGCAAGATGCCCAATGCGGCAACGAAAGGAGCTACGATTACGAGCCCTATAGGAGCGGCGACATAATGCCCGTTTACGTGACGGAGAATCTCAGCGGCCTCGAGAAGACCTATGGAGCAGACCAAAAGTGCCAGGATAGCTGGCCCCAAGAACCGGCAGGAGATTTTTCGACAGACCCATCCAGCAAGAACACAAGTAGAGGTGCCGCCAATGATTTCCAGGATCAGCCATGGGCCCAAGTCGACAGATCCCGTTTCGTCGGCTTTTATCCAACCGAATAAAATAGCCGTAGCGACCAGCTGAAGCATCGACCCGACAAATAATGCACCTCCAGCAAGAACACCCAGAACTAGCCGTCGATCGACGAGAAAGTTCTTTTCGGTTGGTTTACCACCTATGGTTCGTTGAGCATACATATCGACCCTCTGGTATATTCGATGAATTTGATTTCAGACTCTCTCCTTTTGTTCAAGACGCTGCGCACAAAAGACCTATCGGGTCTTATTTTTCGCAGCCTCGATCTGATGCACCAAAATGTCCTTCACATAATGCCAGTTAGGAACCAGAGCTAGCGCCGAGCGAGCGCACTTTTCGGCTGCTTCAAGATCCGGCGTCGTTCGGTTCAAGTAGTTGAATGCGAGGTTCATCATTAGTTCGGGTTCACCCCAGGTGGGCCCTAACGGATCGCCTTCCTTGCCCTTGTTGGCTTGGGCCATTCTTAGTCCTAACAGATTGGTTTCTATCGCCTTTGCCTGCCCACCGCCCAATTCGACCGGCATGTTCCACCGAATCTGACCCAAAACCCATAAAAGGCGAGGATTACTTGGTTCCGCCTTTTCTGCGTCATTGACAAAGGCTAGTGCCTTCACCACGGCGTCACGCATCATTTTGGGATCCTTGTATTCAGGGGCGAGTTCGGGGTTCCTACTGTACAGAAAAAGTAGAAGGCCGGAAGCGGATCCTGCCCCTACTCTAGCGTCAACAAAACCCGGATCGATCGCGAGTGCCTTTTCGAACTCGCTCACCGCCAGTTTGAGATTTTGCTCAAGGTCTTTCGGACTGACCGCATCGTTGAAACCGTTGATCGCACGGCGCCATTGGGCAAAGCCTCGCCAATATCTCACCTTGCTTCCAATATCCTTTTGATTCGCAAACGACTCCAATTCAAGGTAGATGCGTTGGAGGGCGGGCTGATCGCCCCGATAATCAGCATCCACAATCTGCTCTACGAGCTTCTTAACTTGAACAATCGAAGTAGCTGTTGGGGCCATCTGTTTTGCGACCGCTGCCGTGACTTCTGACCACGCGATTCGATTGGTATGCATCGCAAAGACACTTTCGACCGCCAACTTTTCTCGTTCAACCGCACTCATGATCTCCGAAAGATATTGGGGCGCAAAAAACGAACCATTTGGACGCCTCTGCACGAGATCGCTCGCATAAAGCAAGCGATGTACCGGAAAGTACACCATTTGCATTCGTTCTCCCGTTTCCGTTCTAACTGGGAAGATCTCGATCCGGTTCGGCCCTGAGCCTATTGACTTTCTGCCCATTATAGGCCTGAAAATCGGTTTACGCCGGCTCTTCTCAAGCCTGTCCGGGAAGGATTTCCGGGGTGCATCGATCATCCTTGCAATTATCGGGAGATTTAGATCAAGGACGTAGATCGGAACTCCATCTGCTACATACTCGCGTAAGCCGCCTATGTGTGGAAAAGCATCCGAAGTTGTAACTACGGCCTTTA
Source organism: Pyrinomonadaceae bacterium (assembly GCA_021463165.1). GTDB lineage: Bacteria > Acidobacteriota > Blastocatellia > Pyrinomonadales > Pyrinomonadaceae > OLB17. Next base: position 6,768 of record JAJTWY010000006.1, on the reverse strand, counting down.
TAGGAACACCCGGAAATCGCCTTTTAGCTTCTGCAATGACTTTAGCGGAATAGCTGGACGAAATTGGAGCCTCGATGACAACAACCCCGTCATTCTGGCGAACGATCGTGACGCCCCAGTTGCCAGGAATATTTATGATACCGGGGGCCAGTTCAGCAGCTGGATTTTGTGGATTCCCTAAGGGCATCCCGTCAGGGTCAAATGAAGCCGCCGCAAATTGCTTTTTCGCATCGTCGGGTATCTTAAACTGTTCATCGTTAACCGGCACATTGAACTTGAGATTGGTCACAGTAAAGCTCTTAAGCGTATATCCGTTGCGCGTTACATCAGATTGATGTGGATAGTGGATACCTCCCGGCTCCAGCGTCCAATTCGAATAGACGGTACGTGTAACATGATCACCCCAGACCGACCAAAAGATGTTATCTGGGGACGCATTGGTCGTTTCGACCGCAGTTGGCAAATTGGTAAATGAATTAAGGTAAACGGTTACAGGGATTTTTTGCCAAGTGAACTTGATTACGTTTTGAGGTACGCCTTCCATGATGGTGTTCCGGTCGAGCCTAAGATCGTTAGCGAGAAGTGAGGTAAAAAATAGACGCTCTGGCGAAAGGGCGAGGATCATTTCTGCATCCTTAACCTCCGAAAGCCCTCTTGGAATAAACCGTCCATTCCTCTCAAATACAGCGACCCTATCAGCGACGATCAGATTTATACCGAACCATTGAGGCGTCTGGACCTGCCTGGTTTCAGTCGAGCGTCTCAGCCCGTTCCGCCCAAAATCGCGAGTTTCTGTTATTTGGTGGTAGGCTACAACATACGGGCCCTCTGGACGCTCCGATTGCTCGACCGCGTACTCGTGACCAATACCATCAAGTGTAAGGCTCGTAATGCCTCGCAATCTGGCTTCGCCGCCCATCGCGTCTATTGCCTTTATCATCAGATCCCGGGCAGAGACGTCCGTTGGTGAGACGAATCCTCTTCCGTTGACCTGGACGTGTGCTTTGGACGGCTTTGCTAACTCTTGAGAGTAGATCGAACTCTGCCCAAGGGAGACAAGGAAAAACGCTAAACAAAACCTAATTAACCCATAAAAATACATATCATTTATTTTTTTTCCTGTTTTCACTGAGTCTGTGCCCTCCCTAGTAATCTGTCATAAGAACTTTATGATCAGCTTCCTTAGGTTAGCTCGCAATCATGACGGTGAAGCAAAAAATGTCGCGAGAGCCGAGATGAAAGTCGCAAAGGTTCAGAGTTCCGGTGCAACCGGAAGCCGATTCTTGTCGTGAGAATAACGATGTAAGATCATTAAAAACGTAAATTCCATTCGGTTTACCTTGGTAAAGCAAAGTTTAACGAACGAACAAGAATGTGAAGCAAAATTAGCTAGAACCTTCAGGCAGAACCAAACGTAGAGCAACCTATGTACAATGCACTCTATTTGAGCCCAATGATACCTTCGTTTAACATTCGGGAAACGGTGAGTTTCTTCGAGGAAGTTTTAGGTTTTTCGCCGGTTTTGGGCGCCGAAACCTATGCGATCTGCCAAAAAGTAAGATCTAAGACCGGGCTTGGACGGTATAACGGCTAAGGTCCGTTGTCGCATCGAAAGTGAGTTTATGACAAACGCAATCGTCTGTTTTAGTTTCTTCCTGATGGCTTTCTTGAACCCTCCGATCATTAGAGCTTAAACTATCACTGAATCCGTACCTGAAAAGGTTGATAAGTCTCGTAAGTACTTGATCTACCTACACGGCGGAATTGTCCAGGATTTAGGACCCGAAGCAGTCAGCGAAGATTTTGGAAAATATGAATATGGGGACATTTTGCGGACCTTCAAAGAAAGCGGTTTTAATGTCATCAGCGAAGTGAGGCCGAAAGGAACATAGATCACCCCTTATTCAGATGTGCTTTCCGGACAGGTAAATCTGCTCAAGAAACGCGGCATAAAGGAGATGGCATGATGAATTGGACGGTGGCGATGTACTCTGATGTTGAAAGACGTTGGAGTAGAGAGGCTTGAAGCTGAATATTTTCATGCGGCTTAAATGACCGCGTAAAGGAGATTAACTCCGATCCCGCTTCTCGCCCGCACCGCCACCATGAGGCTTTAGAGGCCTCGAATAGGAGAATGGCACATTGGCCACCGTTAATCTACTCCAGGTTGGACAACAAAACTAAACTTGGAGGAAAAACGGGGTGAGATATATCGGGGTGGATCTGCACACGACACAGATCACGGTTTGTTATTTGACAGAAAAAGAAGAGGTTGCGATTCAGAAGTATCAGCTTTGCGAGATTGAGCGGTTTGTATCGGGATTGTCGCTGACGGATGAGATCGCGGTCGAGGCGACAGGCAACACGAGATGGTTTGTCGAGCAGGTCGGCTCGGCTTGCGGCCGGGTCGTGCTGGTCAATCCGAGACAATTCGACGTGGTGAAGAACTCGGTCAAGAAAACGGACCGGAACGACGCGATAAATCTGGCACTGTTTTTGAAAGCGGACATGCTGCCGGAAGTCAGAGCAAAGAAGGAAGAAGCGGATAAGGTGCAGTCTTTGGTGGGTACGAGGACGAAGCTTGTGAGGCTAAAGACGAGTCTTGTAAACAAGATGCACGCCCTGTCGGTATCGAATGGACGCAAACTGAGGAAAACCAGTTTGGCATCGGAAAGAGGTTTGGAAAAGGTTCTCGAAGAGGAATGGGCCGAGGTCGAGAGGATCGAGCTGGACATAATAATCGAGCAGATCAGGTCTTTGAAAGCGGGGATCAAAAAGCTAGACACCGCGATCGCCGAAGAGAGCGAAAAGCTGGCCGGCTTCCGCAACCTGATGTCGATCTCGGGGATCGGGAGTTTGTCGGCGGGCATTCTGCTGTCGGTCATCGGCGAGGTCAAAGACTTTGCTAATGCTGACAGGCTGGCGAGCTATTTCGGGATCGTCCCACGGGTGTCGAATTCGAACGAAACCGTCAACCACGGACGCATAACCAAACACGGAAGCAAGACGGGCCGAACAACACTTGTCCAATGCTCGCTCGCCGCCATCAGAAAAAACGATTACCTGAGAAGGTATTACGAACAGGTAAAGCTTCGACGCGGCCACGGAAAAGCCAAGATCGCATTGGCAAGAAAGTATTTGAAACTAATCTACAACACCCCCACCTACAACTGGGTGTTTGCAGACTTTAACAATTTCGAATTGGCAGAGTGAAAACTTTGCCTGTGGAGTAGAAATTCATCATAGGAGAGAAATATTGTTGTAGTTGGTGCTTCATTGGGAGCTTACATGACGATCGAAGCGGCTCACAAGCTCAAACTCTCAAAGATCCGTTATGTTCTAATTGGCCTTTGCAGTGAATACGCAGTTGGTCGTTACTCAAAATACGCTGGCACTCTTCGAGGGAATTTTCTTTCAATTTACGAAGTGTCTGATCAAAAAACCTCCTGCCGAAAGATTTTTGAACCTTTGAGTCGAAAGGCAGAATTCAAAGAGATTGCGGTCAACACGCGAAAAGGTCATGGATTTCTCTTCAAACCGGACAAGGAGTGGGTGAATCCGATAATTGAATGGACCTCATGTCCTAGAACAAAGTGTGATTGAAAAGTTATCGAATTATCGAAAACTTCCCTGGCATTCTCTCCAAATGTGATTGGTAGTATTCAATACCCCATTTTGGGATTCCTGGAAGGCTCGATCCGCCTCTTGACGGCCTATTTGCCGGCAATACTTTGTTGAAACGAACCCCCGCATTTGGACGTATTCGTTTGATTGGAGATATATTCCTTCAGTATCGCCGTCGGTTATTGGAGTAACAGACTAAGGATCACAATGTGGCAAACGAATAACTTCTGGTTTGATCTTACGATCGTAATGAGCCTCTTCGCTGCAGGCAATGTTCTGTTCGGACATTTTGAGGATCACGTTCCAAAGTGGAAACGACTGGTAAAGATGGTCTTGGTCACATTGATGGTTTTATCCCTAACCGGTACGGTAGGGCGGTTTTGGAGCTTCGCCTTTCTGTCGCTCCTCGTTATGGCAGCCGCAGTCATCCATCTATGGTGGTTGCCAAAGAACGGGATCAATGGTTGGACGGGAGAGCCACGAGACAGGTATCTGGAACTTGTAAATGCGAGAAGAAAATGAAAAGGAATGCCGGTACCGCTAGGTCTTAGGATACAACGCAGTGAAACTCAGGCTGATTGACCTGGTTTTAGTCAAACGGCGAATTGGAGTGATCTTTATGTCCAACCGTTTTCGACTTAGTGTTGGTTGGGCAGCAGTCGGGCTATCCACACTGGCGGCCTGCTTTTGGGCGTTCTGGGGGAGTATCGAAACTTTCCACGAGGGTTGGTACCATCCGTCTTTCGCAATGAACATCGGGATGATGGTGGGTCAGTACCTGCTACCGATGCTGCTGTTCGTTGCGGGGGCACTTGCTGGTATTAGATTGCCGCGTCTTGGTGCCGGAATTCACTTCCTTGCTGCCTTTTATTCGGCTTGGCGGTTTCGTGGAGCTGCTCCCCTGGTCGTGTATGCGTCGATTGTGGGGCCGCTCCTAATCATGGGAGTTTGCTACTGGTTCGGCCGCCCAGAGCCGAAGCGTTGGGCCGCCCTGGGGGTGATTGGAATTCCAGTCCTGACCGCCCTGATCTGCGGCGCGGAGCCGGCTTGGCGGGTCTCTGGGCGTATCAATGATGGCGACTACCCTGCAAGGCGATTGGTCGCAAATGGCGTCGACTTGGTTTGGGCCCCACAAGGCCCAGGTTGGCCTGATGACGGCGTAACCTGGGACGAGGCCCAGCGACGCTGTCGGCATTTAACATTGGACGGCTTGACCCTTGCCGACACACCCCAAGATATATGGAGACTCCCGACGGTCGAAGAAGCAGTTCGTTCCATGACTCGCCATGGCAATAACTCCGGCGGATCTTGGGACACAACCAATTCCCGACCCAGTTATTTGCTGACGCCAGACAAGGAATCTCCTCTTTGGAACACGAATACCAAGGTGATTTATTGGTGGACCGCTACTGAAATCAGCGATCGGGAGGCCTACATTGTGGTCTACAATGGCCAGGTCTGGCCTCGGCCCAAAGCTGCTCGATGGGGCTACTTGGCGTTTCGAGCGGTCCAGAACGGTGGTGAGAGATAATCGAGGCCATTCCGAAACGCTAGATCCTTGATCAATTGCTCATAAACCCGTGGTCGCTAGCCCAATTTTGCTTACTAGCCATCAGTACCACTAGACATGTTCGAGGACTCAATAGCGTTTGTGTCCTGATCGGGACTATCAAGCCGCTTCACGGCCTCGAGAAGCAATTTGTCGTCGGTTTGAGCGTACACAGTCGTAATGCTCATGTCGGAGTGAGCAAATAGATTCTGAACAATCAGAGGATTCGTGTTTCTACGAATCAGTTCGCTCGCAAAATAGCTTCTCAGATCGTGGAAGTGATAATTCTCTTCCCTGGTTCCGCCTTTCTTATTGATTCCCGCGTTGCGGAGTGCGGTGTACCATCGCTTGCGAAAGTCTTTTACCGGGAATGGGAGTTGATTGTCCTCGATCATGGCTCGTAGCACTTTGGTCGCTGTAGCGTTGATCGGAACAAGGCGTGGCGGCCTTCCCTTTGATCCGATCACGAGAACCTGTTCGTTCTCAAAGTCGATAAAATCCTCGTTGATAGCCATTAGTTGGCCTCGGCGTAACGGAAGGTTGACCGCCAAAACTATTAGCCGATAGAGCAGGGTGTCCTTCTCTAACTCCCTCCACAGATCTTGCTTTTGTTTTTCATTGAGCAACCGCCGCCGAGGAGGTGGCTCCGGCAGAGCCTTCACGTACTGCATCGGGTTGCGTTCCAGAATTCCCTCTTCACATGCCAGGCTGAAGATCTTCGACAGCGTTGACATGATCCGGTTGATCGACGCCGGTGAAAGCTCGCTTTCTTTCTTGCGTTTGTTTTGGCGAGTCTGAAGCTTGGTCCGGCAGTTTCGACAGTCCTGAGGACTGATGCTGGACAAAGGTTGCTTCTTGAAGTGACCAAGTAGAAGCCTTATGTAAAGTTCCTTAGCTCCTTTGTTGACGTTGTTCTGCTGGACATAGGGCCGATATTTCTCGTCGATGAACGAGGCAAGAGTGGTGGTGGTATCTGTAACGTTATAGCTATGATCGAATGAAGCCTTAATGATCTGCCGTTCGGCTAACTCAGCTTCCTGTTTGGTCTTCGCTCCGGGAATACTCTGATGAATGACCTTCCCTTTCAGCCGCTTATAGATCCACCATCGGGCTTTCGAATAGTCGGGATGGGAGGATGAGACTCGCTTACCGTTGTATCTTTTGTAGACAGACATATTCTTCGTTAGTAGATTTGCTCTGGTCAGTAGTCGAGGGACGTGACAAACCGGTGCCTCTCGCGTAGCCTTTCGCAAGTTCTATTCCGCAGACTGTTAGCCGCTTATTTTTTGGGAATCGGAGTGAAATGGTGGAATTTGGAACGCTGAAGCATCAGTTGGCTTCTTTTTGCACCGTGGCTGGGGCGTCAGTTCACCAAGATGGCACTAACTTGAGGTGGAGAAAGTTGGTTGCAAAATGGAGGCGCTTTTTCCGACGGGGGCAATTAGTAAATGCGGCAATCAAGAGGTTTAACAACCCGCCCTCTCGTGGCTGTTTGGAAACCACGAAAAATGGGACTTTCGAAATTCATCGAAAGCCCCATGTTTATTGGTCGGGACGGCGAGATTTGAACTCACGACCTCTCGCACCCCAAGCGA
>JAJTWY010000059.1 GCA_021463165.1 Pyrinomonadaceae bacterium | reverse complement strand
CACAGGCACGTTTTCTGTGACAGAACCGGGTGGAAATTTCAAGAGCCTCGTCGAGCGATCGGCGAGGCTTTTTCGTGATATTATTTGACTATGATCACAGTCACCGATAATTTACCGATCACGGTCGATCCTGAAACAATGAGCGGTGCGCCAGTTTTCGCGGGAACCCGTGTCCCCGTCTCGGCCCTTCTCGAAAATCTCGAGGCCGGGGTTTCGCTTGACGAATTTATCGAGAATTTCCCGACCGTGACCCGCGAACAGGCAGTTTCTGTTCTCGAGCACTTCCGCACCTCGCTCGACGCAATCAGCCTCGCTCCATGAAGATCATCATCGACGAATGCGTTCCCAGCATCGTAAAACGCGGCCTGCCCGAACGCGGTATCGTGTCAGTTCAGGATATGGGCTGGTCCGGGATAAAAAATGGCCAATTGCTAGAACTCGTTGCCGCTGATTTTGACGTTTTTATCACTTCGGACAAGAACCTCAGACATCAACAAAATCTCTCAGATCTCGACCTCGCGATCATTTTGCTCCCAAGCAATCAAGTACCGGTCGTAAGGGAATTGCTTCCCCAGATCGGCCCTGTTGTCCATCGAACCGAAGGCTTTTGTCGAACTATAAGCCGCCGCAGAGGAAATGCAGATCGGCGGGATCAAGCGCGAGAAAAAGAAGAATCCTGAAAAGGAACTCGCGGTTGCGAAGTAGTTGTCAGCGGTCAGTTGTCCGTTATCAGTTGTCAGCAGTCGGTTGTGAGTACCATCCGCGAGGGCTACGGGCCTACCGCAACACCGGCCCGTTTTCTGCGCCAGAACCGGGTGGAAATTTCAAGAGCCTCGTCGAGCGATCGGCGAGGTTATATTTTTGCTTGCAACCACATTATAACAAACATTAGAATGCGTTTGTTATGACCGCTAAGCTTAAGATCACAACTGTAGGAAATTCGGCCGGTATTGTTCTTCCACGCGAGATACTCGAACGCCTTCGCGTAAGGAAAGGTGACACGTTATATGCGACCGAAACACCCAACGGGCTCGAATTGCGGCCTTTCGACGAAGAATTCGCCGAGGATATGGAGATAGCGGAACGCGTGATGCGCGAGAACCGTGACCTGCTTCGGAAACTCGCAGAATGACACGTTGGATCGCCATCGACCGCGTGATCGCGATACACAGCCGCCAGATCGCCGAGCACGGCGGTGACGACGGAGTGCGCGATCTTGGTCTTCTTGACTCGGCTTTGGCTCGACCGCGAAATGTCGAGGCCTACGAACCTGACGCCGACATGGCGCGGCTTGCCGCGGCTTATGCGTTCGGGATCGTAAAGGATCATCCGTTCATCGATGGCAACAAGCGCACAGGCTACGTCGTGATGGAAACCTTCCTCATTAAGAATGGTTTCGAATTGCACGCTACACCGGCCGACAAATACATCACGGTACTCAAACTCGCTGAAGGCAACCTCACCGAAGACGAACTGACCGCATGGCTTCGCGATCATGTCGCGAAACCCTAACCGCGGTCGCGGAACTCGCCCTCGCGACGTTCGTCAGCTTGATATCCGCGCACTACGCAACGACGCTTTACCCGGGAAGCTAAACTCCTGGCGAATTCCGTAAGACGAATTACCTTTAAGAGCTCTTGCTACCTGACTCGACGACATTGTTGTTGGCATACCGATCAGGGCGTGGATGTGGGGTTCGATACCGCCGATCGGGATCGGAGTCATGTTGTGGTGTTTAGCGACACCGGCAATATGGGCCCAGACGCGTTCCTGGATATAACGAAATATCCGTGGGTTCTCACCCACGGCTACATCCAACCATCGCTGCGCGATATCGCACCCCTGATCCTGCTAATCTCTAACCAAGATGTACATCCGCGACAAACGGTCACCCGTCCCAAAAAGCGAGGCCGTCTCGCGGGTGATGAGCGCGAACCGTGCAAAGAACACAAAACCCGAGATCCAACTCCGGAAGGCCCTCTGGCACGCTGGTCTAAAAGGCTACCGCCTCCATTACAAGC
>JAJTWY010000058.1 GCA_021463165.1 Pyrinomonadaceae bacterium | reverse complement strand
GAACGAGGGCTGATCTACATACCGCGATACGAAGGGGGCTGCATCGGTGTTTCAGATTGGGAGTCCCGTCCGATCGTGATCACGACCTCGAACGATCTTCGCCATAAACTGAGCGGTCCTTTCATCTCTCGACACATTTACAGCCGGTTCGCCAACCCGATCCTTGAGAAAGAGCTTGAGATACTACGGGCGCGAAACCCGAAAGCGTCATCCGCGCAACTCGCTCTGGCGATAAAGCTGCTGGACGCGGTTCGCGGGATCGCCGGCATGGAAGATCATCCCAGCATTCGCGAATCGATCGATGTCGCCGGTGCGTTTGTAAGGGACTCGATAGATTCGCTTGATCATCGCGTCCTGCCCCGCTTTTTCTGTTACTTCGTGAAGACCGGTGACGCCCGCGAACTTCTCGGTCTGCAGCTCGATTACCTGCTTGCAATGACGCACGCATTTCATCCGGTTGTGGACACGTGGCTTGGATCAAGCGACTCCGAGTGGGCGATGAAATGGAATATTGCTGGTTAGTTGGCCTATGAATACGAATCGATCCAAACAGACGGGGAACGATAGCACGAGAGACGAGGACGCCACGCTACGGCAGCACAGGGTCGACCGCTTCATCTTGAGGTGGAGACGGTATAGAGGTTATCGGACATTGATCACTCCACTACTTGTGGTTGCTTTTTACTTCACCGCAAGAATCTTTTACGGGGGAAACGACAAGACCGTCCAGCTGAAATTCGTCGAAAACCCTTCGGAACAGACCGCCGCGTCTGGCACATCCACGGTTGAAACCTCGAAACCCGTCCTCTCCGGCGAGGCTTACGAAACTGCCGTGAGGCTTCGTGAATCGGGGGCCTTGCTGATGGCGGTCTCGCTGTCGTCGTTCGAGGAGTTTCGAGTAAACGGCAGATTCCCCGCGACCGTCAACGAAATACTCGCAGGGCTTCAAAAACGCTCGCTCCTTCCTCCCGGCATCGAGATTAAAGACGGGGTGCTTAGCTCGACTTTGAGTGAACTGAAACTGAACTATCGGGCTGAACCCTTTTCTTTCGAGATCCTCTCTTTGCCGATAAGCAACCCCGGAGGCTCCGCGATCCTGTTTCGCTTCCCCTTGCCGCCCGCTGAAGCGAATTCGGTAATGTATTTCGAAGCTCGGAATCCCGTACAAATGCCGGCGCAGTTCGGTACCAGTGAACAGATCACGGCCGCGGGCTGGAAGATCAGGCATTGGCGAGGCGAAGCAATGCCGTTGAATGAAACCGTCATTCGAGATCTTCGCGAACAGGACGAATGGGTTAGATCTCGAAATCAAGGTCGGTAAAAGATATGTTTGCACGTGAACGGATAGAACGATTTGATGCGTCATACGGCATTCCACGGAAGGCGAACGAGCAGTATTTGCCTTCGTACAACGCGTTCTGGCATTGGGTCGCTGATGTTGGGAAGGGCGGGTTCTATATCTCCCTCGGACTGTTCGAGGCGGGCTTGTTCCTTTTCGCGGGATGGCTTTTTGATCAACCGGGACTGATCAACCTGGCATTCTGGGCGATGGCGCTTTGCGGCGTTTGCGCGGGGCTGTCGGATGCATATGACGAGCTTTCCCCATATCGAGTAAGAAGAATGAGCACGGCTCACGGTTCAGCCCGATGGGCAAAGGCTCGAGACCTCATTCGCTGCGGCCTGATGAACCGCGTCCGCGGGCTGCCCTTGCCCGTCAATGTCTTGCCGATCGCGAAGGCATTCGGCGGCAGAGATATCTTTCTTCCTCCGAGCCAATGGCTCCGGCATTTTGTGATGTTCGGGCCGACCGGCTCGGGCAAGTCGAAAACATTTTTCATCTCGATGATCCGCGCGATCCTGGGGCGATCGTCATGCCTCGTGTACGACCCGAAGGGAGAGCTTTTTACTCAGACCGCCGGAACCGCTAAAAGGGTGTTCCGTTTGGATCTCAACGACCCAGGTAGGAGCGATCGCTGGAACTTCATCCCGAAGTGCCGGAACGATCCCGCCTTCGCGTGCCAGGTCGCCGGGATGATGATCGGGATCGAAAGCCGCCGCAAGACA
>JAJTWY010000057.1 GCA_021463165.1 Pyrinomonadaceae bacterium | reverse complement strand
ACGTTGCGGAATCGGTCGAATCGGAGTCGATAGAGTCTGTCGTCCTTGCCGAAAAGGAGCCTTACAATCTTGATGCCTGTACCGTTACGGCTGTCATTCAAATGCTTCCCGAAAATTCTGGCTCACGTAAATGCATCGTCAGCATGCGGACCCACGATTTTGCACCGATGGTTGCCGTAAGCGAGGCGGGATCGGGAGAAATCATCCCGCATATTTCCGCAGCGTTGAGCGAAGCCTTAGAACGGTACCGGAATGAGCTGCCTGCAAGAGCTGCGGACAAGGTGAAAAAGGAGAAACCGGCTGCCAGGAAACTAGCTAAGTCCGGCTCAAAGACGGCGAAGGCAACAACCGTCAAGTCCAGGGCAACGACGAACTCCGAAACGACAGCCGCTGCCCCCGCCCCGAATCCGGAAACGGACCAAAGCCAGCGAGGGCTTTTCGCATCGTAGGCTTCTACAAGAATTCCAGGAGAAATCGATTATGGAACAGAAGAAAGAAGCTCCGGCTGCCGAGCCGGAAGCTGCGGGAAATACGAGTGCGGATACTGTAACCGAGCCGAAGGCGACGATCAAGATCGAGGGGCAGGAATTCGAGCTTGACGCTGCCTTGGCACAGGAGGATAAGACCTTAAAAGTCGTCCTTCAGCCGCATTTCGCGTCCTTCGAGAACGCGAATATCACGCGCGAAGTGAAGGACGGAAAGCTCACGGTGACGATCGTCAAACGTGCCCAGCACAAAGGAGCATGATGCACGGCGAGTCTCCGCTGGAGATCCTGATCGGTGAAACGGAACAGGTGAATCCGGCGATCCTTTTGGCCGAGGGGTTCATGCGAAGGGATGCCGCCGACCTTCTCAGTGCGGAAGATGTAAATCGTGCGGAAGAGGTCTTGAACGAAGGCAGAATGGAGATCGAAACGGTCAGGCGTCAGATCGCGGCTTTCGAGAGATCCCCAGCGAGTCCGTCAATTCACACGCCGACAGGATTTTAGATGAGACTTGTGCGGCAACATCCGAACAAACGTGGGTTCAACGAACGGCTTTCGAGATCGCTTGAGTACCTGAGTTTCAAGGCGCGAAGTCACAACACAATTGCCTCTTACGAACTTGTCGAACGTGTTCTCTCCGAGCAGCGGAAATATGCCATGTATCGGGAGATGTTCCCGACGGAATGGAAGCATTCCCGAGCGAGTCTTTACAGCCGCGGCTACTACGGGAAATACAGCGAGCGGGTCAATGAGCTATTCAATCTGGTCAATGAGAATTGTTTCCCGCTTCTTGAGTTCGCTTACGACGACCCGGAGAACGAATTCGAGCAGTTCGCCATACCGCCCTTGAACGTGGATCTCTGCTGCGAGGATATCTACTTCGAGAATCTGAAGATCAGTTACGCCGCGGCGTTGATCTTTTACATCCCCGACGACGCCTGGGATTTCCTAAACCAGCGGTTCAAGTTGTCAAGAAGTGATTTTCCCGAGATAGATTCTGATCCTCACCCAAACGTCTGGGATCGAAATAACGGTTCTCTATTCGGGGAACTTCTGCGATTAGTCGATCACTCGACTGGCAATCCGTGGCTCGACAGCAACTATTGCCAAAGTGCCGACTGGTTCAGCTGGGACCGGGAAACGATCGAAGGGCTCACGGCGGAATACAAGGCGGCAAATGACGTCTTCGAACGATTGAATATCCTCGACGAAATGATCGAGGCCGATCCGAAAAAGATGCTGCGGGCACTCATCGACTTTTGGAACAAGGGAGAGCATCTGGGACTTATGTTGCCAGCCTCTGTGGAGAAAGATGTATGAACAAGAGCGAAAGCATCGGTAATCTCGCAAAATCTTTGGCGCTGGTCCAGGCCAGCCTCGCGCCCGCGAAGCGCGATTCCACGAACCCGTTCTTCAACTCAACCTACGCCGATCTCAGCTCGGTATGGGAGAGCTGTCGTGAGCTTTTGGCGAAGCACGGGCTCAGTGTGATCCAGGGTAACAGCATCGGGGCGAACAATACGGTTATTGTCGAGACCATCCTAGCCCACGAATCCGGACAATGGATACAAAGCGAACTCTGTATGCCTCTCGCGAAGAACGATCCGCAGGGAGTCGGTTCGGCCATCACGTACGGCAGGCGT
>JAJTWY010000056.1 GCA_021463165.1 Pyrinomonadaceae bacterium | reverse complement strand
GAACTAACATCAGGCTTTCCGGACACGGCCCAGCTGGTACATGTATTAATCCGTTTAGTTGCGGCGATCGTACTCGGGGCGGTTATTGGGCTTCAGCGTGAGCAGGCGGGTAAGGAGGCGGGGCTGCGAACACATATTCTCGTCTCCTTGGGCACAACCCTGTTTGTTCTTGCGGCGGCGGGCCGCGGCATGTCGTCCGATGGCGTTTCGCGTGTTGTTCAGGGACTCGCAACAGGTATCGGCTTTATCGGAGCCGGGGCGATTATGAAGTTGGAGCGAGAACGCTCTATACACGGACTAACAACCTCTGCCGGCATCTGGATGACGGCCGCTATCGGGGTTGCTATCGGCCTCGGCGGCCTTGGTTTGGCTTTGATAAGTACTTTTGCGGCTTGGATCGTTCTCTCGGTACTTGGGCGGCTTGAACTGAACGCGGACGTAAAGCAGCTCGAAAAGGAAGACAACAAAATACGCGATTCTAAGGAGAGAAATAGATGAAATGTCCAATTGATACAAACACGGATCTTCAAATGTCGGAGCGGCAGGGTATCGAGATCGATTTCTGCCCCGAATGCCGAGGCGTATGGTTAGACCGCGGCGAGATCGACAAGATAATTGAACGGTCGATGGCCACTGCCCCTGCTGCATCGGGCAAATACGACGACTATCAAGATCGATCACGTGATGATTATTCGCGAGATCACCATTCGCGAAAACGGCGCAAAGGGTTCTTAAGCGAATTATTCGACTGATGATGCGTGGTCGATATTTTGACACCCGATCAGGCGTTGCACTGTCGCATTATATCGAAAAGTCGTTTGAGCAGATCGAGCAGAAGCAAGAGTGAGAGTTGAGTCGCTTAGTTCTTCAGCGAGAACGTATGACTAAGAAGAATTCAAAACGCGAAAAGCCGCAGAAGAGCCAGGACGCAAGCCACCAGTACGAAAAGCATCCGCCTCGATCTCTCGAGGATGTTCTTGACCTCGATCCCGGCCCCGGCCGTGTCGAGGGCGTTCATATTCTCAGTCAAGAGGATATTCGACGGCACTTTCCCGATGCGGTTCCGGAAGAGTCTGAGAACCATTCTAAGCGGCATCGAAAGTGAATTTACGGCGGGGGCTATGCCTTGATTGCGCTAACCGTCTTGGCGTCAACGAGTCGACAAAGTTGAAGAAGGGCGAGCAACCGAGCGATGTGGAACAAAAATTATGTCAAAGGGGATGCGTCCCAAGCGATGAGGAAGGGTAATTTAGTGACTAGGAATGCTCTCCAAGCCATAGGGAACGATAATTTGGTGAGCGGAAACGCTTTCCAAGCGAATAGAACCCCCAGTTATATGAGGGGGAAATCGAGTTTGATGACATGGATCGTCGTCCAGGCGGCGTGGCAAGCTTGTCGAGCGACACGGTTTAGATATTTGGGGGCGAAGAAATGACCTTCGTTCGCAAATCAGATCGGGCATCCGGCCTAAAGCGGAAAAGGTTGATCCGAAATCGGGACGCCCGCCCGATCATTATGTGCAGACGGACTGCACTATCCTCTCCTCGAGGAACCTGGCACGCTACGAAGGTGTCGGGAGTTGACCAGCCTTGAAAAAAGGCAAGGAGTACAAACATGGCAACTCAGAAACTTCAATTAAAACGGGCAGTGCTCACACTGTTTTTCGCCGTAACGCTTACGGCACTGGGAACAGTCGCGGCAAGCGCCCAGCATCGCGGCGCGAATTCGCACGTTCGCCGGGACAATCATCACCGGCAAGACAATAATCGACGTGTCGTGCGACAACCGGTCTATTACGGCAACAAGGGTTATTACGGCAATAGCGGCTATTACGGCAACGGCGGGTATTACGGGAATGACGGATACTATTCTAATACGCGTCGTCCTTTATACTATCCGGCTCAACGCAGGAGCGGCGTTGGCGGTGTCTTTAGAGTTCTGCTCGGCGGCCGAAGCAGCCACCATAGAAGAAGACATCACTGACCGGTAAATTATGGAACAAGAAGTCAGCGTTTATCATCAGCTCGTAGAACATCCGCTTCTCGTGTTTGTGCTAGCGTCTCTCCTCCTGATTACTTTCATGTGGTTGTTCGGCATGTGGGTGCACCGTCGCAGCAATAGGTTCGACGAGC
>JAJTWY010000055.1 GCA_021463165.1 Pyrinomonadaceae bacterium | reverse complement strand
CAAAGCTCGCTGCCGTAGAATATCCCGGATATATTGCGATCTCTCAAAATGCCGGGCAAACCTGGAGCCTACCGCTGCCGGATGACATCCGCCACTACACTTCTATCGCTTCGTCGAGCGACGGAACCAAATTGATCGCAAGCGTTGAGGACGGTTTTCTATACACCTCGGCGGATTCAGGAGCGACCTGGACGGTCAGGTTTGCCGACTCGAACAGGTATTGGAATTCAGTTGCCTCATCCGCCGACGGTACCAAGCTGGTCGCCGCCGACAATCACAACATTTTTACATCGACAAACTCCGGCGTTTCTTGGACGTCCCGAATGAGCCCTAATTCGTACTCCCGCGTCGCTTCATCGGCCGACGGAACCAAGTTGATCGCCGCTGTGCTTAACGGACACGTCTATACATCGACTGATTCCGGCGGAACGTGGGTTGACAGGCTCAGCTCAACTGGTAGTAACCAGTGGCAGTCTGTCGCCTCTAGTGCGGACGGCTCAAAGCTCGTAGCGGTCGAAAATCCGGGAAAGGTTTGGGTGTCGTCCAATTCCGGCGCAACTTGGACGGCGAATACGCTGGGACCGTCGGGGAACAATACAGCGTGGAACGGCGTCTCGATGTCGTCGGATGGAATAAGGATAGCGGTAACTGCGGGCGGCGTGGTCGGCGGAGCTGGCGGACTGGTGGTGATCTCGTACGACGGAGGCACGAGCTGGACACCGACCGGTGTCGGGACCGTATGGTCTGCCGTTGCCGTAGCCGGAAATGGCAGCCGAATGTCTGCTGCGATGATCGACAACAACCTCAACAAGCTTTATTCGGGCCCGATCCAGACAACAACGATCGTTGATTCGATCTCAGGCGTGAAAGATTCATCGGTCGAACTGGTTTATATCGGGTCGAATCAATTCGTGATGGTAACGTCGAACAATATGACGCTCGTGCCGCATACATACCGCGGAACGCCGACATCGACGAGGTAAAAGGAGACGAAATGTTCAAAGCTCTGATAGCAACACTCTGTATCTCAGTCGCATTCGTTGCCGTGTCTAATGCTCAGTCGTCGCCGACCGCAACGACGGGTTCGCCATACGTTCTTCAAAAACAGGTGATCGCGAGCGGCGGCGGAACAATGACGTCTGCGACCTACTCGGTTTCGAGTACGATCTCTCAGCCGACAGCGGGGATCCAGGAATCGGCACCGGGCTACTCGGCTTTTGTCGGATTCTGGGTGCCTGATCCGCTGTCATCCACTGCCGGTTTGGCGACCATTAGCGGACGGGTTGTTACCCAAACAGGACAGGGAATTTCGTTGTCGAGATTGACGCTTACCGATATGGAAGGACACGGCGTAAGCATAAGGCCGAGTTCGATGGGGTATTTTCGATTTGAGAATGTTGAATCAGGACGATCATACGTTCTCAGCATTGCGTCAAAACAATATAGTTTCGCACCGCAGGCGATCCTGATAGACGTTGGCGCCGATGTGACCGACGTTATCTTTACGGCGTTGCAATAGGTTGCCGGTTAAGTTGATGATCCCAAGGTCGAAGGGCTGTTCGTTCTGAGCCGGTGTGTTTTGCCGTTCAAATTACCGCTCTGCCGTACAGTTCTGTCAGTTCTTTAAGCCGCGTTATAATCTCCGGGGTAATGGCGTCTTTTCTTAGGCGCCATTCCCAATTGCCGTTCTTTGACCCAGGAATATTCATTCGGACCTCGTTTCCCAGCCCGAGAATATCTTGTACGGGTACGATCGCGGTGTCCGCAACCGAGGCCCACAAGGAGCGGATCATATCCCAGTGGATATCTGCGCCGTCCGAGTGCAGATATGCAAGCGTATGTTCGTATGTGCTGTCAGCACCCGAACCGCCGTCAGCCCTATCCGAGTGCGATCTGAACCAACCAACCGCCGTATCGTTATCATGTGTGCCGGTATAGGCGACACAGTTCCTTACGTAGTTGTGCGGCAAGCCAAGATCCTTTGCATCGCCGCCAAAGCCGTACTGGAGGATTCGCATACCGGGAAAGGCGAATTCGTCGCGAAGTGCCTCCACGTCCGGCGTAATGAAGCCGAGATCCTCCGCGATGAACGGCAGGGCCGGGAATATCTTCTCAAATACACTGAAGAGTTCTTTGCCGGGTGTGTGAACCCATTTACCGTTCTCGGCGGTTACATCGCCGGCGGGTATCTCCCACGCCGCCGCAAAGCCTCGGAAATGGTCTATCCGCACAATATCAACCATCTGGAGCGTTGCAAATACACGGGCCGCCCACCAACTGAAACCGCTTTTCTGCATCGCGTCC
>JAJTWY010000054.1 GCA_021463165.1 Pyrinomonadaceae bacterium | reverse complement strand
TCGCGGCGATGCAGGCGATTGTGATCAGGCTTTGTTGAATTTAGGCCAGCTGCCTCTGAAGGGTCGCAAGGATTTCCTGCTTAATCTGGGGTTCACTCTTTCCGTCAGGCGTTTCAATTTCAAATTTAACCGAGCGACGCTTGTCGGGATCCGCTGCATTACAACTAAACACAACCTTCCACCCGGGAATAGAAGGCTCTATCACGTCGTCCATCGTCAGCAAGGTTAAATGCGAATTTACTACCGGCGTATTGCAGCCCTCTTCGCCCATCTCGGAAAGAACTTCCTGAATAATTCTTTTGATTGTTTGTTCGTCCATAATGTTTTATTAAAGAACCTTTATCCGATCTGCATAGAAAAAGATGCCTGATCCGCCGCCCGAGCATTCGTGGAATCGTACTTGAACCTTGTTTCCCTTTGTGAGCAACGATGAGACAAGGCCATTGCGATCATGTCCGAGCATTCCGACCGTCGCCTCGTTCAGGTTAATCGGAAACCGTTTATCGCGAGCGTCCGCAACGATAAAGCTTGCTATTGTGAATTCGTCCTCATCATAATCTCGCTTCACAATCTTTCCCGTTATCAACCGCGCAACTCGTTTGCACTCCATGTATTCCACCTCACCCAACATGTTTGACATTTCAGTGACGCGGCGATTCTTCCCAGCACCAGAATGTTTCACGGTCGGAGCATCTTGAGGAAACGCACCTACCGCCAACACGAGCGAAAAAACAACGATAAAGAGTTTCTTCATATCTTCAATCCTCCAAACCCCCTATTTTCAGTTGCCCAAGATCAACAACTGGTTTCCCGCATTTGATGAAGCGCCTGTGATAAACAGTGGCTCCGCCCCATCCATGCGTTGGTGGCAAAGCTATATTAATCTCTTCGTCACATGGAATTCCTTTTATCGAAATAACGCCTCGACCATTTACTTTCCCCGAGCTCTTTCCAGCACTACTTCTAACAATCGCAGTCATTCCCGGATCGAACAGGCCCGCACCCCGACCATTGATCCACACTGGCTCGAAGCGGATCGTCACGGTCGACAATTTAGGTGGTGGCGGAGTCGCTTCGGTCGAAATGGCATTTGATACGTTTGAGTTAGTCGGTTGCTTCGATAACTCCAGCTCTTTCTTGGCGAGTTCAGCCTCCTTCTTTGCCAGCTCGGTTTCCTTGCGTAATAGTTCTACATCCTTTTTGTCCGCAGAACTTTGTTGTGACGAGCAAGATAGAAGCAGCCCGCACAAACCAAACAGGATAGTTAACAAAAGTTTCTTGTTCACGGCGTTGGCGTCTGCTTCTTCGGAGCTTCTCGACGTGGCTGGCTGAAATCCACGCAGCTAGTTTTCCGGGGTCGTCAGAGCAAACCTTCCTCCTTCGTATCTGGTTTTATGGCCTTCGTCGGCCATTTTTCAGCCTTCGTCAGGCACTTTCACGCCTTCGTGAAGCACTTCATCGGCTTCGCGAACGACTTTCACATCTTCGCGAGGCATTTTCATACCTTCGTGACCGACTTGTTAGGGTTCGCTAACAATTCTAACTGCTTCGCGAGCGATTTGCACTGCTTCGTCTTAGACTCTGTGTCCTTCGTGTTCGATTCGCACAGCTCCGCGTTGAGTTCTACACAGAACGTCAATCGACAGACTTCACTCAACGCATGGAGACCTTCATTTTGATCGCCATCATTCGAATTTCAGCAGCCGCAAACTGTTTAGTATTACCAGAATCGTCACTCCGACGTCGGCGAAGATCGCGAGGGCGAGGCTGCTCAGGCCGAGGATCGCTAGGGTGACGAAGATGAGTTTGGTGACGATCGCCGCGGCTGTGTTGATCCGGATAGTGGAGATCGTGCGTCGGCCGAGCCGGACGAGGTAGGGTATCAGCTCGAGGCGGTCGTTGAGGATCGCGATCGAGGCCGCTTCGATGGCGGTGTCGGAGCCCGCCGCGCCCATCGCCACGCCGACGCTGGAGAGGGCAAGGGCCGGGGCGTCGTTGACGCCGTCGCCGACCATCGCGGTCGGGCCGTATTTGGCGAGCAGTTCCTTGATGCCGTCGGCTTTATCTTCGGGCAGCATCTCCGCCTTCACCTCGCGAATGCCGACCTCTTTCGCAACGGCTTCGGCTGGGGCGCGGTTGTCGCCTGTCATCATCACGACCGCCACGCCGAGTTCATGCAGTTCGGCGACCGACGCTCGGCTTTCGCTTTTGATCTCGTCGGTAAGAGCGATCACGCCCTCGACGCCGTCCTGGCTACTTACGACGATCGACGTCTTCCCTTCCATTTGCAGCGCCTCAACGCGGCGGACGACCTCCTCCTGAACCT
>JAJTWY010000053.1 GCA_021463165.1 Pyrinomonadaceae bacterium | reverse complement strand
GTGTCTTCAAGTTCGTCCGAAGAGTTTTCAAGCAGCAGCTTTTCTCTCGCATCGTCGTCTTCGAAACCTGGTAGTGCTGTCGGTACGTCGGCTGGATCAAGTGTCGTCTTTTCCATTGGCGTTTCCTACTCCTTTCCTTTTGAATCGCCGAGACTTGAGGCGATCGGAGCATCGGCGGCTTCGCGATGCGCGACCAAAACACGGACACTCTGGCTAGTGCCGAGGATCGGTGCCTTATAGACAAGTGCGTAATAGACGGTCGACCCCGGCTGAACGAGTCCTTCGAGCGTGGTGGATTCTACATACCGAACATCGAGGCGTGTTGTCTGAATGCCGTTTCCGGCAGTGTCCGTTGTCTGGATCTGAAGTTCCGGCGAACCCGGAACAAGTCTCAGATTGGACGCAGTGATATTTCGTACAGCGACCACGACCAGCCGCGTTTCCGAATCGAGTTCAGTGATCCGAGAGACCGAAAGCTCAAGGCCATGCTGTGGTTTTGAAGACGGGCCGAGATGCTTCTTCGGCTCCCTCAGAGACTCGGCGAGCTTTTTGTTGGCAAGTGTCGATATCTCACTGTCTGTTTTCTTCTTATCCGATCCTTTACTGCGAGAGTTCTTAGAATTACCCAGATTCGCATATGCCGAACTAATAGGATGATCCTGGTTCGACGGTCTTTCAATCGCATTCACCTGCTCGGGTCGCGCAGTAGCGCTGACGAGTTTCGAGACTGCCCGTGAATTCACAGGTGCGGGTGAACTGTTCTCACCGCCAAGATCATATGCAAGGCCGGCTGTGCGCCTCGCGGAAATGACGGCATCGCGATCGTAGGTGATAACGCATCGGTGAGCGTTTTTTCTCAGCTCGGCGACCGGGACGAGCTCCAGGATCAAAACGAGCCCCGATCTCATCTGGAGGCTGATCGAGCTCGCGGAGCTGCCGTCCCGCGACGGCAAGAATGATTCTCCCGGATAGATAGTTATCGATCTATCCGTTTCCTTTGTCGGCGATTGAAAGACTGAGGCGAGTTTCGGATTCCCCTCGTGAATGTAGTAGATGCCGTCAGAGGCCGGAAACTCGACTATCGAGACTGCATTTTGAGCGAGCCCCAGCCGTATCACTGTCGGCTGTTTCGGATTGACCGTCACCCTGGCCTCGCCCGAGAGATACTCAGGTTCAGCCAGATTGACGATCGAGACCGGTGCCGACTGCGGAGACAGAAGTGGTTTCGCAGGGGCGGCCGGTCGGGAAACTTGCTTTGGCGGTCGTTTCTTGACCGTTTTTGATCTAATCGGTCTCGGTTGTGCCTGGGCTGCGATCTCGGGCAAGCCGAGAAAGATAAGTGCCGGAAGAAAAGCGGCAAGAGCTAGTTTTGATACTTGAATGTTCATAAGATTGATAAGGATGTATTTCTTGTGGATGGACTACTGCCCCTGAACCGCGTTCGGCGACGGGGCCGCTGCGGCCTCCTGTTCGGCATCGTCCGCGATCAGCGTCACGGGAGAGACGGATTTGCCGTTGACCGGCTCTACCCTGAAGCGAAGGATCGTAAAGCCGGTTCGCAGATTGTTGTCGTTCCTTACAGGCGACGATGGGCTGTCCTTAAGCAGGAACTTGGCCTTGAGCTGGACGGATTCCTCGACATCCTGCCCGGCAGCTTTACGGCGGATCTTTCGAATGCCTATTGCCCGAAGCACGTACGGATCGTTCTCATCGACGGTGAGATCCTGAAGTTCCCACGACGAGTTGACGCTTTCCGCCTTCTCGGCCGCGAGCACGCCGTTCTGTTTCAGACGTGTCGCCATCGCGATCGAGAGATCGGGGTCAAGCATCCTCAGCAACTTGTTGACCTGGCTTTCGCGGTTCGCTTGTTCGACTGCGTAAAGGGCGGCAAGGAACTCCTTCACTAGATATTTCTTGTCCGTAGTGGTCGGAGTGTCGGGCGAGATACTGACCGTTTCGGTTGAGCCGTAGTCTCGATTGTTCAGTTCCACGACACGTCCTGAGGATCTATCGATCACAATGCGGTCAGCCTTTCTGAGAGACAGATAGATGTTGATCCCGACGCTGAGTGCCAGAACTATCAGGAGTACCCATACGGCCCTGAATAGTGACGATATTGTAAGTACATCTTCGGGATCGCGGCTCAAGTAGAGCTGCGTTTCTAAAGCCGCAAGAGTTTCAGTCGCAACCTCGGATGTCTTTGTACATGGTGTTTCTTCTTTCATCGTTTCTTGTGCGGACTTGGCCCCCGTCTTTCGGGATTTTCGCAAAATGGATGCCAAAGGCGAGAAGGCATTTTTTCGCTGTTCTAAAGATGTTCTTTCCTTCGTTTGGAGCAAAACCGAACCGATGGT
>JAJTWY010000052.1 GCA_021463165.1 Pyrinomonadaceae bacterium | reverse complement strand
TCCACCTCTCGGTGCCGGTCAAAATGCCCGTAAGCAATTTCGACTGTAGAGCGATATTACACCCGATTTTTTAAGAGTCAAGTAGAAAGTACTTTAAGTTTCGGCCATTAACGATGGAGTTTTCGGATACTACCTGTGGAAAACTATTTGTTGCCGCTGTGGAAAGAATTGTGGAAAACATCTAAACGCTATCTAACATCAGAGGTTACACGGCACGACGTCTGGAATCGCGACGCAGCGGGCTGTGGAAAACGTAATATTTCGCCGACCGAAAAAAATAATACGCATTATTTTTTTTGCAAAAGTATCCAGAATAATCCTCCTCAATGACAACCATTTGCTTTATTTGCGGAGGCGCCGTACTTTATTCCTGATAATTTGAACAAAAAAGGATCATGAAGAATAGCTATTCAGTAATGCTTGTATCGGCGGCGCTGCTTTTCGTTCTGTTGGGATGCGGCAAGACCGAGGAGGAAAAACAGCGTGACAAGGCACGTCAGGAACGGCCCGCGAAGTTTGCGGCAGCAAGACTCGACCTTGCGAGGAAACCGGCGAAGACAGCCCTTGTGAACGATCCGTTCATCAAAGGGAAGGTCGTCGTACTCGAATCGACTGACGGTGCAGAGCCGCACTACGCATATTTTCCTCCGCCGGAGTTTGCCTCGCTGGAAGCAATGACGCCGGAGGAAGTTGGGACGGTGGTGCTTAAAGAATGCAGATCAACACAGAAGGGCGTCTATCGAACAACGGAGAATCCGCCTCGCGAGGTGCCGGCGATTGCGATCGACTGCGACGTCTCGCTGATCGACCGCCAGGCTGGAGCAGTCTATTTTGTCAAGCGGTTCGAGGGCAAACTGAGCGAGCAGGCGAGCATCTCGACGACCTCGAACTCCGTTGCAAAAGGGCCTACGGACGAGATCAACAAGTTCCTTGGCGCATTGCCAAAGCGGTAGATGAGGGGGCGAAACCAATGAGGGAGACTTCTATGATGCGGACACTCGTACTTGTTTTCATTGTTGTGAGCAGTTGTGCTATCAATGCGGCGTCGCAGACGAGGCAAGATGTTGTTGACGATGGGTTCACATGGTTCGAAGCTTTTGCGGTAAGCGAGAATATCGGCGTTAATCAGGCACCTGTTGCGATGGGCTGGACGCTGAAGTATTGGGTTCGCATAATCGGGAATTATCCGAACGGCAGCGAGATCAACTTCGTCGTATCGAAAGGCGGTAGGGCGGTATTTTCCACACGTTGCCAGACCTATGTTTATCGTCGGAGCGGCGGAGCCCTCGATGAAAGTTTCATGAGGACGGCCGAATGCTGGTTGGGGAAGTCGGCGACCAAGGAAACGGGCGAATTCGATGTACAGGTTTTTGCGATCAACGGCGATACGAAGGCTGAGAAACTCGTCCGAACCTACAGGATCGATGTTCGGCCGATCGCCCGCGTTCCTTCCGGGCAGCAGCCGGGAACGGAGCCTCCGCGGTATATCATCAATCGTCATAACGAAGCGCCGGTGGCATTTATCTTTTTGCGTCCGACCGGCTACATCCCGTATTTTGATGTCGCAGACCGGCCTGATCGGAGCGGCGAGAATCTGATCGAGCTTTACTATAGTTTGTCGCCGAGCGATGACGGCGTCATTCCGCCTCACGGTGAGGTTGCTTGTACGGCCAATGGAACGCCGGTTCCAATGCCGGGCCCACTGCCCTACGCTACACAGGCCGTATCGAAGTACGAACGACGTCATCGCGAGATCCATCAGGATCGCCTGACGCCTAAATACAAGGCAGGCCTTCCTTACGAAGAAGAGATCAGCTTTCAGATGGTGAAAACAAGCCTTCCGATCACTTGGCGAAAGACGCGGGAGAACCGCCCGGCGATCGAAGACTATAAGGGGAATTGGGAGTGCAAGATCTCGACCAAGGGAGTCGTATGGCGAACGATCCGTTTCAAGGTGGGGGCGAATGGCCTGCCTGAACTGCATCCCGAGCAGAAGGGCAACGTGAACCTGGGCTTTAACACCTACCTGGTCGATATGGAAATACCGGCCGGCGGCAGTTTTCTGGACAAACGTCTTGCCGGGCCATCAGCCTCGTTTTTCTACGGCCAGCCGTGGACCTCGCCGGAAGGAAAAGCGATGGCGGCCCGCGTTCCAAGAAAGGGAACGCCTTTCCCGGTTCCGTCAAATGCTGCGAGCGGGACCAGGCCGTGATGTCGGTTCCATGTGAGGCTCGATCGCAAAAGCTAAGTTATTAAAGAAATGATAGCGAATGAGCCGGTACCAAAAAGATCAAAAGCGTCGACCTCTGTTGCCAGTGATCGACGCTTTTAATTTTCTTCTCTGATACGGCCGAGGCCGTCTC
>JAJTWY010000051.1 GCA_021463165.1 Pyrinomonadaceae bacterium | reverse complement strand
GCTTCTGATAGGCACGCTCCTGCATCGGACGCATTCCGAGTGAATTTGAACTCGTGGATTTGCCGTCCTGCGCGTACGTGACGGAAATCGACGGAATGGGAACTGATTTGCTCATAGGGCGGTTACCTTTGTTTCTTTTGCGGCCGTTTTCTTCGCCGTCATCTGCGTATAGAGTTCGAATAGCTTTTCCAGTCGTTCGGTGTCGTTTTTGAAACGTCTGCCGATGTAAATACGCTCCAGCGTCTCATCGTTATGCTCGTGTGCCTCACGAAGGTTCGCCGGCATTTTCTCGGGATCATAAAGCTCCGCGATCGTCGCCGGAAAATGAGCCTCGCGAGCAAGGAGAATGTTTTCCGCACAACGCGTCAGGTCCGCTTTGTTTTGTTCACTAAGCGTCGGGACGGGAAAGGTATTCCAGCCGAGCGTGTTTGAGTAATTGAATCGTGTCTCAAGTTTTCCGCACACCGTATCGATCCAAACCCAATGAATGCGCGACACAACTAATGCCAAGTTCCACAGCGGCGCGTCAAATATTGCAAAATTCCGGTTGCTGATAATGCTTCCTACCGGAAGCAACCCACACGGCAGGAATTCTCTGTTCTCAGAAGAGACCGCCGGGACGACAATCGTTCGTTCATCTCCTGTCTGCCGACGTTCGTCGAACCGGTGGGGCCATGATGCTCCCGCGCGAGTTGCAGCTTTTGTGCTTGCAAGACGCATCTCCCGAACCGCATTTAATCGTGGACCAAGAACAGGATGAACGACAGCTTGATCGGCGTATTCGTCTTGAATCCAGACGCAGTAGCGAATGCCCCCGTTAATAAACTCTTCGGATCCGTATATTGGCCGGATGAATCGCCTTATTTCATTTTCGGAAAGATTTAGAGTGTTCAAGTTCTCCTTCGTAAGTAGAAGGTGACCGCCATCCGTGGGCTTGCTACCAAAAGTCATCTCGGCAAGGCCGGACATAGGTCGCGACAACTTCCTCACAATTATGTCCGGTCCACCGACTAAATATGCGTTTATATTTTCGACGGTTCTTTCAACAAAAGAGCGGTCTGTTTCAGTAAAGAGTCGCCTGAGTTTTCTAACCGGGTTAGAGATTCCGACCACGACGACGGTAACCCCTGCATTGTGAGCTGCCAAATTAGCCCATTTAAAGCTTGTGTGTGCGAACTCGATCTCGTGTCCCGTTTCAAACATTAGCGGCCAAAGAATCGGAACCATTTGTCCTTGACAGATAGAATTGGTTGATACAAGAGCGGACGCTGATTTGGTACGCGTTCCGTATTCTGCAGCCTTCATAAACCCCCCCGCCACATAGTCGAGAGACTTCCATGAAGCGGTTCGACTTTCAAAGACGCTCTTTAAATCCTCTTTCTGTTCGGTGGTCTGCCAAGTAGAGCCACAATACGGCGGATTCCCACAAATATACGTCTCGCCGCCCTCATTCTCGAAATCAATCTCAACCTGATCGAGCGGTGTGCTGAAAAGATCGTCGGCATAGATTTTCACTCCCGTTCCTGTTGGAGGACAGATACTAAGCCAGTCGAGACGCAGAGCGTTGCCGCATGTGATCCAGTTGGCTTTTTCGAGGGGCAGGAAGTCTTGTCGGGCGAAGAGTTCGCCGCGATACAAAACATCGCATTGGAACTCGGCGATTATCAGAGCTAATCGCGCGATCTCGGCGGGAAAATGGCGAAGTTCAATACCGCGAAAATTATTGATCGGAATTTCGGACGTACGGCCCGCCTCTCCGCGGCGGCGGTTGATCTCCGCCTCGATCTCGCGCATTTGTTTGTATGCAATGACGAGGAAATTGCCCGATCCGCAAGCGGGATCGAAAACGCGAATCCGAGCGATCCGTTGGCGAAGGTTCAGCAATTTGCGGACATTGTCGCCCGCGTCGTCGAGCTGTGAACGCAGGTCGTCGAGGAAGAGCGGATTCAGCACCTTAAGAATGTTTGGGACGCTCGTGTAATGCATGCCCAAGCTTCCTCGCTCCTCGTCATCCGCCACCGCCTGAATCATCGACCCGAAAATATCCGGATTGATCTTCGTCCAGTCGAGGCTGCCAACATGAAGGAGATAAGATCGAGCGATGCGGCTGAATCGGGGAACCTCAATACTGTCCGAAAAGAGTCCGCCATTCACATATGGAAACCCTTCGTTTGCCCAACTCTTGATATTCGCCGTTGAGCGATCTTCCTCTTTGGTGTTCAACGAAAGGAACAGCTGTGAAAGCACTTCGTGGGTATTCGATGAGTCCCGAGCGCTCATTCTCTCGATAGTCGACGTAAAGAGCCTTTCACCCCGAAAGATGTTTGTGTCTTCGGCAAAAAAGCAAAAGATCAGTCGTGCCA
>JAJTWY010000050.1 GCA_021463165.1 Pyrinomonadaceae bacterium | reverse complement strand
GCTGAGCCTCGCCGAGCATCCGAACGATTTGAGCAAGTAACGTGTCGCTGCCGACCTTTTCCGCTTTCATGACAAAGCCGCGTCTGCCATTGATCGTTCCGCCGATGACTGCGTCGCCGACCGATTTTTCGACCGGGATCGATTCGCCCGTCACCATCGACTCATCTACAGAAGTATCGCCTTCCAGGATCGAGCCATCGGTCGGGATCTTTTCGTTTGCCTTCACCCTCAGGCTCGCACCCATCTGCACATCTTTGAGCTGGATCTCGGCCTCCGTCCCGTCGTCGAAAACTACGATCGCGGTTTCCGGTGCAAGTCCAAGAAGAGCCTTAATCGCGCTTGAGGTTTGGCTTCTGGCTCGAAGCTCAAGAACTTGTCCGAGAAGAACGAGCGTCGTGATCACTGCCGCCGCTTCGAAATATGCGGCGATCAGGCCCGTATGCACATTACGCATCGACGCAGGGAACAGATCAGGCAGGAACAGTGCGAAGAGGCTAAAGAGATAAGCCGCTCCTGTTCCGATCGCGATCAGCGTGAACATATTCGGGCTGACATTTTTGACCGAAGCCCATCCACGCTGGAAGAAGGGGAATCCGCCCCAGAGTACGACAGGCGTCGCAAGGATGAACTGTACCCAAATCGAAGCTGTTGGTGATATCAGCTCGTGAAAGTTCGGCAGCATTTCCGCCATCGCCAGAGCGAAAACCGGAAGAGTCAGCACAGCGGAAATCCAGAAACGCCGCTTCATATCGATGTACTCCGGGTCAGGAGCATCGTCGAGCGTCATCACCTTAGGCTCAAGTGCCATCCCGCATTTTGGACAGCTTCCCGGTCCGATCTGCACCACTTCCGGGTGCATCGGACATGTATATTCGACGCCCTTGCTTTCCGCGTCTAGCTTTTCCTCTGTTTTCTTTTTAAGGAAGCTCGCCGGATTTTGTTTGAACTTATTCAAGCAGCCGGTCGAGCAGAAGTAATAAGTTTCACCCTCGAAAGCATACTTCCCCGCTGAACTGTCGGGTGCTACCGTCATCCCGCACACCGGATCAACAAAACCACCGGCAGGCGTCGCCTTCATGTCGCCATGCGACACGGTTTCCTTTCTGTCGCGTCCGATCCCGACAAAATCACTCGCGGGTGTGTCTTGCGTTTGCGCGATGAATTTCTGCAAACAGCCTTTCGAACAAAAATAATAGGTCGTTCCCTCATGCTTAAAACTCCCCGCCGCCGTCGCCGGATCGACCGTCATTCCGCAAATCGGATCGATAAACCCGTCTTCTGCTGCGTTCTTTTTTACAGTTCCTGTCATGAACCCTCCTTGCGGTTTTCAAATTTCCCTAGTTACCGCCGCAACAGTTCGCCGGGTTAACGTCGTTCGGAGCCATGAATTTCTGCAGACAGGCTGTCGAGCAGAAATAATAAGTTTCTCCATCCTGGTTAAGGCTTCCGGCAGCATTTGCCGGTTTGACCTGCATTCCGCAAATTGGGTCGATGAAGGTTTCAGCCGTGGTTGTTTCGTTTTCCGTCATATTTTTATCACTCCTGTCATTAAAAAGTAACGACAAGAACAATTCTACAACCTGTCAGCAGGGGTCAGGTCAAGCCCTATTTTGCTGTCTCGCTTACCGACTCGATCAAATGGCAAACCGAGTCGCCCGTTGGCATTGAATTCCTCATCTTTGACCAGTCCTGAAGGGCTTTCTCCATTTTCCGCTGGAGTTTCTGCATCTCGCTGATCTTTCGTTGATTCTCCGCAATGCGGCGGACGATAATTTCCCGGACCATCGGACAAGGCGTGTTCCCTTCTTTCGCCTCCTTCAAAATATCCGCGATCTCGGCGAGCGAGAATCCCAGATTACCGGCGGCTTTAATGAACCGAACTCGCACCGCATCAGACGGTTGGTAAACCTTGTAGTTGTTTTGCATATTGCGGGCCGGCTTCAGTAACCCGATGCGCGTATAGTGCCTGACCGTGTAAAGCGATACATCTGATTGCTTTGCCAAAACTGTTGCAGTCATCATTAGCTTGATCGACTCCTCACTGTTTACGTTCCAACTCGTCGAGTTTATTCTTCATCCAGTCGATTTCCTTTTGTTGGTCGATCGTTATCGATTTACACAAATCCTTGATCTCCTGGTCTCGAAGATTAGGGTTATCACACATGAGGATCGCTCCTGCGTGGTGCGGTATCATCGATTTGAGAAATTGCTTATCCCCGACTAACGTTTGATATCTGATAAAGGCCGTAAACAGAATTAGCAACAGGACGCTAACACCACCAATGACAAGATTGGCCTTTTTGTTGTTGTACATCGACCACATTACAAAGATCTCGATCACGATCATCGGAGCGGTCATGAGCCCGGCCATGTAAATCTGGTTTATG
>JAJTWY010000005.1 GCA_021463165.1 Pyrinomonadaceae bacterium | reverse complement strand
ATAGTGACGGTTCGCCGTCTCGTACTCAACGTGTGCCGTCGCGATCGTGATACCACGGGCCTTCTCCTCAGGTGCGTTGTCGATCGAATCGAACGCACGCACCACCATCTTCGGGTTGTGCTTCGACATCACCTTTGTTATCGCTGCCGTCAACGTCGTCTTCCCATGATCCACGTGACCGATCGTCCCGATGTTCACGTGCGGCTTACTTCGATCGAATTTCTCTTTGCTCATCTGTTTACTCGTCCTCTAAAAATAGCTAATTAATGTAACCCCAGTCTCTAAACTGCTTCTGCAAATCAGGATCCCGCTTAAAGGCCTGAAAAAAAACATATTCCGGAGCCATATCGGCACCGTTAGCCCATACGATCGTGTCCAGTTCCTTATCAACTTCGAACCGACAAAACTCCGATGCGTCCTTCAGGTTCTCGAAAACCGGACCGTTCAGGGACTCCCCCAGATCGGCAATGCCGGTTCGTCCGTCGCTAAAGCTCACCTGGATCCGGTAACCATCGACATACGACGCATTTGTAATATGTATCACCACAACCTACTCCAACGGCTCTATCGGGTTCGGATTTTGTCTCTGCTCACAGAGTTGCCAGTTTACGAGCAATTCCTCCCTATGAAGTTCATACCACTCAAGCACGTGTTTGAGTGACCGTCTCGGAAAGGTTCCTTCGACCAGACCATCGTCGAGGTAAACTTTCACCTCAAATTCTCCGTATTTCGCATGAAAATGAGGTGGCGATTGATCATTCCAGTACATCGCGATGACTATACCTAGAAACCTGCTTATTACCGGCATAAAAATTACAAAGAACAAAATCTGGAGCCCAAGCCGGGATTTGAACCCGGGACCTCATCCTTACCAAGGATGCGCTCTACCCCTGAGCTACTTGGGCCAATGCTCCAAAAAATATGGAGCGGGAGACGAGACTCGAACTCGCAACATTCAGCTTGGAAGGCTGACGCTCTACCATTGAGCTACTCCCGCTAACGACTTTGGATTTCTGATTTGTGATTTTCGATTAGGGCCTCCAATCCAAAAATCAAAATCAGCGATCCAAATGTCAAATAACTGGTGCATGGGGTAGGATTTGAACCTACGTAGGGAATTAACCCGACGGGTTTACAGCCCGTTGCCTTTGACCGCTCGACCACCCATGCGTGATCTTTACTGTTGCCTAAACCGACTTTTTGAGCCAATTAGCAAATTTCCAATGATACCGAAACCAAATTTTCGGCGCAAGTTCGGAGCTATATCTTTTTTCCTCGCATCAAAACGAGAGATTTATTAAGGGCTTGTAGAAGTTAAGATCAGACCTGCGGGATTTCGGGGGTCGATGTTCTTGACTTCCACGTATCCCGGTTTCCAGGCCACCTCAGGCTCATGCAAATCACAGATGTCGTTGATCAAAAAGCTCTCGCTGTCCAAAACTTGCGAAGTAGCGGTGTCAGTCAACGAAAACGTAGCAGTCGTCGTCGGGTCGAATAAATCAAACGCCGGAAAATGCGTTCGACGGGAGATTAGAATCTGATATCTTGCATCAGGCGAGCTAATTCTGTGTAGCTCTTTTCCCGTGAATGAATCGATGCCATCGCTAGCTACCCAGAGAAATGTTGGCGTCAACATAATAAGAATGAGAACGCCTGAAAAAAGTACTATGAACCAACCGAGAATAAGGACCGTGTTCGATAACCCGCTAACCGCCAGTACTAATTTACTCTCCCTTATTCCTCGCACGTGGATGAAACCTCTCGTAATTCTCTTTCAATTGAACATTCGTAATATGAGTATAAACCTGCGTGGTAGAAATATCAGCATGCCCGAGCATCTGCTGAACGCTACGGATGTTGGCGCTGTTTTGGATCAAATGCGTCGCGAACGAATGCCTGAGAGTATGCGGCGAAACGCCTTTGAAACCACACTTTTCGGCATAACGGACGATGGCGAGATAGATCGTTTGCCGGTCGATCTGGCCGCCAGCGGAATTCGTAAACAAGCGGTCGCTGCCGGTAATCTCTTTTTTCCGCCTCAGCACGAGATAACTCCGCAGCCATTCGACCGCACTCGCCCCGACGGGAACACGGCGGGTTTTGCTTCCCTTTCCGGTCGTCGTCACAATTCCCCCTTCGAGGTCGACATCGCCGATCCGCAAACTAGCGGCCTCGGAAACACGCAGTCCCGATGCGTACATCAGTTCCAGTATCGCCCGATCTCGCAAACCATACTCGGTCGAGGTATCCGGCGCCATTAAAAGCTGTTCGATCTCGGCTTTGTTTAGAAAACGCGGCAAATACTGGCCTTTTTGCGGGCTTACCAAATCCTCGGCTGGGTTTTTGTCGATATGCCCTTCGAACATCAGAAACTTGTAAAACCCGCGAACCGAGCTAACAAGACGACGTTTCGAATTCTCCGACAACTTCTCGCCACCCAGATCGATCAGCCATTCGCGCAGGTCCCGGGACGAGAGTTTCTGAAGATCAAGGCCGTTCCTAAACACCCAGTCCACTAGTCGCTGCAAGTCTGTCGCGTAACTCTCGATCGTGTTTGCCGCCAGCCCCTTTTCGACACGGCAATACAATAAATATTCGCGAATGAAATCGCGGCGTAATTTGTTTGAGGTCGGATTCAAGATTTATACGGTTTGCGGCGTCTGGGATTTGACGACGATCTCATACAGCGTCTCAGGTGCAATGTCAGCACCATTCGGCCAACTAACTGTCCAGCCATCCAGTGAAAAGTTCTTAAAATACTCTGGCTCACGCAGCGGTGCAAAGAAAGGGTACATTTCAATCCAGCGAGAAAAATCGACGGCGCCTTTAAGTCCGTCGCTGAACGTAAGCTCGATAATTTTATCTGCTACGTGTCGAGCTTTAGTTACTACGATAATGCTGCTCATGATCTCACTTTAGTGGGTCGATCTGCTTAAAACCCCGTCCTGCCTGCATTTCTTCCCAGTTTTCCGATAACTCCGCCTGATGAAGGTCGATCCATTCGCGAATAAGCCTAACAGCAGTTCTCGACCCAATATCACCTCGTAAAATGTTACCACGAAAGTCGAACACCGCTTTGTCACCTCCGTATTCGGCATGAAAATGAGGCGGATTATGATCGTCAAAGAACATTTTGATGACAATCCCAAAAAATGTTGAAATGACCGGCATGATCTTGTTGTCCGCAAAATTATACCGCAGTCAACTCTAAACTTAAGGGGAATCAGTATCCCGGAACGTCATTTGCAAATTGTTGCGGACAGCCCTCGGTTTGATGCAAAAGACTGTCGTTGGCATGGAGTATCGTCCAGGCTCGCCTTCGCGACAAATTCCACGAACGAAGATCGTTCTCTTGTCCTAACTGTGCATAACGATTGTGGATCGAGGATCCGGCTTCACATCTGTCTTCGAGTGACATCGATGGAAGTGCTTCGATCAAGGCAGGAATTGAGTCGTCACTGAGATTTGAATTGTAATATGCGTCAAATTCCCGTCCTTCGCGCATGAGCGCGATGTTGTGACGGACGATGAATTCGTCCGGGTTTAGAACGTGTGTCGCCCCGAGTACGAGAAATGCGGCCCACAGCGCACCCCAAGCAAAATATTGCCGAGATCCACGCAGGACGGTCAGCGAAAACCAGACAAATACGATCGCCAACCACGACATAAAGATGAGCGGATAGAGCCGTACGGTCGTCATTCCGTAGCCAAGATTCCCGGTAAGCAGCACCAACCGCTGAACTGCCGATGCCATGATCACAAAAAGCAGGCCGATCTGGATCGCGGCGAGAACACGAAAAAGCATCGTCGCCCTTGGCTCATCTTTCCGAATGAGCCAATGGGAAACGAGCAAGATCGGCAGCACAAGGCCGGCAACTGCAACAAGCTCACCAAAGCCCCGACGAGCATAGTTGGCAAGCTTGAAATCGGGCGTGTTCTGGACGAGTTCAAGTCCCCCAAAAAGATATGGAAGCTGAACGATCACGAAGCTAAGAAACAGTAGATTCAGAAGTCCGAGAAGAACCCCGATCTCCACGGTTCCGAGCGTGAGGCCCTTCGGAAGCAGCGAACTGTCGAAATTGGCCCAATCCCATGGTTTCGAACCGGTCGCCGCCTCCACATTCGGTTCAATCTTCTTTTCCGGCTGTAGTTGCGGCGGGTCTGAGATATTAATGTGCTCAAGGATGGAAACGTCGTTCGGGATCCGCGGACCGGTTTCCGCAGCACTCTGCTCGTTCTCGACGCCGCCGGTCGGGACCGCTTCTTCGGTTCCGAATGGGAAAGCACTTCTCATCATCACCCCGCGAAGATAGCCGGCAGAAAGCCAGGCGAAGACCGCCGTCAGGATCACGTGCGTGACCAGCGTCTCGGGAGCTATGTTCAATACACGCTCAACCCAACCGGCATATATCGCATCTGCCGCCTCAAAAAGTGCTCCGAATATTATGAGTAGAGGAGTCGCGATCGCCACGCCGCGAACGACAGGTATCAAATGCCGCATCCAGCCCGAACGCGGTGTTTGGCCCCAATCAATATCGTTGAATATAAGTACAAATGGGGCAAAGAATGCATTGCCGGCCGACCAGAAGAACGAGACCGCATATTGAAATACGCCGGCCACCCTCGCCGCAATGCCCATTCTCGGAACGAAGATCAGCGAAAGGATAAGGACTATCGCGAGAGTATCGGCGACCCTCAATTCGATCGCGTCCCGCCAGGTGAACATTGACGCAAAGAAGAGCAGCGCACCACCGAGTGCCAGAGTTTGCCGGGTCAGAAACTCGGGGGCGTTTCTCCAAAACAGAGTCAGCAGAGCGGCCGCAAATGCGAGGTTGAAAAGCGTTACGTTGATGCCCCACGGCGTTGCCCTCAGCAGAAGGTTTCCAAGAACCCCGATGATCAATGCCGCCTGAAGGACTTCGAATCCGGTTTTTGTACGTGTGTTCATAGATCTACCCGCCGCTGCGTTTCTTTCCAGTACCCTTCTGGTCGCACGGACTCACACCTGCTTCATCGCGCGGATCAGCGCTTCCATGTGATCGAGATATCGGGCCAACGCCGCACGGCCTTCCGTCGTGATCGAGTATTCGGTCAGAGGCACACGGCCGTTGAAGGATTTTTTGCAAGTGATGTAGCCGGCTTCCTCGAGTTTGCGGGCGTGAACGGAAATGTTTCCGTCGGTCGTATCGAGGAGTTTTTTCAGGTCCGAAAAGCTAAGTTTTTGATTCGCGGCCAGAGCGCTGACGATCCCGAGCCTCATGCGTTCGTGAATGACCTTGTCGAGGTCGTTCGAGACCGTCTCGGCAGCCTTTTCGATCCGGAGAGCGGCAGGGCCGTCGTATTCTACTTGATTTGCTACCGCTAAATTCTTTGCCATGTAATTTTCCGAATAAGGGAACACCCGTGTTTCTGCCTCGCTTCCGGCCAACGAAGGTTCGCGTCTGCGGCCTAGCCGCCGTATTTCCTTGCGATCACGGCCCCAAAGATCAAGTGCAGCATCCCGAAGCTCGCGGCCATCATGATATTTCCGCTGCTCGGCGTTATCGCAAATGCCACTGCACCAAGGCCGATAAAACACCACCCCATCACCGGAACCGCCTTGACCGAAAATGCCCCGCCGCAGACAACCGCCGCTCCGTACGTGACCATGCAGACCGGCGGCAGCAGGTAAAATTCGCCGCTTTTTATTATTCCCAAAACAATGATCCCCCCGGCGATAAACGGCGGTGCGAATCCCAGTGCGAACTTCTTTGCCGGAACCGACGCGAGCGATTGGCCCGCGATCTTCGATTTCTGCCACATAGCGAGCAATCCTATGGCGAAAGCCAAGGCAGCCTCGACAAGCCAAGTGATCAACGAGTCACGAATTTCCGGCTGGATCGTCGCGATATACGCCGCGACCAAAGCCGTTGCGCCCATCAGCATCCCGCCAAAGCCCGGCACGGCCGTGAAATGCGTCGAACGCTCCATCGTATCGCGAATAAAGGCCAGGTTATCGATCGCCCGATCACCGATGTTGATCGGCCCCGACCCTTTTTCACCCTCGCGCCGAACTGCTTTGAGGTTCGCCATAGTGAACTCACTCTATGCCAAGTAATTTGGTTTGTCAAGTACTTTGTATTATAAAGTTGAAACTTTTTTGAAAGCCGCGCTTTTTGCAAGCAGCATTTACGAACCTACTTTTTGGACTTTGCAGGATTGTTCACAATATCGCCGTAGTTCTCTAATGGGCGAGCGGTCGAATCAGTCATCGAATAGGTGAGGCGTTTGCCTTGCATCAGGAATGTGTTTCCGTTCCATTTGTAGCGTGTACGTGTGAAAGATGTAGGGCAGCAGAGTTGTTCCTCATCGCCCGTTATCTTGCCGGTTTCGGTCTGGCCGAGGATAAAACGATCCTGGCCGTATAGCTCAACAACAAGTTCGCCATTCTCGGGCCGTAGATCCTTGAGGCCGCCATCGGCCCGGTCGCCGGTGCGAAAAGGCCAGATCAGTTCCGGCCCGTTGCCCTTCCAGGAAAAAACGTAAACCAGCTGCGGAATGGCCGAGCCACCGGTTTCGACCTTTAGGACTACGATCGCCTCATCCTCTCCGTCACCGGTCACATCGAAATATTTCGCGATTACGTACGACATCCCGATCCGCCTTTGTGACTTCGCGGCGGCCTTTTCCTCGTCGGCCATATTTTCACTGATCTGACGCGAGACCGGAGCGATCTTACCGTTCGACAACGTGATCTCAGCGGTGCCGTCCGGGTTCTGCCATCCGCGAGGGAGTTCATATGTGAAATTTCGAAAATCAAAGTTGCCGATCGGTGATGTTGTCGAACGAAATCTCTCATCGAGAAGTGCGGCCCGGAGATTAGGCACTGCGGGACTTGGCGTCGGGCTTGGTTCGGCGACGGGGGTCGGCGAAGTAGCGACGGGTGGAGCCGAGGTCTGAACCGTCTCGACGCGTTCGCTGCATCCCCAAAAGGCCATCGCGGCCAGCAAAAATGTAAGACGAGTTATTTGGCGAAGCTTCATCAAAAGCATTGCTTCGGCCTTTCATTTCGGCATCTTCCCGAAATGGAGCCTTTCAATTAAACCGCGCGGCCCTGGCGGCCCACGCTATTACGTTATGCCCTGGTCAGGCTGCGATATTTTATCCGATGCGGCTGGTCGGCGCCCACGCCGAGACGGCGCTTGCGGTCCGCCTCATATTCGCTGTAGTTGCCATCAAAATACTCGACGTGGCTATCGCCTTCGAACGCGAGAATGTGTGTCGCAATACGATCAAGAAACCAGCGATCGTGGCTAATTACGACCGCGCAGCCTGCAAAATTCTCAAGAGCTTCTTCGAGCGCTCGCATCGTGTTTACGTCGAGGTCGTTGGTCGGCTCGTCGAGCAAGATGACGTTCGCACCTGATTTGAGCATCTTTGCAAGATGAACTCGGTTGCGTTCGCCGCCTGAGAGCTGCCCGACGCGTTTTTGCTGGTCGGTGCCTGAAAAGTTGAATCGCGAGACATAGGCACGCGAATTCACCTCACGTTTTCCCAGCATTATCACGTCGAGCCCGCCGCTGATCTCGTCCCAAACCGTCTTGTTATCATCGAGCGAATCGCGCGATTGATCGACATAGCCTAGTTTTACGGTCGAACCGACCTTGAATTCTCCGCTGTCCGCCGTGTCTTGGCCGGTGATAAGCCGAAACAGCGTCGTTTTGCCCGCCCCATTTGGCCCGATCACACCGACGATGCCGCCCGGAGGCAGCGAGAAATCCATATCTTCAAAAAGCAGTTTATCGCCATACGCTTTCGAGACGCCCTTGGCCTCGATCACATTGTCGCCCAAACGTTCGCCCGGCGGAATGAAAATCTCAAGGTCCTCGCTGCGTTTTTCAGATTCGGTCGCGACGAGTTTTTCGTAGTCGTTGATACGAGCTTTCGATTTAGCGTGGCGTCCCTTCGGCGACATTCGTATCCATTCGAGTTCGCGTTCCAATGTCTTTTGCCGCTTGTCTTCGGACTTTTGTTCCTGTGCCAGCCGGGCCTGTTTTTGTTCGAGCCAAGACGAGTAATTCCCTTGGTACGGAATACCTTCGCCGCGATCGAGTTCGAGTATCCAGCCGGCGATATTGTCGAGGAAATAACGGTCGTGCGTGACCGCAATGATGGTTCCCTCGTATCGCTGCAGATGCTGTTCGAGCCACGCCACGGTCTCGGCATCGAGATGGTTCGTTGGCTCGTCTAGAAGCAGAATGTCAGGCTTTTGCAGCAGCAAACGACAAAGAGCAACGCGTCGTTTTTCGCCGCCCGAAAGGTTCTTGATGATCGAATCCGCCGGTGGACAGCGAAGAGCGTCCATCGCCATCTCAAGCCGCGAATCGAGGTCCCAGGCATCTGCGGCGTCAAGTTTTTCCTGCACCTGGCCCTGGCGTTCGATGAGAGCATTCATCTCATCGTCGTCCATCGGTTCGGCAAATTTTGCGTTGATCTCCTCAAATTCCTTGAGCAAGGCAACCGTTTCGGCGGCTCCTTCCTCGACGATCTCTTTTACCGTTTTTGTCTCATCAAGCTTTGGTTCCTGTTCGAGATAGCCTACAGAATAGCCTTTCGAGAAAACAACTTCGCCGTTGAAATCCTTGTCAGTTCCCGCGATTATCCGCAGCAGGCTGGATTTCCCGGCGCCGTTCAAACCAAGCACGCCAATTTTGGCTCCATAGAAAAACGAGAGATATATGTCCTTGAGAACAGGTTTCTTTTCGTAAAATTTTGAAACTTTGACCATCGAGAAGATGATCTTGTTTGGTTCTGGCTGGCTCATTTATTTATCGTTCTATTCGGTATCATCCTGAGGGATCGATGACGAGATGTCACGTTTAGTGTGGAGCACGCGCACGATCTCAATATGTCTTTCTTTCTCCAAATAAAAGATCAGATATGGGAACTGCCTCATCGGCCTGTGACGCAGATCGGCGATGTCAAGCTCATGGCCGAAGCGTTGGGATCCGGCCCCAGGTTGGCTGGATATTATCTTTATAGCCGATTCGAGTTGATTCAAAAAATCGGTCCCGACGCGTACTCCAGCTTCGGCCAGTAAATAGGAGACGGCCGCATCGATATCATCGTTTGCCTGACGGCGGCGAACGACTGGTTTCTGCCTCACCTATTTTTTCTCCGCGATGCGCTTTCTGAACTTCTCGAAATATTCCGCGCCCATCGGTTCTTCGAGCAGCTCCGACTCCATTCCGTCCATTATTAAACGCCGGAGGCGAACGCGATCCTGTTCCTTCCGCAAGACCTCCCGCACATACTCGCTGCTGCTAACGTAATCGCCTTCGGATACTTGTGTGTCAACGAAGGCCTTCAACGTCTCGGGCAAAGATATGTTCATCGTGCTCATAGGGAAAAAATAGCATCTATGGCAAAGTTTGCCAAGATCGACCACAGCCTCCGTAAATCTGGCCGAGTACGGTTAAAACTCAACCTACGGTTTTCGCTTGTCTAATGGCAAGCTTCTCTATCTCATCCCGCCTAACCTCAAACCCGATCCCCGGCCCTTCCGGTGCCGTGATCGTTCCCTCAGGCGAGACCTCGACTGCCGGTTCGATAATGTCTTCGTGCCAATAGCGTTTCGACGCGGAGACGTCACCGGGCATTGTGTAGCCGGCGAGGGTTGAGATGGCGATGTTGTGGGCGCGGCCGATTCCGCTCTCGAGCATGCCGCCGCACCAGACTGGCATTCCGGCGGAGCGGCATACTTGCTCGACCATCTTCGACTGGGTGTGCCCGCCGACGCGGCCGTTCTTGAGGTTAATTATCTTGCCGGAGCCGAGTTCGATCGCCTTGCGGGCATCCTCGGGCGACTTGATCGGCTCGTCGAGGCAGATCGGAGTATTAATCTCGGCCTGAAGTTTCGCGTGATCCACGATGTCGTCGTACGGCAGCGGCTGTTCGAGCATCATCAGGTTGAACTCGTCAAGGCTCTTGAGCTTGTCGATATCGTCGAGCGTGTAAGCAGAATTCGCGTCGCCCATCAGCAAAATGTCGCCAAACTCGGCTCGCACGGCCTTGATCACGTCGTGATCCCACGTCGGCGAGATCTTGATCTTTATCCGCTTATAGCCGGCCTCGACCTCAACGCGGATCTTCTCCAGGAGTTGCT
Organism: Pyrinomonadaceae bacterium; assembly: GCA_021463165.1. Lineage (GTDB taxonomy): Bacteria > Acidobacteriota > Blastocatellia > Pyrinomonadales > Pyrinomonadaceae > OLB17. The sequence goes on along the minus strand of JAJTWY010000005.1, from coordinate 175,668 downwards.
CGACGCTGTCTTGAATTCCGATCGAAACTCCGCATTCGATGGTTTGGTTAACGCCGCCAAGATGCCGCCACAGCGGCACGCCCAACTTCTTTGCTTCGAGGTCCCAACAGGCTGTTTCGATCCCCGACTTAGCCATCCGATGGCCGCGTGCCCATTTCATCAGGCCCCAAACATCCGCCGCAGATCCGACCTCGCGGCCAACCACCATCGGCGCGAGTATCTTCTCCGCGGTTACCCACGCCGAATCGGTCCACTCATCAGAATAGCCGGGCGATTCGCCGCAAGTGATCTCGCCCCAGCCCTCGGCGCCGTCGGCATCCGTGACACGGACGAGAATAATGCGGCGTTCATATGTCCGGCCAAAGCTGGTCTCAAAAAAATGTACAAGCGGGAGATGGATCTCGATCAGTTCGACAGACCTTAAATTTAGCATCTTTGTTCTAACCCAAATACCATAGGTTAGTGACTGACGCCGCGATTTGCAAAGGACACCCTCAAGGCACGATCTCGAACTGGATGAATTGTGACGAGACCCGCTCTTTTTTGGGTTCCGCCGCATCTCTAACGATCACCTGAAGGATGTAATCGCCGGGAGTGATCTTGTTTCCGAGCGAGAGAGCCCTCGCAACGCGAATGTGCCCCAGGTCGGTTTGCCCAAGCCGCTCTACCGCGCCGGGCTTGCCGTCGAGCACGAGTTTGCCCTCGCTGAAAACTCGAAGCTGTGCCGTCAACCGCGGCTGATCTGCCTTGTCAAGACGCGCGTTGTATATCTCAAACCCGAGCCTCAATATCGTTCCCGCCTTTATCCTTCGCAGGGCGGTATCGGTCATCGGATTTGATTCATATGACGCGGTCGCAGAGCCGGTGGCTATCTTCCAGGCGCTCTCCGAGAGGTTTTCGAGAACGATGCTCGACAGGGTCAAACGGTTCTTTTTCAGGTCTGGGACCTCAATGAACTGGCTCGCCGAACCTACCCTCCCGCTTTGAGTATCCCTAACAGCCACTCGATACTGATATGGCCCCGGCTTTTTGACCGGAAACACAAAATGATAGATGAAGCCCTCGGCTGATATTTTCTTGTAAGCCTCGGGTGTGACCGTGAGGGTGTAGGACCTCTTGAGCTGATCGACAACCGTCCCCGTATCCCCGAACGACATTGCGAGCACCTCAAAAACAGCCTTCTTCTGGCCCTTATCCGCATCGGTAAATCTCATGTCGGCCGCGCTGATGTGCAATAGCGACCTCACATAGGACACGTTTTTCGGATCATTGCCGAAAAGCGCATTTAGCCTGACATTGATGCCATTGAGTGCAAACGGCGACACGAGCGCGTCTTCCAACTGTCCGGTAGGTTTCGATGCCGGCTGTGCCGACGGCTCACGATCTGCAACATTGAAAAAGCCGCTTCGATAACGGACGTTCGCCCCCGAACGCAAGACCTTGACCTCGATCCGGTTGAACCTCAGTTTTGCAGGATCGAAGGTCTCGCTCTCGGGCTCATACGAAACCAGATAATAGCTTTGATCCTCAAGAACGCGCTTTACTCCGCCAGAAAGGTCATTGTTGTTTATCAAGGCAAATCCGCCTGTTTCCGACGATAGGTAGCGGAGCGATTGTTGAGTTTCGCTCAAAAGTTGTCGTCGGTTCGCCATCTCAGATTCCAACTGGCGAGCATTCCGTCCCGAGGCGTTGTCAGCTGCCGTGAGCCCGGTATAGACGAGGCCTCGCGGGTCCATCGCATAGACGACTACCGACGCGCGGTTCGCCTGTTCGATCAGCCTGCGGAGAGGGTCGACGAGCGGCGAATTGTCGGAAAAGCCCTGGGCATCGATATTTGTCAGTTCAAAGCCATCAGAAAATAGCACGATCGATTTCCGTCCGGGGAGTTCACTCATCCCGCGCACCACATAGTCGAGGGCACCGAGCGAGCCGGCGGCAAAATAATTCTTTCGAAAATCTTCGAATTCCCGTTCGATGCCGGCGTCCGTTCGATCCCCGGCTTCCGGTTCGGGCTGATCTTCATCTATCGGCACAACGGATCGAAGAGGAGCGAACTCACTTATTCCCCCGTTTCCCAGCGGGTTCCACTTTACTCGCTCGATCGCGGCATAAAGCAGGCGCTTGTCCGAGGTGAACTGCTGCAAAGCTCCGACCCCGGCACCGGTTCTGATGATGGCGACCAGGTCACCTTCCTCCATCTGATCGTCAACGAATTTCTTTAGGGCTCGCCTTGTTTGGCTGACACTCTCGAATGAAAGCGTAAGGTCGTCCACGACCAGCGCGAAAGTGCGTCGAACCTGTTCCGGCCGAAGCTGCGATGGCGGCGCGGGCACACCGGCTTTTTCGGCCTCGGACTTCGCACCGGGCCTCGGCGCCGCAGCAACGAAACGCAGGTCCGTGACCTTCTGTCTGATGCCGTTCTCAAACACCTCGATCTCGTCACGCCGAAGATCGGAAACCGCCTTGCCTTTCGAGTCCGTTACCGTCACATCAAGGCGAATGAGGCTGGTCGAGATCTTTACAATGTCGTTATCCGGCGTTTGTGTCGGCGCCGGAACTTGCGGCCGAACTGTCACCCACGCCGAAAAGGCAATAAATACAAGGCCGGCGCATCGGACCCGGGAAGAACTACTTGACCGCATTCTTTTAATTTACCACCTCGACTGACCCTGCGGGGTTTGAGAATGGGTGAGAAACGGCAGCAAAAGAAAGGAAGGCTAGAGTGGCCGCAAATGTCTTCATACCTCAAAATACCCGGGCGACTGATCGGTTTTTGCTATCATATTATGGATCGAGTGTCTTTGAAAGCATATTTACCGGACAGTCCGGGCCTCGCAAACCGAATCTAAACCACCAAGATGTTCCATAGCTTTACCAGATTTCCTGTTTCATTCATTTGGATCGCGATCCTTTTTATAGTCGGGTGCTCGGCCCAACAGACCGAGGAACAGGCGTTGCAGTCGCTCCGACAGATGACCAGCAGCGGAAAACTGCCGCCCGAGAGTTTTGTTGCGGATATCGAATCACGCTTTGCCAACCGTAAGGCGGGAGCTCTCGCAAAACTGCTGCGTGCCCGGATACGCCTGGATGCAAATGATCCGGCGGGCGCGGCCGCTATCCTTAAGACGGACGTTTTCAAACAGCGAACGAAGCTCGCCGATCATGCCCTTTGGCTGCGGGGCAAAGCGTTGAACGCTTCCGGGAACCACGCGGAGGCACTGACCGTCCTGAGCGAGCTTGTCCGCGAATACCCCGGCTCGATCCGCGTCCGTGAGGCGAAACTTCTCTGGGCAAACTCCGCGATCGCGGCCGGCCGGGCGGTCGAAGTTCCGCCGATGCTGATAGATCTGACCGAGAAACACGACGGCGATGCAATGCTCGCGACCGCAAAGGCTTACGAGGCTCAAGGTTCGCAAACCGAGGCATTGGCCTTCTATCGTCGTACATATTTCTTCGGTGCGGGAGGCCCAGCCGCAAAAGAAGCCGAGGAAAAGCTGACTGCTCTAGGTAATTCCCTGACCCCGCAAAATGCCGAAGAACAACTCGCACGTGCCGAAAAACTGCTGGCGACAGGTGCATTCTCCGATTCGGCAAATGCATTTTCTACGTTGGCAACGTCCTTTCCCTCGGCCGTGACGGCATCGGTGCTAGCCAAAAGAGTAAAGGCCCTGGCCTCTGCGGGCCGGTTCACCGAAGCCCAAACGGTGATCGGAACGATCCCGGCTTCGGCCGCGGACGAGCGGGAACAAGCATATCGCGACCTTAGCCTGGGCTATGCGAAAACGAGGCAATGGGCTCCGCTTCGCTCGACCGTTGACGCCATGAAGGCCTCGTTTCCGAACGGAAGACTCGTGGCCAAAACTATGATCGACGCCGGCCTTGCCGCTCGCGACGCGAAAAATCGGACCGAAGAGGGCTATTTCTTTAATACAGCTGCAGCCGCGTTTGCGAATTCGCCGGATATCTCCGTCGCTCAGTTCGAATCAGCCTGGTTCCAGCATGAGCAGGGCAATTTTACGGTTTCATCGCAGATGTTCATCGACCATCTGGTGAAATACGCTGACAAGGACAATTCAAATCGCGGAAAGGCGGGGTATTGGGCCGCACGCGACAGCGAGCGTGCTGGCAAGGTGGCCGAGGCTTGCGCACTCTATGACGCAACAGCTTACCGTTATTCGGCAAACTGGTATGGCTATCTTGCAGTCGGGCGCCTCGCCACGATGAAGTCCCAGGGCCGCTGTACTGGCGCTGCGACCGATGCGTCAGTAGCAAGGGCAGCAGCAACACTGAAAACCGTAACGGTCGTCCCAGAGACCGCCGGTGAAAAGGAACTGGAACGGGCCGCGAAAAGCGACGAATTATCGATCATCGGGCTTTTCGATTGGTCGATGGAAGAACTGAATGAAGCAAAAAAGACGGCCGGGAACAGCCCGAAAATAAACCTCGCCCTCGCCCGCCATTATCGATGGAAGGGCGACAACACAAATGCCCTCATCACAATGATGAAGAGCTATCCGGATTACCCACAGATGTTTCCGGAGGAGATGGACCGCGAGACGTGGGCCTTCTTTTACCCGTTGATCAACTGGGCCGAGATCAAATATTGGGCCGGTCAACGCCGGTTGGACCCGTATCAGGTCGCGGGGCTGATCCGGCAGGAATCTGTTTTCACGCCCGCCGCCAAGTCACCGGCCAATGCCCACGGCCTGATGCAGCTTTTGGTCCCGACAGCGCAGTCGGTTGCGCGAAAGTATGTTTCTAAGACCGCTTCGGTCACGGCCGCCGCGCTCTATCAACCGCCGCTGAATATCGAGCTAGGCACAGCCTATATGCGTGACCAGCTGGATAAATATGGACGGATCGAATACATGGCCGTCGCCTACAACGCCGGTCCCGGCCGAGTTCCGCAGTGGCGGGCAACGCTCCCCGCCGAGATCGATGAATTTGTCGAGGCCATCCCGTTCAAAGAGACAAAAGGTTACGTCCAGGGCATCATCCGCAATACCGCCCAGTATCGCCGGCTCTACGATGAGAACGGCAACTTCAAGCCGAACGTCGGAACACGGCCGCTGCGCAGCGAGATCGAATCAAAGCCTCGCGATCAAGTGCTTGCAGAGAATCCAGAACTCATTCTGGGTGACCGTGCTGAGAACTGATCGAGGCGTGTCCGGTCTCTCCGTTGCTGAGTGGCCGGAGCACTGACAGCCATTGCGACCGCTTTCAAAAACTAAAGGTTCTTGAGCAGATATTCCGTCATCATCGTGTACATATGATGGGCCTGACGCGGGTCTGTGACGCCGTGGCGTTGGGTCGGATAGAGCATCAGATCGAACTGTTTTCCGGCCTTTTGCAGTTCGTAGATGAACTGGGTCGTGTTCTGCATGTGGACATTGTCGTCCATCATACCGTGAATGATCATCAGCCGTCCGTGAAGGTCTTTTGCCGCTCCGGAGATCGAATTCTTGTCGTAACCGGCACGGTTATTTTGCGGCGTCAGCATATGGCGTTCGGTGTAGATCGAATCGTAAAGGCGCCAGTCCGTAACCAATCCGCCGGCAATACCCATCTTGAACGACTTGCTCCGCGTCATCGCATAGGCCGTCATCGAACCGCCATAGCTCCATCCGTGCAGCCCGATCCGAGAATCGTCCACATAGCCGAGCGAACGTAAGTAGTTCAACCCATCTTCGATATCGCGAAGTTCGAGCTCATACATTCGCTTGTAGATCGGCCACACCGATTCCTGGCCCTTACCGCTGGCCGAGCGGTTGTCGCAAACCCAGACGATGTAGCCCTTCTGAGCAAGCAACTGGAACCACATCCCGCGATTCCCGCCCCAGCGATTGGCAACCGACGGCGCGTGCGGCCCGGCGTATGTAAATTGGAAGACCGGATATTTTTTCGACGAATCGAAATCAGGCGGCTTGATCATCATTGCTTCCATTTCGAAGCCGTCCCGCGTCTTCACCCGCATGAATTCCGGCGTGCTTACCCGATACTGACGCAAGACATCGGGCCGATTTTCGTTGATAACACGTTCGAGCGCACCATCACTGCGAAAAAGGCGGGTCTGCGTCGGGTTCAAAACGTCGCTCCAACTCTCGACATAATGCGTAAAGCCGCGGTTGAAACTTGCCGCGTGCCAGCCATCACCACGCGAAAGTCGCTGGACATCGCCGCCGGTCATCTGTACGCGGTATATGTTTTCCGCGATATGGCTATCTTTCGTCCCCGAAAAATAAACCCAGCCCGAGCCGTCGACGCCATACACCGTTCGGACTTCCCATTTCCCGCTGGTCAGCTGACGGACAAGCTGGCCGTCAGCATCGTACAAATACAGATGTTTCCATCCATTTCTCGATGATTCCCACAGCATCATCGAATTCGCGGCACGGGTGTCCACAAAAAGCGGATTGCTGTTGACCTCGACCCATGCGGGCGTGATCTCGGTCAGGACCTTCACGAATTTTCCGGACGTTACGCCGGCTTTGTTCAGGTCGAGAAATGTTTGTTCGCGATTGAGGGCCTGAAAATATACGCTCTTGCTATCGGGGGCCCAGGCCACACGGGCGATCAAAAGGTCTTTAGGATCATACGTTGCCGTATCCACAAACCTGACCGCATCACCAACTCGGAGAAGAGTCGGCGGAAGGCGCCCGCCGAGCTTCGGTATCCGTCCCGCATTCGGCACGATCGACGTTTTTCCGACATCGGCAATACCCAGTTTCGCGGTCGGATTGCCGTCACCTGCCTTTGGATAATTTCCCGTTTCTATTAACTGTTCGGTCGGAACGTCGTTAGCGATCGTAAACTTCGGAACGGGCGATTCATCCAGCCGCAGGAAAGCGATGAACTTTGAATCAGGCGACCACCAATAGCCCCGCTTCTGGCCGCGGCCATAAAGCTCTTCTTCATAAACCCAGTCGAGATAACCATTGAAGATCGGCTTGTCGCCCTCTTTGCCGTCGCGAGTCAGCTGCTTTTCGTTGCCCTTTGTATCGACGACGAAGAGATTGTTGGCGCGAACGAAGCTGATGAGCCTGCCATCGGGACTGAAATCAGGTTCGAGCTCGGATTCCCGATTATTTGTGAGCCGCCTGACTGCCCGTGTCGCCGTCTCGTAAAGCCAAAGGTCGTCAGAATAGTTGATCAATATTGCCGTTTCGTCGGAGTTGAACTGCAACGACGGCGAATTGGCAAGCGCTGCAGCCTGCTCTGCCTTGACCCCGATCCGCTGCAAGGCCGCCGCGAGTGGATCGCTGTCCAGATATGGCACCGCCTGCGACGTCATCGCATCGACCCGCATCAGCTTACCGCCGATCACCTGCTTGAACGACCTACCGTCCGGCGCCCATTGCACAGCAACAGGAGTGCCGGCAAATCGTACGCGCCGCGCCGGATCGGGGCTGAAGATATCGTCGACCGAGAGAGCCTTGTTCTGGGCGAAAATCCCGGACGAGAGAAGCGCGAAAGTGATAACAAGAAGATTAAACTTTTTCATATCTGAAGGCGGAAGAGCGTTAGTTCGAACTTGAGAAGAATCATATTTCAATAGTTTGCGGCAATCAACCTTGTGGGTTTGTATCCGTTTAGATACACTAGCAGCGTGTATTTCCTCCTCAAAACGCAAGAGTTTGATCGCTGGCTGAGGAGACTACGCGATCAGAAGGGGAAGGCCCGGATCGTTGCAAGACTGATCTCGGCGGAACGCGGGAACTTGGGCGATGTCTCGTCCGTCGGTGGCGGCGTAAGCGAAATGCGGGTCAATTATGGCCCCGGCTATCGCGTTTACTATACGATCCGTAAACGGGAATTGATAGTACTCTTGATCGGAGGCAACAAATCCTCACAACGTAGGGACATCGAAAAGGCCAAGACGATAGCGGCTGAGATCGATGAAGGAGACCTAAGATAATGAGAAAGTTAACTAAATTCGATGCGGCAGATTATCTGGACAGCGAGGAAGCTATCGCAGAATACCTAAATGCCGCGCTTGAGGACGAGAACCCCGATATTTTTCTCGCGGCGATCTCCGACGTTGCGAGGGTAAGAGGTATGGCCGCTATTGCCAAAGAGAGTGGTTTGGGCCGTGAAAGTCTCTATAAAGCGCTCGCTCCCGGTGCCAAACCAAGGTACGACACGATTCTGAAGGTTTTGCAGGGATTAGGCGTAAAAGTATCCGTTACGACTTGATGAAAAATCTCCGAATACTCAGCTATGTCTGAGAGTTTTTACAGATGAATTTCCTGATTACAGGCAAGCCGCCTTCTATTACGCCTTCGGATGAGCCTTGTCGTAAACATCGATCATCTTCTCCATAGAAACCTGCGTATAGATCTGCGTTGTCGACAGGCGGGCGTGGCCGAGCAGCTCCTGGATATCGCGCAGGTCTGCTCCCTGATCCAGCAGGTGGGTCGCGAACGTGTGCCGTAGGCAGTGCGGCGAGATCGAATGAATATCCGCGCACTGCTTGATGTATTTATCGATCATGCGTCCTACAGAACGCGTCGTGATCCGAGTTCCCTGATAGTTCAGAAAAAGAGCATTCGGATCCCGCCGTGCCTGCGGACAATTCTCAAGGAACTTGCCGCGGGTTTGTTCAAGATAAAGCACCAATGCCTGCAACGCGGGTTCGCCAAACGGGACGATCCGCTGCTTTTTGCGTTTTCCGGTGACCCAAACTAGCCTTTCGCGAAAATCAATGTCGGAAATATTGATGCCGACAAGCTCACCGACGCGAATGCCCGTAGCATACAGAAATTCGACGATCGCGCGGTCACGGCGTCCATGATCGGTATTGATGTCAGGCGTTTCGATAAAGCGAACGGCATCCTCGATAGAGAGATGGTTTGGAAGCCTGCGTTCGATCCGCGGTGTCGCGACCTGCTTCGCCGGATTCGATTCCAGCTTTCCCTCACGGACCAGGAACTGAAAAAAAGTTCGCAGACTGGCCAGTTTCCGTGCGACCGACGTTTTCTTGTGATCGGCGTGCAGGTCGGCCATCCATTCGCGGATCGTCAAGCGATCGATCTCGGCGGGCGAGATGTCGTCCCGCTTCTCGGCCTTGAAGAGATGCTTGGCAAACTGGTCAAGGTCCGAGGCATAATTCCGGATCGTATGTTCGCTCAATGATCGTTCGTATTCGAGGTGCTGCAGGAATTCTTTGATGTCGCCGGTCAACGTCATTTCTTCCCAACATAATACCCTTTTCGGGCGCGCACCGTCATACCAGGCTTATTTTTGACCCCGACAGAGATCGTTTTCAGGACCGCGGCATGGCTGGCTTCTTCGTCCGGGTAGTAGCTCAGAATGTACTGCTGCGAAAGTTCCGCCGCGATCCGGTCGAAAGCTTGCCGCATTTCCTGTTCGTCGATCGGTGAATAGACCGCTCCGCCGGTCTGTTCCGCAAGCTCGATCATGCGGCGCTCCGCTGTCAACGCACGTATGTTGGCGTTTCCGCTCCGGACACCAGTCCTTTTGAAATTCTCGAAATCCTTCGTTTTTACAACAAAGACCTGACAGTCGTTGATCTGCAGCGCGCGGACGACGCCTTCGAGTGTTGTCTTGAGGTCGCTGTAAGTATCCTCGCCGTCAGATACGATAACAACGACCCGGCGGCCATTAGCCGCACGAAGGTATTCCGCGACCTGGATAATGCCGTCAAGCAGGGCGGTCGCTCCTTTCGGCGGGGGAAACATCTCGATCGCCTGCGTCAGGAGCGAGACATCCGAGGTCAACGGCTGCTCAAGCCGCGTGTAGTCAGCTACGGAAAAAAGGGCGGCCTTGTCCCTGTCCGGCCGAAGTACCCTGCGAAAGAATCCGACCGCCGCCTGCTTCTCGAACTCGCGAGCGATCAACACGCTCGACGAATTGTCGAAGAGCATTGCCAGGCGGATCGGCGTCTCGCTTCGGGCCAGATCGCTGATCTCGACCAGCTTACCATCGATCTTCAATTCAAGATCCTTGAGCGTAAGCGTTGTCACAGCCCGTCCATTCTCGTCCGTGACCGAAGCCGGGATCGGGATCAGGACCGAGTCAACCTTGATGACATCGTCGTTCGGCGGCTTTGGACTTGGCGTCGGCGTCGCCTTTGAGGCGGGCAGCGTCACCTCCGGAGGCATGAATATAACCGATGGGCCGTCTATCTTTTTCGGTGTCGGCGTCGGCGTGGGCTTCGTTCGACCGGACTGCGCATTCGCCGCGGCCGCGACGCATACGATCAGCGCGAGGGTATAGATTGCCGGCCTGATCCCCATTCTCCCTATTTGATTAACAAAGCCGCGAAAAATTTGCCCCGGCGAAAGCTAGACCGCGATAAGCTTTACACCGGCAAACAGTAGCACGACCGCGAGCACACGGCGCAGCGTTATCGAATCGAACTTCTTGCTGCCAAGTGTCGCTCCGATAAACCCACCGGCGACAGCCGCCGCTATCCAGAACCAGACTTCGGACGGCAGAGTGCCGAGCGCCCCTCTGGAATACTGGCCGACCAGCCCGGCGGCCGAATTCACGAGGATGAACAGCACTGAAACGCCCGCCGCGACACGGGTTTCCGACCAACGCATCAACAGCAGGACCGGCGTCAGAAATATGCCGCCGCCCACGCCGACGAGACCCGAGAGCAGACCTATGATCGCACCGATCAGCAGGCACGCGGTTATCGGCGGATCTTTGACAACGTCGTCGTTCTTCAGCTTTATCGCCAGGCGCACCGCCGCCAGCATCAGCACGACCCCGAGGACGACCTTATAGATATTTGTGGGTAAATGGATCGATCCGCCGACGTACGCCATCGGGATCGACGCTGCTGCGAACGGCAGGAATATCCGCCATGAAAAATATCCCGCACGATAGAACTGGACCGTCCCGATCGACGCGACGAACAGGTTCAAAACCAGAGCTGTAGGCCGCGTAACCTCAGGGGCGACCGCAAGAAACGCCATCACTGCCAAATATCCCGAAGCCCCGCCATGGCCTACCGAGGAATACATGATCGCAACGAGAAAGATGGCAAAAATAATGAGTATCGCGGTTGAATCCATAGCTATCTCCTACCTTTTTGACCGCAGCCTCAGCAGCCGTTTCCGGCACATGGATCGCTGCATGGCACCTCGGCTAATCACTAATTGCGATCCCCAACTCCTTCAACTGCGCCCCATCCACATCGCCTGGCGAATCCATCATCAGATCCTGAGCCGAGGCCGTTTTCGGGAACGCCATGACGTCGCGGATGTTCTCGGTGCCGCAGAGGATCATGCAGGTACGTTCGATGCCGGCGGCGAACCCCCCGTGCGGTGGTGTTCCATACTCGAGAGCGTCAAGGAAAAAGCCAAATTGGACTCGGGCCGATTCCGTCGACATTCCCAACGCCTTGAAGTTTAGCGCCTGCACATCCTTCTGGTGAATACGGATCGAGCCGCCCGCGCATTCGTAGCCGTTGATGACGGCGTCGTAGGCCTTTGCACGGACCTCACCGAGCAGGTGATGCTGCGATTCGTCGTTCACCGCCGTCTTGAATTTCTCGAGGTCCTCATCCATCGGCGAGGTAAATGGATGATGCGCCGCCGCGTAGCGGTCAGTCTCTTCGTCGTGCTCGAACATCGGAAATTCTGTCACGATCAGCGGTTTATACGCCGCGCGGTCGATCAGGTTCTCGCGTTTGGCGATCTCGATACGAAGCGCTCCGAGAGAAGCAGCGACCACCGACTTGCGTCCGGCGACGATGAGCACCAGATCGCCTTTCTCGACACCCGCAGCCTTGGCGAGGTCGGCTATCTTCTCTTCACCTAAGGCTTTGAGCAATGACGAGGTAAGAACCCAGCCGCCGTCGCTTCCGGATCCGCCCTCCGGTTCTACCGCCTTGATCCACGCCAGGGCACCGGCGCCATAGCGTTTTACAAATTCCTGAAGCTCGTCGAGCTGTTTACGCGAATAATCGGCCTTGCCCTTGGCGACGATGCACTTGATCTCGCCTTTCGATTCGAGTACCGACGCGAACGGAGCGAAATCGGTTCCGGCCAGCTCACCGGAGAGATCGACCAGCTCCATCCCAAACCTCAGGTCGGGCTTGTCCGAACCATATCGGCGCATTGCCTCGGCATAGGTCATTCGCGGCCATTCGGCTGGGAGCGAGATGCCGCCGACCTTGGCAAAGATGTGATTGAACATTCCCTGCATCTCGCGATAGGCCATTTCCTGATGCGCGAACGACATCTCCATGTCGAGCTGCGTAAATTCCGGCTGGCGGTCGGCCCGGAGATCTTCGTCACGGAAACAGCGGGCGATCTGATAATACTTGTCAAAGCCCGAGATCATCGTGAGCTGCTTCAGGATCTGCGGCGATTGCGGCAAGGCAAAGAATTTGCCGGTGTGAATACGCGAAGGCACAACAAAATCGCGCGCGCCTTCCGGCGTCGATTTGAGCAGGATAGGTGTTTCGATCTCGATAAATCCACGCTCATCAAAATACTCACGGATCGCCGCAACAGCCTTGGCTCGCGTGCGGATGTTATGCTGCAATTGCGGACGCCGCAGGTCGAGATAGCGATATTTCAAGCGAGTGTCCTCGGCCGCGAGATTTTCGCTGCCCGCAACCTCAAGTTGAAAGGGCAAAACATTCGCGTCGTTCAGCACCAGGATCTCGCTCACCTTGACCTCGATATCGCCGGTCGGCAGCTTCGTGTTCTTTGCCCCTTCGTCACGGGCCACAACCTCGCCTTTCACCGCGATCACAAACTCACCCCGCAGCCCCTTGGCCTTGGCGTGCGCCTCGCGAGCAGTTTCCTCGCTCACGACGACCTGGGTCACGCCCTCACGGTCACGCAGGTCGATAAACGTAAAAACGCCGAAATCGCGTTTCTTAGCCACCCAGCCCATGAGGACAACTGATTCTCCAACATTTCCGGCTTGCAGTTCTCCGCAAGTATTTGTTCTCTCTAAAGTTCCAAGTACGTCTAACATATGGATAGGAATATTTGCCCGCGAATAACGCGAATCAACGCTAATAGGAATTTCTATTGATCCGTTCCTTTGTTCCCGATTACCTCGTATAGCGTCGCGGACGGATTTCGTTTGTTGTAGGCGAGTCTCTCGTGGACGAGCTTGGGAAACTGGCCGAAATTGATCAGCAATCCGAGTTCAAGGTCAGTGGCGTGCAGGTAATTGATGGTCTGGGCCCGATGAGCATGTGTTAATGCCGCTACCGACTTTAACTCGACGATGATCTTGTCAAAACAGATAAAATCCGGCTTAAACTTCTGTGCCAGTTGGATGCCCTTGTATGACAAAGGCAGCTCAGGCTGAGCAACGAACGGAATCGCTTGCAAAGAGAACTCGTGCTGAAGGCACTCCTGATAAACCGGCTCGGTAAAGCCAAAACCCTTTTGGTTATAAACCTCAAAACATGCCCCGATGATTCTGAAACTTTCGTCTTTGTATATAAGATCGCTCATCATCCTCTTATTCGCGTCTATTAGCGCTATTCGCGGGCAAAAAAAATGCAAAAAAATCGCCTTTCGATTTGCGACAAACGAAAGGCGGAGCGTCGAACCTGATCAACACTCTCGCCTACGTATTATTATTGTCGTCAAAACGAACTGCGTTCATGCGAAATAAAACCTAGCAAAATAGTACAGTATCGGCGCTCCGAATAGCAAACTATCCAGCCTGTCGAGAAATCCGCCGTGTCCGGGGATGATCGAGCCGGCGTCTTTCGCACCCGCGCCGCGCTTCATTGCACTCTCGCAGAGATCGCCGAGAACGCCGAGGGCGGCGAGTACCATTGCGAGCGGGATCGAATAAAGGAACGGGAGTTCAGGAAAGAACGTTGCGGTCGCCAAAGCCGCGAGCCCGCCGGCCGCGACGAGGCCGCCGATGAGGCCTTCGACAGTTTTCCCGGGAGAGATCCCGGGAGCAAGTTTGTGCTTTCCAAGTGCACGGCCAGCAAAATAGGCGCCTGCATCGGAACCAAAAATTACCAGGAAAAAGAACGAAAGCAGATCAGTCGAAAGCTCTGGCTTCGTTTCAAAACCAACCCGCATCGAGACAAGAAAACCACCCAGAAATGCAACATAAAGTACGCCGAGCACTGTCACGCCGATGCCGGTGAGCATTTTTGAAAAATCTTTTTGAAAGCGGAACGTCTGCGTGATCAGAAGCAAGATCAAGACACCTGCGAGTGTTGCGATCAACAGGTCAGGGGCCTTGGCAGGCGCATCGAAAACAAACCCGATAAACAGGGCTGCCATCCCAAGGTATCCAATGCCCGCATCCGCCTTTAGCTCAAGCTTCTTCGTCAGTGAATAAAACTCAAACAGCCCGCCTGCGAAGGCAACGCCGGCGATCGCCACAAACAGCCAAACGGCATCACGCCACCAAAGCGGCGCGATGATCGCGGCGATAATGATCGGCAAGGCGATGAGAGCGGTGAGAATTCTGGTCTTCATTCTTTCTTCGCTGACAGCCCGGTCAGGCTATTTGACGCCTCCGAATCTGCGGTCGCGCTTTTGATAGTCAATTATCGCCTCGAAGATATGCGGCCTGCGAAAATCGGGAAAAAGGGTGGGCGTAACGTATATCTCGCTGTAGGCGAGCTGCCAGAGCAGAAAGTTCGAGATGCGAAATTCGCCGCTCGTACGGATCATCAGATCGACATCCGGCAAGCCGAAGGTATAAAGGTTGCGGCCGATATCTTCTTCTGACAATTGCTCGAGGCTGTCGCCCCGATCCAAAACATCTTTCGCTGCTCGTCGCGCGGCCTCGACTATCTCCGCTCGCCCGCCATAGTTCAGGGCTACGCTCATCGTCATCCCGGTGTTCTCGCGCGTCGTGTCTTCGGCGCGGCCGATCTCTTTCTGAACGTCCTCGAACAAACCTTCGATCTGCCCGATCGCCCTGAATCGAATATTGTTCTCGTTTACTTCTTTGAGGTCGGTACGGATGTAGCGTTTGAGCATCGACATCAGCCCGCGTATCTCAGCGCGAGGGCGTTTCCAGTTCTCGGTCGAGAATGCATAGAGCGTCACGGCCTTGACCTCGAGCCTCCGGCACGTATCAATGATCGAACGGACCGATTCCGCACCGGCACGATGCCCAAATATCCGCGGCTGTCCCTTCGCATTAGCCCAACGCCCGTTGCCGTCCATGATTACGGCGATATGCTGCGGAATGCGCTCGACATCGATCTTCGCCAGAAGCTTAGCCTCGGCGGAATTAGGTTCAATGATGCCGTCAAAACCCTTGAGCATTATCACGTTGGCCGCGAAGTATCTGTTTCACTTGCGGCGAAGTATTTTCTTGGTTTCCGCAACTATCGCGTCGCGATTTATCGGCCCGTAGATATGCGGATATATCTCTCGGTTCGTTGAGGGCTCCTTTATCATTCGGGACATCAGCCTGTCACTCTCGATCTCAAGGATGACCACTTCGCTCTCGTTCGAGTAGTAGCGGCCGAGCACGCCTTCGATCTGATCTGCAAAGCTGCAGTGGATGAACCCTTCGCTATCCAGGCTCGGATGCCGATAGAGGCCGCTGTCAAATGCCGCCCACACCTCGGGCAAGACTATGTGATAAATGAGCATCTTTCTGCCTTGGACGGCTGCGTTCCCGGCTAATCGTATTCCACCCTATGCAGCGTCAAACCCTGCGCGTTGGCGGTTTTTCCCGCCAGATCACGGTCGCCGGTAATAATTGCAGTCTGAATTGTATCACTATCCTTTTCGCCCCTTCCCACCTCTAGCATCGTGCCGACGATCGAGCGGACCATGTATCGCAGAAAACCGGTGGCCGTTATGCGAAATTCGATCAGCGTGCCCTGCGCCGTCGTGTCCCAACGGGATTCGACCGAGAAGTCGAGCACGTTGCGGACTCGGCTCTCACCATCGGATTTCGCCGACGCAAACGCAGTCCAATCGTGCTCACCCAGGAAGAGCCTGGCCACCTCGTTCATCCGTGCCACGTCGAGCGGCTTGTGTTCGTGATGTGCAAATCGCCGCCAGAAGGGCGACATTACCGGCGCGTTCACTACGCGGTAAATATACGTTTTCCGCTTTGCCGAAAATCGCGCGTGAAACTCGTCCGGAGCCTTTTCGGCTTTCATAATTCGGATATCACGCCACAGATTTCCGTTGATCGCGGCTTTCAGCCGTTCGGGCGTAAATTTGCTCTGCAGATGGACATTCGCAACCTGCCCCTCGGCGTGAACTCCCGCGTCCGTCCGCCCCGATCCGCTGACAGACACGTCACGGTCCGCCAGCATCCCGATCACGCGTTCAAGCTCGCCCTGGATGGTCCGGTCATTTTCCTGCACCTGCCAGCCGTGGAAATCAGTGCCGTCGTATTGAATGAGAAGCTTGTAATTCATTTTGTATCAAGGCCGCATGCCTTGGGCGGGCGGCTGCCTATAACGGTGGTTTTGACAGAAGCTCGAACCGCTCGCAGCAGACGATCGAATCGTCATTGAATTCGAAACCCAGCCTCGCCGACTCCCTTTCAAAATAGTCACGATGTACACGTCGCCAGTATTCCAGCGTCCGGTCGCCTTCGCCCTCGTCGGCCGCGAATTCGGCATCGACCCGGGAAAACGGCAGGTGGCGGATCTCCGACGTCCGTATCACGCATAGCGGATTCCCAAAGAAATCGGTAACTACGCTATGGATGCCCAGGATCGGAGCATTTTGCGGTTCCAATTCGTTCGTTCTAGCAAGGCTGGCCGTCGCCGTTTTCCTTCCGGAAACCACAAGTCCGGCAAGTTCCAGCGCCATCTCCGGCGTGTCACCGAAGTACCAGGCCTGATAGGTTTGGTCGGCCGGCACGCCCGATGAAGCACAAAACTCTGCCCAGAACTCCTCGACGCTCATACCACCTATTTGAACAGAGCATCTATCGCCGCCGCAAACCGCTGCGGGGCATGGGCGTTCATTCGCAGGTATAGGGCCGGTTCTATCAATTCCAGCTCCATCAATGCAAATTCATCCTCGCTATCACGAACGAGATCAACGCGCGCATAGAGCAAACTTTGATCGACGGCACCTATAGCCTTCCGGGCGGCCTCGACGAGTTTCTCGTCTGGCTCATGCTCCGAGATCAGCCCGCCGTGCTCCTCCTGCACGCGGAAATCCCCCGCCTTCGGGGCCTTGAGTATCGCATGGCTGAGTTCCCCGTTGAAAAAGAAGAGCGAGTATTCGCCTTCTTCGACGATCGTGGTCAGAAATGGCTGCACCATGAACGCCCGCTCGGCGAAAACGTCAGCGATCTCAGGATCGAACCTCCTCAGACGAAAGGTATTCTGCGCCGTCGCGCTTACCGTCGGCTTAATGATCAGTTCGTCGGTCGCGAGCTGGGCAAGCCATGCATCGAACGAATTTGATGTATATTTCGCATCCCAGATCGTCGGGACGATCCGCACGCCTCTCTGTTCAAGATCTCTGAGGTATCGCTTGTCGAGATTCCATCGGACGATCTCTAACGAGTTTTCGAGTCTCGCCGATGACCTATCGACTTGTGCGAGTGTTTCGAGGAATTCCGTCGGGTGTTCCTGATAATCCCAGGTTGTTCGGAGAACGACGAGGTCGAAGCGGTCCCAATCGGCCGCGGCGTCACGCCAGGAGATCGTTTCAACCTCCCAGCCGAGAGGATCAAGCGGCCCGATGGCAAGATCGTCGTCGCTGACATAGCCTGCCATGTCATCCATCGAGAGAAAACAGCAGCGTTTCATCTCGCTGCGGTTCGGCTCCCCGGTTTTACGGCTTCGATCCCTCGCGCACAGAGCGGACAGTCTTCAGCGGGAAAACTTTCTACGGCCATTTCGATCAGAGAAATGCGCGGAATACCAACATCTGCAGCACCGCTCGACCGGTCAACTATCGACGCAGCCGCAACGACCTCGGCCCCGGCCGCCCTCAGCGCCGCGATGCATTCGCGTGTCGAACCGCCTGTCGTAATAACATCCTCGACGACGAGAATTCGCTCGCCGGACGAAACGGTGAATCCCCTTCGCACGGTCATTGTGCCGTTGTCACGCTCGGTCCAGATGAACCGCTTGCCGATCGCCTGCGCAACTGAAATCCCGATGACCAGCCCGCCGATCGCCGGTGATGCGACCGTGTCAACATCGGTGTCGGCAAATCGTTCTGCGATCTTTCGCCCGAACATCGCCGCATCGTCTGGATGCTGCAAAGCCAATGCACACTGCAGATACGATCCGCTATGACGTCCGCTGGACAAAATAAAATGCCCGGAAAGCAAGGCATTGGTTTCGCGAAATCTGTCGAGGAATGGTTCCATTTTTTACGGCAGGTTGGCACTTTGGTTCCGTACCGCTAGAATCAACCAAAGATGACACCGTATCCTAACCTAATTTCCGAGTCATTGCTAATAAGCGAAACGGTGACGCTGCTTCGTTCGTTCGGCGGCAAGGCATCGGCGGTCAGTATCGTGGATTTTGTAATGAAGATCCGCAGGCCCGACCAGCGTTTGGCTCGAATGCTGGTTGCCGACCTTATCTCAGGCGACCCGCGGCTGACTCTAAATGGTGACCACGTTGAACTTAAGGATGACGGTTACGAGAGCCGCGAACTCACGGATACTGAATTTGTCGTCTTCGATCTGGAAACGACCGGGGCCAAGGCGCCGCCTTGCCGCGTGACCGAGATCGGAGCCTACAGGGTAAAGAATGGCCGTGTCCTCGATGAATTCAAGACGCTGATCAATCCTGAGATGCCGATACCGCCGTTCATCACCGCGCTCACCGGCATCGACGATGCGATGGTGCGCGAAGCTCCGGTTTTCGCGGATATCGCCGAAAACCTCCTGTCGTTCATCGGCCATTCGATCCTTGTAGCTCATAATTCGGGCTTTGATATGCGCTTTTTGAATCACGAGATCAGCCTCGTTTTCGGAAAATACCGCATCGCGAATCCCTGTCTCTGTACGGTCCTGCTCTCACGAAAGCTATTGCCCGACATCCTGAATCACAAGCTAAAGACCGTTGCGGAACATTACCAGATCGACCTGTACAACCATCACCGCGCCGCCGCCGACGCCTACGCGACCGCGCACATATTCATCAATCTGCTGAACAAGTTGAATGACAATGGCGTGAACGATCTGGCGGCGGTCAGGCGGCTGGGGTCGCGAAAAAGTAAATATGTTAGATGAACCCATTACGGACGGCATCAACCGGCAGCAGCTGGATATAAAGCCCACGCCGCGCGAAGAGATGAACCTCTTTCCGCTCGACGCTTTCCCTTACGAATTTCCCGGCCGCGAGATCTGGATAGAGTTCGAGATACCGGAGTTTACGGCTGTTTGCCCCTTCTCGGATTTTCCGGATTTCGGCGTTATCAGGCTGAAATACGTGCCGCATCGGCTTTGCGTAGAACTAAAAAGCCTGAAACTCTATATCAACTCATTCCGGGATGTAAAGATCTTCCATGAGCACGTCGTTAACCTCATTCTTGAGGATTTCATCGCTGCCTGCGATCCGCTAAGGGTCGAGATCGAGGGCGATTACAACGTCCGGGGCAATATCAAGACGGTGGTTCGTGCAAGCTACACCAAACCCGACTAACCGCCATTTTTCTTTGCTTTTGCACGATCCGGAAAAGGAAGATGATATCGCCGCTCTCCCGGGTGCTGCAGGGGAGGCCGGATAGTGGCCGGCGAGAAACGCCAATTGGATCGCATTCTCAGTGCTGTGTTGCAGAGACCGCAATGGCGGGCCGCGCGTGCGCGAGATGTTTTGAACACGCCGCTTCCACCAGCCCGATTATCTCGCTTTCCGCCGGAGGACGTGGCTTTGCATCGGCATAGGCTATTTCGGACACGATCAGGAATTTCGATTTCTCAAGCAACGTCTGCTCCCGGAACGAGAGCTTCTTCTCATGGCTGAGATATGTGAGCATTTTAAAGACTTCTGCCGTCTTAAAAATATCACCGGAACGAAGCTTTTCTGTAAATTCTTTCGATCTGGCCTTCCAGTCGCCGCAGAACGGCTCGAAATCCTCACCGAGCATATCGATAAGTTTTCGGCATTGGGTGCGGTCGATCACCGGCCGAAGCCCGACGTTGTCCGCGCTGTGTTCGGGTATGAATATCGTCGAATGATCGTGCAGGACGCGCAGGACAAAGCCGCGAATGGTGACCGATCCGAAGGTGTTCTCCCTTAGTTCCTCAACTACGCAGACGCCTTGATTCGGATAAACTATCTTCTGACCTATCGTTAATTGCATGACCGCTTCTCTCCCAAAATACTTGAGAACGACGCGATGCGTATCGGACCATTAACACGGGCCCGGCGCAGGGTTGGTCTGTCAAGATTAGGTCAATCATAACACACCAGCCCGAGCGCTGTGAACATATTTCTGTAGTGAGGATGCGGGCTTCTCCAACCGGCTGAACAAGATCAATTTGCAGTTCGTGGAAAAACGTCCCAAGCCCACCGGCCCACCTGGGCACCATTTCGGTCACGGACTTTAGTATTCGTCACTTGCGTTCCCGACACCGAAGACCATTTTAACAAGCTTGACATCCAAGCGTCTTATGTGCTAGATTCTGTTTCAGATATGCAATTTGTCGCATATCCCCAATTGTTTTTTGAAAATTTAACCAATTCTACTTGTAAGACAGCTTTAACTTTAATGTTATCAACTGTTTGCCTGTCCGCGGTGCCGAACGGACAAGGCGCGGACAAGCGGACAGAATTTCGGCGACCATATTCGCGGGATTTGATCGGATCGTCTAGTGTACATGGGGTTTCCGCAAGTGATCTCAGGCCATGACCTGCCCGAACCGGTCGGAAATGGATCGAGGCTAAATAATTCTTGTCACAAAGCCACGCCCCCCGGTGTTTCACTCATGTAAAGCAAATCTTGCTAAATAAAATCTGACAAACACCGGAGGTTCCATGCGGAAAATTTCTAACCCTTTTTCATTCGGCTTTCTTTCGATAGCATTCATCATCATCGTCATCGGCAAACTCGTGATCGTTGCCCAAACCCCAATTACGGGTGAATGGAAAAGCGATGCGCGGAGCGAGAAGAACGATAGCGGCAAGATCCATCTCTCGTTCGAACGACGGACCGACAACGGCCGCAATCAGCACGGATCGAGCTTTGCTTATTCGGAACTGCAGGGACTCACTCAGGAGCAGAGCAGGAGTGGCCGCGTTTCGTTCCGACTCGTTCGCGAGGCCGGCGTCATCGAATGCGAGGGTACTTTTACGGATGGAAAAGGCTCGGGGACATTTACATTTACACCGGATGCGGGATTTGTCGCCGGGATGCGTTCACGCGGATTCGATTTTGAGAGATCAACCGGCAAGCACGATGATGTCGCAGGCCGTCTGCTGTCGGCTGCTCTCATCAACGTGACGACCACCCTCGCCGACGACTTGAGGTCAGTCGGATTTGGTGACCTCGATGTTGACGACCTTTTCAAGGCCGCGATATTCAAGGTGGATTCGAAGTTCATGGCCGAGATGAAAGCGACCGGCTTCCCCAACCTAACGATGGAAGACCTCGTCAAAGCCCGCATCTTCAAGATCAATGCCGATTTCGTCAGAAAGGTTAACGACATGGGCTTCGGCACCAAGGATTTTGAGCACCTTGTAAAATACAGCATCTTTAAGGTCACGCCCGAGTTTCTTGCCGAGCTTAAGAGTGCCGGGTTTGACAACCTTTCCGCCGAAGAGGTCGTCAAATTCCGCATCTTCAAGATCGACGGTGATTTCATCCGCCGGGCCAAGGCCGAAGACCCCAATGTAACAGTTGAAGACATGGTCAAGATGAAGATAGGTGTCAAACGAATGAAGAATACGTACTAACTCCAACGCCCCTCCATCAAGACCAGCCAGGTGGCCATCCGGTGCGAAACGGATGGCCGCTTTTACTTGTTTACACGCCATTTTCACAGGTGCTAAACTCTATCTGTTGAACTTGTTTTAACAGTCGGTCAGCTTGCCGGTTGCTGTGCCCCCGCAGCAAGGAAAAATCGATGAAAAAGCTGTTTCTCATTTTATTTGGACTTCTCATTCTCCCGGCGTCCGCCATTTCCGCGGTCTATGAGGTGAAACCAGGCACTGCTATGGACACGATCGCCGAGGTTCCGTGGGCGACGCTCCAGCCCGGCGATACGGTTCTGATCTACTGGCGGCCGACGCCATACAAAGAGAAATGGGTTATCGGGAGGCAAGGCACGCAGTCACAACCGATCACGATCAGCGGTGTGCCGGGGCCGAATGGTGAGCTTCCGGTGATAGACGGAAACGGAGCCGTTACGCCCTCAAACCTCAATTTCGCCAGCGAACAGCGTGGTGTGATAAAGATCGGCTCGTCGAATATCCCCGCCGATACGATGCCGCGTTACATCATCATCGAAAAACTCGAAATCCGCAGCGCCCATCCGAATTACCAGTTCACCGACGACAGCGGAAATACCCAGAGCTATTCGAGCGCCGCTTCGTCGATCTACGTTGAGAAGGGTGAGAACATCACGATCCGTAACTGCACGATGCACGACAGTGCGAACGGCTTCTTCGTCGCATCGAGCGATTCGACCGTCTCGCGCAACATCCTGGTCGAGGGCAATTATATCTACGGCAACGGCATCTCGGGAAGTGCCTTTCAGCACAACAATTACACTGCCGCGATCGGGATCACCTTTCAATACAACCGTTTCGGGCCGCCGCGCGCGGGTTCGGTCGGCGTGGCATTGAAGGATCGGTCTGCGGGCCTCGTCGTCCGCTACAACTGGATCGAGGGCGGCAACCGGAACCTCGACCTCGTCGATGGCGAAGACAGCATTCAGATCCGCATGGACCCGAGCTACCGCAAGACGTTCGTTTACGGCAACGTCCTGATAAAACCCAACGGCGGGAACAATCAGACGACGCACTACGGCGGCGACAGCGGCAACACAGCCGACTACCGCAAGGGAATGCTGTATTTCTACAACAACACCATCGTCTCGACGCGTTCGGGAACAACCGTGATCTTCCGGCTCTCGACGAATGAAGACCTTTGTGACGCACGCAATAACATTTTTTACAACACCGCCGCCGGCACAAACCTCGCGATGCTTGCCGAATCGGGCGTGTTGACGCTGGCAAACAACTGGGCAAAAACAGGCTGGCGAAACTCGCACGAGAGCGGGTTTAACGGGCTCGTCACCGGCGATTCGACGTTCGTTTTGGGTAGTTCACCCGGCTTCTTGAACGAGGCTTCACAGGAATACATGCTCACGGCGCTTTCGGCGGCAGTCAATGCCGGCGCGACGCTGCATCCGGATTCTCTGCCTGGCAATAACGTCACTCGGCAATACGTCAAACACCAAATGAGCGAGGCACGGAATCCGAGCGGCACGATAGATATAGGCGCGTACGAATTCGCATCAGTGGTCTCACCGACACCTACGCCTACGCCGACTCCGACGCCGACTCCGACTCCAAGTCCCAGTCCGATCACGGCATTCACGACCACGGGCCGTGTATTTACTCCGACTGGTATCGGCGTACGGAATGCCGTCGTGACATTGATAGACAGCCAGAGCACCCGGCGGATCGCTGTGACAAGTTCTTTCGGCGTCTATACGTTCAACAGCGTACCTGCCGGAACCTATACCCTCACCGTTTCCTCGAGACGTTATCGCTTTTCGCCTATTGTGCTGATCATAAACCGCAACCTGGCCGACCTGGATCTCTACGGCCTCGAGTAGCCGCAAAAGGTGTCCTGAACGAGCCATCCGGTGATCTGCCGTCGCGCGGGAGGCAAGCCAAGGCCAGGCTGTCATTGTTGCATACATAATACTTGTAGGTATCGCTGCAACCTGTGATATACTTCTCTTTTGCGTCTTGTCCTGAAAAAGGTTTACAGCGAAGCTGTAAGACCAATAAAAAGGTGGAAACCTATACCAGGATCACAATCTAACACTGTCAACCTTTTTCAGGACGACACAAGATCGAAAGGCTGTGATACCTTGTCTTACAGTTTTTTGGAAAGATCCGAAAAATGGACCTCACAGTGTACTTTAAGCTATTGATAATACAGGTGTTAAGGTGTCCCGCCCGAGAGGTGGGACACCTGTGGGACACCCGGGACGGCGGGGGCTGCCATATCACAGGCAACTCCAACGAAATAAAGCAGTTATCGATGTTCGGTTCTGAAACGCGAAAGTTCAACGGGAATGAAAATGGGACAGTATTTCGAGGATGAGTGACCGAATCAAGATCATCGGCGGCGGTTTGGCAGGGGTTGAGGCGGCTTGGCAGGCGGCCGGGCTCGGTGCAAAGGTGCGTTTGTACGAAATGCGGCCTGTGACGCAAACTCCGGCGCACCGGACAGACAAGTTGGCCGAGATCGTCTGCTCGAATTCGCTCAAGACCGACGAACCGGGCTCGGCTCCGTATCTGCTGAAAGAAGAGCTTCGCCGCGGCGGTTCGCTGGTACTCGATGTCGCCGCGAAAACCCGTGTCCCAGCCGGAGCCGCGTTATCGGTCGACCGGATAAAGTTTGCCGAGTTGATAACCGAAAAGATCGAGGCCCACCCGAATATCGAGATCGTCCGCGAAGAGGTGACGACACTCGACTGGCTCACCGACACCCGACTCTGCACCGACGCTTCGGCATCCAAACGGGATGTTCACGGTGAGAAGGCCGGCGAAATGCAAGGCGGTGTGTGCACTCCGACGATCATCGCAACCGGGCCGCTGACATCGGATGCACTTACGGCCGAGATAATGAAATTCACCGGCGACGATCAGCTTTATTTCTATGATGCTATCGCTCCGATCGTCGCGGCAGATTCGATCGATATGTCGATCGCGTTCAAGGCAGCGAGATATGGTAAGGGCGGCGACGATTACATCAACTGCCCGATGAACCGCGAGGAATACGAGACGTTCTTCAATGCCTTGGTCGAGGCCAGATCGGTTCCGCTCAAGCGTTTCGAAGATACGAAATGGTTCGAGGCGTGCCTGCCGATCGAGGAGATCGCCCGTCGCGGGGTTGACACGCTGCGATTTGGGCCGATGAAGCCGAAGGGACTGCCCGATCCTCGAACAGGCGAAGAACCCTACGCCTGCGTACAGCTGAGGCAGGAAAACTTGATGGCTGATGCGTACGGATTTGTCGGGTTTCAGAACCATCTGCGCTACGGTGAACAGGAGCGCGTGCTGCGGCTGATACCCGGAATGGCGGACGCCGAGTTTCTGCAGTTCGGACAGATCCATCGAAATACGTTCATCAACAGCCCTAAGATATTGAACGAAACGCTGGCGACCCGCTCAAACCCGAATTTGTTCTTCGCCGGCCAGATCACCGGCGTCGAGGGTTATGTAGAATCCGTTGCGACCGGCTGGCTTGCCGGACATAATGCTGTGCGAACCCTCCGTGGCGAGTCGCTGATAACTGCACCGCGGACCTCAGCGATCGGGGCGTTGTGCCGATACGTCTCGAACGTGGAGACGAAGAATTTTCAACCGGTGAACATAACATTTGGGCTGCTCGAACCGCTTCCTCCGGAGCTTCGAAAGAAATACCGCCGCAAGCGGGAGCGGCACGTTTTCCAAGTGGAGCGAGCATTGAAAGATTGGGATGAGTTCATAGCAGGTCTTGCGGCGGCGGGCGACGGGTCAAGCGTTGGTTTTATTGAACTATCGGCACCATAGTGTCGTAAGATTACTCGAAGAGATGGCTACAAAGTACGATACAAACCCGCTCGATCCCGAGTTTCCTGAAAAAGTGCGCGCCGAGGCCGTCCAGGGCGAGACCCAAACGCTGCCTTATGCGGGAAGCGAAACCCGTAGATTCGCTCCGGCGCCGTCTGGCGAGGAAGCAACGAAGGTGCTCGACAACGCCCGAATGGCCGGCTTTTCGGCGCAGTACCCGACTCAGTATCAGACCGTAAACGTCGCTAACGTCAACCAGTCGCTCTCTCGGAAGGTTGAAAAGATCGGCTTGCCAGAGAATGTGCTTACGGCCCTGCCGTATATTCCGTGGTTCATCGGGATGGTCGCCGGGTTGCTTATTCTGTTCCTTGTCCCAAAGAGCGAGGCGAAGGTCCGTTTTCACGCAGCTCAAGGATTAGCCGCACATATCGCGATCCTGATCGTGAGCGCGATCCTCGGATTTATCGGGAACATTACCGATGTCGCGGATGCCGGCAGCGTTATTTTCCAGATCGTCACGACCATTTTCCTTCTCATCTTTGCGTTCAAGGCGTGGAAAGGAAAGCCTATTCATATCGAGTCGATAGAAGATCTGACGAACTGGCTGGAGGAAAAGATCAAGCCCTCACAAACCTAGGTAAAGGAAGGACGGAATGTACTGTTCGAAATGCGGAAAATCACTTGAACCGGGTTTGAAGTACTGCAATGCGTGCGGCAATCGGCTAGGACTCGAACCTGAGGACAAGCATGGAACGCCCGGCAAGATGCTCGACAACATCTTGACGACACTGTTCCTCGTCGTAATGTTCGGGCTCGGCATACTTGTCGGCCTGGTCGCCGTTTTGCTTGGAAATGCTGTTCGCACGGAGGTGGTCATGATCATCGTGATCGCCTATCTCGCAGCCGTCTTTGGTATCTGCTTCTCGCTCGTCCGGCAGGTTCCTAAGCTGATAGACGCAAGATTGAAGGGTGCCGGATATGTTGGTGAGACACAGGCCGATCGTGAATTGCCTCCGCGAACCACTGCCCAGTTGGAAGAATACCGCGAGCCGGTCGGGAGCGTTACCGACCATACGACGAGGACGCTTATGAATACCGCGACGAGACGCGATTAGGTTGCCTTGGCCAGTTCACCAGCCGCTTCGTCATCATCGTCGCGACGGAGTTTTAACAGTCCGGTCACGACCAGGAAGATCGCGAGGACGATCAGGGCAAGCGACATGATGCCGTTGATCAGTTTGATGTCGAAGCCCGTTGTTGTTTGAAAATTAGTAGAAACGATCATTATGAGCGCCCAGAGGGTTATCGCCAGAACAAAAAGCATCGGGAGCAAGGTGAAAGCGATGCGTTTTCGCGCCTTGTAAAGCCAGACCGTGATCGAAAGCAGCGTTAACGCGGCAAGGAGTTGATTAGAGGCCCCAAAGAGGGTCCAGAATTCAACATAGCTGCCAGGCTTCGCGAGAAAGATCAATGCAAATGGCACGGCTACTGTGACCAGAGTGCCGATCACAGCTCCCGCCTTACCCGGGATGCCGATCAGTTCCTGCACGAGATATCGTCCTAGCCGCATGGTCACGTCAAGGGTATCGAAGACGAATGTCGAAAACGCCATTGCACCGAACGTGATCGCGAACTTTAGATTCTCCTGGCCAATGATGAGCGATAGGAAGTTGCCGATGCCATTGCCGTAGATCTTGCCGGCCGGCAAATTCTTGCCGTCAGGCCCGACCAGCGAATCGCCAAACGCGACCATCACCGTCACGAGGGCGATGAAGGCGACAAACCCTTCGGCGAGCATTCCGCCGTAGCCGATCGGCCGCGTATGTGTTTCTTTGTCTATCTGCTTCGAGGTAGTTCCAGAGCAGACAAGGCCGTGAAAACCCGAACACGCGCCACAAGCGATAGTTACGAAAAGGAATGGAAACAGCATTCCCGTCATTCCGCCGACATCAAAGGACTTGAATGATGGCTGTTGGATCTCGTAGCCACCGAAGAAAATGCCGATGACGCCGATAGCGATCGCCGCGTAGAGAACGAAGCCGCCGAGATATCCGCGTGGCTGAAGCAACGCCCATACAGGCAGAAGCGAGGCAACGACGCAATAGATGATTATCAGGATCGCCCACGTTTGATGGCCAAAGACAAGCAGATTCGAGAACATCGTCCCGACGTAGGAAAGCGCGAACGTCGCCGGAACGAAGATAACTGTCGCAAGCCAGAGTGGCGGTTTCAGGAAGCGCTCGACCAGGCCCAGCACTATGGAAAGACCAAGATATAGCACGCTCGCCATTGCCACCGCGCCGCCCGGATTGAAGCGAGTTTCACCTAGGAGCGATTCGTCGCCCGCTACGAACGTGCCGGCCGTGATGTCGGTAAACGCAACCGCAACGTATACGAGAGCGATCCAAATGAATGCCATCAAAGCTCGGCCTGCTTTGCCGCCGAGCTTGTCGCGCGTGATCTCAGCGATCGATTGGGCACCATGCCGGACCGAAGAGGCAAGCGCCGAGAAATCATGAACCGCACCGATCAGCACAACACCGAGGGCTATCCACAGGAGGCAGGGCAGCCACCCGAACGCCAGGCACGCAATGATCGGCCCGGCGATCGGCCCCGCCGCCGCGATCGCCGAAAAATGCTGACCGAAGAGATAGAACGGCTGGGTTGGAACGAAATCTTCACCGTCGTTGACGGCATTGGCAGGGGTTTCGCGGGTATCATCAAGCTTGAACTGCCGCGCTACCCAACGGCCATACGCATAATAGCCAAAGACAAGCCAAACTATAACACCGACGGCGAGCAAGGTGAGCATAAGTTGTTAGGTGAACCGACGGTTAAATTTACGACACTTGTCGGAATACATCAACTGTCAGGGGGCTACCCGTTCAGTTGTTTTCGTCCCATGGGCCGTGCCACCCTATGACTATGGAAAATGAAAGATCGCTGCAAGAAATATACGCACCCGATAGCATTTGCTTCGGCTGCGGACCGGCGAACGAAAAGGGCTTGCATATTCGCAGCTTTGTCGATGGCGATGAATTTGTCGCTGAGTGGCTCGCCGAACCGCACCATCAGGCATTTCCGGGCATATTGAATGGCGGGATCATCGGCGCTTTACTCGATTGTCATTCGAATTGGGCGGCCGCCTATCACCTGATGAAAAAACGCGGTGACACGAAAACGCCCTGTACCGTTACCGCGGATTTCCACGTACAACTGCTGCGGCCAACACCGGTCGACGGGCCTATCACGTTGAAAGCCCGAGTGGTCGCATCAAGCGACGACCGGGCAACGGTCGAAGCAGAGTTGATAGCGGGCGATAAGGTTTGCGACACTTGCCGCGGAACATTTGTCGCAGTAAAAGAAGGCCATCCGGCGTATCATCGGTGGTGAAATGGCAGCAGTTCAGCCGTTCGCCGTTTTGACCAGGAGATTGGCCATCTGGGTGTGGAACTCGCTTGTCAGGCCAAGCCTTTCAAGCCAAGCCTTTTGCTCGCGCATCAATGCGGGCAGATGAACCACATCCGAGAGAGCATACTCGACCAGCTCGTCGGTCCATACGCCGTTCCACTTTCGATGGAACTTTGTCCGCTGCGATTTGTCGAGATCGACTGCGAAGTGTCGGTAGAGCGTTTCAGCCAGTGAAGAAGACTGGTTGGCCCCGCGGGTCAGCACCTTCTCGGCGATCATAGTATCGAAGATATTCCGGACCGTGCACCCGTTTTCGTTTAGGAAATCTAGATCGAACCTGGCGTTATGGAAGATCTTGAGCATCGCATCGTCGGCCAAAAGATCATCGAGCGGCCCCGGCAAGACCCCCTCGCTGATCGGCACGAGAACGTTGAACTCACCGTCGGAAAACTGGATCGAAAATAGCTTTGCCGTCCTGGCTCCGAGGCCAGAGGTTTCTGTATCGCAGCCGATCGCCGTAGATGCGGAAAGCCTTTCGAACGCAGTACTTAGTTCATTTGCAGTGCGGGCAACCAGAATATCCACTTCCGTCGATTGTAAGTTACAATGTTGGTCTTGGGAAATTTTGTAAGAATGCCAGAAATACTAACTGAAACGGAAGCTAGGATCCTTGGGTCGCTCGTCGAGAAGCAATTGACCACGCCCGAGTACTATCCGTTGACACTCAACGCCCTTGTTAACGCATGTAATCAGAAGAGCAGTCGGGACCCAGTGGTCTCATACTCAGAAGCGATCGTCAGTGAAGCTCTCGAAAACCTTCGCGACCGGAATCTCGTCTATGTCTATTACGGCAGCACAAGCCGCGTGCCTAAGTACAAACACATGCTCCCCACTGTTTATGAGCTGGAACCATCCGAGACGGCTGTTATCGACGTTTTACTTTTGCGAGGGCATCAGACTTTAGGGGAATTACGAACGCGGACCGAGCGGCTTTACAACTTCGAAAACCTCGGTGAGGTGCAGGAAACTCTCGACCGACTAATGCGCCGCGATGATCCCGTGGTAGTAAAACTTCCGATCCAACCCGGTCAAAAGGAAGCTCGCTTCGCACATCTGCTTTGCGGTGACGTCGACCTTGAAGCCTTTGCCGCAACGGTCACCGCTCAGCGCACCTACGGTTCTGTTGATGCCGAACGATTGCAAAAGCTGGAGGAAGCGGTCACCAGCCTTCTTGCAGAGGTCAATGAGATCAAGGTGACGTTCGAGGAGTTTCGGAAGCAATTCGAGTGATATTAACCGCTCAAAAGAGCGAATGGACCAACTAACGTTATTCCGCGGCATCGAGTTCCTCTTCCAGCAGTTGCCGCTCGTAGAGGTCGGCGTATTCGCCGTCCAGGACTAACAGTTCATCGTGCGTCCCTCGCTCCACTATCCGGCCTTCGTGCATTACGCAGATGAGATCGGCATCCTTGATGGTAGAAACACGGTGTGAAACGACGAGGGTAGTGCGGTTCCGTCTCACTTTTTTTAGATTTCCAAGGATTTTTTCTTCGGTGTATGTATCGACCGCGGAGAGTGAGTCGTCCAGGATAAGTATCCGAGGATCGCGCATTACCGCCCGTGCGATCGCGGTCCGCTGTTTCTGGCCACCGGAAAGTGTAATTCCTCGTTCACCGACGAGTTGTTCGTATTTGTTTGGGAATTCGTTGATGTCGTCTGCGAGCCCGGCGATCTCGGCGGCCGCTTTAACGGTCATTTCACCGCGGAGATGCGGAGAAGCTGAGGAAGGTGGCAGAGTGTTCTTCCCCAAAAGGTAGCTGTCCTCGGCTTTCCCATTTGCTTTCTCAGCATCGCCGCGTCTCTGTGATTCGAGATCTTTACAGACTGTAGGCAGTTCCTCAACGCCGAACGCGATATTGTTGGCCAACGTGTCGCTGAACAGGAAAGTTTCCTGTGGCACGAAGCCGATCGCTCGCCGGAGTTGGGCGAGAGGAAAGTCGCGAACAGGCTTACCGTCGACCAGAACGCTGCCGCGTGGAGCATCGAGTAGTCTCGGCACCAGACTAACCAAAGTTGATTTTCCACTCCCGGTCTTTCCAACAAACGCCACCGTTTGGCCGGGTTCGATAGCGAGAACAATGTTGTTCAGCACAGGCCGAGAGTCAGAGTCGTGGGTGACAATCCCTGCTGCGGTCGCTGCGTCTGATCCGTAAGCAAATGAGAGATCGCGAAACTCAATCTTTCCTTCGATTGGCTTCTGTTCGTGCATATCCGATGCGTCCTTTATCGCGGGATCGGTCTCAAGGATCTTGTTGAATCGCTTTAGAGATGCCGTTCCGCGTTGCCATAGGTTGACAACATAACCAAGCGAGATGAGATACCAGATCATTCGCTGGAGGTAGAGGATGAAGGCTGTGAAATCGCCCGCGGTTATTTCACCGCGAACAGCCATCGGCACGCCGACCCCCACGATGATCACAAATCCGATCCCGATGAAAAAAAACAACAATGGCCGCATCGCGGCGGCAAATTTTACAAGGCGGATATTCTGAAGGGCATATTCTCGATTCAGCAACTGAAACTGTTCGATCTCAGCCTCTTCCTGGGCGTAAGCACGAACAACGCGTACGCCGGTCAGATTCTCCTGAGCGCGGGCAGTAATGTCTGCGAAGTATTCCTGGATCCTTTCGAATCGCCGGTGTATCTGGGCTCCCAGGAATTTTACCGTTAACGACACCAACGGCATCGGGATCAAGAGCAACAGCGTCAGCTTTACCGAAATATTGAACATTATCGGCAACGAGATCGCGAGAGCGAAGATCGCCTGGAAGCTGTAGAGGATCATGGGCCCAACGATCTGCCGTATAGCCGCAAGATCGTTGGTGGCCCTTGCCATCAGGTCGCCCACGCGGTTTTCGTGAAAATATTCCAGTGATTGATTGACAAGCGAGGCGTAAAAATCCTCGCGCATGTCGAATTCGATGTGCCGCGATGAATTTATAAGGAGCCGTCGCTGCAGGAACAAAAAAATGCCGCTGCAGAAACTGATTCCCAATATCAGTAGTGGATAATAAATGACCTTCTCTCGGGTAACCTGAATGGCGAGATCATCGACGGCCCGGCCAACCATGTACGGTATGAACAGCCCAAAGGCCATGGACACGAGGATACACAGAATGCCGAGGGCGATTGTGCCCCTATACGGTCTTAGGTATCTCAAAAATTTTCGAAGCTGTTCCACCTGTTCGTAAGAGATCAAAATAAAAAGTTAGGGCTGGCGTGGAGATCCATCGATCCGAATCCTGTTCTTGACTTAGGATTTTCACTTTTCACTGGATCTTGGTGTACGTCGAGATGGCCGTCGCGATCATCTCGCCTTGTTCGTTGTGTACGTCGGCTGCGACTGTAAATATTCGCTTTCCCGCTCGCACGATCTTCGCGGTACAGGTAAACGTCCCGTCGATGTGGGGTCGAAGATAATGAATGGTCAGGTCGATCGTCGCCGTCGGCACGCCCCGCTCAACACGGGTTCGTACGGCATAGGCCATTGCCGTATCGATCAGGGTTGCCGTTACGCCGCCATGCAGTATCCCGCCCGGATGCCTAAGATCATCGCGCATATCGATCTTGAGTACGGCCAGATCCGGCTGCAGATCGACGAGCCGCATGCCCATCAACTTAGCAAAAGGCAGATCATGCAGAGTCTTCGCTGCACGATCACGCTGTTCGTCCGTAAGCTGGCTGGATCCTATGTTACTCATTTGGCTTTGCAGCATTTAGAAATTGATCGATCGAGACTCGGCGGTAGCCGGTCGGAACATCAAATATCGAATTGTCGACCTCGTATTTCAGATCCCTAATCTCATATCCAAAGTTCCAGGACGAGGTTTGGTTGGAGGTGAACTCTAGGCGAATAGTCATGCCAGTCGTGTCGTCAACTGTAACGATGACGGCATCTTTGCCTTCGATAAGCTGGCTTCGGAAACGCGTGATTCCGTTTACCGAATCAATCTTTTCAAATTTCCGATACTCCTTGCCTTTAAAAAGGCGTGACGTAAGGTCCGAGACGGTTTCACCGGATCCCTCAATTACCGAAAAGATCTTATCTGCGTGGTCAATGGAGTAGGCTCCCTCGTTTTGGATGCGGGTGCGCACTAGTTTGGAGCCACTAAAGAAATCCATCCGCCAGCGGTCTCGGTTCCTTGCGACGAACCATTTTTTCTCGAGCCCACCACCTGTTGCGACGATCTCTGCCTGATAAACCTCGGGTTCCTTTGTCAGAAATGGAAAGTCAGTTGACGGCTCTGGGACACTCAATGTTGGCAGATTCCCGGTAACAGGCCTGTTACCGCAGCCCCACGCTAGGATGACACAGAAACCGGTCAGCAATAAGCATTTACAGGCATTTGACAAAACCATTTGGGTGCCTGAATTTTATCATATCGATTCAGGTGTCTAGCAACGAAGAAAATCTCAGACGATGGCAGCGGCGTTTTCTGATCGGAGCCGCCGTAGTTGCCCCGATCTCGCCGCTACTATTATTGCAGGGGCAAATAGTACGTTGGAAGGTCGGTATCCTCCCTGATGCGTCTGGTGACAGATCCGGTATTTATGGCGATGGCAAGCATCCGGCCAAACTATTTGTGATCGGCGAGTCAACCGTTGCGGGCCTTGGTGCCCGCGACCACGAACGGGCGCTTGCGGGCCAATTTGCACGATTTCTTGGTGATCATTTAGGGAGAAGCGTTGCCTGGAAAGTGGTAGGCCGAAACGGCGTCACGGCGCGACGGACTATTGATGAGCTGCTTCCCACTATGCCCGACGAGCGGTATGACTACATTCTCGTTGGCCTTGGGGGTAATGACGTCCTGAAACTGTCGAGCCCGGTCAAGTGGCGACGCGACATGACAGAGTTGCTCGGAATTCTTCGGGAACGAAATCCGGATGCTATCATCTTTCTGTCGAACTGTCCGATGATCATTTACTCACCAATCCTGCCGCAGCCGATCAAGGCGCTACTTTGGCAGCTTTCGCAGATGCACAATGCAAACATCAAAGAATTCACACGGAAAATGAAGAACATTTATTACTATCCTCAGCCGGTCGAGGTAATGCTGGAAGGCTTTTTTGCGGACGGGATCCATCCGTCGGAACAAGGCTATCGGGACTGGGCCGAGGCGATGATCACGTATTTTGCGGCTAATCACGAATGGTGAACTCCAACCTTTTGCGGGAGATCGTAGGCAGCCGGCACGAGTGGCTTCTCGTGCGCGCCGATGGAAGATCATTCCCCCTCGAAAAACATGAGATCGACATAATCGAGAATGACGAGAAGACCTATTTTGCATTTCTGGATGAAAGTGGATTCCGTTCGTGGCGGCTAAATAGCTTCACGTCGCAGGCAGACACCATCGAGATCGACGTGGCAGGCTCGTTCTCCCGAAACCGGGAGATCCTCCGCCTGGTTCCGCGAGTTCGAGCGTCGGTCCTGGCCTCAGAGATAGCGATCGCCCGACTAAAAAAGGCAAATGAGATAGCCGGTCTGATCAGTGAAAACGTCCCGACGGCGAGACTCGGTCGTGTGGCTCTGAACGAGCCTAATGGCCGGTTCGCGCAGATAACGTTTGAGAGGGCCGACAAAACACCTATCGCTGCAATCGCGGATACAACCGGGGCTCTTTCGGTTGAGAGTATACTCGCCGCCGCGATGCTCTGGCTTGAAAAGCTCGGCCTGCGTAAAAGGCCGGTTCTCGACCTCTGGCTCGTCTGCGAAAAACGGCAAGCGAGGAACGCCCAGAAACTTCACGCCCTCCTTGCCGATCGTTGGAAAGCGAAGCTCTCGATCGTCGAGATTGATCGCAAGCAAGACCCGCCAAGGCTGGTTGAGCTTGCTAAGCGAAGGATCTCCGAACTCTGGCGGGAAAAACCAGGTAAGATGAGGCTGTACCTCAACCAGCCCCCGAGCGGAACTGCCGAGAGGATCACGCTACTTTCACCACAGACGATCGATATCGTGTATTCGAGACGCGGCGAAACGCTGCGGATCAAGGGCCTACCGTTCGCTCGTGTTCGAACGATCATGGGACAGGAAAAAGCCTGGTTCGGAGTTGGCCGCGAAAGCCGCGTTTTGACAACCAATAATTGGAAAGACCTGGTCAAATATGTTGAGGAGATCGAGCGAAACCGTACAGATGAACCACCCAATTCCCGTCATGAATTCTATCGGATTGCGTCGGAGGCATGGCTCGAATCGATCCTTCGCCGTAATATCTCGCTGCTCGATGCCAATCTGGTCCTGTCGCCAATTTACAATCAGTTCCGCTCGTCGAATGACAAGATCGATCTGCTTGCGCTGCGCCGCGACGGTCGGTTGGTCATCATCGAGTTGAAAACGCAGCCCGATCGCGAGATCGTTTTCCAGGCAGTCGATTACTGGCGAAAGATCGAACTTCAACGACGCCGTGGCGTTCTGGCCGCGGCCGATCTTTTTGAAGGCCGTACGATTGCGGACAAGCCCGCGATCGTATATATGGCAGCTCCGGCCTGGAGCTTTCACCGAGAATTTGAATATTTTGCTAGATCGGTCTCGAGTCAGATCGAAATGTGGCGATTCGAACTACATGAGAACTGGCGAAAAAGCGTCAAAGTCATCGCACGACATAACTATTCGGGTCGATCGGACTGAGACAGGTTCACAAACCGGTACCCGATCCCGCGGACGGTCTGCACGATCTTGGGGTTATTCGGCTCGTCTTCGAGATATTTTCGGAGTCTTACAATAAAGTTGTCGATAGCTCTGGTATCCGTATCTACTTGAAGTTCCCACACATCCTCTAATATCTCCTTTCTTGAGACCGGGCGTCCCTCATTCTCGATAAGATATTGGAGCAACTTGGCTTCCATCAGCGTCAGCGGGATCAACTCGCCTCGTGACATCAATTCAAGGTTTTGCAGGTCAATGGTGCGTCCGTTTACCAATATGCGTCCATCATCGGCAGACGTCGACCCGCCCCGCGACCAGGCTTGGCGGCGAATAAGGCCATTCAGCCGTGCTAAGAAGATATTTAGATCAAATGGTTTCGGGAGATAGTCATCCGTTCCTGCCTCGAAACCCAACAACACATCCTCAGGACGGCCAAGGGCGGTCAGCATCAGGATGGGAGTGTAATCAAGGCGCTCCCTCAACCGTCTAGCCACCTCAAAACCATCGAGGGTTGGCAGCATGACGTCGAGCACTATCGCGTCAAATGAATCACACGCGATCCGTTCAAGAGCTACGCCTCCGTCATCTATCACCGTCACCTCATATCCTTCGGCCTCAAGATTGAACCGAATTCCGTCAGCGATGTGGTGCTCGTCTTCTACCACCAGGACCTTCATATTTCTAAACGGTTGGCAACTGCACCATAAATGTCGTTCCCTTGCCTTCTCCTTTGCTTTTTGCACGAACACGGCCACCATGCTTTTCTATCACTGATCGAACAATGGCAAGACCGAGCCCCGTCCCCTTCGCGGCGGCCGCAGATCTGTTCGGAACCCTGTAGAACCGCCGAAAGACTCGTTTCAGTTCGGTCTTCGCTATCCCTATGCCATGATCCCGGACGAAAACCATACCCTGGTCGCCACCCGATCGCGTGATTCGCACGACAACTTTTGGCTTGCCATTTGAATACTTGACGGCATTATCCAAAAGGTTTGCAAAGGCCGTCTGCAATTCCGTGCGATCGCCTACCACTTTCAACCGCTTCTGCGGTTTTGAGAACCTGATCGACGTCTCATCGAGATGTTTTCGCGACCTGATAAGCTTGACCGTCTCGCTGACAAGTTCTGCTAGGTCAACCTCCGACACGTTGAGAGACCGGTTCTTTTCGCGAGTGCTGCTGGCCAGCAGGACTTGTTCTACCGTCCCAAGCAGGCGCTCGTTGTCGTCGAGCATGATGTCGTAGAATTCGATCTGCTTCTGACGTTCGAGCTCCCGGGATTTCAGGGTTTCAAGATAAAGCTTGATTGATGCGATCGGCGTCTTAAGCTCGTGCGTAACGGCATTGATAAATGCGTCATGCTGCTCGTTCCTTCGAATCTCTCGAACTAGAAATATCGTATTTAGGATAAGGCCTGTGATGATCAGCGAAAAAAAGATCACCCCGAACACGAGAAGGGCAACTTGTCTTAGATTCAGGAGGATCCAGCCAATATTCAGAGCGATAGCGAGGGTGGACAGGCTGATGCCCAGAATAAGGAAGAAGATAGCTGTCCCACGCCTGCGCATATACAACTAAAAGTAAAAAGAAAAAAGGCTGAAGGCAAAGGTAAAGCTCGGTTTCTACCCGGCCTACATTGCCTTTCACCCTTTTCCTTATGTCTGTCCCTATGCCGCCTTCTGCATTTGCTTGGGAGTCTCGGATTCGGTCACGAGATCATAGGCATAGACATTGTCGATAAGGCCCAGCTTCTCGAGGATACGTAACTGGATCCAGTTAATGTCGAACTCCTTCCAGGTCAGTCCATGTCGGGCCGAACGCGGATATGCGTGATGATTGTTGTGCCAGCCTTCCCCGAAAGTGACCGCGGCAACGAGGCCGTTGTTACGCGAATCGTCGCGTGTCTCAAATCTCCGGCTGCCCCACAGGTGGGTCACCGAATTAACCATCCAAGTGAAGTGCCAGCTCATGACGACTCTTGCAAAACCGGCCCAGACGAGCATCGCCCATCCGCCGAAGGCGAACAACGCGAGCCCTATGATCACTGTTGGCACGTAATAATACTTGTCTATCCAAACAAGATACGGGTCGCGGATGAGATCGGGAGAATAACGCTGACGCACTGATTCCGGCTGTAGTTGCGACACGCCCTCAAAGATCCATCCGATATGCGACCACCAGATACCTTTTCGCGGGCTGTGGGGATCCTTATCTGTATCTGTAAAAGCATGATGCAGCCGATGCGTCGTTACCCATGATATCGGTCCTGACTGCAGGGCGAGCGTACCGAATGTTGCGAGCAAACGGGTCATCCACCGCGAGGTCGTAAAACCACGATGTGTCAGCAGTCGGTGATACCCGATGCCGATACCCCAACTTGCCCCGACCCACCACAGGACGAATGCAGCGACAAAATTCTGCCAACTGAATGTAAAAAATACGGGAATTGCCGCTAAATGAAATAACGTAACAAAGAAGATCGTATTCCAGTTATACCTCGCCGCGCGCGGGCGCCCGAAATCGATTACATTCTGCATAGGAATTAACCTCGTATGAGCAACCTGAATCCAACTGCACTGCTAAGTGCTTCAATTAATACGGTAACAGGTTTGTTTTGGGGTGATTGTAAGAGTTTTGTAATCGTTTTTCCTGAACTCCTGACTTTGAATGAGCGGGTTTTATCTCTAAAGTATTGTTGCGTCATGGCGAAAAAAAGCGAGGCTCAGATCTGGGTTGAATACGCAGTTGCGCGCTCGATCTGGGCCGTTGTCGGGGCGCTGCCACGGACGGCAGCGATCGCATTTGGTCGCTGCGTGGCTTGGTTCAGTTTTCGGCTTTTCGGAAAACTCCGAACGGTCGGCCAGCGGAGCATCGAGATCGCATTTCCGGATATGTTGAACTCCGAAAGAGATCGACTGCTCAAGGACTCCTTCGCAAGCCTGGGACGTACATTGGGAATTGTCGGCGGTTTTGGCCGTGTTTCTCAGACAAACATTCGTGAGCTGATCGAACTTGACCTTGACACGAATTTTCTCGAACAATTCGAACGGGCCAGAGCCGAGGGTCGCGGGATCATCGTCGTCACCGCACATATCGGAAATTGGGAACTGTTTGCTTTGGCATTCTCAATGTTCTTTGGACCCGCAAGTTTGCTGTCGCGCAGAATGGACAATCCGAAGATCGACGCGATGGTCGAACAAATGAGGTCGAGTTTCGGAAACCGCCAGATCGACAAGGCGAATGCAGCGGCACCAATTCTGAGGCTCTTGCGTGCGGGACAATGTGTGGGCATTCTCGCGGACGTGAACACACACCCGAAGGAAGGTGTTTTCGTTCCATTCTTCGGCATCGAGGCTTGTACGACTGCCGGCGTGGGCATGCTTGCACTCCGCGCAAATGCTTTGATCGCTCCGATGTTCGCGATCTGGGATGAATCGGCGACGCGCTACAAAATGATCAGTGAACCGGTCATTGAGCCAAAGAACACGGGCGATAGGAAGGCGGACATTGTCAGGATCACGAAAGAATTCACAGCCGCTATCGAACGCGTCGTCCGGAAATATCCCGACCAATGGGTCTGGATCCATCGGCGATGGAAGACGCGACCCTCGGGCAAACCCGAGTTGTACGACAGCATTTGATCGCGAGACCTCATCTACCCGCTATGTGTTCCGGCTAAGGGCCGATACCGGGCTTGATCAAAAAGATGAACTTATACAAAAGATTCACCATTCTGTTTCTGGTTCTATTGCTACTTCCGTTGGGTTTGATAGGACAGCAGCGGCTTTTCGTTGTCGGCGGTGGAACCCGGCCTCCTGAGGGCGTGAAGAAATTTGTCGAATGGTCAGGCGGAGCAAAAGCCCGGATCCTCGCAATTACATGGGCAAGCGGTGTCGCGGACCAAAGCTTCGAGTCACTAAAGAAGAACTTCATTGAGGCCGGCGCAGGGTCGGTCGAACACGCCGTGACACGGCCGCTCGACGCCGCCAAGCGTCTCCAGTTCATCGAGCAGCTGAGATCGGCAACTGCCGTATTCTTTTCCGGCGGCGACCAGAACCGGATCATGGATGTTTTGGTCGATGAGGAATTGCTGAAACTGCTCCGCGAGAAATACACGAAAGGAGCTCCATTTGGCGGCACCAGTGCCGGGGCAGCCGTTCTTTCCGACCCAATGATGACCGGTGATGCTGATCTGAAGATTCTCGACGGCACGAAAGTCGGGGTTCGGAAAGGTTTCGGCCTGGTTCCGAAGGTCATGTTTGACCAGCATTTCCTAGTTCGTCAGCGTCATAACCGCCTTTTCGGATTTCTTCTGGAGAATCCTACATACGTCGGTCTCGGCATCGACGAGGACAATGCGGTTCTAATAACCGACAATCGCAGACTGGTAATGGTCGGGCCTACATTTACCATGGTCGTGGTCCCTTCTAAAGCGCCAAAACAGCTCGACGTTACGCTGCTTGCAAATGGTGATGGCTTCGACCTGAAGAACCGGAAGGTGAGTATAAAGAGGTGATCCGCCGACGCTAATCAGCTGTTATACCCATTCGAAGCGGCCCCGGGTCGGGCACGAACTCGATCGTACTTGCCAAAGCACATGTCCAAGGATTTGGATAGGCCTTCATCGTGTTGCTTTCTGCTACAGGGCGACGAAATTATTGAGCCTTCCGTGCCTGTGACTGGACCGCCGTGATCGCCACCGCATCGACGATGTCCTCCGCCTTACAGCCGCGGGAGAGATCGTTGCACGGACGGTCGAGCCCCTGGAGGATGGGGCCGATGGCTGTGCCGCCGGTTAGGCGTTCTGTAAGTTTGTAGGCAATGTTTCCCGCGTTCAGATCCGGGAAGATAAGGACGTTGGCTTTGCCGGCGACCGGGGAGCCGGGAGCCTTTGAAGTTCCTACCGACGGTACAAGCGCGGCGTCAGCCTGGAGTTCGCCGTCGATCGCGAGTTCGGGGCGGCGGGCTTTAACCGTTTTGGTCGCTTCGATGACCTTGTCGATCATGGCGTGTTTTGCACTTCCTTTTGTCGAGAACGAAAGCATTGCCACCCTTGGCTCGGCCTCCAGCAGCGCTCGGCAAGAGTCGGCCGAGGCCATCGCGATCTCGGCGAGTTCTCCAACGTTCGGATCGATGACTACACCGCAATCCGAATAGATCATCGCTCCCTTCGTCCCAAAAGTCTTATCAGGCACGACCATCAGGAAAAAGCTGGAGACCGTCTTGAATCCAGCTCGTACCCCGATGCACCTTAGCGCCGCAGCGACGGTATGAGCGGTCGTGTTCGTGGCCCCGGCAACTGAACCATCGGCCTTCCCGTCGCGAACCATCAGATTACCGAAATATAGTGGATCTTTTAACGTCTGCTCGGCTTCCTCGAGCGTGATGCCTTTCGCCCTGCGCAACTGGTGAAAGAGCGTCGCATACTTTCCAAAGTCACTCGATTTTCGATGATCAACGACCGCAACACCGTTGAGATTCGAACTAGTTTCCGACGCAATAGCCCGGATCTTCTCTTCATTGCCAAGCAGGGTGATGCTTGCGATCCCCTCCGCCGCACAAACTGCAGCTGCTCGCACGGTTCGAAGATCTTCCCCCTCTGGCAATACGATATGCTGAGGGTCGGCCGCGGCACGTTGGCGAATTCTCTGAAGGATCATCTAATGTCGTTTGTTCTCTTATTGTTTTGTTACCTTAGCTTTGTCCTTCAGCATTTTTTGATAAGCCTTGAAGAAGTTGTTTGTTAGATTCCACGAATTGGGGAATGAAAGCGACAACCCATTCTTTGCATCGAGCGTTTCAGTGTCAGTGAATACGATAACCTTCTTCTTGTCTTCGCGGAAGAAAAACACCTCTAGTTCGTCGCGTTCCTGATAATCTCGCCGAAACGGCGTAGAGTCTGCCATTCGCGTTAACTCGCCAAAGTTCATGAACAATTCGGCCTCAGCAGGATCGCCAACAATGACAAAGGGCACTTTCTTTTTGTTTCTATCAAAACAGTTGACAACAATCTTACGCTCATCAGAAGTTGCCCCTGCAATGTAGACCTTCGTCTTTCCTTCAATCGTCGACATATCGGCCATGATTGGCATATCGGAAAAAGATTGGGCAAACCCGAATACCGAAAAAAAAGACACAGACCTAAAGCAGATATAATCGTTCCCATCGCGTCCTCATGCTGAAGGCAGGGCTCTATCACTGCCGTTCCTCATTGAATTTACCATACAACCAAAACTCACGAAACTTGCTCATAGAACGGCTATTATCTAAACTGCGAGAATAGACGACATGGAAGAGAGCGAGAAAAACTTAAACCGTCGAGAGAAGTCCGAACTTAAGGGCCGCCTGCACGGTTTTCTGATGTTCCTACCGAACATGGTGATGCTGCTTGGGCGCCTGCTAAAGGATGCGCGGGTTCCGGTAGCCGAAAAGGCTCTGTTTGTCGCGGCGATCGTTTACGTTATCTCGCCACTCGACCTCATTCCCGATATTTTCCCGTTTATCGGACAAGTGGACGACCTTTATGTTGTAGCCCTGACCCTGCTCAGGCTACTCAATCGCACTGATGCCGATGTGGTTCGCCAACACTGGTCGGGCGGCGGCGATATTGTCTCACTGGCCGATTCCATCGCAAACATTGCTCCAAAGTTCCTGCCCAAAAGGGTTTCGCGTGTACTGACCTCGCGCGTTGAACTCGCACCAGCGGGTAAAATCCTTCGCGGTATTTCCAAGAAAGATGAAGCCATCGTCCGAGAGGTTGCGGTTGACGAGATCGGTGACATTGACGTTCGTTCCCGGGTGCCAAATTGACTCTCAAAAAAGTATTTTCATTTCCAGCCACAAATTGTTGAATTTTCTGTGGATTCGAACGCGCTTTAAGACTTTATTACTTCAAAGCTCGTACTACACACTTGATTGAAATAAAGTGTCCCCGTTAACCGGTTTTTTCGTTATAATGTTCCTGTATTGACGAAAATCTGGTAGAAGAATTCTATGTTTGAACGCTACACGGAGAGGTCGCGCAGGGTAATTTTTTTTGCCCGGTACGAAGCACTCCAATACGGCTCGCAGGTAATTGCCCCGGAACATATCTTGCTTGGCCTGATGCGCGAGGACAAGACCTTGTCTGCTCGTTTTTTTCCGTTTCGCCATATTCTTACAGTCGATTCGGTACGACGTGATGTGGAAGAACGGATAGTGCTTCGCGATCGTATCCCTCAATCATCTGAGCTACACCTCTCACCCGCGACAAAACAGATCCTCTTCTACGCAAACGAAGAAAGCCGGCAATTGAAGAACCGTCATATCGGGCCGGAACACCTGTTGCTTGGTATAGTCCGCGAAGAAAAAAGTATCGCGGCCGAGATCCTGTTTGGATATGGGTTGCGGCTGAGCGATGTGCGGGATGAAATGACCCGCCAAAGCGGGGTCCCGGGGGTTCTTTCCGGGGGAAAGGAGGCTGTTAAGCATCCGGGCCTTGCCGAGTTTACACGCGACCTTACAGTTGACGCCTCCGAAGGGAGGCTCGACCCGCTGGTCGGTCGGGAGCCCGAGCTTGAGCGCATCATAGAGATCCTCTGCCGACGGACAAAGAACAACCCGGTCCTTATTGGAGAATCGGGCGTGGGCAAAACGGCTATCGTCGAGGGCCTTGCCCAGCGGATAGTTGACAGGAACGTACCAACATTCCTGGAAAACAAACGCATCCTATCGCTCGATCTGTCGCTAGTAGTCGCCGGAACGAAATATCGAGGCCAGTTCGAAGAACGGCTCAAGAAGATAATGGCTGAGCTTAAGGACAGCGACGAGAATATCGTGTTCATTGACGAGCTTCACACACTAGTCGGTGCCGGCTCCGCCGAAGGCACACTCGACGCCGCGAACATTCTTAAGCCAGCACTCTCGCGTGGCGATATTCAATGCATTGGGGCGACTACACCCGGCGAATATCGCAAAACGATCGAGCGCGACCGCGCGCTGGAACGTCGATTCCAATCGGTCAAGATCGAACCGCCGACCGAGGACGAGGCGGTCGAGATCATCCGTGGTGTGGTGGAACGATATGAGGCATTCCATCAACTCCGATATTCCAAGGAAGCGCTGACAGCCGCCGTAACGCAATCGAATCGATACATTCCGGACCGTTTCCTTCCTGACAAAGCAATAGACGTACTCGACGAAGCGGGTGCAAGGGCCAAGCTTAGATTCCAGCAAGAGTATCGCGGCGAACCTTCGTGGAAAGAAACTGTCGAGAACTGGAAGCGTGCTTCGGCCAATGAGGATCAACTAATTTCCCTGGAACTGCGAACACTTGAAGATTCGTTCTTTGCGGTTGAAGTCACCAAGGATGACGTCGATGAGGTTATCGCCCGTTGGACCGGAGTGCCGGTAAGTTCGGTTAAGCAGAGGGAAGCTGAAAAATTGCTCACCATCGAAAGCTCGCTGCACGAACGCATCATTTCCCAGCGTCCGGCTATCTCAGCCCTGGCGCGGGCGATACGACGGTCGCGAGCCGGATTGAAGAATCCCGGGCGACCGGTTGGCTCGTTCCTTTTCCTGGGGCCGACCGGGGTCGGAAAGACCGAGGTCGCTCGCTCCATTGCCGAATATCTGTTCGGGTCGGAGCGTGCGCTTATCCGCTTTGACATGAGTGAATTCATGGAAAAGCATACTGTTTCGAAGTTCATC
Source organism: Pyrinomonadaceae bacterium (assembly GCA_021463165.1). Classification (GTDB taxonomy): domain Bacteria; phylum Acidobacteriota; class Blastocatellia; order Pyrinomonadales; family Pyrinomonadaceae; genus OLB17. The sequence continues at coordinate 131,208 of JAJTWY010000005.1, read as the reverse complement.
GGCTCGCCCCCCGGCTATGTGGGCCACGAGGAAGGCGGCCAATTGACCGAGAAGCTTCGTCGCTCACCTTACGCGGTCGTCTTGTTCGATGAAGTAGAAAAGGCCCATCCAGACCTGTTTAATATTCTGCTCCAAGTGTTCGAGGACGGTGTGTTGACCGATGCTCTGGGACAAACGGTCGACTGCAACCACGCGATCTTCATCATGACCTCAAACATTGGCGCTCGAGCGATTCAAAAGCGCACGGCACTTGGATTCCATGCAACGGCCGCCTCAACGCGCGATCAACTTGAGGACGAGGTGATGTCGCAAGTCAGGCAGACGTTCGCGCCTGAATTCATCAATCGTCTCGACGAGGTCATCCTGTTTGACGAACTTACCGACGACGACCTGCTTCATATCCTCGGACTTCAGATCTCACGGTTGAATCGAGTTCTCGAGCACCTTGATCTGAAGATCGTCCTTGCGGATGACGCACGACGTTGGTTGATAGACAAAACGTGTGCAGATCGAAAGTACGGTGCAAGGCCGTTACGTCGGGCCCTCCAGAAATATGTCGAAGACGAACTGTCTGAGGCCCTTATTCAGGGCCACATAGGCGAAGAATGCACGGTTGAGGTGTTCGCCGAGGGTGACAAGCTTGCATTCCGTGAGATAGCCGTGCCCAAGCCCGAGAAGGAAATGACCCAGAAGGCCTAGCTCCGCGCTGAAAGATCGAGCGTCTCGGGTCGCAGGCTTTTCTATTTTCCATTGTTTCCCTGTATAATTCCCTTTTTGTCGGACCGGCTCCGTAGGGCAACCTGCGCTAAGCCTAGAGAATCAAAACTGACGAGAAAATCCGACCTTTGAAACATCGTGTGCGTTGCTCTATCTATCTTTTATATCAGCAGCTTGCAGGGTGTGAGTAAAGCTCTTCGGAGCTTTTAGTTTGCAATAATAGGGAAGTTTCCGGTTTATGAAAAATCTTAGCGCACTCGGACTGATGGTCTTGGTGACGGCTCTCACGGCCATTCCGGCCTCCGCCGACATCGATAGAAGTGCGAAAAAAGATCCCCCCGCCGCACTAAAGGTTCAGCAGATAGTCGAAAGCGTTGACATCCAGGGGAACCGCCGCCTACGGGACGATGACCTGCTTTATTTTACAAAAGTTCGTGCAGGTGACGTTTATGATCCGGCAGCCCTTGAGCGAGACTTGCAGGAGCTACTCGCTCTCAACTTTTTTGATAAGACCAAAACGCGTGTCCTGACCGAGGATGGTATCCGCGGAGGCGTAAACGTCATCTTCGAGGTAAGCGAACTTCCCATTATCCGCGACCTGCAGTTCAAAGGTGCAAAGGCCCTGACCGAAGCTGACATCCTAAAGGAGTTTCGTGAAAAACGTGTAGGTATCTCCAAGGAAGCCATCTACGACCCGGTCAAGACGCAATCGGCCAAACGAGTCCTTCGTGAAATGCTGGCCGCCAAAGGATATCCTAACGCGACCGTCACCCATGAAGAGGAAGCTGTCTCAGCAACGTCTATCGCTATTACCTTCAACATCTCACAGGGCTACAGATCACGAATAGTCGAGATCGATTTCGAGGGAAATCAGAAGTTCAAGGACGGCGAGCTCCGGAACGCGCTTGAACTGGTCAAGGAAACTGGCCTTATTTCCAGAGTCAAGGGCATGGATATCCTTGACATGCGAAAGCTCGAGTACGATCTGCAAAAGAATGTACGCGCATACATGTGGTCGAAGGGATATTTCCAGGCGCGGATCGGCGAGCCGGAGGTTGAAGGCCTCGGCTACAAGCGAACAGGCTTCCCTATCGTAAAGGCCTTCCCGATCCCTCTGCTTACCTCTAAGGACGACACGCTTCGTATCAAGGTGCCGATCACTGAAGGCAAGGTCTATCGCGTCGGTGAGCTTAAGGTCGAGGGCAACTCGATCTTCTCCGAACAGCTTATCCTGGCATTCGTTGGCCTTAAGAAGGGTGAAGTGGCGGACGGCAAACGCCTTCAGGATGCCGTTTACGACGACCTTAAGAAGCAATACGGCCAGCAGGGCTTTGTTCAATACGAGGCTGAGTTTGAACCTCAGTTCAAGGACAATCCGGCAAATCCGGAAGAAGGGATCGTCGATATTACGATAACGATCGAGGAAGGCAAACAGTTTACGCTCCGACGGCTGGAGTTCACCGGGAACACATTCACGCGCGATAAGGTCATGCGCCGCGAATTCCTTATCAATGAGGGCGATATATATAACCAACAATATCTCGAGATATCGGTTGCCCGTCTCAATCAAACACAGTACTTCGACCCGATCGACAAGGACCAGGATGTAGAAACTCGCACGGACGAAGAGAAAGGCGACGTTGACCTAATAGTCAAGGTCAAGGAGAAAGGCCGTCAGCAGATCTCTTTCAATGGCGGATTGTCAGGTATCGGCGGTTCGTTCTTCGGCCTCGAATATTCTACGAATAATCTTGCGGGAACGGGCGAGATCCTTTCCTTCAACGTGGGAGCCGGCAATCGTCAACAGAGTCTTCAGTTCACCTATCAGCAGCCGTATTTCCGCGACAGGCCGGTTTCGGTCGGCTTTTCCGTATTCGCAAGCCGATATAAGTTTTTTGGGGAAGGAACTTTCTTAACCCAGAACCAGGACATTATTTCCGATCTTTACGACCCATACGGTACGGTTACAACGGACGAAAGCAATCTGTTTACCCAATCGACATACGGTGCCAATGTTTTCGCGACGGCGCCGCTCTCTGAGCTATTTTTTAAGAAGCGCAGGTTCACCCAGTTCTCGCGTGTCGGTCTGACCTACCAGTTCTCAGCGACTAGCATTGAGGACCCAGAAGTCAATGAACTTGCCGACCCTGCCAGCAGGATCCCGGTCATTTATCGCCAGCCGAATATCATTACCAGTCGTGTGACTGGAACGTTTGTTTACGATACCCGTCAACCAGCGGCGAACGGGATCGATACGAACAGCGGCAAGTCGCTTGCATTCTCGGTCGCCTTTGCCGGGCTCGGCGGTGACGTTAGGACATATCAGCCGAATATCAGTTATTCCCAATTCATTCCCGTCAGGAACAAGCGCTCGAAAAACCCGCACGTGCTTGCGTTTCGTCTTCAGGCAGGTACGATCGGCACCTGGCAGATAACAGATAAAGTTCGAAACGCCAACTCGATCTCGTTTGTTGGCGGCGTCCCCGCATACGAGCGTTACTATCTGGGCAGTGAGAACGACATTCGCGGATACAATTCGCGGTCCATAGGGCCCGTTGCTCCTTTTGATACCTACGTGACCAGTCGCAACGTCGTGCTTACCACCAACGCTTTGGGGACTCACCAAACAAATACAGGACTCCCGACGCGTGACGTTAATGAGCTGATCACGCTGGGTCAGGTGACCGGGGTCGGCGGCGCAAATCCGGCTCTCTTCAGCCGCAATTTTCGCTTTATTGGTGGTGACACCCAACTCCTTGGTAACGTTGAATATCGAATGCCGATATTCGGCCCTGCGACTCTGGCGATATTTGCTGACGTAGGCTCGGTCTTCAATCTTCGTAAGTCAGGCCCTCAGACTATCAATAGCGAGTTTCTCAACGACGATACATTCCTCGGTGCCGGGCGTTTGACGGCCCTTGGCCTGATCAACACTCCGGTGCTCGAAAGCAGTTTTGGCAGCATTCTTTATTATCGCGGCCGAGTGATGACCAAAACCGATTATATTAACGAGTTTTGCCGTGGTAACCGCTTTGGATGTCCGACGAGCCTTTCGCCTCAGGTTCAGCAGCTCTATCTGCGAGGAGAAGTGCAGCAGAATTCTCTCCTCGATGTCGACGGAGCTAAATTTAACAAGCTTAAAGACTATAAAGCTAGTGTCGGCGTTGAGTTGCGTGTGCAGGTCCCGATCGTTAACGTACCGTTCCGCCTTATCTATTATTATAATCCGAACGCAAAACTTGGTTTTACCGAGGAACTGCCGGGAATATTCTTGCCAGGGAAACGCAACGGATTCAGGTTCACTGTCGGCAGGACGTTCTAGTTGGCGAAAATTGACTTTACGTCGGCATTTAATTACTATGGCTATTCTTTTTCGAAACCATGAGGCAACAAATTTAGTAGAATAGGTTTCAAAAGAATTATTAGATAAGAGGGGCAATTAGGCGTTTCTTGCAAGAAAGGAGTTTCAAAGGATCATGAAAAGATTTACTACGCTTGTACTGAGTCTCGTATTCGCGGCCGTCTTCGCGGTCTCGGCTTTCGCTCAGGCTGGCGCTCAGCCCACCCTAACCAAGATCGGCTGGATCGACACGGGTGCGTTCGCAGATGAGAAAGAAGGCGTTACGAAATATATCAACGCTCTCAAGGCTCTCGACAACGAGATGAAGCCGCGGGTAACCGAACTTCAGGGTATCCAAACGAAAGTGCAGGCCATCGCCAAAGAACTCGACGATTGGAGCAAGCGCCCGGCGAATGTTCCCGTCGATCAGAAAGCGGTCCTCGCAAAACAGGACGAAGGCCAGAGCCTGCAGCGGACATTCGAATTCAAGAAAAAAGAATATGATGCTGCGGTCGAAAAGCGTAGCGGTGAAGTTCTGGGGCCAGTCTCGGCCGATATCAGCAAGGCGATCCAGGAGTTTGCTAAATCCAAGGGATACGCTGTTGTTCTCGATATCGCGGCGCTTGCGAACGCAAATGCTATCCTCGCACTCGACCCATCATCCAATATCACCAAGGAATTTATCGCCTATTACAACGCGCGGCCGGCAACGGCTGCCACGGCTGCCACGCCAAAATAGCCGCTGAACTTCAAGGACAGGATCAAGGCCAGATGGGACCGTACAGTTTCATCTGGCCTTTCTGCCGTAATAGGGAAATTGCCTTTTGACGGCTTTTTTGTTCTCATTGCCTATTGAACATTATGTCAATCCTTGACTCCGTTGAGATACAACGGATACTGCCGCATCGCTATCCCTTTCTGCTGGTCGATCGAATAGTCGAACTCGAACCGCGAAAGCGGATTGTCGGTATCAAACAAGTGACGGCAAACGAACCGTTCTTTCAAGGCCATTTTCCGGGAACTCCTGTTATGCCGGGGGTTCTCCAGATCGAAGCCTTGGCTCAGGTCGGGGCGATACTGGCCCTTCGTGAACTCGACGACCGTGCAGAACGAATCCCATTTCTTGCCGGTATCGACAAATGCCGGTTCAGGCGTCCAGTCGTGCCAGGTGACTCACTGCGCCTCGAAGTTACCCCGATAAGGAGCAGTTGGAAGATCCAGAAAATGCTGGGCGTGGCTATGGTCGATGGCCAGATCACGGCAGAGGCGGAGATACTATCCATAATCGCGCCGCGTGCGGATAGCCAGGAGTAAAGTTATATGGATCCCTCAGATTTAGTTGCAAGATATGGTGTCTGGATCTTTTTCTATGTGAATATCGGCCTTGGCTTAGCGCTTGGTCTCTTGCCGCTCTCGGTTGGATTTATCAAGAAGAGGCCAAAGATCGGAGCGGCCGGCCTGCTCGCATGCGTCATTGGCGGAGCGATCCTCGGCATCTTTTTGTCATTGCCGGCTTGTGTTTATTTCACCTGGCTAACGGTTAGACAGCCAAACCCGGCGGCGCCGATCGATAGTGCCGATTGAAGCGGCGGCGGAATTATATGAGCCAGTTAATACATCCCACGGCAATTGTCGCTAAAGGTGCGGTACTCGGCGAGGGCTGCTCTGTCGGCCCATTCACCACTGTCGGTCCGAACGTCGTTTTGGGTAACGACGTAAAACTCGAATCGCACATAGTAGTCGACGGCCACACGACCATCGGCGACGGCACCCATATCTTCCCTTTTGTGTCTGTCGGCCTCGGCCCGCAAGATCTGAAGTATACTGGGGAACCTACGCGGACCGAGATCGGCAAACGAAATCAGATTCGTGAGTTTGTGACGATCCATCGCGGCACCGATGGCGGTGGAGGCGTAACCCGGATCGGCGATAACAACCTGCTGATGGCCCAAGCTCACGTCGCCCACGATTGCCAGCTAGGCAATGACATTATCATGGCGAATGCAGCTACGCTTGCGGGCCACGTCGAGATCGCAGACCGAGCCAGTATCGGAGCTTATTCTGGCGTTCATCAGTTCTGCCGCGTGGGAATCGAGGCTTTTATCGGCGGCTATTCAGTTGTAGTGAAAGACGCTATGCCATTTGCGACGATCCAGGGAAATCACGCGAAATGCTATGGATTGAATAGGGTCGGCGCAAAACGTCGAGGATATTCAAAAGAGATCCTGGACAATCTAAACCACGCATTTCATCTTCTACTCACCGCTAAATTGAATACGTCGCAGGCGGTCGAACGCATTCGACGGGAGATCATCGGTTGTCGCGAGGTCGACTTGCTGTTGGAGTTCATCGAGGCTTCAAGACGCGGCGTCGTGAAGTAGCTCTATTTACCATGCACGACACTTCGAACGAAAAACTTTTAGAGGAATTCGGCAAACGAATACAGCGTTGCTATGGCTGTTTTATAGCCTATCACCTCCGGAATATGTATCTGGGCGAGGATGTCACCTTCTTTTGCGAACATTGTAAGGACGAGACCATGTTCCACTTTGACGAGTTCTCAAAACTTCTCGACCTGAGCAAACTCAACGAGGTAACAGGCGAACATCATCACTGACCACGCGGTTCCGATCAGTGAGAATGGTCGATTCGCGTTTAATTCAGCCGCATCATAAAATCAAGATGTGGCTGAGGCACCTAAAGAGAACAAACCGAGCTTGACAGGGCTTGCACGCCGCCTTGGCCAGTTGCCTGCAGACAAGAAGCGGGCGGCACTTGAAGTCAGCGCGGTGCTTGCGGGTGTCAGTCTTCGCGCCAGTCGTGAATTCGTTGAAGCAGTGCCAAAAGCGGCAAGGATCTTGTCCGCTGACGATATGCGCAACTGGGGCGAACTCGGACGACGACTCGCAATGGGGAATGCGGAGTCAGGAGTCAAGTTTTTTGCGGATGGCGTAAAAGATCTCAGCAGGGTTCCTGTTGAGGCTCGGCGATTCGTATTCGAGATATGCACGCGGCAGTTGGTGCTCTCCAGCTCGATAGCCCTTGATACATTCAAGTTGATACCCAAAATTGCTCGCGATATAGCGGATGATGATCTTATAACAGACGTGCTGCGTCTTGCCGCCGATATCTCGCAAAGATCGGCCAAGCACAGTGCGGAGTTCCTCGACAGAACACCGCCTCTCGCAAATGTACTGGCCGGATTCGACGAAAGCAGGCCGGAGATCGCCGAATCGGTCCTGAAATTAGCTGATCAATTTGCCAATCGAACAGGCGGGATGACCGCCGATCTATGGTCCGGCCTTCCCGATGCACTTAGAAAGCTTTCCGCGAAGGAGGCTCTCGTACTTCTTGACCGGGCAAACCAGTTCTTGGAATTTGGTGGCAGCGTTACTCTCCATTTCGTCGCCTCGGGAAGCGATGTTCTGGCTGCGGCAGCTGCGTCTTTCAACGATTGGTGTACACTGGCACGCTCGATCGCGAATCATGGCAACGCCGTCCTGATCTCGTTTCTACGGGCCACACCCAAGTTTTTTGCAAACTTGGCGAACCGCCGTGGAACCACCCAGAGCGACATCTGTCGCGTTCTGAAGCTTATCGACCGGATCGCTCAAACAGATGCCGAAAGTGCTCTGGCGGCATTCAGATCCAGTTCGAGCGCTTTGAGCAAAGTGTCGTTAAAGCAATTCGAAACCTGGATCGAGACGGGCCTGGACGAGACCTTGTATGAAACCACCAGGTCACGTCGCAGCTACTTCGCACTCGAAACGCGAGCTTCGAACGAGGGCCTTCAACAGACTCGCCTCGGGTTGCCGCTCGAACGTATTCAGCCAATTCTGCGAATGTACGTGGAGGCACTGACCGGAAAGGAGATCGAGATCGCGCCACTCACGGCGATCCAGCAGGAAGCTCGGATCGGCGACGGTAAAACAATATATTTGCCGTCGACAGTCGCTGAGTTCGACAACGATGAAGCGGATTTTCGTCTGTATAAGGTACTTGCGGCCCACGGCGCCGGACAGATCGAATTTGGCACTTTCGACCGCGATACTGCAGAGCTAAAAGCTGCGTTTGGAGAACTGACGGAGCTATATTCTTCCACAGCCGAAGAACGCGATTCGTTCTCGCTCAATGGTTACATCGAACAAACCCGGGACGCGCTCCGTGAGCGGACGGCCAGTCTGCCCCATGATTCGGACTATCGAGTCGTCCTCGCGGCGTTCCCCGAACCCCGATTGGCCCGAAAGATCTTCACCACGATGGAGAACGCCCGCATCGACTCTTGCCTTAGGAAGACCTATCGCGGTCTTGTAAAAGATCTCGATCTGATGCAGGCCATCTTGCGGGCGAACCGCCCATACATCTTCGACCTTCCGATGCATCAGGTGCCATTCGAATTGCTCTTTCAGATCACCCTATGCGGCGGTGCAACGGACGATGCAAGGCAGTTTTACGGTCAGGTGGTATCAGAAATCGAGACTGTTTTGGAACGTTTTTTTAATACCGGGAACGTAGGCTCGCGGAACGAACAGAGCCCTCCGGTTAAAAACCTTCCAACGGTCGCGGATTCGTTGATGGCAACAAGCCGCGTTTACAACCTGTTCCAGAACATCAATCCGGAGCAAAACCAGGAGGCTCAATCGGATAATACGGAGGAAGATGGTGACTTTGCTTACGACGATAAGGAATCGGCCCAGAGCGAGGGAGGGACCGAGGACCAGGTCAAACGCGAAAAGCAGGCTCAGGACATTCGTGATCTTTTCAGCGCCTGGAACAGCCTCGATGACGAAGGCGAGCCCGACGACCTTCAGGGTGCCGAGGCCTGGTCGCAGAGCGAAGTGCCCGAACAGTCCCTGGAAGAAGGCGATCTGGCATTTGGTTATGACGAGTGGGACCGCGACCTGAACGATTACCGCGTTGGCTGGAGCCGGGTGATCGAAAAGAAGGTCAAACAGGGTGACCGAACGTTTGTCGAACTTACCCGGTCGCGATACCGTGGCGTGATCTCGTCGATCCGGCACCAATTCCAGCTGATGAAGCCCGAGAATCTCACTCGCGTCAATCGCGAGATCGACGGTGAAGACTACGACCTGAACGCTCTGGTAGACTTCGTGATCGACCGCAAAGCGGACGGTAAGCAGGCGGAAAATATCTACACGAAACGTCTCAGAAAACAGCGTGATGTGGCGGTCTCGATCCTGCTCGACCAGTCCAGCTCGACCGCACGCACTATCACGCGAAACCCGCTGCAACCCTACACGCATCCGGGCCGCCGCATTATAGAGGTCGAAAAAGAAGGGATCGTCCTGATGAGCGAGGCTCTCGAGGCAGTCGGCGATGTCTATGCAATTTATGGCTTTACGAGCGAAGGCCGCCGAAATGTAAAATTCTATGTCGTCAAGGATTTCGCGGAAAACTATTCGGCTGAGACCGAAAAACGTATCGGCGGTATCACATTTCAAAACAACACCCGCCTTGGGGCTGCCATCCGCCACGCCTCGGCCAAGCTATTGAAACAGGAGGCGCGCACAAAGCTGCTCATCGTCCTCACCGACGGCCGCCCGTACGATCACGACTACGGCGATGCCCGCTACGCTCGCGAAGACGTTCGCGAAGCCCTCACTGAAGCAAAAACCACCGGCATCACCCCATTCTGCATAACGATCGATCGCGAAAGCGAAGCCGAACTAAAAGACCTCTACGGCAATGTCGGCTATACGATCATCGATGACGTCCTGTCACTTCCGGAAAGGATGCCGAATATCTATCGGAGATTGACGAGCTGACTCCCAGTCGATATCTGCCCCCGGGCCAGTATGATTCCCGATCCTCGATCCAGATGCTTATCATTGTCAGTCTCCGGCTGCGGGAGTATCTGGCTACCATGGTGGGCTATGATGAGCCACTTCCCTTTACGCTTTTGCCAGACGTGCGTACTGCGAAATTGCATGTTACGAACGCCTTGGACAGTCGCACGGTGGGTCATGATCGCAGTATTGCCGAAGATGCGGATCTTGTAATCGTCGGAACGAACCATATCAGCGTTGGGGGCAAGCTGACCTAGATATTGCATTTTATTTTCGAGGTCACCACGCTGTGTCGTGCCGACATAGTCGTCCGCAACCATTGCCGCTGCCGCCTTCTTATCACCTTTAAGCTCTGCAAACGTCCATGCCTTATCGAGGTCGATCAGCTTCGCCTCCAGACTGCCCTTCGGATACTGGGCCGAAACACCTGCGGTCATGAATATGATCAGTGCGAACGCGAGAACAGAAAATCTCATAAGCCGTCAACAACTCCCTAGGATAAACCTGAGCTCACTTATACACTGAAGCCCATCATCCAATCAACGACAAAAAGAAAAAGGTCGCTTTACCGGCGCACCCTTTTACGACCAACCAAGTTCGTGGTGGCGGGGGGGAGACTTGAACTCCCGACCTCGGGGTTATGAATCCCGCGCTCTAACCAGCTGAGCTACCCAGCCACGAAGTAATGATTATAGTTTTACAGGCGGAAAATGCAAGAATGGGGTGAGTTTTCGACCAACGAATCATTGACACCTGACGTCGAATCAATACATTGGAATTATGATTCGAATTAACAGAGCATTCTGTGCGGCGGCGGTATGGGCAATTCTGATGTGCTCCGAGCCTTTGTTTTCGCAGTCCGGCCGTCCTTCGACCCCGGTCAAGTTCCGATCGATCACGATCCTTACGGAACCAAAGGCATCTATCTGGATCGATGGCGTTGGGTGGGGCAAGGCAGATGCTACGGGCAGAAAGGAAATAAAGACACTCTCACCCGGCCAGCGACAACTCAGGGTCCGGGCAGATGGTTTCAGAGAGAAGACGATCCCGATCGCTCCCACGCAATCCGGCGAGGTCAAGATCGTTCTGATGAAAACAACGGACGAGGCTGAGCTTGCGTTTCAAGAAGGCGAGCGGCTCACCCTTTCTGACCGAGAGAAGTCTGCTGCGGCTTATCGCCGCGCCGTGTCGCTCAGGCCCAATTATCCTGAGGCATACATTGCCCTCGCTCGCGTACTCACGGAAATGCAGGATCCTGACGCCGCTCTCGAGGCCGTCGCAGCTGCTAAGAGATCAAGATCCGCGCTTGCCGAGGCCTCTGCCGTCGAGGGACGGATCCACAAAGAGAACGGCGATGAACAGAAGGCGATCGCAGCTTTCAAACGTGCAATAGTGGAAGGCAAGGGCTTCCAGCCCGAGGCCTATGCCGGATTAGGGATCTTCTACAAAGAGAAAGCGGAAAGCGCGGGTGCCCTAGGCGAATACGAGCCGGAGGAGTCTAATTTCACAGAAGCCGCGAAGTATCTGCGAATGTCGCTAAAACAGTTGTCCGGCGCGCCTGATACGGCTGTGATCTATCAACTACTTGGGCTGATCTACGAACGGCAGAAGAAGTATAAGGAGGCGATCCAGACCTATGAGGAGTTCCTCAAGATATTTCCGAATAGCAGCGATGCAACCGCCGTCCGCTCGTTCATAGTCCAGATAAAGAAGACCATGGCTGAACAAGATCCCTAGCTCTGTAGACGGCACGGGCCCGTGGTGATTAGAACGCCTGGGAGAAACGGAAATGTAAATGCCCCTGTCGAAGGCGATAGATCGCCGGCGGACCGACAGGCTGTGGAATCAGAAATTGAGGCGGGTTGATCAGATGACCGTAGTCCACGCCGAATTCGCCGCCGACCGGCGTTTTTATCCTTAGACCGAGTCCGACCGAATGCTTCCAGACTGCCCGCTGGTTTTCTCCGGCGATATCGCCAGCCGCCACCATAGGTCTTTTGAACACATCACCGACCTTTCGGAAAACATTACCTCCATCATAGAAGGGCACCGCTCTGAACGATTTCGATAGCGGGATGCGAGCCTCGATATTCACAACCGCAAGAGCATTTCCGCCGAAGGGGATCGTAAACGGATCGATCCGAACTATCTCACCTTTGCTGTCCCGAAAGGTTCCCTGCGGTTCGATCACGACGCGTGGTCCCGCCCCTTCAAAGTCGAAACCGCGAAGGTTGTTCGCTCCGCCTGCAAAAAACCGCTCGCTGATCGGCAATAAGCCGTTGAGCGATGGGAAGTGAACGCTCGTAAATCGATCGTCATTCCCAAAAACACTACCAACACCGAGTATCGCACGAGCCGCCACCGTTGTATTCTTTGCCCATGGAAAGGTGTAATAGTAATTGAAACTCGTCTGAAACTTCTGAAACCCGACACTGGCGCCAAGTGCTGGCACTGAAATGTTGTAGTCCGCCGTCAGGTAGTTGCCATGCGTCGGATCACTGGCATTGTAGCGGCAAGGTTCAGTTTCATCACCTTTGGCGATCACATCGAGTAGCGAATTTTTGACTGAGCAATTTCGCCGCGTATCTCGAACAAACGTCGTAGTAAAGCCTGATATCCTTGTCTTAATGTCAGGCCGCAACAGGTCCTTAACTAGAAGGCTCTGTGTGTTAAACAATCGGACGTCCTCAAATCGATAGCGAAGAAAAAGAATACTCCGGTCTTTGCGGCTGATCGTACGATTGGTTTCCACTGACAAACCGAGCCGATTGATAGTAGGGCTGCCGACTCTCCCGCCGAACTCGTCGATCGGGTTACCTTTCTCGTCAATTCGCTGAACTATGCCAAATGTACCCTTATCGAAGGTCGACCTAAAAAACCGCGTGACGGTTGTATCGCGCTGATATTGAGCGGAAAAGGTCAATGGTGCGAATCGCTTCTCACCATCTCGAAGGAATCGAGGGTGAATAAAATCGAGCTGGACAAGCTGCTGGCGTTGCGATACCTTGACCCGGGCACCGCCCTGCCAAAGGTTGCCGAAGAGGTTGACGTGCCGGATATCGAAGAAGCCGCTCAGGCCAAGATCAGTCGACGCACCGCCGCCATATGAGATCAATCTGGACGGGTGTTCGTCGACGTTGACGATCACATCTGTCAGTCGAGTGTCGGCTGATTTGTCACCAGCCGGCTGCGGCTTTATCTCAACACGTGCGAATGCATCCGAACTGTAGAGACTCTGCTCACTCAGGTAAACGTCGGCTGCTCGCAGTAGCTCCCCTGTCCGAAACGCAAGTGCCTTCGCTACGGCCGCCTCTTTGGTATTCTCGTTGCCATTGACGAGGATGCGATCTATCTCAACCTTCTTGCTCTCATTCTCTACGCGAAATTCGATCGAAACGCTGTCCGTATCGGCGGTCTCTGGATCCTCGGGATCGATGAGCTTCGATGTAATGCGCGCGTCGTAGTAGCCAAGATTTGAATAGTGTTCGGCGAGTTTTCTCACCGCGTTTCGTGTCCTCGCCCGAGAATAGTTGCGTCCAATCATGGCAGGCAGTTCGGACATCAACTCCGAAGTTGGAATTGCCGCGTTACCGGTGATCGTTACGCCGTTGACAACTGTCGGCACGCCTTCGTCGATATCGAATGTGATGATGAGTTCCTCGCCGTCTATCGACACCCCCTTATTTACACGCACCTGTGCACGGCGATAGCCAAGTTCCGCCATGAGCGATTCGATCGTGCTCTTGTCGTCTTCGAGCAACGCTTCGCTCGTATATCCGCGCCCATACCCAAGGACAGGAACTATGCCCAGAATATTTGCCTCCTGAGAGGAAAGGATCGTTCGAACATCCTCGATCGCCAGCCTGTCGGTACCCCTTATTCTGAGCTCCGTTAGCTTTAACCGCCGATTCAGATCGACGCGGTAGTTCACATCGACCTTGCGGCCCTGCAGATCCTCACCGCCGAGCGACTGGCAAAGAAAGACCGTGTCATTAGGGATAGGAGTACCTTCCGCATCTGAAACTGAAGGTGTGACGGAACAATAAGCAGTAGCCTTGGCAAAAAAATATCCTTCTTCCTGATAGTGATTCGCGATACGGCGCTCACCTTCGACTATCGCAGAATAATCCAGAGTGCCCTCACGCTTGATCGGCAGAAGACGCATCTGTGTGCGCGAGCCCATCCGACTCTCGCCGGTATCTACCGTAACCTCAGCCTTCGGTCCGGCTTTTCCAGTTAGCGATACGGATATTGTATTTGAATCCCCATCATAGGTGAGACGCGGATCTTCGAGCTGGGGTGCAAGAAAGTTATCGTTTCGTAGGATCTCGCGCACCTTTGCGACGTCCGCGATCTGCCGCTCACGGGAAAAACGTCCGCCCGCCCTGAGCCGGAACGAACGCGCCGGTATCTGCTTTGAAAATCCGTCGATGTTAACACGAAAACTCTCAACGGTAGTCTGCTGGTTTGGCTTCACCTTGAAAACAATGCCCACCTCATTTTCGTTCTGAAGCGGACGTTGTTCGTAAGTAACCTCGGAACGGTAAAAACCGCGTTCTCGAAGGTAATCCAATATTTCGTTCGCGCTATTTTGCAGAGTCTGCTCGGTAATGGCGGTGCCGGGTTGGAGAAGATTTAGCTTAAAAAGAATGTCCTGCTCCAGAACCTCGTCCCCAATCGTCGGGCCAACCTCGACTGACACTCGCTCGGCCTGGACCTTCCGCTTTATCTCGAACCGTAGTTCAACCTCTCCCGCTGCGTTCTGCCCAGCAACAGCAACAACAGTCTCGATCCGCTGCGTAGCATAAAGTGCTGCGATCGCCTCGCGAACCCGCGGAAGGGAATATGTGTCTCCCAATTCGTTTCGGATCAACAAACGGTACCGCTCCGCAAGAGGCAAATTGGCACTATTCCCGGCAAATACAATATCGATCTTGGCTATCCGCTGTCCGTCGTACCGAACCTGGGCTGAAGTAATGGAAGGCCACACGATCACGAACAGCAAAAAACCGCACCGCATGAGCAATCCGGCCGTTTGCCATCCGATCTTTTTCGATGACCCCCCCATTGCCGCTAGAACCGCTTCCTCAAACGCACCTCAAAGCTGAAATTGTCGCGGTTTCGGGTCACGTTCGTCAGGGACCTTTGTTCATACTGGGCTACGAACGACAAGCGGTTCGACACCCGATACTCCAAAGCCAGGACCTGATTCTGGTCCTGCGAAAGGTTCGTAGAATACGTCACTCGAAGATTGCTATTGATCTGCCGCCCCACCGTAAGCCTGGCGCCCGGGTTGACCGTTTGACCCGAAATGAGAGGATCGATCTCAAAAACATTCAAACCAAACAGCCTGTCGGTCGCCTTTCTAACTGGGTTGTTGATGATCGAGTCCGTGAGGATCTCAGCCGCCGTATTGATGCCGGTCGAGGCGAGAGTTGGAATGCCGCCCGCACTATTTGTGAGCGTTCCGGTCGTGATGAGTGAGACAACATCGGCCTGCGGAAGGGCAGGGCTCGAACGCACGTTGGCCGAGAGCTGTTCGGAATCCTTGAGCGGGCCGGCTAGGTTCACAAAGATCTGATATCCGCCGATCTCGCTTTCAGCCTGCAGGTTGATGATCGGCTCTATCGTAGTATCGGGCGGGAACTCGAGGACTCCGCGTTGGACAACATATCGATCCTTTCTAAAGAAGATCGTTCCACTATTCGCGGTGATCCGGCCCGCGAGCCGCGGCTCATTCGTATCTCCTGTCAGCACCAGCGAAACGGATGCGCTCAGATCGGCGATGTTGTTCCTTACCACCAATGCGTCGCGGCCTTCAACAACCAAGTCGAACTGAGGTGGCTTTAGGGCACTACCGCCGCCACCGCTGAGGACCGCGTCGCGCCGGCCGCTGACAAAGTTCGCAAGATCGATATCTTTAGAATAGACCGCCCGCCGGGCAAAAACCCGCCCGGCTATCACTAGTTGAAGCGCCTCGTTTTTTGACTCACGATAGGCTGATATCTCAAGCTGAGCATCGCCGGTCGTGATAAAGTCCTTGGGCAGAGGCACCGTAACATTTGAGCCGTCAAGCTCAAATCTGAACCTCTGAACCGAAAATCCATCGAGCGTCCCGCCACCGCTACCGGTGAAGCGCCCTCCGCCGAGGAATCCGGACGCCTCTTCGATCTCGACCTGATTCGATGTGAAGATGATCCTGGCCCGTAAGCGGTCGGCCGTAAATCTGTCGGACCCAAGGAATGTTGAGACCGAGGCGTTTACCATATTCGCCGTCCCTGAGATCAAAGCTGTTTTGTTCGGCCCGGAGAAACGGACAGCCGTATCAGCGAATCCCGAAAAGAATGTATCTCGAATAAACAGATTGATCAGATTCAGATTAACGCGGCCATCAATCGAAAGGTTATTCATCCCTGCATCAGTCAGGGCCTTTGTCCCGGCAATCGTCATGTTCGACCCTCCGCCCGCGAATCTAGCTTTCTCGAACACGATCTCACGCGGATCGAACCTGATGAGAACCGGCCCGGCGGCCGAAAGTGGCGTTTCCTGGATCTGTAGCGAGAGTTGAGAAAACTCGGCTTTCCCAGCTAGACCTGCGGTCGAAAACACCCGCACGCCCTGGTCGTTAGGCGCGTAAAGATCCCCCCCGAATTCCACTTTTCCAGTTGCGGTACCGGTGATCGCCATTTCTTTTAAGCGTGGAACAAAGCCGAGAAACGGAGCCAACGGACTCTGATCAAAATTCGTTTTCGCGAGGAACGGCAAGTTATCGTTACCAAAATTCAATGTTGCATTTACTACGTGGGGCCGTCCGTCGAAGACCGCTGTCAGGTCCGCGGAAAGCACCTGATTCTCGGTTACTCCCTTGAACGTTACGTGTCCAAGCATGCTATCGCCAACCTGTACGTTTGGCGCGGCTCCGGCGAAATTAATGGTGTAACTTGCCGTCCGATTCGCGTTCCCGACAGCCGTCGCTGTTAGATCAAGGTCACCTGCAATTGTCGGGATATTTTCGTTCTTCGGCATCAGAGCGAGCAGCACCGCAACAGGTACCGCCTTGCCACCGCCCGCAAAGTCAAAATCGCCCGAACCTCGATCGTAAGTTCCCTTAGCAGTAAGCTGACCCGTTCCCACTCGCATCTCGGCCCGTTCGAGATCGACATGAGTTCCGTCGAAAATAGCTTTTACATTCAGCCCGTCGAACGGCTGACCTGCGATCATTCCACTCTTGGCAGCGAGATCGATCTCGCCACGGGCAGCATTTGGGAGCCCGGTAATATCGACCGTTCCCGAAGTCTGACCGTCGAGATCATTGATCTGTCCTGGGAGCGAGACCGGAAGGGCAGCGAGCAGATTTCCGGCCTTCATATTGGTGAGAGTGGCCTTGATGGCGACGTTGTTTGCGCCGCCTGACGGGATATTCAGCGCAAAATCCGCTAAGCCAGCGCCATCCCGCAGTTTCCCATTCCGAAGATCCATACCGTCCGGCGAGACCAGAATATCCGTGGTAACACTGCCCAGATCCCGACCCCGAAGTGAAATTCCATCCAGCGAGGCACTCCCATCCACGACCGGATCTGCGAGATCCCCCTTCACCGTACCATCGAAATTCAAATTCCCCGCCACCTGAACCTCGAGCGAATCCATCTGATCCTCGAGGGCGGGCGAAATGTTCAGCACCCGTACGAGCCGGTCTATCTCGGCGGCGTCGGTCGAGCGAAGCGATACTGCGAGGTCCGAGTTCTCGTCTTTCAGGTCGAATCGCCCTGTCGCGGTCAGTTTGCTGCTGGCAGTGTTGAGGTCGGCCAGTTCGACATTGAAAAGTCCATCCGTTGCGCTCATACGTACGTTTCCGTTTATCGGGATCAGGCCCCGGTCAACCGTTCCCGCGTTTGCACTGAGCGTTGCGTTCAAAGTTCCATTAGCATTGCGGAACTTCGTCCCGTTGAAAGTAAGATCGACAGTTCCGGTCGTTTTCCCCTCGATAGGCGGCAGATTTCCTCCTTGAAGAGCGATGAGCCTTGAAATATCGAGGTAGCTAAAATCGCCTTTAAGATTCGAGAGCGTTCGGTCGTTCAGGGCTATGACCGCTGTACCGGCAAGACGACCGTCCATGACGTCTGCGTTCAATTCGTTCAGGGCAACACGATCCCGATCGACATCGACCTTCGCACTCGCCCGCCCTAGAGCTACACTTCCTATCATCCCACCACCGAGCGTCATGTCGGCACTCGCACGATAGCGGCCCGAAGGTTCGAGAATGAAAATGGGTCTTGCGATCTTCACACCCTCCAGAGTTCCGCCATCCGGCAAGGTCTCCGACTTCTTCAATGCGATCGTTCCAGCATCGACGTCATTGGTACGAGTCTCTACGTATCCCTGGCGGATCGACACGCGTATCCCACCTATGTTCAGGCTTCCGAGCGTAGCCGCTCCGACATCCAGCTTCGCAACTCTCGACTTATCCGCATAGATGACCAAGCCGGCTCGTGTGTTCTCGATCTCGGCGAGCGGCGTCTCGACACCATTAACGACGACCCCATCCTTGACGACCTGTTCAGCGCGCAACCCTTCGAGCGACAGCCTGGTCGAATCGGCAAGATCGGTAAGCCTGAGGCGATCTGCAGCGATGTTACGCACCTCCGCATCCTGAACACTTCCGCCGTTCGAACGGATATTGTCGAGCCCAACATCAACGCGACCGTTGCGAGTCCTCACGCCCACATCGCTGCCTGTGACATCCTGTAGCTTGATATCCTTCGTCTTAAATAGACGTGAAGCAGCTCCGGGAGCCGTCAAATTGATATCTGTGCCCGAGCCGGAAAACTTAAGGGCCCTCGCCGCCAGATCCTCAAATTCCGTATCACCGATCGCAAATCGCTTTGCCCGTCCATTCCCGGCTTCGGCTCGAAGCTGTTTATCCTTGTATTCCGCCAGTGCATCGGATAAAAATAAGCCGCCAAGCGTTAGCGAGCCCGTTTTGGCAGCCGCGGCCTGTAATTCTCCGAACCACCTGAAATCCGTGCCGCTTCCACGCACGTTACCGGCCAGTTTGAGCAGGTCGATCCTGAAATCGTCAAAGGTGAGCATCTGAGCGATCGCCGTTCCGTCAGCCTCGTAACTAGAATTGGTTCCCGTTACGGTTGCGATGACATTGGCGCCCTTCAACGAAACGCCGTCAGCCCGAAGTGACTCAGTAAATGCCTCGCCATCGATCTTGTACGCTTCGCCTTGTCCCGAAACTTTACCCTTAAAATTACCGACACCAACCAACGATGTTCCGAGCGGCAGAATGCTTGACGCTTGAGTAAGATCAACGGTCGACCGGATGTCGAATGCATATTTCGGAGCTGTCCAATCGGTCAATGTGCCAGTCAATTCGGTTTCGCCTATCGGCGTCTTCAGATCGAGCCGCGTAAATTCGGCCCCTTCCTTGTCAGCGACCCCCTGAGCCCGAACGTCGATGTCGTCAACCGTGCTTTCGGCGTAAACAAAGTCAGAATCCGTTGAAGAAAGGTCGAATTTGTATCGCCACTGATCCTCGGTAGATCGTTCCGCCGGCGACAAAAGGAGTACAACGTTCCTCGCATTTCCCGAGATACTCCGCGACAGATCGTCAAAATGAACAATGCTATCGCGAAGACTGAAATCGACCGTATCGTACTTAAAATTAACAGCCGAGCCCCGTTCATCTTCGATCAGCCTTAAGTTTGAAAAATTAGAATTGCCGTTTTCGTCGAAATTGACCCAGATCTCCGCGCCGCTAACGTCAGTTTTGTTGAGCACGATATCGCGACTTAGCTGCCATGAATAGAGGTCCGCGAACGTCATCTGAAGATGCGCATTGCGAACCGCAAAGAGCTTTTGTCCAGTGATCCGGTCGTTAAAAATGGCGTTATTGATCTGCAGTTCGAGCGGATTGATGGTCACGCTAAAAACATCTGCGTCGAAAGCGATGCCGATATCCGCCATCTTGGCCGCGAACTGCCCTTTGACGTAAGTATCGAGTGCACCGGATCTGTAGGCGACTAGCAACGCAATGCTCAACAGAAGCACAAAAACGGACGCGAGCCCAAGTCCGATCAGGGCCTTCCGGCGAAACGAAGATCGCTTCGCAACTGGCTCGCCATCGGGTTTTTGTTTTATGTCATCCGACATATCGCCGTTCGAGGTAGTAATTCGTGTTGTTTTCGCCTATCTATTTCCTATTCCTTATCACAGACCCACGGTTTCGACGATCTCAAGATCGAACGCATCGAGAGCACTCACCCGCGGCGGATGATTCGAGATAAGCCGTATCTTCTTCAGGCCGAGATCTTTCAAGATCTGAGCCCCGATGCCATGATCGTGTACCTTCCCGTAACCCGTCTTGGCCTTGGCCGTTTGAAAATCCAGGCTCTGCTCCTGCATCAGCGCGTAAGTCTGCAGCTGGTTCACGAGATCGAGGTTATTTTCGCGCTGTCGCAAATAAACGAACGCTCCGAGTCCACTTTGCGAAATAAGCTTCAAGCTCTTCTCCACCGTTTCTGAGGCCTCGCCCAAAGCAGCGCCAAACATCGCGAACGTCACGTTCTCGGTTTGGACGCGGACGAGCACGGAACCGGTTGTACCGGAAACGTCGCCCATGGTCATAGCAACGTGGGTTTCACCGTTAATAACATTCTCGTAAAGTACCGTGTGAAAAACACCGAATCGCGTCGGCAGATCTGTCTCAACAACACGGCGAACGAGCAGTTCTTTTTGGATCCGATATCGGACAAGATCTTCGACAGAAATGATCTTTAATCCGTGCTTTTCTGCAAATATCTCAAGTTCCGGCAGACGGGCCATCGTGCCGTCGTCGTTCATGATCTCGCAGATCACGGCCGCCGGCCGAAGCCCTGCGATCCGTGCAATGTCAACACTCGCTTCGGTCTGGCCAACGCGCACCAGCACACCGCCGTTCTTTGCACGCAGCGGAAAAACATGCCCCGGCCGGGCAAGATCACTTGGTTTTGACGCCGGATCGACCGCGGTAAGGATCGTCGTTGCACGATCGGCCGCCGAAATACCTGTCGTAACGCCTTCGCGAGCCTCGATCGAGGTCGTAAAGGCCGTACCCATACTCGAAGTATTTTCAGTGGTTTGGGGCGATAGCTGCAACTCTCCGCAGCGTTCCTCGGTCAACGGTAGGCAGATAAGCCCGCGGCCGTGAACCGCCATGAAGTTGATCAGCTCCGGCGTGACCTTCTCGGCCGCACAAACAAGATCGCCCTCGTTCTCGCGATCCTCGTCGTCGACGATTATGATCATTCGGCCTTCGCGAATATCCGCGGCCGCGGCCTCAACACTGGAAAATGGCATCTGTAAACACGCGCGCTGCCGGTAGAATGTGGACACGCTCTATTAACGTCGATTTTATCGAATCGTAAGATTTTAAGCGAGAACACGCTTGGCTCTTTAGTCAGAGGAAACAACCAAGCCATCAAACGCAAACTCGACGTTGTTCGGCAGCAGACGGGAATCCCTTTCGTGCAGGATGTCGTGATTCAAGTGGGTAAGGAAAGCCCGACGAGGCTTCAGGTCAGCGATAATATCGAGAGCCTCATCGAGGCAAAGGTGTGTTGAATGCGGCTTGATGCGCACGCAATCCAAAACGAGCACGTCGAGACCGCGAAGGCCGTCCATCGATGCCGGCGGGATCATTTTAAGATCGGTGGCGTAAGCAAAATCGTTAAAACGGTACGCGATAACCGGCAGCTTGCCGTGTATCACTTCGAGCGGGGTGATCTCGAGGTCTTCACCTATGCAAAAGGGTGCTCCGTTTAGAACTGTATGCTGAATAAGCTGCGGGAGGCCGCCGCCGAAATGTGTGGGGTTGAAGATATACTGAAATATCCGGCGAAGGTCGATCCAGGCGATCTCGTTCGCGTAAACCCCCATCGCTCCGTATCGGAAGTTCAACGGCCGAATGTCATCGAGGCCGAAGACATGGTCCACATGACAGTGAGTGATGAGAACCGCGTCAAGATGAGTGATGCCCGCCCGAAGGGCCTGTTGACGAAAGTCGATCGAAGTATCGACGAGGACCTTCTTGTCGCGATGTTCGATCAGGACCGAAACCCGAAGCCTCTTATCTCGCGGGTCATCCGAAAGGCACGTTTCACAATCGCACCCGATCGAGGGAACGCCGGTCGAGGTGCCTGTGCCGAGGAAGGTCAACTTCATAGGAGAGATTTAACCATAGCAGACAAGAAGAGAACAGAGATCTCGTCCACTCCCTCTTTATTCCCTATGTTCTCTGCGGCCGACTATTTCTTTCCGAGAATATCCGCACCCGAAAACTTCTGCGCGGCCTGAGCTTTGAGTTTCTCTTCGGTCGCCTTGATCAGGTGTACGTATTGCATTCGCAGATCGCCAAGTAGGCTCTCGAGAAGATGGGCTTCCTTCGGGTGAAGATTTCCCTTCGTCTTGTCGCGGAGCATTCCGAGAGTATCGAGCCAGTACTTGCCCGATTCAAGATCCAATGAGCGCTTGCCCGTCGCGGGATGCGGAACGGCGCCGAGGGCGGCTGCCGCGTTGGTGGCAAGCGTAGACAGAAAATTGACGAAGCTCGCTGGATCATTTGCACCAGGGATCTCGTCGTCGGTTTCCTCATCCCCGAATGTATCATTTTCGGACGGTCCCGGTAGAGGCGCCCCGACGTTCGGAGCCGGCTGAGGCTCTGGTGAGGCAGCTGCAGCCGGCGGCCGGACCTGTTCAACGGCAGTTGTTTCGAGCGTAACGCCATCGCGGAGCGTGCCGTCGGGGTTGAATTTGCGGCGATCCGCAACCTTGAACTGTACTTCCTCGTTTTCGTCGTCGTGACCGATCATAGTTCTTTAGATTTTATCATCTTGAACGGTTAGCGATAAATGAAACTTCATCTGTGCGATCTCCTTGCGAGGAGTACTAGACATTGCGCCATTTCTCACTTCTAATATTTTCATGTCCAAGAGCTTTGACGAATTGATCGCGGTTATGGAACGTCTGCGTGCGCCGGGCGGCTGTCCGTGGGATGCCGAACAGACCTACCTTTCGCTTTCGCGATACCTGATCGAGGAAACATACGAAACCGTCGATGCGATCCATGAAGCCACCGAGACCGGCGACACAGCAAACCTCAAAGAAGAACTTGGTGATCTTCTGCTCCAGGTCGTATTTCATTCGACGATCGGTAAGGAGCGTGGCGATTTTACGATCGACGAGGTTGCCGAAGGCACCGCGAAGAAGCTTGTACTTCGGCATCCGCACGTTTTCGGAGACGCGAATCTCGCCAGAGCCCAAGATGTGCTCGACAACTGGGACAAACTGAAGGCCGACGAACGAGCGGTGTCGGGCAAGGTCGAAAAAGTCAAGGGATCGATCCTCGAAGAAGTTCCACTCCAATTTCCTGCCTTGCTCGAAGGACTGAAACTTACGACGAAGGCTGCTAAGGTCGGCTTCGATTGGGAAAATGCCGAGCAAATTTTCGACAAGATCGCGGAGGAGATCGCAGAGCTAAGAACTGCCATCGAACGCAAGGAAGAAGACAATATCAGCGAGGAGATCGGTGATCTCCTGTTCGCAGTCGTCAACCTCGCCCGCCACCTCGATGTCGAACCTGAAACAGCCTTGAATCAAACAAACCGAAAGTTTCGCAAGCGGTTCAAATTCATCGAAGAGCAACTAAAGACTTCTGGTCGAACGCTTGAAGACTCGACTCTGGCTGAAATGGACGAACTGTGGAATAAAGCGAAAGCGGCAGCCAAATAGCCGCCAGAAATTACGGGCCAGCTATTCAGAAAACATCTCATTCAGCAACCCGAGTATCTGTTTCTGTGAGGTGCCATCGATCTCGCCGATCTTTTTCACAAGGCGTTCCTGGTCGACGGTACGGAGTTGATCCAGGACGATCAGGCGTTGGCTGTTGAGAAATTCGATGGGCACACGTGTTGGATAGCGGGCGGTTGCCGAAGAAAGCGGGGCGATAATAGCATTAGCGAGATTCTCGTTCATCTCATCGGGCGAGATCACGACGCCCGGACGTGTGTTCTTCGGATCCTTCGATACTTCGGCGTCGAGATTGACCAAATAGACCTCAAAACGCTTTACCATTGCCACCCCTTTTTGTCGAAGGCGCCGTTAAGATTTTCGTCCGCCAGTTCGTCATCGTCCAGATCGGCGATCGCTTTGAAAGCATCATCCCAGCCCGATCGTGGTTTCTGGGCCTTGCGAATAAGAATACCGTCGTGGTGAAGTTCGAGTTCCACCTCGCCGACTATCCGGCTTTCTTCGAGCAGGACCTTAGGAATTCTTATCCCCTGCGAGTTACCGATCTGGATGATCTGCGCTTTCATAATTACATCGTAATTACAATGGATCATTTCGTCAACGACCGCTCAATCCGGCCGTATCGACTCAATACCGTTCATGTACGGCCGTAAGACTTTAGGTATAACGACCGAGCCGTCGGCTTGCTGGCAGTTTTCGATAACCGCTATCCACGTGCGGCCCACGGCAAGGCCGGAGCCGTTAAGGGTGTGGACGAATTCGGGTTTTGCACCGCCAGAGCGTTTGAAGCGGGTATTCATCCGCCTGGCCTGAAAATCGCCGCAGTTCGAGCAGCTTGATATCTCGCGGTACGTTTGCTGCGATGGAAGCCAGACCTCAATGTCGTATGTCTTCCTCGCCCCGAACCCCATGTCGCCGGTCGATAGCACAACCGTTCGGTAAGGCAGGCCTAACAACTGCAATATCCTTTCCGCGTTTGCCGTAAGCTTTTCATGCTCTTCCTCGGAATTTTCAGGCAAGCACAGTTTTACCAGCTCGACCTTCTCGAACTGATGCTGACGGATCAAGCCCCGCGTATCACGGCCATAGCTGCCAGCCTCGCTCCGAAAACAGGGCGTGTATGCCGCAAAATACTTTGGCAGATCGCTGGCGTCGAGCATCTCGCCGGCATGGTAGTTCGTCACGGGAACCTCGGCAGTCGGGATCAACGCAAAGCCCCGATCGTCTTTGATATGAAAGAGATCCTCTTCAAACTTCGGCAACTGGTTCGTGCCGAAGAGCGCGGCTCGGTTGACCAGAAACGGCGGAGTTGTTTCCACATAACCATGCTCGCCGGTGTGAATGTCGAGCATGAAATTGACAAGAGCCCGGCTTAGCCGTGAACCGGCACCGTTCATGATTGCAAAGCGTGACCCGGCGATCTTTGTTGCCCGCTCAAAGTCGAGAATGCCCAGAGCCTCGCCAAGATCGACGTGATCCTTTACCTCGAAATCAAATTCTCGCGGCGATCCCCAGCGGCGAACCTCAACATTTGCCGATTCATCAGCTCCGACCGGAACGTCGTCTGCGGGCAGGTTCGGCAATCCGCCCAGTAGGTCGTGCATCTCGGCCTCCGCAGCATCTCGTGCCGCTTCCAATTCCGCCTGTTTCTCTTTCAGGCCCGCGACCTCGGCTTTCTTGGCGTTCGCCTCATCCTGCTTGCTCGCCTGCATCAGGCTGCCGATCTCTTTGCTTGCCGCGTTACGAGCAGCGTTGATCGCATCGGCCTCGCCGATGACGCGCCGGCGCTCGGCATCGAGTTCTAGAAAACGACCGAGCGAATCGGCGGGAAAATTGCGATCCCTTAAAGCGGAGCGAACCGCATCGAGGTTATCGCGTACGTAATTAAGGTCCAACATAAAAGCTACTTCTTCTTATCGACAATAAAACCAACCGTCTCGACCGCCTTTGCTATCCTACGCATTCGTGTCTCTGGCGTCTTCGCATCTTCAACAGCTCGAACGTATTCTTTCTGATGCGTGTAGCTTAGCCTCGCAAAGGCCTCGGCCAACCCGGCCTCCCTCAGTGCGGTGATGAGATCGTCGGGCGGCGTTATCAGACGAGGGGTCTCATCTCTTTCAACCGTAACTACAATGTGCTCACCAGCCTCGATCCCAGCTCGCTCGCGAAATTCCTTCGGCACGCCAAGCAAGTATTTTCCGCCCATTCTGACGATCGATCCACGATACTCGGCTCCGTTGATCCTAGCCTTGACAGGCACCCGTTTTGCACCGAAGACTGCTTCGACATCGAACGGTATCTCGATGCCCGTCGCATTCATCGATCCGTGTTTGAGAAGCACCGTTTCAAATGTTTGTTTATCCGCCATAATTAACCTAAAATCAACGTTTCGTTCAGGTGCCGCCGGAACCTTACGAATTTAGCAAAGTTGTTATGGTAAATAAAATTCTCAAGGCCGTTTTCCCTGCCGCGGGGCTTGGAACGAGATTCCTTCCCGCTACCAAAGCTTCGCCGAAGGAGATGCTCCCGCTGGTCGACAAGCCGCTGATCCAGTATGTCGTTGAAGAATCGGTCGCGAGTGGCGTCGAATCCATCCTCATCATTACAGGCCGCGAGAAAAGTGCGATAGAAAACCATTTCGATATTTCATTCGAGCTCGAAGGGGTCTTGAAAGAACGCGGGAAGACCGACGTCATCGAACAGGTACGTGCCATCGCAGACATCGCCAGAATAAGCTACACCCGACAAAAGCAGGCGCTTGGCCTCGGCCACGCCATCTATCAGGCAAAGGATTTCGCGGGAAACGATCCCTTTGCCGTTTTGCTTGCCGATGACATTGTCGACAGCGAGAAACCTGCACTACAACAGATGGTCGAGGTTTACCAACGCTACAACGCACCTGTCATCGCAACAATGCAGGTTGACGGTGAGGACATTTCCCGCTTCGGCGTGATCGATGCCGACGAGGTCGAGCCAAATGTTTTCAAGATCCGCGATATGGTCGAAAAACCCCCGTTCGCCGAAGCTCCTTCGAATCTCGCGATCATCGGCCGCTATATCTTTACGCCCAACATTTTTGAGGCGATCGAGAACACCAAACCCGGCGCGGGGGGCGAGATACAGATCACTGACGCTATGCGTCTTCTCTTACAAAAGCAGCCGTTTTACGCCGTGCGTTTGGAAGGAACACGTCACGATGCCGGAGACAAACTCGGTTTTCTGATCGCGACGGTGGAACTTGCGCTGAAACGCGAAGATCTCGGCAGTGAGTTTCGTGAGTATCTACGATCCCTGCCTCTCTAGGAACAAGTCTCGGAATCCGGGCTTCGAGTCTTGATTCGGTGCATAAAGGAACCGTCCGGACTACGCACTGCGTCACCCTCCAACTCCGGTGTCGCGTCCTTGAATCCCTGCCAACCGACTCACAACCGCGGTGCGTCACCCGACACGGGCATGTCGTTCACTGCCCCCGCCTCCTGCCCTGCGTCCCAAGATATGCTTGGGTAGCGAGGAGCAGGATGACGCTGACCAGAAGGACATACATTCCCGAGTTCAAGCTCCCGGTGCGATCCGAGACGAATCCGATCAGCCACGTCGAGGCGGCCGCGCCGAGCGTCCCACAGATAAATAGCGGCATTGCCCGGCGCGTCGCCGTCGGACCGAAGGTTTGTGAGAAGCGCGCGACGTTCGTGGGAAATATCCATGACGTCCCAAAACCTGCGACCGTCGCGCCGAGGCTGAGAACCAGGACGCTCGACGCGGCCAGGATGATGCTCATTCCGGCGAGGACGATAACAAGGCCGAGTATCAGCATCCTATTCTCGTTCAGAAAGCGGAACAGCACGGGCGCAAATCCGCGTCCCAAAACGAAAAAACTGAAATAAAGCAGCGTCGGCGACACCCAGCTTGCGAGCGGCGGGCCGGGGACGCGCTCGGTGTAAGTGGTCAGCCAACCGCCAATTCCGCTTTCGAAACCGACGTGGATCAGGTTGAAGAACGCGATCGTCCAGGCGAGCGGCGTCGTCCAGATCGGCACGCTGTTTCCATCCGCGTCACCAGGGTCGTCTCGAGGGGCATCGGCCGTCTTGCGTCCCAAAACGATCAGGATGCAGGCAGCCAAAACAAGGGGTGCGGCCAGCAGCCACGTCGTCGCCCCCAGTGAATCATGCGTCCCAAAAGCATCAACGAATGGCTTACAGACTATCGCTCCGGCACCCCAGCAAAAATTGAGCACGCTCAGTGCCGAACCGGCGCGTCCCAAATTCATCTCGAGGATCAGCATGTTGATCGCCGGCAGTGTCAGCCCGATCCCGACCCCATTCACGGTAAAACCCGCAAGGCACACGGAGAAGGAATCGGCGTTCATCATCGCCATCCCGGCCGCCATCAACAGGCCGCCGATCACAGTCGCGGAAGAATAGGCGTCACGACGGGCGAACTGGCTCGTAAAAAACGTCCCGAAAAGCGAGCCCGCGAACTGTGCCGGAAAAAAGAAGCTAACTTCCAGATCGCCGAGTGAAAAGCGCCGGGCAAGGATCGGCAATATCTGGCCGATCAGCACGGTGGTGATCCCCGAGAGAAAAAAGATCACGTGCAGGATCGCTTTTCGTGTCTGGGTCTGAGGCATAAGGCGATATGGTCCAGGTTAGGCCTGAAAAAGTCAAAAACACGCTAAAGATGCGTCCCATAGTTGCGTGGAGCATCGGCCTGCAGCGGCGGAGCAGGTGGTAGTTGAGCACACAGTGTCGTCGGTCACGGGTCGTTCAGGGCTATACATCCTACGCAACCGTAACCTGAACCGGCCCGGAAGTATATACAGGATGGCGTAAAAGCGCATAGTTTTCCTATTTGCCACAATATTCATGTTTTGTCCGACTCTCTCTTCGCAGCGGATCGGTGAGAGCGTGCTGAAAAATACCGGCTGCAGTGCCGGTGCCCAGACCGCTAAATCATTGCTGCATAATGCGTTATCTCAATACTACATAGAAATTCACCCGTTTCATCAGGCGATGCGCGTTAAGATATTGATTTTAGACGACTTACAGGAAAGTTTTAAAACCACTACATTTTGTGTTGACATTCGGTTTTAGACACAATATAGTCTATATCCACGCGAGCAAAAGACAATCCAACTGCCCGCGTCGAAACAACCTTAAACTAGGCGAGAGCTAAGTGATCACGGGGTGAAAACCATCTGTGCATCGGGGAATTCTCGCCGTTTTTTGCCCCGAACTTAGGCCGGCAACGAAACCACTTAAGGATAAATTTAAGGAGCATCGACAGCCCGCATGGACAACTCCTCGATATCGGCAGGAACCGCAGCAACCCGTCAGTCAGAACAGACAGCCCAAACCTCGATGCAGGTTCGCAAGCGAAACGGCTCGCTCGAACCGGTCGATATTAATAAGATCGTGCGGGCGATCACACGTTGCTGCACAAATTTGCCCTCGGTCGATTCCATGCGGATCGCCACGAAGACCATCAGCGGCCTCTACGACGGCGCCACGACCAAGGAACTCGATAAACTCTCGATCCAGACGGCGGCAAGTTTGATATTTGAGGAGCCGGAGTATTCGAGGTTGGGGGCCCGCCTGCTCAATCAGTACATCGAGAAAGAGGTTCGTAATCAAGAGATCCACTCCTTCTCACAATCGATCGGGTTCGGTGTCAAAGAAGGATTGATCGGCGATCGTGTCGCTCAGTTTGTGACCGACAATGCCCGCAAATTAAATGACGCGATCGACTCGACACGGAACGACCTTTTTGAATTCTTCGGCCTGCGCACGCTATATGATCGGTATCTACTAAAGAACCCGGTCAGCCGCGACGTGATCGAAACGCCACAGTTCTTCTGGATGCGCGTCGCCTGCGGACTCTCCGAAAGCCCACACGAAGCGATCAATCTCTATCACCTGTTCTCGTCGCTGGAATACGTTCCATCGACGCCCACTCTCTTCAATTCGGGCACGAAACACGAACAGTTGTCCTCGTGTTTTTTGCTCGATAGCCCTCAGGACAGCCTCGAAAGCATTTACCGCAAGTACTCCGATGTCGCCATGCTCTCAAAGTTTAGTGGCGGCATCGGAATCGCCTACCACCGGGTCCGATCACAGGGTTCGCTGATACGCGGTACCAATGGACATTCGAACGGCATCGTCCCATGGCTCAAGACGTTGGATTCGAGTGTTTCGGCGGTTAATCAGGGCGGAAAGAGGAAGGGAGCCTGCTGTGTTTATCTGGAAACGTGGCACGCGGACATCGACGATTTTCTCGAGCTTCGCGACAACACCGGCGACGAGGCTCGTCGCACGCACAACTTAAATCTTGCGAATTGGATCCCCGATCTGTTTATGAAACGGGTTCAAGCGGATGGTGTATGGTCGCTTTTCGACCCGAAGGCTGTTCCGCATTTTCCTGATCTTTATGGCGAGGAATTTGAGACGGCGTACGTCCGCGCCGAGCAAGAGGGACTTTTTGTCCGGCAGATACAGGCTCGCGACCTGTTCGCCAAGATGATGCGAACGATGGCCCAG
The DNA here is from genome assembly GCA_021463165.1 of Pyrinomonadaceae bacterium. Lineage (GTDB taxonomy): Bacteria > Acidobacteriota > Blastocatellia > Pyrinomonadales > Pyrinomonadaceae > OLB17. Next base: position 101,020 of record JAJTWY010000005.1, on the reverse strand, counting down.
ACCGGCAACGGTTGGATGACGTTCAAAGATTCCTCAAACCGCAAGTCGAACCAGACCGCCCGACCGGAAAATGTGGTCCACTTATCAAACCTTTGTACAGAGATAATCGAGGTCACGAGCGATAGCGAAACTGCTGTTTGCAATCTCGGCTCGATAAATGTCGCGAGGTATGTAAAAGACGGCGGCGTTGACTATGAAAAGCTGCACCGCAATGTTCGCCTCGCGGTTCGACAGCTCGACCGTGTGATCGACCTGAATTACTACGCGATCCCCTCGACCTCGCAATCCAATAACCGCTGGCGCAATATCGGGCTCGGTGTGATGGGTTTGCAGGATGTCTTCTTTCAGCTTCGGCTGCCCTTCGACTCAGAGGAGGCGCGAAAGATCTCGGCCCGCATACAAGAAGAGATATACTATGCCGCCCTCAACGCTTCGAGCGATCTCGCCGCGGAACGCGGTGCCCACCCGGCATTCCTCGAAACACGCGCCGCTCACGGCGACCTGCAATTCGATTTCTGGGGAGTCACACCGGACGATATGCTGCGTTGGGATTCGCTTCGCGAAAAGATCCGGCAAACGGGTTTGCGAAACTCGCTGATGATCGCCATCGCTCCGACCGCGACGATCGCTTCGATCGCCGGTTGCTACGAATGCATCGAGCCGCAGGTTTCGAACCTCTTCAAACGCGAAACCCTCAGTGGTGACTTCGTCCAGGTCAATAAATATCTGGTTCAGGAGCTAAAGAATGCCGGTCTTTGGAACGAAGAGATCCGCACCAAGATCAAACTTTCGGAGGGCTCGATCCAGGATATTCCCGAGTTTTCAGACGACCTGAAAGCGATCTATCGTACCGCGTGGGAGATCCCGATGCGGTCGCTTATCGATATGCAGGCAGACCGCGGGGCCTACATCGACCAGTCGGCGTCTTTGAATCTCTTCATGGAAAGCCCGAATATCGGCAAACTCTCGTCGATGTATATGTACGCGTGGCAAAAAGGTTTGAAGACGACGTATTACCTTCGTTCACGCCCGGCGACGCGGATCGCACAAGTCGCCGCGAGCGATAACATCGCGTCGGTCATCGAAGAACCGAAGAAGGCTTACACCGACGAAGAAGCTCTTATTTGCTCACTTGAAAACCCCGAAGCATGCGAAGCGTGTCAATGACAAATGATGAATCTCGAATATCGAATGATGAATGAATGAGTTTGATCTCAAAGTGCGGACGAAAGTGTTTGCTTTACGGATCATCAAGCTTTTCAATTCGCTTCCTAAATCTTCGGACGCACAGGTGATCGGTAAGCAGGTTTTGCGAAGCGGAACGAGTATCGGTGCTCAATATAGAGAAGCATGTCGCTCACGATCAACCTCGGAATTTATTAGCAAGATGATGAGTAGCCTTCAGGAACTTGATGAAACAGCTTATTGGTTAGAGCTGTTGGTAGAAGGCGGTTTCGTAAAGGCGGAAAGACTAGCAGAACTACAGGACGAAACCGAACAGTTGACGGCGATCTTCGTTTCGTCCATCAAAACAGCGAGATCGCGGAAATAGATTCATTCGATATTCGTTATTCGAAATTCAATATTATGCTTTTAGACCCTGGATTCAACCTAACCCTTCGCCCGATGAAGTATCCGGACTTTTACGAAATGTACCGGAACGCCATCAAGAACACATGGACTGTTGAGGAGGTCGATTTTTCGACTGACGTGATGGACTTGAAGAACAAGATGACGGCGAGTGAGCGGCATCTGATCAATCGGCTTGTGGCGTTTTTTGCGACGGGCGATTCGATCGTGGCGAACAACCTCGTGCTCAATCTTTACAAGCACATCAACGCGCCCGAGGCGCGAATGTATCTGTCGCGACAGCTTTACGAAGAGGCGCTGCACGTGCAGTTTTATCTGACGCTGCTCGACACGTATATTCCCAACCACGACGAGCGTGCTGCGGCGTTTGCGGCCGTTGAGAATATTCCTTCGATAAAGAAAAAAGCTGATTTTTGCTTGAAGTGGATCGATTCGATCAACGATCTCGACTCACTCAAAGGGCCGGGCGACCGCAAGATGTTCCTTTTGAATTTGATTTGTTTTGCGGCTTGTATCGAAGGTCTGTTCTTTTTTGCGGCGTTTGCTTATGTGTATTTCCTTCGCTCAAAAGGTTTGCTTCACGGCCTTGCGGCGGGAACGAATTGGGTTTTTCGCGACGAATCGGCGCATATGAAGTTTGCGTTCGAGGTCGTCAAAACCGTCCGCAAAGAAGAGCCGCTGCTTTTCGACGCCGAACTTGAACGCTCTGTAGCAACTATGCTCGGCGAAGCCGTCGATTGCGAGATGCAGTTCGCCCAGGATCTTCTTTCGGGGGGAGTCGCCGGCCTCTCCGTCGCCGACATGCGGCAATATCTCGAATTCATTGCCGATCAGCGGCTCGCGATGCTCGGAATGAACAAGATCTACGGCGCGCGCAATCCGTTCTCATTCATGGATCTGCAGGATGTGCAGGAACTCGCCAACTTCTTCGAACGCCGCGTCTCGGCCTATCAGGTTGCCGTCGCCGGTGAGGTGAGTTTCAGCGAGGCGTTTTGATTCCTTAACGAGAAGGGCACATCGGGTAAGGTATTTGTGGTAACATCGTCGCCGATAGTTCTACCCAAATAGCCGAGGATCGATAGTGAAAATAGTCTCGATAAGGTTCGCCATCTGTTTTGTTCTTGTTCTCGCTGGCCTCTCCCCTGGCACCGCTCAACGCCGGTTGAGGCAAGGGCAAATTCCCAATCTGGCGGGTAAGGTCGTGACGATCTCCGGCCCGGTTGCTCCGTCCCAACTTGGCATCACCTTGATGCATGAGCACATATTCATCAATTTCAAGAAGGCACCGGCGATGTTCCCGCCACCAACCGATATAACGGTGATCCAGCCGCGGCCGACAAGCGATGCAAAGCCGAACGCCTTTGGGCTGACAGATTTCGACCAATCGTTATCAGCGATCCTGGAATTCAAAAAGATCGGTGGCGGCACAATTGTTGACGTGTCACCATTTGGCCTGACTCGTGATCCCTTGGCGCTGAAACTGATCTCACGCGTTTCGGGGTTGAATGTCGTCATGGGCGCGGGCTTTTATATGCGGCAGCTTCACCCGCCGGATATGGACAAGCTGACCGTAGAGCAACTGACCGATATCATCGTTCGCGACATTGCGGTCGGCGCTCAAGGCACCGATATTCGCTCTGGAATAATTGGCGAGGTCGGCGTCGTCGGCAAGCCGCTCTCGGAGAATGAGCTAAAAAGCGTCCGGGCCAGCGCGCGTGCCGCTCGCATAACAGGAGCCCCGCTGTCCATACACAATTTCGAACCTCTCGACGAGATGATGAAGGTTCTCGACATCATCGAATCCGAGGGCGTGGATCTGCGGCGGGTCGTCATGTCTCACACAGGTGGCCGCGATGTGAAAACGATGGAGGCGATCTTCAAACGCGGAGCATATGTGGAATGGGACTATATGGGCCAAGCCTCGCGAAAAAGTGAAGCGGACGGACGCCTGATCGACGGGATCTACGCTATGATCCAGGCCGGCCATACCGATCAGATCATTTTGTCACACGACGTCTGCACTCAGGAGCAATTAAAAGCAAACGGCGGTGGCGGGTTTACCTACATCAACGACGTCGTTGTCCCGGGCCTGAAGGCGAAAGGCGCTACGGACGAGACGATCCGCAAGATAATGGTCGATAACCCGGCTCGGGCTCTGACGTTTGTCGCCCCCAAACGTGTCGTGAAGATGCGCAGTGCCTCTACGAAGGCGGCGGCTGCCGGACAAGCGAACAAGCCGTGACGAGCAGGATCTCTTGCCCCGACCGTAGGCTTCGGTGGCATCGCGGTCGACCTTGCTCTTCCACGTCATCAAACACTATGCCCAAGGAATTGCTTCAAACCTGGCGCTGGTTCGGCCCTGACGATCCGGTCTCACTTTCGGATGTAAGACAAACGGGCGCGCAAGGTGTCGTTACTGCCTTGCATCATATCCCTCATGGCGAGGTTTGGACGATCGATGAGATCGAAAAGCGAAAAATTGAGCTGGCAAAATTCGGCCTGCCGTGGAGCGTCGTCGAGAGCCTCTCGATCCACGAGGATATAAAGACGCGGTCGGGCCGGGTGGCGGAATGGATCGAGAATTACAAGATCAGTCTGCGAAACCTCGCCTCGTGTGGGCTTGAGGTCGTCACCTACAATTTCATGCCGGTTAACGACTGGACGCGAACGGATATCGCCTTCAAGGTGGAGGACGGCTCGCTGGCATTGAATTTCGATCTCGTCGATTTCGCGATGTTCGATATTCACCTGCTCGAACGGCCGAATGCAAAAGCGGATTTTTCAGACGAGATAATCGATAAGGCAGCACAGCGGTTCAAGAGCGCTACTCAGAGACAAAAAGATGCTCTGATCGACACGGTCTTGTTCGGAATTCCCGGCGAAGAACGACGGACGGTCGAAGGTATGCGGCGGGCACTTGAGCAGTACGAGGATATCGATCGCAAAGCCCTGAAGGAAAACTATGCCCACTTTCTCCACGAGGTCTCGCCCGTCGCAGAGGAAGTTGGTATTCGGCTTGCCGTCCATCCGGACGATCCGGCGTTCGATATTCTGGGATTGCCGCGAATAGTCTCAACCATCGAAGATCTGCGTGATATCGCTTCGTTCGCGCAGTCGCCGGCGAACGGTTTCTGCATCTGCTGCGGCTCGTTATGCTCGAATCCGAAGAACGATATTCCGGCGATCCTGGCTGAAATGGGCTCCCGAGTCCATTTCGTCCACTTCCGCAACATCAAGAAGGATGGCCAGGGCAATTTTCATGAATCCGACCATCTCGACGGCGATGTCGATATGTATTCGGCGATGAAAAATGTCTATCAAACCGCCCAAACCGTCGATCACTTCATCCCATTCCGCCCCGACCACGGGCACCAAATGATGGACGACCTTGGCAAAGTCACGAATCCGGGCTATTCCTGCATCGGCCGAATGCGCGGGCTGGCCGAGCTACGCGGACTGCACCTCGGGATATCGCGCTTGTTCGAAGTGAATGACCTGGCTAGGGTAGAGGACCGATCCGCGCAATAAGCGGAACCCGTGCTCGAACTGCGGCAAAGAGAGCCTCGACGCCGACGGCGAAGATCACTGCGGCAGCTATCATCGCGGGCAGATTCGAAAGAGGTACCAGAAACACTATCGCAGCGGCGCAACCAACAAGAACAAGGCCAATACCGAAAGCCACGATCCGGCTTGCAGTCGAGGTTGGCTCTCTCGTCATGTCATTTCGCATAGGTGGTGACGTCAGGATATGCCAGTCCCTATTTCTTGCAAACTGGACTATAGGACACGCGCACCATCGATTGGCTGGCGGGTGTCGACAGCAGAAGATCGCCATGCTTTGCGACGGAACGCTGCCGTATTTCCGCCCATTCCTTATCCGCGCGAAATTCTTTCCAGCGAGCCTCCATTGTTGCTCTGTTCGGCCAGTATAGGATGTAGATCAACTGGAGTTTGTCGCCAGAGTCGCTCTCCCACATATCGATAACTTTGAATTTGTATTTCTTAAAGAATCGCATGGCGTGGTCCTGGAATCGCTCATGAAATGCTTCCCGATTACTTCGATTCACTTCGTAGATCCGCAGTTCGTGAAAGGCGTCACCATTACTACGGCAAAGATATTTTGTTTGTGCGGCAGTCCCGATCGGAAACAGCGCCAACCCAAAGAAAACGATTTTGTATAAGGTTTTCATCAACAACTCCATTCTGCCTATTGCAACCCGCAATTGTGAATATTGTCGGGAAGATATTCCCATTCTTCAATAATGAAAGACCAAATTTCGGATCATAGGAAGCACTACTCTCCTCGCTTCAATGCCGCGGGGCTAGGCTCGCAGATGTGACGATAACAGCACCGTTCGTGTTTAACCTTTTGCTCAAGCTGGAGGGCTGGTAATTTTTGTTGAGTGTAGCAGTGCGACCTTCCAGGCACGCCCGCTCCGGTGCATCCGTTTGTTATGTGCTGATGTATCGTTCACGTTTGATTCGATCGATCGTGCTGAGAACATCATCACGGTTCTTTGCGGACGTAATCCATTTAGGCAACCGATTCACAAAACTTTTGTTGGCGCAACCAAATTCGCCCTGGCGAACATGTTGCCGATGTTTTGCGGCAACGTATTGTTCGATTAAATCAAGATGCCGCCAATTGTACGCCCAGATTTCATTGGACTGGAATTTCCCTCGTATCCAAAGTATTGCGTTGAAGTAGTCATCGCGTGCGGGAGTTTCGTGCCATTGACGGTAGATTTCATTCTCATGCCAATCACGCGTAAGAGCACAGTGCAAACACACGAGTCGACGCGGTGCGAACCAGTCGAGTTTGGCAGAATCGCATGGAATTGGTTTATACCTTGCACATTTGCTGCAACGTGGACACTCAACAAGAACCTCTTCCGCGATCAACGAGTAAATCGTGTCACCGGGATCAGCGAACCGTTCAGTGGTTTCTCGAGTTTCCATTTTCATTGAGTTAATGTAGGCACATAACGTCGGCGGTATCCGGGCCGCCGCCAATAAAACTTGTGATTTCACAAATCCGCGTGATCGGCGGCTCCCGTTCACCGCATTGTTATCGGGCGTATTCGAGACGCTGGACGATCGTCATTACGCTTTCGGATTCGGCATACTGGGATTTAATGATGTACCTGCCGGCGGGAAGGGTGATCGCGATCCTTGGCGCAGTATCACCGACAAACGTGCATACGTCCATCAGCGTATAGTCCGCCGATTGTGCCTCCCAATCAATCTGTTCAGTCCAGTTGTCCGTTTCGGATGCGGCCTTGGCAAACCTAATCAATTGTTCAAGCGATTCCGCGCCGACCCAGCGAACTAACAATCCACCGTCGTTATCGGGCAACCAATAAATGTCGGACGGGTCATCGTCGAACACAATGATCGGCTTGTCCCAAGGCCGGATGATACCACAGTAGTCGCCAATAGAGCATGCAAGTGCATACAACCCCGCGTCGAGTGTTGGTTCGTTGCCAAGTTCGCTGATCCAGCGCGGCACATCTCGTGTTGGTAGCAGGACGCGCGGTCCTCCAAGGCTGGACACATGCTGCATTGGATGAGCCAGATAACGCTCACGGTCAGCGGGCGCGCGCCAAGCACTGGAATAACGCATGAGAAATCAGCTACGCGCGCTCCGCTGCACCGTGTTGTTAGGCGCGGCCTCATTGAAACATCTCAAACCACAACCCGCGGGTGATCTCATCTGGAACAAGGAAGCTCCGCCCGTATGGTCCTCTATAAGTCGAGAGTTTCCGCTTAAGATTTGTTTCAACGATATTTCGTGCGGTGTCCAGGTTAGTGACCTTTATACTCACACCCATTATCTCTTCCCCTCGTCGTTTCAAGAAAGATGCTGCCTCACCATTTGAATCATTTGGCTGAAGAAGCAATATTACGCCTTCTCCAGCATTTATCTCGCGACCCGTTGCACCTAGATGCGGAACTTTTACCTGTCGTCCTGCGGTCAGGCCGATTGAGTTATAACCCTTGACTGCTGCGTCCAAGTCCTTAACTGCCACCCAAACCGAACTAATTTTCTCGGCGGTATTGGGATGTACCGTTTCATATTTAGCATTTCGATCTTCTTTCCGGCTTTCTTCTCGCGCTTTCTCGTTGTACTGAATAAAGAAAACAATGCCACCTGGGACAACCGGCTTCTTAAAACTCACGATTTGCCAAAGCGGTTTCTTCTGTTGTGTTTCTCCCTCCGGCGTGAAGTCCATGCTTTCGGGCGCCTTCACATCAAAGCCGCGTGACTTGAGAAAAGTTGCTGTTTGCATTGCTGACGAAACATGCATTGCCAATCCGATAGCGCCTTCGTGGCTTCGCAATGACTTAGCTTCTGATGTCTGAGCCGCTTTTTCGTAGTCGTAGATTCCGAGGAATTCCAGATAACTGCCATTCCTGAAGGACACGCCACCATTCTCTACACCGTCGGGGAATTTACCCCAGCGATTCACTTTGAATCCGAGGAGGCTGCGAAATGCGTTCTCGGCGGCGCTGAGGTCTCGCACAGCAACCATAACATGGTCGAGGCCGCGCCCTTGCCCTAACAGGGTATGGTTTTGAATAGCCTCATTTTTGTTCTGCGCGCCCGATACAGGCAGAAAAATTAAGCTGGTGCAAATAGCAAGTATAGCGAAGAGATATTTGCCAGATCTTAACATCAACGGTTGTCTCCTAAAGCGACCTCTATGTCAGGCGCCTAACGACCCAAGCTCAGCGACCCGGCGCACGGGACGCAACGATTGCAACCGCGACGCCCCCGCCGGGTTCGCTGCAGCGCATGGTTAGGCCACGTCATCTCGTAACTCATACATCATGCTGCTCTGCGCAACCAAAGATACTCCCGCGTCCGAAAGATCATATAAACAATCGCCAAGAGAACTCGCCAGCCGGCCAAACTACTGCCGCACTCGAAAGTGATGTGCTCTCCCGTCCGTGCCTCAAACGAAACCTCCTCGCTGCCACACCAATCAATGCGCAAAACGAGCGAGTGCCTGCCGGGAGTGGTGGAGACAGTGGCCGACTGACCTGCGCGAACAGTGCCCACAAGTGCGCCATCTAACACAATCTTGTAAGCGCGCAGACGGTCGGCGTAGCTCGTCGTTCGGCGGACGGTAATCTGTGTCTGGTCGCTCATGGCTGTGACGTGCGAAGTGGCCTAACGGATGGCCGCTAAGCTGCGGCCGCGTGTCATGCTACCACGACTCGTGTCGAGCACGGCCGCTCGCATGACTAAAACCCGCGGCCGTCAGCTTCAGCGGCTTGTTGGGCGGCAGGCTTTCAGTGCTCGCCATCTGGAATAGGCGTACCTTGATGGAAGCGGATCTGCCAGCCGCTATGAGTGCGGGTCCAAAGCGAGCTTCGCCGAGCCCGCTCTCTCCCTGAGCGGTAGGCAACATCGCTCTCATATGTGATGAGAGCGACATCTGGGTGGATGAGCCGGATCTCGAGATTCGGCAGCGGGAGCTTGGCGGGGATTTCCTGGGGTTCGACGGAAAGGGCCTCCGCACGTCGGTAGACCCGACTCGATCTTCCGAACTCGAGGAAGTCAGGAGCGAGGACACGAGACATCTCGTTCCTGTCGAACCTGGTCTCGGCCCGCCAGAGTTTCTCTTCGAGCTGACGCAGCTGCTCGAGGTCGTCTGAGCTCGGCGTCATCGATCGGCTCATCCTGCCGCCCAACTCCTATTGGGCGGACGTCGGTTCACAACTGAAGGCCTCGCCATCGTACATCGGAACCGTCGAACTCGAGTCGAGCTCTGCCGCAATGTCGACGTCCCCCGGGTAGCCGCGTTCGATGAGCTCGCGGCCGGACATGCAGCCACGCAATGCCTGTGGGATATCCGCCTGTAGCTCGCGAAACGCGGCGATAGCGGCGCGGGCCTCGCCCGTCGGAACACCCGGCAGGTGGCTGAGAATCGCGCCAGCACCAAGCCAATCCTCCAGACATGGTCGCAAGGAACCATCCGGCCAGCGCTCGCCTGCGGGCACCACCAGTACGCGGCTCCCGTGCGTACAGGCGCTCGCCACTGCCGCCGCGTTCCGAAGGCATCCTGCGAGCACAAGGCCCCTACCTGCCGCAAGCACCGCCATTGCTCCATTCGGTGATGGCAGGACGACGGACTCCCCGGAATTGAGGGCGCGGAAGGAGGCAGGTGACAGGGAAAACGCTCCCTCACCCCGTGCCAGCGCCAGGTAGGCCCGTCGCTGCTGGGCGAAGGCGCTGGCACCCGGCGCGTTGGGCTTGTAGGGGAACACGCGACCTCCACGAGAAACAGCCACATCCACGCAAGTGGAGAACGAGAGCACGTCAACGATCACGATGACGTCGGACTCCGAACCGAGCGAGCGCACAGCGCTCTCTCCCCACTCGCATCGAACCTGACTGGAGGTATTGGTCATTCCCGTGTCGTACTCATCTTGTCCGCCCAACGCTTGAGGTAACCGGCGCAAAGACCGCGTAGCGGGATTTGCGTCCGGTTGACCGAATTGTTAGGCCACGCCAAGCGTGACCTCTGTAAGTGGATTGCCACCATCAATGAACAACCTACCATTCTTGGAAAGAACGTGCCGCAACCGGTCAAGAGCGATGCGGCCAGCTTTGGGATGGCGACCGTCCAGCGCTCCGACCCGCACAGCAAACGCCATATCGTAGGGCCGCTCGCCTTGTGAAAGAATGAAATCCTCGATGGCGATGCAGCGGAACTCCAGCCTGCCCGACGCAAGCTCGGCAGTAGAACCAGCGATAGCTTGGTCAATGGCCTTGACAGAACGGTCGATGGCTAGAACATGCCCTTTGCCGATCCGATGGAGCACTGCACGTGCTGCAACCCCAGGACCGCACCCGATCTCTAGAACGCGCATGCCGGGACGAAGCGGGAGTGCTTCAACTATCTCTGCAAGCCGGGGAGAGATCTTGGCTGTCATGACTCTGGAATGCCTTTCGCGGGGCCTAACTATTGATTAACAACAATCATTGTTGATAATACTCCAGATTTACATTATTATCAAGCGAAATGGCGACAGAATCTCCAAAGCTTCTCGATCAGGTGCGTAATCTCATACGGTTGAAGCACATGAGCTACAAGACTGAGCGAGCATACGTCGCCTACATTCGCGAGTATATACTTTTCCACCGCAAAACCCATCCCAGAGAAATGGGCGTTGAGCAGATCAGGGAGTATCTGACTTATCTGGCCGTCCAAAAGAGAGTAGCTGCATCTACCCAAAATGTTGCATTCAACGCGATCCTTTTCTTGTACAAACAGGTCCTTGGGATAGAACTTCCGCTTATTGATGGCGTTTTGAGGGCGAAGCGGCCGGCCCGGCTTCCCGCGGTGTTCACCCGCGAAGAGGCAAAAGCGATAATCAATGATCTTGACGGTCCGGTAAGAATAATTGTCAGCCTCCTTTATGGAAGCGGACTTCGTTTAACCGAGGCCCTGAGGTTGAGAGTGAAGGATGTCGAGCTAGAGAACGGGCAACTGATCGTACGTGACGGCAAGGGGGCAAAAGACAGAACAACGATCCTGCCCGCAGGTATCATTGAAGAATTGCGGCGTCATCTCGAGTCCGTCAAGCGGCTTCATGAAGAGGATGTATCTCGGGGATTTGGCTCGGTCCTGCTTCCGTACGCGCTTGCGCGCAAGTATCCCAATGCCGATAAGCTGTTCGCGTGGGCCTACGCCTTTCCATCGACAAAGCTTTCACCGTCCCGAGAAGACGGGGTCGTCCGGCGTCACCATACCGCCGAAAGCACTATCCAGCAGGCCGTGAAACGAGCGATGTCAAAGCTGAAGATCTATAAACACGCCAACTGCCACAGCTTTCGGCACAGTTTTGCCACACACCTTTTGGAAGATCAATACGACATTCGAACCGTTCAGGAATTACTTGGGCATAAGGATGTTCGGACAACTCAGATCTATACTCATGTTGTAAAGAACAAGAATTTCGTCCGAAGCCCGCTTGACACATAAAGCGATCAAATCCAAATTCATTCATATCCAATGAACAACCAGATCACTGACTTTATCAAACATCACTATCGCCATTTTAATGCGGCGGCGCTCGTCGACGCGGCGGAAGGATACAAGAAGCATCTAGACGCGGGCGGCAAGATGATGGTCACGCTCGCGGGAGCGATGTCGACGGCGGAGTTGGGGCTGAGCCTCGCCGAGATGATCCGGCAGGACAAGGTTCAGATCATTTCCTGCACGGGTGCGAACCTTGAGGAAGATTTGTTCAATCTCGTCGCACATGATTTTTACGAACGCGTGCCGCACTACCGCGACTTGACGCCCGATGATGAGCAAGCCCTGCTCGATCGCCATATGAACCGCGTGACCGACACCTGCATCCCGGAAATGGAGGCGATGCGGCGGCTCGAAAAAGCGATGGTCGAGGTCTGGACGCGTGCCGACGTTGAGGGCCGCCGGATGTTCCCGCACGAGTTTATGTACGAGGTCCTGAGAAACGGCTCGCTCGAGGAGTTTTATCAGATCGACCTCAAAGATTCGTGGATGTACGCCGCGATGGAGAAAAATCTGCCGATGGTCGTGCCCGGCTGGGAAGACTCGACGATGGGCAATATGTTCGCGGGCCACGTGATAACGGGCGATGTCGAATACGTCCACACCGTTCGCACCGGCATCGAATATATGACGTTCCTCGCTGATTGGTACACCGCGAACGCGAGCGAAGATTCCACGATCGGATTCTTCCAGATCGGCGGCGGCATCGCAGGCGATTTTCCCATCTGCGTCGTGCCGATGCTGCATCAAGATTTGCAACGCGAAAACGTCCCCGTCTGGGGCTACTTCTGCCAGGTCAGCGACTCGACGACGAGCTACGGCAGCTACTCCGGCGCCGTCCCCAACGAAAAAATAACCTGGGGCAAACTCGCCGCCGATACGCCAAAATTCATCGTCGAATCCGACGCCTCGATCGTCGCTCCGCTGATGTTTGCTTATATTTTGGGGTGGTGATCTTCAAACGCACATCAAACTCTTTGAGTTAGATCTGCGGAATTGATCGTGCGAAACCTTGAAACGGTATCATTTCCCCAATTCTTCTTCGAGCTTTTCGATCGAATCAAGAACGCGGACGAATTTTCGGCCGAAGGAAGTCAACGTGTATTCGACGTGCGGCGGCACGGCGGGAAAGGCAGTCCTCTCGACGATGCCGAAGCGGACGAGTTTTCGCAGGCGTTCGTTTAGGACTTTGGTGGTTATTCCGTCAATGCTTCGCTCCATTTGTCCGGGGCGGGTTATCCCGTTACGAAGAGCATCGAGCACCGAAAGAGACCATTTGCAGCGAATGATATTTTCGACCATTCGTTTAACATCCGGTTTGCCCTCAGCGCGAGTTTGCTCTGAAATTTTTTTCGCCTTTGCCTGCATCAATTACAACCAAAAAGTAACTATGTGTCCAAAAAGTGCCTACTTACATCGGCCCGCTAGTTCTGTTAGCTTCAAGAAAAGTACGCACATGCGGCTTTTGATCGAACGTAACTTATAAGGAGTAAATTTGCAATGAAGGAAAAAGCAACTTTCTATCACGCGGGGTGCCCCGTTTGTGTGGATGCAGAACAGATGATCGTCGACACCATCGACCGAGATCGCTACGATGTCGAGGTCGTACACCTTGGCGAAGACAAAGGGCGAATTGGCGAGGCTGAGGCTTCAGGGATCAAGTCGGTTCCGGCTCTCGTTGTCGCCGGAAATGCCTATCATATCAACTTCGGCGCCGATCTCGCGGCATTGAAATGAGATAGACGGCGGAGAGCGCCGCTCGCCCTTGGGTCGAAGCGGCGTGCCACCGATCGCCGCTCCCAAAAGGTCTGCGGTATTTCGTGGATCGTGAATGAGATGCCGATCAAATACATCTTTAAGAGGCGGCTTGGCCCAAACCGCCTCATAATTGACTGAATGGTGTGTTTATCGAGTTGTGTAACCGCCGTTGGCGAAGATCGTTTGTCCGGTGATCCACCAGCCGTCGGTTACTAAGAATTTGACGAGCGGGGCGATGTCCTCGATGTGGGTCAGACCTGTTTTTGTGTATTTGCTCAAATCCGCCGCCGAAGAATGATAGGCGACGGCTTCGGGGGCTTCTTGTCCGTAGAAAAACGGCGTGTCCATCGGTCCGGGAGCGACTGCCGTGACGGAAATCCCTCTTGCCCCGAACTCTTTGGAAGCCGCACGGGTGAAATGTTCGACGGGAGCTTTTGCTCCGGCGTAAACTGCGTAATAGCCAGTGAACGCCGCCAACAGCGAAGTTACGATCGTGCAGAGTTTGCCGTTGTCGTTTAGTTTTTTGCCCGCTTCCTGCATAAAAAAGAACGCGGCTTTGGCGTTGATGCCGAACATCGTGTCGTATTCCGATTCGGAAATTTCGGTGAAAGATTTTTTCAAAACCATTCCCGTCGTGTTGACGGCAACATCAACTCCGCCGAATGCCGCAATTGTTTCGTCAAACAATTTCGTCACATTTTCGGGCTTCGTCAGATCGCCTTGCACGGTAATCGCGTCCGCACCGAGTTCTTTGACCGCCGCGACGGTTTCGTCCGCCGCACTCTTAGCCGAGTCGCTGTGATAATGAATTGCAATTCCCTTCGCACCGTCTTTGGCAAAATCGCGGGCGAGCAATCCGCCAAGATTTTTCGCACCGCCGCCGATAACTACTGTTTTTCCTTTCAATGAATGATCTGCCATTTCTTCTCCCTTATTTTGCGTCTGCAATACGCATTTCTTTAATTTTCTCGCCGTCGATAGTAAATATGAAAAGGCTATCGCCAGAATAGAAGCTGCTTTTCCAGCCGGCCCAAAGGCTGACGACGTTGTCCTTATGTTCGACCCTTGTTGGCGTGATAGTTCCTCGAGCTCCGATAAATTCCTTGTCGCTCCAGCCTTTGATCGCCGCACGGCCTTCGTACCTTCGGCCCCAATCGTTCACGACGCCGGTCTTTTCATCAAAGAATGCGAGAAACTTGTCGGTATCGCCGGCATTGACCGCCGCGACAAACGCATCGACGGGCGGCGGTAGTTTTGATTGTGAGTTCTCCATAGTATTCCGTTGCGGCTCTTCTTTCTTCGTTGTGGTTTGTCCGCACGCGGCCGAAGACAATATCAGAGCGGCAACAAGAATATAAAGAATACCGCTACCTCTGGTTTGAGTATTCAACATTTTGTATTGATTAGAATGATAGAGATAGAATCAAAGCATGGCTTTCAAATTCTCAGCGGAATTTTCAAATTCTCGGAAGTTTGTCGGCGTTCCGAGCCGGCAAAAAAGCTGGAAATGCCTTGAGTTGACGACCGCTACGGAAGACATCGAGCAGCCGACCGTTTGGGAAATTGACGAAAGTCGGCACGCATTGATCGTTCATCTCGGCGGAGCCTTGAGCGAGATCGAAACCGAGATCAACGGTCGTGCGCGCAAACTCGAGCCGCCTACTGCCGGCGAATGCTGGTTGATCCCGGCAAATTCGCGTTACTTTTCATTCGCACGCGGCGAGACGGCGAGTTACGCCGAGATCTATTTCAAGCCGGACTTTTTGCGAAAGTTTCTTGGTAAAGCGGCCGACGAATACCAGCTTGCGCCGCACATTGGCTTTTACGACGATTTCATCTATCAAGCGGTCAAAAACCTCGCGCAGCTATCGTCCGAGATCGACGACATTTCCGAGCTGACCGGCGAGAGTTTAAGCAATTCGCTTTGTCTGCATTTGTTTAGAAAATACAACTCGAATGTCACTGACACGCTCGAGCGCGCAATGCCGTTTTCGCGGAATCGATTTCAGATGCTGCACGATTTTATCTGCGAAAACCTGGGACGCCGGATCACGATCGAGGATCTCGCCGGGCTGGCGGAAATGAGTTCAGATAGTTTGCTTCGCACGTTTCATCGCTCGTTCGGAGTGACCCCGGCACAGTACATTATTCAACAGCGTCTTCGCTCCGTACGATGGCAGCTGTCAAACACAAAGAGATCGATCACGACCATCGCGCTCGAAACCGGCTTCGCCAGCCACAGTCACCTTTCGACCACGTTCAAAAAACATACCGGCATCACGCCGCAACAGTTCAGGATGATGAATTAAGGATTCATTCCCCGCGTCTGGCCGAGCATCGCGGCTTAGCGTTTGTTGGCGCGGGTTTCGCAGCCGTTATCGACAGTGCTTATCGACCCATCGGGCATAGGCATCCATAAATGCCTTCAGATGTTTCTCGGTTGCTTCGATCAATCGGCCGTCGTCGTCCAGCGACTTTGAGATATTACTGAGATAAGCCTCGGGCTGCTGCATCATCGGCACGTCGAGAAAGACCATCGATTGCCTCAAGGCGTGGTTGGCTCCAAATGCCCCCAGGCCGCCCGGGGTTACGCTCACTACCGCACCGGGTTTTCCTTGCCACACACTATGTCCATATGGACGAGAGCCGACATCAATGGCGTTCTTTAGCGCTCCCGGAATAGACCGGTTGTATTCCGGCGTGACAAAAAGTACCGCATCGGCCGCCCCCACCTTTTCCCGAAAAGCTGTCCACCCTTGCGGCGGCGTGCCGGTATCGTCCAGATCCTGATCGTACAATTGGAGATCACGTATCTCGACGATCTCCATGTCGAGTGAGTCCGGTTGGATCCGAATAAGCTCTTTGGCGACCTTTCGGTTAAATGACTCTTTTCGCAAACTGCCTACTAGAACTGCAACTTTATACTTTTTCATCGGTTTACGGGTTTATCTAACAGGTCGAACATTTCGCCAAGATCTTGTTGGGCGTGTGGCCAAAACACATCAGCGTCATGCGTGACTTTTCTTAGGAATTGCTTTGTATTTTACACGACTCGCAAGCGGTTTGCATCGGTTCGTGGGGCGATTCCTGGAGGCGACCGTGGATTCGACTCGAGAGCGACTGGCATCGCGAGTATCTCGCTGACCGAGAGAAGGCTCTTGCGAAGGGCGAAGACTCTTTCATCAGCCTCGACGAACTCGAAGCCGATCTCCGCAGCGAACTGAAATGAATGTCCGGGTACTTCGTTCAGCTAGACGGACGATCGCGGACGGAATCAGGTTCTACGAACGTCAAGAGAGCGGAGTCGGTGCATACTTTCTCAGCTCGATCATGTCCGACCTGCGATCATTAAAGATCTACGGCGGCGGACATCAAAAGAACGACAATACGCCCTACCTTCGCATGGTGTGCAAGCGTTTTCCCTAATCGATCTACTATCGAATGGATGGCGAGGACGTACAAGTTTTTGCAGTCCTGGATGATCGCCGCGATCCCGAACGGACAAAAAGTGTTCTGCGAAACATAGGATCAAACAGCTAAAAGGCGCGCCGTCCGTTAGTGAAAATTACCTCGCGCAAGCTCGCCGCCGACACCCCAAAATTCATCGTCGAATCCGACGCCTCGATCGTCGCCCCGCTGATGTTTGCTTATATGTTGGGTTGGTGGATCAGCGTCGTTGCAAACCGTAGGACGGACGACGGCGGTCGTGTTTTACACTGGTGATCTTGATCGTTTGTTCGTCTAAAATTCGATACAGGATATGATGTGGGAAGCGACGCAGATTCGCGCGTCTAATACCGTGTTTGAATTCGCTATACGCCAATGGATTTTCTGCCACTCGCCGGATAAAATCCTCCAATTCGGCTGTGAAACGGTCGGCAAGTTCGGCGCCGCCTTCGCGTTCGTAGTATTCAACGATTTCAAGAACATCGGAACGTGCCGCGACATGATAAACGACACGTCTCACTTTCGACGTTCTCTAAAATAACCGAAGAACTCCTCGTGCGATAAAACCTTCGACGGGTCTTCGTCCATCTCGCGATCTCTTCGCAAGGCTTCTTCGAACTCTTCATCCTCAATGAAGTCTTCGGGAATCGACTCCCAAAGCCGACTCGCCAGCCTCGCTCGATCACCCACCGGCAATTCAAACGCAAGTTTCTCTACATCGGCAATCACTGACATAGGCTCATTCTAGACCTTACTGCAAAAGGTTTCCAGCGAAAAGTCTAGTAAGGAACAACTCGCCGCCGATACACCGAAATTCATCGTCGAATCCGACGCCTCGATCGCAAGCCCCGCTGATGGTTGCTTATATTTTGGGTTTATGATCAACACACCATACTACATGAGCGGGACAAATGATCTTGTGAACTTCAGAATTATTCAACTCCAAGGAAAGCTAGATCAGTACGAGACTTTTGATTTCCACACAGTCTATCGTTGCCATCCCAAATCGCTAGAACATCACGATCGGATTCAAAGTAATCCAGCATCCATCTAAGTTGTTCAGGGAGCCTGCTTTCCACAACGAGAACAAGCTTCGCGTCGGGCAGATTCTGGAAATATCGATATTCATATAGTTGGCTCAAACCTGATCGAAGCTGGCTTCTAGCGTTGCTCGTGGTCAAGGATTTCATCTCAAAGATGTAATCCGTGTTGTCAAAACGCGTCGCCAGATCTATCAAATAGTTGTATCTTGGAATCGAGCCTTGCTGCTTTATCCGTCTAGCCACAAGATTTACCAAATGCCTGTGAGCATTGTCCGCCCGTTCAGAAGCCACAAGATCGCGATAAGTTACGATTGTCTTTCGAGCTTTTTGAGCACGAGCCGCGACCGTGGTGTATTCATTAAGGTCTGTGCTGCGCGGCAGGATTGGCTCGCCGACATCCGTAAACTCCAGGATTGGAACTGCTTGGTTGATCCATTCCGCCGAGAGAAAATAGCGATCACTATCTTTCGTGACCATCCCAGTTGCCTCCAGCCAGACAACAACAGAACTAAATCTACGCGGAGCCATAGAATCGGCTATGATGTCGGCGATACTTGCTTAGTAAGGTTTGATGGTCAATCGAATCCGGTGATAAACTTTTCGAGAAATTCCGTACCAAAAATGCCCGCTAGCCGTAGAAGAGACTACAACATTGACGGAGCTCCGTATGAGATCGGACAGGAGGTTCGAGTGCTGAACAATCCAAACAACGACAGCACCTTCGAAACGCTTTACGTTGGACTGTGCGGAACAGTCGTCTACTTCGAATACGATTGTGGTTGCGGTCAAACATATCCTACTGACCCGATGATCGGGGTAAGATTTACTGATCAAACGGTCGAAGAATTTTGGCGGGAAGAGGTGCAGTCAGTTCCTTAGGAAATTTACAACTTCTTCCAACTTGTTGATCTTGGACGCGTTACTGTGCATCTCCGATAAATGTTCATAACTAAGGAAGTTTATACGCCCGCGGACACGATCGAAGATGCTCGACGAAAGCTTTTGCTCATATTCACGCTTTCGAACTTGATTTGCAACGATGCAAAAACTCGCATTGAAATCGGTTAGATCCGAGAATTTTATTAGCGAATTGTAAATGTCAGTGGAATGCTCAACCTCAAAAAAAGCTGCCGGCATTTTCCTCTGATTGAACCAGATGACATCTACTGTCTGCGCTCTTCGAACCAAGTTCGGATAGGCAAAATCAAAAATGGACTGCATAGAAGCGAGATCTCCAAGCTTTCTCGACAAGAACTGCCGGTTCTTATCTTGATTCGGTACAAACGTATTAAGTCCGCGAAGATTTCCGATTTCAACGAGCAATCCCTGGAAGTACGAATGATCAAAGACCTCTTGCGTCTCCTCGTTCAAATTATCGATTCTGAATTTTTCCAGAACGTCTCTTTTGCGAGCGTTCAACCCCCAGAGTCCTGGTCTAATCCTGAAGAAAAACCGATGATCCTGAACTATCCGGTTGATAGTTTTGAAAGGTGTTTTGGTTTTCCACTCGGAAACATTTACGAACTGATAAAGGTAGCCAAGAGTTGCAAAACCGCCGTTTTCGAGCATCACGTCGATAACCTGCTGGTGTTGAGTTTTTCCTTTACCTTCCACTAGCTGTTTAGTTGTTTCGGCAAGGCTTCGCTTTCAGATCGCAGAACATGGGGTTGTAAGAAATTGAAACCACTCGCACCGTTATATGGCGTGTTGAACTGTCCGTTCTTGTTAACTCGATACAGACCATTAAAACAGGTCTTGTTGAGGTAAATTAGACGGGCCGCACGGTCAATCGGCGAAAGCACGGCAGTATCCCAGCCTCTAACCTCATAGAATGTTTCCTTGTCATTTGAGAATCGTCGCAATCGTTCAATTAATGCTTCGACCTGATCTCGTACAACCGTATAAGTTATGATTAACTCCTCGTTGGAATCAGACAGAACCGAGTTGGGATGACCCATTGCGAAAAACATTGCTCCACCGCCGACGAACGGTTCTATGTATTTTTTAAAATTTTTCGGTTTGAGAGAAAGCAAAGATCCGAGCAACTGCGTCTTGCCGCCTGCCCATTTCAAAAAAGGCTTAGGAAATCCAGTTGGTCGCACATTTGATTGTTGAATCGCAGTTGTCATCAAATTCTTGTCTAGGAAGTACTTTTATAATCAATTCTAATTCGAGTCTCCATGCTTTTCCAGATGCGATGTGTCGAAATATATTTGCCGACCGAGCATCGCGGCTTGGTGTTTGTGGCCGCGGGTTTCGTGGCCGATGATGGTGACGACGGGGGCGAGCATTAGGATTATCAGGCAGAGCGGCATCGAGAGGCCGATGTATGCGGCGGCGATCGCGATGGCGACGACGGCGACCGTTGCAGACACCAGCAGTATGGAAAAGCGGTCGAATGCGCCGACGAGATACGCGTAGAGCGCGTAGGTCGAGCCGATAAAGACGAGGACGGGAATGACGACCGAGAGGACGGTGGCGAGCGGGCCGATGTGGGATTTGTGTTCGATGAAGTATGCCGCGACGTGCAGGCCGGCGCCGGTGGCGACGATCGACGCGATGGTGATCATCATGCCGTAGCCCCAGACGAATGATTTGTCGCGGCGGACGTGCAGAGCGTCGCCCGCGGGCAGCATAAAATAGACCCACCACATTCCGAACGTGAGTCCAGTGCCCGCGACACCGACGAGAGCGACATCGAGCGTCCAGCCTTGCGCCTGGATGACGGCCGCGAGCGCGGCGACGGTTCCGACAACGCCTTCGCCGAGCGCGATGATCGCAAAGAGCGCGTAGCGTTCGTCGATATGGTGAGCGTGCCACGGCGTGCCGCCGTCCGTTTTCTCGGCGAGATATGGGCCGAGCATCTCGATAGCGACAAAGATCGTGTTCAGAATAAGCGTGACGAGAATCGAAAAATTCAAAAAGATCAGAACGACCCAGCCGATCTGCGCGAGCGAGATGAACTTGGCGTAGGTTAGGCAGACGCGACGGCGTTCGGGATCCTGTTTCGCGGCGCGCAGCCACTGAAAGACCATCGCAAGGCGCATTATCACGTAACCCAGCACGACGATCCGGTTGTCGAGATGTTCGCCCTTTTCGATCGACGTGAAAACATCCGGCAGCCCTAGCGCGAGTATCAACACGCCGATCATCTGCACCATCGTCGTCACGCGAAAGATCCAATCGTCCGTGTCATAGGCCGACGCAAACCACGAAAAATTAATCCACGCCCAGCAGATCGCAAAGGCCACAAGGCCAAAGCCGAGCAGCGCGGTTTTAAGGTGAGCCTCCGCAACCGCATGCGCAAATTGCGACGATCCCTCGGCAAACGCGACGACAAAGGTCAGATCAAAAAGTAACTCAAGCGGCGTCGCAACACGATGCTCCTCGTGCCGGTCGCGTCCGCCCATTCGGCGATGATGATGGTGCAATTCTGTAGAAATGGATGTCTCGTTCTCGGCCATGTCTTCGTTGTTTCTCTTTAGATTAGCAGGTTTTTGTAAGTGTTCGGAATGCCGTCGAAAGCTAGCCGAAATGGTATTCTTGACCCGAGATACGATGGAGCACTTTGACGTCATTATCATCGGTGCCGGTTTGTCGGGCATCGGCGCGGGCGCACATTTGCGTCAGCATTGCCCGGATAAGACGTTTGCGATCTTTGAGGGCCGCGAGGCCAGCGGCGGTACGTGGGACCTGTTTCGCTATCCGGGCATACGTTCTGACAGCGATATGTTCACACTCGGCTACAGCTTTCGCCCATGGAAAGAGCAAAAGGCGATCGCCGACGGGCCGTCGATATTGAAGTACGTTCGCGAAACGGCGGCCGAGTATGATCTGGAGAAAGAGATCCGTTACGGTCATCGCGTCACGAACGCGGGATGGGCTTCAAGCGATTCGACGTGGACCATTCAGGCGGAAACACGACCGGTTGGGAGTATGCCCGAGACAAAGAGTTTTACTTGTAAGTTTCTATATCTTTGCACCGGTTATTACGAATATGAATCGGGCTTTACGCCGGACTGGCCGTCGCTCGGAACCTTTACGGGAACGGTCGTGCATCCGCAGTTTTGGCCCGATAAACTCGACTACGCCGACAGGAATGTACTCGTCATCGGCAGCGGGGCCACAGCGATCACGCTCGTACCGGCTCTGGCCGCAACGGCCGGGCATGTGACGATGCTGCAGCGTTCGCCGACCTATATCGTTACGATGCCGTCGCAGGATAAGATCGCGAACTTCCTTCGAAAGGTGCTGCCGGAAAAGGCCGCTTACGCTCTGTCCCGTTGGAAGAATATTCTGCGGCAGGCTTTCTTTTATCAGCTGTCGCGCAAGCGGCCGGCGTTTATGAAGCGCCTGATCGCAAAGGGCATTCGAGCCGAACTCGGTGAAAACTATCCGCACGAACATTTCGCACCCAAATACGACCCGTGGGACCAACGGCTTTGCCTCGTGCCGGATTCTGACCTGTTCGCCTCGATCCGCGATGGGAAGGCCTCGGTTGTGACCGGCGAGATCGCCGAATTCATCCCCAGTGGTCTAAGGCTGACGAGCGGCGAGGAAATAGCAGCGGACATCATCGTAACGGCGACCGGCCTCAATCTAAAGATCATGTCCGGACTAGCCCTGACCGTTGATGGCGAACCGGTCAAGCTTTCTACCAAGATGGCGTACAAAGGGATGATGTACAACGACGTGCCGAACCTCGCTCAGGCGTTCGGCTACACGAACGCCTCATGGACGCTCAAATGCGATCTGACCAGCGAATATGTGTGTCGCCTGCTCGACTACATGGACAAGAATGGCTATGCGAGCTGTGTGCCGCGGGTTTCAGACCCGACGATCAAACCCGAACCGGTACTCGATTTCACGTCCGGTTACGTCGTGCGGGCGCTCAAGGACCTACCCAGCCAAGGTTCAAAACAGCCATGGCGGCTTCATCAAAACTACTTTAGAGACCTGGCGATGCTTCGTTTCGGGAATCTGGACGATGGAACGATGGAGTTTCGGCGGTCATCACCCGCACACGGCCGCTGAAACGAATTCACGAACCTTTCGGAGCCGTGTATCATTATCCTTATGTCGAACGAAAGGATCATCGTAACCGGCGGGGCGGGCTTTATCGGCAGTGCGGTCGTTTGGCGGCTAAACGAGCTGGGTTATGACGACATCCTGATCGTCGACCGGCTTGACGAGACCGACAAATGGAAAAATCTCGTGCCGCTGCGATTTGCCGATTATCTCGACGCCGATGACTTTCTCGATGATATTGGCGATTTCAAGGGCGCTAAGTCGATCTTTCACTTAGGTGCGTGCTCTTCGACGACCGAAATCGACAGCGACTATCTGATCCGTAATAACTATCAGTACACGAAGGACTTGGCGGAGTTTTCGCTTGCAAATGGTATTCGGTTCATTTACGCGTCTTCGGCCGCCACTTATGGCGACGGATCGGCAGGCATGGACGATGGCTTCGAAGATCTGGGCCGCCTGCGGCCATTGAATATGTACGGCTATTCGAAGCATCTCTTCGACCAATACGCGGCCCGCAACGGCATGTTCGGCTCGATCGTGGGCATCAAATATTTCAACGTCTTTGGCCCGAATGAAGATCACAAGGGCGATATGCGTTCGCTGGTGAGCAAGGCGTTTGACGAGATCAATGCGACCGGGTCTATCGGACTTTTTCGGAGCCATAACATCGATTACAAGGATGGTGAATTCGGCCGGGACTTTGTTTACGTAAAGGATGCTGTTGAAATGACGCTCCATTTCATGAGTACCACCACGGGCGGGCTCTTCAACGTCGGCTCCGGCCGGGCCTCAACCTGGAACTCTTTGGCGAGAGCCATTTTCGCGGCTATGGATCGTGCCCCAAATATCTGTTATGTTGATATGCCCGAGCAGCTTCGCGGAAAATATCAATATCACACGCAGGCAGACCTCCGCCGAATATACGAGGCCGGGTACAAGAAGCCCATCACTCCGCTGGCCGAAGCTGTTGAAGATCATGTGCGGAACTATCTGGTCCCGGGCAAACGCCTTGGGGATCGATGATTATGGGCAGTTTCTCAAGAAATAAGGTTTTCTCCGGCTGGACGATAAAGATCGTGGTTCTTTTTTCGCTCGCGACGGGGATCGTGTTGGTTACGCGTTCTCCGCTGGTCGCAACGTCCGATATCGTCGCAACCGCGGCAGCCGTCGATCTTGTTATCACACTTCCACTTCTTTATTATGTTTTGATCCGAAAAACGGCCGTTCCCACGATAACCATTATCCCGGTGTTCGTCATATGCGTACTCTTGGCCTCATTGCTACTACCGGCTGGCAACAGCGGTTTTCTTGATGCCGTATGGATGTATGGCATCCCCGCAGCCGAGGTATTTGTGGTCGGCTACTTGCTCTATAGGGTCTTCCGAACTCGAACAGCCTACCTCAATGACAAACTCGCCGGGCTGGACCTGATGGAACGTCTTAGGACAGCCGTTGAAAAGGAACTCCGGCCGGCGTTCCTCGCAAGGGCGGTTGCTTTCGAGATGGGGACCATCGCAATAGCATTCTTCAAATGGAGAAGACCCACAAATTCAGGGTTTACCTACCACAAGCGTAACGGCCCGATCGTTTTGCTTTCCGTATTCCTCTTTCTACTGATCGTCGAGACGACTATCATGCATGCGGTGCTTGCTCGGTGGAGCGTCATGGGGGCATGGGTGATCACCGGACTCAGTATTTACGTGGCTGTTCAGATCATGGCCCATCTAAAGGCTCTGGCGCTGAGGCCGATCGAAATATCTGAGGCCGAAGTCAGAATACGCTGCGGCATTCTCGGCGATTCGGTGATCGATCGTAGTTTGATAACCGCCGTTGAGAAGATCGCTGGCGGCGAGGCCGACGACGGTGGGGCTTTAAGATTGTTGCCGCTAGGGACGTTGTCGCAACCAAATGTCCGCATCGATCTCTGCCAACCGATCTCGGGCTTCGTCGCCTACGGGATCGAGCGAAAGTTTCGTCGATGTCTCTTGTCGGTCGATGACGTCGAGGCTTTCGTCGAACGACTGTCCCCTGAATAAGCTGTTGACTCGATGGCCGCGAGACAGGCTCGGTGATCGAGGAAATGGAATCCCGCTACTTTATTGATAAGACAGCAACATGAGTTTTTTTCTTGGTCTCACACTTTTTTTGGTCTGCCTCCCTGCCGAGTTGCTCAATTTTGCGATGCCGATATGGAAGAACACTAGGGAAATGCGTATCGAGGACGCGTATAAGTGGACCTATCAAGCAACACGAGGTGGTGAGCATGCTGTTCCTGACCGTGAAACCGCCAAACGCTGGCTCGAAAATGAATGGCAGATAATGGGCGATGGGCCAGCTGGTGAACCTGAGTTTGTACCTTTGTGCGCGGATCGGCAGATAGGACGGCTCAACCTTCGGGCGTACAAGGCCCGCGGGGGTAAGCCTGATGACCTTCTGGACGCATTCCTCGTAAGCTCACGTCAATATCGATCCGAACCGAAAGCATTTACGGACGCATGGACGGAGCTCGGTAAACGGCTGAAAACGAAAGGCTTCGGCCACATCACCTACAAAGAGTGGCGGCGCCTCGACGCCGAGATGAAGAAGAACGGCTATCCCGCGGTCCACCACTCCGAACCTTTCAAAAAAGCTTACAGGCCCGCATATCGTGTCTTAACCCTAGAGCAGGCCGTGCGCCTGATCCCTTCCTGAGGCCGGAAGATTGTTAATTCACCACGACAAGGCTAGATTAGTATTTGGCAGCTAATCGATTTCCCCCTTATGAAGATCTTTCATGGAACCGAGAACGCGAATATCTTGCGGCCCTGTGTTGTTACGCTCGGTGTTTTCGACGGCCTGCACCTCGGCCATCAGGCGATCATGCGGCGAGTTGTCGAACGTGCCAAGACCATCGACGCGGTGCCGACTGCTCTGACCTTCGACCCGCATCCGCGAGCCGTGCTTTATCCGGAGACCGCACCGCCGCTGCTCCAGACGCTCGACCAACGGCTCGCCAACCTGGACTTCCTAGGCATCAAACAGACTATCGTTATCCCCTTCTCACGAGAATTCGCTTCACAGCCCGCAGAGGATTTTTTGAGGGATATTGTCCACGACCGGCTGCATACCCGTGAGGTTTATCTCGGCAAGGGATTTGCGTTCGGCAAGGATCGCGGAGGCAACATCGAACTTCTGCGTTCGATGAGTGAAAAACTCGGCTTCTTTGCCGATGAGGTCGACGAGGTTCAGCTACGCGGCAATCGCATCAGCTCATCTGCGATACGGAAACTTCTTGCGGACGGTCGGATCAACCTCGCTCGGCGAATGCTCGGGAGGCCCTATGGTGTCGAGGGGGTGATCATTCGTGGAAACCGACGGGGCCATGAGATCGGATTCCCGACAGCCAACCTTAAGCCGAACAACCGTGTCATCCCGCGTTTCGGTGTCTACGCGACCGCAACTTTGATCGATGGCGTCTGGAGAAAAAGTATCACGAATATCGGTGTCCGTCCGACCTTCGAGAACGATGCCGAACCGTCGATCGAAACTTATGTATTTGATTTCGATGGCGACCTTTATGGTGACGTTCTTCGAGTTCGCTTTTTGCATCGGATTCGGGATGAGCGTAAGTTCAACGGAATAGATGAGTTAAAGGCCCAGATCGAACGCGATACCAGACGAGCGAGGAACTATTTCCGGCATCAGGGCGTAAAGAACATGCTGGCGATATTATGATCACTCAACTGCGACCAATGCTTTGGACCGATGACCTTGAAGCGAGCGTTGCTTTTTATTGCGACGTTTTAGGTTTCACAGCAGATGTGGTCAACCTCGATTGGGGCTGGGCTTCGGTGTCGCTCGGCGAGGTCTCGATAATGTTCACGAGGCCGTTGGAGTTTGAGTCGCCGCCCGGACTCGAACCGCCAGGCAAGATCGGGTGCACCGGAAGTTTTTATTTCAACACAGACGATGTCGACGCTCTTTGGGAAGAATTGAAAGACAAAGCTCATGTTTCTTATGACATCGAAGACTTCGAGCATGGAATGCGGGAATTTGCCATATACGATAACAACGGCTATATCCTGCAATTCGGCCAGGAGATCGACCCCGAATAAATGAGTGATATCGCCCTAAAAGATCAGTTGTCCGGCCATCGTGTCGAAGGTCCGCTCGTGCCGACGACTGAACTCGCGATAGCGAAACACATTTCGACGGCTCCCTTAAAGGAGGGCGAATCACAGGGTTATGACAGCGACGGCAGCACCGGTCTTCGCGGTTATCTGCGGCTGTTTCAGGTTTCGCGAGTCATCGCGATGCTCTCGATCTACCTGTATCTCGACCAACTAGATCTGCATATCAAGATGCAGAACAAGCAGAAACGCGAGCGTCTGGCCAAGGCGATACGCCTGACCCGCGCGGCGTATTACGGCGAAAAGCTCTGGGGCATCAAGCTCTGGTTCTTCCAACTGTTTCTGAAGGCCTCTCGGCGTCTTCTCCTTGGACGTGAGACTAATCGAGAAAAGATCCAGGAGAAGCAAGCCGTCTGGCTGAAGGAAAAGCTGATCACTCTCGGGCCGACGTTCATCAAGATCGGCCAATCGATGGGCACGCGGGCCGACCTGTTGCCGCTCCCGTTTGTAAAAGAGTTGGGGACCCTTGTCGATCAGGTTCCGCCGTTTCCCAATGATGTTGCATTTGCGATCATCGAGCGTGAGCTGGGAAAAAAGATCAGCGAGGTCTATAAGGAATTTGAGATCGAACCTGTCGCCGCCGCTTCTCTCGGTCAGGTTTATCGGGCACGGCTTTATTCGGGCGAGGAAGTCGCGGTTAAGGTCCAACGGCCGAACCTCGAAGACTTGATCAAAGGCGATATCGTTATTCTGAAAAAGGTAGCGAGGTTTGCTGAACGATTTCCGCAGCTTAATGAAAATGCTGACTGGGCCGGTATGCTTCGCGAGTTCGACGTAACGATCCACGAAGAGATGGACTACGTCGCCGAAGGCCGGAATGCCGACCGGTTTCGTGAGAATTTCAAGAATTGGTCTAATATTCACGTTCCGGCCATTTATTGGGCTGAATCGACCTCGAGAGTTTTGACCATGGATTTCATCCACGGAACCAAGGTGACCGATCTCGAGGAGCAGCGGCTCCGCAATATCGATCCGGCCAAGGTGAACCGACTCTTGATCAAAACCTATCTAAAGCAGCTGCTCGAGGATGGTTTTTTCCATGCTGACCCGCATCCCGGCAATCTGCTCGTGACGCCCGACGGACGGTTGGCGTTCTTCGATTTCGGGATGGTCGGCCGCATTCCGCCAGCATTGCAGGCGAAGATGATCGACGCATTCTTCCACGTCGTCGGCAAGGATCCGGCGGGCATCGCACAAGACCTCATCGACCTCGATTTCTTAAAGCCGGGAACCCCGCATTCGACGGTTAAGCCGGTGGTCGAGAAGATGTTCGAGTTTCACTTCAACCTGAAGCTGAAGGACATAAACTTCAAAGAGCTGACTTACGACCTCGCGGACGTGATGTACGACTATCCGTTTCGCCTCCCGTCGAATTTCACTTACATCATGCGTGCCCTGATGACGCTCGAAGGCATCGGCATCATTACCGATCCGGAGTTCAATTTCTTTGAAACGGCCAAGCCTTACGCAAAGGAATTTATGCTCCGCCGCGAAGGGAAGGATTTTCGAAAGATCTTTGTTGACAAATTGATGGGCCGCGACGAAGGCGGCAAGATCGACTGGGATCGCACATGGAAGCTCGCCAAAATGGCGTTCAAAACAGTCCTGAATACGGGCTGACCGTGGTCGGGAGCACCGCGAAGGACTTCAGGACATTGATTCGGCGTTACATTCGTTTGAGTTCGACTGGCGCGTGATATTCTAGTAGCCAACATGGTTAAGATCTTCGTATTCAAATATTCTCTCTCCTTGTTTTTGGGTGGGCTGATCGTGTTTATGGCCGGTTGTGGCGATACTGGAACGAACTCCAAGCCAACTTCTAACTCCAACGTCTCAGGACAAGCACCGGCTGCAGAACCTACTGCGGTTGAACCAGCTGTAAACACCGCGGCTCCCGCTCAGACAGTGGCAAATTCCCATGTAAACGCCAAGCCAAGCTCTGATCCGAGCGCCACAAATCAAACGCCGAAGGCCAGTTTGCGAGCAAAAGACGCCAAAGCGGTGGCCGGTCAGCCGGTTACCATTGAGATCGAACTAGAAAGTAGGGAAGACATCGGGGTAATGATCTTCTCGCTGGATTTCGACCCAAGCATTTTCACATATGTTTCATCCGCTCTTAGCTCCGGTGCTCCGAAGGAAGCGGTTTTGACTGTTAACGATCGGGTAACGCAAACGGGAAAGCTGGGGGTGCTGGTGGACTCGACTGTGGCTCTCCCCAAGGGTAAGAGAACGGTCATGTCAGTGGTCTTTCTGGTCGCCGCGGCGGCAGGAGCGGGCAACCACGAAATAGCCTTCAGTTCAACCCCGGCGGCGCAAAGCGTTGCCGACAGCAAGAGCGCCCTGATCGCGACCAAGTTTATTCCGGGAACCGTTCGAGTGGCTGCTTCACGGTGAGCTGTCCTGAGTCGCAAGATTTGTATGTTCAACGCGATCCGGGGCAAGTCGGCTTGAATTGCGGAAGTACCAAGAAATAACTGTTTTTGCATCAACATACTGCGTCACCATCAACGGAAAGTTTCGAGCGTGCCCGCCGGCTCGTGCTGAGATACGGCTGGAATACAACCTGTTTTCAGATCGTCAATCCAGGGATAGATCACTGGTTTGGATCTGACGGAGAATCGGTTGTCGGCTATGTGGCGGCTGGAACTTCGCGTATCGTTGCCGGCGCGCCGGTGTGTTCAAAAGCTTCGCTCGCCCGTGTTACCGGGGAGTTTGAATCTGATGCCCGCGACCTGGGACTAGGCGTTTGTTACTTCGGAGCCGAAGCGAGGCTCGAGGGCGTTTTGCAGGATCCCGAGCAACACTCGCGAGTGCTTCTAGGTGCCCAACCTGTGTGGCATCCTGCAAACTGGGCCACAATAATGGCCGGGCGCCCATCGCTCCGAGCACAATTCAACCGCGCACGAAACAAAGGCGTCGTCATCAACGAGTGGAGTATTGACCGGGCAAAAAATAACGAACAGCTCCGCGAATGCCTGCAGGCCTGGTTTACGCTTAAGGGCTTACCGCCGCTTCATTTCGTGATCGAACCGGAGACGCTTGGCCGTCTCGAGAATAGGCGGATCCTTGTCGCGGAACACAATTCAAAGGTCGCCGCATTTCTTGTCCTTTCACCCATTCCGACAAGAAAGGGTTGGCTGACCGAACAGTTTCCCCACCATCCGAAGGCACCGAACGGAACCGTCGAATTGATGATGGATACCGCCGTTCGAATAATGGCGAGCGAAGGTTTCGAATATGTAACGCTGGGCCTGTCCCCGCTGTCAAAACGTGCCAAGATCGAGCCCTTTGACAACCCGGTCTGGCTGAGGGTGCTTCTTGCCTGGATGCGCAAGCACGGCCAACGCTTCTATAACTTCGACGGACTCGACGCATTCAAAGCAAAGATGACACCGGAATACTGGGAACCGGTCTTTGCGATCGCGAATGAAAAGGAGTTTTCAGGAAGCACACTGTATGCTATTGCGAAAGCCTTTACAAACAACCGGCCTATTAATGTTATTGCGAAAGGCCTGGCAAAAGCCGCCGCGCACGAAGCTTCGACATTAAAAAAGATACTCCGCGGTCAACGATCATGAGACTCAATATCAATCACATCGACCGGGATCTGGATATCTCCGACCTGAGTGCTGACGAATGGGAGCTAGCCGAACCGATCACCGTCGGACAATACTGGTCCGGTGAAACCGCACCGACAAGCCGCCATTTTGAGGCAGGCCTCCTTTGGACCAGAACTGCGCTCCACATCCGATACGACGTGTCCCAAAACGAACCACTCGTTGTCAGCGACGCGCCGGACACATCGCAAAAGACGCTCGGCCTCTGGAACAGGGATGTGTGCGAGCTCTTCATCACCCATGATGCAAATCAACCCGATCGCTATTTCGAATTCGAGGTTGCACCAACCGGTGAGTGGGTCGACCTCGTGATCTCGAATGCGACCGGAGATCGGGTGACCGATGTCGAATATGCGTCCGGTATTACGGTCGCGGCAAGTATCCAGCCAGACCGTGTCATAATGGTAATGAAGATACCTTGGACCGCTTTCGAAAGACGTCCAAAAGTCGGAGACGTATGGCTAGGCAATATCTTCCGCTGCGTCGGTTCCGGCGAGACCCGCGGGTATCTCGCCTGGCGTCCTACAAAGACTGACCGTCCCAACTTTCACGTGCCGGAGGTATTTGGCGAATTCCTGTTTTGTTGATAACCCACGGGAAGCAACGAACGAGCTTGGAACTTCGACGAATGCGTTCCAAAAGAACGGCCCGGTTGACGCCTACCCTAAACTGTCATCCCGCCATCGACAACGATCGTTTGGCCGGTCACATAACTCGAAGCGTCGGATGCCAGAAAGACGGTGATGCCTTTGAGCTCACCCTCTTCCCCGACACGCGGGATGACGTTGTTTTCCTGGATCGAACGTTCATAAATATCGATCACAGCATCGGCCAGACGCGAGTGAAAGAAACCGGGCGCGATCGCGTTCACCCTTATGCCACGCCTTCCCCAGCTCGCCGCAAGTTCCCTGGTCAAACCGATCAGCCCGGCCTTGCTGGCGGCGTAACCGGCGTAGAAGGGACCGTTTGCCGACGAGGTCATCCCGGCGATCGATGCAATATTGATGATCGAGCCTCTACCTTGTTCGAGCATTCGGCGGCCGGCAGCTTGTGCCATCAGGAAACAGCCCGTCAGATTCACGTCAATAACTTTCTGCCACTGTTCGAGCGTCATTTCCTCGGGCATCGCCCCCCAAGATATTCCGGCGTTGTTCACGAGGATATCGACCGCCCCAAACCTTTTCGCGGTCGAATTCACCACCGCTTCGACCTCATCAGGTTTTGAAACGTCGCAGACCTTGCCGACCACATTGAATCCGCGTCCTCCGAACTCCGCAACCGTTTCATCAAGCCATTCCCGACGCCGCGCACACAACATCAAATTGGCCCCGGCTTCCCCCAATGCCTCGGCCATCTCTTTTCCTATCCCGCGCGACCCACCGGTAACGATGGCGGTTCTACCCGTGAGGTCAAATAGCTCTTTTACGTTTTTCCCCATAAGAGTTTCCAAAAGACAGATAGGATACCACGCGTTATCAACTCATCCACTACCCAACGAGCAACCTATTCAAAGAAGCAGTATCGTCGCAGTTGCATCTATTGTTACTCATCTTATATGTGCAATTTCGCAACTGTACTTCAACCGTCCGATGCGATTTAATGAATGTATGGCAAAGACCGAAAAGGAGCTCGCGTTCATTCGCGATCTTTATATCAACGACGAATGGACCAAGCGTTTTACAGAGCTCGTCGACAAACATTTTGACCTGAGCGACTCGGAAAATCTGCTTTATATCAACGCTGGTACCGGCCACCACGCGATGGCGGTATGCGAGCGGTTCGGCGATAAGACCGATATCTTTGCGACGTGTGAAAACATTGAGACTCTGACTATCGCCCAAGACAAGGCCGCGGCCATACGATCGTCGGTCGATTTTTCAATCATACGGTTCGAGGATGACGCGTTCGATGCAGTATTGGCGGACGCGAGCTTTGTTCCGCCGTCGGAGATCGAAGAATTTGTCGAGAATGCAGTTCGGGTAGCGAGGACGGGCGGCGACGTCGCGGTCTTTCTGCCCTCCGCGGGCAGCTTCGGGGAGGTCTTCTCGCTTCTCTGGGAAACGATCTTCAATGAGGAGATACCAGATCAAGCAGAAACGGTGCAAAAACTGATCGAAGCGATCCCGACGACGTCTCGGCTGGTCGAGATCGCAGAAAACGCCGGACTCGTGAATATAAATACCGAGGTCGCGAACGAGCAGTTCGAATACGACAACGGCAGGGCCTTTGTCGAGTCACCTCTTGTTGCCGATTTTCTACTGCCGATATGGCTTGTGACCATGGAAGAAGATGAGAAAAAGAGAGTCACTGACCGTCTCGCTCATATGATCGATGCCGAAGACGGCACAATGTCTTTTCGATTTTCTGTGAAGGTAACGCTGCTGAGTGGAGAAAAGGCCTAGATGGACCCAGGATACCCCCGTAGCTAGCTAAGTTCGACACTACCCTTAACTGATCTCGATCGGTTCTTCGCTATAGCCAAGCCGATTCTTCACAAGCTCGTCTTAGCTTCCGTACGCCGACGCAATTCTTCCACTAATGCCTCATCGCCGATCTGGCTGATCTGGGGGGCCTGTGCATTTGCGAGCCGCTGCTGCTCTTCGGCTTTTTCTTCTTCCTCGGCTTCGCGCATACCATCCTTAAAAGCCTTTCGCGACTGGCCCAGCGATTTGGCAAGCTGCGGCAATCGCGTTGCGCCAAAAAGCAGGAAAAGCACCACGACGATGAGGATAATTTCTGTTGTTCCTAGTCCAAACATAATCGGTCACCTGGCGAACAAAATAAGAATTCCGACTCAATATTAACCTATCCGCAGCGGTTTTTGACGTAAAAGTTTCAGTGTCTCGTCTTGAAGCGTTCCATCGCATCTACGAGGGCCGACGATATTCCCTTCTCAGAGACTGAGTGGCCGGCGTCCGGAATGACGATCAACTCAGCTTCAGGAAACGCACGATGCAGCTCCCAGGCAGAAGTTATCGGGCACACAACATCGTACCGGCCCTGAACTATCACGGTCGGGATGTGACGGATCTTGTCGACGTTCTCGATCAGGTAGTTCTCTGTAGGGAAGAACGAATTGTTCATAAAATAATGACACTCGATGCGAGCAAGGCTGAGGGCCTCGTGCTCGCCTTCCCAATGCTCCATCAGACCTTTGTCGGGGTAGAGTTTCGAGGTCGATCCCTCCCAAACGCTCCAAGCACGCGCGGCCGAGAGCCTGATCTTTTCGTCATCGCTGGTCAGACGCTTATAATACGCGGTAATAAAATCGCCGCGTTCATCCTCGGGTATCTCGTCGCGATATCGCTCCCAGAAATCGGGGAATATCTCCGAGGCCCCGTATTGATAAAACCATTGCAACTCCTTCTTCCGGGTAAGAAATATTCCACGGAGTATCAAACCCAGGCACCTGTCAGGATGCGTAACGGCATATGCCAAACTGAGCGTCGAACCCCAGGAGCCGCCGAACACGTACCATCTATCGATGCCGAACTTACTGCGCAGCAACTCGATGTCCTTTATCAGGTCCCAAGTTGTATTCTCACGCAATTCGGCATGAGGCGTCGATCTGCCCGCGCCGCGCTGGTCGAACAGAATAACCTGATAAACCGACGGGTCGAAGAACTGTCGATATAGCGGTATCAAGCCACCGCCCGGCCCACCGTGCAGGAAAACGACGGGGACCCCGTTCGGATTGCCGACGCGCTCGTAATAGATGGTATGAATGTCCGACACGACATACATGCCTGTGTCAAAAGGTTCGATCTCCGGGTAAAGAGTAGCCATAGAAAGATAATAACGAAACTGTGGCCTATCCACTAACCGCGTTCTATTGCAGAAGGCCGTTTTGTTCAGCGAAAGCGGGTGGGTCGGTCTCGGTCAGCCTTTCAAAAACCGATCGTGCCAAAGCTGAAAAACAAGCAGCGTCCAAAGCTGCTTGTGATGGCTTGCGGAGCCGTTTTCGTGTTCGGTGATCAGTTCCTGAACGTAGTTGCCGTTGAAAAGCCCCTGTTCTCTTAGTCGCTTCGGATCGAGCAGGTCGTGCATCAGCGGATTGAGCCTTCCCTTCAGCCATTCGGCGATCGGAATGCCGAAACCTTTCTTTGAGCGGTAAAGAATATAAGCGGGTAGCAGGCCCTCGACAGCCTTCTTGAGGATGTATTTCCCGTTTCTCCCCTTTAGCTTGTAGTCGAGCGGCAGCGCTGCGGCGAACTGACCGACACGCGGGTCGAGGAACGGTGCTCGCGTCTCGAGGCTGACCGACATCGCCGCCCGATCGACCTTGGTCAGGATATCCTCGGCCATGTAGAAGTTGATGTCGAGAAACTGCATCTGCTCGATCTCGTTCTCTGCATCGCAGAGGCTCAACATCTCACGTGCGTCGGCATAAATATCACTGTTTGAATCGTTTAGCACGTCGCGGCTGAGCAGCTTCTCCTTCTCGTCGCGTGTGAACGAGCCAAACCAGGAATGATGCCGTGTGATCGTGTCGTAACTCGACGACCGAACAAAGCGTTTGGCGCGGTATTCGAAAGAAAGATTCTTTGTCGAAACCGGCAGGGACCGTACCAGCGGCTCGACCAGGCCTGAACGAACAAGGGCGGGCACCTTCTTATACAGAGCGGCGACTTTGTGCCCATAATACATCGGGTAGCCGGCAAATAGCTCGTCGCCGCCGTCGCCCCCCAGAGCCACCGTTACATGCTTACGAACAAACCGCGACAACAGGTACGTTGGTATCAACGAGCCGTCCGAAAGGGGTTCGTCGAGCCAAGAACCGATCTCCTCGATCAACTCGGCGGCCTTTGCAACGCTTAAGATCTCCTCGTGATGGTCGGTGCCGAGATGTTTGGCGACCTGACGGGCGTATTTTGATTCGTCAAATGAATCTTCGGTAAAGCCGATCGAAAAGGTCTTCACAGTCTCGGTCGCATGCCGCGTCGCAAAAGCCGCGACCGTTGACGAGTCGATCCCGCCGGAAAGCAAAACACCGAGCGGCACGTCGGCAACGAGCCGCATTCGGACGGCGTCCGATAGAAGGTCGCGGAGTTTGGCGGCTTCTTGTTCTATCGAACCAAGTCCACCGCTCCCGTTGAACCCGGTCGCTACTGCTCCCGGTTCTGACCAGGACATATTCCAATATCGTCGAATTCGCACTTCACCGTTTTCGACGACCATTATGTGAGCAGCCGGGAGTTTTGAGATGCCTTTGTAGATCGAGTGCGGCGCAGGAACGTAGTCGTAACTCAAGTATTTTTGAAGCGCGTCGAGGTTGATTTGCGGCTTCACTGCCCGATTAGCGAGGATCGCTTTTGGCTCGGAGGCCCAGAGAAGTTTGCCATCGAAAGTGCCGTAATACAGCGGTTTTTCGCCAAAGCGGTCGCGGGCGATGATCAGCTTTTTCTTTCGTGTGTCCCACAGCGAAAACGCGTACATTCCATTGACGTGATCTAACAGGTCCTCGCCGTATTCGTCGTAGAGATGCGGCAATATCTCAGTGTCGGACTTGGTAATGAATTTGTGGCCTTTCTTTTCGAGTTCTTCGCGAACCTCGCGATAGTTATAGAGCTCGCCGTTCATCATGACGACGACCGACTTGTCCTCATTAAAAACAGGCTGGTTTCCAGTGTGCAGATCAATGATCGACAACCGCCGCATGCCCAACGCGACCGTTTCATCGAGCCACAACCCCTCAGAATTGGGCCCGCGATGCACGATCCGTTCGCACATCAAATGCAGCACCGCCTCGCTGTGGTCTTTTGCGCTAGGTTGTTCGAGGTTTATCCAACCGGCGATTCCGCACATAGAATGGAGTCGGACAGTCATGTCCGCATCGCCGGTTCCTCCGGCGAATGATACTGCTGTATGGTAACAGCCGGCAAAGCGTCGGCCGATGCGGACAAACGTGTCCGCGCTCCATTAGAAGCCGATCTTCTCCCGCACCGCATAGATCGCCTTGTCCTGAGATTCGTGATAAGTGCGGACGAGCAACTCAGCGAGCAGACCCATCAAAAAGAATTGTATCGAGATCGCGAACATCACGATGCTGAGCACGGGCAGCGGAGTTTCGACAAAATCAGCATGGAATTGCGGCAAGCCTATAAGATTTGCGGCTTTCATAAAGACCGCATAAAGCCCCGCGAGGATCGAAGCCGCAAAAGCAAGCATGCCGAACGTACCAAAAACGTAGATCGGCTTGGTCTGATACGACGCCATGAACTTGATAGTCATCAGGTCGAATATGACCTTGATAGTACGCGAAATGCCGTATTTTGATTTGCCCATCGTACGGGCATGGTGATCAACTGGGATCTCAGCGACTCGGGCTCCGGCCCACGACGCATAGATCGGAATAAATCGGTGCATTTCACCGTAAAGCCGTACGTCCTGGATCACATCTCGGCGATAGGCCTTTAGCGAACAGCCGTAATCGTGAAGGTGAACACCACCGATCCATGAAATTATGCGGTTTGCGATCTGCGAAGGGATCTTGCGTGAAACGAGCTTGTCCTGCCGGTTCTTTCGCCAGCCGGAAACGACGTCGTACCCCTCGTTGAGTTTGTCAAGAAGCCGCGAAATATCGGCCGGATCATTTTGCAGATCGGCGTCCATTGGTATCAGGATCTCGCCCGTCGCGGCGTCGATCCCGGCCGACATTGCCGCGGTCTGGCCGTAATTTCTTCGTAGCGAAATAACTCGCACACGGTCGTCCGAGGCTGCAAGGTCCTTCAAAATTTCCAGGGATCGATCCGTCGATCCGTCGTCGACGTAAATGACCTCAGCCGACTTGCCGAGCGCGGCGAGAGCAGACTGGATCTTGGCATGCATCGGCCGAAGGTTCTCCTCCTCATCCAAGACCGGGAGGAAGAGCGAAAGTTCAGGATCTGGCTTATCAATAACTTCCATCAGTTAAAATACGAACCTACTAATTTACACTTTTCTCCGATCCGAAGCACGTCGTACGATCCGGCGGTTGTCAGCCGGGACGAATTCGACTATGTTTATCAAGATACCGTCACGGGAGAAAACCATGTCCATTGTGCCTAAATTCCCCCATATTGTTTACAGAACGCGCCGATTCAACCAAATGCTCGATTGGTATGCAAAGGTCTTCGATGCACGGGTTCAATTCCAGAATCCAGCCTTGGCTTTTTTGACATACGACGACGAACATCACCGGTTTGCCTTTGCTGATATGTCAGTCTTACAACCGGATGGCAGTGAAACCGAGAAGCACGATGCCATCGGGGTTGACCACGTCGGCTACTCGCTTTCTTCGGTTGGGGAACTGCTCGAAAACTATGCCTATCTAAAAGAACACGGTATCAAGCCCTATTGGTGTGTCCACCACGGGATCACGATCTCGATGTACTATGCCGATCCTGACGGCAATCAGATGGAATTCCAGGTCGACCTTCTGGGCTCGGGGGAAAGTGCCACAGAATTCATGCAGACCGCATTTTACGCAAACCCGGTCGCGGTGGAGTTTGAACCTGATTCGATGCTCGCAGATCATCGGGCCGGGAAACATGAGATGGAACTCCTATCATTTTATCGACCCGACGCACCGGTCTCGCCCATCCGCGGAGCCTTTGCAAAATTTGCCGGGGCCTAGAGATCAACGTGCGGCCTCGACGACGCGCTGAACGATCTTCGCATCGGTAACGGAGCGAGAGTACTCAGGCGGGCGAAGTGTGCCGCCCATAAAGACACGCTCATTACGATAGCTCATATCGCTTGCAACCTGACTGAATGCGGTAAAGTGAACTTCTTTCACACCGGTAGAGGTAATGACTCTGCTGATATTTCGCTCGTTCAGATTGCCGCATGCAATGATCGTGATACGGTCAGCCGCGTGTTTCACCAGGCCGGTGAGAAGATCCAGGCCTTCGACGGCGGTCGCCTCCTGGCCCGAGGTCAAAATGCGGTCAACACCGATCTCCGCAAGCTGATCAACTGCCTTGAACGCGTCTCGGCAAACATCGAAGGCCCGATGAAACGTGACTGACATTGGTCTGGCCAGGTCGGTCAGTTCCTTGGTTCTTGCGATATCAATCCTACCGTCGGCAGCAAGCATTCCAATGACAACCCCGTCGGCACCAAGCCGTTTCGCTGCATCGATATCGCGTTTCATGATCTCAAATTCAGGTTCGGAATAAAGAAAATCGCCTCCACGCGGACGGATTATTACATGCAGTCTGATGCTAAGAAGCTCGCGTGCAACCTCAATGGCCCCGAAACTCGGGGTCGTGCCGCCTTCCATCAGATTGTCGCAAAGCTCGACCCGATCCGCGCCACCGGCTTGGGCTGCGACCGCAGATTCTACAGAATCGACGCATATTTCGACTGTCGTCTTATGATCCATTGAGTTAACTAGTATTGCGTGACACTCGATCAATACGTTCCTTTGTAGCCATCGGCTAACTCTTTCGAGCGACCACGACGATCGAGACCCCGAACGGGAAATTGAAATTTTTGAGCCAAAAGCTTTCAGCGGAGAATATCTTGCCTAAAACACCATTGAGTGCGGAGATGGTGATGTTATTCTCAGATTCGGGTTTGATGCCTGTAAGTTTCATCAGTGTTCGGCCCGCGAGGATCGGCGGAAAGAATGTGATGTTTGCGTAGGTCGCACGCTCCACCTTGTAGCCGGCCTGTTCGATACGTTCGACTATTTGTTTGCGGGTGTAACGGATGCGGTGGTGCGAAATGTCGTCCTGCACGCCCCAAAGCCACATGAAGGCAGGTACGAAAAAGAGCGAGTAGCCGCCGCTCTTCGTCACGCGGAACATTTCCTTCAATCCGGCAACATCGTCATCAAGATGCTCGATCACATCGAGCGCCGTGGTCAGGTCGAAACTCTTGTCCTCGTAAGGCAAGGTTTCGGCAAGACCTTTCTGAACGGTGAGACCCTTGCGGCGGCAAAATTCAAGCGCATCGTCTGAAACATCAACACCCTGGGCTTCGCCAAATTGTGAGAGCATTTCGATGTTCGCACCGGTGCCGCAGCCGACATCAAGAATTTTGATCTTTGACCCTTGAAGTTTGGCCTTTGAACCGATCTGCCGGAGAAACCCCTCGAGGATCGCGCGGCGACCGACGAACCACCAATGCGAGCCCTCGACCTCGTCCATGATGGCGTAGGTGTGCTGCTGCATTTCCTGAGGTAACGCCGTGCTCATAAAAACTATTTTGCCATAGAAAGACGGAAAGACGAGCGGCAGGGAGTGTGTTCAACGTGGCGCGGAGCACTTTGATGCCGGCCCCGAACCCCCTTCCTACAGGTCGGGTTTCCGCGTTAGATAACAAGCCCCATCATTTCGCTCGCCGTCGCGCCTTGATTTGCATCCACGGCCAAGCCGTAGCTGTCGCGAAGGCGAGTATTTATCCCCTCGTCGCTGACCACGCATGGGCCGTCGCCTTCACCGTCGCGACAGAGGATCATCAGACCGAGACCTTCCTCGATGTATTCATCCTTATTTACACAAAGCATATACTCGCCCGACGTTGTATGAGCGGCGAGTTCGAGTTCGTAAAGCGTTGGATTAAAGATGCCAAGCGGATTCATATCGCGGTTTGAAAGACTCGCGATCGTTTGCGCGAAATCGTACGCGTGCCGGCCTTCGTGAACAAAAGTTCCCTCGCAGCCTCGCTGTCCACCGGTGTCGATTGTTTCCTCAGCTATCGCGATGTAGATCTCACCCAGAGCTTCCCGCAAGCTCAACCGCTCGGTCGCCAGCTTGTAGTTCGTCTGGATCGAGCTGATCACGCCCGTTATCCCAGAAGCATTGATCTCACGAACCGGCTGAACACGGATCAGCAGATCGGACTGCAGAATCTCGTTCATCACATGCCGATGCTCGTCGTTGCCTTTGGCGAGGATCGTGGCGAAGGCGTCTTCGACGGATTTGCGGTATTTCTTGTTGATGTTGCGGTCAAACTTCATCTTGTAGGGGTTAGGAAATAGGTAACAGGAAATAGATTACAACTTTGATCGCTGGTAGTTTGCCCAACCGCTGAGCATTTTTCAACTCTCCTCACATTCATCTCTCAAGTTTTCTGATTCTTTTGCATCGACAAATCCCAGCCTCTGGCTTATCAATAACACTGTTGAAACTCCACTAGCCGAGCCTTGAGCTATCGAAATGAAACGAAGTTTTTCATTCACATAGTCGCGTGCCGCACCTGCGGCAATATTGGCCGGAATCGATACCGCCGCTCGACGCAACTTGTGAAATAAGGGGGAATCTCTCGTCAGCCGGGAAAATCTCTGTTACTCTGTAAATCAACAGGACAAACTCAACCGCTCGTCGCCACACTTCCAGGCTCAAATGAGATCGCAGTACCGATTTCCTGCTTTCTATTCCCTCCCACCTATTTTTCCAAACCCGCACCAGCTGTTTTGATTATGCCATTTGATCGTCACGTCGGCAGCATTTATCTCATCCCACCACGATGCAAAATCGTCCTTCGAGATGTAGAAAGCGGTCGGTGCGACCAAGTGGTCGAAAACGATATTATGCTGCTCACGCCAACCGAACGTGCCGAGATGGTTTAGGTATTCGTTGTAGAACAGCCTGTCCGCGAGCGGTTTAGCCACGGCGTTCATCGGGCGATAGACGAGCTTTGTGCCAAGGAAAACACCAAGCGTTGGCAACTTTGAGAGATGGTAAAGCATTGGCTGCGAGATCTGCGACGTAAAGCCAGTCCGAACGGGATCAACGAACCGCGTGATCCATTCGTTATTCTCTGCGCCGTAAACCCACGCTGAGATATGGCCGCCTTTCTTGATCTTTCCCGCAAGTGACAGAAATGCCTTCTTCGGGTCTGGGGTGTGGTGAAGAACGCCAACGCTAAACGCGTAGTCGAACGCCTTCTTGAGCGGAAGTTTGAAAATATCGCACTGGACCACGTGTGCATTTGGCAGTTCACGGGTCAGGGCAAACGCCGATTCGACCCCGTCGCCGAGGTCAATGCCGACCACCTCTTTGGCTCCCCACTCGGCGGCCAGTTTGGTGTGCCGGCCTTTGCCGCAGCCGCCTTCGAGAACGACCTTGTCCCTAAAGAAATCGGGTTTGACCGGCTGTATCCATCCGAGAAACTGTTCGTTATATTTCGGGTCTTCCTGTGTGAAATTGGTCCACTGCCAGCCGAAATTCTCGGCCGTTGCGGCCTTGTCCTCCTCGATCTTTCCGAGATCGACAAATCGCGGAACGCCGCGAACTACCTTATATTCGCGAGTGCACTTTTTGCAGGTCAGAACGGCGTCGATTATCTCGTTACCGTCGTATTTGCTCGCATATGCGAGCAATATATCACCGCCGCATGTCGGACAGGCTAATAGATCTAAAAGTCTTTCTTTCATTTCGCATGCACTACGGAATAGAGCGATCGCCAGGACCGATGAAGTAAGTTGTCGATTTGCTGCCAGTCGTGTTCTGTGACGCCACCGGCCTCAGCCCGCGTGTCGCGAATGGTCATCGCCTCAGCCCGGAGATCGGCGTGTTCCTTAAACCGCTCGGCAGGAAGCCCGTAGATGACCGCAACGGTTTCTGCCAGAGCTCGGGAGAGATCGCCCTGCTGATATTTCTTACGCTCGCGATGCACTATCCACCATTCGACCTCGAGCTCGGCGGCCCGTTTTGAGTCGAATTCGAGAGTGCTGAAATCACAAATATCCTTGTAGAAACTTTCTAGATCCGGCAGGGCCTTGAGGTATTCGTTGCGCGACTTGCCATCCTTAAAAACAAAGGCAGCTCTGGCCGCATGGAATGCAACAAGTTGTCGGCGCCAGAATGGAAATCGGTACTGGTGATCGAGCAGTTCACCAAGCTCGCGGAAAAGCCTCAGGTGTTCGCGTTCATAATAGCTCCGCCACATCGCGGTATCGAGCCGCGCAACCTCATCAGGGTCAAAGCTGCGAATATCCGTCTTGAAAGAGCGACTAAGATCGATGGCGATCCAAACCGCAAGCCCGGCAACCGCAACTACAAGACCAAGGATCGTTCTGACAAGGATCTTTCTCATTGGCGCGGTACCGCGGTTCTGAATATCTCGTACTCGGCAACCGGGAATGGCTCGCGCCAATTGAATTCAAATTCGTCCGTATCACGGTCGGCGTAAAGTTGATCGAATGTTTCTCCAAAAGCGATGCAGACACTATCTATCGTGCCGGAGTGGAAAAAAACCGATTTACGTTCATTTCCGTTGCGTTCGTCGGTCGGATATCGATAGATCTCGATGGTTAACCCATCGCCGTCGCGGACAAATCGAAAGTCAAACTCCTCAGGATCCCGGTTCCATTTTAGAAGG
Source organism: Pyrinomonadaceae bacterium (assembly GCA_021463165.1). Lineage (GTDB taxonomy): Bacteria > Acidobacteriota > Blastocatellia > Pyrinomonadales > Pyrinomonadaceae > OLB17. Next base: position 58,004 of record JAJTWY010000005.1, on the reverse strand, counting down.
AACTCGTCTTCAGCCGAGGTCCTATCGGCCAGTTTTGTCAGGATCCGCATCAACTCCGGCAATGCACCGTGATATGGTGCATGCGCCGTCGTTGTGCGAAACTCGTTAACACCGTCAGCAAACCCGATCGACATCCAGCCGCACTGCGGCGAATTGAAACTGACCTCAAGCATACTCGTCATTCCCGCTTCTGATTGTAAATTGTAAAGTGACTAACTTACAATCAAGGTCAATGCGGCAATACCATGATCTTCTGAGGCACATTCTCGCCAGCGGGGTGAGACACGAAGATCGCACAGGCACAGGCACCATCTCGACATTTGGATATCAAACTCGGTTCGACCTTCGCAAGGGCTTTCCGATCGTCACGACAAAGCGTGTTCCATTCCGCTGGGTTGCGGAGGAGCTTTTCTGGTTTCTCAGCGGCTCGACAGATGAGGCCGATCTGCGCTCACGCGGTGTCGATATATGGCAGGAATGGGCGACGGAGGAGCAGACCGCAAGGTTTGGCCGTGAGGAAGGCGATCTCGGGCCGGTGTATGGATACCTTTGGCGTTCGTTTGGCGGCGATTATCCGAAAAACAACGGCGTCGATCAGATCGAACGTCTGATTCGAGAGATAGAAGAAAATCCGAATTCTCGCCGTCTGATCGTGACGGGTTGGAACCCCGAAACGTGTGACGAGGTAGCCCTGCCGCCGTGTCACACTCTATTTCAGTTCAAGATCGAAAGATCTTTCACGAGTGGAGAGGAGTGTCCGCGCTCCGTTTTGCATTGCCAGCTTTATCAGCGCTCGGCCGATGCCTTTCTCGGCGTGCCATTCAACATATCTAGTTATGCGCTGCTCACGCATCTCGTCGCCCACGTTTGCGATCTCGAGGTAGGCGAATTCATCCACACATTTGGCGATCTGCATATCTACTCAAACCACCTCGATCAGGTCGAGGAACTTCTCTCCCGCGAGCCGATAGAGCTGCCGAGACTTCAGTTCGTCGATGCCGACGGCCTAAGGGGGCTCGACGGGCTGCTCAGGTTCAGATTTGAACACCTGAAATTGGACAGTTACCGGTCGTTGGGCAAGATCGCAGCGCCTGTCTCTGTCTAGTACTGTTACTTTACTTTGAGAGTCGTTTTTGCAAAATAGTCGGTGTAATTGCCCTTCTTGTAGAGCGACTCGCGTTTTCCCCACGAGATGATATAGATGGTGTAGGTTCCCGCCGGAAGGTAGAAGCCGGAGTTCACGGTCGCATATTTTCGGTTTTCCGAGCCGATATTCTGCTGAAATTCGTAAAGAAAATCGCCGTCCTTTCCGTCGGGCAACTGTTTGTAGAACATTATCCCGATGAACTCAACTCCTACCTTTACTGGGTTTACAAAGAGCACGTCAAAGTTCTTGTTCGCTTGCCATTCCTTCGCTTCGCCAACGCATTTCCAGTCGTCATCGATCGTCGTGCAGACCGATACAACTCCTGCCCCGGGTTTATCAGCCCATTTGTCCGGGGCCGTCTGGGCCGCAACCGTTATAGCAGAAATTGCAAAGAGAGGGAGGAAGAAAAAGATACTGGATCTGACTGACATTGCGAGGTCTCCTTTTCGTCGAATCTTAACCCCGATCTTGACGCCCGTCAATGCCGCTATTTTACATTTGGCGGCTGGCTCACCTTCATACGAATAGCGATCCCTTCATCGGCGACGAGGAACAGGCGTTTGGCATCGTAGGTCGAGGTATTTGTCGGCTGATAGGAAAGTAGGAACCGATTCTTGCGAAGCTCGTCGCAGATGGATCTGGCAGCTATTTGTGCGTCATCGAAAGGGAAAACCTTGCCGCCGGTCTCTTCGGCAAGCTTGTTCATCACCGCACCCGCTTTCGGCTGGTCTCGCCTGTACGCGCCGCCTGTACGATCAGGTATCTGCAGGCCGTAGACCGTTACGTTCTGTGTCTGTAATTCGGCGAGAACCTTGTCGAACGGTGTCTTGCTCCCGCGGTCCAACCCGTCGGCGACAACGATCACGGCCGTCTTTCGCGTGCCGGGCATGAGGGGTAGCAGGATCTCTTTTACCGAAACATCGATTGCATCAAACAGGTGCGGATTTCCTTTTTTTCGAAATGTGCCGAGCGAAGCTTCCATCTTCTTCGCGTCGTCGGTCCATTCCTGAATTATCTCGGCCGTTTCGTCATACGCGATCACGAAGAGTTGATCGCCATCGAAGATCTCGTAGGCGAACTCCATCACCGCAGCCTTCAACTTCTCAACCGAGGTCGGGAGTGTTTTAGAATTGTCCACTAAGATGACTATCTTCGACGGCGCCGGATCGGCCACGAAGTTCTTGATCTTTTGCTCGATACCATTTTCGTAAAGGAACAAGTTTTCGATCCGGATCGGATCGGTCTTCTTGTCCTCCCGAAACGCCGTGACGCTGAGCACGGTACCTTCCGTTGACGAATCGCCCTTGGCATTTCGTCGGGACTGGCCGGCCGCGAACGAGACGAGCGCCAGCACGATCGCCAAGACCACGATCGTGTGTTTTCCCGGTATCAATCGCTGCTGGTAGATGATCCTTTTGGCTCCGTTTTCGTCGATTTTGTCTCTTCCTTCGACTTTGATGCGGATTCGGTCGATGTGGTTGATTCGGCCGTCGATGTTTTCTTACCGGCGTAATCGGTCACGTACCAGCCGGCACCTTTGAACTGAAATCCGGAAAGAGACCATTGCTTCTCTAGCTTCCCATGACATTTCTCGCATGTGGACAGCGGCTTGTCTGAGACGCTCTGACGAACCTCGACGTGCATTCCACACTGGTGACAAACGTATTCGTAAATTGGCATTATCTTAACTTCAGCCCGCGGCAGTAGCGGTCTCGGCCTCGTGCTCGGCCAGGAAACGCTCAGCGTCGATGGCCGCCATACAGCCCGTGCCGGCGGCAGTTATTGCCTGTCTGTAATAAGCATCCTGGGCGTCGCCGCACGCAAAAACTCCTTCTACATTGGTTTTCATCGTCTTACCCTCGGTGATCAGGTAACCGACCTCGTCCATATCGAGGACACCCTTAAAGAGCGACGTATTCGGCTGGTGGCCGATGGCGATGAAAACGCCCTGAGTCGGTAATATCGATTCTTCGTTAGTCTCGTTGTTGAAGATCCTAACGCTTTCGACCCCCTTTTCCTTCGTTCCGTTGATCTCGCGGATCTCCGTATTCCACAGCACCTCGATCTTCTCGTTTGCAAGGACCCGATCCTGCATTATCTTCGAGGCTCGGAACTCGTGACGACGGTGGATGAGTGTTACTTTCGACGCGAATTTTGTCAAAAACAGGGCCTCTTCCATTGCCGTATCGCCGCCTCCGACGACAACGATCGGCCGGTCGCGGAAAAAGAATCCGTCACACGTTGCGCATGCCGAAACACCATTGCCGCCGAGCCCTTCGGGCACCGGAGCCTCGCCCGGGACGCCGAGCCATTTTGCTGACGCACCGGTGGAGACGATAAGAGTGTCGGCCTTTATGATCGTCGAAACTTCTTCGGCATCTTCACTTTCTTTTCCAAATAGCGTGAACGGCCGTTGGCTCAGATCCACGCGCTCGATCCAGACATTGATGATCTCGGTGCCAAACCGCAAGGCTTGCTCACGAAACTCATCCATCAGGATCGGGCCCATTATCCCTTTGGAAAAACCCGGATAGTTCTCGACGTCGGTCGTTATTGTCAACTGGCCGCCTGGCTGCGGCCCGTCGATCACTAGCGGTCCGAGCTGCGCGCGGCCCGCATAGATCGCAGCGGTCAGCCCCGCCGGGCCAGAACCGAGAATAACGACCTTCTTATGAATCTGTTTCTCAATCATAGGTGATCAGCCAACTGCGAAAAATATTCGCTCTATGTTCTTGGCCCTGAGTTTTAGTATAACTATCAGCCGGCGGCTTAGTCCATTTCGTCTTCTGTTCGAGATCAACTGATATTTCGTATCGAAGCAGCGTTTGTTCTACATCCTAAATTGTTCCGAAAATCGATTTTTGGTGGTATGATTTAGGGGCAACAAACTTATTTTCTAAGTTCACCGAAGATTTTCGAAATGACCTCAATTCAGCCTCAACATGAGGAAAAGCGGTTTGCTCTACGGATGGCCTTGCGTCTCCCGGTGGTCGTATCGGGGCGCTCAGAAGACGGTGCAACATGGAGCGAGCCGACGGAAACTGACGATATTTCGACGCTCGGAGCGTTATTTCAGCTTAACCAGCCGATCGCTCAGGGCGACAGCCTCTACATTCGTTCGCATAAGCCAAACGGTGTACCAGTCGAGGTAAAAGCCCAGGTGGTTCGCGTTCTACCCGCGAGCTACGGCACATCGCGCGTTGGTGTTGCGATCGAAGAGCCAAAAGAAGCCTGGCTCCGCCTTTTTGTCGCCTGGATCGCCGACGACAACATTGTCGAGGGCATCGGGGACTAGTATTACACAACCATAATTCCAAACAGCCGTTAAGACGGGATGAACAAGATCGATGACTTTGTGTCTTTGCATCTTCGCGTCTTTGGGTTAAGAATCTTAACTAATGTCAAACTACAACACGATCACCGTCGAAAAACGCGGTAAAGTCGCCATTTTAACCGTAAATCGCCCCGACAAGCTCAATGCCCTCAATTCGACAGTCCATGTCGAAGCCGTGGACGTGCTAGATAAACTCAAAAAGGATGACTCGGTTCGGGTCTTGATAATAACTGGAGCGGGCGAGAAGTCCTTTGTCGCAGGGGCCGATATCTTGGAATTCGAGGGCCAAACGCCCGTCACGCAGCGGAACACCTTTCAGGAAGCGTCGCTGTTCAACAAGATCGACCAGTTCCCAAAGCCCGTGATCGCGATGGTCAACGGATTTTGTCTCGGCGGCGGTAACGAACTCGCGCTTGCCTGCGATCTACGCATATGTAGCGAAAATGCGAGATTTGCTCAACCCGAGATCAATCTCGGCATTATGCCGGGCGGCGGCGGAACCCAGCGTCTGACCCACCTTATCGGCGAAGGCCGCTCCATGGAAATGATCCTCACCGGCGATATGATCGATGCCGCGACAGCGGAAAAGATCGGCCTGGTTAATCACGTCTATCCGATCGATCAGCTCGAGACAGAAACCATGAAGCTCGCCGAAAAGATCGCCGAAAAAGCCCCGATCGCTCTGCAGTTAAGCAAAGAAGCCGTTAAATTTGCCTCGCGCTCGAACCTTGACGAAGGCCTCCGCCGCGAGGTGGATCTCTTTTCGATCTGCTTTTCTACCGAAGATAAGAAGGAAGGCGTGGCCGCGTTCTTGGAGAAACGCAAGCCGGAGTTCAAAGGTCGATAGATGTCCGGCTTATCACTTGATGGTCCTACGCGGCGTTCGATGATGTTTCCGACCAACTCATTGGGCGATCGATCATCATCTTTCAGGTGGAAACGCTTTGCCTCTGTGGGCGGGCAAGGGCCGCCCTTGCGGACGCTTGCAGTAAAAATCGACATCCCGCAAAGATGTCCGAAGGTTGACGAATCAGACTAATTTCGCTATTTTTATAAATTCGCTTCTTCGTAACATGAGGGCTCGAAGACGCGTCAGGTCAAGGGGACGTAGCTCAGCTGGGAGAGCGCTGCAATGGCATTGCAGAGGTCAGGGGTTCGATCCCCCTCGTCTCCACCAAGTTCAGTGGTAAGCCGTCGGTGGCCAGTTGTTAGTAGGAAAAGGCGTTGCTCGGGGTTGAGCAACGCCTTTTTTGTACTTGGAGTTGGTGTCGGTCTCAAGCGGCCCTTTCCTATGTGCACGCTCTGACAATGGCTGGCCACTGACAACCGACAGCTGTTCCCTACTTCCCTGCTCCCGAAAGTTTTCCGATGAGCGAGAATAGCGGTAGATACATTGAGATAACGATGGATCCGATGGTGATACCGAGGAACGCGATCAGGACCGGTTCCATCAAACCGAGGAGGTCGGCAATGGCCGTATCGACCTCTTCTTCGTAGAAGTCGGCGATCTTGCCAAGCATAGCATCCATCGCGCCGGTCTGTTCGCCGACGCCGACCATCTGGCTGACCATATGCGGGAAGACGTTCGTCGCCTTGAGCGGATCGACAAAATTTTCACCGCGCTCGACGCCCTGACGGACCTTGACGATCGCATCCTCGATAACGATGTTGCCGGCGGTCTTGGCCGTGATATCGAGTGACTGCAGGATCGGCACACCCGATGAAAGCAGCGTCGAGAGAATTCGCGAGAAACGGGCGACCGCGATCTTGCGCAGGATGCTTCCGAAGATCGGTGTTTTTAGCAAGAGCGAGTCAATGTTCCATCGCCCCTTCGGTGTCTTGTAGTAGAAGTTGATGCCGACCCCGAGCCCGATCAGGATCACGAGGATCGTTAACCCGCCCCAGCCTGCGATAAAGCCGCTGACTGCCATGACGATCCGCGTCGGCAACGGCAGAGCCTCGCCCGGCCCAAGTAACCCCAGAAAGATCTGTTCGAACTGTGGGATGACCACGATCATGATCAACGCAATTGCGCCGATTGCGACCAGGATCACCGCCGCGGGATATATCGACGCCGAAACTATTGATCGCTTGAGTTTCACGACCTTTTCGATCAACGTAGCAAGACGCTGAAGGATCAGGTCGAGCACACCGCCCGTTTCACCCGCCTCGACCATGTGCGTGTAGAGGCTGTCAAAAACTTTTGGGTGCTTTTCCATCGCCTGGTAGAGCGTTGCGCCCTCTTCGACGTTCTGGCGGACCTGGCGCAATACGTCCTTGAAGAACGCGTTCTGCTGCTGCTCCGCCAAGATGTCAAGACACTGGACGAGCGGCAGGCCTGCGTCGATCATTACAGAAAATTGGCGTGTAAAAACCGCTAGTTCCTTGGCCGCTACCTTCTTGCGGCGGCCGATCTTCGGGATCGAGATCTCACGGCCTTTTTCCGAAGCCTGAGTCAACACGATCTGTTCGCGGCGAAGCAGGGCACGCAGTTCATCCTGCGTCGCAGCCTCACGTTCCCCGGCGATCATTTCGTTCAGGCGGTTTCTACCTTTGAAAACAAATGTTGGCATGGTTTCTCCTTATAGGACTATTTCGCGCCTATACACAACTCCGTTTAGACTTTCGGCCGTTCGCCGATCGGGCGGCCCTGTGCGTAAGGACTTCCGCTTCCCGGCGCGGGCCTTGTCATCGGCCTCGCTCCGCCTCCGTATGATTCGTTGAGGCCGGAACCACGATCGATCAGCTCCTTCAGTTCGTCAGGATTCGACGAACGCGCCATTGCGGTCTCGAGCGTGATCTGCCGTTTGTGGTAAAGCGTGGCGAGCGCCTGATTGAACGTCTGCATACCGAATTTGTCCTGGCCGGTCTGCATCATCGAGTAGATCTGGTGGATCTTATCCTCGCGGATCAGGTTGCGAATAGCTGAGTTCGGGACAAGGATCTCAAGGGCCATACACCGTCCATCGCCCGAAGCTTTCGGAAGCAGGGCCTGACACATAATGCCTTCCAGCACCAGCGAAAGCTGTGTGCGGACCTGCGCTTGCTGCTCTGCAGGAAATACATCGATGATACGGTTGATCGTCGAGTAAGCCGAGTTGGTGTGCAGCGTGGCAAAGGTCAGGTGGCCCGTTTCGGCGATACGCAGTGCCATCTCGATCGTTTCAAGGTCTCGCATTTCACCGACGAGCACGACGTCCGGGTCCTGACGAAGGGCAGTCCTCAGGGCACTTCCGAACGAATGTGTATCGGCAGCAACTTCGCGCTGGTTGATCACACAATTCTTGTGATTGTGCAGGAATTCGATCGGATCCTCGATCGTTAGGATGTGATCGTGACGGTCGATATTGATCTTGTCGATCATCGATGCCAGCGTCGTCGATTTACCCGAACCGGTCGGCCCGGTCACGAGCACAAGGCCACGAGGCTTCTTGCACAGGTCCTGAACTATCGGAGGCAGCCCCAGAGCTTCAAAGGATTTGATCTCATAAGGGATCGCACGGAAAACGGCGCCAACCGCCCCCTTCTGGTTGAACAGATTGGCACGAAATCGCGACATTCCCTTTAGCCCGAATGAGAAATCGAGCTCGAGATTTTCCTCGAAACGGTGCTTCTGGGCATCAGTCAGCACCGAATAGGCAAGGCGCTTGGTATCGGACGGAGTCAGCGCAGGAAAGCCGGGCAAGGGCGAGAGGTGGCCGTGGACGCGAACCTGAGGCGGGGAATTGGTGGAAAGATGGAGGTCGGAACCACCTTGTTCGGTCATCTTCCTGAGTAGGTCGGGCAGTGTGACAGCCGACTCTGGAGTTTGTTCGTAGCTCATAGGTATATTGCTCCGCGATGATGCGGGCCAAATCGATAGGATCGCGGCGGGCACGAAAGGCCCGCCTCGAGAATTTACCTTTCGGTGGATGCCCGAAGCGCCGGTCGAACGCGGCTCTTGAGCGAATTGATCACCTTCTCGGATTCCTCGGCGAGGCGTTCCGATTCGTTGACCGGTGAGTTGGTCGCGACACTATAGATCTTGCCTTCGACCTCGGTAAAATAGAACATTCTCGATTGGATCGAGCCGTTCTTCGCCTGTGACTGGGCGACAACCACATAAACCGGCTGGCCTGCGATCTGACGCTGGTAGTCATTGACGACCCAGCCGTTCTCACGGATCATACGGTCGATGACTTCGCGGCGAAGCGCCGTTGTCGAAACACCGCCGACGCTCCGCGGGCCAGACTCAGCGGAAACCGCCGGCCCGACAACCGAGATCGATGCTGAGCCAACCTGATAGCCCGACGCATTGTCAACGCGGAACTGAAGCTCCGCCGGTGATGCGTTGACTGGTTTCAAAGCTGTCGGGGCGGTTTCGCCGGCCGGGGCCACAAGCTTCTTCGGCTCTCTTACCGCAGGAGAGGTTTTTGCTACCGTATCATCCTGGTTGCTTCTTGCCGCAGCTAACCGGATCTGTCTCAACCGCAAGGCTCGCTTACGGGCCGCAACAGCCTTTTTGCGGCGCTCCTGGGCACGATAGAGCTGCCACCAGCGCTTGGAGTATTTCCGAACGCCGCGCCAGTACCTTTTCTGTTTTTTCTTCTTGGCCTTACGCGGTCCGGCTTCGGTCGTATCCGTCGCGAGCGGAATGATCGTTCCGATGCCTACCAGTAACGCCAATGATAATGCTATTGCCCTTAACATAGTTCCTCCCAAATGGCCCTAAAGGACCGTTTCCTTGACCACTTCTTCGATCGTCGTGATGCCCTCACGGATCTTGTAAAGCCCCGATTCACGAAGCGTGATCATCCCGAGTTCAATTGCCTTTCTCCTCAATTCCATTGCGCTGGCGCCAATAATGATCAATTCACGAAGTTCATCCGTAACTTCCATGACCTCATAGAGTCCTACGCGACCCTTAAAACCTGTGTTGTTGCAGGTCGTGCAGCCACGGCCCTTATATATCTTCTGCTGGGCTGCTTCTTCTCGTGAGAAGCCGATCTCGACAAGGGCCTCCGGCGCTACATTGACCTCTTCCTTACAGTTCGAACAGATGCGGCGAATAAGTCGCTGGGCCTGAATGATGTTGACCGAGGTCGCGACGAGAAACGGCTCGATGCCCATGTTCACAAGACGTGAAATGGTCGATGGTGCGTCGTTCGTATGGAGCGTGGAAAGCACAAGGTGGCCAGTGAGTGCCGCCTTGATCGCGATCTCGGCCGTCTCAAAATCTCGGATCTCCCCGACGAGTACTATGTTCGGGTCCTGACGCAGAAAGGAACGAAGGGCCGCCGCGAAGTTAAGGCCGATCTGCTCCTTCATCTGCACCTGGTTGATGCCCTGAAGGTTGAATTCGACCGGATCCTCGGCCGTCATGATATTTGTTTCAGACGTATTTAGGGCCTGAAGTGCCGAATATAGCGTGTTTGTCTTTCCGGAACCGGTCGGCCCGGTCACGAGCACCATTCCATACGGGTTCGAGATCGCCCGCTTGAATTTGACAAGGCTCTCTTCCTCAAACCCGAGTTTCGTCATGTCGAGCATCAGCTTGTCCTTATCGAGCAAGCGAAGCACAACCTTTTCGCCAAAAAGCGTCGGCAGCGTCGAAACACGAAAGTCCAGCTCTCGCGAGCGGTTGTCGACCTTGACCTTTATCTTGATGCGTCCATCCTGCGGAAGCCGTTTTTCCGAAATGTCGAGCTTCGACATGATCTTGAGACGCGAAATGAGCGGGTCGCGGATCTTCATCGGCGGGTGCATAACGTCATACAGCACACCGTCGATGCGGAAGCGGATGCGGAAATCCTTCTCATACGGCTCAACATGAATGTCCGACGCGCCGCGGCGAAGTGAATCTACAAGCAGCACATTGACCAGCCGTACAACCGGTGCATCCTCGCTCGCACGCGCCAGCGCGGCCAGATCGATCTCCTCGTTCTCTTCAACGACCTCGAATTCATCGGTATCGGCACCGTGGAACTCGAACTTGTCGAGTGAGACATCTAGGTCATCCGAGGTGATACGTTCCTCGGCGACGGCAACCCGGGAGCCATTCTTGACGGCTGCCTTATGGCCGTTCCCGTTGCTGGTCACGCCGTTTCGCTCGACCTCGACTGCGAACGCGGCATCAAAAATATCTATTTCGCTTGAACCACTGTAGTATTTCGCGATCGCAAGCTGTATCGAGGTCTCGGAGGCGATCACGGGCTCGACGTTCAGTCCAGTCATGAACTTAATATCGTCCATGGCAAAGACATTCGTCGGATCAGCCATAGCCAATGTGAGCGTTGCTCCAACCTTGGAGATCGGTAAGACCGAGTACTTCATCGCGACATCTTCCGATATCAGCTTGATAACATCGGAGTCGATCTGGAAGAGGTCAAGATTGATCGAAGGAACACCGTATTGGCGGGACAAAACAGCCGTAACGACATCATCCGAAACATAACCGAGCCGAACGAGGTTGGACCCCAATCGCCCACCGTTTGCACGCTGATACTCAAGGGTCTCGCGCAGTTGATCAGGGGTGATCAAATTTTCGCGGACTAAAATTTCGCCAAGTTTTGCTGACATTATAAAGAGGACGATTTCCTTCCACCGCAGCGACCAAAAAAGGAAACCGATATCGAGAAAGGATAGGTCAATTTGACAGAGAGACTGACAGATAAACGATGATAAACATCGTTCAAAAAGTATGATACACGGATAAATGGGATGGTGTCAACGATTCTTTTCGGTCAATTTCGATCATCGCGTGGAAGAATTTCTGTCAGATTGGTCGACCGGATGGGATACCAGCCCATTGCGTTATGAATGGCTTCGTTTGCCTATTCTCGATGTATGCGCAGCTATGATGTTCTGGTTTGGCAGGGTTGCAGCGACGCTTGCCAGGTCGAACGAGATCTCGAGCAGGTAAGATCGAGGCGTCGATCAGTTTATCGCCGAGGTTGGCGACAGAACATGGGTCTCGTCAAGCTCGACGATGAGGCTATCGCTGGATGGTGAACCTGTCACGTGAATGTCTGGAAAGTCGGCTGAGATCGTGCTGAGTTTGGCCCGATTGACCACGTCGACGTTGTTGGTCAGGACAAAACGCTTTCGGCTCATCTTGCGTTCGTACATCACCTTGTCAGCCGCAACGATCATTTGATCGAAAGTCTCGCCTTCCTGCGGATAGCCCGAGGCGCCAAGACTGACACCAACCGAAGCGAACTTACCCTCACCGACCGGCAGTTTGAAACCACGTACGGCTTTCTCGATACGCCGACAGAGGTCGATCACGTCGTTCGGAGACGTTTCAGGGACGAGGGCAACAAACTCATCGCCGCCATAGCGCGCGAGAAAGTCGTACTCACGAAGCTGTTCGCGAATGACGCGGCTGATGGAGCGGAGCATCTCATCACCGGCCTTGTGACCGTAGGAATCGTTTACGGCCTTGAAGCCGTCGAGGTCGAGCATCAATACCTGGAAACTGGTGCTGCTGCGAACCGCACGGGCGACCTCCTTCTCAAATTGCCGCTGGAGACTGCGAGCATTTGGAAGGCCGGTCATCGGGTCAGTCATTGCGTGAGTGGTCGCTTCATCGTGTTTGAGCGATTTGCCGATCGCATCTGCTGCGATGCGTGAGATCGTTTCCAGCAGGCGCGCGTGTTCTTCACCGTATTCTTCGATCTCCTGTGAATATATTGTAACGGCACCAACCAATTCGTCATCCGCCACCAACGGAACAGCGGCCATTGTAAGATAAAGCTGGGTCAGCTCCGTTTGTGAGTACTGAAAATCCAGGTCCGGCTCGACGTTAATTACAGTCTTGCACTCACGGAGAGCAAATCCTGTAGCCCCTTGGCCAACCTTGATCTGTCGCATTCTAAGCAGTTCTGAATTGATACCCTCGGTGTGAGCCGCGGTTGCCGAGCGCTTATTGTGGTCGAGCAAGTATAGGGCACACGTTTCGAACGGAACAAATTCACGGATCTTGTTCGTGAACATTTCCATCGTGGTCTGCAGATCGACGGCCGAGCTGAATTCACGGGCGAGCTCATACAGACTGAAGACCTCCCGGTTCGCTCGTTTTATCTGCTCGACGTAGTTCTGTTCCGTTGCCGGCAGTTCATATGCCGCTTCGGAATGACCAAGGCCCTGAAGCTCTATTTCCGCTTCGAGAGTTTGCAGGTTCCGCAAAAGGGTATCCACGATCATTGGATCGAACCGGGTTCCGGACTCAGCCTGAAGGATCTGTCGAGCCTTTTCGCGGGAGATCGCAGCTCGGTAGGGACGGGCCCCTCGAATAGTGTCAAAGGCGTCTGCCACGGCGAGGATTCGCGCGGTAAGGGGTATATCTTCTTTGCTTCGGCCCTCTGGATAGCCCTTCCCGTTCCAGCACTCATGATGATATTTGATAGTCGGAATCACCGGGCTAGCAAACCCCACCTTCTGAAGGATCAGGACTCCGACCTCAGGATGGATCTTGGTCTTTTCAAGCTCGGCCGGGGTAAGTGAGCCGGGTTTGTTCAGTATGTGGTCGGGGATCGCCAACTTGCCTATGTCGTGGAGCAACGCCCCGGTTCGAAGGGCATCGATCTCGATCTCCGGAAGGCCAAGGATCCTGCCGATCCCGACCGCGTAGATCTGGGTTCGCCGAACGTGCCCGACACCTACCTGGTCGCGAGCATCAATAGCCGTCGCGAGAGCCTCGACCGTGGCGAGATGAATTCGGCTGGCTTCGCTGATCTCTCGGGTTTTCTCGGCCAATCTTTTTACATGCATCCGGTATGCTATCAGCGACGCAATGGCTGCCGGCGCGAAAACATAGGAGAATTCGATCCCGAAGGTATAAATGAGATACAGATACAATGGTATCGCCGCCAGCACAGCGGCGCCCCATAAGAGCGGCCTCGACGCAAATAGTTTTTGAATGAACTGCTTCATTGCAATTTAGTTTCCGAACCGCAGTTACCTCCTGCGGCAGGACTGGCCGACGTTCAGGGGCGTGTGAGCCAGCCGGTGACATAACATACAAGAGTCGTGCCACTTGGCTTTACCTAGTGTTCTCCGATATGCGATACAAGCCGACGACATCGCCAGAGCCGCTCCAGGTTGATTTGACAGGTCAATTTGAGAGGGATCCGGTCAAACTGACCGGCTTGTACAATGTAGGTAGCAATCTAGCGGCGAATGGACGGGACCGCGAGAGTTATCTTAGGGAATTTGACTAGTACCGGTCGTCATCGAAATCGTAGCTATCGAAATCGTCGCGATCGTTCTGCTCATAGCCCTCTTCGTCTCTTAGGTCGAGTTCGATCGGGTCGAGGCCAACAACAACGAGGCTCGAACCGCATTCTTCGCACACGGTCTGGTCGCCTTGTTCAACTTCAGCATCGACATAAACTTCTTCGCTGCATTCGGGACAGATAGATGTTGGCATATCGCGGAATTTGTGTTTCACGCAGAATTCGCGTGAAAATAAGGCTGACTTTCAATCTAACTTGATTCCGGACAATTTGGCAAGACCAAATTGCCGGGTTTCGATTCACGTGGGCCATGAGTCCAGCAGTAAGGGGACAATGATGGAATTTCCATTTCAGCTAATGCCGAGAAACGACTTTGATGTGGTCGGATTCGGGACCAACGCAGTCGATTATCTGATACGGGTTCCGCGGTATCCCACATTCAATTCAAAGACCGAACTCACGGATCATACGATAGCCCCGGGCGGTGAGATAGCTTCATCGATGGTCGGCCTTGCGCGGCTGGGGCTGCGAACCGCGTACGCCGGAAGATTCGGGGATGATCCAGCCGGGATCATTGGACGCGAATCATTGATCCAGGAAAATGTCGATGCCGCATGGGCCGAGAGCGTCGCTGGAGCATCGACCCAAGTTGCGTTCATTCTCATCGACGATAACAGCGGTGAGCGCACTGTGATCTGGAAACGTGATCCGAAGCTGACTTACACCGCCGCTGAGGCCCCGGTCGATGCCGCCATTCGCGGACGAGTCCTTCACATGACGCCACATGATACGACAGCCTGCATCCGCATGGCCCGGGCAGCCAAAGAAAGTGGCGTGCTCGTCTCGCTGGACCTGGATAATATCTTCCCTGCTCTCACTGAACTCCTGCCTCTCGTCGATATCTGCATAATGTCGGCCGACCTTCCGCCCCGGTTGACCGGGAATTCCGATGTCGAAGCGTCCCTCGCCGAAATAGCTTCTACCTACGGCTGCGGGATCGCGGGGATCACCCTTGGCGACGCCGGCTCGCTCATCCTTTGCGGTGACCACGCCATAAGTACGGCCGCCTTTCCTGTGCCCGGCGGTTGCGTTGACACAACCGGTGCGGGAGATGCGTTCCGAGCCGGATTCCTTTACGGACTTGTTTCCGGTTACACCGTTGAGCAGAGTGCGCTGACGGCGAACGCCGTCGCCGCACTCAAGTGCAGATCGCTCGGCGCACGTACGGGTTTGCCCGATCCATCCGAGGTCGAAAACCTCAAAAAAAAATCTAGACTTTAACATTGTTTGTCAGCTACAATTAGTTGTTGTTTTCTCCCGCCGCCTCGGATCTTCCACGACCAGACGCGACAGTTCCCGACATAAACGTAATAACATGGATTCGAAGATAGGCCTGTTGGTCCAGCTTGCGGGGGTCTCACTGATCACTTTGTTGACCCTCTTCCTGCGACGTTCAATAAACGTCGTGGCTCTCAAACATTGGACCAACGCCTGGCTATTTTTATCATTTGCCCTATTCTGCCTCCGGCTTGCGTTCAGCTACGACCAATACTCGATCCAGCTTTTTAGCTTCTACTTCCTCACGGAATATGCGTTCGGGTTTCTCCTTGTCGCCGGCTGTCGCAGCCTCACGTCGAACGGCGAGATGCGTATTCGCCAGGAAGCATTCATTCTGCCATTCGTGTTGGTGGCGTTCGGGCTCCCGTTCCTGGCCGACGATTTCAACCTTGTATTCAACGCCCATTCGCTGATCCTGTCCGGCTTCTTTGCCGTTGCATTCATTGCGCTTTGGCGTACGAGGTTGGGCACCTTCGGCTGGAAGGTAATGCTCGTTGCTCTCGGACTGCTCACGATCGATTTCGTCCAGTATTTTGCGGTCTTCTCGCTGCGCCAATACTTGAATTTCGAATTTGCCTACCTTGTCTATAATTCCGTGATCGATCTGGTGCTCCAGATACTGCTCGGGTTTGGCATGGTCATCGTCCTCCTCGAACAAGTGCTGGCTGACGCCCGGATCGCAAACGAAAAACTTAAAAAAGCCCACGAAAAACTCGAAGAACTTGCTCACGTCGACCCACTTACGACCGCCCTCAATCGCCACGCATTCCATGGCTATCTCAAACGAAAAGGCGAAAGGCCCGAAGTCGTTTCCGGCTGTCTTGGCTTCTTCGACATTGATGACCTGAAAACCGTCAATGACGTTTACGGCCATGCCGCCGGCGATATCGTCATCCGCGCCGTCGTCCGGGCGATCCGTGAATTGATACGGGCCGAGGATCTCATCTTCCGATGGGGCGGCGACGAATTCTTCGTTATCATGATCGGCTTGGACTCGACTGCCGCGAGCACCCGAATGGGCCGTCTCGAAGAAATGTTATCCACCGTTCGCATCGATAGTTCGATCCTGCCGCTGAAGGTCCGTGTCTCACATGCGTTTGAGGACTTCGCTGACCTTACCGATCTCGAATCAACAATCAAGGCAGCCGATGCCGGGATGTACCGGCAGAAGCAACTGCGAAAGCGCCCGCGGATGCACCAGACCTCGGCCGAAAATGCAGTCCTGCTGGGAAGATAACCGCCGGGACAGCCTCACAGCTTATCGTTAAAAAAGCCAACTACTAGGGCCCAAGCGTCCTTCGCGGCCGTGTCATCATAAACCTCGGGCCGGGTGTTATTGAAGAACGCGTGGTCGGCCTCGTACTTGACCAAATGGATCGGCAGTTCGTACCGTTCGGCAGCATCCTCCAGGTAACCGACCTTTTCGGCGTTGATCCAGGCGTCCTTTGTGCCTGAGATAAAGATAGTCGGCGTTCTCAGCTTCCTGAGCACTTCCTCTTCCGGGATATCTCCATAAAACGGTGCCGCCGCGCTCAATCCGTCGAGTTCGCACGCCGCACGAAGAGCGAATGTTCCGCCCATGCAGTATCCTGTGATCCCGAAGTGCGAAAGATCATAGGCCGTCGAGGCCGCCCCGATAGTATTCTTGATCGTATCGATGCCGTCGTCGATAGCAAGGGCCGCCATCATCTCGCCCGCCTCCTTTGGGTTTGACGCCAGTTTTCCGCGGTATAGGTCAGGAGCGATCGCGACAAAACCTTCGGCGGCGTATCGTCTTGCGATGTCTTTGATATGGTCGTTGAGGCCCCACCATTCCTGGATCAGGATAACTGCCTTTGAGTTCGGTTTGTCGGGCATCGCCACGTAAGCGCTCGTCGGGCCGTTGGCAGTATCGAATGAAAGTGTTTCTATGTTCATCTAAAAACTCCCTGTTGATCGAATGTCTCGATTATAATCGATGCCCCAAAAGCGAAAAAGCCGGAAGGCTCGGGCACAAGCCCTCCGGCCTCTTCTCCCCCTTGTTAAACCCAACATCAAAAGAACCGGACGCTATAGCTGAAGTGCACGCCTCGGCCCGGCTCGGGTGCGAGGTCTTTGATGAACGAGAGATGATTGCGATATATCCTATTCCCCACATTATTCGACGAAAAAGCGAACGTATGCGCGGCGTGCTCGGACGCGATCGTGTACGAAGCATTGACGTTGACCAGCCTATAGCCATCTGTCGGCGTTTCTAACGAAAAGATATCGCCCGCCTTCCTCGCAGCGGTGAATATCAATTCTGGCCGCACCGAAAATCCGCTCTTGCGGAGATCGAAACCGAATCTTGCCCTCGGCGGCGTTATCCTCGGGAGGGGCCGGCCAGTGTCGCGAAGTTCGGCTTTGACAACGTCTGCTACTGCGATAATGCCCAACCATCCGGTCAGATCAGCGTCGAGCGAGACATCGGCCCCAACAAATCTTGCTCTCGCCTGACGATAAAGCCCGATCGGCAATCCGTCCTCGACATCGACACTGCCGTCGCCGTTGTTGTCCTCCGGGGCCAGAAACACGAAATTATTGATCCCATAATAGAAAAAACTGCCGTTCAGCCGTACGCGGTTCAAACGCTGCCTGAGGCTAAGCTCGATGCCGTTCGACCGCTCACGGGTCAAATTCTGGTTACCGATCTCGAACGTCACCGTTCCGATATGCGGGCCTTCGTTATATAGCTCCTCGATCGCCGGCGCCCGGTACGCACTGGTGAAGTTCGTTATGAACGATGCGCCATCCCAAAGTCGGAACCTGGCGGCCATGGCTCCCGAAAGACCGGTAAAATCCCGCGATCCGTAACGCGTCCGGTTAGCGGGGTCGTAGCGATTTGTTTCGACGCGGCCACCGAACTGGAGTGCGACCCGCCTGAGGTCGAATTCCTGCAGCACGAATGCCGCAAAATTTTTCTGCCCGATCTTGCCGTCGATCAACTGCTCCCCACCTACGTTAAGGTAGTCGCGGCTGAACCCCTCAAACCCGAAACGGCCTGACAACGTACCGTACTTCTTCTGCTGAAACATCGCCCGATACGAGAACGTGTCGTTAAAAAAATTGGTACCGACACTGTCAACGCCGCCCGCGGTCTCGATCTCTTCGTGACGATACCCGGTGAGATCGATATGGAAATTCCCCTGCTGTATCGGGCCGCTAACGTCTCGGAAACCTCCGCGAAGCCGATAGTTGTTTCGCTTCATCCGCAGATCGACCGCTTCTTCGGGAACCTCGGGAAGTTCGTTCCGAAAGCGTGCCCGGATAGCCGCCAAGTCGTACTCGCCCGCGTCGGTCAGCAGCACGCCCTCTTCGTAAAGCGGGGCGTACGGGACGCCGTACCTTCGACGATCCATCGTGAACGACCCAAGGAGAAATCCCTTGTCGGCGTAGTAGCCCAAGCTCGTCCCCGAGCCATAAGCTCGGGATGATGAGTTCGGCACCCTGCCAAGCGGTGTCCGATAGTCGCCGTCACGCAGAAAGTTTCCGTTGACCTTGAAGAGGAACCGCTTTAAGCCGAATTCGATGCCTCCCGAAGCACCGCCCTGGCGGTTGTTCGAGGCACCGAGGCCGGTAAAGCTGCCGCGAAACCCTTCGTGCGGATCGTCCTCATCCGAGCTGACGGCGTTGACGACACCGCCTATCGCATTCGAGCCGTAAAGCAGCGTGGCAGGGCCTTTTATCACTTCCAGACGTTCAAGGCCAAGCGTTTCGATCGGTTCGCCGTGATCGCCCGACTGCGAACCAAGCGAGCCATTCCGAGCACCGTCCTGAAGAACAAGAACGCGATCGCCATCGAAACCGCGGATCACGGGCCGCGAGGTCCCGGGGCCAAACGACCGTTTGCCGATCCCCGATTCGCGCTCAAGCACTTCGCCGACCCCGTTCCCGATCTGTTCGCGAAGCTGTGCCGCACCTACGGAATTTACCGACTGGAACGATTCGAAGATCGACTCCTCCCGCCCACTTGCGGTAACCGTTACCTCTTCGCGAAGTGCCGTCAGGCTCATTGCGAAATCGACCGTAATTCCACCACCCGCCGTCACGTCAACCGATCTTGCCTGATCGGTGAACCCGTCCGTGTGGGTAACGACGGTATAACGGCCGGGCACGAGATCACGGAATTCGTAAACGCCGCGTTCGTCGGTTTCGGCCGAACGCGAGATCTGCGTTATCCGTACTGAGGAACCTGCCAGCGGCAAGCCGTTGACCTGACTGGTGATCCTCCCGCGTATGGTTCCCGTCTGAACCTGCGCGGCTGCGGTCAGAGCAAAGAGAGAGACCAGGAGAAATACTAAAGAAAAGGTTCGCATTTAGCTGCAGCGTTCGTAGAGCAAAGATTTACCCGTACAGTCTGGCGCCCGCCGCTTCAAGCCGGAACTACTTTTCAATGAACGGTCGTGAACGGCCAATGAACGGTGTTCCGTGCTGTCCCATTTTCCTATCGACTCATTGGTTCGACCCCGCGTTCGAAAGGATCGCGCACAACGCAAAACCGATAAGCTTCGAACTCTAAGACCTTTCGTTGCTTACTTTAACCGCGATCACCGATTCCAAACAGCCCGTCCCGTGTCCCAAGTGTCCCACCGCTGTCCCACCTCTCTCGTGGGACACCTTAACATATTTCTTATCAACAACTTAGACCAGCTTTTTGGGCTCATTTTTTCGCTTTTTCAAAAAAACTGTAAGACAACCCGCTACGGCCGCTCATCGCATCAATTATCAAAGATCGACTGTGTGTCGTCCTGAAGAATGTTGACACGTTTAGGTTAGTTATCCCGGTATAGGTTTCCACTTTTGTACTGGCCCTGCAGTTGCCGTGTAAACCGATCTCAGGACAAGACCACGCCACGACGCGGCTGCCGGTGTTAGTCAGACGCAACGTCATTGCAAGTATAGCACATCGAGTAGGGAAATTCAATGGTACGGCCTTCGGAGAACGGACGCTTTCATCTCGGGCATTATAGTCTTAGCAGACGGGCGCGGAGCACCTTCGATTGAAGCCGACTGGTGGCGAGTTCCTGGCCCGTGGCCATTAGGACGGAATAGGTTCCGCCGGGCATCGGAGAGATGCTTTTTATTTGGTCAAGATTGGCGATCGCACCGCGGGAAAGACGGGCGAAGCGGCGTTCGTCGAGCCTTCTTTCCAGGTCTTTCAGGCGATGGTTAATCGTGTACCGCTGATTTGCGGTGGTGGTAATGTGAAGCAGCTCGCCATCGGCGACGATGCTGACGATCTCGGCGACCGGAACGAGGATGATATTTTCGCGTACTTTTACGGGAATTCGTGTCAATGGTTCGCCCTGAAGATGCCGGTCATAATCTGCCACGGCCGAACGAACCTTCTCGGCCTCGGCGGAACGCCAATCCTCGTGTTCGAGCCGTTCGGCGGCCCTCGACAGCGTTTCGGCGAGCCGTGAACGCTCGACCGGTTTGAGCAGATAATCGACCGCGTTCAGTTCGAAAGCTTCAACTGCGTATTGGTCATGTGCGGTCGCAAAGGCGACGAGCGGCATCTGCGTTTTGTGCAGCATTCTTACCGCTTCGAGGCCTGAGACCTCAGGCATTTTCAGGTCGAGGATCGCGAGGTCGGGCCTCGCGCGTTTTATCAATTCGACCGCATCTACGCCGTTTTCGGCCTCGCCGACCAGATCGACCTGCTCGAACTCGCAAAGGAGCGACTTGAGAAACTCACGGGCGGGACGCTCGTCGTCGGCGATCACAACTCTTAACTTCGGCATCATCTCTGTTTCTCGATCGGCAAGCGGACGACCGCTTCGGTACCACCGCCGGCCGGCGATCCAATAGACAGTTCGGCTGCACCTTCATAATGGCTTGCCAGCCGCTCGCGAATATTCCTCAGTCCAACCCCGGCCGCATTCGGCTTTCGCCGGCCACTCTTCCCTGCCCCCGAATCCCAGACAGCAAGCCGGAGCTCCTCATCAGCCTCTGAAGCTGTAATACGTATCTCGCCGCCGTTCCGGTTCTCTGAGATGGCGTGCTTGATCGCATTCTCGACCAGAGGCTGAAGTATCAGGCTCGGAACTTTAGCCGCCTCGAGGGCGGGCGGGACGTCGATATCAACCTTGAGCTTCTCCTCGAATCGGGCCCGTTCAATGTCAAGATAACTTTCGATCAGCTTCAGTTCTTCGCCGAGCGTGGAGAACTGGCCGGTATTCTTGAGCACGCCGCGAAGCAGCTGTGTGAGCCGCAGCAATGTGTCATACGCTTTGCCGGGCGACGACTTGATAAGGTAACCGATCGTGGTCAAGGCGTTGAACAGGAAATGCGGGTCAAGCTGGGAACGAAGCGCCGTAAGCTGGGCCTCCGTTGCCAGCTTGGCGAACTCCTGCTCACGGAATCTCTGGTTGTAGCGTTCATCGCTGACCCGCAGAGCATCGATCTTGCGTGCCGCGATCAGGGCCACCGACCCGGTAAACGCGATCTCGTCCGAAAGCAGGCGGCGTCCGCCTGAGAAACGTTCCAGCCGGATGACATAGCGCGGAAGTTCGGCAGTCGGGATAGTGACCGTTGCCAAGTCAGGGTTTCCGACTACGACAAGCTGGTGCTGATCGACGGCGCCAGCCTCGCTCCAGCTTCGATCGCCGGCGGTCAGCGTCGTTGAAAGTTCGGAGGAAACAAGCGCGAGGACGTCCTCGACAGATCCACACGACTCGATCCGCGCCGTGATCGCGCGCCGGAGATCTTCGTAATCCTCTCGCCGCAGAAGCACCCGATCAACGAGCAGAACAGCTAGCTTATAGATGGCAGGATAGATCAGGGCCGTGCCGACCCAAAGCCCGATGATCACCGCAGCCGCCTGGACGTCATCGCGGTCGTGCGTTTCGTGATATCGGAGCAGCGGCACGGCGAGGAAAATATATGCGCCGAGTGCGATCGCTGTGAGCAGAAGCAATGAGATCGCACGTTTCAGGAACAGGTCGCCGAATGCAAATCGGTAATTCTGATAGAGAATGACGAGGGCAAGCGGAAGCGAGGACTGATGAGCGAAAAGCTCGATATACCAGTTGAGCCCCTCGCGCTCGCCGCTGAGGTGAAACGCCGAAACGGCAAAAACGAGCAATGCTGCGGCGTAGATCGCTTTCTTCTCGATCGTTTGCCGGAGGTTGAAAACTACAAGCCCGACCGCCAGCGCCATCGCACCAAATGTCATCGTCTGAAGGGCCAGGCTCGAGGGAGCACTGCCGCCGGCGAGAACCGTCTGGAAATGCATGAGCATCCCGACCATGCTCAAGGCGTAGGCCGCCCAGGTCAGGATGCGGCCTTTTCCCTCCTCTTCGGAACGAGCGGAATGGACGACGACCGAAGGCAGAAAACCGAGGGCCGAGAACGACAGGGCCGAAAGGAAAGGCGGAAGCGGCGGGAGCCCGAGATCCTTTTGGCCAAATGCGTAGAGCTCGCCGAGATTCCACAGTAAGCCAAGGACCGCGGTCATCAGGAGCAGGCGATCGGTGTTGCCGAGGCTTCGGTCGCCACGATGGCGCACGACCATTATCGCCAGCAGCGCGTACAAAGCGATGCCGACCGAGAACCCTAATAGATTGATCAGCAATGCCGCGTTCAGCGGAAAGATCCTCCAATATCCAGCGAGATCACGTTCGTGCCACAATCTTATATCAACCGGTTGTTATTTTTGCAGGGTGAACGGTAGAATCTCGTTGGGCACACGTCGTGTCCCTCCATAAAAATCTGACCGGGATGAAAACTCTGTATATTCTCCGCCACGCCAAATCGAGCTGGGCCGAGACAGATAGATCCGATCTCGACCGCCAGTTGAACGACCGCGGCCGTCGCGCGGCGCCCTTCATGGGAAGATTGATGGCCCGCGAGGGCTTTCATCCGTACCTGATTCTCAGTTCTCCGGCAAAACGGGCAAGGGAAACCGCCGAGCTCGTAAAGATCGCGGGCGCTCTCGATGCCGAGATCCGGTTCGAACATCGGATATATGAGGCGAGCCCTCAAGCCCTGCGACAGGTCGCGGCCGAGATCGATGACGCGTATCCTTCGGCCTTGGTTGTTGGCCACAATCCGGGGATCGAGGGTTTCATTCGCTTTTTGACCGGCCAACTCGAGCCCATGCCCACGGCCGCGCTCGCGGTTGTTGATCTTGACATCGATAGCTGGGACCTTCTGGGTGAGGGTCGGGGCAGCCTGCGCGTGATCTTCCGGCCAAAAGAAGTGGCATAATACCGCTACTTTATCTTTTCAGGATCGAACCGGACAAGGTCGACCTTTCCAAATCTCTTCGGCGTAATGGTTCGGATCTTTGAGGTCTTTTCGGGATCCGTTGCCATGAACGTCTCCTTTGTGACCAGCACGAGCTGCCACGCCTTGTCGATCCGGGAGTAGTTGAATTTGTAGCTGTCGCTCCACCGCCAGTTGCTGCCGCCGTAGTTATCCACCGTAAAGCTTTTTCGCCGAACGCTGACTCCCGCAAATGGATCACCAAACACGCCCCCGCACGAACGGCAATAAACGACCTTGTCATTGCGGGCAGCTAGTTTGAGGTTGCCGTTTCGGTCGGCCGTCAGGATGAGCAGCGTCCGTTTGTCCGCGCCCGAATCGTCAGCCGGTGCATCCGGATCCTCCACCACCAGCAAATGATCGGGAAAGCCGTCGCCGTTCAGATCGGCTGATTCGAGCGCGAGCGCGGCCCGGCCTTTTTCGACAAAGGCTGCAACCTTTGCGGGAAGGTCGATGTTCTGGGCAGAAACAAACGTCGATAAAACCGCGAAGAACAATCCGAAGAGCAAAGATCTTTTATTCATATCTGGTTATTCCCCAAACCGATAGTATCACCATTGGCCGCAGTGGTTGAGATTTAACCGTCCGGTAACATCTTGTTCATATTCCGTTAAGTTCCCTTTCCTAAACTGTGGCTTACGCATAGGGGCCGGATTTCATACAATCGAAAAATAATGCAGCATTCAATACTGATCGTCGAGGATGATGGGGATATCGCCGAGGGTTTGCACTACAACCTGAAGCGCGAGGGTTTTCGGCCTTTCATCGCGGAATCAGGTGAAAAAGGGCTGCGTCTTGCGCTTGATGAAAAGGCTCGGCCATCGCTCATCCTCCTTGATCTTATGCTGCCCGGAATGAGCGGCTTGGAGCTGTGCCGGCGTCTCCGGCGGGAATCGCTCACGGAAAAAACGCCGATCATCATGCTTACCGCGAAGGCGGCCGAGGGCGACAAGATCCTCGGCCTCGACACCGGTGCTGACGACTATATCATCAAACCTTTCTCGATCAAGGAAGTAGTTGCCCGCGTTCGTGCGGTGCTAAGGCGCGCCGAGACGGAAATTTCGCCGACCTATTCCGATGCGCGACTGAGCGTTGACTTCGCCGATATGCGCATCACCTGCTCAGACAGGCATATAAAGCTAACGCGAAAGGAATTCGCCCTTCTCGAATACCTCATTAGAAATTCGGGCCGTGTCGCCCCGCGTCAGCAGCTGCTTGATAATGTCTGGGGCTATAGTTATTTCGGCGACACGCGCACGCTAGATGTACATATCCGCCGCCTTCGACAGAAACTTGGCGAGTGCGGAAGCTGTATTGAAACGGTCGTGGGTGTGGGTTATCGTTTTATCGGGCACAAGTAGGTCCGGGTTAGCGCCTATTTTCAGCGATCCGTGCTCATCTTGGGTCAACAGATCTTGGACTTCCAATGAACCCCTCAGCCTCAGAGCCACTCGCAACTATGGTGCCGAATCAGATCCTGCAAAGGATCCTCGACACGGCGCGCGAGTGTGTCCTCGTCGTAAACCGTGAGCTGCGCGTTGCCTACTGCAACGTACCGGCCGCCGTGGCATTCGGACGTGACGGGCTGGACATCGAGAATAAGCGCCTAAGCGAGGTTATCCGCGACCTCGACCTCCACGAGGCTTTCCGAAATGCGGTGCTCTCACAGGTCTCAGGGGATGTCAGGCTCGAACTTCCGTCGGCGGAGAAGCGGAAATTCGACGTTCACGTCGCTCCGATCGAACTTGACGGCGAGAGCTTCGGTATCGGATTTTTCTACGAAACAACGCAGATCGACCGTCTCGAAACGGTAAGGCAGGAGTTCCTTTCAAATATCTCGCACGAACTCCGAACACCGCTGACATCGATCCTCGCATTCGTCGAAACGCTCGAAGATGGCGGAATTGACGATAAGGAGAACAACCTTCACTTTCTAGGCGTGATACGCAGAAATGCCGAACGAATGCACAGCCTGATCGCCGACATTCTCGAACTGTCGATGATCGAATCGGGAAATGTCACGATCGCGATCAAAGAAGTTCGGCTGCATAATGCGGTCCGGGAGGTAATGACCGCCCTATCGACAAAGGCCAAGGAGCGGGATGTGGAACTCAGGAACGAGGTGCCCGAATCAACGGTGGTTCTTGCAGATTCCGTCCGGTTGGAGCAGATGCTGACAAACCTGATAGACAATGCGATCAAGTTCAACCGTCAGGGCGGGAGCGTAACGGCCACATTCCAAAGGATAGACGGCCGCGACCTGATCTCGATCGTGGACACGGGCGAAGGAATTATGCCGGAACACGCGCAGCGTATATTTGAAAGATTCTATCGAACCGACCGGGCCCGGTCACGTGAGATCGGCGGAACGGGCCTGGGCCTTGCTATCGTCAAACATCTGGCCCGTCTTCACGGCGGCGAGGTCGCGGTATCGTCAACACTCGGGAGCGGAACGACGTTCCGGATCGAACTCCCATCCTAAGAACCGCTCGTTAGCTTTGCCCATTGGCCAGACGCCGGAACGCTTCACCGGCGAATTTAAAATGAGTTTCGTCGTCGTTGCTCTCGGCCCCAAGGCTACGGTAGAAGCCGATGGCATCCTTATTCCTATCCAGAACCTGAAAATCGATCCGTTCGTAACCGCGTTCACTCGCGATACGTGCTATCTCCGAGATGACTCGTTTCCCGGTCCCGCCGCCGCGAAACCCCGGTTTCAGATATATGTCTTCGAGATAAAGGCCGCGTTCACCTCTGAAGCTTGAGAAGCACGGGTAAAACAAGGCGCAGCCGGCAATGGTTTGCCCACAGTCGATGATCAGGCCCTCTACAAACGCCTCTTCGCCAAAGATCGCGCGGTGAAATCGATCCTCGGTCGCGGTGCAGAATTGGACGAGTTTCTCGAACTCCGCAAATTCGCGAAGCAACTCCAGGACGGCCGGGAGGTCGCCGGGCTTCATTTCCCTTATGGTTACCTGCATAAATGAGAACCGGGCCGGTCGATCGAACACGGCCCGGCCCCAAATAAACTAGATCTAAATTACGGCTTTTTCTTCGCAGGCGTCGTCATTTTCTGCGGGGTCACGTTCTGCTCTTTCTTGAGGGTCTCGATCAACGCCACCGCATCTGCCTTATACTTGTGGTCGCCCGCAAGTCCGACAAACTTCTGCAGGTAATTCGATCCTTCCTGAAGCTTCGTCTTGTCATTATTGATATAGCCGAGGTTGACAAGACTAAGACCCGCTCCGGCCAATGCATCCGGATTTTCAGGTGAATTATCGAGAATAGCCTTGTAGGCAGCGATCGCATTCTCCGAGTCGCCGGTCACACGATAAAGATCTGCAAACGCCATGTTGGCCGCAGCCTTCTTTGCGGCATCGGGTTCAGCTGACAGGAATTCCGGTATTAGGACCTTGGCGGCGTCGATCACGCTGGGATCGACCTGCTCGGTCCTGACGGCCATCTGAAAGGTTTCAACCGCTCCGCGGAGCGTTCCCATCTTGTTTGCCTCGAAATTCGTCTTGTCCTGGATCTCAGCCGCAGGAGCGTTCTTCATCAGATTCCAAACCGTTACGTAACCCGTACAAGCGTCCGCAAAATCCTTCCTCGCCTTACCAAACAGGTTTACCTTCTCCGAAACATCGGTCGTTTTGATACCTGAATTGTAAGCATCGACGCCTCGTGTTCGAAGCACAACGCCGCGGTTGTTATAGAAGATAGGAGCGCTGCCGAGATATTCGGGGTCGGCTGCAATACCTTCTTCATATTTTGCGACCGCGAGATCATAATTCTTCGCAGCGAATGCTTCATTGCCGGCCTTTAGCGCCGCCGTGACAATGACATTTGTCGCCTCGGCCTTCTTGTTCTTCTCTTCTATCTCCTTTTTCTTAGCCTCGTATTCAGCTTGTGCCTTTTTTGCGTCGTCGGTGTTCTTCGTCGGCCCGGCCTTCGCCGCCTCCGCCGCAGCACGCACCTCTTCCTCGCCGATCCTCGTGCCGTCGCCGGGATCCATTATGATAAGGAGTCTTTCCTGGCCGGCCTTGACGTTCGGAAGGAAGGTCGGCCGGCCGCCCGGAGCAGAGACCGAAAGAATAAAGGTCCAGCCAAGCTGCAGGCCGGCGAAATTGAACTCACCTCTTTTATTGGTCTTGGCTGAGGGTGCGCTCGCCTTGATGTCCGTGCGATAGACCTCGACCAGTGCTCCTTCGACAGGGATACGCTTGCCATCGGGCTGGTTCATCTCGACCGTTCCCGAGACCGGTGCGTTCTGGGCAAGGCCCGATACGCTGCCTGCCAGCGCAAAAATGCTGACCACAAAAAATGACACTATTGACTTGCGAAACATATATCTCCTCCGACGAATTACAGACGCCCATTCGGCGTGACGTTGGATGCACATACAACTCCGAGGGTTCGTATTCTTTTCTTCAATTCTAAACCAGTTCCGGCCAAATCAGAAAACAAAATCGGCCCTCTGCGAAGGAAAGTTTCCGATCGGCCCCGGTTCATGAACGTCGGCCGGTGTGTTAACCTACGAGTTTGATTTTCGCCGCATGATGGGCGTTGTAACAAGATAGATGAGCAAAAGAGTTTATAATTTCAGCGCCGGCCCGGCCGCTATCCCGCTTCCAGTTCTCGAACGAGCCCAGGCTGAGATGCTGTCGCTGGACGGAATCGGTATGAGCGTTATGGAGATCAGCCATCGCTCGAGCCATTTCGAATCGATCCTCGCCGGGGCCGAGCAGGGACTCCGTGACGTGCTAAATGTTCCGGATAATTTCAAGATCCTTTTCCTGCAGGGCGGGGCTTCGCTGCAATTCTCGATGGTGCCGATGAATTTTCTTGCAGCCGGAGAAACCGCCGATTACGTGATCACCGGTTTCTGGGGCCGAAAAGCCCTGACAGAGGCTCGCCGCTGTGGTAACGTCAACGTGATCTACAGCTCGGCTGACGGAGGTTACCGAACAACACCGGAACAGGCCGAACTAAATTTCAGCAAGGATGCAAAGTACGTCCACTACGTGGCAAACGAGACGATCGAAGGCGTCGAATTCCAGTACGACATCAACGGCAGCGGTATCCCAGTTGTCTGCGATATGTCGTCGAATATCATGTCGAAGCCTATCAACTGGGAGAACTTTTCGCTCGTTTACAACGGGGCCCAAAAGAACATCGGCCCGAGCGGCCTCGCGGTCGTTTTTATCCGCGAAGACATGCTCGAACGCATTCCGAAGGGGCTGCATTCGCTGCTCGATTATCGAAATATCGCCGAAAACGGTTCGATGGCAAACACACCGAACACCTGGGCGATCTACATGGTCGGCCTGGTCTGTGATTGGCTCAAAGAACAAGGCGGTGTCGCCGCGATGCAGACACGCAACCGCGAAAAAGCCGCGGTGCTCTACGGTGCACTCGACACCAGCGACGGCTACTTCACCGGACATGCCGATCGCAGCGTGCGTTCGATGATGAACGTCAGTTTTCATTTGCCCAGTCCCGATCTGGATGAAAGATTCTGCAGCGAAGCCGAGAAAAACGGCCTCGACGGCCTGCGCGGGCATCGTTCCCTCGGCGGCGTCCGAGCCTCGATCTACAACGCTTTTCCGCGAGAAGGCGTCACCGCACTTGTCGATTTTATGCAGGATTTCGCTCACCGAAACGGGTAGATCGGCCGAAGCGTGTGAAACACACGGCGATGATGGTAGCACGGGTGCAGCTTTGCGGAACCTGTAGTTCAATGGCAGAATCCGCCGAAGCGTGTGAAACACGCGGCGATGATGGTAGCTACAGGTGCAGCTTTGCGGAACCTGTAGTTCAATGGCAGAATCCACCGAAGCGTGTGAAACACGCGGCGATGCAAGTAGCTACAGGTGCAGCTTTGCGGAACCTGTATTTCAATGGCAGAATCCGCCGAAGCGTGTGAAACACGCGTGACCTTTGCGACCACAGATACCCATCCGTAAACGCAACGCGATGCTTTTCTAAGAGGATCTTGTATTCCTCCTCAAACCCTTGTTTGGAGTGATGTTCCTTCTGTCGACGCACGTAAGAGCGTACCGAGCCGAGGGCCGACTCGCTGACGGTGAACGCGCCGTACCGTCGTTGCCAATGAAACTTTGGATCGTGATATTGTCTGATCCAACGCGACGACGAAGCCTTTAGCTCGCGCATTGTATCCGGGAAGCTCATTTTCAGGTCGAGTTGAGCGATAACATGAACATGGTCCTCGATCCCATTTATCTCGAGTGCATGTCCGCCGATATTCTTGATGATCCCCGATAGATATGCGTGAAGCTCTGATTCCCACCTGGCCGATATCAAAGGCATGCGGTCTTTGGTGGCAAAGACAATATGGAATAGAAAATGAGTATGGGACATGGCCTTGCTGTTTCGCGTGTTTCACACGCTTGCAATTACATTCACCATCTACAGGTTACGCTTCGCTCCACCTGTAGCTAACGAAATTACCGCGTGTTCCACACGCTTTTCGATCACGTCGAAATTGCCGTTCCGGGTCAGCTTACGACGCTTTTTCAATGGAAAATGAGTCCTGTTTCGCGCGTTTCACACACTTTTCGATACGGTCTGTTCGCTGATACGCTGCAATCCGGCGATCAATTCGGCCTCATCATGAGGATCCACCGTGCGCAGGTCGATGACCACACGATCATCGACGATCCGCGTAATGATCGGCATTTTGTTTGTTCGCAAGGCAAACTCGAGCTTTGAGGCAGACATTGCGGGGTGGGTGACTGCGACCAGCCGCGTTTCGAGCTGAACGTTGGGCGCCGCTCCGCCACCGATCGCCGAGTGTCCGTTGATGATCTCAAAGCTGAGATCCGGGCTCTGAGATCCAGCAACAAATCGCTCGGCACGCTCGGCTATCGCGTCTTTCGTCATCGAAAGCATCCGGAGCACGGGAATTTCGTCGTAGGCCTCGCGTCTGTAGGAATCGAGCGTCGCTTCGAGGGCGGCGTAAACCGTCTTGTCCACCCTAAGTGCTCGATATAACGGATGCTTTCTAAGCCTTTCAATGATCTCGAAACGTCCGGCGATGATCCCGGCCTGTGGCCCGCCAAGAAGCTTATCACCGCTGAATGTCACGACATCGACACCCGCGGCGATCGAATCGCGGACGATAGGCTCGTCTTTCAGGCCAAGTTTGCTCAGATCGGTCAGGGCCCCCGAACCGATGTCTTCGTAAAGCAGAACATTGCGAGTTTGCGAAAGGGCGGACAATTCGGCGAGGGTCGGTGCTGCTGTAAAACCGACTATCCGGTAATTGGAAGGATGCACACGGAGAATTACACGGGTGCTCGCACCTATCGCCCTCTCGTAATCAGCGAGCTTTGTACGGTTCGTAGTCCCAACCTCTCGGAGCGTCGCACCGGATTGAGCCAGGACATCAGGCACTCGAAAGTCGCCCCCGATCTCGACCAGTTCGCCGCGTGAGATAACGACCTCTCCGCCCGATGCAAACGCCGTCAGAACGAAGAATGCCGCAGCCGCACAATTGTTGACGATCAACGCGTCGTCGGCTCCGGTAAGCTCGGCGATCAGCCGTTCGGCCCGACGTCCCCGTTTGCCACGCCTTCCGGTCGATACGTCATATTCGAGGGCACAATATCCTGACACGTCGGCAACAGCCCTTTTTGCAGCTGCTGACAATGGTGCGCGGCCAAGATTCGTGTGAATGACAACGCCCGACGCGTTTATCACGCGCCGCGTTCCGGCGAGCCGCGCGGCGTCGTGTTCCTGCGTCATCCGCAAAATCACGCGCTCCAAAAAGTGCGTCTTTCCAGACCCGACCGGTGTTCCGGCGGCAATATCGGCGCGCAGTTCGTCTAGCACCCGCCGCGTCAGGTCGGCGGCGGCCTTTTCACCGGACAAGGCCGCAATTTCGCGGCCGGTTTCAGAGCGAAGCACTTCATCGACGGACGGGAGGTCGCGCAGATCAGGATTTGGAGACGGGGTCGGCATTTTTACATTGTAATCCAAAGGTGAGACGGTCTGTTAAAGTATTAGATAGGATGACGGATCGTGGACAAAGGCTTTCATTTTTCAGCACTGTTTTACTCCTTTGCACGCTCGTTTTTCCCTCATGCACATCCACCTCGGTGGACCTGCGAACACTCATCCCGGCTGAGTCGCTGGTCTATCTTGAAACCAACGACCTTGCGGCGGCGCTCCGGCCGATGGTGAATAGTGACGCCTTCAAAAAGGCATCTTCTGCCCAGCCTGACCTTTCGGTCCTCAAAGGTATTTCAGTGGCGGTAGCGGTGACCGGATTTGAGACATCTGAGCAGAAGCTGACCGATGAAGATTCCGTAGGACGGATCCAGCCCAAGTTTGTCGCTCTCGCCGATACGAAAGCATGGAATTCAACCGCCGTCGCTCTTGCCGAGCGGGCTCTGGGCAATTTCGTCGCGGACGTGTACCGCGCGGAACCTGCCCTGGAAAAGTCCCAGAAACACGGCGGGACCTACTTTAAGTGGTCGGCCAAGGATGGCCGAAATGCCTTTGCCCTCGTCATCGGCAGTCTCGTTTATTTCAGCAACGACGAGACCGTTATCGAAAAATGCATGGCCGTAAAACGGGGCGAGGCAGAGAGCATTGCAAGGTCAGGAAAGGCACCGGCACGCATGCCGAATTCGCTCGCCGCAGGGTACGTCTCGACCGACGGTGTCGATCAGATCGCCGCTCTGGCAGGGATGAGCTATGCGTCGCAAACGAGCGATGATGAGGAAGTTCGATCAGCGATCGCAGGGCTATTGCCGCAGCTGATCCGTGGAACCGTTACCGATATCTCGTGGGTTGCGTCCGAAAGCCCGCTCGGATACGAGGACAAATTCACCTTCGGCGGCAACGCCGAAACCGCGCCGGTATTGAACGAGACCTTTGCCTCGACCTCGAACGTCAACGTCGAGATGTTCCGGTTCGTATGGGCGAAGGCGCCTTCGATCACAATGTATAACCTCGAGCGTCCGAATGTTGCCTGGCGAGGCCTGCTATTGACCTCCCGATCAAAGGTCGGAGCGTTCGGTTCGCAGGTCATCGCAGAATTTTCGAACGCCTTCGCCGAGCCCTATGGTATTGCTGACGCGGAAGTTTTTCTTTCGGGTATCGGGCCCGCATTTTTTACGATCCGCTCGGACACAGAGGGCGAAAAGCCCGCCTTGATCGCAACCGTTACAAACCCTGATGCCGTTCGGCGTTCGCTGGTCAAAGATCTGAGACCTGACAAGGCGGCGGGCGACGCAACCGGTTTCGAGGTGCTCAGAAACGAAGATATGATGGCTGTTTTTGCAGGGAACATCCTCGTCATCGGTGACGCAGAGGCCGTGGATGCCTGCCTAAAATCTAAATTGAGCGGTACCGATCTTGCGTCGAATCCGAGCCTTGCCTCGCAATTTCGCCCCGGCATTTCTGCCGTGACAGTCTCTACGGATACCGAACAGGCAGCTGCGGTCGCAGATCTCGTCGCCGAACGGGCCGAAAACTCAAACTCCCCAGCGACGACAGTCACCGAAACCCGATTTTCCCGTAGCGGCATCGAACGCCGCGTCATCTCCGATCTTGGAATGCTCGGCTGGGTCATATACAAGCTGAACGAACAATAGTCGCTAGTCTCGCTTTGCAGCCCGCTTCAGCTTTCTCACATTTCGCTCGATCCACCTTTCGGATTCTTCAAAGTATTCGAACTTCTTCTCGTCACGGCGAAAGGCGGGCGTATGGTTGTAGCGGCGGCCGTTCAGGTGTTTTGTGGGGTGAGCGATGTGGAGCATTTCGTGAAAGACGACGTATTCGACCACATAATGCGGAACCTCGGCCGAATCGAGGGATCGACTGATGGTGATGTGGCCGTGAGTCGCATCGTGATGGCCCAGTATGCGGTATGTTTTGCGGGCCGACCACGTCAGAGCAGGCTTTGGGATAAGGTCGCGGAAATACCTGCTATTCAGGTCCTCAAAAATTTGGTCGAGATCATAGACCAAGCCTTTTGAGGTCGTTATGACCTTGCGGCCTCTGGCCCGCTTGTTCTCGGTCGCGCGCAGGCGGACAGCGTCGGATCTTATATACGCAGAGTAAACCTCACGAGCACCGGAAGGGATCCGTTTCCTCAGCAACTTTCCCACCAGTATGTATGCCAAGCCCTTGTGCGAACTGAGGGGCATTTCATCACAGACCTGGCCGATCCTGACAAAAACTTGGCCGTCGCGGATCCTGATCGTATGATTTATTCCGATATAAGGGTAGAATGTGACATGGATCGGCGGCACGGCTCGCTTGGGGTCATACCACGAAAAGGCTTCTTTATAAAGGTCAGTGATTTGATCCAGCAAGGTAAATAGGTCCTATAAGACGGATAGGGGTTTTACAACGAGTTTAAACAATTTTTATTGACACTGCGGTATTGCAAATGCTATCCCTATATATGGGAACAGCATACGCCGCGTTGGCAGTATGCTTCAAGTAAACCGAAGACTTGTTCGCGACGGTGAAAAGAATACCGCAATTCCCGACTCTCGCGGGCAGGTCATCCTAACAGCCATCATCAACGAACATTTCGTAACCGGTGAGCCCGTAGGCTCAAAGGTGCTTGCGGAAAGATTCGCCGCGATCTCCGGCATGAGTTCGGCGACCATTCGAAATGTGATGGGTGACCTCGAGGAGATGGGGCTTCTTGAACAGCCTCACACCTCGGCAGGGCGAGTTCCCACAGACAAGGGGTATAGGTTTTACGTTGACAATCTGCTGGGGGTTCTAAGCATCTCGAACGACGACCTGTTTCGCATCGGCGAGCAGTACGGCCTGAACTCGAACGATGTGATCGAGACCCCGGATAGGCTGATGGAACGTACTTCCCAGTTGCTCTCGGCTCTTTCAAATAATGTAGGCATCGTGGTTTCGCCGTCTCTTGCGAATGATCGCCTGCAGCATATCGAGTTCGTCAACCTGAGCGACAGCCGCATTCTGGTCGTGCTCGTTTCGGCACCGAATATCGTCCATAACAAGATAATTCGGCTGAACGTGACGTTTGCGAAAGAGGAACTCGAACGCACGGCGAACTACCTTAATAAGGAATTCGTCGGCAAGAGCCTGGCCCAGATCCGAAGTGAGATCATGCATCTCATGCATGAGGAGAAGGCCCTTTTTGACAAGCTACTGCAAACGGCGGTAATTCTCTGTTCTCAGAGCATCGAGGACGAGGAAGCCGCTGAGGTCTTCATTGACGGCACGTCGAATATTCTCGCGAAACGCGACTTTGCCGACCTTGAACGACTTCGTGAATTGCTTAGCACGATCGGCGAACGGTCGCGGCTTCTGCAGATACTCAATGAGTGTGCACCGAAAGACGCGGCGGGTGACGGCGGCGTTCAGGTCGTCATCGGGGTCGAGAACAGGACGCCTTCCTTGCGGAACTGCACGCTGATCTCGGCGCCCTATCGAGTCGCCGGCGGTTCCGCGATCGGTACACTCAGCGTTCTCGGGCCCACCCGGATCGAATACGCTCGCATGATCTCGATCGTTAGCTACGTAGCCCGCACGCTTGAAAAGCTGATGTCATCCGACATAGCAAAAAACTAGGCTTAGGCGTTTGCCCCCGCCTCCCCCACGCCAAATGATGATGAACCCTAAACAGCCGATATCAATGCAGGATGGATCTCTCGATGAAATAGACGTCGATTCGGTCGGTTCGGTCGACGACTTTATCAAGGAACTCGAAGCTAAAGAGAAAGACCTGCATATCACCGCTGACCTGAAGATCGAGATCTCGGAATCGGAATACGATCCGCGGAATACGCCCGACTTCTTTGTCGAGGAGCCCGTTCCTGTTTCGCCGGTCCAGACGCCAGCCGCAAGGGGAGCTGTCCAGCCGGGGCTCAAGACCCGCGTATTTGAGCTGGAAAACGAGGTCGAGCAGCTTCACCGCCGCATCGCCGAGCTTCGGGCTGAACGCAATGAGGTGCAGGAAAAGAGCGACCGTCGGCTGAAGGATTTTGAGAATTACAAGTACCGCATGGACCGCGAGCGTCGCGGCGCCTTCATCGACCAGATAACAAATCTCGCCAAACAGATGCTGCCGGTGCTCGATAATCTCGACCGCGCGATGGGTTCGCTCGAACGATCAAAGCTTGAAAGATCTGACGAATTTCAGCAATTCTATGACGGCATCGCGCTTGTTCATAATCAGGTGAATGAAGTCTTTTCGGAGATGGGTGTGCAGCCGATCGCTACGGTCGGCGAGCCCTTCGATCCGCACTTCCACGAGGCCGTCGCCACCGAAAAACGCGACGACCTGCCTGGAAATACAGTTTCGGACGAAATGCTTCGGGGCTATCGCATCGGCAACCGCGTGATCCGGCATTCGATGGTAAAAGTTAATGTTGGTTCTGAGCCGGCAAGGCCTGCACGGCCAGCTGCCGACCAACATCTCTCAGGATCTCCCGATAACGACCTACCCGACCTCGACCGTGATGACAACGACGGGGACGAACTATAAACCTCACAAATAATCCTCACAGGAAAGATCCCGCAAGGAACTCAACGCTATGGGCAAAGTAATTGGCATCGATCTCGGCACGACAAACTGCTGTGTTTCCGTTCTGGAAGGCGGCACTGTGCAGATCATCTCGAATAAGGAAGGCGGACGGACGACGCCGTCAGTCGTCGGATTTACCGACAAGGACGAGCGTCTGGTCGGCCAGATCGCAAAACGCCAGGCGGTGACCAATGCTGCCAATACGCTGTACGCCGTCAAACGACTGATCGGCCGCAAGTTCGACGCACCGGAAGTCGAGAAGATGCGCTCTACCGTCCCGTTCGAGATCGTTAAGGCTCCGAACGGCGACGCCCATATCCGGGTTCTGGACCGCGTTTACAGCCCGCCCGAGATATCGGCGATCGTGCTTCAGCGCTTGAAGCTCTCCGCTGAGGAGTTTCTGGGCGATAAGATCACTGAGGCGATCATCACGGTACCCGCGTATTTTGACGATATGCAGCGGCAAGCGACACGCGACGCCGGAAAGATCGCCGGTCTCGAGGTCGAACGTATCATCAACGAGCCGACCGCCGCCGCCCTCGCATACGGATTCGGAAAGTCGAAGACCGAGAAAGTCGCCGTTTATGACCTTGGCGGCGGGACATTCGATATTTCGATCCTCGAGATCAACGATGGCGTTTTTGAGGTGCTCTCAACCTCCGGCAATACATTCCTCGGCGGCGAGGACTTTGACCATCGCATCATCGACTGGATGGTTGAAGGCTTCAACAATGAATTCGGGATAGATCTTCGAGGCGACCGGCTCGCACTCCAGCGTCTCAAGGAAGCCGCAGAACGTGCAAAATGCGAGTTGTCGAGCGTCACGGAAACCAACATCAGCCTGCCGTTCATTGCGGCCGACGCTTCGGGACCAAAACATATCAACACGACGCTCACACGTGCAAAATTCGAGGAGCTGGTACAGGATCTCGTTGAATCGTCGGTCGAGCCATGCCAGAAAGCACTTTGGGATGCAAAACTTCAGCCTGCGGATATCGACAAGGTGATCCTCGTGGGCGGCCAGACACGCTCGCCGATCATTTCGAAGACCGTTACCGAGGTCTTTGGCAAAGAACCCTCTTCAGAGATCAATCCGGACGAGGTCGTTGCCATGGGCGCTGCGATCCAGGGCGGTGTGCTGACGGGAGACGTAAAGGATATCGTCCTGCTTGACGTTCTTCCGCTATCGTTGGGGCTCGAGACCCGCGGCGGGCTTTACGTCAAGCTCATCTCCAGAAACTCGACGATCCCGCTGAAGAACACGATGACCTTCACGACCGTAGTGGACAACCAGCAGTCGGTCGAGATACACATTTTGCAAGGCGAACGCGAGATCGCATCCGCGAACCGCTCGCTCGCCAAATTTGAACTCGTCGGCATTCCGCCGGCACCACGCGGTGTTCCGCAGGTCGATGTTTCGTTCGAGATCGACGCCAACGGCATCGTCAGCGTTTCGGCAAAGGACAAGATGACGGGTCTCGAACAGGCGGTCCAGATCACACCGTCGTCAGGCCTCTCGCCCGACGAGATCGAGAAGCTGATCATCGAAGCCGAGACGTCGATCGAGCGCGACAAGGACGAAAAGGAACTTATCGTCGAACGCAACCGTCTCGACACGCTCATCCGCAACTCGAGGCGTGCAATGTCCGAGATAGGCAGATCGCTCGACCTGAACGACCAGAAGGACATCAACGAAACGCTCAATATGGCTGAGGAAACACTTAAGTCGGGCACGCTCGCCGACATCAAGGTCCAGTTCGACCGGGTCGAAAGCGCCGCAAACCGCATTACGGCGGCGATGCTGGCGATGACCTAGACCGTGCAACAGTTTTTTCCCACCTAAGCCAGACGCCGCCTTTTGCGGCGTCTGCTCTTTCTCGACAAAGAATGACCCGCTCAATAGCATCCTATACAATCGACAGAATGGTCATTGAGATTTTATGAGCATGTTCGATCCACCGCACCCCGGCAGCGTCCTGCGAGATTATTTGGGTGACGTTTCGGTTACTAGCGCCGCGAAACATTTGGGTCTTACTCGATCCGCGCTTTCGCGGATATTGAATGGAAGCGCGGGAATCTCAGCAGAAATGGCCCTACGGTTGTCTGAAGCTTTGGGAACCAGCGCTGATCTCTGGATCGGAATGCAGGCGAAATATGATCTCTGGCAAGCGTCAAAAGCTCAAAGGAAAAAGATCAGCCGGCTTGCAACAACCTGACGGCTTTGATCGGTATTGAGAAAAATCGACTTTTGTCGCAAAATATAACCACGCCAGTTCATCTCGGAATGAGCTGGCGTTTTTAAGATTTTATCGATGGCGAAGCGTGATTATTACGAAGTTTTAGGTGTAACCAAGGCATCGACCGAGGTCGAGATCAAGCGGGCGTACCGTTCGCTGGCGGTGCAGTATCATCCGGACAAGAATCCGGGAGATGCGGTGGCCGAGGAGAAATTCAAGGAAGCAGCAGAGGCTTACTCGGTGCTCTCGGACCAGCAGAAACGTGCGGCATATGACCGTTTTGGCCATCAGGGTGTCAGCGCCGGGGCCGGCGGGTTTGATCCCGGATTCTCGAACATCGAGGACATCTTCGATATGTTTGGGTTCGGCGACATGTTCGGCCAGCGAACAAGCCGACGGACGAGCGTCCAGCGTGGGTCAGATCTGAGATACGACCTCGAGATCACGCTTGAAGATGCGGCCCTGGGTAAGGACGAAAAGCTTCGAATTCCGCGCCTTGAGACCTGCGGCGAATGCAGCGGCACGGGTGCCGAGAAAGGCACCTCGCCGGAGAACTGCATCTCGTGCGGCGGCAGCGGGCAAACGCGTTATCAGCAGGGATTTTTCAGCGTCATGCGTCCCTGCGGCAATTGCGCAGGCAAGGGGCAGATAATCAAATCGCCGTGCAAAGAATGCCGCGGGCAGGGCCGCGTCGAGAAGGAAAAGACGATAGAGATCAAGATACCTGCGGGCGTCGATAACGGTTCGAGGCTTCGCGTCACCGGCGAGGGTGAGGCGGGCGTCAACGGCGGGCCTTCGGGAGACCTCTTCATCGTTCTCCATGTAAAAGAGCACAAGGATTTTGAGCGTCAGGGCGCAGACCTTTATTCGGCTGTTCCGGTCACATTCGCCCAAGCCGCCCTCGGCGCCGAGTTGACGGTCAAGACGCTCGACGGCGAAGAACAGTTGAAGGTTCCCGCGGGCACACAGACAGGGACCGTTTTTCGTATCAAGAACCACGGCATGCCAAACCTCGGCGGACGCGGGAAGGGCGATCTCTTTGTCGCCGTCACGCTCGTGACACCGAAATCGCTCACCAAGGAACAGCGAAAACTCCTCGAACAACTTGCCGAGATCGAAACCACGGATTTCGAGGACCAGTCGTTTCTCGACAAGGTTCGGAATATTTTTGGCTAGCTTCCCCGGGGGCGGTCTCCGGCAAGTCAGTGGTAGGAGCTTTTCAGTCGGAGAGATCTTCTAGGTTAGTTCTTCGCCTTTGGCGCGGAGAGTTCTACGCCAAAGCTCTCGATACGACGTGAATCGGGAGACCAGCGTATTCATGTAGTAGCGCTGAGCAAAACTCATGTTCCGATTATCGGCCATGCGTTTGATACTGGCTTCGAGTCGTGCACGAGCTTCGAGCGGGGGACGCTTCGTCGCTCCGTTGAAATAGATATCAAAATCTATCTTCAATTTGCGGATATCGTCCTCGAGCCGGCTCAACTGCTGATCGATCTCGACCGATCCCTGCTTTTTCGCACTATTCAGATATAGTTTGTTTCCGATGGACATGTATCTATTCTTCGCGGGAGAAGAGGCAGACACGCCCCTAATGTTAAAATATATTAAACAGGTTCGAATTTCCAGAAAAATGAGAGGGTGTTTACAGTACTCATGCGGCTTTTTTCGGAACCTCGCAGGCCGTCGGCCTCCTGTGCTAAAATCCGAACCAATATGAAAAAACTGTTTGCCGAGAATATCTTACAGGGCAAGGTCGCGTTCGTGACCGGCGGCGGGACCGGAATTACAGGCGGTGTGGCCCGGGCATTTGCCGAGCACGGTGCAAAGCTCGCGATCACGAGCCGCAAGGAAGAAAATCTCGCAGGAATGAAGGCCACGGTCGAGGGCTTCGGGGGCGAGTGTTTCGCGGTCGCCGCCGACGTTCGCGACTTCGACGCGGTCGAAGCTGCAATAGCGAAGACCGTG
Organism: Pyrinomonadaceae bacterium; assembly: GCA_021463165.1. GTDB lineage: Bacteria > Acidobacteriota > Blastocatellia > Pyrinomonadales > Pyrinomonadaceae > OLB17. The sequence goes on along the minus strand of JAJTWY010000005.1, from coordinate 17,941 downwards.
GAACATTACGGAAAGATCGACATCGTCGTGAACGGCGCCGCGGGCAATTTTCTCTGCGCCGCCGAACAGCTCTCGGCAAACGGATTCGGCACGGTAGTCGATATCGATACGAAGGGAACCTTCAATGTCTGTCGCGCTTCGTTCGAGGAGTTGAAAAGGTCAAAAGGCCAGATCCTGAACATCTCGGCCACGCTCCATTATCTCGCCACGCCCATGCAGATACACGTCTCGGCGGCAAAAGCCGGTGTAGATGCGATCACGCGAAACCTCTCGGTCGAATGGGGCCGCCACGGCATCCGCGTCAACGGGATCGCCCCGGGCCCGATCGAAGACACCGAGGGAATGAAGCGGCTCCTAATGCCGGAATTGAAGGAGAAAATGATGCGCAAGATCCCCGTCGGCCGTTTCGGACGCATCGCGGACATCGAGAACGCAGCGCTGTTCCTCGCGTCCGACGCCGCAAACTATGTAACCGGCGTAACGCTGGTTGTTGACGGCGGTTCATGGCTATTGGGCACGAGTTTGACGTAGTTCGAAGATGTTGCTTGTTGTCGATAATTACGACTCGTTTACCTACAATCTCGTTCAGTACCTAGGCGAGCTGGGCGAAGATATGCGCGTCGTTCGGAATGATGAAGTGTCAGTTGACGAGGTCGAGAGCGGCCTGCGGCCGAACCGCATCTTGATCTCCCCCGGCCCCGGCACACCCGACACGGCGGGCATTTCACTCGGTGTGATCGAGCGGTTCGAAGGAAGACTGCCGATCCTCGGCGTCTGTCTCGGGCATCAGGCGATAGGACAATTCTACGGCGGGAAGGTTGTCCGTGCCCCTGAACCCGTCCACGGCAAACCGGTCGAGATCCGACACGACGGACAATCGATCTTCGCGGATATTCCTGATGGATTTGCGGCCGGTAGATACCACTCGCTGATCGTTGACCGTGAAGGCCTGCCCGAGACTCTTGAGATCTCGGCGGAATCACCCGATGGGCTTGTGATGGGGCTTCGGCATCGAAACAAGAAGATCGAGGGTGTGCAGTTTCATCCCGAATCGATCCTTACGGAACATGGAAAGCGTCTCTTGAAGAATTTTCTGGAGCTATGAGGGATATTTGGCGCAACGTCGCAAGGACTGAGGAACATATTCTGATTCCCGATTGCTCGATCACGGTTCTACTTCCTGACTTTTCGTAGAGAGACCCGCAGTTATGCCATCGACACGTTCAGATTGGTTAAGATCCGCTCCATCCACCGCGACGAGTGCGAAGGCCGAAACGGACCTGTTTCCGCATTTGGTCAAGCTCATGCGTGGCGACGACCTCTCATTTGCGGAAGCATCCGAGTTTATCCGATCGATGACGAGCGGCAATGTCGGTTCGATCCAGATCGCCGCCGCACTGACAGCCCTTACAGCAAAAGGCGAGACAGCCGAGGAACTTGCCGGAATGGCGGCCGCCATCCGTGAGCTTGCCGTTAAGGTCCGCGTACCTCGCGGATCGATCGATATTGCGGGAACCGGATCGTCGCACACAAAGACGTTCAACGTCTCGACCGCCGCCGGCATCGTCGCGGCAGGCGCAGGACTGACGATAGTAAAACAATGCAATCGCGGAGTGACGAGCAAGACGGGCAGCAGCGATGTTCTGACCGAACTCGGCGTAAAGATCGCCGACGATGCGGCTGCGGCGCAGAGCAGCCTGAATACCGGCCTCTGCTTTCTATCGGCTCCAAAGTTTCATCCGGAATTGCGTCGGGTGGCTGACGTTCGCAGCCGTTTGGGCATAAGGACGTGTTTGAATGTCCTCGGGTTGCTGGCTAGCCCCGCAACAGTCTCGCGACAGGTGATCGGGGTTTGGCACAAGTCGCTTGTACTCCCGGTGGCACATGCCCTGGCAATGCTGAAGACGGAACTTGCATGGGTCGTCCACGGCGAAGACGGACTCGATGAGATCACGCTTGCCGGCAGGACACATGTTGCGGCGGTCAAGAATGGTGAGGTCCGCTCGTATGTTGTTGCACCCAAGGATTTTGGCCTGAAGGCGGGGCCGATCGATCATCTGAAAGCAGCAACACCAAAAGAGAGCGCCGCGATAATTAAAGAAGTTCTGGCCAGCCGTCGGCGCGACGAAGCCCGCTCATTGGTGGTGCTTAATGCCGCAACCGCACTCGTGATCGGAGGGCTCGCTCAAGATCCACTTCACGCGGCTCGCCTCGCCGAACAGTCAATCGACAGCGGCCAGGCCCAGAATAAACTGGAGCGGCTTGTTCAGGTCACGAACAAGAAATGAAAAGGCCAAGAATGAGCTGACTCGGTTTCTACTTGGGCACTATCCACCAAACAGTTCGATGCTCTCGTTTCTCGGCAAACTTTACGGCGGTGTGATGAATGCGAGAAATCGCCTTTATGACAACGGTGTCCTCGAAACATTCGACCTCGGAGCCCACACGATCAGCGTCGGGAATATTACGACCGGCGGCACCGGCAAAACGCCCCTTGTCGCCTACATTGCCGAGCTACTCGCTGAGCGCGGCGAGATGGTCTGCATTCTCACCCGCGGTTATGGGCGGCGTGACCCGACGAGGCGTGTTCTGGTATCGAACATGAAAGAGATAGTCGCCGAACAGGACGAGGCTGGCGATGAGCCATACGAGCTTGCCGCGAAGCTGCTCGGCAGGGCGCTTGTGATCGCAGATGCCGACCGGGTTTCAGCCGCGGAATGGGCGAAGCGGAAGTTCGGCGTAACGGTGTTCGTGCTTGACGACGGATTCCAGCATCGCAGGGCAAAACGCGATATCGATATCGTCTGCATCGATGCGACAAACCCTTTTGGTTGCGGAAGAATGCTGCCCGACGGCCGTCTCCGCGAGCCGCCAGCAAATCTAAACCGCGCGGACGTCATCGTTATCACCCGTTCAGATCTCGTCGCCGAGGATGTGATCGAAGATCTGAGATCGCAGATCTCCACGATTGCACCGGACGCGCAATTATTCGCCGCTGCCAACGATGTAAAGATACTCGAAAAGGATGGTTGCGAAGCTAAGATCGCCGGCCGCCGGGCTTTTGCCTTCTGCGGCATTGGAAATCCGCAGGCTTTCTTTGATCAGCTTGGGCGCCAACAAGTGATAATCGCCGGAACCCGAACCTTCAAGGATCATCATCGATACACGCCGGCAGATATGTTATCGATCCAGGACGAAGCTCGGGAAGCTGGCGCTGATGTCCTTTTGACAACGGCGAAGGATGCCGTAAAGCTGACTGAGCTCAACTTCGAGATGCCTTATCTGGTAGCAGCGATCGAGACCAAGATCGACAATGCCGAAGCATTTGGGTCGCTGCTGGTTGCCGAGAAATAGGCGGAACATTCCCTATCGGTCCAGTTTCTGCCGTGGAGGTGGGCCCTCTTTCTTGTCGCCCCAATAGAAAAACTTGACGACCAGCACATAGACCAGGATGCTGATGAACAAAAGAATGAAAAAGAAAACTACCAGCCAGGCAAGCGGCGACATCTAGGCCTTTTCCTCCGTTTCGGTATTCTCGAGCCACCCTGAAACCAAGCCGCGGCGGCCTTGATGTGCCAAGATGTGACGATAAAACACAGTAGCTATGGCAACGATCGGGATCGACAGGAAAACACCGGGGATCCCCGCAACCTGCTCACCAGCGAGAACGGACAGGATAATGGCCAGCGGATGCATATGAATACCGCCGCGGACGATCCGCGGATATGTGTAATAGTCGTGGATCACTCGCAGTACGATCAGAAAGAGAGCTACGTAGAGTGCATTCCACGGATCGTCGGAAGCGGCCGCGGTCGTCGTCACGATCACGGCTATCGCGAGCGGACCGAGGAGCGGCACAAACTCGAAGACCCCGGCCAATATCCCAAGCAAAAGAGCGTATTTCAACCCGATCAGGTAGAACCCGGCTGTGCAGATGACGCCAATGATGATGCAGGAGATCAATTGGGCCCGCGTGTAGGCCGCCAGCGTCGTGTTGACGTCCGCCATAACGACCTCGGCCCGATAGCGCCAGCGGCCTGCGGGAAACATCCTCAGGATCCCAAGACGAAATTGATTGACATCCTTCAGGAAGAAGAACGCGAGGATCGGCACGAGCAAAAGCCACGGAATATATGTAACCGATGCGAGCAAGGCAGAGCCCAGCGACGCTGTGATCGATGAACCGATGTCCGTGACCTTTTTATTGATCTCAGCCTGAACCTCGTCAGGGATACGCAGCCGATCGATACGTTGACCAACCTCGTTGTAGCGGGTCTTAAGGGCCTGTGCATAAGCCGGCAGATTCGAGCCGAATTCCTTTGCCTGATCCGCAACCCTCGGCGCGATATTGGCGATCACGACGCCAACTATCGTAAATACAAATAGATAAGCCACCACGATCGCGAGCGAACGAGGCATTATTCGCTCAAGGTTGCGAACCTTGAAGGGCTTCCGTATCACCTTGACGAGCGGATCGATGAGGTACGCAAAGAAGACCGAGAGCACGATCAGAAAGACCAGAGACGCGATCGAGCTGATGATCGTCTGTAAATACCCCGCAAAAAAGAGGATGAGCAACGCCACGACCACAACACGGACCACCGAACGGACAGACGATTCTATCTGTACCCGCACCGGGGGTTCGCGCCGCGACGGGATATCCTCGAAAGTTGGCCGGTTTGGATCCTGCATTTTGGTGTTCTATTGCCTGCTTGCCTCAGGCGCGACGACGTCCGGCGGAATGGCAACTGCCGGTTGGCCCGGCGCCGGGGAATAGTTATCAACCGCGAACCGCTGATATATGGCGGCCATATTATGCGGCGCAAGCTGAAAATTTGACCCGACGATGACGGCCTTACCGTCATCAGCCGAAACCCGGCGATTCGCCTGCGTGGTCTGCAGGCGAATGACGCTCTTATCCTCAGGGTCGATCACGCCACCGTCCTTTCGCCGGAGAACGTAGATGAACGTGAATCCGGCGGTCCGCATCGCCTCAATGTCATTCTCGATGGAAGGTTTTGAAGCCTCGATATTGGCCTGCGACACCCGTTCGTCCTTACCCGAACGCAGGATATTCTCGTTCGCCCCGCACCCGGCAGCAAATGCGACCGAGAGTGCAGCCAATACAACTATCAGAGATCGGCTAATTGTCTCCATCGTCAGGTTCGAGATTCGAGTTTGGATCACGCTTCTCGTTCTTCTCGATCTCATCGAGGATCTTCTTTTCTTCCGGCGTTTCCGGTTCGTCCTTTGCTTCATCAGGCGGTTCGCCCTTCTCCGCCCTTATCTTGAACAGCCGTGCCTCGTCGTCTTCGTAGATCGCCTCGACCCAGCCGCTTTCGAGCGCCTTTGCGATCATGTCGGTGTTCTCTTTGGCGTCGGCAAAAATATAGTTCGCACCAAATTTATCACGGATCACTGGCGCCGGATCATCGATCTTCCCTTCTGTGAGGTCTTTTAGCGTGGTATATAGTTCGGGATTCTCCGAATAGAGGTAGTTCGGGTCGAGGCCGTAAACGTAGCGGTGCTTGGTGTTGTAGAAGAACAGCTTCGGAAAATCATCCCACGTGCAGTTGAAAATGATCTCGCCTTTCGGGATGTTATCTGCTCCGGTCTCATCGAGCCCCGTCGCAAACTCCATCGCCCGGCGGTATTTGTCGCCGGGTTCATTCGTACGGATATTGTCGATCATTCCCGATTCGTCAAATCCAAACCGATGGAGGCCGATCAGGTTGTAAAACCAGAAAACAAACAACGCGATCCCGACGACCCAAACTGCCGCAGCTTTGGCTGACGCGATCCACTGCTGAGTTTCCGTCGGCACCGGTGCGTCGAGATACGGATCGATATCGCGCTGGAAATCCTCGGGAAGCTCGAGCGTCCGCGGGGCGGTAAACGACTGAAATACAAAGGCGGCGAACAAGATGGCAAATGGCGGAAAGTACTCGGCAAATCGCTTTGAGCGGAACTGGGCCGCAAGCAGGATCGTCGTAAACATCAGGAAAAACGCTGCCTTTTTGGGCAGTTTTCCGCCACGGGGAACAAATAAAATGTACCCGATCAGCATCGCCGCAAGTGCGATCGGGAAATTCATCAGCAACTCCATCCCTGTGTAGGGATACCATTCGCCGCCCACAGAGACGACAAAATCCGAACCTATCTTGAACTTCGTCCAGAAATGTTCGAAGAACAGGCCCAGATTCTGCGGGAAATACGGGTTGATGATATTACCGGCGACCATTCCGCCGAACGTAAAAGCAAATGGCCGCCATTCAAAACGACGTTCATTCCAGGCGATGATCACTGTCCATATGATCGCCGCAAAAAGCAGCAGCGGGAAAAGGCTGTAAGTCCACACAAATGCGAACATCAGCGGCGCAAGCCAAACGTAATTTCGCTGAAAAAGCAAATGGATACCAAGGATCGTAATGATGATCGTGAGCGGCGGGGCCTTGCCCATATTCATCCGGTAGAAGAACGCGTTCGAGCAAACCATCAGGGCCGCGAGCCAGATAAGCTGATGTTTGACCTCGTAGCGAAACAATAACCAATAGCAGGAAAATATTGCGAGCGTCGCGTAGAATACGGTCGAAACTTTGGCCGCCGTTACCGGCTCAAAAAACCAAAGAAATGGTATTTGAAGCAGGTGAAATAGGAAATGATGATCGGCATAATCGTTGGGATTCAGAACGGTCAGGGGCAGCCATTCAAAACTCGGCAGCCGCTTGAACTGACTAAAGTTCTCCCATAGCAGCGACGACCATTTTATGTGATAGTACCCATCCCAATCACCGCAGCAGATCGCATCGGTGCGCGACTGAAGAAACGACATCACCATTGCGATCGCGATGAACCCGAAGATCAGGTATATCACCCGAACGGCCCTTTCGCTCTCGAGAAACTCGCTCCAGCTCTGTCCCTTATTGTCTTGGATCTCCTCCGGTTTTTCCGGAGTCTCATTTATGATCTCTTCCATTAAAAAATTACTTTTCCAAGAGGCCCGGAAAGATAGGTCAAACTCAAAAAATATCACGAACGCACCCTAAATATCTACGCGCAGAACATCAAACTGCCGTTGCTTATCCTCACGTCAACTCCTAGAATCAATAGTTCGCTATGTACCCGAAAGGAAACCTATTCATACCGGCGTCGCACGGAAAGCTCGAAGCGATACTGAAAGAACCGGTCGGCGACCGTCGCGGCATTGGGCTCGTGTGCCATCCTCATCCGTTGGGAGGGGGGACAATGCATAATAAGGTGGTTTTCCGGGCGGCAGCGGGCCTGATGGACGCAGGCCTGACCGCGCTGAGATTCAACTTCAGCGGTGTAGGAGCTTCGACGGGTGAACATAATGATATCGCAGGCGGCCGCGAAGACGTCCGAGATGTGCTCCAATGGCTATACTCCGAATATCCGGGTGAAGATCTGACCTTGGCAGGATTCTCGTTCGGTTCGCGAACCGGAATGGAAGTCGGCGTCGCGGACAGTCGCGTTAAACGTCTGATCTCGATCGGCACGCCTGTTGAGAAATATCGGGATTACGATTTTCTTGTTTCGGTGAAGAAGCCGATCCTGTTTCTTCACGGGGATCAGGACGAGTTTTGCTCGGTCGAGAGTCTCCGGTCTTTGACCGACCGGATTCCCCACGCCGACGTCAAAATATTCGAGAACTGCGGACATTTTTTTGACGCTCACCTCAATCAGGTAAGAGAAACGATACGCGAATGGACTGAAGAAAAACTGGCCGCTTAGCGCCGGTGCGTGTTATCTGCGGTTGATTTATTTGGACCCTATGGAAAAAGAAGAGATCAGAGATGCGGCGATACGCCTTACGATGATGCCGCGCGACACCAACGCTCATGGAACGGTTTTCGGCGGTATCATCCTAAGCTATATCGACGTCGCCGGCGGTGTCGAAGCAGTTCGGCATACTAAGCACGAGCGTTTTGTTACGGTCGCAATGAAAGAGGTGATCTTTCACGAACCCGTTTTTATCGGGGACCTCGTAAGTTTTTATGCCGAAACGCTCCGGGTCGGAAACACGTCGATCACGGTCCATGTCGATGTAGAAGCAGAGCGGTTTGGCAACAAGGGACAAAAAGTCCTCGTCACATCGGCCGACCTGACATTTGTCGCGATAAACGAAAATCGCGAGAAGGTCCGCATCGGATCCTAGGTCTCCCGTTCAGCGGCCAAGAAGCTATGCCAACCTGGAAGCTCGAGATCGAATACGAAGGAACGCGATATCGCGGTTGGCAGATCCAACACAACGCAAAGACGATCCAGGGCGAATTCATGGATGCAGCCCGGCAGCTTTTCTCGGAAAAACCCGACTTTTTTGGAGCGGGAAGAACGGATGCCGGGGTCCATGCGTTGCGCCAGGTCGCTCATCTGAAAGTACCTCGGCTCAAGACCGACCTCACACCGCGAATGATCCAGCATGGCTTCAATGACCTGCTGCCGCATGACATTAACGTCTTGAAGGTTTCAAATGCCTCCGACGATTTTCACGCCCGTCGCGACGCCATTTCGCGAACCTACCTCCATCAGATATCGACCCGGCGAACTGCGTTCGGAAAAAATTACGTCTGGTGGATCAAAGATCGACTCGACGTAAAAGCTATGTCCGATGCTGCGAAGATGCTTGTCGGAAAGCATGATTTTCGGTCCTTCTGCGAACTCGAGGAAGGTAAAAAACAATCGACTGTCGTAAGCGTCTCACATTCCGAGGTCTTTACCGAGGGCGATCTGATCTGCTTTCGCATCGGAGCAACACACTTCCTTTGGAAAATGGTTCGGCGCATAACCGGAATGCTCGCCCAGGTCGGCCGGGGCGATCTGAGTTACGACGGATTTGAGCGGCTTCTGAGATTTTATTCAGATGCGCCTGCAAAGTTTACGGCCCCGCCATCAGGCCTTTTTCTGGAAAAGGTCGTCTATCCAGGCGATAAACCGCCCACCGATCATCGGCCGATGATCTCGCTCAAATAGGCATCACACCCCAACGAAAACAATTCCTAGCCGGTTTGCGTAAGAAGAATTGTTCTGGTTTCATCTAGATAGTTCCAAACTGAAGAGTAAAACAACATGAAAAAGCTGATATCCGTCTGCGCCTTTCTGCTCGTCCTTGCTTCAACATTATCGGCCCAGGGTGGGGCGGTCTATATGACCGAACCCTCGATCTCGCCTGACCGCAAAGAGATCGCCTTTGTCTCAGGCAGCGATATCTGGTCGGTCGCGGCCGATGGGGGCGTGGCCCGCCTTCTCGTCTCGCACGCAGCGGCGGAATCGAGGCCGATATTCTCGCCAGACGGGCGACATCTGGCCTTTACCTCGAACCGCACGGGAAACGGCGATATCTATATCCTGGAACTCGAGACGGGATCGCTGCGGCGGCTGACCTTCGACGACTCCGGCGAGAGCCTCGACGGCTGGTCGCGAGATGGGAAGTGGATCTATTTCTCCTCGAGCAGCCGCGATATCGCGGGCATGAATGACATTTTTCGTGTAGCCTCTTCCGGCGGAACGCCGATGCAGGTCAGCTCAGATCGGTATGCGACGGAATTCCAATCGACGGCACTTTCAGATGGCTCGACCATCTTTGCAGCACGCGGTACATCGCTGAGCCAGTGGTGGCGACGGGGGCGGAGCCATCTCGACGAAAGCGAGCTATGGCAAAAAACCGGAGATGCTTACGCTCAACTGACCCAACGCGGGGCAAAGCAGAATTGGCCGATGGCCACCGCGGATGGCTCAAGGATCTATTTCGTCTCCGACAGGACCGGGCCGCAGAATATCTGGATGATGCAGCGAGGCGGCCAACCGCGGCAGGTCACAAACTTCACCGACGGCCGCGTTCTTTGGCCGAATCTTTCGTATGACGGTCAGGAGATCGTATTTGAAAGGAACTTTCGCATTTGGAAGATGAAAGCCGACGGCCGGCCAGCCGAGCTTCCGATCACACTTCGAGGGGCCGCGACAAGTCCGTCTGCAGAACGTGTGAACTTGTCGAGCCAGATCCGTGAAATGGCCCTCTCACCGGACGCGAAAAAGGTGGCGATCGTCGCCCGTGGCGAGGTCTTTGCTGCGTCGTCCAAGGAGGCTGGCGATGCGGTCCGAATAACAAACACACCGGCCGCCGAGTCCTTTGTTGCGTGGTCGCCTGACAGCAGAAAGCTGGTCTATTCGTCGGAGCGTGATGGGGCAATGTCGATCTTTCAGTACGATTTCGCGGCCGGAGCCGAAACGAGGCTAACCCAAGGGCAGAATATGGATGTCGGGGCAGCGTTTGCTCCAGACGGTAAATCCCTCGCGTTCGTTCGGAACTCGCGCTCGCTGATGATCTTCGATGTCGAGAAAAAGACCGAGCGCGAACTCTGCAAGATCTACGCCGATCCGGCACCCCTCGGAGGCGATTCCTTCAAGTGGTCGCCCGATGGAAAATGGATCGCATTCCTCACGGTCTCGCCCCAGTCTCGTTCTTACACCAATGTCCACGTTATACCCTCTGCGGGTGGGACGGCCCGACAGATCAGCTTCCTCTCGAATTCGAACGCAGGATCACTCGTTTGGGCTCCGGACGGAAGTTATATTCTGTACTCGTCCAGCCAACGGACCGAGGACGGCGTGATCGCACGGATAGACCTGAAATTGCGCACACCAAAGTTCCGCGAAGATAGTTTTCGAGATCTTTTTAAGCAGGAGAACCCGCGGGATCGCCCTTCGGCCCCAGCGACAGCACCACAGCCACAGCCAACGGCCGCAGCTGCCGCATCGCCGGAAAAAAAGGACGAATCGAAAACCACCGAGATCGTTTTTGAGGATATTCGCAAAAGATTGAGTTTCATCTCGACCGGCGTGAACAATAGCGGCAGTGTGATCAGCCCGGATGGCAAAACTCTTCTGGTTCTCGGGTCGGCCGAGGGCCAGTTCAACTTCTACACGATCTCGCTCGACGATCTCGCGACCGACACGTCCGCCCGCCAGCTCACTTCAACCCCCGGGTTCAAGTCGCAGGCTCAATTCTCACCTGACGGAAAGGAGGTCTATTTTGTTGAGAACGGCAGGATAAATATAGTCAGCATGGATCGCCGCGAGGTCAGGCCGGTAAACGTCGGCATCGACATTACAGTTAATTTCGCCAGCGAAAAAATGGAGGTTTTCAAGCAAGGCTGGCGTTATATGCGCGATCACTTCTACGACGACAAGTATCACGGTGCCGACTGGAACGCGGTTCGAACGACCTATGAACCGCTGGTCGCTTCGGCCCGAACAATGGATGAAGTCCGTAGGTTGATGAATATGATGGTCGGTGAACTCAAGGCATCGCACCTTGGCGTCGGAGGCCCTTCGGGTTTTACCGCGACGACTGTAGGGAAACTTGGCCTGCGATTCGACCGGAACGAATACGAGACCAATGGCCGTCTCAAAGTAACCGAGGTCATTACTCTAAGCCCCGCCGCGGTCGTCAAAACGATCAGCGTCGGCGACTATCTGATCAGTGTCGATGGAACGAGGATCGCGGCCGGTGTGAATCTCGATGAACTTCTTGAAGGCAAAGTCGGGCGGCGTGTCGTGATCGAGGTCTCGGCCTCGCCGGACGGTGCGAATAAGCGTGAACTCGTTCTTAAACCTATCTCAACGGGAGCGGAGAAAAATTTGCTTTATCGGCAATGGGTCGAGAGCAATCGCGAATATGTCGCCCGCGTTAGCGGCGGCAAACTCGGTTATGTCCACCTGCCGGATATGGGCCAGGGATCGCTGAATCAACTCTATATCGACCTCGATACGGAAAATCAGGCCAAGGAAGGCGTGGTCGTTGACATTCGCAACAACAACGGCGGCTTCATCAACCCCTACGTTGTGGACGTACTCGCCCGACGCGGCTACCTGACGATGCGCGAACGCGGCCTTTGGAATGTTCCAGGCCGCAGCCAACTTGGCCAGCGAGCCCTCGAGAGGCCTACGGTTCTGGTCACGAACCAGCACTCGCTGTCTGACGCCGAGGATCTGACGGAGGGCTACAAGTCCCTGAAACTCGGGAAGGTCGTTGGCGAGCCGACATCCGGCTGGATCATCTTCACCTGGAACACAAGTCTTTTCGACGGAACCTCGCTGCGTTTGCCGCGACAGCTGATCCTTGGTTCTGACGGGAAGAATATGGAGCTGAACCCAAGGACGCCGGATGTCGCCGTCACACGTCCGATCGGAGAATCGCTGACGGGCAAGGATTCACAGCTCGATATGGCGGTCAGGACGCTGCTCGGAAACTGAGAGCCGCTATTCGCCTGAATAGTGGAACTCGAAGAGGTTCAGTGTCTCGCCCTCAGGTGATTCGGTGGTACCTGACTTCGTAAATCCGAGCTTCTGCAGCAACGAAGTGGAGGCGTCGTTGTCGAGTGTCGTGATCGCCAGAACACGGTCGAAACCAAGCTTCTCGCGGCCATACCGCATCACGGCATGGGCCGATTCGGAGCCGAGCCCAATTCCTTCGAACTCGGGCAGGAACGCAAAGCCGATGTCGGGAGCCGGCAAAGTTTCCCGCCGGACAAATCCGCACAGGCCGGCTTTCACACCGTCGGCAAGCTCAACGCAGTAAAGCCCATAGCCGTTTTCGGTGTAGCTCTGCCTATACCGCGACTCGATAAAATCCGCCGCTTGTTCGACCGACCGCACTCCTCGGTCACCGATGTATTTGAGGAACTTGGGCGTGTTTAGGAGCCTAAAAATGAACTCGGCGTCGTTCGATTTCAGTTCCCGCAGGGTCAGGCGCTCGGTCTTTGCAATGTTCATCCTATGCTCCGTATGATATCTTCGTCATCGAGTGCGCAACAATCTTCCGATCGGTATTTTTGACAGTGGCGTTGGCGGGTTGACGGTCTATCGCGCATTGCATGACCGTCTCCCGAACGAGCATTTCATCTATTTAGGCGACACAGCACGGGTGCCTTACGGCACGAAGTCGCTGGCAACGGTCGAGCGGTATGCTTTGGAGAATTCCGAATTTCTCGCCTCCCGCGGTATCAAGATGCTGGTCGTCGCCTGCAACACGGCTTCGGCCTTGGCGCTTCCAAGGATCAGAGAACGGATCGGCATCGATGTCGTGGGCGTGATCGGACCGGGCGGACGCAAAGCAGTTGTAAGTTGTCAGTCAACACCCAACCGGCCACCGAGAGCTATCAAGATCGGCGTTATCGCCACCGAGGCAACGGTAACGAGCAACGCATATGTCGAAGCTATTCGCAGGGCTTCACCCGAGGCCGAGGTTATGCAGACAGGCTGCCCGCTGTTCGTGCCGCTTGCCGAAGAAGGGTGGACGACAGAGCCTGAAACGTTTTCGATCGCCGAGCGGTATTTGAAGCCGATGAGAGACTTCCGGCCCGATGCACTCGTGCTCGGATGCACCCACTACCCGATCCTACGGCAGGTGATACAGCAAACGGTCGGCGAGGGTGTTAGTCTTATAGATTCGGGCGAGGCCACCGCTGAGGAGGTCGAGGAACTATTGAAAGAGAAGGGCCTCGCCAACCCTAATGCAGTTCGAGTTAAACGAGGGCTGTGCGATGACCTCGACCACTTTTATGTGACCGACGCCGCCGAACGATTTGCCAACGTCGCCGAGCGTTTTCTCGGCACCAAGCCATCCAAGCTCGAAGCGATCGAGGTCTATGGCGGAGATGAATTGAAACAGGAGGTATAGGGCCTCCACGGCCGATGCATCCTATTCTGTTATGAGCTACCAACGACAAGACAACCGAACCCACGACCAACTCCGAAATACAAAGATCACGCCGAACATCTCGCCGTACGCCGAAGGCTCTGCGTTGATCGAGGTTGGCGGAACGAAGGTGATCTGCACCGCGTCGGTCGAGGATCGTGTGCCGGTGTTCATGCGGAACAAAGGCCTCGGCTGGGTCACTGCGGAATACGCTATGCTCCCGCGGGCGACCAACACGCGCACTCAGCGTGAGACCAAAACCGGCCCATCAGGCAGAACTCAGGAAATACAACGGCTCATTGGCCGCAGCCTTAGGGCCGTTGTTGACCAAAAGCTGCTCGGTGAACGGCAGATATACCTTGACTGCGACGTTATTCAAGCGGATGGCGGAACGCGTTGCGCATCGATCACTGGAGCCTATGTCGCTCTGGCGCTGGCGTGTCGAAAGCTCGTAAGAACAGGTGTTATCGGCACGAACCCGATCCTCAGCGAGGTCGCCGCCGTCAGCGTCGGCATCATCGACGGCGTTCCCATTCTTGATCTTGCGTACACCGAGGATTCAACCGCCGAAGTCGATATGAACGTCGTCTGCACCGGACAGGGCAAGTTCATAGAACTACAGGGAACCGCAGAACGCGAGCCGTTCTCGCGCGATCAAATGAACGAAATGATCGCACTCGCGGAATCGGGGATCAGCCGGCTTTTTGAGATACAAAGAAATGCCCTCGCCGGCTGACGGTGCCGTTTCAGCATTTCCGTGTCAGACAAATGAAACAGCAAAACGATCTAACTCGCCGCGTTGTCCTCTCACTCGGTTCGTTTTATCCGGTGGCTCCTTTGTATTACTATCGTTCTTAAAGACATTCAAATTTCGAGGTATTAAATGAAATTGACGATTCTTGCCGCGTTCATATGTCTGGTGTTTGGCGGCCAGATTTCTGCACAGAACGATAAGGGGTGGAAAGATTGGTCAAAGAAGGACGCTGATAAGCTGCTAAACAATTCACCCTGGGGACAAACCTTCAAAAAGGGCGAAGCCCCACCCGATATGACGAGTCGGAACGGAAGCAGCGGGAATCAGCGGATGGGCACCACAGGTCCGGCTGAACTACCACCCGAGGTCCATATGCGGATACGATTCATTACCGCAAAGCCGGTTCGTGAGGCTTTTGCGGCGCGCCTTCTAAAATCCACCGCCAATCCACCGGCTGAGCTTACCGGACAACTTCAGACCGTCATCGACAATGGCTTTGGCGACCTGATCGTTGTTGGCGTAAATGTTGAAGGGCAGAATCCGCAGACGGTGAACGCGACCCTGATGGCATTGATGAGGCTAAAGACCGCGGAACTAGCCGAAAAGGTGTACCTTGAACGAAAGGATGGTTAACGCTTGCCGTTAATGGAGTACAAAGCCCCCGTCAACGACGACATGGGAGGAAAATTCATTTTCCCGCGCACCGTCGAAGGCAAACCGTTCCTGACGCCGGAGAGCGGTTCGGTCAAGTTCGTTCTAAATCTCTCCGGCAACCTCAAGCTGAATGCAAAGTTCGATGTAGCTAAGATGCCATACGACGGCAAGCTAGAATATTAGGATGTGACGCGGCATTGAAGAATGTGATTGCAACCGCACTACGCGTAGGGAGACAAATACAATTCGGACGCTCAACGCTTGTTGACGCCTCTCCGTTGCTCAGGTACGGCGTTGCTTCGGCATTTTTGTTAGCGGCCACGCTGATGCGGATCGGTATGGCCCTTATCGTCAATCGCCCGCTGAGTGCCCCTCTATTTCTGGCTGCGATCATGCTAAGCACATGGCTTGGCGGGTTGCGTCTTGGCGTGTTTGCGTCTGTCGTTGCAGCGGCGACGCTCGACTATTTTTTCGCACAGCCGATAACCGGCGTCCTTGAACTTCGCGACCATCTGCTTCGTTTTTTCCTATTCTCCGTTGAAGGAGCACTGCTGAGTTGGTTGATCAATAAGCTGCGCCTTGCCAGCGAAGAGATCATTGTCTCGCGAGAGGAACTTCGCGAACTGGCGGAACAGCAGCGTTTGATTCGCGAGACCGAGCAAAAACGCATCGCGCGTGAGATCCACGACGAGCTTGGACAGGCTCTCACCGGCCTCAAACTTCGGATCCATCTGTTAAAGGGAAGGGCCGGTGCGAAGGACATCGACCAACCTGATCCTGCTCTTGACGGTCAATTGGAAGAGTTTGCCAAGGAGATCGACGTAACGATCGGTACCGTCCGTAGGATCGCAACCGAGCTTAGGCCCTCGGTACTGGACGATTTTGGCCTGGTTGCTGCTATCGAGTGGCAGACAAACGATTTCGCTGAGCGATCGGGGATCGACTGCATGTTCAGATCCAATGTTGACGAGATCGATATTGATCCGGATGCATCGACCGGAGTTTTTAGAATATTGCAGGAAGCTTTGACCAATATCTTACGTCACGCAGATGCAACCCAGGTTCGAGTCAATTTCGCGCGACACAACGACGAAATTGAGTTGACCATCGAAGACAATGGACGTGGCATCGCCCCGAAAGCCAGCAAGCAGCATCGCTCGCTAGGACTTCTCGGAATGAAAGAACGAACACGTCTGCTTGGCGGCGAAATAACATTCTCAACCCCAAAAGGCGGAGGAACTCTAGTGAAACTTCGTGTCCCCGTTCCAAACCTCGCCGCCGTAGTTCCGGAGGAGCGCTCATGATACGCGTACTGATCGCTGATGACCATACGTTCATTCGGCATGGCCTTCGACAGGTCCTCGAGGCGGAACCGGACATCAGTGTCGTTGCCGAAGCACAGAACGGAAGCGAAGTGCTGGAGACGATGCGAGAAACGAAAGTCGATGTCGTTGTTCTGGACATTACGATGCCCGGTCGCAACGGCCTCGAAACGCTGAAAGAACTTAGGCAGCACCACAGTAGAGTGGCTGTGATCGTCCTTAGTATGCATCCAAAGGACCAGTATGCCGTCCGCGTCGTCGTTGCAGGCGCGGCCGGCTATCTGTCAAAGGAAAGTGCCCCCGAGGAGCTTGTCGGTGCGATCCGACGAGCCTACCGCGGCGAGCGGTACATCTCGCCGGAGGTGGCAGAGCTTCTTGCCGACTATGTAGAACACGGAGCCTCTCATATTCTCCATCGCCGGCTTTCTGACCGGGAGTTCGAGGTATTTCGTCATCTTGCTTCCGGCCAGAGCGTCTCGGAAATTGCCGATGAACTTAGCCTTAGCGTTAAAACAGTGAGCACCTACAAAGCTCGCATAGTTGAGAAGACTGGCCTGCTGTCGATCTCCGACATTACCCGATATTGTCTCGAACATGGGATCACTTAATCTTTCCCTGGTGTCAGATACTTCTTACATCTCATCTCCAACAATCTGTCAGTAATCTAGGACAAACCCCTATTGAAGCCGGTCTGATTTGGGTTTATCCTCGACCATCGAACCTATTCCAAGTTAGATAGATGTTCGTCTGAAGGTCACGGGGGCCACGGTAGAAAGCCCCCAAGATCATCACTCAACTTTGTTTTTTCAACAATGAATGTGGCACGGCATGGCCGATGCCGAACAGATCCGGGTCAATGCCGTGATCCGGGTATTGCATGGCCCGTTTTCCTCCTCAAAGGATAGTAAGTTGGTAAACTTTCGGCGGGCCATGCCATATCACTCAAGACGTGTTTTAGGCAGAATTTGCGGGACGAAAGCCGAGGAGGAGTCTCGTGTATCGATGTTTTTCAATCGGATTTCATCCGGATATGGAGGAGGGATTTAGGATGAGGAAGTTTTTAATCTTGCTGCTGATCGTCATGGCCTTGGGGCTCGGGCAGCAATCAGTTCTTGGCCAAACAACAGGGGCCATTTCCGGAACCGTTACCGACCCTAATGGAGCGGTGGTGCCCGGAGCGGCGATCAAGATCAAGGGTGAGGCGGGGCAGGAGTTCAACGCCGTTACCAATGCGAGCGGGATCTACCGTATCCCGTCGGTGCAGAATGGAACCTACACCGTTACAATTGCGGCGACCGGGTTTAAGACAGTGACCGTCACGAATGTGAAGGTCGATGTCGGTACACCCGTTACGGTCGATGGCAGGCTTGAGATCGGAGGCGTCGGAGAAGTCGTTGAGATCTCGAGCGGGGGTGAGGTCCTTCAGACCCAGACGGCGGCTGTTGGCACGACCATCACCGGACGACAGATCATCGATACGCCTATTGCGTTGCG
>JAJTWY010000049.1 GCA_021463165.1 Pyrinomonadaceae bacterium | reverse complement strand
ACCGAGCACGGCATCTTCAGCCAGGCAGCGACTGGCGGCGGTGTACTGTTCGACCGTTCGAAGTTCGCGGCCGTCAACCTCGACAGCGCCAACGGCGACTCGCTTCAGGTCACGTATGAAGCAACATTCCCGGCAGGCAGCTAACTGAAAAGGGCGGGACGGCCCGCCCACTTTTGCTCTTTGATAATTTGACACGATCAATTACCGGTCGCGAGCGTTGTGACCTGATCGACGTAGATACGCCAGTAACCGCGTTCGTCCTGGTGACCTTCGAGTTCTCCGCGTTTGATTTTGCCCTTTAGCTGACCGGGCGTGAGAGTTGGATACAAACCAAGAATGTGAAGGTGCTTGACGGCCTCGCCGCAGGTGATCGAGTCTCGAACCAGCGATTCATCACCAGCGGGGAGGATCAGCTGACGGACATACTTGCTCTCTAGCTGCTTGATCTCTTTCTCCTGGAGCTTTGCCTCCATTTCGTCGAAGCGTGTGATGTACGCCTCGCGGAACTGGATAGCTTTCTTGCCTGTAAACCCGAGAGCGGTCATCGCGAATCCGGCCCTAGTCAGCCGGTAACACGGAGACGTTCGACCTCTCGAATCGACGTAGGTAATGCCCTCAAAATTGAGGGCTGAAAACCTCTCTGAAACGTGGCTGAGAAGGTTCGAAATATCCCTCATCACGTTGTAATGTTCTCGCTCAAAAAACTCCGCCACGGCGACGGATGTGGTCATAGGTCTTCCATTTTCGATTCTTACTAAAGGCTGGTTCATAGTTTTTCCTCCGTCACCTCGGTAAAGGTGGATAGATTCCCGACGATATCGTCGAGCTCGCAGACGTTGCCGTAGAGCGAATCTGCCAGACACATGCCGAGCTGGCCGACAGCCCTGAGATTGTCGGAGATGGCATCGATCTCGTTGTTTGAAAGGGTGTCCCAATCCTGCCGGATATCGACGAGGTTGAGCAGCCGGAACAAACCGCTGATGTGGCTCGCCCGCAGGCGTCCGCTGGCGGCATTTTGCTCGGCTTCGGTTAGTTCGTGGGGACCATGGCGTGAGAGCCGGTAATCGATAAAAACGTGCATTAAGCACCTCCAGTGTTGTTTCTAAAATAGTTCGCCGGGAGCTAGAAACGGTCACTGGAACCGCTGGATTATTCGCCAGCCTTGCGGCTGCTTATTTCTCCGAACTCCCGACGAATGATGATGTTTTTTGACAGTCAGCCCAATGACTTTAAAAAACAAAAAACGCATTCTCTCGGGGCGTTCGGCCGCCAGTGAGTTTCTAGTGCGATGTTTCTAGCACCGCGAACAGAGGGAATGTACTACAAAAGTTTTGATTGTGTCAAATGATTTCTTTGCCGTACCGCTGATCGCCGCCAGCCGTAAGGACGTTCGGAGCATTTCGAAAGCACTATAACACAGAACATGGCGGATCTAGAGATCTCAGTAGGAATCGACGCACGGCAGACCAAGACCGGTGGTGCCGAGGCGAAGCGTGAGATCAAACAGGTCGGCGACGAGGTCGAAAAGACCGGACGGAAAGCAAAATCAGCCGCCGACCGGGACTTCAAAGAGCTTGAGAAAAGCATGCGATCGGCCTCGATCCAGGGCAATGTCCTGGGCGAAGTGATCGGCCGGGCCTTCGATGTTGCCATCCGGCTCGGGGTCCAGGTCGTTCAGATGACGTACAACCTGGTCAAGGGGTTTGCAGCGGCCGGTGTCGAAATATCGAAGGCCCAGCAGGTGACAAAGCTCTCTGCCGAAACGCTCTCGGCCCTGGAAATGCAGGCAAGGCGGACCGGTACGTCAATGGGGGATGTCAGCGAAAGTTTTAAGGAATTCACCCGTCTGATCGGTGAAGCAAATACCGGATCCAAAGAGGCCGTGGAAAAGATGGCCCGTCTCGGCATTGATCCGGTCAAGGCTGCAAATAATCTGGAAGCGGCCTATCGGCAACTATTAACCCGCATAGTCACGATAAAAAACCCTGTTGAGCAGGCCAATGCGGCAATGGACGCCTTTGGCGAGACGGGCTACAAACTGCTCCCGTTCATTAAGAGTTTCGACGGCGACCTCGACAAACTGATGAAGACGGCCCGTGACCTGGGCGTTGTAATGACGCAGGAGGATGTAACAGCCGCAAAAGAATTTGATAAGGCAAACAAGGACCTGATGGAAACCGTCCGAGCACTGGGCATGATCTGGAGCCGCGAATATATGCCCATGATCCAGTCCGTCCTTGAACAGACGCGGGCGTGGCTCGCCAACAATAAAGCGGCGGTGCATGACTGGGCAACCAGCTCATCCAATGCGGTTCGAGGGTTTATCGCTGCACTAAACGAGATCCAGGAGTGGTTCGACAGTCACCCGACGCTCACGCGTTTTCTGTACGGGCTGACCATGGAAGCCTCGCCAGCGAGATTGCTGTACAAATATTTCGAAAGC
>JAJTWY010000048.1 GCA_021463165.1 Pyrinomonadaceae bacterium | reverse complement strand
CGGCCGCCGAGCACTTCCTGTTTATGACCCTCAAAATCAGATTGATTCCCAGATCGTGAAAGTCTTCTGGCGGCGGGACAATCGGCTCTAGCCGAGTCAATTAGTAACCTTTGTTCACGCCAGTTTTCCTCGTAAGCCTCTCGTGAGCCTAGTCTGGTCGCCAGTTTTTCGATCTCGTCGAGCTCGTGTGGCAAGTACATTCTGCTCTGAATACCGGCATCTTGATCCGATAGCAATATCTTTTCCAATAATTTCGATTGCTTCTTTGCACCTGAATACTCTTTCGCTATTTTTCGCTTCGATTCAGCGAGTTTAAGTTCTATGTCTTGCCGTAGTTGAGTGCGTTTTAAGTCCTCACGAGAGACATCCGTACGAGTAAACCTACCTATAACCTCTTGGATATCCTCAACCAGTTTCGATGCGATACTCTGCTTAGCTGGGGCTCTCTCAACGTCTGCAAGTGAAAAGTCCGCTTGGGTCGATGAAATTCACCGGATCGTTTTGGACGTAGGAGTTTCGGTTGAAGGACTGTGGATCGGCGAGGGACATCGAGCCGTTGTAGGGGTCGGGGGAGGTCCAGCGGCCGGAGCGGTTTTCGAGTTTGCGCCACCAGGTGTCGTTTAGGCCGGTGGCGGTGTCGTTCTCGGTGAGGGCGTAGCGGTGGCGGATGGAATCTGCGTTCATGAAGCCGACGGCGGTACGCTGGCCGATGTTGCTAGGGATCTGTTCGCCGAAGGCCTGATAGTCCATACGCCCGAGAACATTGCCCGAAATGCTCGTCACGCACCGCGTCGAACCCCGTATGTCCTGCTGCACAAACTTCACACCGCCCTCGTCAGTCTGAGTCAACCCGCCGTAATCCGCCACGAGCCTCCCAAACGCATCATAGACCGCAAACCGCCAAATCTCATTCACACGCTCCGCAACCTTATTCCCCGCCGCATCCATCACCGCGATCCCAACTTCCGCATCGCTCAGCGTCGAACTCTTCACCATGCGCCCATTCGCATCGTAAAAATATTTCAGCCCGCGAAACTTGTTGTCGGTAACGAGATCGCCCGATTCGTCGTAACTTGTATTTGTGTTCGAGGCGAGCCGATTGGTTGCACGATCGACGTTATTGTCTTCGATAAAGAACGGAAAAAGCGGATCGTTCGCCGCCGAATTCTCCGACGACCTCAAATATCGATTCCCAAAACGGTCGTAGCTGAATTTCTGACTGTACACCTGATTCCCATTATCACCGCGATATTCCGTTTCGCGTTCGAGACGGCCAACCGCATCGTAAACAAATTTCTGCGTGTATTGCTTTGTCGGGCTGGACGTGCTTCCGCCGATATAGCTATCGACCTGTGCCAATTGTCCGTTGTTCTTTGCGGTATCGACGGTATTCGTGTTCGGATCGATCTGTCCGAATTTATAATCGTAGCGATTGACCACTGTCCCGTCCTTCACCCACGCCATTTGCGTTACTTGCCCTCGATCATTCAATTGTACCGATTGCGAGATTCCATTGCCATACGACATTGACGAGAGACTGCCGCCGAGGCCCTGGAATTGCAGATTCGAGAGATACGTGCGTGAACCGTCGGCGACGCCTGCAAGACGGCCGTTTGCGTCGTAGGAGTTCGTAACCACCCTGCCGCTCGGATACCTCTCGCTCACAAGCTGCCCCGCAAGGTTGTACCCATATTCAAGATCATACTCCTGCCCCCCGATCCACTGCCGATGCTTCGAAACACGCCCCATACCGTCATAGTCGAACTCCGCCTTTGTCGCAGGCGTCTCGCCGGAAGCTGCGGTCTCGACCGTGGTCAAGGCACCGGTGTTGTAGGCTCCAGCCCTTGACTGATCGTATGTATAGGTAACCGCAGGCGTCGAAAATCCGGTCTCGCCGGAATATGTGACGCTTGAGATGCGATTCAGCCCGTCGTATGCCATCTGCGTATGTACGCCGCGAGCGTCGTAGCCGTCAGTAAGCAGGCCGTGAGCGTCGTATTTCAAGACCTTTGTCCATTTATTGGAGTTGTCCACCGCACCTTTTGTGCCCGCCAGATCTAGTGTAGCACTTGCCTCAACCTGATATTCGGCAACGAGCCGCGAGAGCGAATCGTATCTGAACCGCCTGTTCTGCGTCGTTGTGCCGTCAGATTGGATAACTTTTGCGAGATTATCGTTGCCGTCGTACTCGTAAAATGTCGCCTGATTCGGCGTCGATACAGCGCCGAGGCCGCCGGAGGTCGGCTCGTCAAGCCGAACAACTCTCCCCAGGGAATCGACGATCTGACGCCGTTCCTTGCCGGCCTGATCTTTGACGCGTGTGGCGGTGCCCGTGATCGATTGGCTGTTCGGAGCGGTGTAGGTAACGGTTGCTTCGTTCGGATAGGTATAGACCTTTGTGCCGTCCTGCAGCTCGATCTCCGTCGTTCGCCCGAGACCGTCGACCGCGTTCACCTGTGTTGATGCCGTACCGGACGGAATACTTGCGGTCGGCGTTGAGCCGTAG
>JAJTWY010000047.1 GCA_021463165.1 Pyrinomonadaceae bacterium | reverse complement strand
GATATTCGCTTCTTCGTGAGATCGGCAGACATACTCTGCTCCCTTCCACATCTCAAGCCCGAGTTGATGATTAGTCTGGCTGCTATTCTGGAATCCTTCGGCCCGGCTTACTTCAGTCGCAAGAGTCCTTGCGGTGAAGATAAGCTGGTCGATCTTCTCCCGGTTGTCGAGAGGTACGAACGAACCGCTGTTCAAGATTTCCATATTCGTTGTTCACTCCACATCACTGCCTTCCGCATATTTTCCTTGTTTCCCAGGTAAGTTCGCGAGTGCTTCTAAGAGCAAACGAACTGTGCCGCTTCTTTTCGACGAAGAAGGATCGTGAGTTTGTTGAATGTAATCGGGGTATAGAATCCGAAGTATTGTCTGTAGATAGGTGGCCTTGCCTATAAGCCTCGTCCTTCACACAAATTGCGGTAAGAATGATAATGACCCGCGTCTTCACATAATTCGGGAGTTGCCGATTTCCCCTGCCACTCATATAGTTTGCAAGGTATGGAGAAAACGGTTTTCGAAATTCCGAAAATGGACTGCGCCGCGGAAGAGACGCTGGTCAGGTTGAAACTCGACGGAATGCCCGCTGTGAAGGATATTGATTTCGACATTGCGGGGCGCCGGGTGACCGTCCTCCACGAGGGCGGGCTTGACGCAATCGAAAGAGCCGTCACCGATTTGGATTTGGGCGGGAAAAGGATTCACACTGAAGAATCCGAAAAAGTTCGGTTTGACGAACATCGCGGTCAGCGGAAATTGTTGTGGCAGGTGTTAGGCATCAACGCGTTCTTTTTCGCCCTCGAACTGCTGACGGGCTTCATCGCGGATTCGATGGGTCTGGTCGCCGACAGCCTCGACATGCTCGCCGACGCTCTCGTGTACGCCCTTGCTTTGTTCGCCGTCGGCGGGACAGTGGCGAGAAAGAAGGCCATCGCGAAGGCGAGCGGTTACTTCCAGTTGGTGCTCGCCATCCTCGGCCTCGTCGAGGTAATCCGGCGATTTTCGGGATACGGGGAAACGCCCGCTTTCCAGACGATGATTGTCGTCTCCCTGCTCGCACTGGTCGGCAATTCGATTAGCCTGTACCTGCTCCGAAAGAGCGAGAATCGGGAAGCCCACATGGAGGCGAGCATGATATTCACGTCGAACGACGTGATTATAAATGTCGGGGTAATTGTCGCCGGCGTCCTGGTGTTCCTGACCGGCTCGAAACTGCCCGACCTCGCGGTCGGCACGGCGGTCTTCGTCATAGTGGGCCGGGGAGCTTACAGGATATTGCAGTTGGCAAAGTGAGCTTCAGGACGCTACCCGTCGTCGCGGCAGTTCGAGAGCATCGTCAATTAGGCTTTCGACGGACATACCGCCCAATCGGGCGGACCGCAACAGCACAATAAGGCCAGTCTCGCGGTCGTTGGATTCGAACGCTGATACCATTCCTTGACTTACCTCCGATACACGACCTGTCTTAGGCAGCAGTGGAGTAAGCGGCCTGCTGAATTTCAGGTGGAGTATAAGAACTACTCGCAGCACTTTCCCTGTGTTTTTTCAGAATTCGCGAAAGGGTCGAATGCGTAGTCCCCATCGAGCGGGCGGCGCGACGCAGGTTCCCACGAGACCTTTTGAGGGCGTGTTCGATGAATGTGGCGGCTGCCTTCACGTATACGCTGTCGAGATCGTCCGTGTTCGCATCCAAAGTCACCGTAACAAGATTCGGACCGTTCAATTGAAGACGCTCCGCTATGGCGGAGTTGCAGGCTTCCGTCATGCTGCGATCGATTCCGGCCGCATGTAGAACAACCTCCTTCGTGATCGAAAGGGAGTCGAAAGCCTGGACTGCAAGGCGGGCAGCAAAGTTCTTGAGTTCTCGATAATTGCCTCTCCATTCGAGCAGTTCGACCGTCGCGAGGGCCTCATCGTCGATGACAAACTGGGCACTTCGACCGACCGCTGCACTTTCCTCGTTCAATTGACGGATGAAAAGTTCCCGTATCCGCTCCCGCTGGAACCGAAGCGGGATCGTCTCAAGTTGCAGTATGTTGAGACGGTCGAATAGGTCCGCCCGAAATCCCCCTTCAAAAACCATCGAGTGGAGGTTTTTGGAAGTTGCAGCGATTATCCGTACATCGATCTCCCGCTCCCGATTGCCACCAACACGCCGGATCCGTTTTTCTTCGACTGCCTTTAGGAGTTTTGACTGGAGACTGATCGATAGCTCGCCGACCTCATCGAGGAAGAGAGTTCCGCCGTCAGCGGTCTCGAATAGCCCGGATTTTGCAGCATTCGCTCCCGTAAACGCACCTTTCTCGTAGCCGAACAGCTCCGATTCGAGAAGTTCTGCGGTGAAGCTCGCGCAATTGACACTTACGAACTCACGCTTCGACCTCGGGCTCTGCCCGTGAAGCTTCCGGGCGATTGTCGTCTTGCCGGTTCCCCTCTCGCCGGTGATCAGCACGTAATGCGGTACTCGGGCGTAAAGCGCTATCTTTTCCTCCAAGATCGACGACCCTGTGTCG
>JAJTWY010000046.1 GCA_021463165.1 Pyrinomonadaceae bacterium | reverse complement strand
CGGTAAGAGTCGTGCACTGATGTTTATCGCACTCGATAAACTGGCAAACCAAAAACTCAAGCAGGCGATCATCGTCGTGCCGGAACGCTCGATCGGTGCGAGCTTTCACGATGAGCCGCTGACCGAGTTTGGCTTTTGGGCTGACTGGAAAGTCGAGCCGAGGTGGAATCTATGCGATGCTCCCGGTGCCGACACAAACGGCAAAGTGGACGCGGTTAAAAAGTTCCTTGAGAGCGACGCCACGACGCTAGTCTGCACCCACGCGACTTTCCGTTTTGCAATGGATAAGTTCGGAGCGGAAGTGTTCGATGATCGCCTGATCGCTGTGGATGAGTTCCATCATATTTCGGCTAACCCCGGCAATAAGCTCGGCGAACACGTCCGCGAACTGATGGCCCGTGACAAAGTTCATATCGTTGCCATGACCGGCTCCTATTTTCGCGGCGACGCCGAAGCAGTGCTACATCCCGATGACGAGTCCCGGTTTGATACGGTCACTTATACCTACTACGAACAACTAAACGGCTATCAATACCTGAAACGGCTCGACTTGGGCTATTTCTTTTACACCGGATCTTACACCGACGAGATCTTAAGAGTGCTTAATCCGCACGATAAGACTATCTTGCACATACCCAATGTTAATTCCAAAGAAAGCACAAAAGATAAGATTCGCGAGGTCGAACACATTATTGAAGAGCTCGGCGAGTGGCAAGGCTCGGATCCGAAAACCGGATTTCAGCTAGTGAAAGCCGCCAATGGAACGACCCTCAAGATCGCGGACCTCGTCGATGATGAGCCATCGAAGCGAGACAAGGTCATAACCGCCCTCAAAGACCCGGCCGAGAAGAATAACCGCGATCACGTCGATATCATTATTGCTCTCGGCATGGCAAAAGAAGGCTTCGACTGGATTTGGTGCGAACATGCGTTAACGGTTGGGTATCGTTCAAGTCTGACAGAGATCGTCCAGATCATCGGCCGCGCAACGCGAGATGCTCCGGGTAAGACCAGCACACGATTTACAAACCTTATCGCGGAACCAGATGCTGAAGAGTCGGCCGTTGCAGAGGCAGTCAACGATACGCTCAAAGCTATTGCGGCAAGCTTGCTAATGGAGCAGGTTCTTTCACCGAGGTTCGAATTCAAACCGAAGTACAAAGCCAATGAACCTACGGCGGGATTCGATTATGGCGAAGGCGGTTATGATCCGAACAAGTGCAATGTCGGCGTTGATGCTGAGCGAGGACTGATACAGCTTGAGATATTTGGTCTGGCCGAACCTAAAAGCCCGGAAGCCGAACGTATCTGCACGGAAGACCTAAACGAGCTCATAACGGCCTTCGTTCAAGACAAGCGGACAATTGAGAGCGGTTTGTTCGATGAAGAGCTGGTGCCGGAAGAGTTGACGCAGGTGCGGATGGGGAAGATCGTCAAAGAGAAATTCCCGAATCTGGATGATGAAGATCAGGAAGCGGTTCGCCAGCATGCGATCGCAGCGCTGAACATCGTACAGCAAGCGAAGACATCGCTCGTCGGTGACGGCGGAATCGACGCTCAAAACACGTCCTTGATTGATGGCGTGCGAAAGTTTGCATTGTCAGTAACAGAGCTCGATATTGATCTGATCGATCGTATAAATCCGTTCGGCGAGGCTTATGCAATTCTTGCCAAGTCGATGACCGAGGAACGCCTAAAGCAAGTATCAGACGTTATCATGCGTAAGCAATCGAAGCTGACGCCTGAAGAAGCGCGCGATCTGGCCATTAGGGCGGTTAAGTTTAAGAAAGAACGCGGGCGAATTCCTTCATCGACCGCTCAAGATGCGTGGGAGCGACGAATGGCCGAAGGCGCAGCCGCGTTTGTAAGATTCAAAGATGAAGGCCGCTATGAATGAAATCGACCTAGACGAACTCCGCGAAGAACTAAGCGCGTTTGCTGAGCCCGCTAAAAAGGTCGGGCACTCAGCGGCCGAGCAGCGCATTGTCGCCGGGTTTGAGGAAATCGAACGATTTGTGGAAGAGCATGGGCGCCTACCTCAGCGTGGCGATGAACGGGATATTTTCGAACGGCTATATGCGGTAAGACTTGATCGTATACGCGAGTCTGCAGAGTGCCGAGATGTTCTAAAGAACCTTGATCTGAAGGGACTGCTGGGCGACGAAGCCAACGTTAACCTTCGAAAAGAGATAACCGACGAGGAACTTTTGTCCGAGCTTTCAAATGTCGCTCCTTCTGATGACGACTTGACGAGGCTTGTACATGTTCGTTCACGTGAAGAGATAAAAGCCGCAGAAGAGATCGCCAAGCGAAGTCCTTGCGAGGACTTTGAGAAGTTTCAACCTATCTTTGACACAGTCCAGACGGATTTGCAGAATGGCAAACGCGAAACGCTGAAATACGAGAACGATTCCAGAATTCGCAAAGACGACCTTTTTATTCTCGATGGCCAGACAGTTTTGGTCGCGGAAGAGGGAGAATCGTTTCGCAGCAACTATGATCGCGACGACTGGAGGCTTCGCGTTATCTACTCTAACGGAACAGAAAGTGATTTGCTGATGCGTTCGCTTCAGAGAGCCTTGAACCGAGATAAAACGAGCCGCCGAATTATCGAGCCTAGCCTTGGGCCTCTTTTTGCCCAAATTGAGGAAGATGATGATCTGCCCGCGGGATACATTTATGTCCTTCGAAGTAAGTCGGAGCATCCGTTTATTGCGGAACACCGATCCGTTGTCCACAAGATCGGCGTGACGGGCGGTGACGTGAAAGCACGTCTT
>JAJTWY010000045.1 GCA_021463165.1 Pyrinomonadaceae bacterium | reverse complement strand
ACAGTAACCCGTCGCAGTTCCTTGAGCAGATCAGCGATGCGTTGCCGAGCGTTTCGAGCACGGAAGCCACGTGGGCCGACAAGCCTGAAGCGGAAGGGTTCGACGGTTTTACTCTCCCACAAGCGGTCAGCGATGTCCCGTATCGGCCGAACCAGCTGGAGCTTTATAATAAATGTCCGCTCAGCTATTTCTACCAGTACGTGTTGGGGCTCTCGGCGAAGCGCGAGGACACGGCATACCAGCAGTTCCACAGGGCCGTGTACCGGACGGTCGACAAGCTGAAACAGACTTGGGATGCCGGCGAGGATCTTACCGAAGAACTCGCCCAATCGACGTTCCACACCGAATGGGTGGAAAAAGGCCCGACAGACCATTTCCTTGTCGATCTGTACGAGGCTTCCGCCAGGAAGATGGTAAGCAACGCAGTCGATCGAATGCGGTCGTCGGACCGCACGATCCTGACCGGTTATGAGTTGGACCGTACCGGCGGGAAGATCCGCCTCGACTTCGATCTCGCGGAAGCGGGGAAAGACGGCAAGGGGCCGCTCGTTATCCAGCGTTTCAAGACGGGGCGTCCGACTAAATCGGAAGGTGATAAGGATATCTACGCCTTGCTGCTGACGGCGGCCCAGGAACTGGGTGATGGAACCGATTCCCGCGTAGAAACGCTTTACCTTCGCGACAATATGGCAGTGCCCGTTTCGATGACGGAGAAAGTAATCGGAAACAGGCTTGCCAAATATGACGGGGCGATGAAGAACATCACCGACGGGCATTTCTCCCCGATCGAGAATGAGTACGAATGCCCGCGTTGCCCCCACTACTTTATCTGCCCCGCCGCGGTGTAATACTGCGGCGGTTCCCTCCCGCTAACCGCCATTCTCCCGTCCTAACACTCATATCAATTTTTTCTCGTTTTCATTTTCCGGTTTGGCGGGGAACCGGCGATTTATTTAATCAGAGGCGGCGAGAAGTGCCGCAAATAAAGAAACCGAGAGGAGTTAGGAAAGATGAATACAGATAACACAAAAGACGAAAATGGTGTTCCGCATGAGCTTCAGTTGTTCGTGCAAGGCGAGGGTTTAGGCGAGATTCGGCTGGTAAAGGTCGACGGCGGTTCGACCGTTGACGGTTTGATCGAAGCGGTCGCTGCGAAATTCGGCGGCGAGTTTGCGACGGCGGTAGCAGCCGGCGGAATGGTCGTCACGCTCGAAGATGACGACGAGGAGCTTGCCCAAGCGGACACCCTAAAGAAAGCAGGCGTCCGCGATCGCTCCCGAGTGCACATACATCGCTGCCGCAAGGTGAAGGTGTCGGTCAACTTCAACGGTGAGACAGCCGTTGACAACTTCCCGCCCGCGACGACCGTCGGGAAGGTGAAAAAATGGGCCGACAGAAAGTTCGACATCGACAAGGTTGACGCGACCGAGCACGCCCTGCAGCTCTGCGGCACGGCGGACCGTCCCGACGAGGACGTCCACATCGGAACGCTGACGAACAACCACTCGTGCAGCGTTTGCTTCGATCTGGTCCCGAAGAAACGCGTCGAGGGGACGTCGAACTGATGAGGCCGGATGAGAGTACATTCCGGGCACACTTGGAAGAAGGGCCGTTCCAAAACGGTGTCGATCGGGGCCGGTGGCGGCTGGTCTCGATCGACTGGCCGCACGCGGTAATCGCAGTCACAGCAGCTGAGCGGGATGGAGCACTAGGAGAATATGCGTTCCGGTTCGGGCTGTCGAACTACCCGGCCGAGTCCCCGACAGCACAGCCTTGGGACGCGGAGGCCGGCTCGCCGCTCCCTCTCGCGAAATGGCCGGGTGGCATCAACCGCGTGCAGAATGCTTTCAACGGGTACAAAAACGGAACCTGCCTTTATCTCCCGTGCGATCGTAACGCCCTCGACACCGGGCATGCAGCGTGGCGCAACCAGCACCCTGAGATGATCTGGACCGCATCGAGCGACATAACACTTTACCTGAGGATCATTTATGACCTTCTCCAATCGAAAGATTACAAAGGGCTCCGCGGCTGATAGGTGCAAGCTCGTATGCTCCGCCGACGTTTGGCTCGGAGGCATCGACGAACTGCGACGGCGGACAGAAGGGTACCACGAGAGCGGAGCGTTCCTGCTAGGCGTCCGAGAGGGCGGGTTACGGCGAATCGTGAAGTTCGCCTACTACGACGATCTGGACCCGCACTCGCTCGATCATGGCATAGTCATCTTCGACGGTTCGGGCTACGGCCCGCTTTGGGAGATGTGCCGGCGTGAAGGCCTCACGGTGGTCGCAGACATTCATGTGCATCCGGGCCGGGCGTGGCAGAGCGAATCGGACCGGACGAATCCCATGATCGCGAGAAAGGGGCATATCGCCCTGATCGCACCGGACTTCGCTGAGGGCAACTGCATGCCGTATGAGCTAGGTCTATACGAATACGAGGGTGATTATCGATGGACATACCGATCAGGGACGGCGGCGGAAGAGTTTTTCTACGTAGGAGATTTGGAATAAGAAATGTTCAGAACTGAGACGATACAAGATGAATTGAGCCGCACGGCGAAAATGCTGCTCGACAGCGGTGAAGCCACAACCTTGGAAGAGGCCTACAAAATCCTCGGCAGCTACCGCCTGAGCGTCCGCGTCGGAACCGACGTCGTTCGGTCAGCCACTTTACAGGCTGCGTTGCTAACTGCAGTAAACACCGCGCGACGCTGCTTTCTCGGTGGAGTGGAGGTCTCGGGCTGTCCGGATGCGGACCTACTTATACACCTGAATGAGTGCCGCACACTTAAGGAAGCGATCATTGAGCTGCACGGAAAATTGGTCGAGACGACTGCTGCCGACAT
>JAJTWY010000044.1 GCA_021463165.1 Pyrinomonadaceae bacterium | reverse complement strand
CGCATTTCGGCACATTTGATGGTCGCCGTGGTCTTCCTCCACATGGTCAGGGTATTTTTGACCGGAGCATTCAAGAACGGCAGAAAGACCGTCGGCCAAAATCGCCCGTTGAACTGGATAATCGGCATCGTCTTGCTCATTATCACGCTGCTGCTGTCATTCACCGGCTATTTGCTGCCGTGGGATCAGCTTGCATATTGGGCTATCACGGTCGGCACGAATATCGCGAGTTCGGCACCGCTCGTCGGAGAGACAACTCGTTTCATACTGCTGGGCGGCACAACGATCAAACAGGCAACGCTTATCAGATTCTTTGTTCTTCACTGTTTCCTCCCGCTGCTGATGCTGCTGCTTGTGAGTTATCACATGTGGCGTGTACGTAAGGACGGCGGACTTGCGTGTTCGGATAAGCGACACGACGAAGGCCGACGCTCGACAACGGCGTCGCACTTCGGCCCGAATAACTATGGCGAAGCACGACGATCTCCCCGCGGCCCGTCGCAAGTTTCGCGGCCATTATCGCAGTATCGTCAGCCTCCGTGCCGCTCGATGTGAAGAATGATTTCTTGAGGTCTCCCGGCGTGATCTCGGCAAGCTTCTCGGCAAGGTCGGATTGCTGTTGATTAGCGTAGAGTGCGGAGGTATGCTGCAGCGTCTTTGTCTGCTCGATGATCGCGGCATTTACGTCCGGGTTTGCATGCCCAACGCTTACGGTCAGCACGCCCCCAAACGCATCGAGGTAGCGATTGCCCTGATCGTCCTAGACGTATTCGCCTTCGCCTCTGACCAAAGCGATCGGTTCCTGATAGTACATCGCGACCGCCGGAAAAAGGAACTCGCGATGTTTGTCTATAGCGGATTTTGGTGATGATCTTGATTTTGCTTGTGTAATATTATTTTCTCTACTCGATACCGGGATTCCTCAGCGGCGCGATGCTTTCTATCGGCTCGGTCTCAAGCTTTTTCACCTGTTCCGTGATCAGGTCGTAAATGCTGTCCGTCTTTGGAGCCTTCGAAAGTGACAGACGGTAGGCCGAGAGCGCGTGCTCACGGTCACCGATCTTCAAATACTGATTGCCAAGCTCAAGACTAGCAAAAAAACACGAATCGTCGAGGGCAATTGAACGTTCGATCCCTTCGATCGCGGCCCTCGGATCGGGCTCGCTGGTATAGATCGTCGAATAGATCGTACGATAAAATATTGAGCGAGCACGAGCCACCTTCGGAGCTTCGAACGTACCACGAAATATGAAAATATTCCCCATTCGCCCTACCGGCTCTTTTGAACGGAACGGCCTTGCCACATCCCACCACAGCCCTTCCCCTAGCTCATTTCCACCAATCAGCACAGTACCGGTGAAGGTGTCGCCATCGAATCGCGTCGCGTCGCGCTCACGGTCCCTGCCAATATAGTCTATGCCCCGGGCCTTTAGATCGTTGTCGTTCGAAAAGTAGAGCAGAAGCGGGACATCGCCGTTCGGTTCAAGTTCTGAATGATAATATTTTGCCACCTCCCCGATCCGCTGGCTTAGATCCACGCCCTCGTCGTTAAAATACCGGTGGCCGTTCTCGGCCCCGCCGGCAAACTCGTTAAAGTATTCCCACGGTCGCATCTGCGGAACCGCCGAAACGATCGCCGCTGCCAACAACAATATCGTCCCGCAACTGATAAGATACGATCGCGAACGCCACGCCCAATCGATCGCAATCGCGCCAAGGATCGTTACGAACGGATACAGCGGAGTTGCATGACGAATTCCCGCGTAGGTCGATCCGCGTATGAGGAATACAAGAAAGATAGCGGTAAATCCGGCAACAACAAAGGTCGGAAAGTAGTACTCCTGCGGGACCTTCCTGAAGATCAAAATAAGGAACCCGACCAGACTTAGAAGTAATAATCCGATCGGGAGTTTAGCCGCAATAATTCCGGGAAAAAAGTAGAACGGAGCCTTTGAATAATACGACGACCCGAACGCACGCACCTGGATCGCCCGCCCTTCGACTCCGGCACGAATAGTGTCGGCGAGCCCCCAAATATAGGCACGCGGAAACAACCTGAGCGTGGTCACGGCGACGAGCGCATCCCTAAACAACGGCGATCTAATGTCGGCCGTTTTGTCGGCAAGGCTTCGATTGAATGTCTCGTTCGCTATGCCCGGACTTTCGTTGTAGCGAAAGCCGTAGGAGCCCCACAAGACAAGAATTCCGCCAAAGACGACCGCGGCAACAACGCCCGAACGCTTCAAGCGAGCCATCCAACTCTTTGGCTCGGAAAAGAAGACCGCGACAACGATGCCGACGATCGCGACTGCGCCAAGTGTGATCACGCCCGAGTGTTTCGCGGTCATTGCAAGCCCCAACGACAACGCCGCAAGCACAACGTCTAGGGTCGCCCAGGTCCGAAATGCCCTTGCAGCAGTCAGTATCGCGACGCCCGATGTAAGTGCGATCGGCAGATCGGTCATAACTACAGGCATATAGGCCGCAACGGTCGGATCGATCGCAAGAAACAAAGTCGAGCCGACTGCGGCGATCTCACCAAAAACGCGCCACACGGCGACCGCGAACAAACAGATCAACAGGCCGTTCAATGCCAGCATTGCAGCACGGGCCCTGCTTTGGACCACGAACGGATCGTTGTGGAAATAAGTATCTTGCTCAACAAACTCGCGCTCGTCTTCCTTGTCGGCGAATGGCCGAACAGGCGTCGTATTAAAGCCGAGCAGGGTTTCGTATGCTCCGACCCAAAGCTTTACGAGTGGCGGTTGTTCAGGATTTAGGCGAAAATCCCCGGATTGGACATATGCCGCACCTGTTCCGATGTGGTACGCCTCGTCGTATGTGAACGAGTCGAGGCTCGTAGCGATC
>JAJTWY010000043.1 GCA_021463165.1 Pyrinomonadaceae bacterium | reverse complement strand
ACCGGGATAACCATGCTCGCGCCCTTCCTGCTCCCGCAGTGGTTCGACTTCATCCCGCCCACGCCGCTCATCTGGGTGCTGATGATCTCGCCAGACAGCCCCAACCGCAACACGGGACAGTGGCGCTCTTACCCCGATACCTTTGCAGAAGGGCAGCCCGAAGTTGATCCAGCGCTTGTCCCACCGGCGGACACGCTCTACCAACCGCGACGCGGCTTTGGTAAGGGCTTTTGACGCTGCCGATCATGCCGGCGTCAAGCATGAACCAATAATCATCACTTGTGTGATCTTCTGATGTAAAGAGCGTCTTCGTGCCGAGCTTTGGCGATGTCATCAGGACGCTGTATAGGTTCACACGGCTGTCCTCGCCGTCCTCGTTCTTGCCCGACTGCTTTGTCAGGGCCGCCGTAAAGCTGCTGCCGCCAAAAGTGAAACTTTTTCCAAGCAGTACGGATCGCGAAGCAACAATGCCGTGCTTGGCAAGTTTTTGTGAGAACAGCCGCCGGTTCTTTGCCCAAAGTGTGCGGAGGTTCTTCGGTGCGTTCTTTGCGTTATTGTCGCCCTCGTTGAACTCGAACTTCCAAAGCACCTCATCGGTCCGCATATTCTGTATCACGAGCTTGGCAAAGTAACATCCGCAGGCTTCGTCAACAGGTTCGACAAGATACGCGAAATTGCCGCTGCGCGACCAGCCGATAGGGAAGAACTTCTCGGCCTCAAGCTGCGGAAAGGCGAATCTGCTGCCAAAATATTGCGGAAACGCCTGCTTAACTCGCGCGGCTGTCGCAACTTCATTCGGAACGCCATAATTCTGCGCGCGTAGCGTAGGCGGCATGGCGGCGAGCACGGCAACAGCAAAAACAGCCAACAATAGTCTTTTCATATCTTCCCGGATGATAGCCTTTACCGTCTCGCGCGTCGAACGTCAGGCGCGCCGCGGCAGGCCGACTTCGCGTTCATCGTCTCAGCTCTGAACGCATCTGCATCCAGATCTCGTTGTATTTCCACTCGGGCGGTGCGTCCGATTCGCCGTAGTGATCGGGCTTGAGGATGAGGTCGCCCGTGGCAAGGAGAACGCGTTTGACTTCGGGGTTTTGTTCGAGCTTGGCACGCATCGCGGCGACGATCAGCTTGTAATGCTCGCCGGGAGTTTGCGAACGATATGGAAACTTTTTGCCCTGATACGTTACCCAGTCGATGCCGAGCTTTCTCATATTCTCTTCGGCAAGCGTGCCCGCCTGTTTCGCTTCGAAGGCCGTCATCTGCGCAACTTGGTCGCGCGTATATTTCCAAACTGCGGCCTTACCGTCTTTTCCACTCGTCACTCGCCTCTCGTCACTCGTCACTTCTTCCGGATAAAGCATCATCTGCCAAAAGCCCTCGACGCTCGCGTACCGCTTACCCTCCAACTCGAACGGCGTAGCCGCAAAATTCGACAGTATCCCAAGCTCATTCCGCTTCGACAATATGACCTCGCCCGCCTTTGCCTCCTGCGGCAATATCTCCCATTCAGGCTTGTTCGGATCATTGATAGGAGCGAACCAAGAATCAGGATAGGTGGAGCCGATACTACGGAAACGAACCACCTCCATGAGAACTCTGGTTTTGTGTGAATGACTAAATCGATGGAATAACCTTCCGGTAACAACAACACGCCCAGGTTTTCGGAGCTTAAGAGCGTCCCAATATTCGGGTTTCATGGCGATCTGTAATTGTCGTACTCTTCGCTCTGGATTGAAACCGGTCTGATCACGACCAGTCGTACAGATCGAGCGGTCTAATGTAAACATCAACACCTTTTCTTCGTTGCGGTTGTTATACAACCGCAACCTAACATTTCCGGTTAACGAAACGATCGAACCGTAACGCAAGCATTTTTGAGCCTCAATCGTGATAGATAGCGACGCGAGGACTGCAACGATAAGACTAAATCTTCTAATCATTATTCGCTAGCCGCTTCACTACCCTTCGAGTTCATCTCCGCCAGCATCTCGCCGAGCTTTTCCAGTTTATCGAGCGGGAGTTCGCGGAGGGTGGTTTGGATGTCGTTTTTCTGTTTGATGAGTGTGCGGAGGGCGTGGGTGTCGTGGACGATGGTTTTGCCGTCCTCGCGCCAGTCGAAAAGGTCGTTCGGCGTGCAGTTGAGCAGCAGGCAAAGGCGTTCGAGGTGGTCGGGCTTGATGTAGCCGAGCTGATAATTGAGCCACGAATGCACCGTCTGAGGCACAAAACCATTCTTGACCAGCCAACGATACGGCTCATCGATCCCGCGTGTCTTTAAGATCCTCTCAAGGTCGAAGTAAAGCATCTCTCATCCTCGCTGAAGAGAAAGATAACATGTTTTTTGAAATGTGAGGAGCTTTTTTCCAATAGTCACGTACGTCGAATCAAATGTGGGGTGTGTGGAATAAAATCTGACGTGTTGTGTTTCAATAGTGAAGTGTTTTTTCTTCATCCTGACGTACTTTTTATCAATTCTTATGACATTTTTCTTAATAATGACGCAATAGGGATAAAAGATGACGTTACGCGAGACAATATTTACACAACTAGAATTAATTCCGCACGATCCGGACGACGTTTTTATTGACTTTCAAATGATCAAGACTGCCGCCTTTGGCTAGATGAACACGCTTTACTATCTCAGTAGTGGCGCTCATCCGATCTGATGAAGATAGGCCCTGCCAAAACCGTATTCGATCAATATGGTCAAAATCCGGTAGTTCCTTGATCAAGCCAAGCTAGATATTAACGGCTCGGTTGATATACGTTTCTTTCTGTTTCTCGATATCCATATCTTAAATGATCGTCGTAACGATCTCGCGTATGCTGCGCTGCAGCTCGCGGTCATCGGTTATCGGAGAGCAGATCGCGA
>JAJTWY010000042.1 GCA_021463165.1 Pyrinomonadaceae bacterium | reverse complement strand
CCCTCACCCGATGCGGCCGTCACGATCACGGTCGGTGATTTGATCAAGGATCGGTCGTACAGGTCGAGGCCGAACATCTGTCCGTTCGGAGTGGTAAAGATGCTGTGCGGCCTTTCGCTGCCTCGCCAACTCGTCTCGGTTGGAACAAAGGCTATGACCGAGTCAGCGGTTTCGGTAAGCTCTTGACCGGTCCGCTTCGCTGATAGTTCGCCCGCAAGCATCCGAGGATAGAGCGCTCGCTGACGAACAGCATCTTCACGAACCGCATCGGCACCTATCTTTTTTCGGATAGCTGACACCACGGCATCGCATCGTTCGTCCAGTAACTCAAGCTGCTTCCGCGTCTCTTTTGCTCCTTTCGAGCGTCCGGCAAAGACAATCACGTTAAGTCGGAGGTTGCAGATCTCTTCGTTATCGGTTTCGACCTGCTCCAGAAGATTCTCCAGATCGGATTTGATGACTATCGCGTCTTTCTTCAAGTTCCGAAATCCGAGCCAGGTGTTGCGGCTGCCCTCGATCCGGTCGATGCGCTTTTGAAGGTCCTTTTTCGCGACCTGCTTTTCCGTGGTCATCAGATCCACAACGATTTCATGAGGAAATCCGAGTGCTCGCGTCGCCGTCAGGTACCGCATAACATCTGCGGTCACGAAGCCGTTCGGAAGGGTTTTCAGGCTGACCAGACTCACGGGGGTGCCATTGTGCCGGACGAATTGGTCTCGCGCGCTTTCGATCTCTGTACTGCACAGATAACGCCTTATATCGACGAACGCAGAGTTCCGCAGAATGGGCGCGGATCGATGCTCGCGTCGGTGACTGATAAAAAGAACCTCGAAAACTTCGGGTCGGCTCATCTCCCGAAGCTGCAGGCTGCGCGGGAAGTTTGCTTCGAACGACTGGAATACGCGTGACGCTTTCGATCTGCACACGGCTTCACTTCGGATTTCCCGTTTCACCAACAATTCACTTTCGCGATTTCTTACTCTTAAGAAGGGTGAGCGTAAAAAATATGCGATCCCGCTTTCCTTCAAGTCACGCAGAAGCGAAGGCAGCAAAGACGAAAGCATTCCTTTATCGGCCGAGTCCCGAACCGGCACGCGTATCCAGACGGTTGCGGTCTGCCGCATGACGTTGCCCGACCGAATAGCTTCTTCATGAAGCGAGAGATTGGTCGCGTGAAGGACACCGGCGATCGGGTCCGCCGATTCCGCAGCGAGCGAACGCAAATGATCCCTGAGCACCTCTCCTGTGTCGGGCGAATTGAGAAACCGAAACTGGATGATCGTATTCTTCGGCTTCTCGAACTTGAGAATGGTTTTGAGCTCCTCGATCCGTTGTTCGGTTACGTTTCCGTCAATGTGGAGACTGTTCGCGGGTTCGAAGACATAGGCTTTTCCGTAGCTCCCATCTCTATAGCGGATGATGTTGCCGTCGAGACCGGCGATCTCGGTCGGGAACAGCCGTCCAGGATGGGTGATCTTTGTATATTGGACCGCGTTGGGATTCGAGTGAACCGCTAAGTGTCCCTTGTGGGCCCTGAATGCCGGAACGATCCGGTATCCGACCGCAAGCGCCAGCCCAACAGAAAACAGACTGCCGAAAAGTGAGATCGCTACGTGTGCGAATGGAAGGTTTGCTGTGTCCATGATTCATTTATTTTTTTGTTTGTTTACCCAGGCGGCTGGATCCAGCTCGGTGTGAAGTGGGGGCCGGATCGACTGCCACCTATCGATCTCCGCGTCGAACTTCTGCGAAAGCCAGCATTCGGGTTTGCTCAGGCGAAGGTAGTTGAAGGTTCCGAGCGAGATTAGGAACGTAAGTAAACCAAGAGGAAAACCAAGCGGCACATAACCAAACCAGAGTCCGAAGACGAACGGAGTCAGATATGCTGCGGCGGTGGGCACGAGTATGTATTTCCAGTCGGTCGAATAAACCCCGAACCGTTTTAGCCCGCGAAACACGTTGGGCCTGGTCGCTCGTCGTCTCATTTCGCCCTCCTAAAAATTGGTGTCGACACCGACCGCACGGCCTTGAGCAAGCTGCCAGAAGACGGCGACGATCGTCCCGAACGCGAAAGAAAGCAAAGACCCGAAGGCCTGGTTCCCCCATTCCTTCCCGGTCATCTTGTTGTAGATGGCCCATGCGACTCCCACTGCACCCAAACAGAAAAGGATTATCGCCATTAGCTTGAGAGCTTCGCGGATGATGTTGGAAAGGTTGCCGGCGTCGCCAGTGAAGATCGGTCCCTGTGCGAACAGCATGTTGGTGAAAAGCAGAACTGCCGCAAGCGGGGCGATTTGTGCGGCAGCATATCGTATGAACTCAATTAGCTTCTTCATTCTTGTCCTCAACTGAAATAAGTTTCTTGACGCCTCCCGCAGTTTCGGAAAGCGTCAATGGTCTGGCTCGCAGTGCAAAGCGTGTGCCGTTGGCTTGCGCGGTTAGCTGGCACGTCGGTTGCGAGCCGCTCGCGTCATGCAAAAACGAAATCACATCGCTGCTCTTCTCTTGATACTCGGATCTCTCGTAAGTCCCTTGGCGATCTCTTCTCAAACCCGAACCGTTTTCACGCGGACCGCACTTTCAAGAATGGAGGTGCTTTCACGCGCTGCGCTGTTCGAGCGAACAATAGCGGATGCAGCGCTGAAAGAAGGAGTGGATCCAGTTCTTCTCTGGACGATCGCGTACAACGAGACGAGGTTCCGGCCCTGGCTGACTAGCCCGAAGAACGCTCAAGGGCTGATGCAGTTTATTCCCGCAACCGCCGCACGATTCGGTCTCGCCGACCCGTATGAACCGAACTCGTCGATCCACGCGGCTGCTCGGTATGTGAAGTATCTCGGTCGGCTTTTTGATCGGCGCCTGGAGTCTGTTCTTGCTGC
>JAJTWY010000041.1 GCA_021463165.1 Pyrinomonadaceae bacterium | reverse complement strand
TCTGTAAAAACTATCTTGCAGAATGGTGAGGATCTCATCGTACTTCCCAAGAACCTCCGCCTTAGCTTTTGCGAGAGTTTCGCAGGCATGCAGATAGGCTCCCTCAAACTGCTCAAATGCGGTCCACGGGATCCACTTGTATTCACTGGTCCCCCAGACGGTTTCGCAGAGGGTGAACCGGAAGCCGTATCTGTTAAGGGCGTTGTGAGCTTGTGCCGCACCGCGCATAAGCTTGTTTCGATAAACATCAGGAAGCAGTCCTGCTCCCGGCGGGCTGACCCGCACTGCGGCATCTTCAGGCAGTTTCACGCCCAGTGTCTTCCACTCCAACTGCCTGACAAGACTGCCGAACCCGCGGCAGTCGATGTTCATGAAAATGCCCTCGCTCTCAAGCTGAGAAAGATCGAACGGGAGCGACTCGACTTCATCGACCGCAATACCAAGCTCGACGGCAGCCTTTTCCTTGCGGCTCTCCAACCGGGCGATTATCTCCGTCGCGTCGACCGGCTTCGGTGTGTCAATTATCTGGGAGCCGGCTTCCGGCAGGTCGGCAGCACTATGCCTGATTCCATTTCCAAACACGCTACGCAGGATCGAAGAGGCGAAAGCGTTTGCCTGCGGTACCTGGACGAAATTGTCTTGATGCATTTCCATGATCTCGACTCCACCGTCTGCCCGCCGCTCTTTTTTTGCGCTCCGGAATTAGACGGAAAGTGCTGAACCATCACGGTCAGAAGCCTGGGCTGGCGGTAGTGAAAAGAGCTTTGAGTGATAATGCGCGTAAAATCACGCTATATTGTTGGACCTTGTGGTAATAGATAGTTCGAGAACTTTCTTTCTTCTCAAACGTGAAAGGTCTGCGAATTACATCTTGAGCGGAGATCACCATGGTGGAAACGAAACTTAAGAACCTTGAAGAAGAAGTACGCTTTTTGAAAATATACGCGTTGGTCGCCACGCTTCTTTGCGCGGTGATTTTTTTGACGGCGTTCACCACGCAGGACAGAAATCAGAAGTTTGCCGAAATCGATGTCGAACGCATCAACATCGTAGAAAAAGACGGCAAGCTGCGAATGGTCATCTCCAATCAGGAGCGCCAGCACCCGGGCATCGTCAACGGCAAAATGATCAAGCGCGATTCACCGCGCCCGCCGGGAATGATTTTCTTTAATCACTTGGGTGACGAAATGGGAGGCTACGTTTTTGGTGACAACGGCGGTAACGGTCATTTCGGGATGATTACTTGGGATAAAGTACGAAACGATCAAACGATGGCTCTCAGCTATCTCGAAAGCGACAATGGAACTTACGAATCTGGACTAAAGATGTGGCAGCAGCCCAACATTCCCAGCGACGTAATGCTGTCTAAACTGGAAGAAGCTCGAAAGATACCAGACGAAGCAAAGCGCAAAGCCGCAATTCAGACGCTTGTTGACAATAACGAATTGACGACAAATCGACTTTTCCTTGGCAAGCGAAGGGACAACTCAAACGAATTGTTGATGGCTGACATCAAGGGCAGACCGCGGATCAGGTTGCAGGTCGCTCCAGATGGCACACCGAAACTTGAATTTTTGGACGAAACGGGCAGGATCGTTTACACACTACCTGAACAACGCAAAACGGAAAAAAAGCGTGAATAGAAGAAACGGTGTCTCTATGCACGTCGTGATGCAGGAGCGGGCGCTTGAATCCCTTTCAGGTGGTACTCCTCAAAAATAATGCTCCATCGAACCATTCGATCCGTATTGCGAAAAATCAACCTAAGCCCAAATCGGACAAGCATGCGCTGAGTTTGCCCGGTTCGAAGTAACGGTCTCGTTCGATCATCAGGCCTCTAATATTTACTCCTTCCAGCTCGCTCAACACGAAATATCCCCATTCCGCTTCGAAACCGATTACATAACCATAGAACAGAAAGTCAGCGTCCTCGGCTTCACCTTCCGTTACAAACCAGGTCCATCCGGAAGCCGGAAAGAAGAACTTAGCAAACACGGTTGG
This sequence comes from Pyrinomonadaceae bacterium, assembly GCA_021463165.1. Classification (GTDB taxonomy): domain Bacteria; phylum Acidobacteriota; class Blastocatellia; order Pyrinomonadales; family Pyrinomonadaceae; genus OLB17. The sequence goes on along the minus strand of JAJTWY010000041.1, from coordinate 1,197 downwards.
ATCGGCGGAGCCTTCCTGTTCGCGCAGTTTGGGAAGAGCTTCCCTAAGCTCTTCAGTAAGAAGCCTGGACATGAATTATTTCCTCTTTCGGATCGCGGATTCAATGTGATCCGGCGTGCAGTACTGCGAGCGGCTTGTGCCGGTTTCGAGATCGAAGTAGGTGGCGAAGCGCCTGAGATTGCGTGTAAGAAACATCGCTGTCAGCATCTCGCCGATCTCAACCGCGACCCGCTGGTTAACGTTCAGGCTCTGCTCCCTTAATCGGATGCGGTCCGGACAAGAAATCGGCCCAAGCGGCCTCGTTTCCTTTTCCAGGTCGGTCAATAGTTCCGGGTGAACCAGAGAAGGCGCAGGCAGCGATCTACAGATGCTCGTACCAACAAAGAGTTTTGCGGAATTGAGCGGCTTCGTATTCGAGCCGATAAGGACCTGTCCTGAAAATTTGCCGTTGCCGCCGTCGATCCACCAGATGTTCGCGGCGTCGTCCGACCGATAGCCCTGATGCTTTTCAACGCCTCGGTGCATCTCTTGCCTCGCTAGATGATTGTCCACGCAGCCGACGATCACGGTGAGCGTGCGGAAGTCTCCCGAAGATTGCTTCAGATGGACTTCAGCATCGAACGGCTCGTTCGCGTAGTGGCATTCGAGGCCCCAGGCAAGCGTGATCCTTTTCGCGAGCGTCTGGGCCTTACTGCTCCCTATCTCCGCCGTGCAGAAGTTGCTTCTCGGAATGTTCCCGCTTTCAACTACATCAGGATCGACAATAAGGAATTCAACTGCTTTTCCGGACTCCTTTAGCTCGTACATGAGCCGGGCGATAGCAAGCGCGGCGAACGACCCTGTACCGCCCGCCCCTACTTGTATGATCCGAAGCGTGTTGTGCTCCTTCGGCATCACAACGGCGGCTTGGGCGAAGCTGAGATCTATCCCGTTCACGACAATATCTCCACAAGGGCGTCTATCTCATTCAGGTCGATGATCCCTTCGGGCATCTCCCCGACCCAGATGGCCGGGATCGGGATAAGATGCTCGTAAACCCCGCAGCGAAACCGTATCTTCGGCTTATCGTGGACATCTATAAGGATCGCGAAGATGCGGAACTTGCCGAGTTCGTCTCGATCATCCGCCCGGCTGAAATGCAAAGCTCCGGGCGGGTGGGTGTGCAGTTCAATGCAGCACTCCGCATATTGCGGCAAG
>JAJTWY010000040.1 GCA_021463165.1 Pyrinomonadaceae bacterium | reverse complement strand
GGCTAAATGGTGCCTCGCCCATCACGAGGAGAGCTTCCTTTACACGCGCTTTCGCGAGATCTGCGAGATAATGCGCACCTACGATGTGAGCTTCTCGCTCGGCGACGGACTGCGACCCGGATCGATCGCGGATGCCAACGACGAGGCTCAGTTTGCCGAACTCGACACGCTCGGCGAACTCACAAAGATCGCGTGGGAAATGGATTGTCAGACGATGATCGAGGGACCGGGCCACGTGCCGATGCACCTGATCAAAGAGAATATGGACAAGCAGCTCGAGGTCTGCGGCGAAGCTCCGTTCTACACGCTCGGGCCGCTGACGACCGACATCGCTCCCGGCTACGATCACATCACTTCGGGCATCGGCGCCGCGATGATCGGCTGGTTCGGAACCGCGATGCTCTGCTACGTTACGCCGAAGGAACACCTTGGCCTGCCGAACAAACAGGACGTGAAAGAAGGCGTCATCACATACAAACTCGCTGCACACGCTGCCGACCTCGCGAAAGGCCATCCCGGCGCGCAATATCGCGACAACGCTCTGTCAAAGGCGCGTTTCGAGTTCCGCTGGGAAGATCAATTCAACCTCGGCCTCGATCCCGAAAAAGCAAAGGAATTTCACGACGAAACACTCCCCGCCGAAGGAGCCAAACTCGCACACTTCTGCTCAATGTGCGGACCGCATTTCTGCTCAATGAAGATCACGCAAGAGGTCCGCGACTTCGCCGCCAAAGAAGGCGTCTCGGAAGAAAAAGCCCTCGCCGTCGGCATGTCCGACAAGGCACGCGAATTCGTCGAATCCGGGTCCGAGATATACCACGGCAATTTGCCTTCACGTCCGCGATCGACATCCGGACGGTGGTAGGGTCGGCGTGTTTTCGAGCCCGCGAGAGCCGAGTCGATGGATGTAGGAGATCAAGGCCGAAGCGGAAATAGACAACAAAAAACGGATGGATTGGCCGAAAAATTCAAGAAAGAACCGGCCTCCTCGCCTAAAAACTTGCCTACAGAGTGGACAAATATTCATTAAATGCTAAAATTCGGGGAGTTTATAATTAAACAAATACCACCAGAGTTTTCAGAATATCGAAGCGTTAGCCACAGCGGCGGGTCTGCGCGGTAAGCGAGAGGAGTTAACGAAAGGCGGCAAAGACCGAACCAAAAGTCGCAAAGAAATCCTCCAATTCCGATGCGAAATGCTGTAAGGTTCATTACCGGTGTATGGTCGGTTACCGGCAATTTTACGACAACGAAACGATCTGTCGCGGAAAGCAAACGACCTGCCTAAGCAAGTGCTGATGGGTTTCGACCGAATCGGTGTATTTTATGACAAAGTTAAGACTAACGACGATCAATCTTCTCAAATCCCTGATCATTCTTGCCGTTTTGGCGGGCTTTTCAGGCTGTCGGGAATTATCGGTCTTTTTTGATCCCGGAAAGGGCGCGCCGAAAAAGCAGCTTAAGGTCGTAAAACGCGATAAGCCGAATCTGGAGTCCGATCCGGGCGAGCGCGAGGTCGATCCGAATGCGGCCGATCTGGTCGAGGCGACAGAGGAAGAGGCGGCGGAAGATGCAAAGCTGGCTCAGGCGATCGTATCTGAGGCAGATCTTGAGTCTGCGGACGAGAACGAGCTGATCGCCGAGATCGAACGAAAGGCGAAAGCGATCGTTGGACGTTGGGAAACGACAACGGGAACGGACGACTACGTCGCGATCGAATTCGGCATGCCTAAAGCCGAGGGCGACACCTTCGCGGGCACTTATACTTTCTTTGTTAGCGACACGAAAGAAGAGCCGGCGAAATACGTCGTTTCTCGCGACGAGGCGATCCAGTTTTTTACAAGTGGCGGAGAGATCAGCTCCTTGAAGATCACGGTGTCGCCGGATGGGCAGTCGGTCACGTACTTCGGCAATAAAGGACTAACATCAAAGATGGTCCGCGCGGGATCGGGGCCAAAACAGACGCCAGTGCCTGCGAAGACGCCGAACATTCCGAAAGAAGATGTGCCCCGGCAAAAGGCGACCCCGTATCGGCCGGAAATACATGACCAATAGAAAGATCAGAGAACCGTGGAGAGATTAAAATGAAAACTAACAACGAGAAAGTTACGCGAAATTTCCTGTTTTTGCTATTGGCGTTTGCCATCGTTTTGCCCTTCACCGGTTGCGCCGGCGAGAAGAGACAACGTACGTCGCGGTCTGATCCAGCGTCGGACACGATGACCGAGGAAAGCTCGAAGGATGTGGTCGTACTGCAAAACGACACGGCCGCCAATACCGGCGCCCCGGCGGCCAACACGGCCACCGCAAACGCAAAAACGTCGAACCCGTTTGAAGGCACCTGGGACGTGGACGTCAACGGGATTTTCGCTAACTGGACATTCAGTTACGCCAGCAAAAAAGACGACAAACTCGAAGGGAAGATCACAGACGGCGGCGGTAGTGTTATCGGCGACTATGTCGTATTTCCGAATAAGACGATCCAACTAAATGTGCCGGGCGTAAACGCGATAGTTAGCTACAAGGTTTCGAGTGGCGGCAGCAAGATCGAGATCAACGACGGATCGACAAAGGCGATCCTCACAAGAGGTAAAACCAACACGACCGCGCAAAATGACGGCAACATACTCGCGTCTCATATCTGGACGAACATCAACGATCCAAGCGACCGAATTGAGTTCTTATCGGTAAGAAAATCGAGTTCTGGCTGGAATGGAGCTATCAACTTAACCGGCAGTTCCGGAAATGCGAGCGGCACTTTCGCATTGACGCCCGGAAAGATAAAACTCACCATCTCAGGCAGCGTCGATGTTTTTACTTACAAGCTGCGTAACAACGACACCACGCTGGATCTGACGGATTCGAGAGGCAATACGGTGACGTACAACTAGGTCAGAGAATCGAGGTCAAGATGACTAAACAAAAGATAAGAAATACAGTAATGGCCCTTCTGGTACTCGGAACTTTGATCCCGTCAACGGGCTGCCAAGCGGCATCAGACTTGTTCAATCCGGACACTTACAATTTTTACAACACCGAGCCATGGGAAAGGAACCGGACGCGTAAGGTCGTAAAGCCGAAGACCATGAGGGATCAAATGTAGATCTGAGTTTGCCGTTCGGACAGCCGAACGACGAGCTGAGAATAAAGAACTATGATCTGTCCAAACTGCAACGCACCAAACATCGAGTCGAACAGCTTCTGTTCTGAATGCGGAAACAAATTGCCGTCCGCTGTCGGAGCGCCGCCGTC
>JAJTWY010000004.1 GCA_021463165.1 Pyrinomonadaceae bacterium | reverse complement strand
TTGGAGGCGGCGATCGGAATCGAACCGATGAATAAAGGTTTTGCAGACCTCTGCCTTACCACTTGGCTACGCCGCCGATGCTGAAAACAGGAAAGGCAAAAGTTAAAAGTAAAAGTAAAAAACAAGAACGTTTTTGCCTTTTTCCTTTTGACTTTTGCCTTTACAAACTGGAGCGGGAGACGAGGGTCGAACTCGCGACTTCGACCTTGGCAAGGTCGCGCTCTACCACTGAGCTACTCCCGCATGGCAAACCATAATTTTAACGGTTCGAGCCGTATTGTCAAGCCGCGAGGATCGACTTTGATCTGACGGCCCCCGGAGATCTACTTCCTCCGCGACGCCATACCACCACCTTGATCAATTACTTGCGGTGATGTCCTTCAGGAAGCCCCAATCGCCGCTGCCCGAGACCTTGATATTGCCGATCCTTTTGTTGAAAACAACTATGTTGGCCGGATACCAAAGCGGAAGCATCGGCAGTTCCTCGCTAACGATCTGCCACGTTCGAACGTACATCTCCAGCGCCTTGGCCTTGTCGGTCTCGTTCATTGCGTCGTCAACGAGTTTGTCGACCTCCGTGTTCTTGTAACGGCCGCGATTGCAGCAGGGCACCACGGCACTCGGGATCATTCCCGAGCTAAATAGGTTTCGAAGAAAAATGGGATCCTGATTGCCGCCGATCCATTGCCCGGTGTACATCTGAAATTGCCCTTGTGCGAGATGCTGGCGAATGGTCGCGACCTCGAGAGTTTCGATGTTCACATTCAAGCCGATATCGTTCAGCGAGCTTTGTATCGCCTGTGAGAACTGATTGATCGCAGCGTTTCCCGAGGCATATTTGAACGAGATCGGCTCGCCTTTGTAGCCGGCCTCCTGAAGCAGCTGCTTGGCTTTCGCCGGGTCAAAGGTGTATTGAGTTCCAGCCGAGTATGCCCACGATTCGGGCGGAAGTATCGAATTCGCAAGTCGTGCCTGGTCTGACAATAGCTGCGTTACGATCTTCTGACGGTCGATCCCGTAACCGATCGCCCGACGGACCTTTACGTTGCTTAGCGGCCCGCTTTGAGTGTTGAAGATCAGGTATTGAATGTTCGAACCATCGAACTGCTCGACCTTTATATTACCGCTCCCGTTCAAGGCTTTTAGCATATCGGGCGGAATATTTGACGGATTCGGAGCGATATCGACCGACCCAGTCTGCAGTTCAGCCTGAAGGGAATTGGCATCCGTTACCGTCTTTACCCGAAGCCTTGCGAGTTTTGGCGGGCCATCCCAATAGTCAGTGTTCGCCACCAACTCAACCGTATTCTGCGATGCATCGAAACTGGCGAATTTGAAGGGCCCCGAACCGACCGGAGCATCCTTAAGCTGGCCCGCAGTTCCAGAAGGTACGATCGGTATCGCGACAAGATTTGAAAGAAGCTGATTGCGAAGGCCGGGCCGGTTTATCGTAAAGGCGACTGTCTTTGCGTCCGGAGTCTCGATCGAAAGAATATGCGGGACACGTTTCGTCTTGATCTCTTCGGCCGGTTTTGCGGCCGTGTTGTCGGCACTCGAGGGCGATGAGGTCGGAGTAGGCGCATCGGCCTTATCAACCGGTACGGTATCAAAAAATGCGCCGGATTTGAACGATGCCGATTTGCCATCGGTCTTGAAAAGTTCGTCGAACGTATATTTTACATCGGCAGAAGTCAACACCTGTCCATTATGAAATTTAATGCCGTCGCGCAGCGTGAACGTGATCACTTTGCCGTCGTCCGAGGCCGTTATCTCTGACGCCAGGTCGCCAACGTAGTCGTATTTCTCGTTCTTCTTTACCAGCGAGTTAAAAATAAGGTTTCGAAGCCGCTCAGACGACGCATCGGGAGCCGCAACACTTGTAAGGGTGTCGAACGACCCGATCTTATCGGGCAATGCCACCGTTACCGCCTCGGATGTCCGCTGCCTGCACGACAGTGCGAACATCATCACCAACAACGCCAATACGAACAAACTTGATCTACGCAAAACAAAATTCTCCATATCTACTTGTTCGCCGGGTTACAAGCCGGCGGATAACTGATCGGTCCGTTGTGATAGCTGGTCGAGGCGCTCCGCATTGAAATCGAGGGGGTCCGAAAGACGCGATTTTGCCGCGGCTATCCGTTCGAGCGAGCTGTTGAGGCGTTCTTCGGTGATCTTCCCCGATCTTACCGTTTCCAGGACGCTTTCATAGCCACTGCGGATATTATTCTGGTCCGCGCAGATCGCAAGAACATCGGCCCCGGCAGCGATCGCCATTGTGCAGGCCTCGCCGATACCGTAATTTTTCATTATCGCGCCCATTTCCAGATCATCCGTGACCACAAGGCCGCCAAATCCCATCTCTTCACGCAAAAGCTTCGTAACGAATGCCGCGTTCAGGGATGCCGGTAGCGGGCGGCCTTGATCGTCATTTCTTTGATGACGATTCTCCGAGAAACTGACATGAGCTGCCATGACCGCGTGCACCATTCCCGAAGCGAGCATTTGGCGATAAGGGAATAGGTCCGCAGTATCAAGCTCTATCTCGCTTATCTCGACGACCGGCAGATCGTCGTGTGAATCGACACGCGACGCCCCGAGGCCCGGAAAATGCTTGATGCACCCCATGATCCCATTCGCCTGAAGTGAAGCAAGGAACGCCGATGCATAACCCACAACTTCTTCCCGTGATGAACCGTAAGTCCTTGAGAACAGACCGTTTGAATATCGCCTTCTCTCCTCGTCGATCACATCGACAACCGGGGCAAGATCCATATTAAAGCCTAGGATTCGTAGGCTCTCGCCGATGATCGCGGCCTGTTCCGACGCCTGATCCGGATGCTGCAATCTACTCGCAGCCGGAGTTGGGGCCATCACCCGTTTCAACCTGTCAACCAGCCCGCCTTCCTCGTCAACAGATAGAAAAGGCACGACCGGCGCCAGATCTCGCAGTTCATCGAGCAGAACTCTCGTCTGCCTAAGGTCACGGATATTCCTCGCGAATAGGCAATATCCTCCGGGTCTCACCGTGTTGATCAATGTACGCGTATCCGCGTCGATGGTTGCGCCGGCTATTCCGATCAGGAGCAGTTGTCCGACCTTTTCTTCCAATGAAAGCAACGAGAGCTGTTCGCGCATTGTACTTCGACATCAATCGGGCAAAGGGTAAGTTTATCAAGCAGAGCGGCTTAACGGAAGTTAGGCTAACCACAAGTGAAGCTCCGCGGCCGACCTATTCTGGTTTTACCTTGAAATAGCTCGCGGATCTAAACACACGATCAGTCACCCCATTTGTTACGGAATAGGTAAAACCGGGCTGTATTGCGTATGCACCGACGTCGCCCCGTTTCGATATCGCAATAAAGCCGACCTGAAACTCCTTGGCCTTTGTCCGGTCTCTATCCACGATCCGGCGAACCGCCTCTTTGCAGGCATTTGCAGGCGAGTAGCCAAAGCGCATGAGTTCGACGATGAGGTGCGTACCGCATATGCGGATGACTTCCTCGCCGACCCCCGAACTGGTTGCCGCCCCGACCTTATTATCCACGAAAAGGCCGGCGCCGATTATCGGAGAATCTCCGACCCGCCCGTGCATCTTGAATGCCATACCGCTCGTCGTGCAGGCGCCGGACAGATCGCCTTTCGAATCAAGAGCGATCGTTCCCATCGTGTCATGGTTTGGCTCGCCCGAACTCAGGTGAGCTGGCGCCGAGAGGTAATTGTTACCCTGTTTTCGATTCTCGATATTTACGACCGGTTTATATTCCGACTTCTTGAGCCATTCCTTCCATTCTTTCTCAGCGTCGGCCGAAAGTTTCTTGGGCTTTACCTCGAAACCATTCTCTCTGGCAAACTGCAGGGCACCTTCACCGGCAAGTAGTACGTGATTGGTCGATTCCATTACTTTACGGGCAACGGATATCGGATGCTCGATCTGTTGAAGAAAGACAACACTGCCGCAGTTCGACCTATGGTCCATTATCGAGGCATCAAGCGTGACGTAGCCGTCACGGTCGGGAAAAGCGGCGAGACCGACGCAGCAGCTTGGCTCGTCTTCCGCCGCCATGGCTGCGGCCTCGACGGCATCTATCGCTTTGCCATTGTCTTTCAGCAGCTTCCAGGCTGCCGCGTTTGATGTCATTCCGCTGTCCCATGTAGAAACCACGACGGGCCGTGCAAAAAGCGATCCCTTCGGCGCGGCCATGATCGGCTGCGCCGCCGCCGCAAGCGAGGCTGCGCCCGCGGCCTTTAGAAAATCTCTCCGATCTGTCATAACCGGTATTCTAATACTTGTTAGAGAAAAAAGCGTCCTTCCTGCCATCGATATTCCGATCCTCCATTTGACTGCGAACCTAAAAAGTAGAGAATTCCCTTATGCCTATCATTCCCGTTCGTTCCGTAATGCTCGGGGTCGTGCTTGTCTTTGCATTCGTTATGGCAGCGTTCGGTCAGGAAGAGTGCACCGGTGCGAAGATCTTTTCGTCAGCGAATTGCGTGGGTGACGCTGTTTCTCCCGACGAAAAGGCCCTGTTCGAGGCGGTCAATAAGTATCGTTCTGACAATGGTTTACAGCCGATAACACTATCCGTTGGTCTAAGTATTCTGGGCAACCGGCGAGTACTTGATCTTAAGCAGAACATGCGTACGCTGACGCATAGTTGGAGCAATTGTCCGTATGAGGTCAATGACGAAAAGACCTGGCCCTGCCTGCTCGACTCGCCAACCCGTCTGAATACCGGCTATAAGGGCCAGGCCTACGAAACTCTCTACCGCAGTTCGCGGAAAGTTGACCCGGCGGCCGCTATCGAAGCGTGGAAGAAAAGCTCGCTTCATACATCGATCATACTGAACAAAGGTATGTTCGCCGAGATGCAGTGGGACGGAATGGGCGTCGCGATCGACGGCCAATTCGCCGCACTGTGGTTTGGCCACCCGCCGGTCAAATGATCCTGTCCTTTATCTTTTGCAATATCTGCCGCGACTCCTCGCCGGATATGGATGCGAGGTCTAGCTCACGGAGTTCATCGATCGCACTCTCATTTGTAACCGCAAAAAGAGAATACTGAGAGGTCATTCTTCCGGCCGCCGCTTTCGTCAAACCAGCTTTCTTCTCGTCCGCGAACACCGCCAGCTCGTATTTCTCAAGCTTTTCGAGCACTCCCTTGGCTCGCTCAATGACTTTGGCCGGAAGGCCGGCGAGCTTCGCCACCGCTATCCCATAGGATTTTGAGGCCTTTCCAGGCTGGAGTTTATGGAGAAACACAACATCGCCGTCCTTTTCGGTTGCCGTGATCTGGTAATTTTTCGCACCGGGAAGATTCTCCGCAAGTTCTGTAAGTTCGTGATAATGCGTAGCAAAAAGCGTTTTCGCCGAATGTTCGGGCGAGTTATGCAAGTGCTCGGCCACGGCCCATGCGATCGAAAGGCCGTCGAAAGTTGACGTTCCCCGGCCGATCTCATCAAGCAGAACCAAGCTTCGCGGCGTAGCATTGTGCAGTATCGCTGCCGTTTCGGTCATCTCGACCATAAAGGTCGATCGCCCTGAGGCGAGGTCGTCCGATGCTCCGACCCGCGTCCATATTCGGTCGAGTATTGGAAGCCGGGCCGAAGCTGCCGGAACGAATGAGCCGATCTGTCCCAGGACCTGGATTATCGCTGCCTGCCTCAGCAGCGTTGATTTTCCGCCCATGTTCGCGCCGGTTATCACAAGCAAACGATCGGTCGAGTTATTCATTACCAAGTCATTTGGAATGAACGAATTACCCCGTGCGACCTCAACCACTGGATGACGTCCTTTTCGAATGTCGATCTCGTCACCGTCGTGGAGTGTCGGGCAGACGTAATTGCGAACCGCCGCAACCTCAGCCAGCGAGCAGAGAGCGTCGAGAGTCGCCAGCGCCCGTGCCGTTGACTGCAGCTTGCGTGTCTCGCCGCAGACCGTCGATCTGACCTGTTTGAAAAGCTCAGCTTCGATCTGGATAATTCGCTCTTCGGCTCCCAGAACCTTCTGCTCCCATTCCTTTAGCTGCGGCGTCGTGTAGCGTTCCGCATTCGCGAGCGTCTGGCGCCGTTCATAATCCTCCGGAACGCGGGCGGAGTTGGCCTTCGAGATCTCAATGTAGTAGCCAAAAACATTATTAAAACGCACCTTCAGTGTCGGGATCCCGGTGCTCTCCCGCTCCTGTTCCTCGAACGAGGCGATTATCTGCTTCGCCGAGGACGAAATATCACGAAGTTCGTCGAGTTCGGCATCGAATCCCGCGCGGATCACGCCACCTTCGCTGAAATTGACAGCCGGTTCATCGCTGATCGAACGGTCGATAAGGTCACATATCTCGGGAAGTTCGAAAATATTCTCGGTAAGAACCTGTAGCAGGAGTGACGAGGCATCGCATAGCGTGTCGTTGATCGGCGAAGCCTGGCCGACCGAACGTCTGAGTGCTATCAGGTCTCGCGGGCTTGCCGTTCCGAGGTTCAGGCGGCCGATCAGCCTTTCCAGATCGCTCACGTCCTTCATCAGGTAACGGAGTTTTTCTCGCAAGATGGTATCCGAAAGCTCGGCAACCGCGGCCTGCCGCGTCTGTATCTCGCTCCGCTTCAACGAAGGCCGTGCGATCCATCCGCGCAGCAGCCGTGCCCCCATACCCGTCACGCATTCGTCCATTACGCCGAATAGGGTGTTTTTGCTCTTTTCACCCCGCGATTCGAAGATCTCAAGATTTCTGAGCGTTACGGCATCGAGGATCATATGATCGCTCGACGCAAAGAATTTGATCTCGGAGATATGCCCAACGGCGGAACGCTGTGTCTCGCGGGCGTATCGGAGCACGGCACCCGCCGCCGCAGTTGCAGCCGGGCGTCCGGCAAGCCCATAACCAGCAAGTTCGCGCACCTCCATCTGTTCCTTCAGCAGCCGCTCGCATTCTCTTAGGTCAAAATGAACATCGTCAAGCGGCGTCAGCGTAACGGTAGATCGATCGTGCCGAACGGTGGTTGGGTCCGCAAAAAGAGAGCGCGAAGCAGCATTCGCCGAGCCTCCAAAGGTTCCGGCGACCGATCTTTCGAGGGAAATGGGGAATAGAAGCTCACGCGGGGCGTAGGCATCGATCTCGGCCGATATTTTATTCCACGCATCGCTCCCTTCGATCTCTGTCGCTGTAAAATGTCCCGAAGATGTCTCGAGAAATGCCGCACCGTAGCGTCCACCGCTTCCGAAGACCGCCGCAAGATATACCGACTCCTTCGATTCGACAAGCTGTGGATCGACCGCAGTACCCGGCGTTATAACGCGTACGACCTCACGCTTTACAAGTTTTGTGCCTTTCGTCGGGGTCTCTGTCTGGTCGCAGATCGCAACGCGATAACCTTTCCGAACCAAACGAGCGATATAATTCGCGGCGGCGTGATGCGGAACACCGCACATCGGTATCGGATTCGGCGAATCTTTCTGGCGGGCTGTAAGCGTTATCTCGAGCTCGCGCGAACCAACTATTGCATCCTCGTTGAACATCTCATAGAAATCGCCGAGGCGAAAGAACAAGATCGTTCCGGGATACTGCTTTTTGATCTCGAGATATTGCCGAAGCATCGGCGTAACGGTTTCCATCCGGGTTGACAGCGCTATCCGAGTTTAGCCATTTTCCGTCCGCTTTCAAAAAGTCGTGTTTCAAATGGGGCGGCCTTTTGTTATGATTTCGGGTTGTGGTTTTTGTTTTGAGGCGGTTTGCTCGCTGCGACGATCGGCCCGAGGAGTGCGTATGAAAATTATCGGTACCTTTGCGTCAGCCTTGCTTTTGCTCGCCGGCCTCTGCGATATCGCCGCCCAAACATCTGCGGGCGAGGCCAAAACTCCTTCCGACACCACTCAGGCGTCTGCATCTACCGTTGGCGAGCGGTATCTCATCGGGTTTCAGGACGTACTGAATGTCCAGGTGCATCGCCACCCCGACCTGAACCAGACCGTTGCGGTCGGGCCTGCCGGAACGATCAGCCTTTTTAAGATCGACCGTCCGATCGTTGCTGCATGTAAGACCGAAGACGAGGTGGCCGCCGAGATCAGGAAAGCGTATATGCAGAATTATCTGCGCGACCCTTTGATCAAGGTTTCTGTCGCCGAACAACGGTCGCAGTCGGTTTCGATCTTTGGCGCCGTCGAAAAGCCGCAAACATTCTTCATCGGACGTCGGATCCACCTGCTCGAGCTTCTCGCAATGGCGGGAGGCCCAAAGAAAGAGGCTGGTACGCGGATCTCGATCGCGAGAGCTCCGAGCCTGACGACTTGCGCGGCGGTGCAGGGAACAACGGCCGAGGCCGAACAACTGCCCGGCGAACTTCCGCTGATGCATTTCAAGGTCCGTGACGTTCGCGAGGGCAAGGTAATGTTCTGGATGCAGCCCGGCGATGTGGTTTCCGTATCTGAAGCGGATCAGGTCTATGTCTACGGCAACGTAAATCGCCAGGGAGCTTTCAAGTACGGCGAACCGATCACCCTGACGCAGGCGATCGTACTCGCCGAAGGTATGAAAGGAGCAGCCAAGAAGGAGAAGGTAAGGGTCATCCGCCTGAAAGACGGCAGCAGCGAACCGGAAGAATTGGTTTTCAACCTCAACGACATCGACAAGCGCAAGATCCGCGACCCCTACCTGGAGCCGAACGATATCGTCGCAGTTTCTGAAGACCGTACAAGGTCGATAATCCTCGGTCTCGCGAATGCGATAAAAGGAAGCGTCCCGAACGTTATCTATCGGCTGCCGATGCCGTAATACTGAATGAAAGATTCTCGCGAGATAATTAGATCGCCCCTGCACGATGCCGAGCTGGTAAAGGAATTCGAGCCTGCGGCCGTGCCGTCAGGCTATTATCCCGCCTATCGAAATCAGCCTGCTGAAGGCTTTCAGCTGATCGATTACTGGCGGGCGATCCGGAAACGGCTGTGGCTCGTCGCCGGCATCGCCGTTCTCGTCACCACACTTGCGGCCATTTATATGGCAAGGCGGCCCGATATTTTTCAAGCCGAGGCCCGCGTTCAGGTCGATCTCGAACAGGTCAACCCAGATCTCGTCACCAGCGACCGCCAGCGGTCGATAATGAATACAGATCCGGCGTATATCAATACTCAGCTTCAGCTTTTGAGCAGCGACGGCCTTATCCGCCGTGTCATCAAGGAGCATAATCTCGACTCGAACAAAGAATTTCAACAGGCCAAGGCCGAGGAATCAGTTTCTGCGTGGCGGTCTGCCCTAAGATCATTGGGCCTCGCGACGGACGACACTGAGAAGAAGGAAAAGAACGCATCGATCGAATCGCTACAGGAGTCGCTCGGCAGTTCCGAAGAGATCGCCGAAGCCATTCGGCTAGCGCCTTACGTTGAAGCGATAAAACGGACGCTTCAGACCGAGCCGATCCGCGAATCGCGTACGACCTTCAAGGACACTCGCCTGATCGCGATAACATATCGCCACACCGACCCCGACCTCGCGGCATTTGTTGTCAACGCGATCGCAAAGACGTTTACCGATCAGAATCAGGAAAAGCGGACGGGCACCAGTCGTAAGACCAATGATTTCCTGCAGGAACGTATCGCCACCCTCGAATCGGAGATCAAGAACGACGAGCAGCTGCTGGTCGAAGAGACCGCCAAGGCCGGAATTCTGAAGACCGAGGGTGAGCAAACCATCGTCTCAGATCGTCTCAGCGGCCTGAACAAGGACCTTCTGATCGCCGAGAACGATAGAAAGAACGCCGAGGCAAATTTCCTTACCGTTGCAAACTCGCCTGAAAAGGCAAGATCGCTTGCCGAGGCTGAATCGGCCCGGTTCATCACCGAACAGGAGAACAGTCTTCGCAGCCTTCAGACCGACACGCTTAAGAAGATCGCGGATCTGCGGCAAACCCGTGCTCTAAGGCTGCAGGAGTATCTCGAACAGGCACCCGAGATCTTTGAGATCGATAAACAGATAGAAAGCTATCAGCAATCGCTCGATTCCGCCTTCGAGAAGAGTCGTAAAGAGATCGAGGCCTATCGGACGCGGGCAACAAAAGTATTGCTCGATAATCTTCGAACAAAATATCTTCAGGCTAAGGACAAGGAAGATAAGATACGGGTCGATTTCAACAAACAGTACGGCGAAGCCCAGGGACAGAGTCAGGGCGCGGTCAGCCTCAAGCTTCTACAGCAAAATACCGAGGCGAAAAAAGGCTTTCTCGATAACCTTCGGAAACAAGTGAGCAGCAACGACGTCGCTTCGCAGGGGTCGGACAATAACATTAGCGTCAGCGAGATCGCCATTCCGCCAAAGACGCCGGTCTCGCCTCGACGCTTTGCTTCGGTCCTCGCCGCCCTCTTCCTGTCGACCCTATTCGGGATGGGCCTGGCCTTGTTCCTCGAGTATCTCGATGACACCATTCGCACGACCGAGGAGATCGAGAATTACCTGCAGCTTCCGGCCCTTGCGGCCATCCCGTCGATCGACTCTCTGCCGAAACGTAAGCTTCTGCTAGTTGGTGCGGCCGATCCTGACGAAGAGACACCGCAGTCGCCGCTGCTGATCTCAGCCGACTCGCGCTCGTCGCTCGCCGAGGCCTACAGGCATCTGCGGACCTCCATCCTGTTATCAACTGCCGGACACGCGCCAAAATCGCTGCTTGTCTCGTCAAGCCTACCGTCAGAAGGGAAATCGACGATCGCCTCGAATACCGCGATCAGCCTCGCCCAGACGGGTGCAAAGGTTTTGATAATCGATGCCGATATGCGCCGGCCGCGTTTGCACTCCATATTCAATATGGGAAACCGTGAAGGGCTCAGTTCGTTGCTTGCTAGCGAGTTGACCGAGACCGAGATCGACAATTCGATCAAACAGGACGAACGAACCAAGCTTTATGTGATGACATCGGGGCCAATCCCGCCGAATCCGGCGGAACTGATCGGCTCCGATCAAATGGCTTCACTTCTGCGCGTGCTGCAAAACAAATTCACGCACATTGTCATCGATTCGCCGCCGATCGCGTCATTCACTGATGGCGTGCTGATCGCCTCACTTGTTGACGGTGTTATTCTGGTCGTTCACGCAGGCCGCAGCTCGCGACAGGTTGTCAGGCGTTCACGACAGATGCTGCAGGAGATCGGGGCAAAGATCTTCGGTGTGGTCCTGAATAACGTCAATCTCAACAATAAGGACAATTATTACTACTACCAGAGCTATTATCACCGAAGTAGCTACAATGACAGGGCCGAGGATTGATGCGACAAGATCGGCTTGAGTTTCGTTTGAGACGGAGCTGCGTAAGCACGTTTTCACCTTAGGATCTTCTTTGACTTGACCGCCACGAACCCCGCTTCACGTTGATGAAACTCACAATCGAAAATCCGGGTGTCGGAAGAACTGATCTCCTCTTCTTCCCGGCGATTTTGATCTTCGTCTATACCCAACTCTTTTCGCTCCCCTTCACGCCGATCTACTTTGACGGCGACACGCTGGTTCCGGTCTCGAACGCCATGCGCATCGTCCGCGGCGAGGTCATCTATCGCGATTTCTTCCATTTCATCTCGCCCGGCGCCGACCTATATTATGCGGGGCTGTTTCGCCTGTTTGGTGAAAGGATATGGATCATCAATGTCACGATCCTGTTGCTCACAATGGCTCAGGTTGGCCTCCTCTGGTTCTTTTCGAAGCGGCTTCTCACTGGGATCATCGCCTTTCTACCGCCGCTGATCTTTCTCGTTCTGGGATTTCGACAATTCTCTATCGACGGCAGCTACCGGTTGATGGGTTTGGTGTTCGCCCTGTCCGCTGCGGCCATCCTTGTTGAACGGCGCTCTTCGCCACGGCTCTTCCTTGCCGGGCTTTTTTGCGCCCTCGCATCGTTTTTTCAGCAGCCCCGCGGCATCCTTGCCGTCCTGGGCATCGCAGCATTTCTATTGTGGGAGAACTATTTCGATGGCTTCAATTTTCGAAGCCTACTGCGTTCGAGCGCGGTTCTATTCTCATCGTTCCTATTTTTCGCACTTCTGACCCACGGATATTTTATCTGGAGTGCCGGAGCCGAAAACTTCGGCTACGCAATGTTCGGCTATATCGGAACCAGCTACCGTGCCGATCCGTTCAATAACAACACGGCGTATCTCTCGGATCTTTTCGTGATGGTCGAAAGCGTTCGTTCGACCGGATCATTCTTCTCAGCCGCCGCCCGAACTGCGCTTATCTCGGGGTTCTATTACCTTCTGGTTCCGTATGTTTACTTAGTTCTTATCGCTGTCTTGTGGGTTCGCCGACGCGCGCTTGATGCAAAGATCTTCAAGACCCTTGTCCTGCTCGGCCTACTCGGTATTTTTCTCGCCATCGGCGTCTCGGCTCCAACGATAACCCGCGTATTTCACGTCGCGGCTCCGGCGATCGTGATCTTTGTATGGCTTTGTTCACAGTGGCGTCCTTCGGGGCGGTTGCTGACACCGGCCCTTGCCGCATTGTGTGTCATCGCCGGTGCGATGATCGTCCAGCGTCAGACATCTCAAAAGGACTATCTCGAAATGCCTGCCGGTAAGGCGGCGTTCCTCTATCGGCCCGCCTACGAAAAGTATCGGTGGATCGGCGAGAACACGACACCGGGCGAGGCACTTTACGAACCGCACCACCCGAATTTTTACTTTCCGTTCCACCTTATCAACCCAACTCCACTGTTTAACGTCCGCGATTCCGGCTACACGCCGGCGACCCAGGTCGAGGCGGTCGTGCGGTCGCTGGAAACCAGCCGTCCAAGACTCATTATCTGGCCAACGATGTGGTCAAAATCTCCGTCAGAAAGGGCCTCCGATGACAATCTGGAGCCGCTGTGGCAGTTTCTGCAGATGAACTATGTGCCAATCCATACCATTCCGAAGTATGATGATCCTTCGCAGTCGATGTACGGCGACAGCGAGGTCTGGCAGTTAAAACATTGACCAAATATCAGAACAGGAGCATATTCGTCGCGGGTTCGAACGGAATGGTTGGCCGTGCGATCGTCCGTGCCCTCGAGTCGAGTGGATATTCAAGGCTGATAACTACCTCGTCCGGTGATCTCGACCTTCGACGACAAGCCGAAACGCAGGAGTTTTTTCAGGAACAGAACCCGGAGGTCGTCATCCTCGCTGCGGCCAAGGTAGGCGGCATAATGGCGAATAACGAACTTCGAGCGGATTTCCTCTACGATAACCTGATGATCGAGGCCAACGTGATCGAGGCCGCGTTTCGATCCGGTGCGGAAAAACTGATCTTCCTCGGCAGCTCATGCATTTACCCGCGCAATGCTGAACAGCCTATCCAAGAAGAGGCCTTACTGACCGGCGTGCTGGAGCCCACGAATGAACCCTATGCCATCGCAAAGATCGCCGGCATCAACCTTTGCGAGAGCTACTATCGGCAGCACGGCGCAAACTTCGTCTCGCTGATGCCGACCAATCTTTACGGGCCATTCGACAATTTCGACCTGCATTCTTCTCATGTGATACCCGCGTTGATCCGAAAATTTCATGAGGCAAGATCAGCGAATGCCGGAGAGGTCGAGGTCTGGGGCACCGGACGCCCGATGCGTGAATTCCTTTATGTGGACGATCTGGCGAACGCCGTCGTATTCTTTCTTGAAAACGTCGATGCCGACGCGATCTATGGCCAGGGCATATCGCATGTTAACATCGGTTGCGGCGAGGATATTTCGATCGGCCGTCTGGCAAGCATGGTCGCAAAGATCGTTGGTTTCGAGGGCGAGATCGTTTTCGATCCAACAAAACCCGACGGGATGCCGCG
The DNA here is from genome assembly GCA_021463165.1 of Pyrinomonadaceae bacterium. GTDB lineage: Bacteria > Acidobacteriota > Blastocatellia > Pyrinomonadales > Pyrinomonadaceae > OLB17. The sequence continues at coordinate 238,169 of JAJTWY010000004.1, read as the reverse complement.
CAAGCTTCTCGACATAACGCGACTAGGATCGCTCGGCTGGAAACACTCTGTCGATCTCGATGATGGCTTGAGGCGAACCTACGATTGGTATCTCGCAAACCGGATCTGACGAATGAAAAAGGCACTTATCACGGGTATTACGGGCCAGGATGGCAGCTACCTGACCGAGATCCTCCTCGAAAAGGGATACGAGGTTCACGGCATCATCCGCCGATCGAGCTCGTTCAACACGGGCCGCATCGACCATCTATATCGCGACCCCGGCATTCTTGACCACAGCCTTTTTCTGCACTTCGGAGACCTTATCGACCCCAGCAGCTTGAATCGACTGCTGGACAAAATAGAACCCGACGAGATCTACAACCTCGCGGCGCAAAGCCATGTAAAAGTCTCGTTCGAGATCCCGGATTACACGGCACAGGTCGATGCGCTCGGGACACTTCGTTTTCTGGACGCGATCCGCGAAACCGGCTTGCGAAAGGTCAAGTTCTATCAGGCCTCGACCTCGGAGCTATTCGGTAAGGTTCTGGAAAACCCGCAAAGCGAGGTAACGCCGTTCTATCCGCGTTCGCCCTACGGCGTCTCAAAACTTTTTGCCTACTGGACGATCGTGAACTACCGCGAGGCCTACGGTATGTTCGCCTGCAACGGCATCCTCTTCAACCACGAATCGCCCCGCCGCGGCAACACTTTCGTCACGAAAAAGATAACGCGCGCAGTTGCCGGAATGCTTTTCGGCAGTGGTGAGGTGCTTCGGCTGGGCAATTTGAACGCAAAACGCGATTGGGGCTACGCTCCTGAATTCTGTGAGGGGATGTGGCGGATGCTTCAGCTCGCCGAGCCCGTTGACCTTGTCCTCGCTACGGGAGAATCGCGTTCCGTCCGTGAGTTTGTCGAGGAAGCCTTTCGCGTGGCCGGCATCACCTTGAAGTGGTTGGGTCAGGGAAGCACCGAATCCGGTGTCGTCGATGATATCGACACAGACGTTCTTCAAAATGTCCATTCGATCAGGACCTGCCCGCTAAAGAAGGGTGATCTCGTCGTTGCGGTCGATCCAACCTATTATCGCCCGACTGAGGTCGATACGCTTATCGGCAATCCGCGCAAGGCCGAGGATATCCTTGGATGGAAAGCACGGACCAAATTCGCCGAATTGGTCCGGATCATGCTCGAAGCCGACATTGAGGCGGCGAGGCCAGCCCACTGATGAAACCGGTCAAGGTCGAAATCGTAACACCCGTCCACAACCGCCGCGACGAGACGCTGAAATGCCTCGGAAGCATTGCAAATTCGGCCCTCGCGGGCCTCAAAACCCATGTAATCGTTGTCGATGACGGCTCGACCGACGGAACCGCTGAGGCGCTTGCAACTCAGTTTCCTGACGTCGAGGTAGTTCGAAGCGACAACGATCTTTGGTACACTGCCGGTGCGAATCTCGCGATCAAAACTGCCCTCGCTCACGACCCTGATTACATTCTGCTGGTCAATAACGATCAGGAGTTCGACGCGAACTGCATCGCAGCCCTCGTGGCTTGTGCCGAGCGGTATCCGCGCTCGATCGTCGGGGCGATCCTCTTGAACCGCGAGCGGCCCGATGAGATCTTTCAGGTGTCGCCGAAATGGTACACGCTGAAAGGCGGCTTTCGGCACTGGTACAAGCAGACTCTTGCGACGATCCCCGAGCGGCCCTGGCACGTCGAGATGATCGTTGGCAACTGCGTTCTCTTTCCGGCGGCCGCGATCCGCGAGCAGGGCCTGATGGACGAAGTACGCCTGCCGCAATACGGCGACGCCGAATATACGCCGCGAATGCTGCGCGCCGGATGGCAGTTGCTCATCGAGCCGAAGGCGCGTGTTTTCTGTAAGCCGAACGATGTTATCAGCGGATTTCGAAAGCTGCCATCAGGCGAAAAATTCAGACGTCTGTTCACATCGCCGACGAACCCGTATTCGATCAGGCGGCGCTATTATGCGAGCATCGGCGGAGCCCCGAACCGCGTGGCCGGCTTCGCGGCATTTTGGATATCGCTGTTCCGGATCCTGATCGGACGGAGTTACGATTCGAGCTGGGCCAAGACGCAGGACGAGGCCCCGCTCTCCGAGACGTTCGCGAATTCTATGGTTGCTGATCAGCCGGCAAAGCGTGCCGCCCGTCAGTAGATCGTAGTATTGGATGGATCCCCGACGTTGCTCAGCATGGGGCCGCAATTAGTTTGCTGCCGGGCAGCTTATTTGAGTCCGTGTCGAAAGGTTCTAAAAAACGCCAACTCATCTTCCTCTGGCCGTATGTCGAATGGGGCGGGGCTCAGGTGTATATGATGGCGATCATGAAGGAAGCCCGGGACGATTGGGACATCGTCGTGGCCCTTCCGCGGGCGTCTTCGCCGGAGGTGATCGACCTTCTAGGACGGATCGGCGTGCGGATCGACCTGCTTGATTTCCGATCGGACCTCGAACCCGCACCGACGGCCTTCAGAAAACTCGCGCGACAATGGAACCGGATAAGAAATGAATTTGCTACGCTCAAATACCTTCGAAGATTTGAGTTAAAGCAGAGCATTCTGCATATCGAGATCAGCCCGTGGCAATCGTGGCAATTCTTGACCTTACTCTCACTGCTGGGCGCGAATGTTTTTACGACGATGCACAACGCGGTCAGTGGGCCGAAATGGCGGGAATTCATATGGAAATGCCGTCTGCAGTTCGTCTCGCGGCTGCCCGGCTTTCATATCTTCGCTTCAAATCAGGACACAAAGAACAGGCTCGAACACCTGGTCGCCCCGTCGTTTTGGGAAGATGTTGCCGTCACCTACACCTGCGTCGATCCCGCTCAGATCCGGGCCGTCCTCGACCGAAATACTGATCGCGATGAAATGCGCCAGCGACAGGGCCTGGCGAAAAATACTTTTGTCGTACTTTGTGTCGGGCAGTTCATCGACCGAAAGGGCCGATGGATCTTCCTCGACGCGGCGAAAAGCTTCGCCGATGATGAGAACATCAAATTCGTTTGGATGGCGCCCGCCGAACCAAACGACGCTGATCGTGCAAAGATCGCGAGCTACGGCCTTAACAATTTCGAGCTCAGGCTTTCCGCGTCGGTCGGATCGAACAGGGAAGAGGTCCTCGAATTTTTCCGTATCGCCGACATCTTTGCGCTTCCGAGCTATGTCGAAGGCCTTCCGATCGCGCTTCTTGAAGCGATGGCCCTCGGCATCCCGTCCGTTTCGACGAATGTCTATGCGATCCCGGAAGCCGTAAAAGACCGCGAAACCGGTATTCTGATCGAGGCGGACGACTCCGGCGCACTTGCCGGAGCTATCCGCGAGCTTAGAGAGAACCCGCAGCTTCGCAGCGACCTCGCGTCGAATGGACAGCGTTTTGTGCTGAAGAATTTCGACGAACGGGTCGCCTCGCGCACGGCGATCGAAAAATACGAGGAGTGCTTCAGAAATGGTGGCTGAACCAGTCGATAGGCGAAAACGCTTTGTCACGAACAGCCTCTACGGGCTGCTTTCGTGGCTCCTGCCGATCATTCCGACGTTCGTTGCTACGCCCATCGTCATCGGGCGTCTTGGCGGCGAACAATATGGTGTCCTCGTCCTTATCCTGGGATTCATTAGCTATTTTTTTACGACCGCGATAGGGAAAGTGGCCGCGAAATACGTCGCTGAATACCGCGCGGCCGGCGAAACTGAGAAAGTCTCTGCCGTCATCTCAGCGACGCTCGTCTTGGGCGTTTCGATCACGGTCGCCGGCTCTTTGTTGACGGCGGCGCTTGCCCGCCCGATCGTCGTCCACATCCTTCAGATCCAAGCCGAGTTGCAAGACCGAGCCGTCGTCGGCCTCTATATCGCCGCAGCGACGATGGTCCCGCTCGTCGCCGGACAGGTCTTTCAGCTCGTATTGCAGGGGATCCACCGTTTCGACCGTTATTTGCTGCTCGCCAATCTCTCAAGCATGTCGTTTAGCATCGGAAGCATTGCGCTGGTCCTTGCCGGATACGGCTTGGTCGGCCTGCTTTGGTGGAATTTTGCGACGTGGCTCATGATCTGCGTACTCGCCTATCGTGCCGTAAAGAAAGATCTACCTGCATTTACGTTCACCCTGCGAATACCACGCGAGATAATGCGGCTGGTCGCCTTTTACGCAGCGAGCATCGTCGCGTACCAGATCTTCGGAAATGTTCTGCTTATCTTCGAACGTACGTGGATAATGCGGCAATTCGGGGGCGAAGCCCTTACCTTTTATGTCGTTCCGATGACGCTCGCGATGTTTGTTCACCTGTTCATTTCGAGTCTCGTTCTCGCGATGTTCCCGACGGTCAACGAACTGCTCACGACACCGGAAAAGCTTGGAATACTCTACCGCCGCGTCACAAAACTGGTCCTGACGCTCCTCGTTTTTGCGCTGCTATCGGTGATCGTTTGCGGCAAGACCTTTCTCGCCGTCTGGCTCGGCGAGGATTACGCCGCTAACTCCTATGCGCTGCTCGTCATCCACACCATAACCTTCACGATCCTGGCCCTCAACACCATCGCCTGGCTGATCGCCGATAGTTTCCGCGCGGCCTCGCTCAACGCGTGGGCCACATTCTTCTGGATGGCCGTCGGCATTGCGTTGATGATCGTGCTCGGTCAAACGATGGAAACCAGGGGCGTCGCCATCGGACGCCTGGCCGGCGTGATCGTATTTCTTCCGCTGATCTTTTATGTTGAAAAGCGCTGCCTCGGCGGTATTTTCTGGGGTTTCTGGGGAAATGTGACCGGTCGCCTGACGGTCGCAGCGATTCCTGCGGTGATCGTCGAATTCTTGATAACGACGGCCATGCCGAGGTCATGGTTCGGCTTCGTGACCGCGGTAGCCGCGGGTTTTTTCACCTTCTTCGCAGTATTGGTGTTGATACGATTTCCGGATGACGAAGAGCGAAGGCTGGCATTGAGTTTGATCTCAAGAAAGTTCCGCTCCGGGACGGCAGATAGCTGATCGGACTATCCGCGGCTCACTATCCGCTCGCCTTCAGGCAAAGTTTTCACCTCATCACCCGGCATTTTTAACTTCCAGTGCTAACGATTCATTGCTACCATTTATCGATGCCGCAGGACTTCGATCTGGTACAGCGATTGGACGTGATCAAACAGATGTGCGAAGGGAAGCGCGTGCTTCATCTTGGCTGCACAAATTACCCTTACACCGAGGATTCGATCAAGAACAAAATGCTCCTCCACCATGACCTCGAAGCGATAGCTGCCGGTCTGTGGGGTATCGATACCGATGAAAAGGGCATCGAGATACTTGAAGCTCACGGCTCAAAAAACATTCTGAAAGGTGATCTGGAACACCTCGATCAGCTCGACATCGACGTTGACTTAGATGTTATCGTCGCCGGCGAAATGATCGAACACCTGAATAATCCGGGGCTCTTTCTCGACGGCATAAAGAGATTGATGAGCCAGGAAACGCGGATGATCCTGACAACCGTAAACGCCTACTGCGGGATGCGGTTCGCCTTGTACGGGCTAAGAGGGAAGCGGGGAAAGCAGGAATTCGTCCACCCCGACCACGTTGCCTATTACTCGTATTCAACGCTCAAGCTTCTCGTCGAGCGGCACGGACTGCGTGTCGAACAGTTTTTGTTCTATGATATTGGCAGCGAGCATCGTCCGCATACACGCTGGATCGTCAGAGCGATCAATGACGTGTGCGTTCGGATCGCACCTCAATGGGCTGACGGCATCATCGCGATCTGCCGGCTCGCTTGAATGACCTTGATGCAAGCCGCAACCGAGATCTCAGGTCGTAGAAACCTTTCCGGCGATCATACCGCTCTCGCCGGCCTTGCCGTCATGGGCGTTACGGCTCTTTTGGGCCTGATCGCTCTTTTCTTTACCAGCGATCTGGTCGATCTCTACCCGAATATCTATCTGGTTCCATGGCTCATCGGACTCGCAGCGGTGATCGCGGTGCCGATGCTCTTTCTTTATCGCAAGGGCCGGTTCACGTTTGTCGACCCGCTGGTGTTCGCCACGCTTTCGTATATCTTTCCGGCATTTGTCATCGGAGGGCTCTTTTTCGCTCTTGGGCTCTCGCAGCCTTATTTTGCCGATCTCATTCAGGATCAGCATGAAACTCTTCCTCTGACGGTGATGATCGTCGGCCTCGGCTACGCCGGCCTTTCATTGGGATATTTGCTCCCTATCGGGGCAAAGTTCGGCGGGTGGATCTCAGATTGGCTTCCGGCCTCGAATTATTCCCCCGATTCGTACATAATTCCCGGACAGATATTGCTGTTCTCGGGCATTATGAATACTATCGTTACCCTTGTCCTTGGGCAGTTCGGGTATCAGCGCGCGGCCGAATTCACGTCATACGACGGCATCATCTTCTTTACCACGCTCTTCTGGGTCCAGGCGAGTTTCCTTCTCTGGTACGTCGTTTTCAAACGCCGCAAATGGGACTTAACGGCGGGATTCCTAGTGGCGGTGCTGTTGGTCACGAGCCTCGTGAAATTCCTTTTCTCAGGCAGCCGCGGCAACATCATCCAGCTATTCTTGCTTATTTCCTTCGCCTACATTCTCTCGGGCCGACGGTTTACCGTAAAGCAAGGGGCCGTCGCCGCCATCCTGCTGACGATCGGCCTGACCGTGGGAATGATCTATGGCACGACCTTTCGCAACGTCAAGGGAAGCGAGGAATCACAGAGTGTTGCGAACTACACTGAGAACGTTTTTGCGACGGTCGAACAGGTTGGCCGCGGCAATGTGGTCGAGTCTTTGACCTTCGGCGCCGAGAGCTTCGCGGCCCGGATCGACATTCTCAGCACCCTGGCGGTTGTCGTTTCTAATCACGAGCAGCTCGCGCCATACGAGGAGATCTATGGCCTGAACGACAATATCTGGATCGAAATGACGACGTTTATGATCCCGCGCGTGTTGTGGCCGAGCAAGCCCGTCGTCTCCGACCCGCGTCGATACAGCGACCTATACTTCGACTTCGCAGGTTCGTCATACGCGTTGACGCCCTTCGGCGACCTGCTGCGAAATTACGGCATTCCGGGCGTCCCGATCGGGATGTTCATCCTCGGCGTCGTTCTGCGGCTCATCTACCGTGCGTTGGTCGAGTTTCAGCAGCCGGTGATATGGCGTTTAACCCTCTATTTTATGTTGTTGACCTCGATCTCGTACGAGGGTTTTTACGGCACCATTATTCCGACACTGTTCAAGATCGGATTCACTGCTCTGATCGGGATCGTGGTAGTCAATTTCATGGCAAAGAGGATAGACGCTGCGAGGCGCGTTTCCTTCGGTACCTGAACGGATGATAGTTTTTACAAACGGCTGCTTCGACATTCTGCACCCGGGCCACGTGGACCTGCTCGAGCGAGCACGAGCGCTTGGCGACAGATTGATCGTCGGCATCAACAGCGACCGTTCTGTGGCAAGTATCAAGGGCCCGGATCGCCCACTGCAGGACCAGGAAGCGAGACGAGCCGTGCTTCTTGGCCTTCGTGCCGTCGATGAGGTCATCATCTTTGATGAATTGACGCCCGAACGGCTGATCGGCGAGATACGGCCCGACGTGCTGGTGAAAGGCGGCGATTGGAAACCCAATGAGATCATCGGCGCCGATCTCGTCCAAAGTTACGGCGGAAAGGTCTATTCGCTGCCTCTTGTCGAGGGGTATTCATCCAGTTCGATCATTTCGAAGAATGCCGCGCCGACCGTCGAAAGGCCGGCGTTTGGTTCGCCCATGGCCTCGCTCGTCGAGCATGCCCGCGTTATCTCAGATCTTATCGATGGATGTATGGCCTCGATAACCGACTGCTCGGCGCTCTTGAACAAAACCCTTACTTCTGGCGGTAAGGTGTTGATATGCGGAAACGGCGGGAGTGCCGCCGATGCCCAGCATATTGCGGCCGAGTTGGTCGGACGTTACGAGGCCGAAAGGGCGGCCCTGCCGGCTATCGCGTTGACGACGGACACATCGGCCCTAACGGCGCTTGCGAACGACTATGATTTCGAGCGAGTTTTCGCCCGACAGGTCGAGGCCTTGGCCCGCCCCGGCGACTGCCTTATCGCTATCAGCACAAGCGGCGGGTCGCCGAACGTAATCGCCGCCGTGATGGCCGCTCGCCAGGCGGGATGCACTGTCGTCGGCATGACGGGGGCCGCGGGCAAAAAGCTCGCATCGCTATCCGACGCATGCCTGATGGTCCCGTCGAAGCGGACCGCGCGTATCCAGGAGGCCCATATCACCGTCGCCCACATCTGGTGTGAGATGATAGATGCGGCTTTTGTACGGACTGGCCTGAAATGATCGAGACCATACAACGGATCAAGAACACCCGCATCCTCGTCATTGGCGACGTTATGCTCGATCGCTATTGGTGGGGATCTGTCAGCCGTATTTCGCCGGAGGCTCCGGTCCCGATCGTCGCGATGGACAAAACCAGCCTTGTTGCCGGTGGCGCGGCAAATGTGGCCGCCAATCTCGCCGGCTTGGGTGCCAAAACAAAACTCTTCGGTATCCGCGGAGACGATGCCGAGGGCGACGTGCTGGAAACCGTCCTTGCCGAGGCCGGCATTGCGGATCACGAGATCACGCCAGTGGCCGGACGCAAGACCTCGATCAAAACTCGCATCGTTGCCCACAATCAGCACGTGGTTCGGATCGACAGCGAGACAACAGCTCCGATCGCGACTAACGAGGCCGACGCCATTGGTGAAAGGATCGCGGCGGATATTCGAAGCTGCGATGCCGTGATCATCTCGGACTATGCGAAGGGTTTCCTTAGCGATCCATTGCTGAGAAAACTCATCGAAAACGCTATTTCGCTCGACAAGCCGGTCCTTGTCGATCCGAAAGGCCGTGATTTTTCAAAATATCGCGGAGCAACGGCGCTGACCCCAAACAAACGCGAAGCCGCAGACGCCGCCGGTTATGACCCGACAGCGGAGAACGTGGTCGCAATGGCCGGAAAACAGCTTGCCGACGATCTCGACCTCAAAGCGCTGCTGGTCACCGAAGGCGAGGACGGGATGACGCTTTTTGAACGAGGCCAAGCCGTTGCCAAACTCCCGTCCCTTGCCCGCGAGGTCTATGACGTCACCGGTGCGGGCGATACTGTGATCGCGACCTTTGCCGCCGCCGTCGCAGCCGGAGCCCCATTCGCTGAGGCCGCTCGGCTTGCCAATGCGGCTGCCGGCCTCGTTGTTGCATCGGTCGGCACGACGCGGATCGAAGCCGCGACACTGGAAGACTTTCTTGCGGATGACGCCGGACTCCATCGATCCCACGCATGAAGCCAAAGATCATTTTCATCGAGCGAAAGCAATCCGCCTCGGTCTCGATCGAGCGCGTCTTTCGCCAGATAGCCAAATGCCTGCCAGGCGATCTCGATGTCGAATTTCAGCAGCTTCCTTATGGCTACGGCATTGCCGCGATCATCAAGAATCTGCTCTTTTTCCGTCCTCGCCCAGCTGATATCTATCACGTTACGGGCGACGTTCATTACATAACGCTTCGGCTGCCGAGAAGTAGAACGGTTCTGACGATCCACGATCTTGTATTTCTGAAGAGAAGGACCGGCATTCGCGGATGGCTTATTCGCCAACTCTTCCTCGATCTTCCGCTGCGACGTGCCGCCCGCATCACCGCCGTTTCTGATGCGACAAGGGCCGAGATCGCGCGTGAATCGTCCGCAGCCCTGGATCCAATAACCGTTATCGAAAACCCGCTGCTTGATGACTTCATCGCGGGCGCCGAAAAAAAATTCAACTCCGAGTGTCCCGTCATTCTGCAGATCGGCACCACTCCGAATAAAAATCTCGCAAATGTCGCCGAGGCGCTCAAAGGCCTTCGCTGCGAGCTGCGGGTGATCGGACGAATTGATAGCTCAACAGAAAAACTTCTCGCGTCGAACGAAATAGACTACAAATGGCTTTCCGAACTGGACGAAACAGCTATCGTTGACGAGTATAGAAATGCAGACATCGTATTGTTTTGTTCGACTTACGAAGGGTTCGGATTGCCGATCATAGAGGCACAGGCAATGCGGCGGGCAGTTGTCACAAGCGACATTGCTCCTATGAACTGGGTCGCCGGCGAGGGTGCTGTACTGGTCGATCCCTACGATCCGGCTAGTATCCGGCGGGGTGTTGAAACGCTTATCCGCGATGCTGGATCGCGTCAGCGTTTCATCGACCTCGGTGCAAGGAACGTCGGCCGGTTCGACGCCAATATTATCGCCGGAAAATACGCCGCCCTGTATCGAGAGATACTTGCCGGCGGCTAGACGTAGGAGCATCCCGGCCATTTGTGGCTGAAAGCTGCATTCGGCGTTAATTTTTAATTTTTGTCCATCATGAGGGTCCTGATCCTAGGCGGCAGTGGTATGTTGGGGCACAAGCTCGTCGAGGTGCTCGGTAGAAGTTTTGAGGTCTTTTCGACCATCCGCGTACCGTTTGAACGGGTGGCCCATTTTGGCATCTTCGACCGGCAGCGAACGCTCGACAATATCGATGTCACCGATTTTGGTTCGCTTCGGGATACGATCGCTGACCTTCACCCTGACGTCGTGGTAAACGCCGTTGGCATCATCAAACAGCTTGCTCCGGCCGAGGGCTCGGCGAATATGTCGCTAGTAAATTCGACCCTTCCGCAGGAACTTGCCCGGATGTCTGAAAGGCTGGGATTTCGATTGATCTGCATCGGCACCGACTGCGTTTTCTCTGGAAACCGGGGTAGTTACAGCGAGGCGGACGAACCCGACCCGGTTGATGATTATGGCCGCACTAAGCTGCTCGGCGAGGTGAGCGGCCCGAATCGTCTGACCATTCGCACCTCGATCATCGGGCGCGAACTCGGCACCGCAAACAGCCTTGTCGAATGGTTCCTGAGCAATCGCGGCGGGAGGGTCCAGGGTTTTACGAAGGCGATCTATACCGGTCTGCCGACCATCGAATTCGCCGGCCTGATAACAAAATTGATCGCCGAGCATCGGGATCTGAACGGTATCTATCACGTCGCCAGCGAGCCAATAACAAAGTACGACCTTCTGCTGCTGCTTAACGAGTATTACGGCGCGGGCGTTGAGGTCGAGCCGAGCGAAAAGGTAACCATTGACCGCAGTCTCGACGGCTCGAGGTTTCGCGAAATGACCGGCATCTATTTGCCGGACTGGCCGGCAATGATCGCCAAAATGACGCATGATGAGACGCCTTATGATGTTTTTGCCCGAGGATAACGCGATCGCGTCTTATTCTTTTTTTCGCGTTGTTTGCCGGCGAGGTCTTCTCCAATGAAAAGGATCCTGGTGATCGCTGATTATTATCTGCCCGGCTTTGAAAGCGGCGGGGCGGCGAGAACCTTGGCGAATATGGTCGAGCGGCTCGGGGACCGCTTCGATTTTCACATCATCTGTCGCGACCACGACGGCGTGCTCAACCGCAGCTCCTATACAACAGTAAGGGTGGGCGAGTGGAACACGGTTGGTCAGGCGTTGGTCTTCTATCTTAGAAAGGAGCAGGTTAACGCCCGTTCCCTCAAGAAACTTATCGCCGAAACGCGGCCCGACACGATCTATCTGAACAGCTTTTTCAGCCGCCTTACGATCTTTACGCTAGCGTTGCTCAAGTTCCGTCGTATCAGGAAAACCCCGGTCATTCTTGCCCCCGAAGGTGAATTTTCGCCCGGAGCCTTGGCGATAAAATCGCTTAAGAAGAACCTCTTCATCCCGAACGCTAAGGCCTTCCTGCTCTCAAGCGACATCATCTGGAAAGCCGCGTCAGTATCGGAAAAGGACGAGATAGCGGCGCGGCTCGGCGACGGCCTCAGCATCCGCGTTGCGCCGAACATGCCGCCCGCCGCGATCTTTCCCGAGTACGATCAGGAAAAAAAATTCCAAAAACCGGTGGGTGAAGCTCGGATCGTTTTTCTCTCGCGCTACATGAGGAAGAAGAATCTCAACTGGCTTCTGGAAAGGCTGGCGCCGATCAAAGGCTCTCTGTCGATAGACATCTACGGTACGCTCGAAGAGCCTGAGTATTGGGAAGATTGCGAGCGGATCACGGCAGCCCTTCCGCCGAACATAAGGGTAAATTACAAAGGAATTCTGGCCCACGACCGCGTCGCTGCGGCACTTTTCAAGTACGATTTCTTTGTTCTGCCAACCCTCGGCGAGAACTTCGGCCACGTCTTTATCGAAGCCCTAGCGTGCGGCCTGCCGCTCATCATCAGTGACCGGACGCCATGGCGAAAACTGGAGCAAGAAGGGATAGGCTGGGATCTTTCGCTCGATGCCCCCGAAAGCTGGCTGGCCGCGATCCAAAAATGCATCGATATGCCCGCCGAAGATCACGCCAGAATGTCGGCCGCGGCAAATCGATTCGCACGCGAATGGCTCGCCAGGCCCGAGATCGAGCAGTCAAACGTCGATTTGCTCAACGAGTCAGTATCGCGAACAAGGTGAGCGGGATCCTGAGCGTCTCTTTCACTCCGTTCCCGGTACTGACACCCGCAACCCGGTAATGCTAAACTCTACTGTCTTGATGAAACCACTGGAAAGCAAACGAATCTTAGTGACCGGCGGCACGGGCTCGCTCGGACAGACGTTGGTCCGGCGTATTCTGACGGGCGAGCTGGGGATGCCCGCACAGGTCACCGTTTTTTCGCGCGACGAGGCAAAGCAGCACTATATGAGGCTGGAATTCATGCACCGCGAGACGGCGACCGATGATGTCATCTATCAAAATTCGCGTGAGCGGCTGAACTTTCGGATAGGAGATATTCGCGATTATCCGGCCGTTGTCGCCGCAATCCGCTCGGCCGACATTGTGTTCAATGCCGCCGCACTTAAACAGGTCCCGTCGTGCGAATATTTCCCGATGGAGGCCGTTTTGACGAATGTCAACGGCGCCGCGAACATCGTTCGTGCTGTTCGCGAAAACGATCTGCCAGTGAAAAAGGTCATCGGGATCTCTACCGATAAGGCTTGCAAACCGATCAATGTGATGGGGATGACAAAGGCCCTGCAGGAACGCATCTTTGTCGAGGCAAACCGCGACCTTCCTGAGGTTCACTTCAACTGCGTCCGCTACGGCAACGTGATCGCATCGCGCGGCTCGATCGTCCCGCTTTTTGTCGATCAGATCCGAAAGCAACAGCCGCTTACCGTCACCTTGCCTGAAATGACGAGGTTTTTGCTCTCGCTGGATCGTGCCGTTGACACCGTTTTCGAAGCCGTAAAAAGCGAGGGCCGCGGGCTGACCTTCGTCCCGAAGGTCGCCTCAGCGAAGATCACCGACGTGGCCGAGGTGCTGATGGGCGAAACCAAGCTGCCGATCACCTTTACGGGCATCCGTCCCGGTGAAAAGGTCCACGAGATAATGGTCTCGGAGGAAGAATGCTTCCGGACGGTCGAGAGGGGCGATCATTACGTCATCCTGCCGGTGCTGCCGGAACTGCGTGACGGCGCAGCAGTGGAAAATGCTCTGGCAAATGAATATTCGTCGAAAGATGGGAATATCGCGGGCGAGGAATTGCGAAAATTGCTGATGCAGTCAGGTGACGAGATCGCGAAATTCATGACTTAGGGAAATTTTTCACGGAGAGACGCAAGGGAACAAAGACGCGAAGATGCGCGGAGGGATCAGACCGAAAACGATCAACTTTACATTGATCCTGACTTCTCCTCTCTTCCTTTGCATCCTTGCATCTTAGCGACTTTGCGTTAAATAACTCTTATTTATGAGAATAATGACCATTTTCGGCACCCGGCCCGAGATCATCAGGCTCAGCCTCGTGCTTCGAGTGCTCGATCAGCATTGCGAGCATATCACCGTCCACACCGGGCAGAACTACGACGAGAGTTTGAGTGACATTTTTATCCGTGAACTCGACATCCGTACGCCGGACGTACATCTGGGGATCAAATCGAAAGATTTTGGCGATCAGGTTGGCCAGATCTTGACAAAGACCGATCAGTTGTTCGCTGAGCGCAAGCCTGACCGCGTCCTGATCCTCGGCGATACGAACAGCGCCCTTTCCGCGATACCCGCCGCCCGCCGTCAGATACCGGTTTATCACATGGAAGCGGGAAATCGCTGTTACGACGACCGCGTTCCCGAGGAGGTAAATCGACGCATCATCGACCATTCGAGTACGATCCTGATGCCCTATACAGAGCGGAGCAAGGACAATCTGATCCGCGAGGGGATCGACCGCGATCGCATCTTCGTCACCGGCAATCCGATCAAGGAAGTGCTCGATAGTTTCAGCGAGAATATCGAATCGAGCGAAGTGATGCGAGCATTGAACGTCCAGCCCTTTGAATACTTTCTCGTTACGTTGCATCGTGCCGAGAATGTCGATTCAGCGGAACGGCTCGGAAAGATCTTCAACGGCTTGAACGAGGCCGCGACCCTATTTGGCAAGCAGGTTCTGGTTTCGGTGCACCCCCGAACTGCCGAAAAGCTTCAGGCCCATAAGATAAAGCCCGATCCGGCTCGGATCAGGCTGTTGAAGTCGATGGGGTTCTTTGATTTTGTGAAACTTGAGAAGAATTCGCTCGCCGTACTGACCGATAGCGGAACTGTGCAGGAAGAATGCGCGATCTTCGGCGTTCCGAATGTGACCCTCCGCGACGTCACCGAACGGCCCGAAACCATCGAATGCGGCAGCAATATTATTAGCGGGGCCGAAACTGAAAATATCGTCGAAGCCGTCGGCCTCGCCATAGCCCAGCCGGCCGCCTGGACCGCACCGCAGGAATATCTCACGACCAACGTCTCGCAAACCGTAAGTAAGATAATCCTCGGCCATACCAGCCTGCGGCGGCATGCATCGTGAATCCTTCGGCGCGAAACCCGGCCCCCGACGGAAGTATTGGAATGAGAATAGTATTGCTTTCGTGTCCTTCCGTCGCCGTGTGTGGTTAAATCCTTATCTTGAATGTCCGAGCCGCACCCGCAAACCACGCTTTGGATCCTGACCGAGGTTTACTATCCGGAAGAGATCTCGACCGGCTACTATCTGACCGAAATAGCC
Source organism: Pyrinomonadaceae bacterium (assembly GCA_021463165.1). Classification (GTDB taxonomy): domain Bacteria; phylum Acidobacteriota; class Blastocatellia; order Pyrinomonadales; family Pyrinomonadaceae; genus OLB17. The sequence continues at coordinate 223,127 of JAJTWY010000004.1, read as the reverse complement.
GAGGGCCTCGCAAAAGAACACTCCGTCAAGGTCATCACAGGCCAGCCAAAGCACATGTCACGCGGCCTGAAAGCGGAAAAACACGAAATTCGAAACGGCGTCGAGATATTTCGCTGCCGCGGGACAACGCTCGACAAGAACGTCTTTATCTTTCGCCTGGTAAATATGCTGACGATCGGCGTTTCCGTCTTTGTCCGCTCGCTTCGGCATTTTCGAAAGGGCGACCGCGTAATGGTCGTCACGGCGCCGCCGAGTTTGCCTGTTACAACCGCGATCGCGTGTTTGTTGAAAGGCTCCTCGTACACGATATGCGTTCAGGACAGCTATCCGGAAATTCTTATCGCGGTCGGGGCCGCAAAGCCTGATTCGCTTTTTGTAAATGTCGTAAACCACATAAATCGTTGGGTTTATAAACACGCCTCGAAGATAATCGTCATGGGCCGCGACATGAACGAGCTATTTGCCGCAAAGACGAAAGGGCTCGATATTCCTATCATTACGATCCCAAACTGGGCCGATCTTGACACCATTCATCCAACACCGCGAAATGAGAATTCGCTCCTGCGCGAACTCGGCATCGAGGATAAATTCGTCCTTCTCTATGCCGGCAATATCGGCCACCCGACCGATGTGGAGACGATAATCGCCGCGGCCGAAAAGCTGCTCGACCGCGATGAATTTCACTTCGTTTTTATAGGCGCCGGCGTAAAAAAACCGAAGATCGAGAAAACGGCGGCAGGAAAGGCACTCAGGAATGTCACGATCCTCGATTACCGTCCGCGTTCTGAGCAGATCGTCTTCCTGAACGCCTGCGACGTCGGCCTCGTCGCCCTTATCGAAGGTATGTGGGGCACTGCGATGCCCAGCCGCACCTATAACATCATGGCGGCAGGCCGTCCTATCCTCGCTTTGACCGACCAAGGTTCGGAACTCGCCCGCGTCATCGATGAGGAGGGAATTGGCATTTATCTCACGCCCGGCGACCCCGAAAGGCTGGTTGAGGCGATCATCGAAATGTATGGCCGCCGCGACGAACTCGCCGCGATGGGCATTCGCGCCCGCAAGGCAGCCGAGCTGAAGTATTCGACCGCCAAAGCCGTTGAAGATTACGCAAAAGCATTGACCGCTTAGCCGGCTTCTGCGCCCGGAGAAAACCTACCCGCCGAAGCGGCGAGTTTCTCTGCTCCCGTTTGACATCATCTCTACCTTTTATGTTCAATTAAACTTCGTCTTTTTGCATTGAAAAGCGCCGGCGCCAACTTGTGATCAGCCCCATCGACATAGCCATTTTTGCCGCGATCTTTGCACTTTCGTACATCAGTGTGGCGTTGTATCGACGCTGGAGCGTTAAGCAGAATTTTCTCAAGATCCCGAACGAACGCAGCTCTCACGCCCAGCCGACACCGCATGGTGCGGGCATAGTCATCGTCATCATCTGCCTGATCTCCTACGTACCGATCTCTCTATTTGTGAACGGCAGTTTCTCGTGGGGCTATATTTCCGGGGCATCGATGATCGCACTTATCAGTTTTCTTGATGATATAAGGCCGATCTCATTCCCGCTGCGGCTGCTCGTCCATTGCGCGGCGGCTACGCTGCTGATCGCCGATACTGAAACGTGGCATGGCATCACGATGCTCGGCAACCTGAAGCTTGGCTATTGGGGCTACGTTATCACGTTCCTCTGGATCGTATGGATGGTCAACTCATACAATTTTATGGACGGCATCGACGGTATCGCCGGCCTGCAAGCGGTGATCGCCGGTATCGGATGGGCATGTCTCGGCGTGATGATGGGAATGCCGGCGATCTATCTTTTCTGCGGCGTTCTGGCCGCGGCGAGCCTCGGGTTTCTCGTTCACAACTGGACGCCGGCGCATATCTTCATGGGCGACGTAGGAAGCGCTTTTCTCGGTTTCACATTCGCCGCCCTGCCGCTAATGGCCAGGACCTCGGTGAACAGATCGCCTGACCTGCTGCCGATAGCTGCGGTCCTTTTTGTCTGGTTCTTCCTGTTCGATTCTCTGGTAACGATCCTGCGCCGGCTCGCCCGCGGTGAAAAAATCTGGATCGCTCATCGCGAGCACCTCTTCCAACGCCTCGTCTCGGCTGGATTTTCGCACCGCAGCGTCACCATCCTTTACGGAGTTCTCGCATCGCTTTTGTCGATCTCCGTGCTCTTATCGGTTCAGTTTCGCGAGGATATCGGCCTTGCGATGTTTCCCGTGGTGATCGTTCTGACCTCGGTCATCATTGCTCTTTGCATAAAAAGAAAGGTTTTGACTTAAGATTTAAGAATGGCCCGGCCCTCGACCGAAGCAGAAAGACAGCAGGTGTTCGACTTTGAGTCGTACGGCCTTCGGATCCGTGTCGCAAGCAATGACGCGCGGACGTTCAACGCCGCAACGGCGGTCGTCAGGCGATCGCTGCTCGGACAGCTAACCGAAGCAGCGTCGCAGGAGTTTGACCATATTTTTCGCCTCGACCGTCGCGATAACGGCCACCTGATGCTGGAACTCGACGGCCGCGAGCTTGGCATATCCGACACCGAGCTCAAGGCTTTTCGCTTCTTCGACAGCATTCTTCGCGTTACCGTCGGCGAGTCGGCCGCCGGCCTCGTCTTTCTCCATGCCGGTGTCGTCGGCTGGCGCGGCAAGGCCATCTTGTTGCCGGCCGACAGTTTTCAGGGTAAATCGACCCTGGTCACTGAGCTTGTCCGCGCCGGTGCCGAGTATTATTCCGATGATTTTGCCGTTCTCGACGGGCAGGGAAATGTCCACCCGTTTCCGCGTCAGATCTCAATGCGGACCGAGAATTTCATGACCTACGAGCTGAGCGTCGCCGACATAGACGGAAAGGCAGGGACCGTGCCCATTCCCGTCGGCCTCGTGCTGCTTACGCGGTACGAGCCGGACGCCGAATTCACACCGGTGAGAGAAACGCCCGGTAACGGCTTGCTCAGGCTGATCCCGTTTACACTCTCGATGAGAAGATACCCTGAATTTTCAATGCAGGTCTTGCATAAAATCAGCGAGCGTGCCATAATCATTTCGAGTCTTAGGGGTTCCGCAGAAAGATTTGTAAAAACATTGCTTGATTTCGTTGACAATAACGTAAATTGAGTTAGAATTACGAGATATAATTTGGTTTGTCGAAGTCTGTGAATTTCACGTTCAATCACCGGTTTCGAGAACTTTGACTTTATTTTGCATACGCTAACCTATTCGCTTGGAGGATGAAGATGAATAACCCGAATAATCCGATGGCCCGCCAGAACGGCATTGTGGTCCAGGAAATGCCCGATGAGGTGCTCGTTTATGACCTGGACAGCAACAAAGCTCACTGCTTGAATCAGACCGCTGCCTTTGTTTGGAGATCCTGCGACGGTACCAACTCTGTCGGCGATATTGTCAAGCAATTTGAAGCTACGGGCGGCGGAAAGGTAACCGAAGATTTTGTATGGCTCGCCATCGACCAGCTTAACGAGAACGGCCTGATCGCTAATGAGATCGCTCCCCGCTTTGCCGGCCAATCGCGTCGTCAGGTGCTTAAGACCATCGGCCTCGCTTCGATGGTGGCCCTTCCGGTCATCGCATCGCTCGTTGCACCGCAGAACGCTCTGGCAGCCACGTCGTGCAGCTGCACGAACAACGGTCAATGTCTGAACCGCTCGTGCCCGTCCACGACGAACTGCAACAGCGTTGGCCTTTGCGCCCCGAACGCTCAGTAAGACCGAGTAGTGAATTCAGCGAAAGGCAGTGAGGCCCGGCCTCATTGCCTTTTTTTCTTTAAACGCCGACCTTGTTGGAACCACGAGTCGCGAGCGAAACGCGGCGATCAGTCTGCGAGGCACCCGCCCAATAACAAGCCGACCAGTGTGCGAAGCACACGCCCGGGATGTTAGCAAACACCCGTAGCAAGGCAAGAGCAAGTCGATCAGTGTGCGAAGCACACGCCCAGGATGTTAGCAAACACCGGTAGCAGTGCAAGAGCAAGTCGATCAGTGTGCGAAGCACACGTCGAGGATGTTAGCTACACGTGGAGCGAAGCGAAACGTGTAGAGAACGTAATAAGTCCGCGTCGAGCGTGTGGAACACGTGACAACCGCGGTTTCGCCTGTTCCAGAGGCTTGGCCCATATTCCATCGTGACTACAGGTTCCGCTTCGCTCCACCAGTAGCTAACATTATCTCGTCTGCTCCGCAGACTTGGGAATTTTCTCTGTTGATTGCTCCGCAGACCCAATACCTCCGAAAATCGGTGCTGGAACGTCTAACCCCGTGCCCATGCTCTCGGTCGATCATTTACCGATCGTTACCGCTCCCGATCCCGGCTTTCTGTGTAATATTTTGTGCAAACTCCGCCTAAATGTACATTCTGCGACATCCTGCGTATCTTTTCGTCTCCGATCCGCGCTAGCGTGAACGCACGGCGAGCGATCTTCGCCGCCGTGACAAGATGCGAAACGAACCGCCCCTAAAACACGACCGATACAAACTTGAGCGGATCCACGATTTTCAATGTCTTTTCGAGCTCAACGGCGGAAAACGGCATGAATTGATCGAGAAGCAAATGCGGGCTCTTGGGCATAAAGATTTTCACCGGCGGACGATGTATGGCCGCTTTGAACGCGGCCGGTTTCGCCCGGGCTGGATCGAGACCTATGGCAAAGCACCGATAGACGCCAAGGAACTCGTCGACCTTGAGGAGCGGCTGGCCGCCGCCGTCGCTACAGAGGAAGCCGAAAGATCCAGGCCGGCCCGCGAAAGACCGCACCGGCGGACAACATCGGAGAATTTCGACGATTTCCAAAAGTGGCTGATGGCCGTCTCACCGCATTACCAGTGGAATTTTCGCCACCAGATATACATTTTTAAAAAGCTCAAGCGCGTCACCGATGGTTTCACCAAACGCCTGATGCTCTTCATGCCACCGCGCCACGGCAAGTCTGAAATGGTGACTGCCGGTTACGCCGCGTACCGTATGCGGTCTGACCCAGGGATCAACATTATCCTCGGCAGCTACAATCAAAAACTGGCAAATCGATTTTCGCGAAAAACAAAACGACTGCTGGTCGACGACTACAACCTTCACAGGAACCAACCGCCGTATGCTCAGCCGTCGGTTGTCGGTTGTCAGCCATCAGAAAAGGCAGCTAGCGGGGCCAACATTACACCGCGGCCTCAAAACCCCGGGAACTCGCCACCCGCTCGCACAGGCGGTCCTGACTTGTACGAATCCGGCTCGCCATTCCCATTCGCCTCAAAACGGCGTGCCAATACGGATGCCGAGTGGGAAACTTCGCACGGCGGTGGAATGCGGGCGGTGGGCGTAGGTTCGGGCGTGACCGGTTTCGGGGCCGATCTGATCATTATCGATGACCCGATAAAAAGCCGTGCCGAGGCCGAATCCGCCGCCTATCGCGACAGGGTCTATGAATGGTTCAACGACGACATCTACACCCGCCTCGAACCCGACGGCGCCATCATCCTTATCCAAACCCGCTGGCACGACGACGACCTCGCCGGCCGACTCCTCCGCGAAGCCCGTGAAGAAGGCGGCGAGCAATGGGAAGTGATCGACCTGGCCGCGCTGGCCGAACCTGCCGCGGGAACCACCCTGACAGAGAAGGTAGAAAAGGATTCCTGCGTTCCAGACGACCCGCTCGGCCGCTCACCCGGCGAGGCACTTTGGCCCGAACGTTTCTCGTCTGAGGCACTGGATCGCATTCGCCGGAAGCTCGGAAGCTATTCCTTCGCTGCGCTTTATCAACAGAAGCCGGTACCGGCCGAGGGCGGATTGTTCAAACGCGACTGGTTCCGCATCATCCCGCGTGCCCCGAACGGCCTCAGATGGCGTCGCGCCACCGATCCGGGCCTGATGTCAACTGCGACGGCCGATTATACCGCAAGCTTCCGGGTAGCCTTCGATCGCGAAAACAACCTCTATATCGACGGCGGATTCCGGAAACAAATCGAATATCCCGAGCTTCGCCGGTATATTTTGGGACGCATGCACGAGGAACGCGATACAGATCAGCACGGTGTCGAGCTCTCAGCCCATGGAACGGCACTCGTCCAGGATCTGGGACGCGAAGTCTCGTGCCGCGGCCGTCCTCTGCGCGGCATCAGGGTGCAGGACAACAAGATCTCGCGGGCACTAAGCTGGATCGCCTTGGCCGAACAGGGCAAGGTCTTTCTCGTCAGGGCATCATGGAACCGCGATTTTATCGACGAATGCTGCTCGTTTCCGGTCGGGGCACACGATGATCAGGTCGATGCTGTCTCGCTCGGCGTGGAGATGACGCGCAGGTCGGGAAATGGGGTGGCGTTCATACAATAGCTATGTCTTTATCATTCTTACCTATACCCGACAATATGCTTAGAACCGTCCGGTTTGGTATCCTTTCACTCGTGATCGAGCCGATGACCGCTCAGACTGAGGACGCAAAAGACCACGCCCGGTGGGCCGCCCTTCAACGAAAGGTCCAGGCACAGCGCGTTGCAAAGGTCTTCAAGTTGTTTCGAGATAATGACATTGAACCAGTTCTGATCAAAGGCTTTGCATGTGATCAATACTATCCGATTGATGTTTATCGTGAATCGATCGATATCGATCTCGCTGTTGCGGCCGATGATCTTCAACGAGCAAACCGGCTTATCCTGAGCGGCGCAGCGGAAGGCCTCGCCATCGACCTTCACAACGAACTGCGGCACCTTGACACGGTCGCCTGGCCCGATCTGTTCGCCAATTCGCAGTTGATAGATCTCGGCGATACGACGGCCCGGGTGCTGCGGGCGGAAGACCATCTCCGCGTCCTCTGCGTTCACTGGCTGAACGACGGCGGCGTCAACAAGGCAAGGCTTTGGGATATCTATTATCTGATCGCAGATCGTCGCAGTGATTTTGACTGGGCACGAGCCCTCGACGCCGCCGGAGAACGTAGACGGCGCTGGATAGCCTGCACGATACTGCTGGCGAAAAAATATCTCGGGCTGGATCTTGCCGGTACGCCGCTCGAACACGAAACGGCCATCCCGACGTGGCTCACACGAACCGTTGAACACGAATGGGCCCATCATCAGGCCGAGGTGCCGCTCTGGATCGTTATCCGAGAGCCGGCCAGATTTCTGAAGCAGGCTGCTCTCCGCGTGAACCCGAACCCGGTTCGGGCAACCGTCGAAATGGAGGGAAATTTCGACGCCCGAACGCGTATTTTCTATAAGATCGGCAACCTATTTCAGCGGCTCGTTCCATCGATAAGACGAAACTTGAGCTCCGCAACCGACAGATGACCATCGGAGAAGGGAAATTGATACTCGCAATAGACGCCGCGATCGAAGGCGGAAGCCTCGCGATCTGCCACGGCCAAGAATTTCTGGCTGAATGGATAGGCCCGGCGGCCGTATCGAAAGCCGAGGACCTGCTGCCAAATATCGATCGTCTGATGCAGGAAAACGGCCTTGCGAAAGCTGACATAGGCTTGATCGCCGTCTCGGCCGGCCCAGGTAGCTTCACCGGTATTCGCATCGGCTTGGCAACTGCTCTCGGCCTGAAAGCCGGCCTGGGGGTGCCGATGTCCAGCGAATCTGCCTTAAAGGCGATCGTTCTCGCCTCCGGTCTCTCGGGAGAAGTCACGGCCGCTCTTCCCGTCGGGCGAAACTCGATCTGTATTCAGCGTTTCGCTCTCGCTAACGGCACCATCGATGAACTCGACACTCCTCGAACGATCAGCGAACAGGAATTTTCGACGATGGCTCTTTCAGGCCATTTGGTCGCCCATCCCGCGCTTGCAGAGAGATCTCCCGATGTTGCATCGGTCGCTTGCGGACAGAATATTGCCCTCGCGATAGCTGGTGCATGTCTCGACCGGCCGGGCGAGGTAACGCCGGCCTTGTTCATTGCAAAGAGTTTTTGATGCGGATAAGAAACGTCGAATCTTCGAACATTGCCGATCTCATAAGGATCGCCGAGGAGGTCAACCTGAGCCCCTGGACGGCTCAAAACTATCTTGACGAGATGAAAAACCCGGCCTCTATCATGTATCGCCTCGAAGACGACCATAATCTAACCGTAGGGCTGGTCGTCGGTAGGATGATAGTAGGCGGACAAGCGGAACCAACGCCGGAGGCCGAGATCTATAATATCGCGGTCATCGGGCGGCATCAGCGCTCGGGGCACGGGCAGCGGCTCCTCGACCACTTCGTTGGCATCGTCAGGGAACACGGGGCCAGGGCTGTTTGGCTCGAGGTTCGAGAATCAAATGCCCCGGCTATCGCGTTCTATAAAAAGAACTGTTTTGAAGAGATCCAGACACGAAATCACTTCTACAATAACCCACGAGAGAACGGTATATTGATGAAGCTGGAGCTTTAGATCTTTGACAATTTATCGGAAGAAAACTGCCCGATCGAGCATCTCAATCGGCTTGATTCTTTCTCACGATAGGTCTAATATTGAGGTTACCCGGTTACGTGTTCATACCACGCACAAACCCCGGGAATTTTTGACAAAGTGAGGAAAATTGCCATATGGATCTGTCAACTGTAGACCCGGTGAGAGATGAACTTATGAAAACGAGTTCCGTTTTTAGAGATCTTGTTCACCAACATCAGGATTTCGAAACGCGTCTTGCCGAACTTGCACACTTGACCTATCCCAGCGATGACGAACAGTTGGAAGAAATAAACCTCAAGAAGAAGAAGTTACTGATCAAAGACGAAATTTACGCGATGATGCAGCAGCACTCCGTTTCTCACTGAGATAGGAATTGGCTGCTGAAATTGTTTTAAATTGGCGGTTACCGAGGTTTTTCGGGGCCGCCATCTTTCTTTTGATCGCAGCCGTCGAGCGAATATCCGTAAACGGCACGGTTCGTGGCAAGGAGGATCAAGCCATTATGGGTCGTGGGCTCTGCTGTCAGGAACTCGCCATCGGCAAAGACGATTCGGCCGGCGATCTTGCCGCTCGCGATGCTCGTCAGGACAGCCGCGTTCTCCTCGACGCTCATCGTCAGCAAGAACCGCCCATCTATGCTCGCCGCCTGTAGAAGCCGCCCGGAGAGTCGCCTTTTCCATTCAACGTCTCCATTCCGCGAATAGATCGAATAAACGAAATTATCGTGTGAACCGGCGATGATGTTCTGGCCTGTGTGAAACAGTGTAGCGATCTCGCCACCGCTCCTGAACCGCCAAATCGGTTTGTCCGAACCGTTAAGCGGCATCACATTGCCGCGGTCATCACCGACGAGTATCTCGCCTGTGGCAAGTTCGCCGAGGGCCGTTACCGAATGTTCCGACTTTCGCATCGAAGCTATCTCGCCCGTACCAGCGTCGATCGTAAAGATCTGCTTGCCGCGAGCCGCAATGATCAGTTTGCCGCCCTTGAAATATGGTTCGGCAACAAAACTGCTGGCTATTTCGCGTTTCCAGTTGATCTTGCCCAGCCTGTCGACTGAAAGCACGGTCCCGTTTCTGGCTGCGATCAACGTATTCGCCTCATGCTGATAGATAAAAAATCGATCGGCATCGGGCAGGCGAATGCTCGAGCCTGTGATGCCCGTCTCGCGGCTAAGATAGCGGAGGTTGCTAATGGTCGTTCCTTCGGAAACGGATGTTGTCGAAACCAGCAGTCCGCTGCCGGTTGATAATAGATTTGAACTAATATCGCCGCCAAGCTCGCTCGACCAGAGCATCTTGCCCTCATGCGAAAGAGCTGTGATCCGACCGCCGTTTGTAGCAAGATAAACGGCCTCAGAATCGCTTCCGATCGACAGCGGCACCTCGCTCGGCGGGAAAGTCCAGCATTTCGATGCGGCGATCTCGACCGGTGCAGGAGCAGTCTGCGATATCGCCGGCAAACTTGCGGCGACGATCATCAGCAGAAAAAATATCGCTCTTATCGGAAGGAAAATGCGGTGCATCACGGGATTCGCGTCCGGTCTCGGCTTGTGCGAAAACCAGATTTTAGCACACGCCCCTTGTCGTGTTATATTGATGCCACGCAGAACAAGAAAGTTAGCTAAAATCTACACTCAAGAGGAAATAAAATGTCATTCAACAAGATCATTCTGGTAGGCAATCTTGGCCGCGATCCCGAACTTCGTTATACGCCGCAGGGCGATGCCGTCTGCAGTTTCTCGATGGCAACCAACGAGAAAAAGCGTGATAAGGCGGGTGAACTGCAGGATGTAACAACGTGGTTCAAGGTCACGCTCTGGCGCAGGCAGGCCGAAAATGCCGCCAAGTATCTTTCGAAAGGCCGCCCGGTTTATATCGAGGGCCGCCTGCAGATAGAAGAATGGACCGATCGGGATGGAAAGGAACGCTATTCGCTCGCTGTCAACGCAACTGATATGCAATTCATTAGCGCCGGGCGCGAAGATGGCAGCTATTCCGCTCCGCCTCATGATGATCAACCCGCCTATAGCGGCGGAGCACCTGCGGCAAAGTCGTCGGCAGCCTCGTCACCCTCGGCTCCGGTTTCGCCGCCGCCGGGTGCCGATGACGATATCCCTTTCTAGCCTTGAGTTAGATCCATTCGCCCAACTTTCGGTACTTGGCATACCTTTCATCCAGCAGGCGCTTTCGGTCAAGCACCGAAAGCGCTTTTATCTCCCGCAGTATGCTCCCTTTCAATGATCCGGCAATTCGTTGGAAAGCCGCCTCGCTCTTCTTATCGTCCTCGACAGGCATCGTCCAAGGTTCCGGTTCCGGAATGATCTCGTCGATTATGCCAAGTCTTTTAAGGTTTTCGGCCGTAAGTTTTAGTCCCTCGGCCGCCTCCGGAGCTTTTTCGGCCGACTTCCACAATATTGCTGCGCACCCCTCGGGCGAAATAACAGAATAGACGGCATTTTCCATCATCATCACACGATCGCCGATCCCGATCGCGAGTGCTCCGCCGCTGCCGCCTTCGCCCAGAACCAGAACGATGATAGGAACTTTCAACCCGGCCATTTCGCGAAGATTGAAAGCGATAGCCTCGGCCTGGCCGCGTTCTTCGGCATCAATGCCCGGATACGCTCCCGGGGTATCGATGATCGTGACTATCGGCCTGCCAAATTTCTCGGCCATCTGCATTATCCGAAGAGCTTTCCGATAGCCTTCAGGCTTTGACATCGCAAAGTTGCGATGCCTTCGTTCATTGATATCCCGGCCTTTCTGCTGTCCGACAACGCAAACTTCTATACCTTCGATCCGAGCAAACCCCGTTATCATGGCCGGGTCATCAGAAAAACGGCGGTCACCGTGAACCTCGACGAAATCAGTAAAGACGGTCGTAAAGATATCCATTGCGTACGGCCTTTCGGGATGCCGTGCCATCTGAACGCGTTCGAATGCGGTTGCGGACATATTGAATAAATACTAACTGTTTCTACCTCAACCAGCTAACCTCGCAGCCTTTGCTTTCAAGCTCTCGCTGCATGGCGCGGCTTCCGACGATGCCTAAGCTCGCCGCTTCGACATCAACGCGAACCCCCTCCAGTTCGAGCGAGATCACCACTCCGCAACCGCCGCGTTCGCGTTCGAGAATGGAATACAGCGATTCGAAATAGCCGTCATCTCCCTTCTCAGCCGGAACGGTGATCTCGACGGCCCGAGCGCTGCCCGCAACGGCATCGTCAAGCAACTGCAGTTCGTTGATCATGAAGGTCGGTTCCTGGCCGTCCGAAGCCTCGATCTTACCTTCCGCGATGAACATCTGGTCGTCGGCAAGCATCATACTCAGCTTAGTAAAACTATCGCCAAGCACAACGCCCTTTATCCCGGACGATCTATCCTCGAACCGGAACATCGCAAATCGCCTGCCCTTCTTGCTCGTTCGAACCTGTAGGCCGGTGATCATGCCTGCCAGTTTCGCCTGTTCGCCGGCATTCGCCTCACCGATGTCTGCGATGTTTTTCAGGTGTAAGGTGTCGAGAAGCTCTTTGTAATTGTCGAGCGGGTGGACCGAAAGGTAAAAACCGATCGCCGCCTTTTCCCGCGAGGCAAGTTCGGTCGGACTCCAGGCTTCGGCTTCGGGCAATTCTTGCTCTTCGGCAGCGCTTTCCGGTCCCCCGAACAGCCCCGATTGCCCGCGCAAAAGATCTTCCGCCGTCCTCTGCCCCTGAGCGAGAGCCGGTTCGATCGCCGCCTGAAGCCTTGCTCTCCACAAGCGGGGCTCCGCGCCTTCCGGCGCCATCGAGTCGAAGGCTCCGGCCGCGATCAAGCTTTCCAGCCCACGCCGGTTCAACGCCGTCGGTCCGAGCCTTGAGCAAAAATCGAATATCGACGTAAATTTACCTTGTTTTCGCGCCTCGACAATCGCCGCAACGCTCGACGAGCCCATACCCTTGATCGCCGTAAGCCCGTAGCGAACGGTATCATCCACCGGCGTAAACCCGTTGCCGCTCTCATTTACGTCGGGAGGCAGCAGTCTCAGCCCCATCGACTTCAATTCGGTCGAATATTTGTAAACCTTCGCGCTGTCCTGCGCTTCGTGGGAAAGAACAGCAGCGTAAAAGTAGGCAGGATAGTGGGCTTTAAGATAGGCGGTCTGAAACGCGAGTACCGCGTAGGCCATTGAATGGCTTCGGTTGAAACCGTAATCGGCAAACTTTGCCATCAGATCAAAGATCTCTTTAGCTGTCTTCTTAGGGATCTTGTTCGCAACAGCTCCGCTCACAAAGGTTTCTTCATGAAGAGCCATTTCCTCGACCTTCTTTTTGCCCATCGCCCGTCGCATCAGGTCTGCCTGGCCGAGGCTATACCCAGCCAATTTCTGGGCAAGCTGCATGATCTGCTCCTGATAGACCAGCACGCCGAAGGTATTGCCGAGGATCTCCTCCATCTCCGGCAAAAGATATTCGACCGGTTTGATACCGCGATGGCGATCGATAAAATCGTCGATCATCCCACCGTCGAGAGGCCCCGGACGATAAAGAGCGTTCAGTGCAGAAAGATCCTCAAGCTGCTTTGGCCGGAGCCTTCGACACATATCGGCCATGCCCGAAGATTCGAACTGAAATATCGCTTCCGTCCGGCCCTCGCCAAAAAGCTCCATCGTCTTTGCATCGTTGGTCGGGATCTTGGCCCAGTCTATGGTTACACCGAGCCGCTCTTTCATCGAAGCCAGACAGTCAGCGATCACGGTCAGCGTCGTTAAGCCCAGAAAGTCCATCTTGAGCATCCCGACCTTTTCCAGGTCACCCATCGGATACTGGCTCGTAAGTTCATCCTTGCCGGAGATCGCAACGGGCACTAGCTCGTGCAGTGGTTTCGGGCTGATAACAACCCCGGCCGCGTGAACCGATGTATGCCGCGAACAGCCTTCGATGCGAAGGGCCAGATCGACGAGTTCCTTGACCTTCGGATCTTTGACCGCGGCCTTCAGCTCTGGAACCGTTTCCAAAGCCTGCGAGATGCTAACGTTGCGTCCGCGAATCGGCGGTGGGATGAGTTTGGCTATTTTTTCGACATCACCGTAGGGCATATTCAAAGCCCGGCCGACATCCTTTATGGCGGCTCTCGAGGCCAATGTCCCAAAGGTAATGATCTGGCAAACCGAATCCTTGCCGTACGAATCGGTCACATGATCGATCACGTCGCCGCGGCCCCGAATGCAGAAGTCAATATCGATATCTGGCATACTGATCCGTTCGGAATTAAGGAACCGCTCAAAAAGGAGGTCATACTGGATGGGATCGACATCGGTTATCCGCAGGCAGTAGGCTGCGAGCGAACCCGCAGCCGAACCTCGGCCCGGCCCTACGGGGATCTTTTTCTCCCTGGCATAAGCGATGAAATCCCATACGATCAGGAAGTAGCCCGGAAACCCCATCCGCTTGATCGTATCGATCTCGGTCCGCAGCCGCTCTTCGTATTCCTCGAGGCTGTGGGTTAGCGTTCCCAGCTCAAGCATCGGCTCCCATTCGGTACGCTTCCGGTCCTCGAACCCCTCCCAAATCACCTTCTCGAAATACTCATTTTCGTCCACATCTCCTGCGGAAACGGGTATCGGGAAACTCGGAAGCTGGCGAACCTTGTCCCCCTGAGGGATCTTGACATCGCACATCTCTGCGATCCTGACCGTATTCGTCAGCGCCTCAGGAAATTCACTGCCGAATATCTCCCACATCTCTTCGGCCGAGCGCAGGTAGCGGAGCGGTACTTCGTCATCTCCCGCAGGCCCTAGAGTCCGGCCTTCACCGATGGCGATAAGTACCTTCTGGGCCCGGGCGTCCTCCTTGTTCAGGTAGTGGACATTGTTCGTCGCGGCGAGTGGAATGCCGGATGTCCGAGACAGGGAATTGATCTCCGAAGTAAGTTTTGCGGAATGTTCGTCGGCGTGATCCTGTATTTCAAGAAAAAAGTTCTCCGCTCCAAAGATATCGCGAAAGTTCATCGCATTCGCGAGAGCCTTTTCCACGTTTCCCGCCAACAGAAAATGGGCCACTGGCCCGTGTATGCCCCCAGAAAGTCCTATCAGCCCTTCGCTATGCTGCGAAAGAAGATCGATATCCATCCGCGGCTTGAAATGCAGGCCTTCGGTAAAGGCTTTTGAAGAAAGATGGACGAGGTTGTGATATCCCGTCATGTCTTTGGCGAGAAGGATCAGGTTGTAGTAACCAAGTTCGCCGGCACCTACCGCCGAGGTCCGGTCGAATCTGCTTCCGAACTGAATATGGGCTTCGAGCCCGACGATCGGCAGGATGCCGTTCGAAGCCATCGTGTTGAAGAACGAAACCGCCCCGTACATATTGCCATAGTCGGTTATCGCACAGGCTTTCATACCCAATTCCTTAAGCCTTTTCGCCAAGGGCTTTAGTTGGACAGTACTTTGTAACAGGCTATAATCGGAGTGCAGGTGCAGGTGAACGAAGTCTTTTGCTCCGAAAACGGGCCGTTCATCTGGGTTCGCCATATATGAAAAAAGTGTATCTCGAAACTTTTGGCTGTCAAATGAATGTCTCGGATTCCGAGCGCATCTCGACGACGCTCGAGAAGGACGGCTACGAGATGACACCGGACGAAAGCGTCGCTGACGTCGTTATCTTCAACACCTGCTCGGTTCGTGAAAAGGCAGAACATAAGCTCTTTACTCGTGTTGGCCGCGTTCGAAACTCCGGCCGCAAAAAGCCCGTCGTCGGCGTAATGGGCTGCGTTGCGCAACTCGAAGGCGAAACACTCTTCCAGAAGGTCCAGGGCGTTGACTTCGTGCTCGGAACACGGGCTCTCGGTCGGGTTTCCCATGCCGTTAACGAAACCCTTGGAAAAAAGCGAAAGATCGTCGACGTTGGTGAACGCGAGGATGATTACGATTGGACCGTGGCCGATACTCATCGGCATTCGCCGTACGTCGCCTTTGTACCGATCATTGAGGGCTGCAATAAATTCTGTACATATTGCATTGTGCCGTTCTCACGCGGCCGCGAGCGAAGCTTTTCGGCTGCTAAAATTGTCCGACAGGTTTCCGAGCTGAAGGAAAAGGGCGTTAGGGAAGTCCACTTGATAGGGCAGAACGTGAACAGCTACCGGCCGGAAACCGCCGCAGGCCTTGAAGGATTTGAAGGGAAGTCGGCATTTACAAAACTACTCCGCGCGGTTGCCGAAACCGGAATGGAGCGGATCAAATTTACAACGTCGTTTCCCCGGGATTTTCGCAACGACATCGTCGATGCGATCGAAGACCACGAAAATCTCTGCAACTGGGTACATCTGCCGGTCCAGTCGGGTTCGAACAATACTCTCAAAAGAATGAAGCGCGGCCACACCATCGAGAAGTACTTCGAAAAGATCGATCGTCTGCGTTCATCGCATCGCGATATCGCTCTGACCACCGACATCATCGTCGGCTTTCCGGGCGAAACAGAAGCCGACTTCCGTGATACGGTCAAGATGGTCGAATACTGCGGCTTTGATATGGCCTATATATTCAAATACTCGCCGAGGCCCGGAACGCCGGCTTTTGATATGGAAGACGATGTTTCGCCGGCCGAAAAGACGCTCCGCTTCCTGGAACTCGAACGGGTTCAGAGGGCAACTCAGAATGAGCGAATAAGGCGATATCTCAACAAGAAAGTCAAGGTTCTTGTCGAAGGCCGTTCGGCACGCAACGCAAATGGCCTATCGGGCCATTCGACCTGTCACAAGGTGGTAAATTTCGAAGGCTCCAGTGAACTGCTTGGCAACGTAGTCGATGTCGAGATAACCGATATCAAGGCGAATTCACTTTTTGGACGGCTGGCTTAAAAGATGAGTAAAGAGCAAACACAGGTCGAGGTAAAGATCGGAGCCCTTATCATGGACCCGAATACCAACACTCCAATTGTCGTCCTGAAAGGAACCGAATCAGAAACCGTACTTCCGATATGGGTAGGAGCCTTCGAGGCCAACGCCATCGCCCTCGAGATCGAGAAAGTTGTTCCTCAACGCCCGATGACACATGATCTGCTCCGGAACGTCATCCTTGAATGCGAACTAACTGCCGGTCGCGTTGTCATTACCGATCTGCTCGAAAATACCTTCTATGCGCGTGTCGAGTTACTGGACAAGAACGGCGATCCAGTCTTCATAGACGCGCGCCCATCCGACGCCATCGCTCTCGCCCTGCGTCTGGATTGTCCCATATTCGTCGAACAGAAGGTCATTGATCTTTCTGCCCAGTCAAGCACGACCGTTCCCGATGAAACCGATACGCCGATAGATGAATGGCCGGAGCTGATCGGGTGATTTTTACTTGCTATTTTGTTTCGTCTGTGATACACTTCCAAAGTGTTGTGGTTCCGGATAACAAGGATCTTCCGAACAGGAATTAGTTTGGGACGCGCGGGTTTAGCCGTAAGCTCCGAACTTGAAGCTATGTGGCGCCCAAGCCTGGCCTTGGTTGGCACAGATGGTCAACTGGCAACTAGAGACAACTTAAATCTCTCGACAAGGCCACTTTTTGGGACGCGCGTGTTCTTGGTACTTGACGAGCGGATCGGAGGCTGGGACACATCCCAGGCGGATAGAATCGTACATAATCTCTATTATCAGACGCGATAACTATGCGGTGAACTGCGGACGGTATGGTTGGCTCCCACCTTTTTGACACTTCCCTGGTAAAATGCTATGATTCTCGTTTTGTTATCTACCAAGGATTTCAATAGACAGCGCTATAAAGGAGTTAGCTAAACAATTGAGTAACGGTAATTTTCTATTCACTTCCGAGTCGGTCACCGAAGGCCATCCGGACAAGATCGCGGATAACATTTCGGATGCCATTTTGGACGCGATCCTCGAGCAGGACCCAACTGCACGCGTCGCATGCGAAACGCTCGTAACGACAGGCCTCGCAGTTGTTGCTGGTGAGATCACAACGAACGCGAAGGTCAATTATAAGCAGATCATCCGCGATACGATCCAAGAGATCGGCTACAACGATGCCGAGTTTGGCTACGATTCGAATACGTGCTCGGTTGTTGACGCCATCGGCACGCAATCGCCGGATATTGCTCAGGGTGTTGATACCGGTGGCGCTGGCGATCAGGGCCTAATGTTTGGCTTTGCATGTAACGAAACGCCTGAACTGATGCCGATGCCCATTCAGATGGCTCATAATCTGACGCGTCGCCTCAGCGAAGTTCGCCGCGACGGGACGATCCCATATCTGCGTCCCGACGGAAAATCACAGGTCTCTATCGAATATCGCGATGGCAGGCCATTTCGTGTCGAGGCGGTCGTTATCTCCTCGCAGACGGCTGACCTTGACATCGAAGATATTCGCTCCGACATTATGGAGCACGTCATTAAGCCGGTAATTCCTGCCGAAATGATCGATGAGAACACCAAATATCACATTAACCCGACCGGCAAGTTCGTTATAGGCGGTCCAATGGGTGATGCAGGTGTTACCGGGCGTAAGATCATTGTTGACACGTATGGCGGGTATGCCCCACACGGCGGCGGTGCTTTTTCGGGTAAAGATCCGACGAAGGTCGATCGCTCGGCGGCCTATATGGCCCGTTACATCGCAAAGAATGTTGTCGCAGCAGGCCTTGCCGATAAGTGTACTGTTCAGTTAGCTTACGCTATTGGAGTTGCGGAACCGGTTTCAGTTTTGATCGACAGCCATGGCACTGGAATGATCGATGACGAACGCATTTCGGACATCGTCCGCGAGAATTTTACCCTTACGCCAAAGGCGATCATCGAGACTCTGGATCTTCGCCGCCCGATCTATAAGGCAACCGCTCGCTTCGGACACTTCGGCCGTGCTAACGACGAATTTTCATGGGAAAAAACGGACAAGGCAGAAGCGTTGAGGTCCGCAGCTGAGGAACACAAGGCCGCGAACGGCTAACCGCTCCTCGTACCGCAGGCTGCCGGCCTGCAAATGGGTTCCCGATCGGATCGGAACACCTTTCAGTTTGAACTCTAGACGTGCGGGCTTACGGCCTGCACTCCGACAATATGACAACTCCAGGAACTTCAATGGAATACGATATCAAAGATATCAACCTCGCCCCTCAAGGTAAGCAGCGGATCGAATGGGCGGATCGGGAAATGCCCGTCCTCCGCCTGATCCGCGAACGCTTCGAAACCGAAAAGCCACTCGTGGGTGTCAAGATGGTCGCATGTGCGCACATCACGACCGAAACCGCTAATCTCGCACGAACATTTCAAGCCGGTGGCGCCGAGGCACTTCTCATCGCCTCGAATCCCCTCTCGACGCAAGACGATGTTGCGGCTTCTCTGGTTGCTGACTGGGGCATTCCAGTGATGGCGATAAAGGGTGAATCTACTGATACTTACGTTCGCCACGTTAAAGCTGCACTTGATACAAATCCGAATCTGATCATCGATGATGGCAGCGATGTCGTCGCCACAATGATCAAGGAAAAGCCCGAGCTGACCCCAAATCTGATCGGCACCACTGAAGAAACAACGACCGGTATCGTCCGGCTCAAGGCGATGGTCAATGCAGGTGTGCTCACCTTCCCTTCTATTGCCGTCAACGATGCTCAGACCAAGCATTTCTTTGACAACCGCTACGGCACGGGCCAATCGACGCTGGATGGCGTGATCCGTGCGACGAACATCCTGCTTGCCGGAAAGACCTTGGTCACCGTGGGTTACGGATGGTGCGGCAAAGGTGTTGCGATGCGAGCTCGCGGGCTCGGAGCCAATGTTGTCGTTACCGAGGTCGATCCGATCAAAGCCATCGAGGCGGTGATGGATGGCTTCCGCGTGCTGCCAATGAAAGAAGCGGCGAAAATCGGCGATTTCTTTGTCACCGTGACTGGCAACCGCCATGTCATCGACAAGGAGCACTTCGAAGTAATGAAGGACGGTGCGATCGTTTGCAACAGCGGTCACTTCGATCTCGAACTTAACCTCGACGCCCTTCGCGAAATGTCGCAGCCGGCGGTCACGCGTCGCCCGTTTGTCGAAGAATATCGCTCTAAAGACGACACGAGATCAATCATAGTCCTTGGTGAAGGCCGACTTATCAACCTTGCCGCTGCTGAAGGCCACCCGGCGTCGGTAATGGACATGTCATTTGCAAACCAGGCCCTATCGGCAGAGTATCTCGTTAAGAACAAAGGCACTTTGGCGGCCGGCGTCCATGTGCTCCCGGCCGAGGTCGATCAAGAGATCGCTTCCCTTAAGCTCCGGGCCATGGGCGTCAACATCGATGCGTTAACACCGGAGATGCTCGAATATATGTCGAGTTGGGAAACCGGAACTTAACTGTTTGATCAATGGCTCAGAAATGTCTGGGCCATTTTTCCGAATGCACTGTTGCACAGTTTGTGTTTTGTATCATCACTTGTATTGAGAGGAAGTTGTTTACACGTATCTTACTGATATTGTAAGATTTATCAAAAAGTCGGCTACATATGGCAAGACCTCTAGTGCTCGTTTTGGACGGTGAAGAGTTCCCCGTCTCGATTACAAAGATCGACCGGGAAAAGCTTTATGGCCGAGTAGAGATCGAGGCTTTCGACGAAAAAGGCCGCGAGGCTTCCCTGCGAATACTCGCGGCCGATGGAAAGACGCTTATCGACAAAGGCGGCACCGCTCTGGCAACGGTAACGGATAAAGGAGATTCCGTCGATCGAAACGAGCTGATCCCGATCAATGAAGACGGGGATGCCATCGAACTGGTCACGTCGTCGTTTAACCAGAAGAATGAGCTGGAGCCGGCGACCATCGAAGATTACTTTACGCAGATCGTCAAGAGTGTTTACCTTGTGGGAACTTTTGGGATAGACAAACTCGACGGTCTCTACGATCGCCTGTCGGAGGGGCAAATCTACACATTCCCGTTCAGCTGGCGCGGCGGTATCGAGTACGACAATGCCTACGTGATCGCTTCAAATGGCGACATTTTCATTGTCGTTGGAAAATCTGCTGATTTTCAGTACGTTAAGCTGAATCAGGCGGCAGTCCTTGATGCCGGAGAGGAAGAAGAGATCTCCGCTGATGATCTGGATTTCGATCTGATGTAGCTACATTTTGCAGAAGTTAACAGACGATCCTGCACTGACAGGCAGCAGACGAAGGACGACCATAGTGGTATGCCGATAAATATTGCCAATTCCAGCAATCGAGATGCGGTGGTCGCGGCCGAGGCTCTAAATCCCAAGCGCGTCATTCGGTACATTGACAAGAAAGGGCGCCCGGTCTCGACGCGAAAGCTCCTCAAGACTGATGTTGATCACGACCTGTCAGAACTGCTTAAGAAGGATAAAAAGCTGGACAAGGTCGCCGACAGCCTTATCAAAGGCGATCCTGAGATCGACATGGAGAGCTTCGGTATGTTCCTGAGCGATATGTCTCGGGTCTATGTGACAAAAAAAGGCATCATCCATCTGGTCGAGGAGATAGAGGTTACCTACAACGCCGACGGGACAGAACGAAAACGGCAGACGCGAAAAAAGGAACAGCAGAATATGAACGGTGAGTTCCCTATGCGTTGGACCGGCAAATTCATCAAGAAGCAAGAGGCGGCCCATAGGTTTGTGTTCACGAATAAGAAACAGCTTGTACATATAAATGGCCTGACATTCGATTTTCTCTTTGAAATGGCCAAGGATCTCGCGGAACGCGACGCCCTGCTCCTCGTCCGCGGCGGTGAAAAGGGTAATGAACCACTCGTGATGAATCGCGGCGGTAAACCCTACAACGCATTTCTCGAAGGCCGTGTGAGGGACGATTCTTATTGCCTGATACTCCACCTGTCGAACATGGAACTTAAAAAACCGAAAGGCCCAACGGAGGGGTCAGCCAGCCAGAATGCTTGACCTCGGATTCGACAAAGCCAAGTTTTCTTGTAAGTTCGGCTACTGCACCGGCAAAGCGCCGGATCTCGCCGATCCGTCGCTCCACACCAAAGCCCAGGACTATAAACGTCGAGTCACGGGCAACATGCGGGCCGTCCCTTCAGAGGAGGTTTTCAAACTTCCAAAGGCGAAGAATTACTTCGTCAGCCGTAAATACGATGGCGAAATGGCGATGCTTTTCTTCGACGGCGAGAAAGTGATCTCCGTTAACCCCGGCGGCACGGCGCGCGTTGGGCTTCCGGCATTTGAAGAAGCCGCAGAGCATCTTAAAGAGGCCAAGATCCGCAGCTGCGTTCTCGGCGCCGAAGTTTACGTAAAAGAAGCCCCATCCAACGCTCATCCGGTTCAGCAAGTGGTTCGCATCCTCAGAAAACCTGAGTCGAAGGAAGAACTCGAGCGTCTTGGAGTTGCCGTCTTTGACATCATCGAGGTTGACGGTAAGGCGGTCGACAGTGCTGCGAACGTCTATCCCCAGCTCGAAAGATTGTTCGGAAAAGGCCAGCGCGTCCACCCGGTCGAATACGAGAAAGCCGAGAGCCTCGAAACTGTTATGGAACGCTTCACCGACTGGGTGATAGGCGAAGGGGCAGAAGGCGTCGTGATCCGTCACGACCAGGTTGGCTGGTTTAAGGTCAAGCTACGCCACAGCCTCGATGTCGCGGTGATCGGGTATTCGGAAGGAACTGATCATCGCAAGGGAATGCTCCACGACCTGCTCGTTGCGGTTATGCGGCCCGATGGCTCATTTCACGAATTCACACGCGTCGGAGGCGGTTTTTCGGATGAAGACCGCAAGAATTTTGTCACCGATCTAAAGAAGCGCATCGTCGCTTCGGACTACGTTGCTGTAAATAACGATTACGTAGCCTACGAGATGATCAAGCCGGGGCCCGTGATAGAGATCTCCTGTCTCGATCTTATTACGGAACGTGCCCGCGGCGGTCCGGTCAAGCGAATGGTGCTCGACTGGGATGGTAAACGCTACTCGGCCACGGTTCGAATGCCGCTCGTAAGCGTGATCTCGCCGCAGTTCATCCGGATCCGTGACGATAAGGAAGCGGTCGTGGATGATGTTAGTATTCGCCAGGTCACCGACCTGGCCCCTGTTCCCGAGGCTGAACGATCGGTCCACGAAGACGACGATCCGCCAAGCGAACTTCTCGAACGGACGGTCTTCACCAAGGTCATGAAGGGTAATACCATGGTCCGGAAACTCCTCCTATGGAGGACGAATAAGAAAGACCGGAACGATTTCCCTGGCTTCGTTGTATATATGACCGATTTTTCACCGAATCGACAAAATCCGCTGGAACGCGACATCAAGATAACGAATAGCGAACGTACAGCGAAGCAGATGTACGACGATTGGGCGCGGAAGATATTTATAACCGGCTGGGAGAAAGTCCAGTAATGGGAGGTCGGGCCCGTTTCCCTGCTCGATCGTGCCTTTCGCCGCTATTTGCTATTGACAAGCATCGGTGCTTGTCATCCTATTCTTATGGCTGCACCATTCTTCGAATTCGCCGACGATAAACGCCTGATGTGGATAGCACAGGAGTGGGTTCGCTACGCCGACGACTTGGCGGAATGGGCAATGGAGCGCCTTGTCAACCGCCGCGATGTTTGGAGCCAATACACGCTTAAGGACGGCAAGATCAGCGTCGTAATGCTGCCGATCGCCGAACGGCGAAAACTTGGCACGGATATGGTCACACTGAATAAGCTTAACCGCCATTTTTCGGGCAAATCACCGGCGCATCTCATCGGGCTGCATTCGATCAGTGATCACAGTACATGCAAATGGTTTGCGATCGACGTCGATCTGCACGATCCGAATGTACCTAATGCAGATGAGATCGCCGAGGCAAATCTTGACGCAGCTCTCGAGTGGGCCGAGCGGCTGCGAGAATCGGGTATGGATCCGATGCTTTTCGACTCGAATGGAGCCGGCGGCTACCATGTCTGGGTTTTGCTTGATAAAGAATACCCGCTCGCGGATGTTTATGATTTTGCCGATGATCTGCGTTCAGATTGGCAGCAACTCGGGTTAGAACGGAAACCGGAGCAATTCCCGCCGAAGCGCTCGGTCGGCCCGGACGACCTGCCTTACACCCTTCGTACGCCCGGCCGGCATCACACGCGGCATCACTACACTCGGCTTTATAATTTCGATGCGATCGACGGCGAAAATGAGTGGCTCGAAGGCGGTGAGGCAATTGAAGCAATACTTCAAACAAGACCAGCTAAACTTCCGCAAATAAAGCGAAACAAAACCAGGTCGACGATGGTTATCGCCCCAAGACCGAAGCAGCCTTCCGTTACTCAAAAACCGCGAGTCTGCGTGGATCTGGATGGCGTGCTAGCTCAATACGACAAGTGGAAGGGCGTCGATCACTTTGGCGACCCGGTCCCGGGTGCTCTGGAGTTTGCAAAGGAGCTGTCCAAGTTCGCCAATATCACAGTCTTCACATCTCGCTGTGCGCAAGATGTTCTCGAAGGTTCCCGCATTACACCCGGACAGCTTCGGATAAAGGTCATCGATTGGCTCGAGAAGCATAAATTCCCTTACGCGGACGTCTACACCGGCCAGGGAAAACCGCGCGCTGCCGCCTTCATCGACGACCGCGCCGTTCATTGCGATCCGCAGAATGATGAGGGCGCGTTCGATAGAAGCCTTGCTGCGGCTAGAGATCTGGTAAAGAAACCGCATGGCATCCCCAAAAGTGTCGGCGGCTATACAGGTAAGTACAGCTCATGAGGCTGTGGTTTAGTTGTTTTCGCCAGGTTTATATACTCGCTTCGCGTTTTTTCTCAGCTGATCCGGATGAAAATAGACGTCTCGCAAGCGCCCAGTACTGTATCGCTCGGCTTGGTCGTTAAAGTGCTTCGACGCCGGATCGCCGCTCTCGCCACCCGCGGTAATGGCCTTCGCCCGAACTCGCTTTCCAAATTCGACGACCGCGACGAAACTGTTTCCACTCGTCCCATACCATTTTTTCGAGCCACGGAAAGGCCGTGCTCCGAAAGATGCGAGCGATCCCCACGTACCCGAAGTAAACCCCACCGGAATACTCGGTTTCCCGTCCTCAAAAGGGTGAACTATCTCTGGCGAGATCCGCTGGAATCGATTGATCTCACCCCAAGGTGTTTTCCACGAGCCAAAGTCTGCCGTGAGCCTTTCGGACGCACTCAGAAGTGCTTTGAGAAGTTCAGGACCGGGCGCCTTTGTCCCTATAAACACCTCGGTCATCATTCCCTGTCGCCGTGCCTCACCTCCATAGTTCATAGCAACGGCTTGTCCCCAGAAGACCGCGAGAGAAGTCGGAATGGACGCGATAGACCATCGATAATCCCATTTGCGAAGTTCAGCGATCTGGCCCGCCGTCTTGGACCTGATTTCGGAGTTCGCCGGTTCGTTGTCCCAGGCTCTTATCAGACCGGGAAGAGCCTTTTCGAACCATGGCAGATAGCTATCATAAGCCGCCTCATTAAGCGATTCGAGTGTGAAATCTTTCTTGTCCTTCAAAACTCGGATCGCATGCAGGCCGCGCGCGTTTTCCACACCACTATCTACGTATTTCGGAAAATCTGCCTGTTTCAGGCTGCTTGGTCCGGCAGCTGACCACGGCCAATTGTTGCTGTTATAGACCCAGCCGCTCGCTGGATCCTTTAAGTGGGGCAATTCGTCGAAACGCAAGATCCCTTTCCAGTCCGTCGCGGCATCGCTCCCATCAACCGGTTTTGTCCAATCAAACTTAGGATCGCGCCGAGGCACAAAATTCGGATGGAAATATGCCGTCGTTCCGTCGGCATCCGAATATAGGGTTGCGTTCGAAGAGTTTGCCTGTAACTCCATTACCTGCTTAAATTCAGTGTAATTCGTGGCCTTTGTCCGAGTATAGGACTGCATCAGAGCCTTGACGGGCTCGTTCATCAGCCCGACCGATACGAGTTTTCCCCCTTCCGTTCGGACGATCGGGCCGTGATGAGTGTGCATGGTTCTAAACTTCCGCTCCTCTGTTCCCGTGCTCGTTTTGTATCGAATTGTCACTTCCCTCTCGACGACCGGCCGGTCGCGGTCTCCATGCTTGTAATACAACTTTCCATCTTCCTTCTTGATCACAGTTTCGATCCACTCGTCGATCGCATCAACGGCGCTAGACGTATGCATCCATCCAAGGCGCTCATTAAAGCCTTGATAGATAAAGAACTGACCCCACGTCGACGCCCCGTAAGCGTTCAATCCTTCATCACTTGTCATCTGCAACTCAGACCTAAAGTAAAACGAAGTGTGCGGGTTGATCAATAATAGGGCCTTGCCGCTTTTTGTATTCTTCGGCGAGATCGCTATCCCATTGGAGCCGGAAGGTTCTCTAAATGGATCTTCGATCTCATGTGCAGCCACAAAACCCTTGTCATACAGTTCCCTTAGTTGGCCTAGATTCACCGACTCAATGTCACCGCCAATACTTCCTTCACTGAACGTCAGAGGCATCCACGGCTCAAACTTTGTTATCACACGAGGTTTTACCTTTGGATGCGTCGCAAGATAGAAATTCAGCCCGTCGGCCCAGGCGTTCATCAGCTTTCGCAGCCATTCCGGGCATTCTAGATAGAGCCGCCTCATTTGCTGCTCATCTATAAACAGCCTCTGACGCAGATCGCTCCATATGGCCCGCTCGCCCTCGGCCTCAGCCAGACGGCCAATAGAATTCAGGTAATTCACCTCAATTCGATTGAAATCGTCCTCGGCCTGAGCATAGATCGCTCCAAAGACTGCGTCGGCGTCAGTTTTCCCCTTCACATGGGCGATGCCCCAGTTGTCGCGGGTGATGGTCACATTCGCGGCTTGCTGTCGCCAGCGTTCGGCCTCCGTCACCTGCCCATCTGCAACGACGCCAAGCACCGAGAAAAGAAGAATAAAGCGGAAAAGCAGTTTCATTTCTATATACCTACTTAGTTTTGAGGAACCTCATTATTGTATACACGACCTTAATTTTGTGCATCTCGCTCGCCAGATTGACCAGAAGCATTTTCTAGTCAGCGTCGTAGTATTTCCTGTCACGAAATCCGATCCAGCGGTGTTTAATGTTCGACAAGTTTATTTTCATAGTAGATCAAACTTCTTATTTTCGATCCCTTTATTTGGAGCTGACCCAAAGATGTACCACCAAATGTTTTCGAAGTCTCGCCCCGCATTTATTCTCATTGTAATATTTTTCAGTGTTGCACTCTCCGTTGCCCAACCATCCGGCCCCATACTTCCAGAAGCCGCAGAGAATGGTCGTCCGGAGGCGTTGGCACCTACCGAAGCTGTCCGATCAAGCCCAGGCTATGTGAAGAAGAACGTACCGGCCACAATACCACTGACTGAAACGCCGCCAGTCGTCGACGGTGTGCTCGACGACCCGATATGGCAACGCGCTGCTTTGTTCGGCGATTTCCTTCAAACGCAACCTGGCGATAACGTCGCTCCCAGGCATCATACCGAAGCGATGATCGCCTACGACTCAAAACATATTTACTTCGCCTTCCGAGCAAAACAGGACCGCAACACTATCCGCGCCAGCGTTGCCCGTCGCGACAATATCTGGAATGACGACTATTTCATCATCTTCCTTGATACGTTCAACGACAAACGGCAGTCGTATGCACTCGCATGGAACCCGCTTGGTATTCAGGGAGACGGGACGATGACTGAAGGCCGTGGAGAGGACTACAGCATCGACATCGTGATGGAATCCAAAGGCGTCGTAACTGAAGATGGTTTCAACATCGAGGTTGCGATCCCATTCAAATCTCTGCGATATGAGGCCGGCAAGAACAAAAACTGGGGCCTGCATATATTTCGCCGGGTCAAATACAACAACAATGAGCTGAATTCTTGGATGCCGATCGACCGGAGCATTAACGGCTCGCTCCCGCAGGCCGGTCACATCACTGGCCTCGAGGGTATCGAAACGACGCGGCAGCTTGAGATAAATCCTAGCCTTACGATCAGTGAAACTGGGCGACGGTCTCGCCATACCTTTAATGGAGATGCAGCCGGACGCTACGTCAATGAAGGAGTTAAGGCGGATTTTGGGATGACAGCGAAATTCGGCCTCTCGCCGACGATTACCCTTGATTTTGCATACAACCCGGATTTCGCTCAAGTCGAGGCAGACGCCCCGGTCAGTACAGCCAATGTGCGGTTCCCGATCTTTTTTGCTGAAAAGAGGCCCTTCTTCCTCGAGCGGATAGATATTTTTCAGAGCGGTATGAACGTTGTGAATACGCGAGCTATAGTTGACCCCGATTTAGCATTGAAACTGACGGGCCGCCGTGGAAAGAATACGTTTGGCATCATGTACGCCTCGGACAATGCCCCCGGAAATTACTCGGTTGACGAACGTGAAAGTCTTTTGTTGTGCCAAAACCAGCGCGTCGCGGATCCAACTGCGGGAATAAGCTGCCCAACCGAGCGTTATATGAATCAGAACGCCGATATTGGCGTGATCCGTGTTAAACGCGACATCGGACTCTATCACAACATAGGATTCTTTGGCACAACTTATAACTTTGTAGACCGCCACAACCACACTGCCGGATTTGACGGTAGGTTTAAGCTGACACCAAAGGTCGTAGCGGAGTTTCAGGTCCTTGGAACAAATTCGCGGCGATCTTTCTACAATCCCGATCTTGATCGCAATCAATACAGAACTGGGAACGGTTTTGGCTATCGTGGGTTTATCCAGCGCTCCGACCGTAACCTTTACATGGAACTCGCAGCCGGCGGACGAACCGCTGACTATCGGGCAGACGTTGGTTTTACGAGCCGAACGGACACAAATTCGCTCAACTCATTTGTGCGTTATGAGACGAACCGAAACCCGAAGAATCCCATTATCTTCAAGCGCCTGTTCAACCAAACCAGTATCACATACGACTGGAAGGGACGTTCCCAACGCACGGAATCCAACACTCAGGGAATGCTGGCCTTGCAGCGACAGATATTCATCGGCGGCGGTTTTGAGTACGGCTATGAACGTGTCTTCGAGCACGAATTCGGACCTCGCCGATCGGCCACGCGACAGGGCGCATTCTTCGGGGATCGTAGTGAGCGTTCGTCGCATCGTAAGGAAATCTACGGTTTCATCGAGGCGTCCCCTGCGAAGCAATGGTTCGTCCTTTTCGTTCTGAGTCAGAATTATGGAAGCCTGGACTATGATTTCGGTGCGGGCCCAAAATATCCGCGAGCAAGTCTGCCGTACGTGAATTGGTATGAGGCCTGCGGGCAGTATGGCTCAATTTGTATGACCCCGCCGCCGCGACAGGATCCCGGAGCCGGCAACCTGACGTACATTGAATCGTCCGTTCGATACCAGCCAACGACAGCATTTCAAGTACAGCTTAACTACAATCGCTCGCGACTCACCAGGAACGACACGGGGCGCGTCGCGTTTGACGACAATGTCTTTAGCTTGCGCTCGACCTATCAGTTTACGAGGAATCTTTATGCCCGTATGCGTCTCGACTATTCAAACATCTCATCGCGTGTCAGACCGCAATTCGTGTTCGGGTGGACACCGAGCCCGGGTACCGCGATCTATGCCGGCTATAACGACGACCTCAATTACAACGGCTTTAATCCGTACACCGGGATCAGGGAACCCGGCTTTCAGGGAAATGGACGAAGCTTCTTTATCAAGACGGCGTACCTGTTCAAAAAAAGTTTCTGACAACCTTGCCCGGTTTTACACAAAGCAATCGGGCAGCAGCACGGTTGGCCTGCCTGACCTTGTAGTTAGGTCCGAATTTTCGAAAGCAGGACTATCCCAAAGGCTCCGAAAACAGCCAGCGGAAACCAAACTGCGAGTTCAGGCGAGAGTATCCCGCTGGCGCCTGCGCGCTCGAAGAGCGTACTCGTTCCCGTGAAGAGCAGCCACAACAGAATGGCATATCCAACGGTAGCCGCCTTCCCTTTTCGACTCAGACTAAGGGCAAATGGCGACGTGAACAGAGCCATTACCAGCGGCAATAGGAGTGTCGCGTATTTCTTCTCGAGGCCTATCCGCAAGGCTCGTCGCTCGACATCTGAGTCAACAACCTTGATCTGCCGCTTGAGCTCGCCGGTATCCAGATGATTCGGTTTAAGCCTGAGTTCTGTGAACGGGTTGAGCGTTTCCTCAAGCGTTCCACCATAGCCCATCTGAGTCACCATGCTGCCGGTTCGAACATCATTTCTCTCGAAACTACCTACAAAGCGAATGTTTCCCCCAAACCATTCAGCCAGATCGGTCCGGTACACGGCTTGCAGACGCTCTCCATCGTCCACGAATTCGTACACGACGAGGTTCCTAACACACCCAGAAGAACAACTGTGTCGGATTTCGTTATCAGACGCACGGCGGTCGCTTCCTGAAAGATGCACTGACCCGGGCAGATCGTTATCAGACGGGCTTTCACTCGAGGAATTTAGAACTTTTGACTTGTCGTTATCAGACGCGAACTCAAATGAATAGATCCGTTTTTCATTGGCTACCCAGTATCTCCCAGTTTGATCGATGGGCACGCCCCTATTGCGGATCAGGCTCCGTGTCTCATCCTGCAGTTGATTTGCCCGCGGCAAGAACTTCTCTTGAACCACCCAGTTGATCCCCCCGAGCAGAAGCATAACGAGAAAACAAGGCATCAGGAGTCGGTATACACTCTGCCCCGCCGCCGTCCACGTCACGATCTCATTATTTCGCGATTTGATAACGTAGGTCGCAAGTGTGGCTATCATTGCCGCCGATGGGGCGATCTGGAGGTAAACGAATGGCAAGAGATAAAACAGATATTGGGAAAGCAGAAAAACCCCGTTGTCGATAACGCCGGCGAATTTCCACAGCTCAAACGCCGTAAAAATAAGGAATATCGCGGTTAGAAAGAACAGAGTAACCAGGAAGTTTAAGAGAAGATTGATGATAAGATCGAAGTCCCGAAGCCCGGTCGTAACATCCATAAAGATGTTCTTGATCTGCACCTTTCGGTGTCGCCTGGGCCATGTGGGCAACCTTTCCCTTATCGAAAGGAACGCCTGACGAACAACATCCAGGTTCCTGGTCAGACCTAGCCAAAGTATCGCCAAAACGCTGCCGAGGATTGGGATCACGCCGCTAAGTTCAACGCTAATGGCCCCGACCCTAGCCATTTGTTCACCGAGGAATGTAAGGAGGTAGAATCCGACAAGCACACCGATCGCAACCGCAACGCCAAAGCCTCGACCGCCACGGCTGAATCGCAGCACGATGACAGTTCCAAGAATGCAAAAGATGAACGGAGTTATTGAGAGTATGATCCGCCGCTGCCATAGTATCTGAGCTTCGATCCGTTCCGGACCTTCTTTCGCCGATGCGAAATCGGAAAGTTCCTGCAGGCCGAGCTCTTCTGGCCGAAGATCCGAAAGACTCAGGCGGTCTATCAGTTCGTTACGCTTCGTCTTGATCGCCAGGCGCACCTCGCCGACACTCTCGGACACATATTTCCCTCCTCCTGTCAGATCCATAGGAAGCGTTGAGATCGTTGCATTTGCAAGAACGAGTTCGGATTGCTGCCCCGTCGTGTCGATGCGGCCGTTACGCGACGTGATCAACCGAATGCTATTGTTAGGTTTGTCCTCCGTGTATATGAAGATATTCTTCCACGTACTTGTCTCGAGATCAGCGCCCTTCACGTAGATCGTATAGCCCGCAATCTCAGTATTGAAGACGCCGGGCTCGATCGGCGATTCAAGCTTTTTAATGGCTGTCTGCATGGCTACGCTGCGTACCAAACCGGCCGCGATCGGTACACCTTTAATATTCACGAGGAAGGCAAACCCCGACATCAGGGCACCGAGTAACATGATCGGCAAGGCGATCTGGAAAGAATCAATACCTGCCGCCCGGATCGCAACGAGTTCGCTGTCACCCTGCATTTTGGTCAATCCAATGATGGTTCCGACGAGCATCGCCATCGGACAGGTGAATGAAATAACCGTCGGTACCAGGGCGACACTGAGTTGCCAAATGAGATTTGCCGGGATATTTGCGGAAAAAAAGGTATCGGAGTAACGGCTAGCTTGCTGGACAAAGAGAATTACACTTAAAAGAAGCCACGAGAAAAAAAAGTAGGGGATGATCGTTGTCAACAGATATCGCGAGATCAGCCCAATAACTCGTTTCATGTCTTATGGTTACGTTTTATCACTAACGCAGCCTCAAAGTCGAACAGGGATAGATCCGGAAAACCAGAACGGATGTATCGGCTACATGAATTTTATTGCCAGCGATCTTTCAGCGCTGATGTCTTTACCCGCAGCCCGTGATAGAGATCGCTTCATTATCTCCGACAAATAGCCGATCCGATCACCAAGCCCCACTGTCGCCTGGGCAAAGTCCCTTGGCGAAAGTCGTCGCGCCGACGCTGCCAGGTGTCGGTTCCTTGCGTCCATTAGATCGCGGTGCGAGCCCGGACAGCATCCTTTACAGATCAAAGATAGGTCGGCCGCTAGATAGGCCTGGTCAGCATCGTCGAATGTCCGCAAACACGCTCCGCAGGTCGACCAGTCCTGCAAGAAACCCGATAGCCGCAGAAGCCATATTTCGAAATACAAGACTATGCCGTCAAGGTTCGCGCTGTCACCGGCCGCCGCGTCGATACACGCATTAACCATTCGATATAGCTTTTCATTGGGGTCATGGGGCGGCGAGAACAAAACGAGCAGCTCAGAAAGGTATGAAAATCTACGAAGGAACTCAGGATCACTTGCTGCTGTAAAACTTGACGATGTTAGCTCAACCCTTTGAATTGTAACAAGTTCGGAGGATTCTTTAAGGAAATACTCGATCTTGACTTTAGAAAATGGTTCAAGTCCACTCCCAAATCTGCTTTTGAGTCTTTTTGCTCCTTTTGCAACGCCACGGACGACCCCCTCGTTTCGCGTAATGAAGACAACTATCTTGTCCGCTTCGGCGAGATTATAGCTTCTTAAGATCAGTGCCTCGGTCTCGATGAGCGGCATGTTATCAGTTCGGGGTAAAGCAGTGATCTACCAAGGAATAAAGTAAAGGACCCATGCGAGGACAAGACTGACCACAACGAACTGTGCGAAAGATTTTACCCCATATAGGATCCTTTCTTTTGGAGTGCCGTTTGAAAAGGTCGCGAAGGCAATCGACACGAAGAAGGCAAATCCGACCAAATAGAGAAAATGGATCATTTTTTCCTCCCGATCGCTATATCAGCAGCATCGATCGCCGCCAGGTAGTTCAGCAACCCAGCAACCTCAAGAAAACGGCCGCCGTATTCAAATGTCGCCAAAGCGGCAACATTCGGGGATGGTGTGCCAGCCACCACAAAGCTGATTAGAGCCCCGAGACCATTTCCAAACCGGGCAAAAATATTCAGGAGGTAGAGAAGGGCTCCGTCTTTGAACTCAAAACCCGGATAATGTGCACCTCCGCTAACGATCGCGATCACGAACATCAGCCAAACGACAATCGCGATCGTTGCCCCGCGAATCGGCCGGCCTTGAAGAAAATGTCCCACACCCGGCAAGAACCAGGCAATCAGTCCGATGATAAAGGGATTATTCATTTATACGACGAAATCACCAAGTTCCTTTTAAGACTCATCTTTAGAGAATACACGAGAAGCCCGGCTTGGGAAAAACTGCTTTCTCAACAAGGTTGCGAGATCCGAACGAAATATTCTTTCTACCGCCTCTCCGCACACCGATCAACAAACCTCGCAAAGATCCGGCGGGACATCTCGTCAGTTTCAAACGTCATCTCGGGATGCCACTGAACTCCCAGTGCAAACCTACCCGGCCTCGAATCCTCAATGCATTCGATCACCCCGTCCGAGGCCCAAGCGGTAGCTCGTAGATTCTCGCCAACCGTGCTGACAGCCTGATGATGCGAGCTATTAACGCGAACAGGCCCATTTCGTGGACAAAGTTCGGCGATCAAGCCTTCTTGATCGATCCGAAGACCATGGGAAGCTCGATCATACGGCCTCCCCTGATCGTGCTTAATAGACGTATCACGACTCGACTCGATATCCTGGATCAGACTCCCACCGCGAAACACATTCAACGCCTGCATCCCGTAACATATACAGAGAAGCGGAAGCCCCTGATTCTCCACCTCAGCCAAGACAAGGCGATCAGTCTCGTCCTTCACCGGTATCACGGTTCCCAGATTCGGATGCGGATCTTCCCCATAGAAGGCCGGGTCAATATCCGTATTGCTTCCGGGAAGGAGGACACCATCAAGATCGGCCACCACCTCGGCAATATATTCCGATTTTGGAATAAGGCCGATATGAACCGGGGTACCGCCCGATCTTTCCACGGCCTCGCAGTAATCCCGGCCGAGATAAAAACGACCGGTCTCGAGTTCCAAGCGCATTGTGATGCCGATCCTCGGCCGCCTTCTCATAAGCCTTTTATGTTCAGACAATCCCACAGGTGATGTCAATTTGAGCATTCTAGATCAAAACCTTATGATTGTGTTTTTATGGTCGAACCGTCGCAATCATCAACGATCCGCTCGACAACGGTCTTACTCGTAAAACGCAACGGCGAAACCGCAATGGCCGCTGATGGGCAAGTTACGTTAGGTGATACGGTGATCAAAGGCTCCGCGCGTAAGATCCGACGTCTAAGCAACGGAACTATAGTCGCGGGCTTTGCCGGCTCGACCGCCGATGCATTTTCTCTATTGGCCAAGTTTGAGAACAAGTTAGAGCAATTCCAGAATCAGCTGGAACGAGCTGCGATCGAACTAAGCAAAGACTGGAGAACAGACAAGTATCTGCGTAATTTAGAGGCTCTCCTTATAGTCGCCGACAAGAGTGATTCGTATCTGATTTCAGGTAAGGGGGATGTGATAGCCTCGGACGACGGCCTACTTTCCGTCGGCTCGGGCAGCATGTATGCGTTGGCCGCCGCCCGTGGACTAATGAAACATACTGAGCTCTCTGCTCGCGAAATTGCGGAAGAATCCCTCCGAATCGCGGGTGATATCTGTATTTACACGAACTCTAACATCGTTGTCGAAGAGATCACCGGCTGATCGAACACGTATAATCCTTGTAAAGATGGCAATCTACCTTGGTGGTGAGACCACCACGTCAAAAAAACCCGATCTCGACGAACTGACACCTCGCCAGATCGTTGCCGAACTCGATAAGTATGTTGTCGGCCAAAACGCCGCAAAGAAGGCGGTTGCGATAGCTCTCCGAAACCGGATCCGCCGACAAAAGCTCCCGTCTGAGATCGCCGAGGATGTTTTGCCGAAGAATATCCTGATGATAGGCTCGACAGGTGTCGGGAAGACCGAGATCGCTCGGAGGTTGGCTCGTCTGGCCAATTCCCCGTTTATCAAGATCGAGGCGTCTAAGTTCACTGAGGTGGGATATGTTGGGCGAGATGTTGAAAGCATGATCCGCGAACTCGCCGATGTAGGTGTTGACATGGCTAAGCAGGCTGCGTTCGAGGATGTCCGTCAACGGGCGGAACAGAATGTAGAAGAGAAGCTGCTTGAGATCCTCCTTCCATCACCATCCACTTACGGCTACTCCCCGGAAGACGAACAGCAGAACGAGGAAAAGAGCCGCTCACATGAACGAACTCGTGAAAAGCTTCGCGAACAGCTTCGCCGCGGAGATCTTGATGAGCGACTCGTTGATGTCGAAACCCAGGATCGGTCCAATACAACCATCGATTTCATCAGCGGACAGGGCATGGAGGAGATGGGGGTCAACCTTCGGGACATGATGGGAAACATGTTCCCTAATAAGACAATTACGAGAAAACTTACCATCGCGGAAGCTCGAACTTATATGGTCCGCGATGAGCAGGAAAGCCTCGTGGATATGGAACGGATCACGAGCAAGGCGATTGAAAGGGTCCAGAATGCCGGCATCATTTTCCTGGACGAGATCGACAAGGTGGCCGGCCGCGAAAACAGCACCGGACCGGATGTATCACGCGAAGGTGTCCAGCGAGATCTTCTTCCCATCGTTGAAGGAACCAATGTGAATACAAAACACGGGATGATCTCAACTGACCATATCTTGTTCATTGCGGCGGGTGCCTTTCATGTCTCGAAACCAACTGATCTGATACCCGAACTTCAAGGCCGCTTTCCGATCCGGGTCGAACTCGAATCACTTACGATCGAGGATCTGAAGCGAATTCTTGTCCAGCCGAAAAACTCCTTGATAAAGCAGTATCAGGCACTTCTTGGTACCGAAGGCATCACATTAACTTTTACCGAAGACGCGATCGATCGACTCGCGGAGATGACCGAGGAGATAAATAAAACAACCGAGAACATAGGCGCGCGCCGGCTGCACACGCTCGTTGAAAAATTACTCGAGGAGATCAGCTTCGAGGGCGGCGAACTCCGGGAAAAACATCAGAAGATAGATTCCCGCTACGTTGACGGAAAGCTAGCGGGCCTGATCGAGGACCAGGACTTAAGACAATATATTCTCTAATCGCCTTCCGTTTTCGAACCCGAGCTTGAACATTGCCTGAGGCAGCTATTTAGAATGGGCCTGACTACAAGATTTTCTCCGTCCTGTTTTTTGCGTGAACATCCACGTTCTTTGTGGGCGAAATTCTTGATCTTCTTCGTTTCCATTCTTTGTATCCAAGGCTGCGGAAAGCGGGGAGCTCCAGTTCCGCCTCGCGAGCGTGTCGTGCAGATAACTGAGATCAGCGGATTTCAGCGGGGCAACCAGATAATTCTTTCCTGGCGGATGCCGGCCAGGAATGCTCCCAAAGGCAATACTCAGCACATAGCACGAGCTGATATCTATCGTCTTGCTGAACCCGCAACCGCCCCCCTACAACTCTCGGAAGAGGAATTTGCCAATCGTAGCACACTGATTGCTGCGCTGCCGGTAACAGACGCTGATTTCGCCTTGAAAACCCTCCAATATAAGGACACACTTCGATTCGCCGGTCAGGCAGCCAGGCTTCGCTATGCGGTCAGATTTGTGAATGCTACCGGACAGAAGGCCGGTTTCTCGAATTCCTTGCTGATCGAACCTACCTCAAAGATCGCGGCCGGCCCGACTTCCCTGACTGCCCTCGCATCGCAGGACGCAGTGAACCTAAAATGGGAAGCCCCGGCAACGAACATTGATGGATCTTCACCAGCCAGCATTTTGGGGTACTACGTATATCGCTCAAACTCAATGGCCGAAATGGCGGCACCCCTCAACAAAGCTCCGATCTCTGCGACAGAATTTGAGGACGAATTCTTTGAATTCGGAAAGGAATATTTCTACTTCGTCCGTGCCGTCTCATCGGGCGTACAGACCGAACCTGTCGAGAGTGCAGAATCCAACGTATTGCGTTTCAAACCCATAGATAATTTTGCGCCTTCTGCTCCATCGGCGATCACACTCGCTGCCTCACCAACAACGATCTCGATCTTCTTCGCCGTAAATCCTGAAAAGGACATAGCCGGCTACAAGATATATCGCTCGACCGACGAAACACTTGATAAAACAAAATGGCAAGTTCTTACGCCTGAGTTATTGAAAACAAACACTTTCCAGGATACTCGCGTCGAATCAGGCAAAAGGTACTTCTATTACATTACCGCAACAGACACAACGGGCAATGTTAGCGAAACTTCTGAGATCGTATCGGAAACCGTTCCCTAATTCTTATAGTCTATCCCCCCCGGCGATCCGAGCTAGGCGGTCCGATACCTCTGAAAACCTCATCACAGGATAGCCGTAGCTTGTGCGGGCCCGAGCCAGCTTGCCTACCCGTGCGGCTTCGACAATACTATTTGTGTTATGAAGATCGAGATAAAGAAAGACTTCGTGCCGTCAAAGATCGTCTGCGTTGGCCGGAATTATGCAGATCATGCAGCCGAACTTGGGAATGAAGTTCCGAAGGAACCCCTTTTGTTTTTGAAAGCGCCCTCCGCCGTGGTGTTTGACGGGAAGGAAATAGTTAAACCAAAATATTCAGACCAGGTTGAGCATGAAGGTGAGCTTGGGATAGTTATCTCACAGACATGTAAAGATTTAGCCGATGGGGCCAATGTAAAGGATTACATTCTCGGCTACACCTGTCTAAATGATGTGACTGCTCGTGATCTTCAGCGAAAGGATGGACAGTTTGCAAGGGCTAAATCATTCGATACTTTCTGCCCGATCGGACCGCATATCGAATCGGAGCTTGATGTTGCGGATATTCGCGTCATTGTAAGGGTAAACGGCGTTGTGAAGCAGGACGGAAGAACCTCGCAGATGGTTTTCCCCGTTGACTTTCTGATACGATATATCTCAAACATGATGACGCTGAATCCTGGTGATGTTATCGCAACCGGCACGCCCTCCGGCGTTTCGAAACTCAGCTCAGGAGATGTCTGCGAAGTCGAGATCGAAGGCATCGGCGTGTTGACAAATAAGGTAACTTAATCGACGAATATTCCCGAGTTCGAGGGCCGATCCCAAATACTGATAGAAAGCTATCCGCTACGATAAAACAATGAAATTCTTTATAGATACAGCTAACCTTGATGAGATAAAAGAGGCCAACGATCTCGGGTTGATCGACGGCGTTACCACAAATCCTTCGCTTGTAGCAAAGGAAGGCGATGTCGACTTCAAGGAACACATTGCAAAGATATGTTCGATCGTAGAAGGCGATGTATCGGCGGAAGTTACCTCACTCGATACTGAAGGAATGCTTCGTGAAGGCCGTGAACTTGCAAAGATCGCAGACAATGTCGTCATAAAATGCCCCTTGACACTCGACGGTCTAAAGGCGACCCGCCGGTTGCGATCTGAAGGCACGAAAGTTAACGTAACACTTTGTTTTTCTGCAGCACAGGCACTGCTCGCCGCTAAGGCCGGAGCGAGCTATATTTCGCCATTTATCGGACGCCTGGATGATATTGCCCAGGACGGGATGCAGTTGATACGTGATATCGTTCAGATCTATGACAATTATGGGTTCGAGACCGAGGTCCTGGCCGCCTCGATACGCCATCCGATGCACATTGTAGACTGCGCACTGGCCGGAGCCGATGTCGCAACCATCCCGTTCAAGGTGATCCAACAGCTCGCAAAACATCCCCTTACCGATAAGGGGCTCGACGCCTTCCTTAACGACTGGAAAAAGAGCGGGCGAACGTAGATCTCGGCAAGTCACCCTTGCAGCAAGGTTTTGATCTCAAAATGTAGACTGGCAGCCTCGGGGACGTTCTGGATAGCAAACTCATATTTGGCCCTGAAATACTCATCCGGCTCAACCATTTGCACAAGTTCCCTGACCTTTCCCAGACTCGCCTCAACCATTTCGATCTCGTAGCCGTCCTTTTGTGCAAACAGCTCATCGATCTCGACAATGAGCATTGAGAACTTGCGCAGCCAACTAAAATCCGGATCCTCAAGAAGCAAGCTTAAGAACTCGGTGGCTGTAAGCGGTCCGTGAAGGCTCTCATATGACTCCCGCTCTCGATCAAGCATCGTTTTGTGAAGTTTAAGCAGCAAATTCCTAGCATTCCTAAGGGTTTCGAGGGTATTCATCGTATCCATTTTAATCCACTTTTTTAGAAAGCGTTACCGCGCTATCATTAGTTGGTTAGCATCCTAATCATAGACTATTAGCACGCTAATAATATATTCTTAGCGTGCTAATATTTATTGATAAGGCCGCTTATCAATTCTTATTAGCATGCTGATCGCCGATAAGAAGCCGAGGGTTTATGACTGATTCGATCGTTTTCGAGGACACTATCAGTTACCTGCTTGCCAAGGTAGCCGTTGCTTACCGCACCGCGATAGAGCGGCATATGGCCGAGATCGGGTTACACAGTGGTCAGACATTCTTACTGATCGAATTATGGCGCGAGGACGGTTTGCGCCAAGTCGATCTGGCAAAACGCCTGAATGTCTCTGCCCCTACCGTTAGCACCATGCTTGTCGGCCTCCGGAGAATAAAGTTGATAAAGCCTAAGGAAAAGGATGATGGCGACGGCCGATCAAGCCGGGTCTATCTGACCGATCGCGGCCGGCACATCCGCGGCGATGTTGAACGTCGTTGGATCGACGTTGAAGCCGAATGCATAGCGGGTCTTCCTTCGACGGATCGATTCGTGCTGCACGAGGTGCTGAAAAAGCTCCGTGCGACCTACACCGGCCAGAAACCTCCCCAAGACGATCAGTGATCGGCGCCGTGTGTCGCCATGTTTTTCCATACAAGCAATGAGCAGCAAGCTGGTCACCGTAAACTCTCTGAATTTTGATCGGACGGTCAGGCGTTCGTGGACATGCAAATTGATCGAGCATATCGACGAACGAATCGTGCTCCTTGGCGGGTTTTCACACGACGTTCGCCACACCGATCTCGGACTGATCCGTAAGGGCACCGTCTCTCGCGAGTATTTTTGGCTCGACCGTTGGTACAACATCTTCGTCTTTTCCGAGCCGGAAGGAGTCTTCCGAAACATCTACTGCAACATAAACTTGCCACCAACCTACGCGTCGAACCTGCTTGAATATGTCGATCTGGATATTGATCTGCTCGTTTGGCCCGACGGCTCATATCAACTACTCGATCAGGCGGAGTTTGATGAAAATGCTACTCGATTCAATTACCCGCCTGCGATCAGAGAACGCGTTCTGTCTACGGTCGAGAAACTGTCCTTAATGGTGAAAGATAGAAGCATATTCCAGGAATTCTTAGAGCAACAGATCTAACCTGCTTGTGTTAATGTGTTCCTTGAACACTGGAGAAACAATATGCGAAATACCCCCATTTTGACTGTCGTACTACTTCTGGTTGCGATACCGGCTCTCGGACAAGCCCCGACCGGCGATCCGATGTCCGCGATCGCGGCCGAATTGTCGTCGATCTCGCGTTCTGTCCAGTCGTTGAATGCCACCACAAGAGCATTCATCGAAAAGTTTGAAAAGATCAGCGGTAATTCCCTTAATGAAAAACAGCAGAAGCTCGTGATGGCAATGGAACTTCTGGTCAAGGCCGAAGAGCGGCTTGCTGTGCTTCAACGGTCTCAGGTCGAACTTGTCGAACGCCAAGGCAATACGCGAACACGGCTGGCACAAGTCGACCGAGATGCGTTTCCGCAAAGTATCGACCGCAGTGTCGCTTTTGAAGGAACGACCAAAACCGAAGAACTTCGTGAGAATCGACGTTCGGTCCTCCAGGCCGAGAAGCAGAGCCTGCAATTGCTTTTGCAACAGATAAACAGCAACTTGGCCGATACGACCGAGGGTGTTCGTGATGCCCAGTTGATGGTTCAGCGGCTCAGACGCCAGTATCTTCCGCAGATCGAACGTGAGGTATTCGATCCGACCTTAAATTGATCTAGGCCGGTTGTATCCTGAGCATATAGCTGCAAATATTCATCGGTACGCCGGCGGCGACCACTACGCGCTGTCCTGCCGGCAGCTCATAATTATTTACCGCTGCCGGATTTTTCCCTTCGTTTACTGCCCAGTAATTCCCTGCTCCATCCGTCATAAGCGTCAAATGCCGACGGCTGACCTCGACATCCCCGGTTAGCGGAATATCGACAGGTTTTGATTTCGAGCCGCGCCCGATAGCGATCTCTTTCTGATAGATAGGGATGACATTCTGCCTCACACCGCCCCGCCATATCTCAAGCTTGTAAAGCTCAGCCATTCGGGATTTTACGGCAGTCATCTCCTCGGAGTCGTTTGGCGGGATCGGAACCGCCTGCTGCGGTGAACCGGAGCGAGATCCTGAAAACTCTGCAGGCGCCAGCGTTGTCGGGACGAGAAGGTTTGGATCCGTCGCGACTATCGGCGGCTTGATGGTCGGGTTAAAATTGGCCTGAACCGGTGTCTTGGTCTCAACCTCAGGTGCCAACTTCGGCCGGGCAAGGATCCCCGTCTTATTTCCAGCCGAATCTTCCCAGCTGTGCTGCACACGGATCTGCCCTTTTTCCAAAGTTCCATCGATCCGCAGTTCGATCACAAATGAGCGAGTCTCAAGTTTTTTCTTACCCGCGATCTCTTTCGCCCGCTCGGCAAGAATGTGATATAGGCCTTGTTCAAGCCCGCGTCGCTTGGCTCCGCGCCATTCCTTGTCATCCTCAGCGCTCAGAAATATCATGTATTCGCTGGGAATAATGGTAGTTCCCTGCGGAAGCGGAACGAGTTCGTTCTGCATCACGGATTCGACCTCGCGCGCGATCTTCACGATGAACTCCTCGGCCTTGCTTCGCGGTTTTATCTGCGCATCCCGAGCGGCCTGTTCGAGAACAAGCTCGGCCGATTCGCCGTCGATCCAACGTCTTACCTTATCTAATATGCTCAAGTTCTTCTCTGCCTTCAGTTCGTGATCTGCAAGTACTTACCGTTCAGCCATCCCCGGTTCGCGTTTGGAGTAGAATTTCCACGGTCGCGCCCCTGGCGGAGGATATCAACTTGATACCAATTATTCTGCGAATTTACAATCCTTACCCTCGAGTTTTTGGTCACGAGGCCGATCGGGTCCTGATCAGTGCCGGGCGACGGCCTGAGATAGATGTCGGTACTCGCGATGGCGACCTGGCCGCGCGGCGATGTCGTCGTGCCCGGCAGCATCACCCTTCCTCGCACAAAACTTGCCGTTCCATAAAGTAAACCCGTAAAGCTCACTACGAGTATCGCAAAAACGGCGAATCTGCGGATCCCGCGTCCGCGTCTCGGTGGTCGCAGAACATTATCAGCAAAGGCGGCAGGATCGGCTGTTACTGTTGAATCCACGGGCATTGCGTCACCAGAGCGAACCGCTTCCGTCTGCGGAACATACGATGGTTGATACACCGGATCAGTTACCTTTTTCAACCCGCTGGCGGTTATCGGATCGAAACTTGGCCGATCCGGCACCACAGGCGAATATCCACGAGCGACGTGCGGCTGCGGGGCAGGGATAGACGACCTCATCAGGGTACTGTATTCCCCTTCCGCAACAGCCTGTCGAACCGAGGTCAGATCGCCCCAGAATTCGATGATGGACTGGTGACGCTCGTAAGGCTCAGAAGCTGTGGCCCGCCGGAGCACACGGATCAACTCGTCGGCCCATGGCTCTGACATCACGTTCTCGGGCAAGCTTGTTATCGGCTCGTTGGCAAACGCCCGCGGAGCTTCGCCGGTCATCATCGAGTAGATCGTTTTCGCTAACGAATAAATGTCAGCAGCCGGCGTCAGCGCGGTATTATCCAGGTCTCCGCCCTTGCCTGCCATCAACGGGCTGTGCTCCGGCGGTGCATAAATATTCGTGCCCACGCGAGTTATCGGTGCGTCCGAGAGGTGCAACCGCGCGACACCAAAATCGGCTATCTTAACCGTCGACAGATCCCAGTTCAGGAGCAGGTTGTGTGGTTTGATATCGCGATGAATGATCGAATGGCGATGTGCATGGTCGAGTCCCGCGCAGACCTGTTCAATGTAGTCGAGAGCTTGCTGCGGTGCTAATTCGCGCTTCCGAATGACCGCCTGGATATCGCCTCCGGCCATGTATTCGAGGACAAGGTAATGGAACACCGTGCCGAGAAGGTCGCGCGCCGTTCCGTGGCCGAGGCGGCTAATGATGTTCGGGTGTCTGACGCGGTCAAGTGCAACCGCTTCGTTCTGGAAATTCTCGACCAGCGTACGTTCAAGATCGGCGTCGAGATCATCCTGCAGAAAGACATTCAATGCCTTGATCACGACCGTGCTGTGCGTTGATTGTGGTGACGCAAGGATGTCGCGGGCCAGGAATATCTCGGCGTAGCTTCCGCGTCCCAACTGTCCACGGACGTCGTATCGCCGGTCAAGCCTGCAGCTGTGTAATGAAAGCTCCTTCATCCTCCTCAAACCCCCGATCCAAAGGGCGAGACGATCCGCATATCTCAATACGATAATACACTAAGGATGTTCGATGAATGATCTCCGCCACTTGGCCTCTCTTAAGGACAAAATGAAAACGCCAAGGACCAAGTTTGGACGCGTCCCAAACTGTAAGCAACAACGCGCCCCAGCTGATGACGCGGCGTGCGTCCCAATTTGACAACGGCCATCCGGTGACGCAGCTGCTGACGGCTGCGGCCGGACTGATCCGTGATGCGTCCCAATTTGGTGTCGAAACGGGTGACGCGAAGCGCGTCCCAACTTCGATCGCCAAGATGGTGACGCGGCGTGCGGCCCAATTTGAGAACGGCCATCCGGTGACGCAGCTGCTGACGGCTGTGGCCGGACTGATCCGTGATGCGTCCCAATTTGGTGTCGAAACGGATGACGCGAAGCGCGTCCCAACTTCGATCGCCAAGATGGTGACGCGCTTGCTGCGGATCGCGATACTTTCCGACTTCCTCCTGTGAGACCGTGTTGACAGAAACCTCTGGACACAGCTGTGAAGGTACCCTCGCTTTTTGAGCTGGGGCTGTGCACGTCCCATGAAAGGCGCGGGACCGAAAACGACCGTTGAGCATCAGTTTGCAGACGTGTCCGATAAAGCGGAGCATGCTCTCCGTGACAGATTTCTGGGGCGCGGGTGATCTTTGGTTCGGCATCACATCAAACGGTAACCGAAATCAGTCCGCGAAGTATATCCAGGATGGCCTAGTTGTCCATAGAATGCACAAGTGTCTTAATTTTGATGTTTTGTCCCAAGAAGGCGGTTTTTGCTTGATATGTCCGGAAACCTGTTCGCG
Organism: Pyrinomonadaceae bacterium; assembly: GCA_021463165.1. GTDB lineage: Bacteria > Acidobacteriota > Blastocatellia > Pyrinomonadales > Pyrinomonadaceae > OLB17. The sequence continues at coordinate 179,112 of JAJTWY010000004.1, read as the reverse complement.
CTCTCGAAGCACCACCGTCTAGACGTTTGCGAGGTCAGGCGGAAAACAAACAGCCCGCCGCTCCATTTCCCACGAAAGGATATCCGCGGAAAATGGAGCGGCAAGCTGCTGAACTCAACTTAGCTAGTTTTCAGTTATCCTGACAGATTCCTCCAAGAAAACCTGGCATCAATCATTCGTCCTCAAAAACCCTGTAGTTTGTACGTACTGGAAGAACGGCGTTCCGGGCGGGAGTCGGGCCGGATCGAGGAACGTGCTGTCAAACACCCAGTTTCGTATCGGAGGGTTGTACACTTCGTTACAACATTTGAACGAACCGGCGTTGTTCCTCGAATTGAATAGATTGATCAAGGACCCGGCGTAATCGAGACGTTGTCCGTCCCAACGCTCGAGGAACCGCTTGAAATTGTGCACGCCGCCATTCAATCGCTCCCAACCGCCGCCCTGATTTGGCGTGCCTTCTCGCGTCGAGATCGTATCTCCCGAGATCATGGCAAATCGCATTGCCGTACCCGAGGCGATACGGTTCGACTGATCGTACGGCGAGGTCACCGGGCTCATAAAGCTCTGACCGTCGTTCCACGAGTTTGAGAGGATCGTCACGGCGTCCGAGACAACCGAGGCAGGTATGTGGGTCGCCGTGTTAAACGGCATGAAACCGTCATACGGAGTATTCCCGGACGACGGCGGGTTGTTGGCTCCCGTCGTGTTGTAATTCCCCTGGATGTACACGCCATTCTCGCTTGCGACTGTAAATCCCCGAGTGTTTGACGGCGTCGTCGAATCATAAATACCCGGGATCACGGTACCATTTGTCAGCCTGACACCGCGACGATAGTATTTGTGATCGACCACCGCGGCAAAATCCGGGGCGTAGGTGTGGGAATAGCGAGGAGCTTCACAATCCGTTCCGCCGGCCGCGCATCCGATCAGATCCCAATCGTTCGCGGCATTCATATATTTCGCCTGCATCGTGTTGTTACGATTTGCATCCTCACCCGGGTCAAATCCGCCGCTATTTCCCGGGGCGGCAGAATAGATGTCCTCCATGTCGTACTCGCCGTCGAAGTCGGCATCGCCGCGACGGTCGGAAATATACAAGACCCAGCCATTTTCGACCGGAACGTCCGAACTCGTGAGGCCAACGCCACCCTTATTCACGGCAAATTTTGTATCGACAGGAAATAGCCCATTGAAATCGCCGCGCAGGAAACGGCGAAGGTTTGCAACGTCGATATCGACCATGCTCATCACGCCGGGCCGCGGCAGGCGAGTCAGCGATGAGTAGTAGGTGGTGCTCCGATCGTCATAGTAGAATCCCTCGCGGGCATCGAACATCTCGATCGGAAACGGCACGATCGCTCGGTTGGTGGCGCCGTTAACGGTAGCAAGCTTAAGATGCGCCTGGCTTTCGGTATAGGCTTTGTCTTGGGTCAGGCCGGTGCCGGTGCCCGAGCGATCAAAGCTCGCTTCGTAATCCGCAACGGTGCCGCAGGAGCTGCCGATCGCCGTGGTCGAATCACTGCCGATCGAACTCGTATCGCGACAACCGGCGACGAGGGCCTGCGAGCTTCCCGTGAACCTTTCAACAACATTGAAGCCGGGACTGTATGCCGCTGAACCGGAAACTGCATAATAACTGCTGAACGGAGTGCCGCTCGTCGGGATCGCCTTGCCGGGAATAACAAACCGCTGAAGCTTGATGATGGATCGAGAGTCAGTTCCGGTCGAGGCCGGCGTTTGGGGTGTCGTTGGACCTAACATCGTCGGCGCAACGGTGGTCGCCAGCGCATACCGGTTATCCGTGATACGAAAGCGGACCGTGCTGCCCTCCATTATGTCCGGTGCCCGCTCGGTTATACCCAAACTTAGGAAATCCTCAGTAATATCGGCAGTGACTATCGAACCATCCGCCGGATTTGTCCGAACTGTCTCAACCTTGATCCAAACCTGACGGCCCGCCGCCGTTCCACCGGTGTAGAAGCGTTCCCCGTTTACGCGAGTTGCCCGGTAGGGCGCGGTCGTAAAATCAGAATCCGACAAATATCGCTTCATCGGCTTTGGCGTATAGCCTCGGACCCTGTCAGGCGTAGCGGTCGGTGTCGGAGCAACAGTCGGTTCGGCTGCAGTTCCATCCGGGCGGCCATCAAGACGTATTCCGCATTTCATCGAGGCCGCAACAGGATTGGTCCCGACCCCCGACGCACAACCGGGCAATTTCGCCTGGCTGTCAGCAAGCGAGATCCGAATACCAGTCTTATTGCTGAACCGTTCGCTGCGGAGAATGCCATTGTCAACGTTAGCGGTGGTCACCGGTACTAAGGTCCCAGACTGGTTGGTAAGGTCCCCGCCGGAAGGTGTGGCGATCTCTTTGCCGCGGCGCACCATCTCGATCAGATCTGTGTTAGCCCCGACGTTCAGTGGCAGGCGAAGCACCGGTGTATTGGCTTGCAGATTGCCGTCGAAAACCGCTGAGTGGGTTGCCCAATTGGGATTTATCCGGCTCGGAGGAAGATCAGGATTCGGAGTCTGCGCCGGGATCGGAACCGATGGCGGAAACTCGAAGATGTTGTTTGGATTTCCCAGGGTCGTATTCAATACGCTGCCCCTTGTCGGCAGAAGCTGAACAAATGTTCCGGATGCGTTCTTTATCCACGTTTGATTGTTCGTCGAATCGACCGTGTCCCAGTTTCTCCATGTTTGCGTGACGATCTGGTCCGCTGCGGTAACGCGTGAATCGAAATAGACGCCATCCGATCCTGGTGAGATGAAGAAGTTCCCATTGGAATGAACTCGACCGCCAAAGCTGAAGCGCGGCGGACGAAACAGTTCAAGATCGTCGTTGTAGAAGATACCGAATTGAAAGATAGGGATACGGTTGTTGAGGACGTTTCGAGTTAACTGGACCTGCGTGCCCCAGCTGCTGCCATTGTGGCTTGTAGCAGTTGTTCTGAGACGCCAATTGTCTTGAATTGCAAGCAGGCCACTGTATGGCCCTCCCGTAAGTGTTCGTGTAACGCTGTTATCCGTCTGATCAAGTTCCTGAACAAATGTGTAACCGTCAAGTCCTTCGACCGAACCGTTGCGAACATTATCGAGATCAGTTGTGGTCGGGTTCAGCTTCACCTCGAACACCTTGTTAAAGTTTCGGGTCATCGTCTCAAGACTTCCCTGAGCCGCATAGAAAGTTCGGCCCTCCGAGGTCTCGTTGCCCGTTGCCGCAGCTTCCGCTGACGACCGGGACATTGCGAGTGCCACAAAAACTCCAATAAGGGCTAGGACAAAAAGCGAGATGACAATAGCGGACCCCTTTTCGTCTTGCCTGGTCGTCCTACTTGTCGATGCGTTAGTTTTCATTTCCATTGAGTCCATTTTCATCGTGCCCATCCTAAAACTAGCTTGCTTCGTATCCGAGATTTCGGGTGCTAACCGTGGTAGTCATTGTTTCTCTGAAATAATCGCCATTGGACTGTCGGTCCATTGAACGCGTCGTAACGGTCAAGCGGATCTGTCGGATCTCGGCCAGGTTTGCCTGTACGTCATCGGCCGTTCCGGCCACCTCGTCGGGACCGGCGCTCGGATTGTCAGAAACAGTGCCGTCGTCCATAACGTATTCGATCTGAAAATCCTCGACATTGTATACGAGTGGCTCGTCAACAAACTGCGCGACCGGAAGAACATTGGCAAACTCCCGTCGCGTCAGGGTCCCGTCTGCGGTAACAAAATAGGTCACCATCCTTACGCGGTACATTGCCGTTGCATAGATCTCGTTTAGAACTCCGGAACCGGCCGTCAGGTTGAACCCAAGTTGATCTCCATTGGAAAACTGGACCTTGCTTGTCCCGCTAACCCCCGTTGCAACTGCAATAGTCGACGTGATAGGGCCGCTAACCGTTCCAAAGGTACCCGTTAGAAGGAAGATGTCATTCGGGCGGCAGGTCGAATTGCCATTGACAGGGGACAGCTCAACGACTCCGCCGGTCGCAGTTGTACGACTGTTGATCAGCAATGGCTGCGAGAAGCCCGAGGCAGCGTTGAACGTCGAGTCCTTGAAGAAAAAAGTTACCTGGTCGGTTCTTGTATTCGGGGTCGCACTGAAGGTGTTCAATGTAATGTTGTTGCCCGAGATGATCGGCGGAACGATATCACGGGTCGTGTCTGAGTCAGTTGGAACACCGATCCGCGTTGATATCCTGTTGTCCGGCAGAATGACCGTACTGGCAGCCGGGTAACCATATCCCGCGTTATAGGCATCCCGGGAGATCAGATTTAAGCTTACGCGGAGATTCTTGGCCAACTGAACCTGTTCATTCACGGTCGTGCGGCTCTGCTGAGCTGTCCGCAGCAACCCCCAGACCGACGCGGACACGATCAGAAAGATCGTCATCGAAACGAGCAGTTCGAGAAGCGAAAAACCGTGTTCGCCAGAAAATTCTTCCTTGGGCATCATCTCATTCATATCCGCACCTCAATTAACGACCGCGTAATCAGATAAAACAGTGGTAAGGACCTCTTGACGCGTCAGCCCGCCAACCATATAGGTCACCGTGACCTCAACGGAGCGAATTCTGACCGGATTTGTTCCTGCAGGGTTACAAATAACAGGAGATGGCCGGTCGGGATCGCACACGTCCGTGATCACGATCCGGCGCCGAAGCTGGGAGATCGTCGCACCGGTATCGTCCGGCGTACCGATGACCTGATCTGGCCCCGCGTCCGCACGAACAGCCTGGAAGCCAACTGAGAAGATGCCCTGGTTTATACCCGTGATCGGATCGGGGTTCGAGCCAATATTGCCAACGGCCATCCAGCCGAGACGAGTCGGGTCAGTTTCCTTTACGGCCATTATTGATTCAAGCGTGGAGGTCGCCACTTGTTTCGCCAGAAGCTGCTGTTCGTGGCCATTCGCCTGTACGACTGACCACGATATGGCCGCAAGCATTGCAAGGATCCCGAACATCAGGATCACAAGTGCGACCATCACATCGATATACGAGAAACCGGCTTCAGATCTGTTTTTCATTGTTCTCTTGCGTCCTATTGATTTGGGAGGAATGAGGTCCCATTGTGTTTCCAATATCGGATCGCCCCGGTTCCGCCAAAGATCGTTATCGCCCGAACTTCCGTCTTGTTTCGCGGCGTTGTACTCCCGGGCGAGATCGGAGGCCAGACATAGATATTCGCGTTGATAGGATTCTCGGCCGCGTTCAAGACAGAGCCATCGCTGGTAAAACGAGCTTTCCAGACCGAGTGGCCCGTAACGGGCGTGCCGCCATCGACGTGTCCCTGGGCGTCTACGGCCACCACCGCGTCATTGTAATTCGGCGGATTTGGTTTGGTGATAGTGGCAGGGATAACATCCATGCGAACGTCAACCGTACGCTCGAGCGGAATGCTCTTGATAAGTTGATCGGGGTTCGGCCCCTCGTCAATCAGTAGAGCGGCATTGGCCGTATAGTCGATCTCGAACCTGATCGTGCGACGCCGATTGAGCGCTAGTTGGCCGGCCTCGCGCATCAGATCGATCACCTTCAGCGCCTGATCCTCCGATTTGTATGCCTTCTTGAAACTGACGATATATGGCAGCGAGATGACTGACATCACGCCGATCACACCCAAGACCACCAACAATTCCGTCATCGAAAATCCGGAGATGCCGCTGACCGTCTTATGATTGCTGTTTCTCATAAGCTCTTCTGAAGTGCCTCTTTTTGTTGCCGTCGATACCTTGATCAGATATGGGGGCGCTAATAAGGAAAAGATGAAATGCACAACGCATTCCAAAAGTATTTTACATAGTTTAACACTCGAAAGCAACAGATTCCTTTTTTAGAGCACATAAAGCCCGCAACTTTGCGTTCGCGGCCCGTTCCGTACTGAGGCGAGGGCCTCGGTGAAACGGATTGCGAGCATCTTTTATTTGCTGACGATTTCGGTTAAACTTGGCGATGGTTTTGGCGGACAAGGACAGGGCTGTGGGTTGGCTAAATGACTGAGAATAAACCAGTTTCCAAACAAGCATTTTCAGCCGACTGGTTTCTTCGCGGAGCCCTGAGTAAGATCGGAGACACGTTCGATCGATTTACAGGCCGGAAATGGACACCATCCAGCAGCCTTGCAACGAGCGAGATGATCGAACGGATGAAGATGCTGCTCGATTCCGAATCGCAGGAGATCGAGGGCAAAGGTGTCGTCGTTCCGCACAACATCAAACTAAAGGTCCAGTGGGACAAGTTCGCGACCGACTCTGACGATGCCCTCACGACTCTTGAAAATGAACTCCTGATCGCGGCCGCTGACCACATCAACGACAAACTTTATTACACAAAAGCTCCTCTGGCCGTCGAGGTCAAGCCCGACTACTTCACCGAGGGGGTCAAATTATTCGTGTCGTTCGACCGGTTCACAGACGAAGAGAGCGATCCTCATCTGAACCTCACGATGCCGGGTACGGGCAGGATCGAACTGCCGATCGACGAAATGAACAAGGCTGCCGCCGTACACGTTTTCATCGCCCGATTCACCGTTCGGGGCAGCCGTCGGGACCGACGGATCGAATTGCCAACGGGAGGACGCCTGTCGATCGGCCGTATTTCGGCGAACGACCTTGTTATCGACGACGGGAGCATTTCCAAGACTCACGCATCGATCGTTGTTGACGCCGACGCCGAGCTGTCGGTTGCCGACACCGGTTCGACCAACGGAACTTTCGTTAGCGGCGAGCGTATTGCCTATGGAAAGGCGATTCCCATTAAGCGGAACGACTGGGTCAGATTCGGTATGGTCGATGTTCTTTTCGAGTACGTTCCGCCCGCAACCGAGCCGGCCGCTGCATCGGAGACGCAGGCCCTGGGCCGTGACACGGTAAAGATCGGCGGCTTTGAATTTGCAAGCAAGGTAGCCGAAGAACAGCCCTCGGCCAACGAGGACGACAAAACCCTTGAGATCGACGAGAATTTGGCCTCGGAAAAGAAAAATGAGGAGGAAGGATGACCCGCCTCCTTCTTTTCCTGATAGATCTGAACGAATGGCGACCTGAGAACCTCTTCGGCGGACAGGTTCTCGAACGCACTCCGGCGGCTCTCACCATTCTTTATATCGTCGGGGTCGGCATCCTGGTCGGCTTTCTGGTCCTGACCTTTATTGATAATTTTCGTCGTCACAGACAAGTATTTGAACTCGAACTGCCGCCGCCGGTCCGTAAACGTCTGACGCAGACGCTCGCGAACCGAAGCCTTCGTATCTGGCAGATATTCTTCGTTCTCATCGCGTTTGTTGTATTCGGATTTCAGGTCTATTGGACCTATTTTGCCGACGAATCGAATGAACAATTTCAGGCGCTGGCGTACAAGGATCTTAGGAATCGCCGGGCGACAGCCGCCAGCCTTCGCGGCTGGATGCTTGACCGCTCGGGCAAACTGACCAGCGCGCTAGCCTACTACAAGCTTGATAGGGACGGTGGGATCGAACGAGGTTTCGCCTTGGAAAAAGAGATGGCCCACCTCCTGGGTACCGAACGCGGCACCCCGGGGCTTGAACGATCGCTTTATAAGAGGTCTGCAGATCCGATGCCCGAGGCATGGGAAGTACTGACCAGGATCAAGCGGCCTCAGGACGAGCAAAAGGACGTAAGAATAACTATTGACCGTGATCTTCAAGCCTATCTTGCCAATCAACTCGATGGAAAGAAGGGGGCGATCGTCGTTCTGAATCCGCAGAATGGCGACCTGCTGGCGATGTATTCGAATCCTTCGTTCGATCTTGATGAGGCTCGCGACCTCGATACCTATCTGAAACTAGAGGGCAATAAGCGGGACAAGCCGCTGCTTAACCGTGCGACGCGGGAATTCTACGTGCCGGGATCGACATTCAAGACCTTCACGATGATCTCAGCGTTCCGTGCGAACAAGCAAAACGCGGTATTCCCGAGCTATGCCGACGGCTTTAAGCCGTATCGGGGATCTCGACCAATAGTCGACGCTACGCAAAAGCTGGGGTCGGACGGATCTGTTAGTGGTGCGTGCGACGGCGGATGTCAGGAGAAGGACATTACATTCGCCTACAAGGTATCGAGCAACCAGTATTTTGCACAGCTGGCGATCGAACTCGGACGCGAACGACTCCGCGAGACGGCTCTGCTTGCCGGGATCGCGCCGGTTGATACTCCCGAAGAGGCATTGCTGCCAAGGTTTTTCCCGAATATATGGAACGCGAGCAATCCGAATATCGCAAATGCCATCGCTCCCCAACAAGCTACCCTGGTCACAGGAAAGGATCTTTCACTATATGACATCGGCATCGAAGGCATGGGTCAGGGCTATGCGGGTCAAATGACACCGTTTCAGATGGCTTTGATAGCTTCGATCCCGGCGAATTTGGAAGGAAAACTGATGAAGCCTCGGATCGAGGTCGACCAGCCGCCGCAGATGTTCGCGCAGGTCGTGTCGCCGCAGCAGGCAGCCGCACTTCGGGATATCATGTCAACGGTTACCGAGGAACCGGGTGGTACTGGCACGGTAATATCAGCAAAACTTGCCGGCACCGGCATTCGAACAGGAGGCAAGACCGGGACCGCAGAGAAACTCGCCCCCGAATACGATGCTCAGGGGACACTAAAAACTGAAAAACGCCGCCGAAAGAATGCGGATGGCCAATGGGAGGACTATTTTGTCCCGCGTATGTATGAGCGGACGGACAGCTGGTTCATTACCATCGCTCCCCTCGAAAAGCCGCAAGTTGCTATAGCCGTTGTCGTCGAAGGAGGCGGATATGGAGCACGGACCGCGGCGCCCATCGCCGCGAACGTTATCCTGAAAGCCCGCGATCTGGGACTGCTTGGCGACCAGTACAAACCAAAAGCCGCCCCGGCTCCGCCGAAAAAGAGAAGATAGAAGGACTTGAAAAACCGCACGTCGTCACATTTCTTTATCCTCGCATTGATCGTTCTCGTAACGGGAATTGCCCATTACTCGATCTATTACGGAGCCTTGATACGCGGTTATGAAACATCGACGATAACAGCCGGTCGAAATTTGCTGTTGCTTTCGATCCTCGCCATCCTGCCGATATTCCTAAAACGCTTTTTGCGGTACGCCGGCAACTGGACCATCTATACATCCGCGATCCTTCTGTTCTCGCTGGGGTTGACGGTTCAATACCGCCTCTTCAGCGATCCGGAATACACTTCAAGGAAAGACAAGGCAGAGGCTCGACAGCAGAAGATAAAAACACTCCAGATGCACTACATCCAGGAGAACTACTCGGCTGAGAAAAAGCAGATAATGGGCCTGCCGGCAACACCTCCGGCGCCCGTCGATCTATCCGCAGAAACACCGAGGCCCGCCCCGGAAACTTATGCAGACGTCTATCTCTCAGGAAAGACGATAAATCCGATCTTGGGTATTATCGGCCTTATCGCCGCGATCATACTTTTGCGTCGTGACCGCATACTTAAACTATTGCAGGACAATGGCTTTCTGATCGTTTTGCTGACGCTCGGGCCTCTTTTTGTCGCGGCTATTTGGTCACGAGCGGGTAAATTCGGCGGCAACCTAACCCCTTGGGAGCTGGCGAAAATTCCGTTTCTGGTCGGTTTCGCCGCAGTCCTTGCGATCCTCTACAAAAACCTTGCTCGAACATATTGGGGCCTGCCGAGGGCAAAGGACGCCTTGCCGCTGGTGTTCATGGCGATACTTCCCTTTCTACCCTTCTTCGTCCTGAAGGATTTCGGTCAGATGATGGTATTCAGTGCGGCCTACGCAACACTCTACTTGATAGCAATAAGACGATTTCCTCAGCGTTTCGTGATGGTTGGGAGTGTGCTGCTGGTGGCTTCGATCCTCGTTGTCGGAGCTTTGCCGGCAAAGACTCAAGAGAGGATCCCGCTGCTGCCGACCGTCGCCGCACCGGTCAAGACGATACTTCCCGATCGGATACAACAGCGATTTCATCTTTGGCTTGATGGGTTCAGCCCGCCTTCGCCGGATACGCCCTGGTGGAAAGCCGATTACGACGAATACTATAAGAAGCTCGTTGAAAAGGACCCAAACCTGCCGCAAATGCTTGCCGAAGACCCCGATCTGCAGCGGACGATCAATGTTGATGCCTGGTTCGACGTACTCGCATTCCAGCCTGCACAGGCGACCTTCGGGCTCGCTTCGGGCGGGACCACGGGCCGGGGCCTCGGACTTGGTTACCCGGAATTGATCCCCGTCGCCGACTCTGACTATATCTTCGCGGCTCTGGCAGAAGAACTTGGACTTTTTGGCGGTTTGTTGGTAACCTTTGCCCTGATCGTTCTGGTAAGCGCGGGGGTGCGAACCGCTCGAGATTCTCGCGATATGTTCAGCAAGCTGTGTTCTATTGGCCTTGCTGCATTCATTGGCTTTCAGGCCCTTGTAAATATCGGGGGAATAACACGAGCATTGCCGATGACCGGCATTACGCTGCCGTTCGTCAGCCACGGCGGCTTCAGCCTGATAACCAGCTTTACGATGCTCGGAATGTTGATGGCGTTTTCGCATCGAAATAGCCTTGACCGGATGAAGGATCAGTTTCAGGTAGAACTTTAACTATCATGCTCTAAACGGCTGCGTTTAGACATTATGTGGCGATGACAGAATCTCTCCAAACGGTTTCAGCAGCGATCTCGGATCGAGGCCTGAGCGAAAAGCGTCCGCAGAATGAGGACTCGTACCTTGAGATGGCGCGATGCGGGCTTTGGGCTGTGGCCGATGGTGTCGGCGGGGCCCAGGCGGGTGAGGTCGCGTCCCAAATGGCGGTTGAGATACTCGGCGAGGCGTTCGCCAACCGCCGTACCGGCCAAGACCCGGAAGAGGTAATGGAGGCCGCGATATCGCAGGCAAACTCGGCAATTAACCAAATGGCCACCGAACTCCCGCAGTTGTCGAATATGGCAACAACTATCGTTGCTCTCCACCTGGACAATACGATAGCGACCATCGGCCACGTGGGAGACTCGAGGCTTTATCGCCTTGACCGCGATGGAAACCTCCATACTGAAACGGAAGATCATTCGATGGTCGCCGAAGAGGTGCGAGCAGGCCGTATGACGGCGGAACAGGCCGAGAATCACCCGGGACGGAATATTATCAGTCGGGCCTTGGGCGCTGAACCAGTCGTCGAAGTCGATCTGCGAACGATCATGGTCGAGCCGGGTACTGCATTTCTGCTCTGTTCGGACGGAATAACCCGGCATGTCAGCGATCAGGAGATCAAAGGGGTTCTGACCTTTGGCGGCGAGCCGGGTGATATATGCGAGTACCTCAAAGGGCTTTGCTTCGAGCGGGGCGCCGAGGATAATCTCACGGCCGTGGTCGTAAAACTTCCGCCCGCCACGAATGAGGTCGATACGATGGCCGCGACCATACCGCTACTCGAGGTCGAGGAACCGACCGTTGCAACTGCCCGTCCGGTCTCGGTGCCGATTGACGAAGATGACGACGAAATACTGCTCGAACTCGATGACAATGAGCCCGTCGCAACGCAAACAACCACCGAAACGGCACCAGAAGATTCTCACTCAGAGGTGCCTATCGACGAGCAGATCACGATCGAAACCTACCCTCGCGAATCACCGGCAGCGGAGATCAAACGTGAAGAGGCATTCTCGATATTTGGCGGGTCCAGCAGCTCGGCCGAGGCCGAGACGGCACCAAGCTCGGCGGGCAGATTCCTGCTTCCTCTCGCTTTCCTTGTGCTGGGCAGCCTGATCGGGTTGGGCGTCTATCACTTTGTCCTGGCACCGAAAGCTGTAACCCTCCAGAACGACAGCCTTTCGGTAATGAAAACTGAGGATATCGCGTTCAGTTCGTTCGAGCGCCTGCGAAGGACAGTGGATGCTGATCCGGCCGCGTTCGTAAAGGAAGTTCCTCCGGCAGAAGACGCGGAAGATTTCTATCTGATAGGCCGTGCACACTTGATCCTGGGGGACTTTCAAAAGGCTCGGCTCAACTTCATCGAGGCGCAGAAACTGCTCGCAAGATCAGAACCTGCGAACACGAAAGTCCTCATTGCCGACATTGCGACCGGGCTCGCGATAACCAATGATCCATTGTTCCAGACGAGATTCAAGCAGGACCTCGAGGCCGGATCGAAGTCAGTCCTCGGCAACAGCAACGCCAACATGAACTCGAACCGCTAACCGTTTTGGCGCCTCGCCTCAAACAGGATGATCCCGGCCGCCATCGCAAGGTTGAGGCTTTCGACGGGAGGGTTCATGGGGATAACTATTCGCTCTTGAGCGGCCTCAAGTTCTTCGTGCGAAAGGCCGTGGGCCTCCGAACCGAGTGTCAGCAGCCGCGGTTTGGTCCAATCAACATCCGTATATTCCATTTCACCAGCAATATCTACGGCAGTCGTTATCAAGCCGGCCTGCCGAGCGAACGTCTGGGCGAGAGCGAATTCGACATTCGCGACAACCGGCAGCCGAAACACGGACCCCATAGATCCTCGAACCGCTTTAGGTGAAAAGGCGTCGGCCCCGCCCGGCGAGATCAACACACCGGCAGCACCAGACGCTTCCGCCGTGCGAAGGATCGCGCCAAGATTCGCAGGATTGTTCGGTTCTTTTAACCAGATGACCACCGGGAGGCCGGTGATGATCCGGGAGGCTATCGAGTCCAGATTCCAATTCGGACGCTCGGCTAATGCGACAATTCCCTGCGGGCCGTTGGTGTCAGCGATACTTGGAAAAACCCTGCCAGGCACCTCGGCCATCCGAGCGCCGGACCTTGAAACCATATCCAGCAAATCGCCATCCGAAAAGCCGTCCGAAAAGAAGCATTCCCCGACCCTTATCCCGGAACGAACCACATCTGCAACGAGCCGGCGGCCCTCGATAAAGACGCGCGTCCTGTCTTTGCCGTCCCTGACCTTTCGAAGTGCGACAAGGCGTTGATTTTCTCGACTCGAGATCGTCTCGATGGTTTGCATCAACGTCGATTTAACCATTAATAGTCGGGTTTGAAAAGATAGCTAAAACGGCTAAACTTATCCGATATGCACCCCGAGTCGAAACCCAAGAGTAAGCTCGACCTCCTTAAGGAACGTTCCGCCATAGCGGAAGAGGGCGGCGGCCGAAGCAGGATGGAAAAACAGCGGTCGGCGGGCAAGATGACAGCTCGCGAACGCATTGACTTCTTCCTCGACGAGGGAACTTTCGAGGAATTTGACAAGTTTGTGGTCCATCGTTCGACTGATTTTGGTCTCGAGAAACAGAAGTTTCCGGGCGACGGAGTGGTTACTGGCCACGGACTGGTCGATGGACGCGAGGTCTTCGTTTTTGCACAGGATTTCACCGTTTTTGGCGGCTCGCTTTCAGAAACGCATGCCCAGAAGATCTGCAAGGTAATGGACCTCGCGATAAAGACCGGGGCACCGGTCGTCGGGCTGAACGATTCCGGTGGGGCTCGAATTCAAGAGGGCGTTGTTTCGCTCGGAGGATACGCCGATATCTTTCTCCGCAACGTGCTCTCAAGTGGTGTCGTCCCGCAGATCAGCTGTATTCTCGGGCCGTGCGCCGGCGGAGCGGTTTATTCACCGGCGATCACGGACTTTAACGTGATGGTCAAGGACACGTCATACATGTTCATCACCGGGCCTGACGTGATCAAAACGGTTACGCACGAAGACGTCACCAAGGATGAACTGGGTGGAGCAATGACACACAATGCAAGATCGGGCGTCGCCCATTTTGCAGCGGACTCGGATGAACACGCACTTCGGCTTACCCGCGAACTTCTCTCGTTCATCCCGTCAAATAATCTCGAAGATCCTCCCTTCGAGGCTTGCAGCGATCCGATCGACCGTACGGATGAGAAACTCAACTCGATAGTCCCTGAAGCGGCGACACAGCCGTACGACATTCGGGATATTGTTCACTCTGTTGTCGATGATGGCTACTTTTTTGAGGTTCAGGAACATTACGCCGCCAACATCGTGATCGGATTTGCACGCCTGGGTGGAAATTCCGTCGGGATCGTCGCAAACCAGCCGGCGTTCCTGGCCGGTGTTCTGGACATCGACGCCTCGGTCAAAGCAGCCAGATTTGTCCGTTTTTGCGACTGCTTCAATATCCCGCTGATCACCTTCGAGGACGTTCCCGGCTTTCTTCCCGGAGTAAATCAGGAGCATCAGGGCATTATCCGCCACGGTGCGAAACTGCTCTATGCATTTGCCGAGGCGACGGTGCCCAAAATGACAGTTATCACGAGAAAGGCCTACGGAGGGGCTTATTGCGTTATGGCGTCGAAACATATCCGAACGGATATCAATTTTGCATACCCGACGGCCGAGATCGCGGTGATGGGTTCCGAGGGTGCTGTCGGCGTGCTGTTCAAAAAGGAGATCTCCGAGCACGATGAAAACTATCGACAAGCGAAGATCGCTGAATTCCAGGACAAATTTGCCAACCCTTACGTTGCAGCCGAGCGTGGTTTCATCGACGAGATCATCGAACCGAAATTCACCCGCCCAAAGCTTATCCGTGCCCTTTCGCTTCTGAAAAATAAACGCGACTCGAACCCTCCGAAAAAGCATGGAAACATCCCACTCTGATAGAACCTCAGCGCATCCCAACCCTGAAAATCGTCCTACCTGGGCCGAGATCGATCTGGAAGCCCTGGCCTTCAACTATCACTCGGTGAGGTCATTCGTCGGCAAAGGTATCCGATACTTAGCCGTCGTCAAAGCTGATGCGTATGGCCACGGAGCACTCAAGTGCGCTAGGAGGCTGCAGGATGAAGGAGTCGATTGGTTCGGCGTTGCGACGGTCGAGGAGGGCGTCGAGTTGCGGCAGGGCGGGATATCGCGCCCGATATTAGTAATGGGTGGCTTCTGGCCGGGCCAGATCCGGATCGGACTGGACAACACGCTCACGCCTGCGGTTTTTACGATCGAACAGGCCTCTTCGATAGACCGTGTTGCCAATGAGATCGGGACGAAAATTGATGTCCATTTGAAATTCGACACCGGCATGGGACGGCTCGGGTTTCCGTTTGAGAAAGCCGGAGAAATAGCTGCCGAATTGACGCAGATGAAGGGCCTCAAGATAGACGGCCTGATGACGCATTTTGCGTCAGCCGATGACCTTGAATGCGACCTGACAGGGCGTCAGATCGAGCGATTTGAGTTGATCGTCAAGCTATTCCGCGAGAAGGGCTTCGAGCCTTCGTACCTGGATCTGGCTAACTCGCCGGGAGCAGTCGCCCACCCTGCGTCTCGTTCCGGCATGGTGAGACTGGGCGGAGTCCTCTACGGACTTGGCGGCGACGTACTTCCACAGGGGATCGAGGCTCCCGAGCTTAGGCCTGTAATGTCCGTCAGATCGCGGATCGCACAATTGAAGACTATCCGTACCGGCGACTCAGTGGGGTACAGCCAGACGTTTGTGGCGACGCGAGAAACCCGAATTGCCTCAGTCCCGATTGGATATCACGACGGGCTGCGGCGTAATCTATCGAATACCGGAAATATGATCGTTCGGGGCCGTTCCGCACCGATAGTCGGCCGGATCTCAATGGATTGGACTACAATTGACGTGACCGACATTTGTGAAGCGAGCGTCGGCGATCTCGTGACCGTGATCGGTTCAGACAGCGGGAGCGAGATAAATGCCGAGGACATTGCCCGCGAATTGGGGACAATTTCGTATGAGATCACGTGCGGTATCCGGGATCGCGTTCCAAGAATAATTAGTGAGGAGTATAGACCATGAACTTTCCGTTACAGCTTTCATTCAAGCTTCTTGCCCTGGCTAGCCAGATATACGTTCGCGATGCCAATGGAGCGCTACTTGGCTACGTAAAACAGAAGCTTTTCAAGCTCAAAGAAGACATAAACGTTTTCGCCGACGAAGCTCAGACTCAGCGATTATTCAATATCAAGGCAGATCGCATCATTGATTTTTCGGCGGGATACACCTTCACGTCAGCTTCCGGACAAACGATCGGCTCGCTGAAGCGCCGCGGCATGCGGTCGATCTTCAAGGCAAATTATGAGGTCTATGACGCCGCGGGAGCGCAGGTGATGAACATCCACGAAGAGAACGCCTGGATCAAAGTCGTCGATTCCCTTCTGGGCGAGTTGCCGATAATTGGAATGTTCACCGGCTACTTCTTCAATCCGGCTTACATCGTTTCTCGCAATGACAATACACCGATCGCGAGGCTCCAGAAGCAGCCGGCATTTTTTGAAGGCGTTTTCAAACTCGAGAAGCTCTCTGAGGTAACCCAGGAGGAGGAAACGCGCGTCCTTCTCAGCGTGCTGACGATGACGCTTCTTGAGCGAGCCCGAGGTTAGACTCAGCCAGGGATGCGACTAAAGAATGGGACCCAGTTCACGCTTAGCGACTTCGCACGGGATCTCTACAAAAAGGTAAACGACACATATATTTTCAGCCATGCGGCTCAGGTGGCGTTTTATCTTTCGTTCGCTATCTTTCCGTTCCTGTACTTTCTTGTCAGCCTCTTCGGGATACTGCTCGATTCCTCGCAGGGGCTGAAAGACGAACTCTTTTCATACATGCGCCAGATCATGCCGCTCTCGGTGTTCGATCTGGTCAGCCGAACCGTCGATGAGATAATCGTAAACAGTTCGGGCGGCAAGGCCACGCTGGGCCTGCTCATAACCCTTTGGTCGGCCTCCGCCGGATTCGACGCCATCAGGAACGCTCTGAACGCAGTACATTCGTTGAAGGAGCGACGCACATGGTTCCGGACGAAGATGGAATCGATATGCTTGACACTGGTGATCACGATCCTCTCTGGTGTGGTTTTGGCGATGGTATTTTACGGATGGCAGCTATTTCGGCAGATTATCTCAGCCCTCGGATTTCAGATAACATCCCCTGTCGTGCTTACGGTGATCCAGTGGGTATCGATCCTCGTGGTCATGCTTCTCGTCTGCGAGATCATTTATAATTTGTTGCCTGACTTCGATCGAACTCGCTGGGAATGGATCTCATATGGGTCTCTGGTCGCCATCGGGATGTGGATCGTTCTCACGACTGGATTTCGAACCTATCTCAGTTATTTCAATTCATACAACAAGACATACGGGTCGCTGGGCGCGGTCATAATAATGATGCTCTGGCTTTACCTTTCGGCATCTGCCTTGATGCTCGGCGCAGCGATCAATTCCGTACTTCACGATATGGGAATAAAGGAGAATATCGAGACGGGCGGGGACGATATATGACACTGAAATAACAGGTGCCTCAAATTGTCTTCAATATTTTTGGATTCCTGTTATACTGATTCGTGAATTTGCAACTTTGCCGTTTGGCGTGTCGTAAGGGATTTGGCGGTTGTTTGTGGTGCCACAGATTTTGAGGAGAGAGTAGGGAAAATGGGACTTTGGGCAAGAATCAGCAGAGTTTTTAGAGCAAGTACAGGTGCCGCACTCGATAAGATCGAGAATCCGGAACTTGTGCTTCAGCAGACGATCCGCGATATGCGCGATCGTGTGCCGGAATTGAATAATTCGGTGGCCCAGGTCATGGCAACCGAACGGCTGCTGGCAAAGAACAAGGAGAACCTGGCCAAGCAGGTCGTGGAACTCGATTCGAAGATCAAAGCTGCGGTAAAAATGGGCCGCGACGACATCGCGACGGCCTACATCGGCCAGCTTCAGCAGGCCCAGGTTGATCTGGAACGTACGGATGCGCAGCTCGAACTTGCCGGAGCCGCATCGAAAAATGCCCTGAAAGCCCGCGATAATTACGTCCTCAACATGAAGAAGCGGTCGGCCGAGGCGATGCAGCTCATTTCTGCGGCGAAGCAGGCGAAACTCCAGGAACAGCTTGCACAGACGATGGAAGGCTTCAATATTGGTGACGATTCGTCGACCTTCAACGAGATGCGTGAGAAGATCGAACGTCGCGTAGCCGCCGCCGAAGCGAAGCTCCAACTCGGTTCGTCGAATGTGGATAGCCAGATGGCTGATATCGAACGCGAGGCGATGGACATCCAGCTTCAGGATAAGCTTCTGGCCTATAAGTCGGAGATGGGCATGCTCGGCGCAGGTTCGCCGGACACCAAGCAGATCGCGGCGAGCTCCGACGTCCAGGAAGCAGAGGTCCTGAATTCTTCGATACTTGATGAGAGCAATAAACAGAGTCATTCGAACTGATCGGATAGTTCATTCGAACGCCCAAGCGTCAATTTGCATCTGTTAGTTTGATATGGCTGATCTGGCAAAATACCGGAACGATCTGAAGAAATTTGAACAAAGCTACGCGAAAGCGGCGCTGAAGGAACCTGTCAACTTTTGGGGCCTGGCGGGTTTCCTTGTCGCGGCGGCTTATACCGGAAGTGTAATTCCTCTGTTGATCGCCCTGGTTTGTGAAGCTCTCTATGTCGTGATCGTTCCCAATCTGCCAATGTATCGTCAGCTCGTTCAAAATCGTGAAAAGCAGCGTCGGCTGAAAGAACATTCTGACGGGCGCGAGAAACTTATCAAATCATTCACGCCGCGTGAACGCGAAGCCGTGGAATATCTCCGATGGCTTAAGGATAAGATCCAGGACAACTACACGAAATTCACGGGTGCGCGACAACTGCCGGCCAATCTAAAGGCACTTGACCAGCGCTGGGAGGACTTCGTTGACCTGCTTGACGTTTATCGTCGTCGTAAACAGCATCTCAAGACCATAAATCGACAGGCTGTTCACAACCAGCTTTCGCAGGCATTTCGAGCAATGGAAGCTGCCACAGACGACAAAACGAGGCGTATCCAACAAACAAATGTTGAGATCCTAAAACGGCGCATTTCCTCATTCGATGAGATCGAACGCAGCGTAAAACTCGTCGAAGGCCAGCTCCAGTCGATCGAAAACTTCTTCAGCTATCTCAATGACGAGATCGTAACGATCACAACGCCCGAGAAATTCTCGCTGCTTGACTTCGAACAGCTCTCAGACTCTATCGCGATGACCAAGCAAATGCTGGATGCGACCGCCGACGATGTTGGAGCCCTCGACAGCTACAATCGCGAGATGGGAAATCTCGAACTGCTTCCCGGAGCCAAGTAACGCGGGCCCTAAGTCTCCGCTTCTTGCCGCAATCACTGATTTCGACTAAAATTGAGGATTTCAGACTTGTCTGAGATCTTAGATAATCGCTATTTATTTACATTTTTATGAAAAGAGTCGGAATATTGGTGGGGCGTGAGGTCACGTTTCCTGAATCTATTATTAAGAGCATCAACGAGAAAAGCGGCGGCAAAGTAGTTGCCGAAATGATGACGGTGGGCGGGATCCGTCTTGACGAGCCAAAGAAATACGATGTGATCATCGATCGGATATCGCACGAAGTTCCCTATTACCGGGCAATGCTCAAAAGAATGGCGCTCGAGGGCACCTACATTATCAACAACCCTTTCTGGTGGTCGGCCGATGATAAGTTCTTCAATTTTTCGGTCGCAGCAAAAGCGGGCGTGGCGATCCCGAAGACGGTCCTCTTGCCGCAGCACAGCTACATCAAGGACATTACAAGCGAATCGCTTCGCAATCTCGAGTTCCCGATCAAGTGGGAAGAGATCGTCGAATATGTAGGCTTTCCTGCGTTCCTCAAACCGCACGACGGCGGCGGCTGGAAGAACGTCTCGAAGATCCATTCGCTCGAGGAGCTTTTCTCCGAATTCAACGATTCGGGAACGCTCTGCATGACGCTTCAGGAAGGAATTGAATACGATCAATTTGTCCGCTGCTACTGTGTCGGCAAGGAGAAGGTTTTGATCATGCCTTATGACCCGTCGAAGCCATATCTGTCCGGAATGCAGTACGTGAATATCGAAAACTACCTTTCGCCGGAACTTCATGCCCGCGTCGAAAAAGATGTTAAGACGATCTGTGAAATTCTCGGTTATGACCTGAATACCGTCGAGTTCGCGATCAAAGACGGAATACCGTACGCGATCGATTTCATGAATCCGGCGCCTGACGCTGAGCTTGCTTCGGTCGGCGAGTTCAATCATCGCTGGATCGTCGATAATATGACGGATTTCATCCTCAAGAAACTCGAGGAAGGTTTTGAAACGCCCGAGTATCGCTGGTCGGC
Source organism: Pyrinomonadaceae bacterium (assembly GCA_021463165.1). Classification (GTDB taxonomy): domain Bacteria; phylum Acidobacteriota; class Blastocatellia; order Pyrinomonadales; family Pyrinomonadaceae; genus OLB17. The sequence continues at coordinate 159,034 of JAJTWY010000004.1, read as the reverse complement.
AATGCTCAATCCGCCGGCCACAAAGGCATCGGTAACGACGAAGCAAACCGGTGCCGCGAAGCGTATCGCAACGAAAAAGGCGAGTGCGAAAACCGCCGGAGGTTCGGTCAACGCAGCGAGATCAACGGCACGTCGTAAAAAAGAAAAGTGAACAAAATCGTGGGGGCCGAGCAGATGATGCGGCCCCCAAGTTCCATTTCCCTTTCACGAATATCAGTCATCGGCGTCAACAAGTTCATAAGGGATTCGTTCCCCCAGCATTCTACCGCTGATGGCGAGCCCCACCCAGATCAGGAGGGCGAATGATGCAACCGCCCAGCCGATGTTTGCAACAAGAGCCTCCTCCAAAAGACTTCCGATAATAATCAGAGGCATTGCGAACATAGAAATTCGCAGCGTGGTTCGTCGTGAGCGTTCGACCGTTTCGAGCATATTAACGCGACTGACCTCGAGTTCCATATACTCCTCGTCTGACTGCAAGTTTGAAAAATAGTCAGCCTCGTTCTTTGACCAGCGACGCAAGCTGCGGGTTTCGGCAAACCGAGCAGCGTTAGAGAAATGATGCACCACATGCGCGAGCTTACCTTCCCGCAGGGCAAGTTCGGCAAGACCGCGGGCCGTGCGAAAGTTCTCGCCAACCATCTCGACTCCCCTCTGAAACAGCTGGTCCGCCCTTCGCCAATCGCCGATCTGGAAATACCATTCGCCGAGCCGAACAAGAAGGTCCCCATCGGTTTCAGCCCGGCGGGCAGAGAGTCTCGATGCTGCAAGAGCTCGTCTTTCCATCCGCGGATCACGCTCAACGCCGCCGAGTGTGTGCAGGCAGCGAGCGAATTCAAATAGCAGTCTCGCATCTCTTGGACGTATCACGAGCGCCCTGCGAAAAGCCTCCAGTGCCTGAACAAGATAGCCCGCGAGCCGAAGCTCGTTTGCAAGCCCACGGAGCTCTTCAACCTCGGTCTCGGCCGCATCGGCCGGTCTTGCTAGCGGGGTGTTACCGAATTTCCGCCACGCCGACCGCATATACCCCTCAAGAACATCGGCCGACGGTATACGCGAAAACTCAGCGCGCATCAATGCCTCCTTCGGATCCGAGAGGTGATCACGCAGCTCGATCGAACGGGTATCCAACCCGTTTTCCGGCAGACGCTGCAGGATACCCTTAACGATCTTGCGGTAACCGTCGCCTCCGGAGACTATCGTCACACCGACACCTTTGCCGCGGAACCCTGTTCGATAACGGTAGAAAACATTACTGCCGCGCTTTAGCGCTCGTATCGCGTGCGTCTCAACCTCCTCGATGTCAGAGATGCGCAAGCGATGCCGTGAGCCGTTTATCCACGACCACAGGCGCGGGATCAACCCGGTCCGATATAGCCGCTTGCCGTCAAACGCGATCCGATCTCTAATGGCCAGGCAGGGCAATGCTATCCACGAAAGGGCAAAGACAGCGACCGCGGGAACATCCTGTTCGAGATAAAAAAGGAGTGCAGTTACGAAAGAACCGAGGAGTATGGCGACAAGATAGTTGTGAGGTGAGACCCTGACGGTGAGAATCTCACCTTCAGCGGACGAAGCCGCGGCCGATGTCAGGTCGTTATCAAAATGTGTTTCTTGTATGTCGCTCAAAACTGGTAAACGTCGCCGGGCTGCATACAAGATATTACGAAACCCTGAGGATTGCCAGTAAAGGACTAGTTGAGACTTACCGGGGCACCTACGCTAAACGGTGATTCGGGAGTCGGTTCCGGGATCTGCTTCGCCCGTTCCGGGTCCAGATCCGTGAGCTTCTCTTTCGCTTCGGTTGCCGTTTGCGTCGGTGTTATCGCCTTACCGTCAGCATCTTTTGCCTCGGCAGCAGCCTTGGCAATATTGAAGTAGATATCAGCCGCCTCAGTCTTCTTACCCTGCAGCTCGTAGATCTTCGCGATCTCGAAGTTGATCGTATCTTTGGCAACGATCGCGTCATCGAGTTTTAATAATTCCTGAAAGAGAACGAGAGCCTCATCGGGCTTATTGTCGCTGAGCCGAACCTGGGCGAGCGAAAACTTTGCCACTTTCCCGACCTCATCCGTCCGGGCTGCAAGACCTTCAAGTTCCTGGGTCGCCGCCGCTTTGTCGACAAAGAGTTTGTTCGTCGCTATAAAGTATTTCGCTTTATCGGCGATCTGACCTCCGTAGGTGTCAGCCGCAGCCTGGAATTCAGCTATCGCCGCCTCAGCTCTTTCCTTTTCGGTCTTGAAGGTTTTCGTGGTCGATCCCGCCGGAGTTCCAGTCTCAGAGATCTGGGCTTTCGATGTTTCAATGGCTTTCCCTAATGCAGTTTGTCCGGCACCGCCCGAACGACGATTCCAATTAACGAATATCGTGATAAGGATAGCCAATACTACCAACGCAGCCAGGCCGTAGAGCATCGTGCGGCCTTTGCCTTCGAACGATTTGCCGAATTCGTCAAGCTTTTCGCTTACCTGCTTCTGAAGCGGATTAGTATAAACCCGATTGTCCTTGGGCGCGGCCGTTGCTGCCGCAGCCTGTAGTTGTTGGAAACGTCTTTTTTTCTGTGCCATCGTGTGAAAACCGCAAGTTTTTGCCCCTGAGCGCGTTATATAATCAGGATACGGGGGCTTTTTCCAAAATAGTAAATGTACCGTAAAACGGCAGGAAGAGCAAATAACCAGCAGAGGATCCCCCCGATGACGACTATCGAATAATGTTTCCCGCGAACGGGAACAAAATCGGTCCGGCGGTTTCTAAATAGATACCCCGAGAGAAAAGGGGTGGCAATTAGGCAGCTTCTCGACCCAGAGAATGCTTGTGGGCAACGATGATCTTCAGTAAGTCAATTACGTTTGACGGCGAAGAAATTGGGAATGCAGGAGTGTCACTCGAGTTGGCTCCCGCCGCCCTCGAAGAGCACTCGTTCATCGAAAGACTAAAGGCCGGAGAAGCGGCTGCGTTTGACAACCTGATCGACCGGTACTCGGGAGATATTTTTGCGATACTTTACCGGATCACCGAGAACCCAGAAGAGGCCAGCGACCTTACGCAGGAAACTTTCCTTCGAGCGATAAGATCGATCAAGAGCTTTCGTGGAAACTCGGAATTGAAGACCTGGCTCGTCCGAATCGCTATCAATGAATCCCGAAACCGATTTCGTTGGTGGAAAAGACGCCGACGGGACACGACCATCTCGTTGGATGCCACGATCGGCGAGACCGATATCTCCATCGCCGAAACTTTGGCGGATACGTCGGCAAGCCCGGAAGATGCCGCACTAAGGCGCGAACGCGAGTATGCGATCGAGACGGCCCTGATGGACATCCAGGAAATATATCGCGTGGCGGTAGTTCTTTGCGATATTGAGGGACTCTCCTACGAGGAAATGGCCCGCACGCTTGGTATTAGCATTGGAACCGTCAAATCGAGGATCTCGCGTGGCCGCGAAGAGCTGAGAAAAAGGTTGAAGGATTTTTGATATTTGAATGGATGGCTGACTCGCCCCGGACTCAATACTTAACAGACTAAACAAAATCGGTGCCAAACGATAGGTCAAATGAGAGCGGAGATCGGAGAAGAAGCTAAGGCAGAAAGGATCGGGAGATCTTTGAATCGACCAGCAACAAACGATGCTAAGACAGTCTCGAGCCTTCAAAGCTGATCCACTTTGCCGTCGTAAGCGTTGTTGTCCCTTTCGGGGTAACAGCCGGGGTCAGTCAGCCATTCATTCGAACCGCTTGGAGCAATTGCGATGAAATGCTCAGAAATTAGGACAGACTTGGCTATCTACTGCGATGGTTCACTTGGTGAGCCAGACGCAGCGATGGTTCGCTCCCACTTGGAGGCGTGTCCGCTTTGCCGTCAACGGGTAGCTGATGTGAATGAGATCCGGACGTCCCTTAGGCAAATTCGCAGGCCTGAGATCTCGAATAGGCTGCGAAATGATCTCAAAATTGCGGTCCGAACTGAACTCAACAGATCCGCAACCGAGTTGCTGCCTATCTCGTCACAAGCCAGGGACTGGCTCCTAATGCGGCTAATGCCATACGCTGCCGGCGTATTTGCTTCGATCACCGTCGGATCCGCGATGCTTGCGATCATGCTGTCGGGGATGCTGCGGACAACCTCAGTATCTGTCGCCACGACGGCTGGAAATGCGTCCTATTTGCTGGCAGGAAACAGGTCGCCGTTCAGCGACTCATCCTCGTTTATTTCGCCGGTGGATTTCTCACGTTCCAGAATGGCCTTTTCCAGTGAATCACCGAGTGTGAACCCGCAGGGAGCTCTGGTCGCCCTGACCAAGTCGATGGTACGCGGTGAGATGAAAGATGAAGAGGTCGCCGTTGTCGCGGACGTTTTTGCCAACGGCTTGGCTCAGATAAGCGAAGTTGTTGAATCGCCAAGCGATCAGCGAACCATGGATGAACTTGAACGTGCTTTTCGATCTGGTTCTTCGGCTAGCCCTTTCGTACCGGCGGTGATGGAAAACCGTCCGGGAAACATGCGCATCGTGCTTAAGCTCTTTAAGAGCGTTGACGTGGCTGGCAGTCCTTCACCTCGCAAGCGACGCTCCTGACCTACATTCTGTCGATCTCAGCTTTGACACGAGCCGCGAGCGCTTGATCAGTTGCGAGCAAGAGGTTGTATTGTTCCGTCGCGGCGGCTTTGTTCCTCTTTCTCGTATAACTGATTCCCAGATTTGCACGAGCCTTTAAGAACTTCGGACTGATGTCAAGACATTTCAGGTACGATTCGATCGCCTTGTCATACTGCTTGTCAGCAAAATAGGCATTGCCAAGCAGGTACCAGATCTCGGATTGCTCGGGATCCTTACTTGTCGCTTCAACTAGCCCTTTAACAGCATTCGAATAAGCTTTCGTCGCATCTGCTCCCCGACCCATTAGTGCGTAGGCATTACCAAGGTAAAAGTACGTTTCACCATCATCCGGCCTTATCCTGAGCGAACTATTACATGCCGAGATCGCGAGAGTATAGTCCTTGGTCTCGTTGTAGGCACGGCATAGGTTCGTATAGCCCGATGCCTGATTTGGCAGGATCTGGACCCCCGCTTTAGCGGCCGCAACTGCATCCTGGAATCGCCCGTCCAGACTGTAGAGCAATCCGAGTTCCGTATAAAACTTTCCATCGAGTGGAAACTGAATAAGGCCTTTCTTTAACGTATCGATCGCTTCGCCGAACCGGCTTTCTGATTTGAAGATCTCCGACAGGTTCTGATAGACCTGATACATATTCGGCTTCAAGCCGAGGGCTTTCTGATACGCATCAATCGCCTCTGCACTCTTTTTCAACTTCTGGTTCCCGTCACCAAGCAAGTACCAGCACTCGGATGGAAAACGTGTGCCCTTGGAAAGAGCCGTTTCGGCCGATTCAGCCTGCCCTTTGGCGTCATGCATGGCGAAATACACCCGCGCAAGGTTGTAATGAATATCGCCGCCATCCGGCGAAAGTTTTGCCGCCTCCTGAAACGCATTGAGCGCCTCCGGGTACACCTTCCGGGCATAGTTGATCTCCCCGACCGCGTTAATCAAGCTCACATCCTTTGGTGCAAGAGCGAGTCCCTTCTGGACATCCTCAAGAGCGGCATCGTACTTACCCTGATCAAAGTATATGTAGTGCCTGATCCGATAGATATCGAGCGGCGCAAACCCCTGATCGAGTGCCAGCGTGAATGAGTCAACAGCCTCGTCATATTCCTTCAGGCTATAATGGCAATAACCTTTGCGATAGTGTGCATAGCTATTCTTCGGCACGAGAGCCACCGACTTGCCATAAAGCTCAGCAGCCTCTTTATAGTTCTTTGCAGCTATCGCCTTGTCGGCGGCTTCCTGGAGTTTCTTGGCGTCGTCGCGGTCTTTCCGTGATTGAGCCGATATGGGAAGAGCCGCGATCGAGATCATGGCCAGCAAGGTTACGTACAAAAAATGCCTTCTCATACTGAAAATAACTATTGAAGGATCACCGTGCGGTCGTCCTTCCCTTTTGGTTTCGGCGTATTTTTCGAGCCCGGCGTTGGTTGGCTTTTGGCGGGGGTCGATTTGGTCGCTACCGGAGTGGTCGGCCTTCCCGGTTGGTCGGAAGTCGCCGTGTTTGAATGTGTATTCGAAGAATTTACGGGGCCGTCCGTCGTCGCCACCGCATTAGAATTAGTATCCGTCTTCGTATTTGCTACGGACAAAACCGGAGTTGGTTCTGGAGTCGCAACATTTGCCGGAGCAGGAGTGGGCCCCGCAACTTTTCCCGGATCATTTCGCGTCATCAGGTACCAAAACGAGACCCCGCCAATTCCAAGCAAGACAAAAAGCCCTACCAGCACGCCGACGATCAACCCTGCCTTCGACTTCTTGTTCTGCGGCGACGACGAAGCCGTTCGCCGAGCCGCTTGGACTGGAACTGCTGCAACGGCGGTGGCCGCGACGAGAGGAGCGGTTGGCACTTCCGGCTCAGGCTCAGGCTCAGGCTCCGGATCGGACTGGCCCCCGATCATCGAGATCCCGGGCCGTGTGTCCGCCGTTGGCGCACCCGGCTGGGTAACCTGAAAAACTTCGGTCCTCTGCTCTGAAGCTTTAACTTCCGGAATGCGCGGACTCGGCATCTGCAGGGTCGCGTCGAGGGGAATAGGAGTATCGATCCGCATCTTGGTCTCCATTTCCGGCGCATCCTTCGCGGCCGTAGGCTCGCCCGGCAGGTCAGGTTGCATCTGCGGTGCTTCCGCAAGTGCCCCGGCAGGCTTCTCACTCGTGACCGGTGCAGACTTCTCTTTTCCGAACGCCCGGCGAAGGGCCTTTTGCATATCGATCGCAGTCGGAAACCGTTCTTCCTGTCTGATCGATACCGCCTTTAGAATGACCTCCGAAATTTCAGGCAAAATCTCTGAGTTGAACTCATGCGGCGGCCTTATCGGATCTACCTTGCCACCGAGCAAAGCATCTGCCCGCGTCAGGGCATCCGGCGGAACCGTGTTCGTCAGCATCTGATACAAGGTCGCCGCCAGTGAATAAAGATCGCTCCGGGCATCGGTTCCCGTTCCCCGGATCTGCTCCATCGAGGCGAAATGAGGTGAGTATCCCGCGACACTCGCTGAATTCAACCCGCTCGATCTTGTGTCGAAATCCTTCGAAAGGCCAAAATCCAGGAGAACAATATGATTGTCATCGGTAAGCTTGAGATTCTGGGGCTTGATGTCACGGTGCACGATCGGCGGCTCGTGCGAATGCAGGTACGAGAGTGCGTCAAGCATCTGGTCGGACCAGAACATCACCCAACTCACCGGGAACGGCTTATTAGCGGCTTCTAGCCGCTTTGCAATATCGTCCCCCGAGATGTGCTCCATCACCAGGAACTGGTCGCCATTCTCGGAAAAATGGTCGATCACCTTCGGAAGCACCGGATGGCGCAGCCGGGCCAAGATCCGGGCCTCTCGCTCGAACGCCGAACCGAGCGCGTTGTCGTCGCTGAAAAAGGTCCGTTTCAGCGCCACCGCACTGCCCAGGCGTTGATCGACCGCAAGATAAACTTCGCCCATGCCCCCCTTACCTATCGGTTGAACGATGAGGTAACGGCCCTGGATCATTGAATTCGGATTGAGTGGTTTCATTTCTTCGGTTCGATCTGGGCCCTGGTTCCGCTTCGCTCGGGAACATTCATGGCCGGCATTCCCACGTGCTGAAAGCAACGTGTATTCCCTTTCACGCGTCTGGTGCAGGGCGTTCCCTTTTTGGTCTCGGCCCCACAGAAGCTAACCTGCTGGTCGTTCTCGGCCTTTGGCTTCGCGTGAACACTGTTTCGCCCAAATGTTGATGAAAGTTCGGTTCGTACGGGTTGTACGGCAGCCTCCGGACTTGGCGAAACCACTGCTTTTGTCTCGGGGGTCGGCCTGAGACTGGCAAAATGTGTCGAGGGCTGGGGCTCACCCCGAAAAGCTCGTAATTCCGGGACGGGACGGTTTATCATGCTCCAAATGCCGAATACCCCAAAGACTGCTAGCAGGCTCGCCCCGATCTTAGGAAGAACCTCGTGCCCCTTGTACTCGACTTCGCAAACCGTGCAAAATCTCCGGCTCGTCCAAGGATACCACTCGGGCCGCTCGATCTTCACCCCGCAATTAGCACAAAACTTCGGGCGAAAAAGCATCAGGTCACCATTTAGAGCTCAATTAATGAGGCCACTCTCGACGTTCGCACATACCGACTGCTGAATAGAAAATTATAAACCATATAATCAAATCTGTTAAGAGTTCTAGGACTCGTTCGATGCAACCGCCCTTCGCCAACAGGCGTCAAATTGCTAACATTTTGTGTATGGCGATCCCGACTCCAATAAGGCTGCTGCTGTTCCTTGCCCTTTGTTCGGCTTTCGTCTTTGGTCAGGACGACGACCCGATCCGCGTTGATTCGTCGCTTGTTCGCCTTAATGTTGGCGTGGTCGACACAAAGGGTCGCCCGATCACGAACCTCAACCGCTCGAACTTTGAGGTCTTCGAGGACGGTATCAAACAGGAAATTAGCAGACTCGAACCGAGCACGACCCCGTTCAGCGTTGTGATCATTTTGGACATGAGCGGATCGACCCTCGGTTTTCGCCAGGTGATCAAACAGTCGGCCTTCCGGTTTATCGACGCGCTTTCGCCGGATGATCGTGTCGCGGTGATCGAGTTCTACGATAAGGTCAATCTCCGCAACGATTTCACCACCGATCGTGGAACAATAGCGAACTCGATCAACGTAGCAAATGGCAGGGGAAAGACGCAGTTGTACAAGGCTCTCGACCTCGCGCTCGAAAAGCTGTCGAAAGAAAAAAGCCGCCGAAAGGCGATCATCGTGCTTACCGACGGGGTTGACAGCGAACTTAGGGACAAGGACCGAACTTTGCTCGAGCGATTTTCGGACGAGCAAGTGCCTACCGCTATTAAGCCCGAGACCAGCGAAACCTTGAACCGCGTCCTCAACCGGTCGGATGCTCAGGGTGTGACGATCTATCCGCTCGCACTGCCTACTGGAGATCCTGCACGACTTGCGGACCCAACACCTCGCCAGATAGCCATGTTCAAGGCCGCACGTTCGCGTCTCCAGATCGTTGCCGATCGAACCGGCGGCACACTCAGCACTATCAACCGTCTTGAGGAAATGGGCCGCCTGTATGCACAGGTGGCCGCCGACCTGCGCACGCTCTACACGATCGAGTATCAATCGACAAATGACAAACGTGACGGCAAGTGGCGAGCCATCAAGATCGACGTCAAAAATCCTGAGTTGATCTCGAGAACCCGGCAGGGCTACTTCGCAAGATAGGTCGTTGAATGCTTCAGCAAACAGCTTGACAACCCCGTCGATACGTTTGTAGTCTATACGTTCGCCTTTGTGCACCCGTAGCTCAGCTGGATAGAGTACTTGACTACGAATCAAGGGGTCGCATGTTCGAATCATGCCGGGTGTACCAGACCTTTCTTCGACGCAGCAGGCTTTGCGCCTGCTCTTTTTTTCGATCGATCCCATATTTTCACGTCCAGCATCCCGCAGGCGGTTGAGTAACGGAGCAATTCGTTGCATAATCATCTTTCGCTTCACAAACGAAAACACATTCTGATCGGGTGTACCGAGTCGGACGATCCTCGCGGTCGTTCCATTTTGGGATCGAGCGGACTGTGTTAAATACTTTTCGAACATAACAATCAGGAGATTTACCCATGAGAACCTTGTTACGAGTTGTGCTGGTCAGCCTTTTCCTTGGCGCACCGGCACTGTTGACAATGGCGCAGGATCCGCCCGATCCTCCGCCAACAGGTGCCGGTCCGGGCGGTGCTCGCCCAGCGGGCACGCCCAGCACCGATCCTCAGCCCTATGATCGAGTTATCACCAAGGATGCCAAGACAAGAGACGGCATCTTTAAGGTCCACCAGATCAAGGACAAGTACTACTACGAGATCCCGAAGGCCGAACTCGACAAGGACTTCCTCTGGGTCTCACAGATCGCCAAGACGACCATCGGCGTCGGCCACGGCGGACAGGCCCTCGGCCGTCGCGTTGTGCGTTGGGAGAGGAATGGGAACCGGATATTCCTTCGCAACGTCAACTTCTCAATAGTCGCCGACAAGAACCTTCCGATCGCCGAGGCCGTAGAGAACGCCAACAACGATTCGATCATCATGGCGTTCAACGTAGCCGCCTGGGGCCCGAATGAGGCGGCCGTGATCGAGGTCACGCGGCTGTTCAACACCGATGTTTTTGAGTTCAGCGCCCGTCAGCGACTCAGTGCGACGGCGTTGGACCCAAGTCGCTCATATATCGAAAAGATCTCGGCCTTCCCGACCAATATCGAGGCTCGATCGTCGATGACCTACACGCGGCAGGCTGCCCCAGCAGGCGCCGGTGGTGCCGGTGGAGGCGGTGCACAGCAACAGGGTATGCCCCCGGGCAGTGCTACGGTCGTGCTCCATCATAGTCTGGTGAAACTGCCCGAAAATCCTATGATGCCGCGCCTTTTCGATGACCGTGTCGGCTATTTCACGGTCTCGAACATGGATTTTGGCCGTCCGGAGCATCGTGCTCAGACACGCACATTCATTACCCGCTGGCGCCTCGAGAAAAAGGACCCGAACGCCGCAGTTTCCGATCCGGTCAAGCCGATCGTCTATTATATCGACCGGGCAACTCCGGCCTGGCTGGTTCCCTTCACCAAACGCGGTGTCGAAAGCTGGCAAAAAGCCTTTCTCGCGGCGGGCTTCAGCAACGCTGTGATCGCAAAAATGCAGCCCTCGAAGTCCGAAGACCCAGATTGGGATGCCGAAGACGCTCGGTACTCCGTAATTCGCTGGCTGCCGTCGACCGTCGAGAACGCCTCAGGCCCGCACATCAATGACCCACGAACGGGAGAGATCCTCGAAACCGACATTCAGATGCATCACAACATCATGAATCTCCAGCGTTCGTGGTACTTCCTGCAGGCGGGAGCGCTTGATTCGCGCGTCCACAAACTGCCGATGCCGCAGGACCTGATGGGCCAACTCGTCGAATACGTCGTTGCTCACGAGGTCGGGCATACGCTCGGATTCCAGCACAACATGAAGGCCAGTTCGATGTATCCCCAGGAGAAGGTCCGCGACAAAGAGTGGGTCAAAACAATGGGCCACACCCCCACGCTGATGGACTATTCCCGCTTTAACTACGTCGCCCAACCGGAAGATGGCATCGCTCTGGCGGATCTCATTCCCGGTATCGGCCCCTACGATGAATTCGCCGCGATGTGGGGCTACAAACCCATTCCGGGTGCGAGAACATCGGACGCCGAGAGATCGACGCTCGACGAATGGGCCCGACAGCAGGACGATAAACCGTGGCTCCGCTTCTCGACCAGCGGCAGCGCAGGCAGCGACCCGGGTGAATTGACCGAGGCTGTTGGCGATGCCGACGCCGTGAAGTCGACGACCATGGGCCAGAAGAACCTGCAGCGGATCATAAAGATCCTTCCTTCGGCGGCAACTACGCAGAAAGGCGATCCTTATAGCGACCTCAACGAACTCTACGGACGCCTGATCGGCCAGTGGACGCTCGAAATGAATCACGTCGCGCAGATCGTCGGCGGATACAACTCGCAGCAGAAGCACATCGGCCAGAGCGGGGCCCGCTTCAACCTGATACCGAAAGCCCGGCAAACTGAGGCCGTCGCATTCCTTAACGCTAATGCCTTCGTCTCGCCGACCTGGCAGATCGATAAGGACATCTTGCGTAAGATCGAACCGATCGGTGCCCTTAACCGCATACGCAACGCGCAGAACAGCATTCTCAATAACCTGCTCTCTAGTTCGCGCTTCGCCCGCCTGGTCGAGCAATCGTCCCTGGACGGTGCGGCGGCATACGATCCTGCGGATTTCCTTGCCGATGTCCGCAAAGGCGTCTGGACCGAGCTTACTGCACCGAAGGTCACGATCGATGCGTACCGTCGCAATCTGCAGCGTGCCTATCTCGACATCGCCAATAACAAACTGAATGCTCCTCCGCCGGCCGCCCCTCAGGGAGCTCCGGCAGGGCTCAGCGCCCTTTTTGTGACCAGCGGTGACGAGCGTGCCTTCTATCGTGCCGAACTCCGCGCACTCAGCGCGGCAGCCGGGACGGCAGCGGCTCGTGCAGGTGACCGCGCCACGCGTGCCCACCTCGAATCCGTCCGCGACCAGATCGGGAATATCCTGAACCCCAACGCGGCCAGCCGGCCGGCGGCAGCTTCGTTCAACGATGAGGCTCTGCGGTTCCTGGATCTCTATTACAATCCGACATCATGCTGGCCGGATTATGTGATCAACCCATAGTTTCTCCCCGTGTGAAACTACCCCCCAACTCGAGGCTGTCCAACGCGGGCAGCCTCTTTTTTCGCCGGGACACATGAAAGCACCTCTTTGGCTATCTCATTGATCCTATGGGACTTACGACACGCGTCGCCAACTTGCTGTCCCGGGTGTCCCACCACTGTACCGCCATCCTCGTGGGACGCCCTAACCTCTGCGTTATCAACAGTTTACATAGCTCTTTTGTACGCTTTTTCACAATATTTTTAAAAATGCGTACGACATTGTAAGACAGGCTCGCCGCTTCATATTTCAAAAAACAAATGGCCGTGCGATCTTAGCATATTGTTGCATCGTTTGTCGAGTCTTTTATCTGTGCAACTACTCGCAGGTGGCCCGATGCCGAATGGGTGCATATTTGTTTTTCATTCGAAGAAGCTCTGAGATGAATTGCCACTTAGCTTTAGCTAGTGGACAGAAGATAGAAAAAATTGGGGCTTTAGCCAAAAGCATTGTCAGCGGCATTGGGCTAAAGCCCGGATCAATTTGCAGAATGTTGTCCACTAGCTAAAGCTAGTGGCAATTCGAAGAAAGGAATTACCAAGAATTGCCAAGCAATGACAGTCGAGCCCTCAGCGATCAGCGTTTGCCACGCGGTGTGCGTTTTCTCTGTCACGGAAGGGTTAGCCTATTTTGAACCGGGGCACTTTGGCCAGGGGCTTCGCTGATTGGTAAAATTTGGTTATGAGAGTAATTGCCGCCTTTGCAAGAACGGGCCTTATGACGTTGACGCTTGGAGCCGCTCTCGCGGCATCCTCGCGGGCCCAAGCCCCTGAAAAACATGAACACACAGCCGGACCGGTGAATCAGCAGAAGGACCTGCGGATCGAGGCCGAGCCCGGCAAGGTCACTACGCTAAAGCCCGAGGCCATTGCAAAACTCCCACGGCTCTCGGTAAAAGTGAATGACCACGGCAAAGAGACCGTTTTCGAGGGTGTAAAACTTGCCGAGGTGTTGAAGCTGAGCGGCGTTGATTTCAGCGAAGCCGCGAAGGGCAAGAGGCTGCGGTCCTACCTCGTGGCCGAAGCGGCGGACAAATACAGTGTCGTTTATGCGCTGATCGAACTCGACCCCGAGTTCACCGACAATGTCGTCATTCTCGCCGACAAACGAGACGGCCAGCCGCTTCCTGAGCAAGCCAGATACTGGCAGATCGTCAACCCGGAAGAAAAGCGCGCGGGCCGATGGGTCAGACAGGTCGTGAATTTGAAAGTTGTTACCGTTAAATAGGCCTCGCCTGATCTGCGGATCAGCTTCCGAACACGCGGCTTTCGCAAAATAGTTCGGCTGCAACCTCGCCAGCCCGGTTCCCTTCAAAACAAGGGCCGTTGGTAGCGGCTCGCTATCGGGCGTTATATTCGATAAAGGTTGTTTCTCTGGAGATCCCGAAATGAGCAAGAAAATATTCAGCATCCGGCATATCGCTATGATCGCGGCGGTGGCCGCCGGTTTTATTTTTATGACGACAGAAGTGGCAGAAAGCGGTGCGGCGGCCGGTGTTGCCGTTAACCCGCTGACGGAGAAGTGGAGCGGGCCATTTGGCGGCGTTCCGGCGTTTGACAAGGTAAGGGTAGATGACTTCAAGGCTGCCCTTGAGGCCGCGATGGAAGAGAACCTTCGAGAAGTTGAAGCCATCGCAAACCAAGCGGCCCGGCCGACGTTCGAGAATACGATCGTCGCGCTCGAGAAGTCCGGCCAGATGCTGAACCGCGTCAGTACGATCTATGGCATTTGGGGGTCGAATATGAATACCGCCGAGTTCAGCAAGGTCGAGTCCGAAATGGACCCAAAACTCGCCGGGCATTATGACAAGATCACGCAAAACGAGAAGCTCTTCAAGCGCATCGAGGCCGTCTATAAAGCCGAAGATCGGAACCGACGATCCGGTGGCGAACGTCACCGTCTCGCATGGCTCTACTACACCAATTTTGTCCGTGCGGGGGCCAAGCTCGATGCCGCAAAGAAGGCTCGGCTATCAGAGATAAATCAGACGCTGGCCGGCCTTTTCACCAAATTCAGCCAGAACCTTCTTGGAGACGAAGGACAGGTCTTTATGACGCTCGATTCGGAAGCCGACCTCGCCGGCATGCCGCAGGCCTACAAGGATGCGGCCGCCTCAGCCGCCGCGTCAAAAGGCCTGTCTGGTAAATGGATCATCAGAAATACGCGTTCGTCGGTCGATCCTTTCCTGACATACGCGACCCGCCGCGACCTCCGCGAAAAGGCGTGGAAGATGTTCATCAACCGTGGAGACAACGGCGACGCACGCGACAACAATACGGTTATTCCCGAGATCCTGAAACTACGGTTCGAACGGGCCCAACTCCTCGGCCACAAGACGCACGCTCATTGGCGACTCGAAAATGCGATGGCCAAGACGCCCGAAAATGCAATGAAATTGATGGAAGGCGTTTGGCCCGCCGCCGTCGCTCGCGTCAAGGAAGAAGTAGCCGATATGCAGGCGCTCGCGGACAAGGAAGGTACGAATATCAAGATCGAGCCATGGGACTACCGGTTCTATATGGAAAAGGTGCGGAAGGACCGTTACGACCTGGACCAGAATGAGGTCTCGAAATACCTACAACTCGACAAGATCCGCGACGCGATGTTTTGGATGGCGGGCGAGCTATTCAACTTTTCGTTCTCGCCGACCACGGGCATTCCTGTATTTCATCCCGACGTTACGGTCTATGAGGTGAAGGACAAGACCTCGGGCAAGCACGTAGGGTTATGGTATTTCGACCCCTACGCTCGCGACGGGAAGCGTTCGGGGGCGTGGATGAACGATTACCGGCCGCAGCACCGGATCGACGGCAATGTGACGACGATCGTCTCGAACAACTCAAATTTCGTGAAAGGTAAACCGGGTGAGCCCGTGCTCATCTCTTGGGACGATGCGGTGACGATGTTTCACGAGTTTGGCCATGCGCTGCACGGATTGTCCTCGAACGTGACGTATCCGAGCCTTTCGGGCACGAATGTCGCCCGGGATTACGTCGAATTCCCTTCGCAGATCCTCGAACATTGGGTGGCGACGCCTGAGGTATTGAGCAGATTTGCACTTCATTACCAAACCGGCAAGCCGATCCCTGCCGAGCTGGTCGAAAAGATCAAAAGATCGGGCACTTTTAATCAGGGATTCGCGACGACCGAGTATCTTTCCAGTGCCCTCGTCGATATGAAACTCCACCTCGCCGGCGGTGCAGCTATCGACCCCGACAAATTTGAAAAAGACACGCTTGCGGCCCTCGGCATGCCCAAGGAACTGGTTATGCGTCACCGCACACCGCAGTTCGCACACGTGTTCGCAAGCGACGGCTATTCGGCCGGATATTACAGCTATTTGTGGTCTGATGTTCTGACCGCCGATGCATACGGTGCTTTCACCGAAGCCGGTGGCCCGTATGACAAAAAGGTTGGCGCTAGGCTGAGAAAAGAGATCTTTTCGGTTGGCAACACCATCGATCCCGCTCAGGCTTACAGGAATTTCCGAGGGCGCGATCCAAATGTCGATGCATTGATGATCAAGCGGGGATTTCCGGTAAATAAGAAATGACCGCATGATGCCGCGGCGACCCGTTTTGCGGCCCTGCCGCCGTTGATCCCTTAGTTCGCCGTTCGCTTCATTATCGGGTCTGTAACCCCGATCTTCTTGAGTATCGCCGCCGATTCGACGGCGTTCGCTCGTCGGGGCGTGCTGTAGTCGTCTATCACAACGGGGATCATTTCTATCGTGTCGATCGCCGTCAGCGGACCGAGCGGCCCGCCCTTCTTCACCGTGATCTTAAGCATCAGGCCCGTTCGCGTCTCGGGCTTTCGCTGATCGAAGATAAAATTGCCGAGCGAATAAAATACCGGCTTGCCCTTGTATTCTTCGATCGTTTGTATCCAGTGCGGATGGGCACCGATGACGATATCAGCACCGGCATCGATAGCGTCACGCGCGAAGGCGATCTGCGTCTTGTCGGGCTTGAGTACATATTCGACGCCCGCGTGCATCGTCGCG
Organism: Pyrinomonadaceae bacterium; assembly: GCA_021463165.1. Classification (GTDB taxonomy): domain Bacteria; phylum Acidobacteriota; class Blastocatellia; order Pyrinomonadales; family Pyrinomonadaceae; genus OLB17. The sequence continues at coordinate 142,676 of JAJTWY010000004.1, read as the reverse complement.
ATCACGAGATCGCTCATTCCGCGAGCGTCTTTGATGGCCTTGCGTAGATTCTCAACGTCCTCGCACCGTGCGACGTAGTCATTCCTCGCCACGCCGCCATCATTTATCGAGGCGTACGAAGCCCCGACAACCGCTATCCTGATGCCCTTTTCCTCGATAACGGCCGGTTTCCATGCTTCAGACAGATTGGCGCCCGTTCCCGTGTGCTTTACACCGATCTCATCCAGGAATGTTCGCGTGTACATCAGTCCGCTCAGAAGCTGGTCCATCGAATGGTTATTGGCCAGGTTCATTATCTTGAACTTGTGATCGATCAGCGGCTTCACATGATCGCGACGGGCATTGAAAACAAGTCCCTTGCCGATCCGCTTGTCATTGCCGGAGACCGGTGATTCGAGATTGCCGAAATTGAAATCGGCAGCCATGAACTCATCTTTGAGCTTGCTGAAAGGATGATCGGCGGCACGGGCGCGATCCGAGGCCGCCGCAACCCCACGCGAAAGCATTATGTCGCCTACGGCGTTGAAAACGATCGTTCGCTCAGGTTCCGGCGTCGGCGTCGGTGTGGCTGCCGGCGGCGAAACCGACTCTGAGCAGGCAGAAAGTGCTGCCATTCCGACCGCCAGAATGAATCCGAACAATGGGCGAATCTTGTATTGCGATCTCATGTAAATGAAGTGTACAAAGAAGATATGCTAGGCTCTCGTGACTGTCAAGAAAAATTCGACGTCAGCGAACCTGGATCCCAAGATTCCTCATTCGCCGATACAGGTGGCTTCGGTCAACTCCCATCTCCTCTGCCGCGCGTGCGACATTTCCGTCAAATTCGGCGAGTTTATGTAGGATAAACTCCCGCTGATAGGCATCGGTCGCCTCTTTGAAGCTGGGAAAACGAAAACTGATAGCCGAAGGCTCCCGCGAGACATCCATGTCCGGCAGGTCGTCGGCCGCGACCGCATCTTTCGATGACATGATGACGATGCGCTCGACCGTATTTTTCAACTCGCGGACGTTGCCGATCCATTGATAACTCTGCAGGGCGTCGATCGCTTCATCGGAAAAGGTCTTCGGCGTTTTTCCATATTCCAGCGAAAACCGGCGGTTAAAATGTTCGATCAGCACCGGGATATCCTCGCGACGCTCGCGGAGCGGCGGGACCTGAAACGGGATCACGTTGAGCCGATAAAAAAGATCGGATCGAAAATTGCCGTTCTCGATCAAGCCGTCAAGCGGTTTGTTCGTCGCCGAAATGACGCGAACGTCAACACTCACGGGCGTATTGCTGCCAACAGGTTCGAACCGCTGCTCCTCGAGCACGCGCAGCATTTTCGCCTGGACTCGCGGCGACATATCACCGATCTCGTCCAGAAAGAGCGTTGCTCCGTCGGCGATCTCGAACTTCCCTTTCTTTGCTTTCGAAGCACCGGAAAATGCACCCTTTGCATGGCCAAAAAGCTCTGATTCCACAAGTTCCTCGGGTATCGCGGCGGAATTGATCTCGACAAAGGGTGCGTTCCTACGTTTCGATTGTGCGTGGATCGCACGGGCGACCAGCTCCTTGCCCGTACCGCTCTCGCCCGAGATCAGCACGCGGCCATCGGTCGGGGCGACGATCGAGATCTGCTTTCGCAGGGCACGCATCACGATCGAGTCGCCGACCATCACGTACTGTTCGGCGAGCTCGTTCTGGAGCTGTTGATTGGCAAGTTCAAGTTGACGCTGTCTAACAGCATTTTTAACGGTGACGATAGTGCGTTCGAGGCTCAGCGGCTTCTCAATAAAATCAAAGGCACCGAGCTTGGTTGAACGCACAGCCGTCTCGATATTTCCGTGGCCCGAGATCATCACGACTGCCGAATCGACGCCTTCTTCCTTTATTTTCTGCAGGGTTTCCAACCCATCGATGCCGTCGCCCAGCCAGATATCGAGCAGGATGCACGCGTAACCCGCCAGTTTGACCTTTTCAAGACACTCCTCACCGGACGAGGCAGTTTCTACAACGAAATCCTCATCCTCGAGCACCGCGCGAAGTGTATCGCGAATACCAGGTTCGTCGTCAACAATGAGTATGGAATTGATCATGCCCTATCACCGACCGGCAATTCGATTATAAACTTTGCTCCGGCGGGTTGGTTAGCGGCGACGTTGATCCGGCCATTGTGGTCAGTCACGATCCGCTTCACGATAGCGAGGCCGAGCCCGGTGCCGCGGCCCTTGGTCGAAAAATACGGCTGAAATAGCTTCTGCAGATCGGCCGGAGCGATCCCCCTTCCATTGTCCGAAACCTCGACAACGACAAGGTCGCGGGCCGCGTCATGTCGAGTCGTAACCACTATTCGAGGATCTTCGATGTTCCCATCAAATGCCTCAACGGCGTTCTCGATCAGATTCACGAAGATGCGTTTCATCTGCTCGGGGTCGAGCATCACCTGCGGGAGACCGTCAGTCAATTCCAGGTCGATCACGGGCCGTGTGAACCGGCCGTCGAAAACGGATCTCGCCTGTTCGATCACGCTATTCAGATCTCCGGGTTCGAGCTTCGTATCGGGCAGCCTTGCGAATCGCGAAAACTCATCGACCATGGCCTTTAGCGACGTCACTTCGCGGAGAATGGTCGATGTGCTCTCGTGAACGAAGGCCGATGTCGGTGCCTTGTCGTTCGCGCGATCGCGGCGAGGGCCACCCTCGTCATTTCCGCTTTCGGCAAAACGCTTCGCGATCCGTTCGGCCGAAAGCTGGATCGGGGTCAACGGATTCTTGATCTCGTGGGCCATTCGTCGGGCGACCTCCTGCCATGCCGAAGCACGCTGCGCGGCGATCAGTTCGGTAAGATCCTCGATCACAAGCACAACGCCATCGTCCGCCGGTAATTTTGTCGCCGTAAGAGCGACTGTCAGTTCGTCACCAGTTCCATTCGACGTCGCTCCCCGCAGGGCTACCTGATCAGAAGCTCGGCCGACCCGACGAGCTCGTGACAGCAGACGCTCGAAGCCTTCCCGATCTGATCCGCCGACGAGATCGTCAAGACTCGCGACGCCCGCACCTTTCTTTTTCAGGATCAACTTCGCCGATTCGTTTATTGTCGTGATCCTGTTACTGGCGTCGAACGAGATCACGCCGTTCGGGAGCGTTTCGAGGACAGTCTCGATATACCTGCGGCGATTGCCGATCTCGATCGAGTTCGATTCAAGCTTTGCCGACATCTCGTTGAACGTCGATACAAGCAGCGCGAGCTCATCTTCGGCCAAGACATCGACGCGATGGCTTAGATTGCCCTGTGCTATCTCCTCGGCTCCTTCGGCAAGTGCCTTGATCGGCGCCGTCAAACCGCGAGCGACATAGAACGCGATCCATGTCGAGGCGAAGATCAACAAAAACGTGAGCACGCCGAGCGTCAACAGCCCGACACGACGGATCGTGATCTGCGTCTGTTTCAGGCGTTCAAACTCCTCCACCGAACGCTCGACCACCGCGCCGAGGGTTCGTTCGCCATAGGGATCCGGAACAACGACGAGCCGACGGCCGCCCGAGAGAGTTGCGACGCTGACATCAAAGCCCTTTCCGTCGCGAAGTGCCGGCTCGGCGATCCTGCCCTCGCGTGCCAGGCGCAGCAGCCCATCGAGTTCCGCGTGCTCATCAGGCGTGACATCCCGCTGATAGGCTGCCTTTACGGTATTGTCGGACGATAGGATGCTAATGTGTACAAGGCTTCCGGTCGTCGCGATACTGGCCAATTCCCCATTCCCGGGCTCAGCCCTCTCGAACGAAGTAGCGAGCATCCGGGTTGACTGGTCGAGTTTTGCCAAACGGTCAAGCAATGACTCGGTCTGCAGCACCTTCGTCTCGCGGAGCACATTCTCGGGAATGCTGGTGAACCACCGATCGAGCGCTCGGTTCATGAAAAGATATGAGAAGAACGCCATCGCAATGATCGGAAGCAGGCTCAGCGAGAAGAAATAGATCAGCAGCCGAGTTTTTATCTTTGCTCCGAGCGTGAACGTCCTGCGTTCCCTGACCAGTTTGATAATGCTGCGCAGGAAGATGAAGCCGAAGATGATCAGCGCCGCAAAATTAAGCCCCGAAAGTGCATAAAGCAGCAAGAGGTCGCCCGACGATTCGATCGTAAAATCCTTCCAGAGATTACTTGATTGGAGGATAACGAGCGTTGCGAACGAAGCCGCGACGATGCTGCCGATGACCCACGGCATCTTCCGTCTTTTCGGCTTCTTCACACTGTTTTCCACTCGAGAAAGTTTAACACGTGCCGCTTGGTTCGATAGAATCTTTTGAACTGTTGTGAATACTATCTTCTTCGATCAGAACGGCACCTTGCGGAGCGGCTGGCGGGCGGCGTTCTTCTTGTTTGCTTTCATATTCGTCGCGGTCGTGCTGGGCGCGGCCGGCAGGGTCGTGCTGTCGGCCATCGACACCGCTCCGACGGCTCGTGGCACGCACATATTCCTGATCGTCACAGGCCTGCTTTCTCTGGTGCCGGCGATAGTGATCGGCTGGCTATGCGGAAAATACTTCGAAAAACTGCCGTTCGAGGCCCTCGGTGCCGGAGTTGGCGGCCGCTGGCTCAGAAACTGGCTTGTGGGCCTGGTGGCAGGTGCCCTCACATTGTCATTCGCGGTCATTCTTGCGATGGGTTTCGGAGGATTACGGTTTGAATTGAATGACGTTTCGCCTCTTTCGCTTCTTGCCGTCTGGACGATGTCATTTCTTATCTTCGGAATAATGGCCGCATTCGAGGAGGCCCTGTTTCGCGGCTATGTACTGCAGACATTCGTTCGCTCGGGATACGGCTGGCTCGCGATCATCTTTACATCCATCTTTTTTGGTGTGGTCCATGCGGATAATCCCGGCGCCACCCCATTCTCCATCGCAAACACAATGCTCGCGGGTATCTGGTTCTCGATGGCTTATCTCAAGACCCGTGATCTGTGGTTCGTCTGGGGCCTGCACCTGACGTGGAACTGGATGCAGGGAGCATTCTACGGCATCGAGGTCAGCGGAATGACCGAGATCGTATCGACGTCGCTCCTAAAGGAGATAGACGCGGGGCCGCAGTGGTTGACCGGCGAGAATTATGGCATCGAAGGTGGCATCGCGTGCACGGTCGCGCTGATCGCATCAAGCGCGGTCATCTGGTTTATGCCGGATCTGAGCCCCCGATCGCTGCCAGAAGGCGATCCTGACTAGGCCGTCGCCTGGATCTTGAACGAAATATCGACCGCGCGGGCAGAATGGGTCAGGCGCCCGACCGAGATCAGATCAACACCCGCTTCAGCAAACGAACGGACGCGGTCGAGCGACATATTCCCCGACGCCTCTATGATCACCGACGGGTTCATCGAGCGGGCCATCTGAACGAGCTTTGCGGCTTCCTCGGGGGTCTGGTTGTCGAGCATTACGATCTCGGCACCGGCCTCGATCGCCTCTCGAAGCTGGGCCCAGTTTGAGATCTCCACCTCGATCTTATGGAGATGCCCGACGCTCTTCTTGGCGGCCCGAACCGCCTCGGTAATGCCGCCCGCAAGCGCGATATGATTGTCCTTTATCAAAACCCCGTCATCGAGGCCCATTCGGTGGTTCTTACCGCCGCCGATAGTGACCGCGTACTTTTCGAGCATTCGCAAGCCCGGCGTCGTCTTTCGCGTATCGACAATATTCGCACCCGTTCCTTCGACTGCCTTAACAAATTGTCTGGTCAAAGTTGCAATGCCGGAAAGCCGCTGGATCAGGTTGAGCGCCGTCCGCTCGCCGACGAGAAGGACGTCAGCATAGCCTTTGAGCGTCGCAAAAACGGTGCCGGCCGTGACCTCATCACCGTCGCTGTTCGTCGTCTCGACCTCAGAGCTGTCCGGATCGAGGTGAAAAAAGACGGCCTCCGCAACGTCGATGCCGCAAAGCACCAGGTCTTCCTTGGCGAGAAAGCGTCCAAGGCCGCGCGTATCTCTTGGCACCGTTGACGACGTGGTAATGTCACCGCGCCCAATGTCCTCAGCGAGAAATTCGCCGATACTCGCCATCATTTCACCGTTTTCGAGCCAGTTCATAACCGATCCTATCCTTTAGCCGAGTGCCGAGAGGTTCATCTGCAAGGTCGCAATCTGCCCTTCCAATTCCTTGGACCTATCGCGAAGGCCCTCGACCTTTTCAGCCGGAGCCCGCTCAACAAAATTCGCATTCGAAAGTTGGGCATCGAGCCTTGATCTTTCCTCCCCCAATTTAGCTATCTGTGTTGAAAGCCTCTCGCGTTCCTTATCAAAATCGATCAGGCCTTCGAGAGGAACTGCGATCTGTGCTTCTGACGTCACCGCCTTGGCTGATGCTTTCGGTGCGACAAGTGTATCACCGATCACAATCTTTTCGGCGCGAGCCAGCTTCAATATCTGTGCCTCGTTAGCCCGAAAGACCTCTTGGAAAGATCTCTGAGCCCCAATGTGCACCTCGAACTTGATCGAAGGCGAGATCTGCATTTCCGTACGGATATTTCGAACACGTTTTATGACCTCGATGACAGCGCCCATTTCCGCCTCAGCCTGCGGGTCGATGGCGGAAAGATCTCCCGGCGGAAATTTTGTCAGCATGATGCTCGCCTCAGCCTCTGAATAGACTGAATTATTCATCGCGGACGACGTTCCCGGCAGTTTGTGCCAAAGTTCCTCGGTAAGATACGGCATAAATGGATGCAGCATCCTCAGAGCGATCTCGAGCACGGTCAAGATGCGTCGCGTCGCCGCAATGTCGCCGGCGTTTATCTCATCTTTCTTGAGCTCGATATACCAATCGCAGAAATCATCCCAGAAAAAGTGGTAAAGCAGCGAAACGGCAGTGTGAAACTCGTATCTTTCGAGCGACTTGTTTACATCCAGCGCGGTCTGGTTGAGCCGCGAAATGATCCATCTGTCGGCGATGCCCATTTCGCCGCGTTCAACAAGATCCGAATGATCGACACTCGCCCCCTCCGAATTCAGGAGGCAAAATCGAGTCGCGTTCCATATCTTATTGGCGAAATTCCGATAGGTTTCGACACCGACGTCGTTCCACTTGATATCCGCACCGGTAGCGATCGATGCCAGGTAGATACGCGTTGCATCGACACCAAACTTGTCGAACATCTCGATCGGGTCGACGCCGTTGTTACGCGATTTCGACATCGGCTTGCCGTCCTTGCCGAGCACGGTTCCGGTCACGACGACGTCGTTGAATGCCTTCTCCCCCGTGAACTTGCCGGTAAGCATTATCATTCGCGAAACCCATAGGAATATGATGTCGCGGCCGGTCACGAGGACGTCGGTTGGCAGATAGGTGGCAAGATCGGCGGGCACGCCAGCTCCGCCGGTCCAGCCAAAGGTCGAGAATGCCCACAATCCGCTCGAAAACCATGTATCGAGAACGTCCTGATCCTGCTTCAATTCCTTTCCGCCCGCCTTTTCACGGGCAGCGGCTTCGGTTGGGGCGACGTAAACATTTCCTTCGTCGTCATACCACGCAGGGATCTGATGGCCCCACCAAAGCTGTCGCGAGATGGTCCAATCCTTCAGATTCTCGAGCCATAAGGTATAGACCTTCTCGTGCGGGACCTGTGGCGAAAAGTGCGGCACGCCTTCGGTACGCATCAGGTCGAGCGCGAGGTCGCGCATTTCGTCCATTTTCACAAACCACTGTTCGGACAAGATCGGCTCGACGATAGTCTTGCAGCGTTCGCAAACCGGAAGCGATATCTCATAGTCCTCGACCTTTTCGAGCAGTCCGAGATCGCCGAACATTGCCACGACCTTTTCCCTTGCAGCAAATCGGTCGAGGCCTTCGAATTCAGCTCCCGCGGCAGCATTCATCGTGCCGTCGTCATTCATTATCAGCAGCTTCTCGAGGTTGTGGCGCTCGCCGATCTGGTAATCGTTCGGGTCGTGTGCCGGCGTAACCTTGACGGCACCGGTGCCAAATTCGGCATCGACGTATTCGTCGGCAACGATCGGGATCTTCCGATCAGTCAGAGGCAGGGCAATGGTCTTCCCTATCAGGTCTTTGTACCGCTCGTCCGAAGGACTAACGGCGACGGCCGTGTCACCGAGCATCGTCTCAGGCCGCGTCGTCGCGACGGTAAGCGTTCGGTCGGTTCCCTCGATCGGATATTTGAGATAGGTCAATTTCCCGTCCTTTCTCGTTTCCTCCTTTACCTCGAGATCCGAGAGCACGGTCCGATCCTTAGGACACCAGTTGACGATCCGAAGGCCCCGGTATATCCAACCTTCATCGTAAAGTGTGCAAAAGACGTTGCGGACGGCCAGCGAAAGGCTCTCGTCCATTGTGAAACGATGGCGCGACCAATCGACCGAAGCTCCTTCGCGGCGCATTTGCTCGGTGATCGTGTTGCCGTACTGCTCCTTCCACGTCCAGCATCTCGCGACAAACTCATCACGCCCGATGTCAAGCGGGGTCTTGTTCTCTTCTTTTCTGAGCTGCTCCACCACCTTTCTCTGCACCGAGATACCGGCGTGGTCAGTCCCGGGCAGCCAGAGAGTTTTGTAGCCCTGCATACGTTTCCAGCGGATCAGAACATCCATTATCGTGTGCTGGAGCGCGTGGCCCATATGCAGGCTGCCGGTGACGTTGGGCGGCGGAATAACGATCGAATAAGTTTCCGCGCCGGGGTCCTGATTCAGTTCCGGCTTGAAAAAGCCGCATTCTTCCCAGCGCTTGTAATGACTTTCCTCGGCTACTTTTGGTTCGTAGGCCTTTGCTAATTCCATATGACGGTCACAAAAACGTATATTTTAGAACAAAAGCGGTTAGCTTTCATTCCCAAAACGAAAACTAACCGCGGTCGTCTCTGAAATTGATCGATCTATCCTTTCTTCTCTTCTTCGAGAGCTTCGCGAATGAGTTTTTCGGCAATGCGCGGAACCTCGACCCGGGCAATGTCCCTGACAACGGAATCCGACAGCCGGTCAACCACAAGCCTGACAATGGTCTCGATCATCTCCTGAGAGATCTCTTCTCCGGACCCTTTGTCCGAGAGTGCTACCGGCTGCTCGCCGTCGGAATACGGCACGGTCTCGTGTATCGCATTGTTCGGCTGGTTGCTCTCCTCGAAAAGAGCGAGGAGTTCTTCGCTACCATCATCTGAATTCGCTTCTTCCGATGGGGATGGCGGCGGCACTTCGGCGGGTTCGCTATTGAACTCAACGGTCTCAAATGACGAGAGATCCGGCTCGGTAGAAATTCTGTCCTCGCCGAGTGAACTGTTGTTCTCCGCCCACTCTGCGGGGTCCAATTCTTTTGAGTCGGGGGTCGATGAATCCGGCGAAACGATCGCTTCGGGCGACCAGTCAAACTCTTTGACATTCTCGGCAACCTCGAACCCTGTCTCGGACGCCGGCGCACGGTAGCTGGCCTCGATCATCTCATCGTCCATCCCGGCATCATCCGACAGGTCATCCGCGGTATCAAATTGCTCGACCGTATCGAACTCTTCGATCCCCGCCGTATCCGAAAAGCTGCTCCTGTAGAGATCCTCGATGTCATCAGTTTCAGATGGAGGGCTTTCGGCGGCGGGTTCTTCGGCCCCAAGAGGCTGTTCGGACGGAATTGCGGCATCTGCGGCGGGATCGCGGCGAAGAAGGGTATTCACTCGATTCACAAGTTCGCGGATCGAGTTGAATGGCTTTGTCATGAAAGCATCGGCCCCAACACGATTCGCCTCTTCGGGATCAAACGGCTCGAACGACCCGGCGAGAAGCATTACCGGAATGTGGCGGGTCGCCTCGTCGGCCTTGATCATCTCGCATATCTGATAGCCGTTCGTACCGGCCAAACCGGCATCGACGAGCACGATATCGGGTTGGATCTCGACAAAACTCTGCATCGCCGACTGGGAGTCAGCGGTGGTTGATACATCGATACCTTCGTCGGCAAATGTCAGTTCTACGACTTTTCGGATGGTCACCGAATCGTCTGCGAGCAGAAGCTTTGGTCTTGTCACGTCGAAATTTTCTCCAGCTTGTCTGCGTGAGATTTTAGCAGAATTCCGCGTTCCTTTGCGAACTGGCGACGAGTTCCGCAGCAAGTTTGATCGCCGCCGTCATACTCGATGCGTCAGCGACGCCTTTCCCTGCAATGTCGAAGGCTGTGCCGTGATCGACAGACGTCCGGATCAGCGGCAGGCCGAGCGTCACGTTGACACCGCTCCCGAACGAAAGCGATTTGACCGCGATCGTCGCCTGATCATGATAGAGGGCGACGACGCCATCGAATTCACCGTTGAAGCCGCGGAGAAATATCGTATCCGGGGAATATGGGCCCGTCACATCGATCCCTTCCGATCGACAGGCCTCGATGGCGGGTACTAACTCCCGGGCCTCCTGATCGCCAAACATCCCTGCCTCTGACGCGTGGGGGTTCAAGCCCGCGACGGCTATCCTAACCTTTCGTGCAAGCAGCTTCGAGAGCTCGCGGTCCGTAAACCGGATCAATTTGACAATGTTCTCCGTCCTGACGAGATCGATCGCTGCGAGGATCGGCAGGTGGGTCGAAAGTAACACGGTCCGCAAACCTCCGGCGAAAAAGCTCATTCGGAACTCTTCTGTGCTCGTGAGCGAAGCCAGAAACTCCGTATGGCCCGGAAAATCATAGCCTCCGAGCGAGATCGCTTTCTTGCTGATCGGGGCCGTGCAGACCGCGTCTATCTTACCTTCTCGCCAAAGATCGACGGCAGCGATGATATTCTCGGCCGAGGCTCGTCCGGTCACGGCGGCATCTACGCCGATATTAAATTGAGAAGGCAGATTTGCGAGGTCTAGGACCTCGACAGAAGGCGGATCGTTGACCCCGATCTCGACAAGATCGAAGTTAAAGCTGAGTTGCTTGGCGGTCTTGGAAAGAAACTCTGCGTCGCCGATCACGACGCAGCGGGCGGACCTTCGCAAGGTCGCGTCATCCAATGATCTGAGCACGATCTCTGGCCCGATCCCTGCGGCATCGCCTATCGTTATCCCAATTACTGGCCTGCGGGGTGCCGACGACATGACTAAAGGATATAAAAATAGAATCGCCCGCGTAAACGGGCGGGGTTCTTCTTCGTTCCGCTTCCAAATAACCCCGCCCCGCGGGCGATCCATCTTTAATCCGCCTGTCGGCGCATAAAGGTCGGTACGTCCAGATTTTCCGAGGGAATAAGGTCCGGCGGGAGCAGTATCTCCGACGGAGCCCGAGCGACCGCAGGTGCTTCCCTCACACGGGCCGGCGGTATCTGGAGTGCGGCATGGGTGTCGAAGCCCGTCGCGATAACCGTGATCATTATTTCATCGGTCATATCCTCCTTGATCACAGTTCCCCAAATAATGTCCGCCGTATCGTCGGCCTCGCCCTCGATGATGCCGATCGCATTCTCCACCTCTTCCAGAACCATATCGGGGCCGCCGGTGAAGTTGATCAGCGCCGCCTTTGCCCCTTTTATCGAGTTTTCTTCGAGCAGTTGCGAGTCCAGCGCCTCGCGCATCGCAACCGACGCGGCGTGCTCGCCCTTTCCCTGGCCGATGCCCATCAGTGCCACGCCCTTACCACGCATGACCGTCGTCACATCGGCGAAATCCAGATTTATGATCCCCGGTGTGATGATCAACTCGGTGATCCCCTGAACGGCCTGGAGGAGAACGTCATCGGCACGCTTGAAGGCATTCATGATCGTGATGCGTTCCTCTACGTTTCGGAGGTGAGAATTGGGTATCGTGATGAGCGTGTCGACACAACCGCGCAATTCGGCGAGCCCCTTGTCGGCCTGCGCCATTCGCTTCTTACCTTCGACGTTGAACGGCTTTGTCACCACCGCGACGGTCAACGCCCCAAGTTCGATCGCGAGCGACGCAACCACCGGAGCGGCGCCGGTTCCGGTCCCGCCGCCGAGGCCCGCGGTCACAAAGACCATGTCCGATCCCTCAAGAATATCGAGAAGCTTCTCGGTATCTTCCAGCGCGGCTTCGCGGCCAATATCGGGATTCGATCCCGCACCGAGCCCCCTTGTCGAACGGCTCCCGAGTTGGATCTTGACGGGAGCCTTTGAGGCGTTGAGAGCCTGAAGATCGGTATTTGCGACGATAAATTCGACGCCTTTTATACCGGCTTCGATCATCCGGTTGACGGCATTGCCGCCACCGCCGCCGACACCTATTACCTTGATCCGCGCTCCGGTGATCGGCGGTTCATCAATGAACATCTTTATCGGGTTGTTCGTCATTTGAGTTTGATCCATTACAATCCAGCCCCGTCACATAGGAGCAAATAGCCTAGAATTAAGCGTGGTCAGCGGACGAATCGAAATAACAAGATATTGTGCTACCGGGCAAACAGAATACAACGATTAGCGTCAAAACTCCAACCGCCAAATGCAGTTTTATCTAAATTTGTCTCGAAAACTTCCAAACCAATCTGCAAACTTCTTCGCTGATGAGCGCGAACCTCTCGCATCGGCCCGATTTAGGGCACTCATCGACCGCAAAGCAAGGCCGCACGCAACTGCCCATTGCGGGCCTCGAATTTCATCCGCCAGCCCGCCAAAATAGGACGGTTCGAGAAGGCCAACCCGCGTCGGGGCATCAAATACCTGCTCGGCAACCTCGGCCAGCCCGCGGACCATCGATCCACCACCGGTTAGAAACACGCCTCCGGATATCTGTGCCTTGGCCATCGCCACTTCCCGGGCAATATGCTGCAAAAGCTCGACCGCACGCGGCTGCATAATGTCGCAGAGGATCTCCTTCGAAAGCCCCCGCGTCTCGGTGCGTCCGAACGGCACGATCTCGACGAGTTCCTGTCGCTCTTCATCGTCGAGCAAAAAAGTTGCGACACACCCGAAAGCATGCTTTATCTTATTTGCCTCCGGTATCGATACGCGGAGCCCCGTCGCGATGTCCTTAGTGAACAGCATGCTGCCGAATGGAAAGACGGCCGTGTGCTGTACCGCTCCCCGGCCGAATATCATCAAACTCGTGATCTCGGCCCCCATGTTCACGACGGCACACCCATACTCCTTGTCATCATCCGTCAGTACACCTTCAGCCGCGGCAAGCGGCTCCAATACGAGCCCCTCGACATCGATCCCGGCTTTGGTCACAGCCTTGAGCAGATTCTGCCTGGCCGCGCTGGGGCTGGTTACCACATGAACCAGAGCCTCGAGCCGCGACCCGTTCATTCCGACCGGCTCAGTGATGCCGTCCTGCCCATCGACAATGAATTCGCGGGGCAGGCGGCTGACGATCTCCCAACCCGGCGTAAGAGGCATTGCGCTCGCGGAATCGATCGCGCGTTCAATGTCCTCCTCCGTGATCTCTTTATCGGGCCCGGCGACCGCGACCACGCCATTCTTGTTCTCGCCCCGCAGATGTTCACCGGAAAGATTGACGGTCGCGGACTCGATCTCGACGCCGCTGACCCGTTCCGCTTCGGCAACGGCTTTCCGTATCGATTCGGCGACAGCCTCGGTCGAGATGACCACGCCTCGGCGAAGCCCCTTCGATTCGTTCTCGCCGATCCCAACGATATTCATCCGCCCGTCGTGCGCGGGTTCGCCGACGACGCACCTCACACGGAAGGTGCCGATGTCCAAGCCGATGGCTTTCTCATCCGAGCTCATAATGTCTATAGGTCGAGATACTGAATTATCGGCTGCACGCCAACTGAATTGATCGACCTGATCTTTGCACCTTTCCCGGTCAAGGCTTCGATCGCGGTCTTCAGACTCCTTCCGAGATCGTCGCGGGCCAGGGAAACGCTGATCGACCGGCCTGAATCCTCAACAACGGCGACCGGTTGACGAATATTAGCCAGGTTGAATTCCTTGATCCTCGCCGCGACGTCGAACTGCACTGATTCGTCGACCATCTTCTTATAGATCTTCAATCGGGCCAGATTGTCCGGACCGGCCTTTTCGGTCTTCGACTCATCCCAACCCTGAAGTACAAACGGAAACTCCTTCTCGTTTCCCTTTGCCGGCACGAGAATGACCCCTTCGTTATCCACGAGGGCGTAGCCGGAGGCCAGTTTCACAACCGCCGCAGGTACACGTTCAATGATATTGACCCGAATCCCGGCCGGAAGTGCCCGCGTTACGGAAGCCGTTTTAACGAACGGAAATTTTTCGAGTTTGACCTTGATCTCGGCGAGGTCGGCGTTCCATACCCCCGATCTTTCGGCCGACATCGTTACAACCTTCGTTATCTCATCCTTCGAAGTTCGCTCCGTTCCCCGAACATCAACGAACGTCAGCCTAAAGAAACTTGAAGAAGTCGCTGACTCATATCCCGACACAGCCATGTAAACTATCCCGGCAATTAGAAGCAGCAGCACGATCGCAGGAACTATCAGCCGCCCGACAGCGATCGGAGAGGCCGATCGCGTCGAACGCCGACGGCTTACCTTCACTGAGCCCGAACGGCTTTGGGTCGTGTTTTTTTTCTTCTTCGCCATCCGAAAAGCCTTATCCCAGCTTTGCCAATATCTCGTCCGATAGGCCCGTGATACTCCCTGCCCCAAGGGTTATCACCAGATCGCCCGGTTGAAGCGTTCCCACCACCTTGTCCGCAGCTGTCTCGATCGCACCGATATAGTTGGCATTCTTGTGGCCGAATCGCTTTATGTTTTCAGTCAGGACCTCCGCGGTTATCCCGTCGATCGGCTGCTCGCTGGCCGCATATATGTCCAACACATACAAAACATCCGCGTTATTGAAGGCCCGCACGAACTCATCCATCAAGTCACGAGTCCTCGTGTAGCGGTGCGGCTGGAAAACAACGACCGTCCGTTTACCGCCCGAGCTGTTTTTGGCAGCCGACAGCGTAGCCACCACCTCTGTCGGGTGATGTCCGTAGTCATCGACCACCATTATGCCGGCCGCCTCGCCCTTGAACTGGAAACGGCGGTTCGCGTTCTTGAAATTCTTAAATGCCTCGGAGATGGTCTCGAACGGAATATCCAACTCCATTGCTACGGCGGTCGCTGCTAGCGCATTGTAAACATTATGCTTACCCGGGACTGGAAGACTTATCTCACCCAATTTTCGGTCGCCTTTTGATACGGTAAATACGGACCCGAAGGTCTCGTTAAAACGAATATCGCTTGCGGAAATGTCCGCTTGGGCGGAGAGTCCATAGGTCACCCGCCGCCGCCGAATGTTCGGAACGATCAGCTGGACATTCGGATCATCGAGACAAATGACGGCGGAACCATAGAACGGAACCTTGTTCACGAAATCCGTGAAGCATTGGATGACATCCTGCATGTCTCGATAGGACTCCATATGCTCTTTGTCGATGTTTGTCACAACGGCAATGGTCGGATACAGCATCAGGAACGAGCGGTCGCTTTCATCCGCTTCTGTAACGAACCAATCGGATTGTCCGACCCGTGCATTTGAACCGATCGTCTCGACCACTCCGCCAACGATCGTCGTCGGATCGACCCCTGCATGGCCAAGGATGGTCGCGATCATCGAGGTCGTCGATGTCTTGCCATGTGTACCCGAAACCGCAACGGCATAGGGTTTGAGCGTCATCAGCTCCGCAAGCATCTCGGCCCGGGGAATAACGGGAATGCCGCGTTCCTTAGCCTCGACCACCTCTGGATTGTCCTCTTTGACCGCGGACGAATAGACGACCACCTGAGCGGAACCGATATTTTCCGCCCTATGTCCCTCCGCGATACGAACCTGGAACAGTGTCTCGAGCCGATCAGTATTTTTCGACCGTTTGACATCAGAACCGGTCACCGAAAAGCCAAGATTGCAGAGCACCTCGGCAATGCCGCTCATTCCGATGCCGCCGATGCCGATAAAATGGATACGTTTGACGTGTCTGAACATAAAACTAGACGCTGCTCTTGAGCTCCTCAATGATATCCACGGTGACGGCTGCTGCATCCGGCCGTGCAAGTTTTCTGGCCGCTGCCGCCATTTCGCTAACAACGTCGCGTGAATCCACCATCGTGCGGAGTTCGCCGGCAAGCCTTTCGCCGGAAAGTTCGGCCTGCAGGACCATCTTTGCAGCACCCGCGCGCTCGAGAGCCTCGGCGTTCTTTCGCTGATGGTCATCGGCCGCCGTCGGTAGCGGGATCATTATCGCCGCCCGCCCCGCCGCGCAAACCTCGGCGCAGGTCGTGGCACCTGCCCGGCAAACAATGACATCGGCCCTTGCGAACTCGTGAAATATATCGGAAATAAAAGGGCGAATATCCGCATTCTCGATCGTAGAAGCCGCATAACTGCTCCGCACTTCCTCAAAATCACTCTCGCCGGTCTGATGGGTGATAGTGATCCGGCCCGTCAGGTCGTTCAAGGCCGGCAGAGCCTCGATCATCGCACGATTTATCGCGTGTGCGCCCTGCGAGCCTCCGAATACCAGAACGTGGAAAGCCTCGCCGGACGCCTTTGGCGGAACGTCGAAGAATTCACTCCTAACCGGATTTCCCGTCACGACGCCCTTCTTGCCAAAAAAACGCAGCGCGTCATCGAAGGTGAGAGCCGCCCTATCGACGAACCTCGCCAGTTGTCGATTCGTGAAACCGGGCAATGCATTTGAATCCATCACCAGCGTTGGCACACCCATAATAGCCGCCATCAGAAGCACCGGCCCCGATACATAGCCTCCGGCCCCTACAACGACATGGGGCCGAAACTGCCGGATTATCTTTCGAGCTTCAAGCAGGCTTTTCGGCAGGACCGAAAGTCCTTTGATCTTCCCAACCAGTCCAACATTCTTCAATCCTGCGCTGTCAATCAACGAAAGCTGAAAACCATTCTCCGGCACGATCTTCTTCTCAAGGCCCCGAGCGGTCCCGACAAAGAGAACCTCGGAACCGGTATCGCGCCGCATGATCTCGTTTGCGACGGCTATTCCCGGATAAATATGTCCGCCGGTCCCGCCGGCCGCGATCAGTACTTTCACTACGCCATCCTCTCCCGTCGTCTTGGAACACGCCTTCGGGGAGATGGTTCACGATATTCTGGCACCTGGGCAGACCTCGAAATACTTAGCAGGATGCCGACACCGATCATCGAAACAACCACAGAAGAGCCGCCATAGGAGATAAATGGAAGCGGGATGCCCTTTGCAGGAAGTATCGACGTCACGACGCTGATATTGAACAGGGCCTGGACGATTATCCCGGTGATGATGCCTATCCCGAGCAATTTGCCGAACCTGTCCGGCGCCATTAGGGCAGCACGAGATCCGCGCCATAAAAGTAGGCCGAAGGCAACAACGACCGCAAGCGTGCCGACCAGCCCAAGCTCCTCGCCAACGACGGAAAAGATGAAATCCGAGTAAGGATACGGCAGATAAAACAGCTTCTGATGGCCTTGCGCGAATCCTTCGCCAAAAATGCCGCCCGATCCGATCGCATAAAGCGATTGCACAACCTGGTAGCCCTCGTCGTCGGCGTACTGAAACGGATCGAGAAACGCCATCATTCTGGCCACCCGCCACGGGGCGAAGAAAATTGCCGCCGCGCCGATAAGGACCAACACACCTGCAACGGATGCGATGTGCAGGATCCGAGCTCCGGCCGAAAAATAGACAACCGAGAACACCGCACAAAGCACTATTGTCGTGCCGAGGTCCTTCTCAAGAAATACCAATCCTCCAAGAACGCCGAGAGCTATCAAACAGGGGAGAACTGTTCCCTTCAGATCACCGATATCATCTTCTTTCTCGGTAAGTTTGAATGCGAGAAATATCGGCAGTGTGAGTTTCGCGATCTCGGAGGGTTGAAAAGAAAAGCCCGATATCCTTATCCAACGCTGGGCGCCGTTGATCGCGGGAAAAAAGAAAACCGCAAGAAGCAGTGCTGCGGTGACGAAGCACAACGAATAGACCACCCAGCGATTTTGAAGGATATGGTAGTCGAATCTGCTGACCAGGAACATCGCTGCAAGACCACCAGCCGTGAAACCTATCTGCTTATAAAAATATGTGAACTGGCTGGTGCTCTCGGTTTCCTTCAGGGCGAACATGGCGGACGCACTATAGACCATCATCGCCCCGAAAAGCGCGAGCATGGCCGTTAGGCCAAACATGAACCAATCTGTTCGATTTTCCTTCATCTTAGAAACTAAGCATCGGATAACGCCGATCCGGCGGCCCTTGCGTTCATCAACGAACTGACCGCTGATTTGAACACGTCTCCTCGCTCTTCGTAGCTCTTGAACATATCGAAACTGGCGCACGCGGGGGCAAGCAACACGCAATCGCCCTTTTCAGCGGCCTCGAACCCGGTCTCGACTGCCTCGACAAGCGACCCGGCCCGGAAGATCGGAGCCGTCCCGCTCAACTGTGCCTCGATATTGTCCGCATCCTCGCCGATCAGGACCATCGCCCGGACCGAGTTTTCGATCAGTGGAACGAGCGGAGCATAAGGAGCGTTCTTGCCGCGTCCGCCAAGAATAAGAACCGTCTTCCCCTGACCGTCAGCGAGAGCCTCGATCGCTTTTGAGGCGGCGTCGACCGAGGTTGCCTTTGAATCGTTATAGAAACGAACGCCATTGGCCTCGCCGGCAAATTCGATCCGGTGTTCGACGCCCTTGAATACTCGCGCGGTCTCGCGCATGGATTCCGGCGAGACGCCGCAGGCCAGGGCGGCCGCGAACGCCGCCAGGACGTTCTCGATGTTATGCATGCCGCGAAGAAAGATATTCTCGCGCGTGGTCAGCACCTTCTCGCTCCCGTCCGCCCTGCAGATCAGCTCATTTCCCCTTAGGAATAACCCATTCTCGAGTTCCCGGCGAACACTGAAGGTCGTGACATGGGCGCGAAGGCCCGATGCCCAACTTGCCGTAATATCGTCGTCAGCGTTCAATATTGCAAGATCTTCAGCCGTTTGATTCATGAAAAGCCGGTGCTTTGCAAGAGCGTAGTCCTGAAATGAATCGTAGCGGTCGAGATGATTCGGCGTAACATTCAGGCATATCGCAACATTCGGCCGAAACTCCTTTATTGTCTCGAGCTGAAAACTCGACAGCTCGGCCACCGTCCAACCGTCTTCCGTCGACGACCCTGTCAGGCTCAAAAGCGGTGTTCCGATATTTCCGCCGACCTGCGTTTCGATCCCGCCATTCTTGAGGATCTCTCCGAGCAGCGCCGTCGTTGTGGTCTTACCGTTCGAACCTGTGATACCGATGATGCGGCCTTTCATGAACCGATAAGCCAACTCGACCTCGCCGATGACTTCACCGTCCTTTCGGTCAACATACCGTGCCGGTATCGTATTGGTCGGCACACCGGGCGATATAACGACCAGATCGATCTGGTCGAGCAGCCACGAAGGCAGCTCGCCCCCGATCAAACCGACGCGGTGAGAGTCTCGCAGGGATCTCGCGGGTTCGGTCCATTCTTCGACCGGCTTCTTATCGTGCAGGGCAACGATCGCACCGCGTTCGGCGAGGAAGCGTGCCGATTCGACGCCCGATCTGCCGGCGCCGAGGACCAATGATTTTTTGCCCAAAAGTTCCACGGTTCTATCTGAGTTTCAGCGTCGTCAAGCTCAAAAGTGCAAAAAGCACCGCCACGATCACAAAACGAAAGACGATCTTCGACTCTTTCCAGCCGGTCATCTCAAAATGATGGTGGAGCGGCGTCATCTTGAAGATACGCCTGCCCGGATGGCCGGCGCGCTTGGTCAATTTGAAGACCGATACCTGTAGCATCACCGAAAGGGCCTCGATAATGAACACTCCGCCAATAAAAGGCAGCAAGAATTCCTGTTTCGTCAGAACCGCGACGGTTCCCAATGCGCCGCCGATCGCCAGACTGCCGACATCCCCCATGAACACATCGGCCGGCGGGGCGTTATACCACAAAAACCCCAGGCTCGCACCAACCATCGCGCCGCAGAAAACGGTTAGCTCAGCCGCTGCCGGATTCCATGTGATGTCAAGCCTTTCAGCCCAACGAGCATCGCTCCCAAGATATGTGAGTGCGGTAAGAGCTGACATCGCGATAAAAGTCACGCTTATCGCAAGCCCGTCGAGTCCGTCGGTCAAATTTACGGCATTTGACGACCCCAACAAGACGAACACGATGAAGCCGCCATAAATGATCGGGCCGACCCAGCTAATGCTGAGACTGGGGTTTGCCTCGGCCGTTGCCTTGATGAACGGCACGCTCATGTTCCACGGATATTCGCTGAACGCCCAGAGCGCACCCCAAACAAGCAGTGCGGTTATTAGTTGTCCGGCGAGCTTCTGACGCCCGTTCAGGCCGAGGCTCCTTTTCTTGACGATCTTGATCCAATCGTCGGCAAAACCGACCGCGGCAAACAGCGTGGTCGCACCCAAGGCGATCCACAGATACAGGCCGTCAAGCCGCGCCCACAGGATGGTCGAAAGAAACACCGAACCGATTATCAGCACGCCGCCCATCGTCGGAGTTCCACGCTTCTCCTGATGTGACGCCGGCCCTTCTTCACGGATCTCCTGTCCAAATTTCAGCTCGGCGAGTTTTCTGATCACCCGTCCGCCAAGGAGCAGCGAGATCAGCAGTGCCGTTATTGCCGCAAGCGCCGTCCGGAACGTCACATACTGAATGACGTTGAGGCCCTTAAAGAAATACGACTCACTATTGCGCCCGTATTCCTGAAAAAGGAACTGAAAAAGGAAGTAATAAAGCATCGTTGGCCTCGATATCCGCAATCCCGGATCTCGGAACGGTTACGCCAATGCAGCGTCTCCAGCTCCGCACGTCGCTTTTGCCTCCTGTAGTTTGAATTTTTCGAGCAGCTTCTCGAGCACGTTCTCGGTCTTCACCCCCCGAGACCCTTTGATCAAGATCACGTCGCCTGCGCGCACCATCGAGCAGATCAGGTCGCCCGCGGATTCCGAATCCTCAGCATAATAAACCTCTTCGAGTCCCGCGTCCTTAGCCCCATCGACGAGTTCACGGCCATTCCCCCGCACGCCGATCAGTATATCGATACCCGATCCTGCGATCTTCTGGCCTGTATTGAAATGGATCTCCTCCGCATCGGGCCCAAGTTCTAGCATCTCGCCGGCGACGACGATCTTCCGTTTGGAAGCCCCGGCGTCGATCACTGTCGATATCATCGAGAGTAGCGCGTCCGGATTCGAATTATAGGAATCATTGATAACCGTAAACCCGTCGCTAAATCTCAACACTTCCCCACGTTGCGGCGGCGCTGCGACCGAAGAGAGAGCCTGAGCGATCTGGCCGACGCTAATTCCGGACAGATAGCCGACCGCGGCGGCAGCGAGTGCATTGCTGATGTTATGCCGGCCGTTCAAGGGAAACGCAACTTTCGCTTCGCCGTCGGGCGTCCTCAACAAGAAGGTCGTGCGGCCAAGATCGGGGAATTCGATATCAAACGCCCGAACGTCGGCCGTATTCTCAATTCCGTAGGTACAGGTCCGCCCAGGGGCAATTTTAGCCATTGCCGCGACACGCTCATCATCGGAATTAAGAACCGCGAGGCCCGTCGATCTCATGCCTTCAACGATCTCGGATTTCGCTCGCGCGATATTTTCGATCGATCCGAGATGCTCGAGATGTACCGGCAGAACATTCAAGACCACCGCAATATCAGGCGGCGTGATCCGGCAGAGCCGGGCTATCTCGTGAAGTGGCGTGGACATCCCCATCTCAAGAACAGCAACATCATAGTCCTTATCGGAAACAAGATTCAGAACGGTCAATGGATGGCCGAGGCCGTTGTTATAGTTCTTGATATTCTTTAGTACCTTTTTCCCCGAGGACGAAAGGACGTGTGCGATGAGTTCCTTTGCAGTCGTTTTGCCCGCGCTTCCGGTGACCGCTATGACCGGGCGGCCCCAATCGAGATAAACGCCGTGCGCGAGAGCTTGAAGCGCAGCGATAACATCCTCGACAAAGATCAGACGGCCCGAGAACTCTTCCAGGTGATCACGATGCTCTTCGTAACGGTCGTATCTAACAACGCAAGCCGCGGCGCCGTTCTCGAAGGCGGACACAACATAAGGCGTCGAGTCAGCAAATTCTCCGTTGAAACCATTTTCGCGATATTCAGGCTGTGAGAGGGCGAGGAAGACATCCCCGGGCCTGATCTGCCGTGAATCGATAGCAAAAGAACCCACTTCGCATTCAAGCAAAGCGGGGTCGATCGCTGCCGGGGCGGCATTCATATAAGCTATGGCGGTTTCAAGTTTCAACTCTTATCCCTTCGAGCAGTCGACGACAATCGCGCCGACCGTTCTCGGTCTTTACCCAGGCGGAGAGCCTTTCACGTTCGGCCAGAGGCCGTTCGGGCTTCTTGCCATCGTCTCTGGTCTTGTCCTTTTTCTCAGGAGGCCGTGCCTTCTCGAGCTTGTCCGACTGTCTCTCCTCCTTCGGAGCCGTAACGACAGTTTTCTTCTCCGGCTTCTTGTCTTCAACGGGAACGTCGAGGGGTTCCGGACCCTCTTCATTCAGTGCCATATCCTGCCTGATCGGAGCATCCGTGGGTACTTTCAACTCGTGAAGCAACTGCTGCGCGATCTCGCGAAAAACCGGAGCTGAGACCATCCCACCGTCACGCGCTCCGGATTTCGGTTCATCCATCACAACGCCTATAACTATCTCCGGATCATCGGCGGGAGCCATGCCAATAAAGGATGAAATATACTTGCTCGGATCCACCGATCTCGTTTTCGGGTTGTACTTCCAAGCCGTCCCCGTCTTACCTGCGACAGTGTATCCATTCAGGCGAGCCCGGCGGCCCGTTCCAGTGAGAACGACCTGCTTCAGCATGGTACGCAGAGCTCCAGCCGTCTCAGGCGTAACTATTTGTGTTTGTTCAGGTTGCGGCGACACGCTTGCCGGCTGTCCGGCTCGTCTGATCTCCTTCACGATCCTCGGCTGAACCCTGAGCCCGTTGTTTGCTATCGTCGCAAATACACTGGTCATTTGCAATGCACTCACGTCTATTTCGTACCCGATGGACATCGATGCGAGCGAATCTCCGTTCCACTTCGAAACCGGCCTCACGGTGCCGCTTGTCTCGGCCGGCAGTTCGATCCCAGTCTTTGCTCCGAACCCCATCCGACGGACAAAACCGGCAAAATCCTCACGCCCGACGCTAAGTGCGGTCTTTATCGCGCAGACGTTGCTCGAATGTGCTAAAGCCTGCGAATACGAAACGGTGCCTACGGGATGCGAATCCTTAAAAACACGATCAGCGACCTCGATCGTCCCGTTCCCGCTGCTGATCATGTCGTCGGGCTTGAATAGCTTCTTTTCAAGCCCAGAGCCGTATGTTACGAGCTTAAAGACCGAACCGGGCGAGTAAACCAGTTGAACCGCCTGATTGGTCATGTTCGCCATCGATCGCTCGGTGATCTCATTTGGATCAAAAGTCGGATAGTTGGCCAGGGCGAGCACCTCTCCGGTCTTTGGTGCCAATACCACTGCCATACCTGACTTAGCGTTTGCAGATCTGACGCCCTCCTCGAGTGACTGCTCGACCATGTACTGGAGTTTTGCGTCTATCGTCAGGACAACGTCGCCGGGTGCCTCGCCCGCGAGCACCTCTTCGTCGTAAACCCGGCCGAGACGATCACGTTTCTGACGCTTCTCAACAGTAGGCCCTCGCAGAACCAGTTCCTGCGAAAGCTCGATCCCGGCAATGCCTTCATCTTCGTCGTTGCTCAAACCCACGACCTGCGCGGCGAGCGACTGTTGCGGATACGAACGTTTTTGCTCGTCGGCCCAGTGCAGCCCTTTGAAATTCGGCAGGTCAGCCTTTCGAACATCAGCGAGGTCGAGTGCTTTGTTCAGGCGTTGAACCGCCTCCTCGTCGAGCTTTCGAGCGAGCGGCAAATATCGCTTGCCGGCCTCTTTCAATGCCCGAAGCTGCGAAGCAAGCGGCTGTTCGTCGACTTTCAAGACCTTGGCCAGCGTTGCGGCCGCCGAAGCCGGGTCATCGATGGAAACAGGATCAGCGTAAAGCGTTTTCACGCGGACGCTCATCGCAAGGGCGCGGCCATTACGGTCCAGGATCGAACCGCGGAGCATTTTTGTCTGCTTGACGTCCTGGCGGGTTCTAAGAGCTCTCTCTTTTAGCTCTTCGTGCTGCGACACCTGGAGATAGACGAGCCGGATCCCGATGCCTCCGAGCCAGAGGATGAAGAAGCCCACCACGATCATGAATCTGGTAAAGATCGCCTGGCTGGACTTCCCTTTTTTTCTGTTGGAACGCTTCATCCGGACCTGCTGGGCCGCTACTTATTTCGCAAACAAAGGACTAAGGCCGGGTCTGATCCTTCACAGCCTTATCGGTTTTAGGGGCTTTTTTCAGCACGGCGGCGGCGATAGGTGGAATTGCCACAACAGATGCCGTCCGTTCGATAAGCGGCTTATCGGCAATATTCTTGACCCCGGCGGCTTTGGCCTCGACCGGGTCGGCAGATGTTATCATCGGGGCGGCCTGGATCGGCTGATCCATCAGTCCGACCTTCTTTGCGGCCTTTTTAAGCTCACTCGGCGAGAGTGATATCTCGCGGGCAAGGATCAGGCGACGCTTTTCGGCTTCCAACTGTTCGATCTGTTTCCGCAGCCGCGAATTCTTCATCCCAAAATCCATCGATGAAAAGTGCTGACGAGCGGCAAAGAAGAAGCCGCTGCCCAAGGTCGCAGCGCAGATCAAAACAAATACAGAGGCCATTACCCCTCCGGGCCTGTTACCGCCCTTCGATCGATCTTGTTTTTTCGTTGTGTTCCTTCTGATCATTTTGCCGCCTCCGGTAGTTTTCTTTTCAGCCATTCAACTTGCGAGCGGCTCTTAATTTTGCACTCTTTGATCGCGGGTTTTCTCTTTCCTCTTCAACCGTCGGCACGATCGGCCTCCGTGTCAGGATCTCAAGCTTTTTCATCGCCCCGCACTTGCATTGAGGTATTTTCGGCGGACACTGGCATTGTCCTGCCAATCTCCTGAATGCCTGTTTTACGATCCGATCCTCGAGGGAGTGAAAAGTTATTATCGCCAACACGCCGCCTGGAGCGAGGACGCTTTCCGCGTCGTCAATAAAGGTCTCCAGCACTTTCAATTCATTGTTGACCGCGATCCGCAACGCCTGAAATGTCCGTGTCGCCGGATGAGTTCGCTCTTTGGGATCGACCCTAACCGCACGTCGGATCAGAGATGCCAGATCAGTCGTCCCTCGGATCGGCTCGCCCGCATCCCGCCGTTCGACTATCCACTTAGCGATCCTACGCGAAGCCTTTTCTTCGCCGTAGCGATAGATAACGTCAGCGATCTCGGTTTCCGACCACGTTTCCAACAAGTCGGCCGCCGTCGGTCCTCCGCTATCGGGATCCATCCGCATATCGAGCGGTGCATCGAAACGAAAGCTGAACCCTCGCGTCTCGCTATCCAACTGCAGGGACGAAACTCCCAGATCCGCCAGTACCCCGACGGGGCTTCCCTTTCGGACTGTCGCCAGGATCTGAGCGATATCCGAAAAATTTCCCTTGACCGGAATAAACCGATCGCCGATATGGGAAAGCCTGTCGGATGCCAGATCGAGGGCCTGCTGATCCTGATCGATCCCTATCACAACGCTTGATGCCGATGAGGTCAGGATCAATTCGGTGTGTCCGCCAAGGCCCAAGGTAGCATCTACGAACAATCCGCCACGCCGTGCCTCGAGGATCGAAAGGCACTCAACCGGCATCACGGGTTTGTGTATGTTCGCTGCGTCAGGCGAGGACATAATTCAAAGATCGAAGTCAAAAAATTCGCGTAAATATCCCTCGCAGTACGGCTGGCCGCAGTGCTTAATATCTTAAACAAGATTTTAGATTTTACGTTCTTGTTGCCTCTCTTCCCGATCGGCGTTTTGCAAATACAAAATGCATTCTAAGCCCATGCTGCAAGGCATGTCAAGGATAATTTCATCGATCTTGGTCTTAATCACTCATTTAAGCCGCAGGGTGCATCGATAACCCTTTTTGTATTTAAGCGCTACGCTGAGATAGGATACTCACTTGCGTTTTTCCGCAACTGATCAATGGATATATTGTTTTTCCAGCTAATGATCTTCGGCTCGCTTGCCGCGGCGGGAAACATTCTCGGTGGACTCATTCTTTTCCCATCCCGACTGCACGTTCATTACACTAAGTTCCTCAAATATCTCCTTGCTCTTGGGGCGGGTTTCATGCTTGCAGTGACCTTCTTCGAGATTATTCCAAAGACTATCGGTCTTTGGCAAAAAGCAGGATCCGACCCTGTGGAAAGCCTGACAATGCCGATGCTTCTCTTGCTTGTCGGTTATCTACTCACCCAGTTTTTTGAACACACGGTCGCGCCGCATTTTCATCTGGGCGGTGAAATGCACTGCGAGGAGCACTATCACGAAACATTGTCACCGCGCATCGCCTACACCGCGATCGGCGGGTTGCTCATCCATACGTTCTTTGACGGTGTATCCATCGCAGCTGCCTCACAGATCGATCTTCGGGTCGGCCTCCTCGTCTTCCTTGCGGTATTTCTCCATAAGGTGCCTGAAGGCTTTACCATCGGTTCGATGGTCATCGCCGCCGGCCGCGGTTTCCGACAGGTAATGGCTGCGACCGCGGTCGTCGGCATCACCACCTTGTTTGGGGTCCTCGCCTTTTGGCTGATAGGACGCAGCATCGACAATGCCGTCGCCTATGCCCTGCCGTTGGCGGGCGGCGTGACCCTCTATGTCGCGGCAAGCGATCTGATACCGGAGACTAATCACCACGCAGGCAAAAATCCGATCGTCTCGATCTCGGTCTTTGCGGGCGTTGCATTGTTCGCCGGCACACAACAACTCCTTCACGCCGTGTTTGCGCACTGAGGCCGATTTAGCCGGCAGATTTTTGAAACAATGCCGCGGCTCCTTCGTATATTGATACTGGAGGCACTTTGGTAACATGCGAGAACCTTTGCTAGCTGGAATTCTGAGTTTACTGGTTCCCGGACTCGGTCAGATTTATAACGGAAGAATTATTGTTGGAATAATTTGGCTAGTGCTGACCGGCTTTTCGTGGATCGGTTCTGCTGGGCTGCTCGGATGGGTCATCCATCTTTTTGCGGCTTGGTGTGCATACAGCTACGCGAAAGATTTTCCCGTGAGGAGCTAGAGTTTCTTCATACGATCCTCCTCTTCGCCCGGTGTTTGCCGACACCGGGCTTTTTCTTTGGACGGCGTGCGGTCTGACTTCCAACGCACGAAAGTGTACTATGTAAATTCGCTAAAAATGCCGGATCGCCGTTAGGATCGTCCGTCTCGGCATCATCAACAGCGTTTGGAGAACTATGGTCAGGGAGGGCATTCCGTTCGTATTGGTCCCGGTATTGATCGCGGCCGGTTTTGGTCTGATCGGCTGGTGGCCGCTTTCGGTGGTCTTTGCGACTGTTGCGATCTTCATGCTTTACTTTTTTCGCGATCCGGCGAGGATCGTCCCGGAAGGTGCCGGATTGATCGTTTCAGCCGCCGACGGTCGGGTGACAAGGATCGAGAAAGATCACAACGGCTTCGTTGTAAGCGTTTTCCTTTCACCGCTGGATGTTCACATCAATCGATCGCCTATCGCCGGCCGGATCCGCGAAATAAACTACACCAGCGGGAAAAAGGTTCCAGCCACCCGCGATTCGGCAAGCCTCGTCAACGAACGGAATACGCTTATCATCGATGGTGAGGGCCTGACCGTCCATTGCACGCAGATCGCCGGAATTCTAGCCCGCCGCATTGTCTGCTGGCCGAAAGCAGGCGATAATCTTCAACGCGGACAAAAGTTCGGACTCATTAAGTTCAGTTCGCGAACGGATCTGCTGATCCCGGACACATGTGAGGTGCTCGTGGCCATTGGGGATCGTGTGATCGGCGGCGAAACGGTTATCGCCAAGGTAAAGGAAGCAAAACATCAATGATATTCGGCTGAGGTTCGCTTGGCTTTCCCGATCTATGGCAGAGGAGAATGTAAAACCACCGCACCGCGGCTTGAAGAAAGGCCTATACGTGATCCCGACGCTGTTTACGGCGGCCAACGTCGCGATGGGCTATCTTGCGGTTCTCTCGTCGATCCGGGGTTTTCAGCTTTCGGCCGAAGATCCCCATCTTGCAGCAAGCTACTTTAATAGTGCCGGTATCGCGATCGGGCTGGCGATCCTCTTCGACACGGTTGACGGCCGTATCGCCCGTGCGACACGGACCGCAACGGAGATCGGCGTGCAGTTCGATTCCCTTGCGGATGTCTTGACCTTCGGCATCGCACCGACCGCGCTGGTGTATGCGTGGGCGATCGCCCCCGCCTTCCGTGAAGGCACCTTCGGCCACAACCTGGGTGTATTTCTGCTCTTTGCCTACCTGATGTGTGGTGCATTCCGGTTGGCTCGGTTCAACCTTCAGGCCACGCGACCGGCAAAACTGGTTGAGGGGGCGACGAAGGTCGATAAAAAGGCATTTGTCGGCCTACCGATCCCGCCGGCAGGCGGCCTGTTGGCAGCGCTTGTCCATTTCTCGCCGATGCCGCTCAGCTCGTTCGGTGAACCTGCAGCTTCATTCTATGCCTACTCGCTGCTGGGCCTGATCGCGGCCCTCTCGATACTGATGGTCAGCACGATCCGATACACCAGCATGAAAACTGCGGGCAGCGGACGGCAGGGATTCTTTCTGGTCCTGGCGATCGCGGCTATTGCGATGTTCATCTGGTTTTATTCGCAATATGCGTTGCTTGCTCTTGCCGCGGTTTATGTGTCGCACGGCTTGATCTGGTGGATCTTTCGATTGATCGGCCGTGTTTTCAGGCCAGCCGTGCCTGTAGAAGAAGCCTAGTCAAGCCTCGACACTCTGATAGGTGTCACGCTCGCGGATCGGAGCCGTCGCTGCCGTGGTTGGTCGGGATCGTCCACCTCGTCCTCGTAATCTCGTCCCGCTGCCACCAGAATGGCCAATAAGGTTAGAAACATCACGGCGATGGCGGGGATGTGAAGAACAAAATCGAACAGGCTGTGGATAAGGATTGCGAAACATCCCGCAAATGAACCAACTGCGACTCCTCGCCGGAACTGATTGGAACACCGTATGTTCCTAACCCCTTCTCGAAAGAATAGATAGAGAAACAGGGCGCCGATCAAGATACCGATAACGCCTGCGTCCGCCGCGATCTGCAGATAGTCGTTGTGGGCCTGTTCGACCCGCTCATAACCGCCGGCGGTATCAAGTTTCGTATATGCCTGGGGAAATGCTCCGAGACCAGCTCCAAGCGGAAAATGATTCGAGACCACCTCGACCGACGTCCTCCAGATATGAGCCCTATTCGAGGTTACATCCGCGGAGCCGGCTGTTTCTGATATTCGCGTAAGGGTGGTATCGCCTCCCACAAAGATCGCACCGCCCACACCGGCTGCGAGCAGCAGCATCGACAGTCCGGCCCTTATCAATATCTTCCGGCCGCCCTTGGCCCGGCTCGTGAGTATTACAATGAAAATGACCTCCGCAAGCAACGCGACAAGTCCGCCCCGCGAACCGCTAAGAAGCAACGCGGCTGCCACCAATGTGATAGCCACGAGGTATAACAGACGTTTGTCGCTCATTACGGCACCGGCAAACAGCATCCCCATGGGAACGGCGATGGTCATTTCAAGGATCGCGGCGAAATCATGTTTGTTCACGAACGAGCCGAAGGGGGTTCCTGCCGACGGCTTGTAAATGCCGAAGATCTTATCGGGGCTGAGTACAGACTGGAGGATCGCGTAGAAGGCATAAAGAAAACCAAAAAAGGTAAGGAAAACCGCTATTCGCCGGAGTCGGGCAGCCGAATCGATGACGGACAGAGCGACAAAGAGAAATGCGGCGAGTACGAACAAATGAAGCGCGACGACCTGAGTAGCGAACGGTTCGATCGAGATAGTTCGCGGAACGCCTTCGATCCCCAAATAGATCGGTATCTGACCGAATGGGATCGCCTGAATGGCTGCGTACGAAGCAAGCAGCAGCAGCGGCACCTGGAGCGGGCTTCTACTAAGGGTGATCTCACCGCCGGCGACCGAGCCAACACCGAAAATGACGACGAGCAGCGTGACGAGAAGATAGAAAAGGGCGATCACCGGCTGGTGGACCGCACCATACGCGAGCGTCGTGACGACGCAGATCGCGCAGATCAGGAAGAATGCCAGTCGGTTCAGAAAACTGCTCATCGTGTCGTGGAACTGTCTATCGCCGGGATAACTCGAAGTCGTCGTACCAGAATATACCCGTGATCGGGCAATCCTCACCGCAAAATGCACGGATCGTCCTTACAAGTATCCCCCGGCAACCTTCAGGAGTCGTGAACTCAACGCTCATCAACCGCCAGTCATCAGTCCCGGGCGATATAGATGCTGAACGAGCGATGCCGCTATTGTCTTTTGCGTTCAGCACCTCGATCATCGGCATTCCGGCACTCCTTAGGTTTTCGGTCCGCACCCAGAAGCTGAGTGCATATCTCCTGTTTGGCTCAATAACGACCGTCTGCAGAAGGTTCGAGAATGACGGCTTGTTATAGCTCTTGAAAGTCCCGCGAAAGCTTCGGCTGCCTTCTCGTCTCACCCTGGGATCGATGGTTCCTTCAAATTTCGGATCGCTCCGTTCGATGATCCATCCAAAACGTGATCCGGTCATCTCCCCGACCGGCCTTTCAAATCCGGGGTTTGAGATCGCCTCTGCGGTCACATCGGTCTCGGCACCATACTGCCGGCCAAATTCCAATGCCTCCGGAAAATGCTTTTGATCGAAAAGCCCAAGTGCGATCGACTTCGCAATGCCGCTTCGTGTTTTTTTGTCATCATCACCGATACGATTCCAGTTCCGCAGCGATGCCTCGGCATAGCCGCGAGCGGCAAAGAAATAGGCGAGTCGAGCCAGCATCTCGGCATCGTCACCGGCCAGCCGCTCGAGCGCCGCCGTGTCCTTTCCAGACGAATCCCAGATCAGAGAGAAGACCTGTTCCCGATATCTTTGATCATTCTGCGCCGCCATTCTGAGTTCGGAAAACGCCATTTCGGGCAGTTCCTGGCGGAGATAGAAATTACCGAGATACCATCTTGGGGCAGAGTAGGACGGAGCGAGATCGACAGCGATCTTAAACTGCTCCTCCGCCTTCCCGATCTCCCCATTCTGCTCGAGCGCCCGGCCATATTCGGACCGCCAGCGGTAGTCATGCGGTGCAAGCCGTGACGCCATATCGAGCGACTTACTGGCACCCGCAGGATCACGAGTTGCCGCCATTAGCGAATGGGCGGCAGGATCGGACGGAGCCCATCTGACCGCAAGTTCCGCCTTTTCGAAGAGTGCCGGATCGGCTTCGGTCGTCAGCACCGCAAGGAGGTCGCCCAGCTGCCAGCGGACAGAGGCCCAAGCAAGAAAGGTCGCCGTGAGGACGACCAAGATGACAGCGACCTTCGCTGCCGGGTTCCGGGTGGATATCGCTCGCAGGTCAGACATTTATGTCAGGAACCAAAGAAGTCGGCAACAGCATCGACCACCACATCCTGCTGGTCGGCCGTCATTTCGGGAAAGACAGGCAATGCCAGGGTTTCCCGCGAAGCCTTCTCCGCAACCGGCAGGTCGCCCGCCCGATAGCCGAGATACGCAAAACATTCTTGCAGGTGAAGCGGCACGGGGTAGTAAATGTCGGTCCCGATCCCTCGGCCGGTCAAGAACTCACGAAGCTGATCGCGGCCGTCGGGCACTGCGATCACATACTGGTTGTAAATATGCCGAACGCCATCGCGCTCGATCGGTATCTTGATCTGCTCGCACAGGCCGCGATCCGTAAAGGCCTTACGATAGCGAGCCGCATTCGCTTGGCGTCGCTGCGTCCACCGGTCCAAATGCGGAAGCTTGACCCGCAGCACCGCACCCTGAAATCCATCCAGACGAGAGTTAAGCCCCACGTACTTGTGATAGTAGCGTTCTTCCGAGCCGTGCACCCGAAGAGCCATCAGCTTTTTTGCGAGGGCATCGTCGTTGGTGGTGACAAAGCCGCCGTCACCCATACCCCCTAGATTCTTTGAAGGGTAAAAGCTGAAGCATCCGATCGCTCCCATCGAACCCGCCCGTTTACCCTGATCTTCGGCGCCGATCGCTTGGGCGGCGTCTTCGACGATCGGGATCGCATATTCAGTTGCGATCGTTCCAAGCGCCGTCATATCAATGCACTGGCCAAAAAGATGCACAGGTTCGATCGCTTTGGTTCGCGGCGTGATCTTTGCTTCGATCTTAGCAACATCGAGGTTATAAGTGTCGTCCTCGATATCGACAAAGGCCGGGACCGCGCCAAGCCTGGTAATTGCACTTACCGTGGCAAAGAACGAATACGGCGTGGTGATCACCTCGTCACCCGGCCCAACATCGAGAGCCATCAGCGCAAGTACGATGGCATCCGACCCCGACGCACATCCGATCGCATACTTGGTGCTGCAATAGGCCGCAAGCTCGGCTTCGAGTTCGGCAACTTCCTTTCCCAATATGAAGCCGTTCGTGTCTAGAACACGGCCGAGCGCACTTTCGATCTCCGGCCTCAGGGCATCATTTTGCTCCTTCAGGTCGAGCAGCGGTATATTCATCCTGATCTCCCGAACAAACCGCAAAACGATCTATCTTCTTTTCGCGGATGTGTTTAACTGCTATCTTAGCGCCATGATCGCCGACAGGAAACTACGAACACGCGAGGTCATCAAACGGCTTCGTAAGGCATACCCCGATGCCCATTGTGCCTTGAACCATTCGAACGCGTTCGAACTTCTGATAGCTACGATCCTCTCTGCACAGTGCACCGACGCACGAGTGAACATTGTGACCGCCGATCTCTTTCGAAAATATCGCGGGCCGTCCGACTACCTGAAAGTTTCGCAGAAGGAGCTTGAACAGGATATTCACTCGACCGGCTTCTTTAGAAATAAGGCGAAGAATATTCAGTCCGCATGTACGCGGATCATCGACGCGTACGGCGGCGAGGTCCCGAGAACAATGGAAGATCTCCTCACACTTGGCGGCGTTGCCCGTAAGACGGCGAACGTCGTAATGGGGAATGCATTCGGAATAGCTTCAGGGGTGGTCGTTGACACGCACGTTTCCCGGATATCTAAGCTTCTGGGCCTGACCGATTCGAATACGCCGGAAAAGATCGAGCGAGACCTTGCGGAACTTATCCCCAAGCGAAACTGGGTGATGTTCCCGCATTGGCTGATAATGCACGGACGGGCGATCTGCATCGCCCGTCGCCCCAAATGTGATCAGTGTGTCCTTGCGTCGATCTGCCCATCCGCCCGGGTGGGCGGCGCCGTCTAGCGGGTATAACGGATCAGCACTACCTGGATACGTCGATTCTTTGCCTTGTTCGCGTTTGTAGTATTCGGTGCGACCGGAACGCTCGCCCCAAATCCTTTCGCCATTAACCGGCCTTCTTCAACGCCCATCGTCGCAAACTTCTCGGCAACGGCGATAGCCCGCCTGTCCGTCACCGCCTGTACCTGGGCCGGCGAACCAGTATTATCCGTATGAGCCTCTACCGCTATCCTAAAATCGGGGTAGTTGGAAAGGATCTCGCCTAACGAGTTCATTTTGCCATCGGCCTGCGGAACAAATGTCACCGATCGGGTGCCGGCCCAAAGGTTCTCCGGAAGCGTCAACACGATACCGCGTTCGTTCTTTTCAACAGTACCGAAGGCTTTTAGTGCGCCCAGGAGTTCGGCTTCTGCCGCCCGCGATCGTGCTGCCTTGATCTCATTATCGGCCGCTTCCTGCGCCGCCCGTTTATCATTCTCTGCAGCCTGGATCGCTGCCGCGAGCTTCGAGTTCGAGGTTTCGAGTTCGACCTTCGTCCGTCCAAGTTCCTCTCGCAGCCGCCCATTCTCATCGCGAAGTTCACGAAGCTGGCCCGAATAGTTCAGAGCGTCCCGCTCGGCGAGTTCACGGTTTCGCGTCTCGCGGGCAAGTTCCCCTTTCAATTCAGCGATCTGATCCTGCGCGTCAAGAAACTTGTTCTCGGCAGCACGGATCTCAGCGTCGTTTCTAACCTGTTCGTTTCGCTTCTCGCGAGCTTCTTTACGCTGAAACGCCAAACTCTCGGCTCGTACCGAGGCCATGATCGAGCGCCGCGCCTGAATATCGACAGTCTCTGTATCGCGGCCCGCCTGCCATGCGTTCTCAGCGTTCTGAAGAAGGGTCACTGCTTCGGCCAGTTCAACATTGGCGTCCCGCTCGGCCCCCGCGAACTTGGCCAGGGCGACGGCCTGTTTAGCCTGAAGTATCGCAGACGGGGTCTTTGAATAGTCCATTTCAGCTATCTCGGGAGTTCGCGGATCGCGAAAATAGTCGCTCGA
The DNA here is from genome assembly GCA_021463165.1 of Pyrinomonadaceae bacterium. Classification (GTDB taxonomy): domain Bacteria; phylum Acidobacteriota; class Blastocatellia; order Pyrinomonadales; family Pyrinomonadaceae; genus OLB17. The sequence goes on along the minus strand of JAJTWY010000004.1, from coordinate 108,329 downwards.
GTTTCCAAAATAGCTTATTGCCGGCGTCGTACCGATCCGCTGTCCGTTCTGCCCGACGGGATAAAGGTTCTCGAGCATGATCGCCTGGCTCGGCCGCGTGACCATAAAATGAGGCTCAGCGGTTATTATCATCGAAAAGGTCTGCAGCGGAGACGTCACCCTCACCTTAGAATCAATGAAGAAAAGGCCGCTTCGCTTTATCTCGCCCAGATTATCGGCCTGCCCCGTTGGCGAGATCGCCCACAACACATAGGTCGCATACCCGGCTCCGAGTTCGAACGGACGCGGCATTTTTTCGACCGAAAGCTCGATCGTCGTACCCGAGCGGGTCGTCCTTTTCACCTTTGCCTCGCCCTTCATTCGCGGAAATCGTGTCGTTCCTCGAAACTGCACCGTAACGGTATCATCGAGAGGATACGTAATAGCCACCGTTTTCCGCGCGACATCAACCTGTGCTAAAGCACCTAAAACCAATGAGATAGTGATCGTGATGACGCCGAGTACTCGTTGAACGAACGAAATTTTCATAGACTTTTCCCAAGATTGCTGGTCACCTAGAAAAGATGCCACACCGCGCCCAAAAGTTGCAAGAAAGAGATTTTGGACAGAGAACACGCAAGTAAAGTATATTCAAAGCTTTATACGCGGTAATGGAAGATCTCAAGAGGCTGTTAAAGTATGTCGGGCCATATTGGCTGACGTTCACCCTTGCCTTCCTCGCGATGATCGTCGGCGCCCTATTCGAAACAGCGACCGGCGCCTTGCTTGTCCCGATCTTCGACCAATTCCTGAAAGACGGTGCCGCGAGTCGAACTCCATTCAACCTTCAGGATCTTATCCCCAAGGACGACTGGTATGCCGCATGGCTCACAATCGCCGCCATGCTGATCTCCTTTACGATCCTCAAGGGGATCGCCGAATATTTTTCTTCGATCCTTATGGCAAGGATCGGGCAGTCGGCCATACTGAACCTGCGCGAGGAGCTATACGATCATCTCCTTCGTCAGCCGGTCGTATTCTTTGAGAAGCACCGGTCAAATTATCTCGTTTCGCGTCTTGTCGTAAGCTGTTCGGCGATCGAGCTGGCGGTATCGACGAATCTCCGCGACGTGATCAGGGAAACCGTCGTCCTTGCAGCCTTTCTTGGGGCCGCTTTTTACTTCAACTGGCGATTGACACTCGGCGCTCTCATAATCGCTCCGATAATTGCATTCCTTACCAGTGACTTCAGTCGAAGGCTTCGAAAACTGGCTGACGTGTCGCTTGCCGGATACAAGGACCTTAACGACACCTCACAAGAGGCACTTTCAAACCAGATAATCGTTAAAGCATACGGTGCCGAACCGCGGGAGCATAAGCGTTTTATGTCGGTCGCCCGCGTGATCGCAAAAGCTAATTTGCGATCCGCCGGCATTTCCGCCACCGCTCCGCCGACGATCGAGTTGATAGGTATGATCGTCGTGGTGGTGCTCCTGTTCTTCGGACTGCGCGAGATCGATCTCGCGCGGATGAACGCCCCTGAGTTCTTCACATTCCTGCTTTTTCTGCTCCGCAGCTACGACCCGATGCGCAAAATATCGCGGCAGCATAATGAGATCACCAAAGCTTTTGCGGCGGCTCGTGACGTATGGAACATCCTTGACGAAGACGAAACGCTGCCCGAAAAAACCGATGCGGTCGAGATAGGGCCGCTGATGAGGTCGATCATCCTCGAGAATGTTTCGTTCAACTACCGCAACAATAAACGCAGGATAATAAGCAATTTCAATCTCGAGATCAGCAAAGGCGAGATGATAGCGCTCGTTGGCGAAAGCGGCGGCGGAAAATCGAGCCTTACAAAGATCATTCAACGCCTCTACGACCCTAGCGAGGGCTCTGTCAGATGGGATGGTATCGACCTTCGTGACGTCCGGCTCGCAAGCCTCAGGAAACAGATCGCCCTCGTAACACAGGAAACCGTACTGTTCAACGAAACGGTCCGCGAGAATATCGCTTACGGTCGTCCCCAGGCAGCGCTGGAAGAAGTCAAGGCGGCGGCTGCGGTTGCCTACGCAGCCGACTTCATCGAGGAACTTCCGAATGGCTACGACACTCTGGTCGGCGAACGAGGTGTGCTGCTGTCGGGAGGACAACGTCAGCGCATCGCGATCGCCAGGGCAGTTCTTGTCGATGCTCCGGTCTTGATCCTCGACGAGGCGACCTCCGCACTCGACACCGAGAGCGAAGCTCTGGTTCAGAAAGCCCTTGCAAACCTGATGGAAAACCGAACCTCGATCGTGATCGCCCATCGCCTGTCAACGATACGGAAAGCCGACAAAATAATCGTCATGGAAAAAGGAAAGATGATCGAAGCAGGAACCCACGAAGAGCTGCTCGCTCGCGGCGGCACCTACAAGAAACTTTACGAACTACAGTTCGCCGACATGGAAGAGATTGATACTATTTGATTTATGAGATCGATGACAGGTTTCGGCCGCGCCGGCGTGACCGATGAGAACTACTCAATAGCGATCGAGCTAAAGACGGTCAATAACCGTTTTCTCGATATTAACCTGAAATTGTCGTCAGAGCTGCAGATACTGGAACCCGTGATCAAGAAGCAGCTTGGGGCGAGACTCGCACGGGGACGCGTTGAGGTCAACCTGCAATATGACCGAAACGACCCGATAGAGTTCGAGCTGAACCGTCCGCTTATTTCCGGCTACCTCTCCGCCATGAAAGAGATCGGTCAGGAATTCTCGCTTGCCGGGGATCCCGATATCAATGTGATCGCCCGCTTGCCGAATGTCGTAAGTACCAAGAAGCAGGAGCCAAGCCCGCAGTTCCTGAGTGCGGTCGAAACCCTCCTGAACGCAGCGATCGACGATCTGGAGGCGATGAGGCTTAAGGAAGGCGAAATGCTTGCGGCGGAGCTTGCATCGCGCGTGTCTGAGATCGAAGCGCGTCTCCCGATGATCGAGGCTGAAAGTTCCAAGGTCGCGAATGAATACTCAGCACGTCTCACAAAACGTATCAATGAGATACTGGCAAAGACAGACGCACAGCTCGACATCGATCAGGGCCGGATCGCTCAGGAAGTCGCGTTTCTCGCCGACCGGGCCGATATTTCGGAGGAGATAGCAAGGCTGAAAAGCCACATAGAACATTTTCGAGCCATCGCCGCTGATAGCAAGGATGTTGGTAAACGGTTGGATTTTCTGACACAGGAATTCAATCGCGAGGCGAATACCATCGCATCGAAGACTAATAATATGACCGTAAAGGAAAATGCCCTTGCGATAAAAAGTGAGATTGAGAAAATCCGTGAACAAGTCCAAAATGTCGAATAACATTTCGGCTCGATGAAAATGGAAGGTCGTCTGATCATCATTAGCTCGCCCTCCGGAGGAGGCAAAGGCACCCTGATCCGTGAGGTGCGCGGCTGCCTGCCTGACTTGGGTTTTTCCGTGTCGCATACGACCCGGCCGCAACGGTTTGGCGAGGAACATGGCCGCGAGTATTACTTCGTTCCCAGGGAAGAATTCGACGAAATGGTCTCCGGAGGCGAGTTTCTCGAATATGCCGAGGTACACGGTAATCTTTATGGCACTTCGCTCGAGGAAAGCCGGAAGGTGGCGGAGAGCGGCAAAGACCTGATCGTCGAGATCGATGTTCAGGGGGCCTTGCAAATATTGGAGAAAATGCCCGACCAGTGTGTCAGCATCTTCATTTTGCCACCGTCATTCGAGGTGCTCGAAGCCAGGCTTACGGCCCGCGGAACCGAGGGCCAGGCGGAATTGCGAACTAGGCTCAGAAATGCATTCAACGAGGTCTTGCAGTACCAAAGGTTCAGTTACGTCGTAGTTAACGAAGACCTTCCAACGGCGACGCGCCAGATCGTGTCGATAATCCTGGCCGAACGCCAATGCCGCAATAGACAAACCGAAGCAATTCAAGGTATCCTTAATAGTTTCGGTGCTTCGGAGCACCGCTTCATTGGAGAGTAGCGAAACTATGGTCGACGAGAACGAAGAAATCGAAGAAACTGAAACCGAAGAAGTGATAGATCCGCCCGCGATCGATTCGAAATACCGAATGATCATTCTCGCGGCACAGCGCAGCAAACAGCTTCAGCGGGGAGCCCAGCCGCGGGTCGATATGGATATAAGGAAAACTAAGGCAACAAGGATCGCGATGAAGGAGTTCAAAGAAAAGAAGGTCAATTTCGAGATCCTCGAAAGCTAACTTGTTTTGAACCATATCGAAAAAGGCCGTGATGCTATCATCGCGGCCTTTTTTTCAATTAGCTGACCGGATATACCCGGCTACATCCCCTTATAATTCGGCCCTCCGCCGCCTTCCGGTGTAACCCAGTTTATGATCTGATACGGATCGGCAATGTCGCAGGTCTTGCAATGGACACAATTAGAGAAGTTCACCTTCAGTTCTTTGCGATTCGTTGAAGCATTCTCTTCCATCTCATAGACCGCCGCCGGGCAGAAACGCTGGCAGGGATTGCCATATTCCTCGGCGCACCGCGTAGCGCAGATCTCCGTATCAAGAACGTGCAGGTGCGAAGGCTGGTCCTCATCGTGAGCCACCGCACCGTAAAAGACATCGGTGACCTTATCGAAGGTAAGTTGCTTGTCAAACTCAACACTCGCATAACGCTCGTCCTTCAAATGGTCTGAAGGCCCAAAACCACCAACCCGGGCGTTGCCATTCAGGTTCTGCATTCGTTCATGGCCCGCAACGTGATGTTCCTGCGGCATAAAGCCCCATGCAAGGCCCTTTGTCAGGAATTGAAGCCCGGTATTCACAAGAGCCGACCATCGGCCCTTCTGGAAGGCGGCATGGAAATTACGCACGGGGTGAAGTTCGTCATAGATCCAACTCAGATTCACCTTTTCCTCGAAATGCCGCAGTGTCTTTGAAGTGAAATCTTCGTGTTCGAATGCTCCGACGATCGCCTCGGCAGCCAACATTCCTGATTTCATCGCAGTATGGATCCCTTTTATTCTCTGGCCATTAAGCATCGAGGCGGAATCGCCGACGAGCAAGACACCGTCTGCGTACAACCTGGGCATCGTCCAGTAGCCGCCGGTATTGATCGTCTTAGCACCGTATTTGATCATCTTGCCGCCGGCAAGCACGGCTGCAACCATCGGATGGGTCTTGAATTTCTGAAACTCGGCGTGCGGGTCGATCAATGGATCCTCGTAATCGAGGCCGGTGACATAGCCGATGCTTATCATGTTGTCCTTCAGGCCATAGATCCAGCCTCCGCCGTAAGTTCTTGTGTCGGAAGGAAAGCCGAGTGTGTGAACGACCTTACCTTCCGCGAAATTGCCGGCCGGCACCTCCCACAGTTCCTTTACACCCAGCGAATACACCATCGGCTCTTTGCCCTCATCCAGCCCGAGTCTTGCGATGACCTGCTTTGCCAGCGATCCGCGTGAACCTTCGCCAAGTACGGTGACCTTTGCCAGGAGATCGACCCCGGGCTCGAAATTCGGCTTTTTGTGACCTTCCTTGTCGATACCTTTATCGCCGGTACGGACACCGATCACTGCGTCGTTTTCGTCATACAAAACTTCGGCAGCTGGAAACTCAGGAAAGATATTGATCCCGGCCTCTTCGCATTTCTCGCTGAGCCATTCGCAGATCTTACTTAGACTAACGATATACTTGCCCTTGTTCTTCAGCGGCGGTGGAACGAGCGGGGCATTAATTCCCTTCTTTTCAGTTAGATACCAGAAGGCATCCTCGGTCACAACGGTATCGACCGGACACCCTTGAGCAACAAAATCCGGCATCAACTCGCGGATAGCGATCGGGTCCATTACCGCGCCCGACAGAATATGCGCTCCGACAAACGAGCCCTTCTCGACGATCGCGATCTCAAGATCGCCGATAGTCCGTCCCGGCTTGAAGCCCTTTTCAACCAGCTCGTCGTGTTCCTTGACCTTGTTTTTTAGATGCAGGGCAGCGGCCAAGTTAGCCGGCCCGGCCCCCACAAAAACCACATCCATCGGCACCTGTTCGCGTTCGCTCATAAGCTCCTTCAGGGCCGCCTGCTTCAAGGGGCGGCCTGTTCATTATTTAATGAATCACCATTCAGTTGCCAACAGTTTAGCAAACAAAAGGCCGAAACACGACCGGTAGGGAGCGTGTCGAAAATGGGGACATAGACTCGCTCCGCAGTTCGAACGCAGCATGTTAGACTCATCGTGTGATCCCTCGGCCGCAAAACACACTCCCTACCGGTCGTGTTTCCGCCTTAGTACTGATCGCGTCCTGCATCCTCTCGTCATGCAAGTCACCACTTCGCGAGATCGACACCGATCGTCTCTTGGGAATGCCCCAGAAGATCCTCTGGGCCTGGGAACGGCCCGAAGACCTTCGTTTTCTCGACCCCAACGAATTTGGCGTGGCGTTCCTAGCTCAGACCGTCTTCCTCGAAAAAGACACGGTCGCGCCGAAACCCCGCCGCCAGCCGCTCGAGGTCGCTCCCGGAACGTACATGATCGCCGTCACGCGTATTGAACCCGCAAAGGGCACGTTCGAGCGGCCCCAATTCGATGCTGAAATGCGCGGCAAACTCATCTCGATCATACTCTCGACACTCGATCTGCCAAACGTGAAGGCCGTCCAGATAGATTTTGACGCCACCGTGTCGGAACGCGGGTTCTACCACGCTATGATGCTGGACCTGAGGGCTCGGCTACCTGAGAACGTCCCTCTTACGATGACCGCTCTTGCTTCGTGGTGCGTTGAGGGAACATGGCTATCGGACATGCCCGTCGCCGAGGCGGTTCCCATGGTCTTCCAGATGGGCGCCGACAGCGAGAAGATCAAGAATTACCTGAAAAGCGGCAACGACTGGGCCGAACCGTTATGCCGCGGAAGTTACGGCATCTCCCTCGCCGAAGGCCGATTCGAAGGCATGAGAACCGGCCGCCGAAGCTATTTCTTCAGCAACGCAGCATGGAAGGCGTCGGATCTTAATTTCACTCGATAAGTCATCTCTCCCGAACGAGAGCCGAAATATAATACCGTTCTGCGACGTTCGATAACTGCAGCCTCTACAACGGATTCAATAGTCAAAGGTAGAAAGCGCAGAATCTAGGCTTTGAATTGCTCGATGTAGCCGTCGAGGTCCTTTTGGAGATCTTTGTTTCGGTTGAAGCCACGCTCGGTAATGAGACTTAGCAGTTGGCGACATTCATGGATGTCGGACTCAGAGGCTACGTTAAGAAGATTCTGGATATCGAGTACGTCCTGAGGACGATTTTTCCAATCTGCTGAAAGTACTTTCATTGCAACCAGTGATGGAAGCGTTGCAAGCCGATCAATAAAGCCCGGAAATATTTCCATCTTCGTGGCACTTGCCACTACTTCGCTTTCGATTCCTGATGTCGCAAAAAGAAGATCGACGTAAATCTCAAACTCCGCTCCAGATTTGAGTCTGACTGCCATTAGTCCGCCATCATTCTTGTCAAGAAACATGGCGATTCGAAGACCTGCTCTTCGAAGAGCGTTTACGATCAACTCCGCTTGGTCATCGGATGAAACCGAAACTGCAAAATCAACGTCCTTGGTAAACCGCTCGGTTGTTCGCATAGAAACAGCAATACCGCCTACCAACGCGAACCCTACGTCTAGCTCACGAAGATGTGATGCGACCAATTTCACATACTCTTCGAGATGGTCTATCAATTTTGTTTTTCGAATCGAGAAATGTCACCAATGATCCCAACTCCGTCGCCATGCTCAGCACCCGGGCGCGTTTGGTACCATTTGGTCAACTCTTCGTTTATCTGTTCCTCAGAAAGATCAGGTTGTTCTTTACGAAGTTTGTAGAGAAAAGCTCGCTCGCCAAGGCGTCTTAGCTCCATTAAGATCTGGAATTTGGCAACACCGCTTTCCATTCTGCTATGATACCACGAAATTCCAGTTCGATCAGTAAATTACTGGTCGAATTGCGCTTTTAGGCTGTAGACATAGGGTGCTCTGGCAACGCCTTTTTCGGTGATTATGGCGGTTACCAGCTCGTTCGGGGTCACATCGAATCCGTAGTTAGTGATTCCGACACCCTCGGGCGCCAGTTGCTGGCCTTTGACGTGGGTCACCTCTTCACGGCCCCTTTCTTCGATCGGGATGTCGTCGCCGGTGGGGCAGTTGAGGTCGACGGTCGAGAGCGGTGCCGCGACGTAAAAAGGGATATTGTGGCGGTGGGCCAGCACCGCAACCATATAGGTGCCTATCTTGTTGGCGACATCGCCGTTTGCCGCGATGCGGTCTGAGCCCACGACGACGGCCTTGATCTTTCCGCTCTTCATCACGTGGCCGCTCATGTTGTCGGTGATGAGCGTGACGGGAATGTCGTCTTCCATCAGTTCCCAAGCGGTGAGTCGGGCGCCTTGCAGGTAGGGCCTCGTTTCGTCGGCCACGACGGCGATCGTCTTGCCTTGGTCAACCGCTCCGCGGATAACCCCTAGAGCAGTCCCCCAGACGCCTCCGGTGGCGAGCGCCCCGGCGTTGCAATGTGTCAAAACAGTGTCGTTGTCGTTGAGCAATTGGCCGCCGAAATGGGCGATCAGGCGTTGGGCCTCGATATCTTCGTCGTGGATGGCTTTTGCGTCTTCAAGAAGTTCCTTCTTAATGTCGCTGACCGACTTCCCTTCCGCTTTTGCCTTTTGAAAGGTCGCTTTCATCCGGTCGATGGCCCAGAAAAGGTTCACTGCGGTCGGGCGAGTTTTCGCCAGCGTTTCGCCAACGAAGTCGAGTTCGTCCTCTAGATCCGCAACGGCGGTGCCGACGAAGTTCTTTGCCCCCAGGGCCATTCCGTATGCGGCCGAGACCCCGATCGCCGGTGCGCCGCGAACGACCATGTCCCTGATGCCGGCAGCAACATCTTCATACGTTCTGAGCGTCAGCCATTTCTCCTCGGTCGGCAGCAAACGCTGGTCGAGCATGAGGACGCCTTCGTCGGACCATTTTACCGGGATGATATCGAGTTTCATATTTTTGTCACAACCTCTTGCGGTAGCGGCTGGTTTTCCGGATGACCACGGAATTCAAATGTTAAGAAATATCATCGGATCGCTCAAATACTCCGAACTTATTTCCCCCTTTTGTTCGTAACCATGAGACATAAGCCTGAAGGAAACGCGGGCGGTCTTTATTCATTATGCGACTCGAACAAACACTAGACGATCTCCATGTGGCCGTTACCCGACGCTGGTGGCTGCAGCTCTTTACTGCGTTTACGCGGGTACTTCTCGCCATCGGATTCATACCGCCAAGCATCACGAAGATATTGAATAAGCCGTTCACGGTGCTGCCTGATTCAAACCCGGTCGGGCATTATTTCAATGCCCTGTATCAAACGGGCTTTTACTACCAGTTCATCGGCTGGGCCCAGTTGATAGCGGCAATACTGCTCCTCATCCCGCGAACGTCTCATTTGGGAGCCCTTTTGTTTCTGCCGATCATTGTGAACATCGCCGTATTGACCTCATCCGTAGGATTCGTCGGAACCTGGGTTATCACGATCCTGATGGCGTTGGCCGCGACCTACCTGACGGCATGGGAGTACGACCGCTTGAAGCCAATTCTCTTTCAACCGCGGATCGATAGCACACAAAGGCTCAAGCTTGCGTTTCTAAAGATCCCGGCGTTCTTCGCCGCCGGCGGCGTCGTGATGGGTGTGATCTGGTGGCAGTTGGGTCTCGGTAATTTTTCCAACTATTTGAAAATAACAGGCTTGTTAGTGGTCCTCGGTTCCGGATTTGGCGTTCTCGTCGCGGCTCACTATCGGTTGATGCCCGCCGGCCGACTTGGCGATGGGCGACAAAATGTCGGCTCGCAGCCGGTGTAGTTTGATAGGAGGTACCGCATCGTTTATATTCGTTGGATACCCGTTTCAACGCGACAAATGACGGAGGCCACGACCAATATCGCTACACAACCAGCCGTAGGTACCGAAAAGAATACAGTTTTTAGAACCGACTTTGAGATCAGCCGCGAGCTTCCCGAGGATCTCCTTGCCCTTGAGGCTCTCTCGTGGAATTACTACTGGTCATGGCAGCCGGAAGGAACGGCTCTCTTTCGCGAACTCGACCCATCGCTGTGGGATCGGTGCGAACAGAATCCGCGGCTTTTTCTGACGAAGGTAAAGCGATTGCGCCTTTGGCAGAAGGCGGCAGACGGGAGCTATGTTGCACGGCTGCGCGAATTTAAGGCGAAGTTCGATGCTTACCTTCGGGAGCCGGTTCCGCAGGCCAACCGCAGCAAGCCGGCGGTTGAACGTCCGATCGCGTATTTTTGTGCGGAGTACGGCGTCCACAATTCGCTCCCGAATTATTCGGGCGGCCTCGGCATCCTCGCCGGCGATCATCTGAAATCGGCGAGCGATCTGAACCTGCCGCTCGTCGCGATCGGTCTGCTTTATCGATACGGTTATTTCCGTCAGAAGATCAGCCACGACGGCTGGCAGCAAGAAAGCTATAACGACGTGTTCGAAACGCAGCTTGCCCTAACGCCGGTCTGGGATGAGAACGGTGAGCGAATGACGGTCTCTGTCCATATTCGTGGCCGCGAGGTTGCTGCCCAAGCGTGGCTCGCCTGCGTCGGCCGAATATCGCTCTACCTCCTTGATTCTAATCTGCCCCAGAATTCCGATGTTGACCGCCTCATAACCGGTCATCTCTACGGTGGCGACACCGAGACGCGGATCGTCCAGGAAAAGTTGCTGGGAATAGGCGGCGTACGTCTGCTGAGAAAGCTGGGCATTTCACCGTCAGTTTTTCATTTGAACGAGGGTCACGCTGCTTTCTCCACATTAGAACTCGCCCGGGAACATCTCGCTTCTAACGAGTTCACAACTTTCGCCGGCGCCGCAGAAACCGTTCGTTCTCAGTGCGTTTTCACCACGCACACGCCGGTTGCAGCCGGTAACGACGTGTTCCCGACGAAGATCCTTTCGGAATGTTTCAGCGCCGGCTACATCGAATCACTGAGGCTGACCCAGTCGGAGTTTCTTGCCCTCGGAAGGGCCGATCTCTCGGATGACGCCGAAGGCTTTGGTATGACGCCGCTCGCGATACGGATGTGCCGTTCGTCCAACGGTGTCAGCGAAAAACACGGCGAAGTTTCGCGCGATCTATGGCTGAAGATGTTCCCGGACATGGCTGACCCGGACACAGTGCCGATAACATCTGTGACAAACGGGGTTCACGCTCCGACGTGGATCGCTCCGGTTTTTCAGCGGCTCTACGAGCGAAACGTGGGGCTGAACTGGCTCGAGGTGACCCGTCGCCCCGATGATTGGGCGGCGGAGATCCATTCCCTATCCGATGGCGAGATATGGAAAGCCCATCAGACTCTCAAGAACCTTCTCATCGCATTTGTTCGCGAGAGAACTCGCTCAGACGAAACTGGCGATCACGATACGATCAATGAGCGCGAGAATGTAAAGCGGCTCTTCTCACCCGACGTCCTAACGATCGGTTTTGCGAGACGGGTGGCGGCCTACAAGCGTTGGGATCTGCTGTTCTCCGACCTTGAGCGCCTGCTCAGGATGGTCGATGACGATGTACGGCCGGTTCAGTTCGTTTTTGCGGGAAAAGCTCATCCGCAGGATCGTACGGCCAAGACGATACTGCAGGAGCTGATGAGCATCAATCACGACTCGAATTGGCAAAGGCGTGCGGTCTTTATTGAGGACTATGACCAAGAAGTAGCCCGCTATCTCGTTCAAGGCGTCGATGTCTGGATGAACGTCCCGCGTCGCCCGATGGAAGCTAGCGGCACGAGCGGGATGAAAGCAGCCATGAATGGCGTCCTTAACTTCTCGATCCTCGACGGCTGGTGGATCGAAGGATACAATGGCGAGAATGGCTTCGGGATCGGTGACCTCGCCGCAGGCCTCACCGAGGACGAAATGGATGCTGCGGATGCTGAAGCCTTGTATTCTACGCTCGAAAACGAGCTGATACCGGCATACTATTCCAGAAATTCGGATGGCATCTCCGAGGAATGGGTCCGCCGTATGAAGAACTCCATCGCGACCCTGACGCCGCAGTTCTCGAGCGACCGGATGGTGCTTGATTATTTGGACAAGATCTACAACGCTGAGTAGGAATGCAGGAAATTGAGATACGATCAGGCGTGATCCGGCCCGTTGAATGTGCGAAGGAAGCCTACGAGCTGATCAAGAGCGATTATTGGCTCCTATTCGCCATTTGGCTCGTCGGTGGGATGATCGGTGGCGTTTCGATCATGATAGCGTCCGGCGCGATGATGTGCGGCACTTTCTACGCTTACCTACGGAAGATCGACGGTAATCCGGTCAGTTTCGACGATCTCTGGAAAGGCATGCAGTGGTTTTTGCCGGGGCTAGTCATAATGGCGATCATAATATTGCCTATCATCGTTATTTATGGGCTGATCTATGCTCCGATACTGCTGGCGGGAATGGCGACCTATGGCGGAGTGAGCGAAACCGAGCTTTTGCAGATCATGATAGGAGCCTTGCTCGTCGATCTCATTCTCCTCGTCATCACGGTCTCGCTGCATACACTGATGATCTTTGCGATACCGCTGATCGTTGATAAGGGCCTTGGCCCGATCAAGGCCATTACGACAAGTGCGAAAGCCGTATTCAAGAACTTCACTGGCATCGCCGGATTGATCGGCGTTAATTTTTTACTCGTGCTTGCCGGCTATGCGGCACTTTGCGTGGGTGTTTATTTCGTTATCCCGATCATTATTGCAACAACGGTCGTGGCATACCGTCGGGTCTTCCCGGCCCTCGCCACCCCGAATCTCAACCCACCGCCGCCCTCTTACGGTGGAGGACTTAGTTAACAATGGCAGCTTCGTTTCACCAGATCACGTCGGCTGACGAGCTCGACGCAGTTTTCAATATGTCACACGAGCGGCCCGTAGCCGTTCTGAAACACAGCAATTCCTGTGGTATCAGCGCAAACGTCATGTATGACCTTCGCGATATCGAGGCCGACGTTTATGTTATCGTCGTTCAGGAAAACCGTGAGCTCTCAAACTCGCTTGCCGACCGCATCGGCCACCGGCATCAATCACCGCAAGCCTTTGTGATCGAGAATGGCGTCGCAACTTACCACGCGACTCACTATGGCATCGACCCGAACGAGATCGGGGCTCGCCTCTCGACCAGCTAGATATAATGATCGAACCAACAGAAATAATCGAGGAATCGGATAGCAGCGTATCGATCGGCTGGTCGGATGGATCATCAAGCCTTTACACCGCAGCCAAGCTTCGCCGTGAATGTCCGTGCGCCAGCTGTGTAAATGAATGGACGGGCGAGAAGATACTCGCGCGCGATTCGATCCCTGACGATATTAAATTCAACCACATCTCCATCGTCGGCCGATATGCCCTGAATTTTCACTTCTCAGACGGACACGACACGGGAATTTTCAGCTTTAAGCTCTTGCGTGATCTTTCGATCTCCTAGAGATCGGAGTTTGCTACAATGTTGTGTATGCACGAGCGTGACATATTCGACGAAAAGCAAGAGACAAAGTCTGCAAACTACTCATGCCCAATGTGCCGCGAGCGGTCTGACTATGAGGTCCGCTGGATCAAGCGGACAAAGAAAAAGAACGCTCCCCGGAATCTGAATCAGAACGATTTGGCCCGCTTTAACAAGTCCCGCGACTATCTTGTTCGGGTCGATGACACCCTCGTTTGCAAGAACATCCGGTGTCGCAAGCGGTTCGAGATCCCTTCGTCGCAGTCGATCGTGTTCATCTGAGACGTCGATGAAGGCCAGATTGATCCGAAAGTCTGGCCGCAGGTGTTAAACCGATGCGGCCGGCTTTCGGATGGCCTATCAAGCTCGGTTCTCACTCCAAGCCTACAAAATCCACATTGGATTGATCGCTGGAAACTGACATCAGTCGCGGCGCGAATCTATATCGTTTCGACGAAAGCGACATCGTGCAGTTCCCCGGCGTAACATTTGCAAAACTGTAAACTCCGAACGAACTCGTAACGGCGATCCGTCGAACGCCTGCGGAGTCGATCAGGACGACGCTCGCATTGCGAAGGGCCTGCCCGCTAGGCGTGACAACACGTCCGGAAATGGTGTATCCAGATTCGAACGCACCGATATCTGATCCGTTACCGCCGGCCGCATTTGCTACGTTCGGATTGTCGATAGGCCGGATCTGCTGACGCTGATCCACGTTGAGAGATCCGCTGGCCCCCTTATCGATAGCCGGACTTCCAGGCAGCAAGGCATGAGTAGAGGTTGGACCGCCGTTGTTCTGGAGCGGGCCAAGACTCGGATCTTGCCCGGTAATGTTATTGGCAGTAATTCCGGTGATGGTGGTTCCCGAGATGTTCTCGATAAGGTTGAATCCATTAGAATTTAAGGTCCCTGCATAGTCTGGCGACACGGCTGCAGCGTTGTCTGCGACGAGGGAATTTCCGAGATCCATCGTGCCGTTGATGCCGCCTCCCGTGCCCGTTGCGGTGTTGTTTGCAACGGTCGTGTTTGTCAGCGTCACCGTCAACGGTGCTCCGGAATCGCGGAAAATACCGCCGCCATTTTGTGCGGAATTCCCGCTGATCGTCGAATTAGTGATCGTGACCAAGTTGTTTGTGTTGGCCTCGATATTCAGGCCTCCGCCCGTAGTCAATGCTGAGTTTCCGCTGATCGTCGAGTCGGTGATCGTCAAGGAACCGTCATTTTGATTATGAACGCCGCCCGACCGGCTCGCCGCCCTGTTGTTGGAGATCGTACACCTGATCAATGTGAGCGAACCGCTCGTACTGTTATGAACCCCACCGCCATCAGCGCCTGCCGAATTCCCCGTAATGACCATATCTGTTAAGGTCAGGTCACCCTGGTTATACACGGCTCCGCCAAACGTATTTCCTGGACTGTTGCCAACGCCGTTTCCGCCTGTCAACGTCATTCCGCTGATCTTCACGACCGGGGTCTCAGTAACGGTGAATATCTTGCTGGCATTGTTGCCGTTAATTGTCAGCAAATCGGCGCCCGGCCCAGTGATCGTCACGTTCGCGTTCACACTGTTTGTGAAAACGATGTTTCCGTTCGTCAACGTAATGGTCTGAGGCGTGCTGAAGACGGCCGGGTCGAACGTGATCGTGTCAGTTCCAGCAGCGGAGTTCGATGCCGCAACCGCCTCCCGCAGGCTGCAATCCGAAACTGAACAGTTGCCGTCGTTCGTATCAGCTGTTTTGGTCACGATCAGGGTGACTCCGGTAGGCGGAGGTGTCGGAGTTACCGTCGGCGTCGGTGTGGGGGTTGGCGTCGGCGTCGGCGTTGGTGTTGGTGTCGGAGTTGGCGTTGGTGTCGGAGTTGGCGTTGGCGTGCCAGATGCCACAACATTGTACACTTCGCCGACAATTGGAAAGGCGTTTGAAATGCCGGTGCTAAGGTTCGTCTGGTTGTCGGTGAGGTTCAATCCAACGGTCCCCGTTCCTGCCCCCAGCGTAGCCGTTACGATCCAAGAGTTATTTCCGCTGCCGTTCTGGACCACGGAAGTGATGGTCCCGGTTACGGTTCCCGTCCTTATCAAAGTGAAGTGGCTCGTCGCAAGACCGGTGAGCTGTGTCGCATCGGCCGGATCGTTAGTGTTCAGTGTGATCGCCCAGCGGGCAGTCGAATTCTGCGTTCGTGGATCCGGATCGAGTCGCGTGATCGGATTTAACGTAACGCGCCGGCGCAAATCCCAACCAAAATTGTCTAGAGGGCCGCCCGGAACATTCATCACCGCTCCTGGTGGATTATTGCTAAAAAAGTCACCGGCATTGGTCGTCCTGAAAAAGAGGTCCGCGCTCGAACCGCGCTCGATCGGGTTAAAGAACCCTCCGCCGATGTTGTTCATTTGCGCATCCGTGGCCGTTGCCCCGTCAGCGCGGTCAAATGACATTCCAGCCCAGATCTTATTTGTTGAGATCGCAACCTGCAGCTCAGGCGTGAGTCTTACCTGAATGGGCTGACAGATCGTGCCGTTCAGCGGAATAAAGGCCGCGAAATTATATCCGGCGATCAGGTTACCCGGAACACCGCCATTATCCGCGTAGAAGCGGATAAGCGACCGCACCGTGACCGAACCGGTATTTGTACTGCAAACTACCCACAGGAATGACCCAAGATTGTACGGAGGGGTTCCGACCAGCGTCAGGTCGTCAGCAACGAGTCTTGTCACGCCGCCAACCTGTCCTCCGTGTGCGAATACGACGCCGGAGTAAGAGGATGGGTCGAAATTGTCATAGATCGACGCCGGATCGACAACGTCGGGCCGGTAGCCGACGACAGCCATGACCGGTTCCTCTCTTCCCGATGCATAGGGGAATAGCGGAAGGCCTTCGATAATAGGTATGGGATCGAGAAATTGGGTATTCTCGGCCGGAACATCGAAGATCTTTGCATCCTGCGCCTCGATCTGCCCCGTCATGCAGATCAGAATACCAGCTATCAGCAGAAGTATCCTCGCTCTCGCCCTTCTTACGCTTTTTTTACTTTTTGTTTCGCACATTTTGAGTACCCCCCAGATTGTTAAGTAGATTTGAATCGCCCAAAAACATAGGCGTTTTCGTTCTTATAACCTAATGCGTAGAAAACGTCAGGAAACTGCCAAATTTTTTCGAATTGGTAAAAATCAAAGAAAAAGACCACCCGGAAACACCGGATGGCCATTAGCCCGCTGAGATGAACGATCAATAGATCGAGAACGAATATTCGATCTGCTTGGTCACGGTCTGGCCGAGGCCGTTGACCTTTGCCGGTTCGAAGTTGATACGGCGAGCGGCCGCGATTGCCTGTTCGGTCAGGCCGTTCGGCAATCCCTTAACAGGTGAGATACTGCCGATCTGGCCCGAGGCCAGGAAGGTCACGCGAAGGATAACGGTTCCCTGAATGTTGTTCGTCCTCGCGGCATCCGTGTAGCCCGGACGCGGTTTCGAGAGGATCTTCAGCCCTTGCGTGACTCCGGTCGGACGCGGCGGGGGGCCGTCGCCATCACCGTCACCAGCGCCGGTGCCATTACCATTACCCGTCCCGAGGCCGCCGCCGCTGCCCGAGCCGGTCCCGGAACCAGTTCCCGTTCCGCGTCCGCTTCCCTGGCCTGTCCCCGTTCCGCTGCCTTGGCCGCCGCCCGTACCGGTTCCGTTGGAGAAGCTCGCAAAACGTCCGTTAGGATCACCCCATCGATCGAACTTTTTCTCGAACGTACGGTTCCCTTCAGTCTGAGGCGGAGGCATCTTAAGCTCAAAGTTATCGCTTCGAAAAACCTTTGCGTCCGGCGGACGGGTAGGTTTTGGCGACTGATCGGCGAGATCACCCTGGGTCGTCTCCTCCTTTTCATCGCGGCCACCGCCACCGCCGCCGCCGCCCTTTTCTTTGTTCTGTTTAACAACTTCCTCTTCGATCTGGGTCGGGACGTCTTCAACGATAACAGCGTTAAAGATATCGTCATTGATCGAACCAACTTCCAGATCTTTGCTAAAAAGGTTATAGACCATCGCCGACATCAGGACGAACATCATGAAACCAAGCGATCCGGCAAGGAGAAAACGCCGAGTGCCGACATTCTTCTCTTCGATAACGGTTACGTGAAATGCATCGTCGCTACTGACATTGACCCAGCCGTCCGACGCACTTCGTCGAGCGTCCGCGTCAACAGCCGTCTTCTGTACAAATGGAGCGGTAGCCGGGGCACTGACCGTCTCAACGACCGGAGGTGTGACAACCGGCCTGGCGATCATCGGTTCTTCAACTACTGGATCAGGTTCGATCTCGAGTACCGGCTCGTCTTCAATAGCGACATCATCGACGGTCGGGGCCGTTTCATAGACGGAAGCAGCTGCAATAGGCTCTTCGATGACAGGTTCCGGCTCGACCACCGGCGGAGCTGCAAAAAACTCTTCCTTGGGTGCCGGGGGCTCAGGAATAATGGGATTCATCTCAAAAGCCATCAGCGCCTGCCCGCAGTTCGGACAAAAGCCGAACTTCTCGGCAAATCCCTCGTCACACGTACTGCAAAATTTAACGACTTTTCCCATTTTCAGCCTCTCTTGTTAAACACTCTGCTTCGAGCGTACCACTTAACGATAAAACGATTATACCGCGATTATTTCAGAAGTTAAGTGATTTAGTGTATTTACGCGGACCCCTTGATTTCAAACCACTCAATGACCATAGATGCCCTATATGTTTGACGCGATGCCCATCAGCTCTTAATATTTTCACTTATGAAACTCGCCCAGACGTTTGGTTTCATCGGACTGTGCACGACAACAATTTGCGGCCAAAATGCAACTAACTGATGACCGCTTACCTTCCGTTTTGATAGACGATGAAAAACAAACAACGATTTCAAAAAATAGTCTTTATAGCGCTTATCGTACTGATCCTCCTCTCGCTGGTCGCTCCGGCGATCTTTTCACAGAGGCTTCCATCCCCGAATCAGGAAAAGCTGCTCAACGGCTTGAGGATCCTGATGTGGCCGAACGCAGCCTCGGACAAAGTTACTATACGGATCCGCATACATTCAGGTTCCGCGTTCGATCCTCAGGGGAAAGAAGGCCTCGTGCAGATGCTTGCCGACAACATCTTCCCTACTGAAGCGGCCAAGGAGTTTTTTGTCGAGGATCTGGGCGGATCTCTTGAAGTTGTTTCGAATTATGACTTCATCGAGGTAAATGCGACCGGGAGATCCGAGAACTTCCTGACGATGATAGAGACGCTCTCGACGGCGGTTTCAAACCCGACGATCGACAAGGAAACGACCGCAAAACTCAGGGAAGCTCTGAGCAAAAGGGTTGCTGCACAGGAAGCGGATCCCGCATACGTCGCCGATCGCGCGGCGGCTCGCGGCTTGCTCGGAACATTCCCGTACGGGCGTCCCGAGGACGGTACTCCGGCTTCGATAGAAAAGATCGATTTTGCCGATCTAGTTGACGTGAGGAAACGGTTCATGACGGCCGATAACGCGACCGTCACTATAGCCGGTAAATTTGACCGCAGCCTTGCTCTGCGGGCTCTCCGGCGCTATTTCGGCGGGTGGCTGAAGGCCGACCGCAAGACACCAGCCACTTTTCGTCAGCCGGACGATCCAGCTGCCTTGATGATCAGCATTCCTTCGCCCAAGCCCGAGGTTGCGGCGATCAGGATGACAACTCGCGGGGTGGCCCGCTCGGACAAAGAGTTTGCAGCGTCGATCCTGTTTACTTCGATCCTTGAAGCACGTCTCAAGTCCAGAGTTCCCGCGGAACATTCAGGTGCGGTCTTTGTCCGCAATTCACCTCAGATGCTGCCCGGGCTTATCACGATCGGATTTGCTGCCGGGAAAGCCCAGGTAGATCCGAACGGAAAGGTCGAGGCGAATGAACTCGTCGGCAAGGCTCTCAACGATCCGATCACGGAGACCGAGTTTCAGGCGGCACGCGATCAATTCAGTTCTTTGTGGTCCACGCGTGATGCGCCGACCTGTTGGCTCGATGCGGACACCTATAAGATCGCAGACCCTAACCTCGATGCAAAAGCCGCCGATCGTGTAACGCTTGCGGATGTGGCCGCTTATGCCGAAAAGCTGCGTAAACAACCGATGGTTACTGTTCTGGTCAACACTCCGCCAACCAAATAAGCGTGCAGAAAGAACTCACCGCAAAAGAGGCCGCGCACGCCAAGGCCGTCCGCGAGATGTTCGCCGGTATCGCCCGGCGATACGATCTCTTGAACCACGTCCTCTCGCTGAATATCGATAGAAGATGGCGTCGGCGTGTTTCCGGTGCCCTTCGCGAAATTCTGGAGGATCCGACGGCGCGTGTTCTGGATGTGGCGTGCGGGACCGGCGATCTCTCGATCGAGCTGCAAAGCGGTTCGAAGGCCCAGGTCTATGGAACGGATTTTTGCCGGCCGATGCTCATGATCGCAGCGGAGAAATCAGCCGGTGAAACTAGTCCGATCCATTACCTCGAGGGCGATGCGATGCGGCTTCCCTTTGCCGATAGCGAGTTTGACGCTCTGACTATCGCCTTCGGCCTGAGGAATCTGGCGAACGTGACGGATGGCCTTACCGAACTGAGGCGGATTCTTAAGCCGCGCGGCAAATTGGCCGTACTTGAGTTCTCTGCACCGATCGTCCCCGGTTTTGGACGCCTTTTCAACTTCTATTTTGCCCATGTTCTGCCGCGCATCGGCGGTGCTGTAAGCGGATCGCGCGGTGCCTACGAATATCTGCCCGATTCTGTTTCCAAGTTCCCTAACCAGAAAAAGCTCGCGGAAATGATCGAAGCGACAGGATTCGACAACGTCAGTTATCAAAACCTCACCGGTGGTATCGCGGCTCTCCATCTTGCGAACAAGCTCTGATCAGCGATCTGTGATCGCTCGTGGTTGGACGTCAGGGACGCTGAAATTTGTCATCCACCCTCATAAATTATAAAATTCAAGGGCTCGCCGCGGTTCTGAATGAAATATAAACTGCTGAATTTCGCCCGCCAGCTTGGCTTGATGCTGTTGGTGATATGGACGGTCGTTTCGCTTGTGACGCTTCTGATCGAAGCCGTACCCGGCGACCCGGCGACCGTGATCCTCGGCGAAACGGCAACGCAGGAGCAGCTCGAGGCATTTCGAAGAAAACACGGACTTGACCGGCCACCTTTCTTCTTCTCCTATTCTGCTGAAAGTGGCTTTGTGTGGAACGGAGCAGATAATCGGTATGCCGATTACTGGGCGGGGCTGCTACACGGCGATCTCGGCACATCGTTTCAGGCCGACCGGCCGGTCGCGTCAATGATATTTGAGCGATATCCGGCTACGATCAAGCTGGCGCTCGCTGCAATGTTGATCGCGATCGGCATTGCGCTGCCGCTCGGCGTCCTGGCCGGCTCGCGTAAGAACTCATTGGTGGACAATTTTGCATCGGTCTTTGCCCTGTTGGGCATTTCGCTGCCGACCTTTGTCATTGGCCCGTTCCTGGTTTACATCTTTGCCGTGAAGCTAGGTTGGTTCTCGCCGACCGGAAGCCTGTATCCGGAAGACATCATCCTGCCGGCTTTCACGCTAGGGGCGGCTCTTTCGGCCATTCTGACGCGGATGGTCCGTTCGAGCGTAATTGAGGAATTGGGCGAAGACTATGTCCGAACAGCCCGCGCAAAGGGCGTAAGCGAGAGGAGCGTGCTGTTCAAACATGTACTCAAGAACGGCCTCATCCCGGTCGTGACGATCCTCGGCCTTCAGCTCGGGGTTCTGCTGGCGGGGGCGATCATCACAGAAAGGATCTTCAACTGGCAGGGCCTTGGACTGCTGCTTTTGGAAGAGGGCATAGGGCGAAGGGATTATCGCCTGGTTCAAGGTTGTGTATTGGTGATCAGCGTAACCTTTATCATTGCCAACTCGCTGACCGACCTCGTTTATAAGAAGTTGGATCCGAGGATACGGCTTAGTTAGCTGGTCGGGATTGGCCAGTTTTTGAAATGGGAAGACTCGCATACATCGGATTCGCCATCGCCGGCATTTTTATTCTGGCCGCGATATTTGCGCCGTTTCTCGCGACACACGATCCGATCGTACAGGACCTCGGCATGAGATATTTGCCGCCCTCGGCTGAGAACTGGTTTGGCACGGACGGACTTGGGCGGGATGTCTTTACGCGGGTACTCTATGGAGCACGGATCTCACTTCAGGTCGGCGTTTCAGTAGTTGTTGTTTCTTCGCTATTTGGTACGGTAATAGGGGCTATCGCAGGCTTTTATGGCGGGCTGATCGACAAATTTCTGTCGGGCTACGTCTTTAACGTTTTCCTGGCATTTCCCGGCCTGCTGCTTGCCATAGCGCTAGTAGCGTTTCTGGGAGCGGGCCAGGGCAAGCTCATCCTGGCGCTTTGCATCATCGGATGGGTCGGCTATGCGAGAGTAATGAGAGGGCAAGTGCTGAAAGTTCGCGAGTATGACTACGTACTCGCTGCTAAGGCACTTGGCGCCAGCGATCTGCGGATACTTTTCACCCACATTCTGCCGAATGCCATACAGCCCTTGATCGTGCAGGCGTCGCTGGGTATGGCCGGCGCCGTGCTCTCGGAAGCCTCGCTTTCGTTCCTGGGGCTCGGAATACCGCCACCCGCGCCGAGCTGGGGGACAATGATCGAAGAAGCTCGACAATTTTTCAGCACCTCGCCGCACGTGCTTTTCTTCCCGGGAGTCGCCATCGCCTTGACCGTCCTTGCATTTAATTTTATCGGCGATGGGCTGCGTGAATACCTCGACCCCAAGCAGCGAACAAGATGATCAACGACGAGGTCCGGATATACCCGATAGGCGACACCGCATTGACGGTCGAGTTTGGGAATGCGATCTCGTTGGACCTAAATCAAAAAGCCATCGCATTCGCCGACTACTTTCTCGATCATCCATTTCCCGGATTCATCGAAGCGATACCAGCATACGCCTCGGCCACGATCATCTACGACCCCGTCGTTGTGCGACGAGCGATGCAGGGGAATGCCTTCAGCTCAGTCACTTCTATCGCGAAAGACGCCGTCGAGAGCCTCGCGATCGATAGTGAACGCCCGACGCGGCTAATTGAGATCCCGATGCTTTCGAACGATGAATGTGCACCTGATCTTCCCTATGTCGCGGAATTACACGACCTTTCCGAGAAAGACGTTCTGAGGATATTCACTGAACGCGAGTATCGCGTCTATATGCTCGGATTTCTCCCGGGCTTTTCCTATATGGGTGATATCGACGACCGGATCGCAACGCCGCGACGCGAGACCCCTCGCACTGAGGTCCCGAGCGGAAGCATCGGCATAGCCGGCAGACAGACCGGCATTTACTCGATCTCCTCACCGGGTGGCTGGAATTTGATAGGCCGTGCGGCGTGTGAAACATTTACGCCAAAGGCGGATGCTCCAAGCCTGCTGCGGCCCGGCGACCGCGTGCGATTCGTCCTTGCAGAATGAGCCTGTTAATAAAAAAGCCGGGCATTCTGACGACCGTCCAAGACCTTGGCCGGTACGGTTATCAGCGCTTCGGCGTGAATCCGTCCGGTGCGATGGACCGCACCGCGGCGAGGCTGGTGAATTTGCTAGTTGGCAACGATGAAACCGGTGCTGTCCTCGAAATGCATTTCCCCGCCGACGTCGTCGAGTTCGAAGCCGACGTCGTTTGTGCGATCGGCGGAGCTGATCTAACCGCCGAGATCGACGGGCGACCGATCGAAAATTGGCATACATTCGCGGCCCATTCCGGTTCGACGCTGAGGTTCAAAGGCCGCGTTTGGGGAAGCCGCGCCTATCTCGCGGTCAGCGGCGGCCTCGATATCAGGCCGTGGCTCGCAAGCACGAGCACGAATCTCGCCGCGGGGATCGGCGGGTTCGAAGGCCGGCGTCTGCAGGCCGGCGACCGTCTCGCGATCAACTGCACGACCGGCATCGACTCGAAGCTGCTGCATCGCGCGGTTTCACCGTCGCTAATTCCCTATTACCGGCCGTTCCCGACGGTACGCGTCATTGCCGGGAATGAATACGCTTGCCTCAACGCTGAGAACCGTGAACTCCTCGAGAAGCAGGACTTTGTCATCTCGAATAACTCGAATCGAATGGGGTTTCGATTGTCGGGGGCCCCGATCAAGTGCGAGTCGCTAGCCGAACTCGTATCGTCGGCCGTGACCTTCGGCACGATCCAGTTGCTTCCGGACGGACAGTTGATCGTCCTAATGGCCGACCACCAGACCACGGGAGGCTATCCGCGTCTTGCCCACGTGATCTCTCGAGACCTGCCGCTTCTCGCTCAGTTGGGGGCGTCCGACAAGGTTGCCTTTCACGTTGTAGATGTGAAACACGCGGAAGAACTCACAGCTGAATTCGAGCAGGAAATGCGGTTCCTACGGATCGCCGCGTTAGGTGTAGAAACCCGCTCGAAATAGCGACGCTGGTTTCACCGGTTGTCGAAACGCATACGCGGTGAAGCCTTCTGCCCGGTTTTGTGGAATAATCATCCCGTGCGTTCAATAGACCTGAATTGCGACCTCGGTGAAGGCTGCGCTAATGACGCCGAATTGATGCGTTTTATCTCGTCGGCGAACATCGCTTGCGGCTGCCACGCCGGCGATCGCGACACGATGAAACGCACGGTCGATCTTGCCATCGAGAACGGCGTCGCTATCGGTGCCCATCCGTCGTATCGTGATCGTGAGAACTTCGGAAGGATCGACCAGGACCTCTCACCTCAAGACGTCCGCTCGATAGTTCGGGACCAGATCGAAGTGCTGGCCGTGATCGCCGAAAACGCCGGAGCAAAGCTTCGTCACGTTAAACCGCACGGAGCCTTATACAATCGCTCGGCGCGCGATCCGAATGTAGCCCGGGCAACAGCTGAGGCAGTCCGCGATGCCGATCCGGATCTCGTAGTGTTCGGTTTATCCGGAAGCTGCTCGATCGACGAAGCAGAAGGGCTGGGACTGCGGGCCGTCAGCGAGGTGTTTGCCGACCGAACATATCAAAACGACGGTTCGCTGACTCCGAGATCATTCGAAAACGCACTCATCACCGATGATTCTGCCGCCCTTTCTCAGGTCATGGACATCATCAAATACGGGCGGGTTCGGACGATCGATGGCATCATGGTGCGGATCCAGGCCGACACCGTTTGCATTCACGGCGACGGCGAACACGCCGTGAGTTTTGCAAAACTGATCTCGGAAGCCTTGACCTCATCAAATATCCCTATCAGTGCCTGCTATGACTGAAGAGAAGCGTTCATCGTTAGCTTCCGTTATCTTTGGGGCGGCGTTCCTGATGGCGACCTCGGCCGTTGGGCCGGGCTTTCTGACGCAGACGACCGTTTTTACAAAGCAGCTGCTTGCGAGCTTCGGCTTTGTGATACTTCTCTCGGTCATTCTCGACATTTTTGCTCAGTTGAACATATGGCGGGTCCTGACCGTGAGCGGCAAGCGCGGCCAGGACGTCGCCAACGCCACCATTCCGGGGAGCGGATACCTGCTGGCAGCTCTGGTTGCGGCGGGCGGTCTGATATTCAATATCGGAAATATCGCCGGAACCGGGCTCGGGCTCAATGCCGCCCTGGATCTACCGGTCGAGTACGGAGCCATCCTAAGCGGCCTGGCGGCAATTTGCCTTTTCCTGTTCAAGGAGGCGGGAAAGGCGATGGACCTTTTTGTCAAAGTCCTCGGCGTGATAATGCTTGGTTTGATCGCTTACGTTGTGTTCCAATCGCAGCCGCCGTTGGCCGAGGCGGCCTATAGAACGGTATGGCCCGAGAGGATCGATCCACGAGCGATCGTAACCCTGGTTGGCGGCACCGTTGGCGGTTATATCACATTCGCGGGAGCTCACCGATTGATCGATGCCGGTATAACCGGACGCGACAAGCTCGGCGAGGTGAGCAGAGGGGCGTACACAGGCATCCTGTTGACGGCGATCATTCGTTTCTGCCTGTTCCTTGCCGCACTCGGCGTGATCACCCTAGGGCTTACTATCGACGACAAGAATCCACCCGCATCTGTCTTTCAAAACGCGGCGGGAACTGTCGGCCTTCGGTTGTTCGGAGTTGTGATGTGGGCGGCCGCTATCACGTCGGTCGTCGGCGCGGCGTTTACCTCTGTCTCGTTTCTTAAGACCTTCCATCCGTCGCTTGAGCGTAACAGCAATCGCATTGTAATAGCGTTCATGGTGGTCTCGACCCTCATTTTCTTGCTCATTGGCAATCCGGTACGCCTCCTCGTCTTTGCCGGAACTGCCAATGGCTTTATCCTACCGATCGGGCTGGCCGTGATCCTCATCGCATGTAGAAAGTCATCGCTTATGGGGGAATACCGCCATCCGACATGGCTCCAGATCGCCGGATGGGCGGTCGTCGCGATCATGGCATGGTTCAGCATTTCGACGATCATCTCGATGCTGGCATAATTTATTCGGCCTTTTTTCAGATTCTCTGCATCAAAACAGTGGATTTCCGCGTCTTACAGGCTAGATCGAGGTTTCATTCGCTATGCATCGACTTTTGGGTCTGTTCATTTTCTCGCTGATCTTTGTCTCAACCGCAGCCGCGCAGTCGGGCCGGCGCGTCACACCGGCGCCAACACCCGTTGCAAAACCCTCACCCGAAAGTGATCCTTCGCAGTACTCAGAATCAAAACCGCGAACGAACCGTACTGCCCGACCGAGTGACCGATTTCCCGGTATCAGCGTCGCAAATCAAAATAAAACTGCCCCTGCCCCGGCGGCAACCCCGGCTGCGGACGCCCCGTCCCGAGTCGATGACGGCGAAACGATCCGCATCGACACCAATCTGATCACCATTCCGGTCTCAGTCTTCGATCGTAACGGATTGTATATCGCTGGGTTGAGACAGAATGATTTCAAGATCTTCGACGATGGGGTTGAGCAGGAGATCGCCTATTTTGGCACGACCGATAAGCCGATAACTGTCGCGATAGTGATCGATGTTTCGCCGTCGACTGCTTATCGGATCGAGGAGATACAGCGGGCCGCGATCGCATTTGTCAATCTCCTCGAACCTCAGGACACGGTCATCGTCATCGAATTCGACCATAATGTAAGAGTCCTTGCACAAGCGACCAAGGACCGCGAAAAGATAATAAAGGCGATAAAAAAAGCGGACTTCGGAGACGGAACATCGCTCTATAATGCCGTTGACGAGGCCCTAAGAAAGCAGCTATCCAAGATCGAAGGCCGCAAGGCCGTGGTGCTGTTCACGGACGGGGTAGACACTACTTCGCGGAAGAACAGCTACGACAGCACGATCAATTACGCTGAAGAAACCGACTCGTTGGTATTCCCGATCTACTACAACACCTATCTCGACAATCGAGCGCGAACGTCGAGATTTCCACCCATTTTCGGGGGCGGCAACATAATCTTCACTGGAACTTCAGCAGAAGATTATGCGGTCGGAAGGCGATATCTCGAAGAGCTGGCCGATACGACAGGCGGCCGTGTCTTCCGCCCGGAAGCTACGCCCGGCGGCTTGACCCGGGCGTTCGAGGGAATAGCCGAGGAGCTTCGCCGCCAGTACAATATCGGCTTTGTACCGTCCGACGAGGGCAGGCCCGGACAAAGAAAAACAATAAAGGTCAGGGTAAACCGCCCGAACCTGATACTGCGGGCCCGCGATAGCTATATTGTCGGCTCAAACGCCGCCGCTCCAGTCCTGACCGAGGTCAAGAAATAGCCGATGACCCCACGAAAAGATACAAAAAGAACCCGAGACGGAGGACATCCAAGCTCGGGGTCTCGGCATATTTCCTTTACTTCTCAGCCTGCATCTTCTTCGCGATCTTTTGGACCTGATCGAGAACTCTCAAGAGGTTTCCGCTCCAGATCTTCTCGATCTGCTTCTTCGTATAGCCGCGCCGGACGAGCTCCAGAGTCACGTTGAAGGTCTCGCCTGCATTATCCCATCCCTCAACCCCGCCGCCGCCGTCGAAGTCTGAACTGATCCCTACATGATCAATGCCGATCTTTTTAACGAGATAATCGATATGATCGACAAAATCAGCGACATTGACATCAGGTGCGACCGCCTTCAGCCGTTCTCGGATGATCGGATTTGTCTTCTCGCGAAATGCTCGAAGCTTTGCGGCATAGTCGGCCCGCTCGGTTTCGGGCAAGCGCATCATGTCAGCCCTCGATAACAGCTTAAAATTCTCCTGCGCCGCCAATTCCTGAGTGATCTCAGTTGTTTTCGCAGCCCGTAGCTCACTCTTTTCCTTTTTTACGTAGCTGCGGAACGCCACAGCTTGGACCACGCCGCCATTCTTTTTGATCAGCTCGAGCTCCTCATCGCTCAGATTCCGGCTATGATCGCAGATCGCTCGCGCTCCGGAATGCGAGGCGATCACAGGGGCCTTCGAAAGCTGTATCGCCTGAATGTTCGCCTGTTTCGATGGATGCGATAGGTCGATCATTATGCCCCATTTGTTCATCTCATGAACGGCCTGTTTGCCCAACTCGCTTAGTCCGTTGTTTAGCCACTTCCCGTCACGCTCTCCTGTGTTCGAGTCGGCCAACTGACTGTGTCCGTTGTGAGCCATTGACATATAGCGAGCCCCTCGAGCCGCAAAATCCTTTATGTTCTTGATATCAGTCCCGATCGGGTAAGCGTTTTCGACACCGATCATTGCCACCTTTTTCCCTGACTTCACGATCCGCCGTACGTCGTTCGAGGTCAGCGCAAGTTCGATCTCGCTTGGCGCGATCTTTGACGTAAGGCGATGGATCGCGTCGAATTTATCGATCGCATTGGCATACGCACGTTTATAGCCGTCTTCTGTAAGTTCGCCCTGTCCCGTGTAGACGATCATCCAGGACACGTCCAGGCCACCGCGCTTCATCTTCGGCAGGTTGACTTGCGTCTGCAGGTCCTGTGTATAGTTAACGGCATCGGTAAAATTTGTCGTGCTGATGTCGTTATGCGTATCGAGCGTTATCACCTCGTCGTGGATCTTCCTCGCTTTAGCGATCAACGCAGCTTCATCAGGCGTTTGCGCGAACAAATGAACGCCCGAAAATACAAGTAATAGTGCGACCAAAACGGTCGAAGAAATAGTTCGTTTCATGATCTTCATCTTTTCCCTTTGAACACAAGAATTATAGCTCGAACCCAGCCAAGGTAATATCCTGGAACTACTGCATCGCCCGCCTCAACTCGATCCTCTGAGTACCTTTCGCCGTCATCGGCTGGACGCCTTTTACCGCGGGCTTATCATCAACCGTGAGGATCTCCTGCTCAAGAACTTCTCCGCGAAGCCGCATCGTGGAAACCAGCAGCGTGTTGTCGAATTTGAAGGGCGAGACCAGGGCATCGCCGATCACCGTTGCCGGCAGCCTCACGCCGCCGCCCTCGTCAATGTAAAGATCGGTTGCTCCCGTACCTCGACAGAGCTGATAGTTCTTTACGCTTTTCTCGACACCGCCTTCTGAATAAGTGGTCTTCCACATCGTGCACGAATTATTCGACGCCGGGAATGCCCCGATCTCCATAGTCACTTCAACAGGAGTTGCGCCTGCCTTCGCCGGTACATTCGTCAAATTTCCACGCCATTTCCCTTCCCATGAGGCGACCATCGGCTTGGCTTCGACCGGCATCTTTCTGACGTACTTGTCGTACCACGCCAAATATCGCTCATACCGATCGCGAACATAGCTCGGCCGCGAAATTCCGTGTAATTCGTTTGGATAGATGATCAATTGCGTATCCACGCCGAGACTTCTCAAGGCCTGATACATTTGCTCGCTTCCCGATATCGGCACGTTGAAATCCCGTTCGCCGCCAAGGAATAGCGTCGGAGTCTTGATCCGGTCGGCATGCAGAAAGGGATAGGAAAGCTTCTGGTAGATCTCCCAGGCTTTCGGGTCCCAGGGCGGCCCGATCTCGTTGTCGTATTGGTTGATGTACTGGTCAGTGCCGTAAAACGAAACGGTAAAGGCCGTGCCGGCTCCGCTCGTACCCGCCTTGAACCGGTTGTCGCTTGCTATCACATAATCGGTCAGGATCCCGCCGTAGCTCCAACCACCGACCCCTAGCTTGTCAGGATCGGCGACCCCCATCTTGACCGCGTGATCGACACCCGCGAGCAGGTCCTCGACCTCAAAGTGACCCCAATCCGCGGCGATCGCGCGCGAATACGCCTTCCCTCGTCCTGAGCCGCCACGATAATTCACTGCGAGAACGGCGTATCCGTTTGCGGCAAAGAACTGGCGCTCCGCTGCCCAGGAGTGCTGGTCCTGGCCATTCGGCCCGCCGTGAATCCGGAGCAGGAATGGCACCTTGGCACCTTTCACATATCCGACGGGATAGGTCAGCAGGCCATGAACATCGGTACCGTCTTTACTCTTGAATTCGACCCGCTCGGTCGGCGGTATATCCAAGCCGGCAAACAGTTCGTCATTCTGCTTCGTGATCTGTCTAAGTCTGCCATTTTCCAGCGCGTGGACCTCATTCGGCTTCGAATCGGAACCCGAAAGCAGAACTACCTTGTCACCATTCCAATCCCACGACCCCGCAACAACAGGCGGCGTCAGAAGTCGTTCTATCCCGCCGCCCGAAACGGCCGCCCTTGCCGGATAGACTGACCGATCGTCAGTAACAAAAAAGTTGATGTGCCGGCCATCCCGGCTGAACTCAAGGTCGGATACACCACGATCGATGTCCTCCGTTGGCTTGAATCGCATCGGCGCGGCGCTCCCGTCCGACGGAACCAGCGTTAAATGCTGCATCGAATATGCGTCGAACTTTATCTCGTCGGTTTCGAGAAATGCGAGCCATTTCCCGTCGGGGCTCCAGCGCGGTGCTCCGCCGCTTGCTCGATTCGCAGTCGGCGTGACCTGCTTTTCCGTTGATCCTGCCTTCGCCTCCGCAACAAAAAGCTGCACCGACCGGTCCCGATCCGGGTCGGGCCTTCTGTTACTCGTGAACGCGATCCGGCTGCCATCCGGCGACCACGAAGGCGACGACTCGTCCGTCTTTCCGTTCGTCAAACGATCAAGTTTTTTCCCGGCAATATCGTAGAGGTAGATATAACTGCGCCGATTGGAACGCAAGTAACCCTGCCCGTCTTGTTTGATACGATAGCGATCGAGAACGATCGGTTTCGGCGTTGCAGGTGTCGTCGCCCCCGGGGCTGGCTCGTCCGGATCCGGATCGCCGATAACCAGGGCAAGCCGCTTGGAATCGGGCGACCACTCATAGCCCTGAAGCCGCCCTTTGATCTCGGTCAATTGGCGTGCTTCCCCGCCCTGTCGATCAAGGATCCATATCTGGCTCCCACGTGTCGGCCCGGGACGTGACGAAACGAACGTCAGATACTTGCCGTCGGGGCTCCACCGCGGGCTAGATTCACTATCGGCCGCAGTAAAGGTCACCTGCCGATCGACCTTGCCATCATAGCTGACCATCCAGATGTCGGAACTTGAACGATCGGCCTTCACATCGATCGAAGAAACAACGTATGCGACCCACGCACCGTCGGGCGAGAGATGCGGGTCCGAGACGTTCTTGATCCTAAAAAGATCGTCGATCTTCAGAGGCCTCTTTACGGATTGAGCCGAAGATGCCAAACCTGAGCAAAGAAGAAGGAAAAGAGCAAAAAACTTTCGATTGAGCATATGTTCGTCTGGTTCGATCGATCGTCCGCGTTGTGTGGGACCTCACGTACAAAAGCCTAAGTCAACTATAGTCAAGGGATTACAGTTCGATTATTCGCCCGATCCTCTGCGAATGTCAATTACTCGAACGAGACGAGTTAGGGTCGGCTTTTCTATTGATCTGGACTATAATATCTCTGTTCCACCAAAGCTTGAATCAAATACTTTCCGTTTCGATGGAAATATAAAGATGCCCGGATCATTATGCAAAAACTGATATCGCTACTATCGCTTCTCGTTGTTGTCGTCATCTCAGCCCACGCGCAGAATTCGTCGGCGTCGGACGACCTGAATAGTGTCTTCAAGCCTGTCAAGTGGCGGTCGATCGGGCCGTTTCGCGGCGGACGTTCCGTCACGAGTACCGGTGTGATCGGCGACCCGAAAACATACTACATGGGCACCACCGGCGGCGGGCTTTGGAAGACCGAAGACATGGGTGTCAGTTGGCGAAATATCTCGGACGGCTTTTTTAAGACGGGCTCGGTCGGTGCCATCGCAGTCGCTGAGAGCGATCCTAACGTCATCTACGTCGGGATGGGCGAACATGCTCCCCGCGGGGTGAAGACCCATCACGGCGACGGCGTCTATAAATCGACCGACGCCGGCAAGACATGGAAAAAGATCGGCCTCGATCTAACGCAGCACATTTCCCGCATCATAATTCACCCGAAAAACCCTGATATTGTTTACGTCGCTGCCCAAGGGGCGCTTTACAGCAAGTCACAACAGCGCGGCCTTTTCAAATCGACCGATGGCGGTGCGACGTGGAAGAACACGCTATACGTCGATGACAAAACGGGTGCGGTCGAACTTTCGATGGACGCGAGCAATCCGAGGATCATGTATGCAGCGATGTGGGAGCACGGGCGTTTGCCCTGGAAAGTTATCAGCGGCGGGCCGGGGAGCGGCCTCTACAAATCAACAGACAGCGGTGAAACGTGGGAACGGATGAAGGAGGGCCTGCCTGAGGAAATGGGTAAGATGGCGATCGCCGTCAGCCGTTCGAACCCGGAAAAGGTCTATGCCTTGATCGAGAGCGATTCGAACAAGGAAGGCCGCGGGCTTTACGTTTCCAACAACGCCGGTAAAAGCTGGAGCCAAGTCACCAGCGATCCGCGACTCG
Source organism: Pyrinomonadaceae bacterium (assembly GCA_021463165.1). Classification (GTDB taxonomy): domain Bacteria; phylum Acidobacteriota; class Blastocatellia; order Pyrinomonadales; family Pyrinomonadaceae; genus OLB17. Next base: position 76,010 of record JAJTWY010000004.1, on the reverse strand, counting down.
TCCAGCGCGCCTGGTACTACATCGAGCTGTTTATCGACCCGAATAACGAAAATACGATATATGTCTTGAGCGCGCCTGCCCTCCGGTCGAACGACGGAGGACGGACGTGGGAAACACTGTCGGGCACCCATGGCGATTTTCACGACCTCTGGATCAACCCGTCCAATTCAAATAATTTCGTTATCTCAAATGACGGCGGTGCTGCCATCACATTCAACAAGGGCCGGACATGGAGCACGCAGAGCAATATGCCGACCGCACAGTTCTATCGGATCAACGTCGATAACCAGTTCCCCTACCGCATTTACGGCGGCCAACAGGACAGTACGTCAGTTTCGATCGCAAGTCGCGAACTCGGCGGCGGCGGCATCTCGGCATCAAGCTGGACAGCATCGGCAGGTGGTGAAAGTGCGTTCCTTGCATTCGATCCGGACGATCCACGTTACGTCCTTGGCGGCAGCTATCAGGGAACGATCGAGGTGATCGACACTAAAGCAAGCGCCGGAACAAATATTATGCCCTCGCCCATCCAGTACCTTGGCATGGACGCCAAGGACATGAAATACCGCTACAACTGGAATGCGCCGATCGTTTGGGACAAGCACGATCGCTCGTTCTATCATGGTTCCCAGTATCTCTTGAAGACTTCCGACATGGGTAAGACATGGAAGGAGATATCACCGGACCTGACACGCAACGAAAAGGATAAACAAGGAAAAGGCGGCGGTCCATATACCAATGAAGCCGTGGGTGCCGAGAACTATGGCACGCTCGCATATATCACGGTCTCGCCGCACGAGAAGGGCGTCATCTGGACCGGAAGCGACGATGGTTACGTTCAGTTGACGCGCGACGGCGGAGTGACCTGGAAGAACGTTACGCCGCCGGGCCTCGCCGAATGTTTGATAAACGCGGTCGAGGTCTCACCGCACGACAAGGCAACCGCCTACATTGCGACCACCCGGTACAAATTCAACGACCACGCACCAGGGCTCTACAAGACCACTGATTACGGTGCCACTTGGACAAAGATCGACAACGGCATCCCGGGAAATGCCTTTACACGCGTAGTTCGCGAGGATGACGTTCGCCGCGATCTGCTGTTTGCGGGAACAGAGCTGGGAGTATTTATCTCATGGAATGGCGGCCGCGATTGGTCTCCGTTCCAGTTGAATCTGCCGATCACGCCGATCACCGATCTCCGCGTCCACAAGGATAATCTGATCGCAGCAACCTCGGGGCGCTCGTTCTGGATACTGGACGACCTGACCCTGATCCGGCAGTACAAAAAGGACACGCCCGCCTTCTCGATCTACAAACCGGCCAATGCCTATCTGGTCAACGGCGGCAGCGAGCTGAATGGTTCGAACCCTGAGTTTAACGGATCAAATACCTTCCAAGGGGTAAATCCGGCAAATGGCGTCGTGATCTATTACAACCTGCCTGAGCTAAAGAAAGAGGATGTGGTCACGCTTGAGGTAACGGACGCAGAAGGCAAGGTCGTAAATACATACTCGAGCAAGGCCGACCCAAATTACCGGCGCTGGGACGGCGGCCCGGGACCGGCCCCGCTGCTGCAAAAAGTAAAGGGTCTCAACAGGTTTGTATGGAATATGCGGTACCCCACTATGCCGGGTATCCCCGGTGTCTATATCGAAGCCAGCTACAACGGCCACAAGGCGTCGCCCGGCAAGTATAAATTTACTTTGAAGTACGGCAGCCAGGCCGTCACGACCGAGGCCGAGATACTGGCAAACCCACTCTATCCGACCACGCCGGCCGCCTACAGGGAATATCACTTGATGATGTCCTCAATGGAGGCCGAGCTGACTGCGATGCATCGAACGGTAAACAGCCTGTTCGAAAAGCAGAAGCAGCTTGAAGGCGTATTGGCCGCACTGCCGACCGGTGAAAAATACGCAGCCGCTAAACGCGACGGTGATGCCCTGCTGAAAAAGATGAAGGCCTGGGACGAAGATATGTCCCAGCGAAAATCGAGGGCCTACGACGATGTCGAAAATTTCCCGAATAAGTTCTCGGCGAACTATATGTTCCTGATCAATGCAACGGAAAGCGATATTCCCCGAGTAAATCAATCCTCGGTTGACGAACTCAAGAGACTTGCCGCCCAATGGGCTGCACTCAAAGCGAGGGCTGACGAGATGAACCTTAAGGACATACCCGCCATCAATAAACTGCTCTGGGACGCAGGATACGGAGCCATTTGGAAGAACTAGAACGCCGACGCTCTTTTATCTCCGGCGGTTGAAGCTGCCCGACAGGGATAGCCTTGTGGGACTATTCTCCGCAAGTGCACGGCGAGTCGGTGATGCTTTACCAAGGACGGTCGGACCTCCTCTAAGGAGGATCTGAACAGAAGAAAAGCGGGCCCGGAAACCCGCCCTTTCACAAAAGTGGTGATCCGACCAGGACTCGAACCTGGGACCCAATGGTTAAAAGCCGAGTCCGGGTGAATTTTCGATCGGCCTAGATGCGCTATCATGCCCTATTTTACTTTACTTTCGACACGGCCTCGCCTTAGAATATCTGTCCATTCCGAGTTCAAATGGTTGGTAAAATGGTTAGACGGACCCAATGGCTAAATCCTGAAAGAACCAATGGCTGACAAAGAAAACAAGCCCAAAAAACGCCGGCGTTATGGATCATTTGCTTGGACCGACAAGAAAACCGGCTACCTCTACGCGCGCGTAAGACTAGCTCAGGGTGATGGTTCAGTCAAGACGATTTACAAGCGAGCAACCAATCTAAAGAATGCTGAGCAGCTCGCAGAGGAAATTAAGGCCGAACACGAACTCCGCGGTCAGGCATTTATTGATGGGCGATCAATGACGTTTGCTCAACTCGCTGAATGGTACAAGAAGGAGTTCGTGATACCCGCTGTATATGTTGATGGCCAGAAGTCGGAAGGAATGAGGACCTGGGAAACCGAGCAGGCCAAGATCGACCGAATTGTCACTGAGCTCGGCGAACTCCTCATCGGTGAAATGGATGAAACCGACTTTAGACACTTCAGACGAAATCGATTGAAGTCTGTGAAGATCGCTACAGCAAATCGCGATTTCGAGACCATACGTGCCATGTTTCGGAAGGCTAAGAAAAAGAAATGGATTCGAGAGATTCCGGATTTCGAAGGTTTTATAGAAAAGTCTCTAGAGAAGAGGCGGACCGTTACTATTACGACTAAACAAGAGAGCGATCTTCTCCGTGAGGCCCGAAAGATTAGACAGTCGACTGCCCCGAGGCTGTATGCGCTCATAATCTCGTTACGCGACTCAGGAGCACGGCCAAATGAGCTGTATCCGGTAAACGACTACAGTGAGTCAAAGGACAAATATGATCCTCTTCGTTGGCAAGATGTATTCGATGAAAATGGCAGAATTCGCGACTTAACCCGGTTGGTCTCGTTCAAGGGCAAGATCCGGGAGGAGCGTATCGCTGTGATCACGGATAGGATGAAGCGTGCATTGCTAGAACTATGGACATTTCTTCAACAGTCGAAGAATGTCACTCCAGATCATTCAGCAAGCCTCGAAAACCTGGTCTTCCCTCATACCTCGTTTAAGAAGTCGTGGGATCTCGTACGAACTGCAGCGAACGTTCCCGGGTTGCGTCTTCGTGACCTACGCAGAGACTGGGTAACTCGACTGGGTCGGCTCGGCTACTCTGACAAGTTAGCCCAACGAGGAGCAGGCCACAAAAAGATCCAGACAAGCTTCGAGTACACTGAGTTCGACGAAGCGGCGGCTCTGCAGGCTAAGTCTTTACTTGATAGTGACAATCGGCGAGTTTCACAGTGAAACTTCAAGAAGAAGACAAGGATCGAAATCACGACCTTTCGCACCCAACCAATCTGGAGAAAGATCACAAGTTCTCAAGATCGCTCAAACCGCCTTAGAATCGAGGCTGACACCAGTAACCAAGAGCTTGTGAATCAGTTTGATTCGGCAAAATTGCCACCATTTTGCAACCATCCGGCCCGTTCAAATTATCGATCTAAGGCTAATCTTAGAATCAACAAATCGCCGTCACCGACAATCAAGATATCACACATTCCGCAGCTGATAACTACTTCCTTTTTGCGCATGTCCGTAGTGGTGCTCTGGCGGTCGAATGTCACTCCTCACCTGGCACGGTGTCACGTATATATTCGGCGAGGAGGCTTCGTAAAGAATCTGATGGCGTCGCCGGCTCAGGCCCTTTGCCATTGCACATTTACCGACCTTGCCGCATGTTTACTACGACCATCCCAGTGTCCCAATTGTGCCTAAATAGGACATATGATGTGTCCTGATTATCCCCCGACTTGAGATCACCCGCGTAACTTATCCGCGTGGTGTTTGGATCCGCCCTGAGCAATTGCTGAGCCGCGCCCAGATTTAAAGTGACATCCAATCGAGTCGCTTGTACGCACGCTTCAATATTGCGATGTCTGGCGGCTGAGAGGAACCAGGTCTGACAGTCGAACGAATGGAATACTCTACTAGCCAGGGAGCCGTTCGGCGACTCCCTGGCCAGATATTCGTTATTCTGCAATTGGATTTCCGTCAACGTCGAGAATGGTGATCGAGTAGTTCAGTTCCTTGAGTTTCGGCTCGATCACTGTTCGATCTCCGACGATGATGATCGCCATCTTCGACGGATCTAGGTACTTTTTCGCGACTCGGGTTACATCTGGGAGGGTGACCGCGCTGACCTTCTGAATATAGTCGTTGAAGTAGCTGTCCGACAATCCGTAGGTGACCAAGCTGGATAACTGGCCGGCTACCTGCCCTGGCGTCTCAAAACCCTGCGGATAACTGTTGATTATCGAGAGCTTGTGAGAATCCAACTCCTCCTGTGTAACCGGGATGCCGCCACGAACCCCTTCGATCTGATTCATCAACTCGACGACGGACTCCTTAGTTGAGCCAGTCTGAAAATCGCCGCTTGCTGAGAACGGGCCAGGGCCTTTGCGGGGTGAAAACGAACTGTAAGAACCATACGTATAGCCCTTCTCTTCGCGGAGGACTTTGAAAAGACGACCCGAGGATCCGCCACCCAAGATCGAGTTCATAACCTGAACCGCGTAGTAATCCGGATTGCCGCGGTCTATTCCGACCAATCCTGCGGAGATAGTGGACTGCGCGGCACCGGGTTTGTCGATTAGGTAGATTCCGGGCTTCCCGCGCATCGTTTGGCTTGGCGACGGAATAGTTACTGATCCGGCGCTTTTCCATTTCCCTAGAACTCCTTCCAACTTCGCGAGCATCGACTTGCTCTCGACGTCACCGACGACTATCAAAGTCGCGTTGTTTGGAACGAAGTTCGTTCGATGAAAACTTACCAGGTCGTCGCGCGTGATCGCTTTGAGCGAACTTTCTGTGGTACTGCGCCCGTAGGATTGATCGCCATACAGGACCTTGGAGAACGCAAGATTCGCAACTGCGGACGGCTGTGACTTGCGTTGGGCCAACCCGATTATCGAACGTCGGCGCAAAGATTCGAGCTCGTCATTCGGAAATGAAGCATTTTGTATGACATCAGCGTAGATATTCAATGCCTTATCAAGATTCTTCGCCAACGTCTGCATTGCAACCGTACTCGAATCCCATCCCGACCCCGCGTTCATCGAGGCGCCGATCGACTGCAGCTGGTTTGCGATGTCAACGGCGGATCGCGATGTAGTTCCTTGATTGAGCATCGAAGCCGTCCATGACGCTACGCCGAACTTTTCGGCCGAATCAAGGATCGAGCCCGAGTTGAAAACCAGGTTCATCGACATGATCGGGAGTTCGGGGTTCTTGACGAACCAAACGCTCAGGCCATTTGAAAGCTTGTGTTTCTCGATCGAAGGAAGCGCGAATCTGACAGTCGGCCCAGCTTTTGGCAGCATCGCCTTTTGTTTAGCAATCAGATCCTTGTCCGGTTTCGCGGCGTCACCGGATGCCGGTTTGTCGGTTGCTCCATTTGGCCGCGAAGCAGGTCCTTTACCCGGCACATAGCTCATTACCAAACGGTTCGCGGTCAAATATTGATTCGCAACCCTTTGGACATCGGCCGGAGTGACTTTGCGATAGCGGTCGAGGTCGGTTTGGAAATACGCCGGCCTTCCTAAATATCCCGCGTAATTGCTCAACTGGGCTCCTTTGCCTGAGACGGATTGCAACCCGAATATAAATCCTGATTCCCGGCCGTTCAACGAACGTTCAACCTCCTCAGCTGTCGGCGCTCCTTTCTTGATCCGGTCGATCTCGATATCGATCTCCCTCTCCACTTCTTCCAGAGTTTTTCCCGGACGTGCTGTGGCAACGATCTGAAACAACCCGCCGATTTCGTTGGTAGAGTTGCTTGCAGAGATCTGACTCACGAGTTCCTTCCCGTAATTCAAATTGCTCTGCAATCGAGATCCACGTCCTGAGGAAAGGATTGAGGCAAGGGTGTCTAGTGCTGCCTCGTCAGCGGAAAACTGCGGACCACTATGCCAAACCATCGAAACACGCGGGAATGGAACCGCATCTTCATAAGTACTGCGGATCTCAGCCGTCAACTTCGGCTGTGGATTGTTGGGACGCTTGATCTCATCGCCCTTCTCGAGCGGTCCAAAGAATTTATCGATCCACGATCGAGCCTTTTTTTCCTCGAAGTCTCCAGCCAAAACCAATGTCGCGTTGTTGGGAACGTAGTAAGTTCGGAAGAACGACTTCACATCGTCCATCGAGGCGGCCGATAGGTCAGCCATCGAACCGATGACTGACCAATGATACGGGTGGCCTGCGGGATACATGGTCTCGCCGATCCGTTCGAAGGCCGTTCCGTACGGTTGATTGTCAACGCGGAGCCGTCGCTCGTTCTTCACGACATCACGCTGATTATCCAGCTTCCCCTGCGTCATAGCTTCCAGGAGATTTCCCATCCGGTCAGCCTCAAGGTAGAGGGTTCGCTCAAGGAAGTTCGACGGCACCGTCTCGAAGTACCACGTGCGGTCTTCGTTGGTTGTGCCGTTAACATTTCCACCCATATCGGAGATTGCTGTCAGGTAGTCACTGCTCCAGTTTTTTGAACCCTGAAACATCATGTGTTCAAAAAGGTGCGCAAACCCCGTTCGGCCGGGAGTCTCATTCTTGGAACCGACGTGGTAGAAAACGTTGACGGCTACGATCGGTGTTGATCTGTCTTGATGCAACACCACTTGCAGTCCGTTCTTCAGTCGGTATTGGGTAACATTTATTGGTGGCAGTTTTTCTCCACCTTGGCCAGGGATCCAAGAGGGAACCAGCCCTATGATGGCGATTAACAGAATAATTGGTCGAATCAGTTTCATTGCTCTATTCCTCTTTTGTGCATTTACAAGGTCGTTTACTCCCAGTATGGGTTGGCGGAAAAATGTCTGTAGATGTCCACTTCATGATCGCGGGTGATCCGTTGCCCCGGCTCAAATGCAGGACTGGAGCGGATCACGTCCGAAGAAAGCGCGATCGTGAGTTCCGATCGCCTCCAATCGGCGTTCTCTAGGAGCCTCGGCGGCATCAAGAAACTCTCGCGTTCTTTATCCACTCCTGATGAGATCGCCAAGTACCGGATGATCCACTGGTCGTCAATAACCAGATCGTCGACTCGACCGAGTTTCACGGCCCCAGAAACAACCGGCAACCCGATGACCTCAGAAGAGGAACGCAACTCGCCATCCCAGAGACATGCCCAACCGAAATGGGCGAAGTACGCAACTTCCTGCTCTCGCGTTATGGGTTGATGAAGATCGATGTTAGGACTACTTTCGATGTCTTCGCGTGTGACCATCACGTTGATCTTTCGCTCTACCCAATCTGCCTCACCCAGGCTCGCAGGGGGAACGAGAGCCCGCTTACCGGGAAGCCAATCTCCGGTATCCGCCGCCATGTAGAGGACCGTCCAGTCTCTATCTTCAAAGAAGAACTCGGAGATCTTTCCGATGTGGCCGTCGGTGGCGTACAGTTGCACCCCACGAAAGCTGTTAAGCGATCGCAACATAAGGTAAATAGTTTTCCGTTCGTCTATCTTTCTTCGAGAGCCGCGATCACGTTTCCGCCTCCCGACTGAAGAAACGAAACGAATTCTGGCTCGCTTCTCGTCAGACCCGGGAAGGTAGCTAGAATATTGCCTTCCGCGGATACGATCGCGTACAGCGGCAGAGCCACCGTATTGAACTTCTCCTGCTGCATCAATTGGAAGCCCTCATACGGCTCCCCCTCGCCGTCTGTGTAGAGTTGAACTCGAACATACTTCTCAAGCTCACGCCGAACGGCGGGCTTGGGAAACATATTGGCTTCCATCCAGCGGCAGTTGGTACATGTATATCCCGTGAAATCGATAAAAACAGCCTTGTTTTCCTGCTTAGCCCGTTCCAATGCACCGGTGTAATCGTTCTTCATCCAATTCAGCTCACCGCCCCCGTTCTCGGATGCATTCCCTTGCCTCATTGCTACGAATGAACTTTCTGTAGCAGGCGGCAGGAATGATTCGATCTCTCCGAGACGAGCTCCAAACAGGCCCGTTAGAAAATAGAACCCCATCGATAGGAACAGGATCGATGCAAGCAAGCGGCCCGCTCCTAGCCTTACCGTTGCAGTATCGTGCGAGAGCTGAAACTTCCCGAGCAGGTACAGCCCGATGAGCAGAGCGATCGTGACCCAACTCGCCAATACGATCTCGCGGGTGAAGATCCCCCAACCCCAGACGAGATCGACGTTCGATAGGAACTTCATGGCGGCCGCGATCTCGAGAAAGCCCATCACGACCTTCACCGAGTTCAGCCAGCCGCCTGATCTGGGAAGCTGTGAAACCAGTTGAGGCGCAAGGGCGAGAACGAAGAAAGGCAGTGCAAAGATCGTCGAGAAAGCGAGCATCCCAATTATCGGCATCGTCCAGTCCCCCTGCGCCGCCATCACGAGCAGCGAACCGACAAACGGCGCGGTACATGTGAACGATGTTAGGGAGAACGTCAGTCCCATCAGAAGAATGGCAATTGTTCTTCCACCGCTTCCTTGCCCTTCCTTTCTTCGCTGAAATGCGTCCAGCTTTGTAAGGATGCTCGTCGGTATTCCGATGTTGAAGGATCCGAAAAGGCTCAGAGCAAAGGCGACAAAAATTGCCGTAATCGCCAAGTTCACCCACGGGCTTGCCGCAAACTGGTTTATTCCCGCTGCACCGAAAAGAATGGCCAGTGCCACACCAAGTGCTGTGAAAGTAAGGATGATCCCGAGGGCATAGACCACTGCGTCACGTATAGCCGCGCTGCGGTGTCCGGCCGCGTGATTCGTGAAGTATGAAACAGTGATCGGGATCATCGGAAACACGCAAGGAGTGAGCAGGGACAGCGCTCCAACGGTCATTGCCAGCCAGATGAATGACCATAGCGATTGACTTGAATCGATGCCTCCTGGAGCCGTCGCTGCAACCGTCGCGGACTCCGAACCAAGCGGCGGGCTTATCGATTCATCGTTTCCGAGCATCGCCGCGGTGTTTGTATCGAAGTTCGAGTTCCCGTCCGCTATATTTGCGTTGGCGACAGCGGTGTTGGAATTCGCGTTCGTATTAGCGTTGGCGACCGGTGTTGGCGTTGGACTGGGCGTTGGTGTTGGTGTGGGAGACGCAACAGTTTCATTTACAGATCCAGCCACAATCTCGACGGCAGCCGAAACCCGTTTGGTCTTTGGCGGAAGACACAGCGTTTCGTTGCAAACTTGGTATCGAATACTGATCGTGAGCGTTTGAGGTCCCGGTTGCGCCGCCGCATCGACTGAGACCGGAACCGTGAACGATGCACTCCCAGCGTAATACTCGGTCATGATCCCAAAGTTGGGATCCATGGCTTTCTTGGGCGAAGTCCCTCGCGGCGATCCGGCAGCCTTAAAGATTCCTTCGGATACTCTTATCGTGGTGGGGATCGGCCCGCCGCCTCCCTGCGTGATCGAGTACATCTTCCAATCACCGCTGATGGATACCGAGATCTGTGCTGTAACTTTGTCGCCCGGTTTTGCCTTTGCCTGTCGCACCGACATCGAAACCGACACGGGATCCTGAGCGTGTACTCCAATGCCAAGTAAAAAGATCAGCGCAAGAGGAGTCGCCAGAAATCGGAATTTGATGGTCATCTGCAGCATTCAATTTCGGTCACTTCTTTTCCGAGAGAAGCCTTTCGACTATCGCTTCAGGTCGTCTTTCTCGGCAGTGGCATTCTTTGGGTCATTATCCGCGGTGCCAGCATTGCCTGATTCCGCCGACAGTTGAGGCACGGAAAGAACGAAGGTCGAGGTGAGAAATGTTATTCGCAAATGTTTTAGAAGGGGTTTCATCATTTCCTATTCCCATCGCTCTCGTAGCCCTCGTTTCCAAAAGACACGTTTACTCTCAGACGGAAAGTGATGCCTTTCGTCAGCTCCTCTGTTTCGCTGCGACGGGTTTAATTTCGCAGCCGCCTAGGTTAATCGCAAAAATTATTTCGCCCGCTGATGGTTTCGCGTGTTGAATGCCTCGATCGACTCTGCAAGCTTCAGAACTGCCTCCGGCGTAACATATTTGAGAAATGCCTCCGGTGTGACGTAAACGATCTTCGAGCTTTGTTCCATCTCTTTGCTCAAGTCATTAGCATTAAAATCTTCGACGGATGCTTCACGGTAGAATGCCAATTTGTAGTCTTCAACCTCGATCTTCCCGTCGAAATGGTACCTGACGGACCTCAGTCGCTGCTTAACAAAAGTATCTGCTGCTATGTCATATTCCATCTCTGCGGCAGCGGTCCCTTCGACTTCATTTGGGCCTGAGACAAGCCTGATCCGAAAGACTTTCCCGACATCATCACTTTTGAGAATTTGAAGTGTCGCATTGTTGGACGCTACATCGAGGGCCTGCCCTCTCGTTGTTATCGTTTCCTCGATCTGTTGAAGATTCTCGGATAACTGGATATACCGTTCCAGTGTAGGCCGCCGCTTTTCGTCCACTCCGGCAACGTATTCGCGAAGAGCCTTCGCAGAGGGGTAGATCTCTATCTCACCGTTGGGGAAGCGGTCGTAGACAACATCAGATCCGTCCGCGCGCGTCCACGCTGCCCACACCAAGAGCCCATTTTGATCGAATTTGCGGATCAACCGGCGGGACTGCCCGTCCGTATTGTTCAGCCAGTGAAGCGATGTATATTTTCCGTCGGGTAGCTGTGAATTATTCGCGAGAGTTGTCTCCGAAGCCCAATGCAGAACCTTGTTGGGCTGTCTATACCAAAGAGCGGCACGTCTATCACTTTCACTCAAGATCTCGCTCGCAGAAATACTATCTCCGGGTGAAATTACTAGCCAAGCAAGCAACCCGGCGAAAACGATTATGACGGCCGCCGGCAGACCGACTAACCTATGTCGTCCGAGAAAAGCGATGCCCGAACGGAGGCTGTCGAATATTCTCAACCGCCCAACCCGCGTTTTGTTGAAGGATAATTGAAGACTTCGATACCACGGACGTCGCTGTCCAAGATCCGCAGCGGCGCTATTCAGCCTGGACTTGAATCCACCCCAGTTCCTTGGAGAGCCGTCGATAAGCGGATTGAGGATCAATTCGCTGTATTTGACGAAGGACGAAATTGTGGATTGGAGCTCTTCAGAGCGGGCCCGGCAAGTCCAACACGCGTCGAGATGCGAACGTCCTAAGGAAAGTTCCTTGTCCGAAAGTTCCCCGTCCATTAGCATCAGCAGCTCCTCGTCACTCGGATGCCAATTCTCGTCCGTCCAATTTTCCGAATTAAACGTCTCCATCATTTCACCTTGCCCAGCTTGTTGATCGCCCGTTTCAAATACTCACTAACGGTCGGAACCGCGACGTTCATGATCTCTGCTATCTCGCGATATCGGAAACCGGTCGACCGAAGGTGCAAGCACTGTTTTTCCTGCGATGATAGAGTTTGCATCGCTTCATGGATCCTCATCATTCGTTCGTTTGCGAGAAGGTCTTCCTCAGGGTTGAGCGACAGATCCGGCAACGCTCCCAGCAAGGCTTCCCATGTAATTTCATTAACCGGTTCCAAAAACCGCTGATGTTTTATTTGATCCAGCGCCCGATTGTGGGCAGTTCTATAGAGCCACGCTCGTGAATTCTCGATCGACTGTCCCTCGTGCAGGGCCCGATAAAGCCGAATAAAGCTCTCCTGAACGATATCTTCAGCGTCGGTCGCAGTACCAAATGCCGCCACCAAATATCGATAGATCGGCTCACGCCACCGTCCAAACAACTCCTCAACCTTCTGTTCCAAAAGCACGCTATTTTGGATAGTGTATTCGACTGCGGCACGAACCTCGGCCCCTGCGACCGAGTTATCTCCAAATGCCAAGCAGTTCGGGTTCATTTTCAGCCCTTTACCAAGAGTTCTTGTAAGTAAGACGACTCAGCCTAAGTTTTAACGACAACGGAGCCGAAATCTTTAGCAATTTTCACAGACAGAAGGATCAACAAAGCAAACAGTTCTCAAAAACCGCCCCGAAATCATAACTCTAATTTCAAATGCACGAGCCTAAACGAGAGTCGTCTGTAAGCGCCGACAATTGATCTCGCACACTTGCTGATATCAAGAATGAACTTTTCTTCCCATTCGGATAAACCTTTCCCTATCTCACGACCACTTCATAACAGAACATTCACATTTGAGTAGCTTGTCCGCAATACTGGTATAGGACAAATCATGCCAAGGCAGCAATTAAAACTGGTCGAAAACCCGAGTCACGAGGAGCTTTTCCTCGAAAGGTACGACCGTCTAATGAAATGGGCGCTGCATCTTGCGGACAAAGATCGACAAGCGGCCGAGGATCTTCTGCAGGAAGCATTCATTCAGTTCACGTTTTCGCAACCTGAGATTTCCGGGATCAACAACGTCGAGTCCTACATTTATGGGATACTCCGACATCTTCATCTTTCACAGATCCGCAAGGCTGCAAACCGCCAATGGCAACAATTCAGCCCCCTTGAATGCGATTCGGCGGAGATCGGCCTGCGTAGAAGCAGTATCCTGAACGATCTTGAAGTACTGGACGAACTTCGCGGCATCTGTGAGTTCGTGTGTTTTCGTAAGGAGTCGTCCAAAGCTGCGAGCGTTCTCATATTACGCTTCTTCCACGGCTATTACCCGCGGGAGATCGCGGATGTGCTGAACAACTCCATTCAGACCGTCAAGGTTTGGCTCTATACTGCCCGAGGCGAAGCTAAGGCTTATCTGAACGATCCTGAAAAGCTCAGATTTCTGAGGGCGGAAAAGCATGAACAAACGTCCCCCGTAAGGGATTTCAACAGCCTCGCAGGCGACACCGCCGCCATACTCGCCGAGTTGAGGCAAACGATCTTTAGTGCTATACGCGGCAAGCATCTCACCGAGGACCGCTTGACGGAATTATACGGAAAAACGACCGATGAGATTGCGGCGGCCCTCAGCGTAGACGAACTGGCTCACCTTGTGAGCTGCGCATCTTGTCTGGACAGGATAAACATTGCTCTCGATCTGCCGTTGCTGGCTGATCGATATCCTACCGATATGATAGGGAAAGATTCGAACAAGAACGATTCTGGAGGCGGAGGCTTCGGCCGGGGTGGCGGCAACGGCGGTGATTCGGGTGGCTCGGGTTCACCGAATGCCGGACGACTCCTGCGGATGAGAGCTCGGGAAGTATTCGAGCATTTTCCGCGCGAACTTCAAGTTGCCGTGAACGGTTACGTGCATACCGCTCAAAAGGTCAACTCCGCCAAGAGCGAATTTTCACTGTCTCTTGGCGATGACGAATCTATAGACTTTATAGAAATCTTTGGCGGACAGCAGACGAGGCTCATGTTGATGCCCGTCGCTTCTCCGCCACCGGAAGGGCCGCTTGAACAAAAAGAAAGCATCGAATTAAGCGAGAATCGCCGTATCGACCTCCAGTTGGTTTTTGGAAGTCCGAAGCCAACGCTACAAGTCGTCTATTCCGACCCGACGTTTGTGCCCGACGATGTTCATGCGTCCTTTGCCAACCTGAATCCTTCGGAGATCAATCGGCTTTCGTCGAATTCGGTCAAAGAAGCCGTCGTCGTACACGAATCACAGACGGAAGGTTCAAAGGAGTCTCATCCGATCGGTTCGGAGTTCGGCAACCTGCTCCAATCCGAAAGATCCATAGGATGGCTCGACCTGCGTTCTTGGCTGAATCCATTCAGGCTTGCCCTCGCTTTTACCGCTTTAGCTATCGCGTTCGGTCTTTTCTATCTCTATCAGCCGGCCACGCCCCCGGTAATCACGGCCGAATCCGTCATGGAAAAAGTCCGCACGGTCGAAGCCGCGGTGGTCGCGTCTGCGGATACGGCGGTTCATCGCAACTACCAGATCGAGGAATGGTCAGGCGGGAGTCTGCGTTCGCGAAAACGAGTGGATCAATGGCAGAAGCAAGGCGGCATGGCGGAGCGTGTATATGACGAGACCGGCAAGATGATTGCGGGCGAATGGAGTGATACGAAGTTCCACCGCGTATTCACGCAGGGCCAGAAGCTGTCAAACGTCGAAACGAAAGAGATGCCCGCCGATCGAACGGACACTCCCGATCCCACGCTTCTGGCCTTCATGGAATTTGTTCGCACCTTTGAAACCAAGCCGGATTTCTCGCTTACGGAGGAGCCAAAAACATACACCCTTGGCTACAAGAAGGATCCGTCAGCCCCTGCGCGGCTTCCGATCGATCTACTTATGGCTTCTCTCAGCATCGACCGCGAGACATACAACCCCGTTTCGCAGACGATCGAGTTGCAATTAGGAGAGGAAGTCCGCGAATATCGCATCTCCGATGTACGGGTCGAGCAAAAACCGCTTTCGAGCGTATCACCTCTTGTTTTCCTGCCCGAAGAAGAACTCCTGCGTGGAGCCACCAAAGTAGTCAAGCCGCTAGAGATCGCCATGCCGCTCGCACTCCCACCAGGTGCCGACGCCCTATCTACGCAGGTAAATACAGGCTCAGCGCATACGGCAACCCACGAAACGGAGGTCGAGGTATTTCGTGCGCTCGACAGCGTGAACGCACTCTCGGGCGATCAGATCACGGTGACCCGGTTAGCCGACGGACGACTTCGCGTTAACGGCATCGTCGATTCCCCGTCGCGGAAGGCCGAGATTCTTAATGCACTGGGTCCGGTCAAAAACGCGGCTGGACTCACTATCGACATTCAAACTGCCGAAGAGGCGGCTAATGGTACCAAGCCTAAAATCTCGGGCCAGGACATCACTATTGAGAGCGTTACTGCACAGGTCGAACAACTGTTGCCCGTAGAGCCGGAGTTAAAGGAGTACTTTGCAAAAAAAGGAATAGCGGGCGAGGAGTTGGATACACATATCAAGAGTTATTCCGCTTCCGTGCTTGATCGATCACGTGCGATGCGGCGAAATGCCCTTGCTCTGAAACAACTTGCCGAGCGTTTCTCGCCCGCTGAGATCCAACAGCTTGAACCCGCAAAACGCGATGAGTGGAGAACTCTCCTGCGCTCAAAAGCCGCCGCGATAGTGGGCGACGTTCGCTCACTTGATTCGCAGCTTTCTGCCATAAGTTTAGCAGTGGGCGGCGGAGAAGCTAGCGACGTCGATATTCGCGAAGCCGCCGATGTTAGCAAAGCCGCTCAGCGGCTTTTCGGTCTAGCCGCTGAGTGCGACGCGCAGGTTGGACAGTCATTCTCCATCTCGGGCCGCGGCAAAGGCGTCGCCTCTGTCAAAACGGTCCAGTTTTGGCGGAACCTTCGGATGGCAGGAGATCTCGCTGCCGAGATACAGCGTTTTTGATTCGGGACACACGAGTCTCATCTACCAGTCTGAATCGTTCGACCCGGTTTCTCGGATTTTGGTGGGTATAAAGGCCAAGCAAGGGGTCGCTAAAGGCGACATTAATTTGACTTGAAGAGGAAAAACAGATGCTCAACAACAGCCTATTTCGGTTTTTACTGCTCCCTTGCCAGTTGATCTTGCTTCTTTGCCTACAGATCGCGGCTCAGACCAGCAACGCAACCCTTTCCGGAGTCGTCGAAGATTCCCAAGGAGCGGTCGTTCCGAATGTCAAGGTCACCGTCACCAACCCGGCCACCGGCCTCGAACGCACTGTGACAACTGGCTCTGACGGCTCATTCGTTGTGCCACTTCTCCCACCGGCGACTTATACAATCGAGGCGGCAGCCAACGGCTTCAAGCGTCTTCAGGTTCCGGATCTGGTACTGAACGTAAATGACCGACGCGCCATACGGATCCGACTTGAAATCGGTGACGTTTCGGGGGTGGTCGAAGTGCGGCCCGGCGAAAATCTCGTCGACACAAACCCGGCGGTCGTGACCCCGATTGATCGGACCTTCGTTGGGAACTTGCCGACGAACGGGCGGAGCATCCAAACACTGATCGCTTTATCTCCCGGAGTAGTTGCGGTACCGGTCACCTCTGACAGTCAGGGTCAATTTTCGGTTAACGGTCAACGTGCCAATTCCAATTATTTTACCGTTGATGGTGTAAGCGGAAATTTTAGCATACCCGTTTTTAGTGGCTTTGGGCAAAATGCGAGCGGTTCGCTCCCCGCTGCAACCACTCAGGGCGGATTCCAAAATCTCGCGTCAATTGACGCATTACAGGAATTTGCAATCCAGACATCGACTTTTGCGCCGGAATTCGGGCGAGGCCCCGGAGCTCAGGTTTCGCTCGTTACTCGTTCTGGCGAAAACAACTACCACGGATCGCTATTTGAATATTTTAGAAACGATGTTTTTGATGCTCGGGACTTTTTCGACTCAGTCAAGCCGCCCTTAAGATTCAACAACTTCGGAGGAACGTTTAGTGGTCCTGTAGTTTTACCTCGTTTTGGCGAAGGCGGACCCGCTCTATGGAAAGGGAAAGACAAAACATTCTTTTTCTTTTCCTACGAAGCACAGCGATTCTTACTGCCGCAGCCTGCCACGACGATCGTTGTTCCCTCACTTGCCGCGCGCCAGACCAATATATTAACCGGCGCTCCCGCGAACGATATCGCAAGAGCGATTTTGAACGCTTATCCGTTGCCGAACGGTCCGGAGGTCCGGAATGCCGCCGGACAGTTGACCGGAGGAGCACTATATACGGGTGTTTTTTCGAATCCGCAAAGTTCAGATGCCTGGGGCCTGCGAGTTGACCACAATTTGAGCGAGAATTTTACGCTGTTCGGTAGAATCAATTATTCGCCCTCGGAGGCGAAGAGTCGTTTTGCAAGTAATCCGTCAGCCTTCTTTACCACCAAGCAGCCCTCACGAAAGCTGTATTTGGGTTCGACGCAGATATTCGGGACGAAAGCAATCAATGAAGTCAGAATAGATTTCAGTAATCAAAAAGGCTTTCGGGATAATGACTTCGATGGTTTCGGAGGAGGGGTGCTTCCTCCCGATTCGATTTTCCTTCCCGCGGGAGCCGGGACGCAGCGATCATACACTCTTTTTCCCGTCACCAACGTGTTCGACTCGTTAGTCTTTGGCGATCAGGCAGACAACGAGAATAATCAATTCCAATTTATCGACAATTTCTCTTATACCGCAGGCTCGCACCAGTTGAAATTCGGCTTCGATTATCGCCGCCTGACACCTACGGCCGGTGCCAATGATTTGTCAGTATCGGTCATTCCCGGCACGCTTCAGAATGTTTACGACAATAGAGCATCGTTAGTTATAGCCGCTAAGTCAGCGAGTTTTACCGCCCTGTTCAACAGCTTCTATTTCTACGCACAGGATACCTGGAAAGCTACTAAGCAATTTACACTTACCTATGGGTTGGGCTGGAATATCAACCCTTCTCCGACCGGTACTGACGGCAAGCTGCCATATACGCTCGCCGACGCACCGGAATTAAGCCAGCTTGATCAGACCTCATTGGCGCTGGCACCGCTTGGCACACCTTATTTTGAGACTGATTTCACGAAGCTCGCACCACGCTTTGGTTTCTCCTATCAGGTCAGCGATGTCTCCGGACGCGAGTTGGTTGTTAAGGGTGGAGTTGGGGTTTTTTATGACCTGGGGCAGTCCGGGTTCGGCGATGCCGCTTTCCCATATGCGAACAATCGTCGCACACCCAACGCCCAGCTTCCGGTAGACATCTCCCTGACTGTCATCCCGGACCGGAGCCTCACGCTCGGTCCCAGCAATCGGGCGCAGGTCACTGCGGCGGCAAAAGATTACACTCTGCCGCGCACGTATCAATGGAACCTTACGGCTGAACAGTCGCTAGGGCGTGACCAAACAGTTTCTGTCGGCTACGTTGGCGCGTTAGGGAGAAAACTCGTCCGTGTTCGTCGTATTGATATTGGACTGCCTGGGCAGTTTCCCGGGGCATATTTCAGTCCGAATTTTTCAAGCGTCGTATTCATTGATAACGGCGCTCAATCTGACTATCACTCGCTTCAGGCTCAGTTTACGCGCCGTCTTTCAAGAGGCTTGCAGGCGGTCGCCAGCTACACCTGGTCGCACTCCATTGACAATGCCTCTTCTGATCAGGCGGTTCCCTCAGGAGGCTTTATTTTTCCGCAGGAAACCTTCCGCGGGGATTCGGTTTTCGACGTGCGGCACAATTTCAGTACTGCTTTGACCTATGTGATTCCGGCTCCGAAAGGGAACAAAATCTCTTCCGCGGTATTTGGCGGATGGTCGTTGAACGGAATTTTATTAGCACGAACTGGATTGCCATTTAACGTGCTGTTCCAGGAATTCACTCCGATCAACGTTTTCGGTAATTTCCGACGACCCAATCTGACGGGGCAGCCGATCTATATCGACGATTCGAATGTGCCAACCGGGAGACGTCTGAATCCGGCGGCGTTCACTACCGCAGTTCCCGCCGGACAAATGGGAAATCTGGGACGAAACGCGCTTCGCGGACCCGGTTTCTGGCAGGTGGATATGGGGCTCCACCGGACGTTTACGCTGTATGAGAATTTAAAAATGCAGTTCCGTTGGGAGGTGTTTAATGTCTTCAACCATCCGAACTTTCTCTATCCGACGAGTGTTGTGGGCGTGCAACCCTTTGGGGTGATTACCCAGACCGCCGCGCGAGGCTTCGGCGGCGGCTCGCTCAGTGGCGGGTTTAATCCGCTTTTTCAGAACGGCGGACCGCGCTCGATGCAGTTTGCAGCGAGATTCACATTTTGAGACACCGAAGTTCATCGCCTCTATCATTTCTATGATTGAGGACAAGGCTGATGGCAGCAAAGGCCCGAGACAATCGTTTCGATTTCGCTTCAGTGAATTTCGGTTGTCGGAATTAACAAGATCTGGCAAACCAAGGCATATTCGTTGCGAGATACGGATTGGTTTGCCGAAAGCGTATTTCTCCGAGGAATTTTAACGTGAGTAAATTTCTATTTCTGATTCTGTCACTCGGTTTGCCCCTCGGGTCCACAGGAATTTCGTTTGCACAGGATCAGACGCCTAACCGGACCGGGTCGCCTGCAGTTGACCAGCAACAATACGAGAAGCTGGTTACAAAGGACGGCGTATCAAAATCAGGGATCTTTACGGTCCACAAAGTAAAAGACAAATACTACTACGAGATTCCTAAAGACGAACTCAATAAAGAGTTCCTTTGGGTTACCAGATTCGCTCGGACGACCTCCGGCGTCGGCTATAGCGGGGAGGGACTAAACCAAATCGTCGTGCGCTGGGAACGCAATCAGAACCAGATAAACCTTCGGAGCGTGAAATACGATATCGTCGCGGATCCGAGTTCCCCGATCGCCGCAGCTGTTAGCAGTGCAAATACCGACACGATTATTATGTCGTTTCAGATCGCGGCGACAGGTCCGGATGAATCTGCAGTCATCGAGGTTACTCGTCTATTTACCACGGACATTTTCGAGTTCAGCGCCCGCGAGCGTCTACTTGCAACCGCGTTCGATGCAACGCGGTCATACATCGATCGAATATCGCCGTTTCCGACCAATATCGAGGTCGAAGCGACACATACCTATACGCGAACCGTACAGCCTGGGTCTTCGTTGGCCCAATATGGAATAAAGCCGGGAAGCGCCACCGTCGTCATACACCACAGCATGGTTAAAATGCCAGAGAGTCCGATGATGCCGCGACTATTCGACGAGCGGGTCGGATATTTTTCAACAGCTCAAATGGACTACAGCCGCCCGGAACAAAAGGCAACTGAGCGGCGATTCATCGTACGATGGCGCCTCGAAAAGAAGGATCCGAACGCCCAAATTTCCGAACCCGTTAAACCGATTGTTTACTATATCGATCGAGCTACGCCTGGCTGGCTCGTGCCATACATAAAGCGTGGTGTCGAGAAATGGCAGAAAGCATTCGAAGCCGTCGGCTACAAAAACGCCATCTTAGCGAAGGTGCAGCCGTCGGAACAGGAGGACCCGGAGTTTGACCTCGAGGACGCCCGCTATTCCGTCGTCCGCTGGTTGCCGTCAACGCTCCAAAACGCTTCGGGCAGACATATCTATGACCCGCGAACTGGCGAGATCATGGTGGCTTACCTCATGATGTCTCACAATATTATGAGCAGTCTGCGCTCGCAATACTTTGTCCAGGCAGCCCCGCTAGACCCGAGAGCCCAGAAGCTGCCGATGCCCGACGAGCTGATGGGAACACTCGTGGAATCTACCATCACACATGAGGTCGGCCACACTCTTGGACTGCAGCATAACATGAAGGCGAGTTCGACGTACCCTCAGGAGAAGGTGCGCGATCGGGAATGGGTGAAGGAAATGGGGCACACGCCCTCGATCATGGACTACTCTCGGTTCAACTATGTGGCACAGCCAGAGGACAGGATTGACCCCGCCGACCTCGTGCCTCGAATTGGGCCATACGACATGTGGGCTATCGCCTGGGGATATCGGCCTATCCCAAATGCCACAAAGCCCGATCAGGAGCTTCCTGTACTTGATGAATGGGCCCACGAACAGGATAAGACTCCATGGCTCCGCTTCTCGACCGCTTTAACGGGCGGAAGCGACCCGGGCGAATTGATGGAGGCAGTAGGCGACGCTGATGCGGTCAAGTCGACCGCACTAGGGATTAATAACCTTAGGCGTGTCGCACGGCTTCTTCTTCCCGCGACCATTGCACAGAATGGCTCGTCGTACAATGATCTGAGTGAACTTTACGGCGACATGATCGAGCAATGGGTACTTGAATTGAACCACGTCGTTGCTATCGTGGGTGGACTCGAATCACAGCACATGAAGCTTGGCCGGAACGGCGTTCGATTCTGGATCGTACCTAAAGCTCGTCAGGTCGAGGCTGTTCGTTTTCTGAACGAAAATGCATTCGTTTCGCCGACATGGCAGATCGATGAGGAAATTCTCCGCCGGATCGAACCGGTCGGCACCCTCAACCGCATCGGAATCGCTCAGAAGAGCGTGTTGAGCAATTTGCTTTCAAGTTCGCGATTTGCGCGCCTTGTCGAGCAGGAGGCCCTCGGTGGTGGCAGTGTCTACACCGCGAAACAACTCATGTCCGAGGTTCGAGGCGGTATCTGGGCCGAGCTAAACGAGCCGGTCCCGTTGATCGACGCCTACCGCCGCAACTTACAACGAGCTTATCTCGACATCGCAGACCTTAAAATCAAAGCAACGACAACGGCAACGCCGCAAGCATCCGCGTCTGGCACGAATGCGATGCTCACAAGCGGCGATGAACGTGGATTCTACCTTATCGAACTTCGCGAGCTTAGTGACGATGCCGGGTCTGCTCTGGCTAAGGCGACCGACCGCACAACCCGAATGCATCTTGAAGCCGTCATTTACCGGATCCAGGAAATACTCGATTCGAAATAACCGCTCATGGTCAGCACGAGGGCCCCAAATTAATTCGCGGATCGAATTCTGTAAGAGAATGAAGTCCGGAATGCCCACTAGCGGATTGATGCGGTCAGCCCTTAGACCATTTTTCGAGACGTGGAGGGTCCAAGAACGAATTTTGTAAGGTGGGCGATATCGATGGCTTATCCCCGTCGGCCTCTCCCAGATCATTTTCCTTTTATTAATACAAGGGAGTTTTCAATGAGATTATTGCGAGTTTTCATTCCTTCTTTTCTAGTTTTTTGCTTTCTGCCGGCAATAGTTGTCAGCCAGAAAAGCGAGAAGCCTGTGTCGATCAATTACGAGGAATATAAGTTAAAAAATGGGTTAACCGTTATCCTGCATCAAGACAAGACTCTACCTATCGCGGGCGTCAGTGTCTTTTACCGGGTTGGTTCAAAAAATGAAACTCCTGGTCGAACCGGATTCGCGCACCTCTTCGAGCACATGATGTTTCAGGGCTCAAAAAATTATCGTAACGGTTTTCTCGATG
Organism: Pyrinomonadaceae bacterium; assembly: GCA_021463165.1. GTDB lineage: Bacteria > Acidobacteriota > Blastocatellia > Pyrinomonadales > Pyrinomonadaceae > OLB17. The sequence goes on along the minus strand of JAJTWY010000004.1, from coordinate 53,681 downwards.
CCTTTGGCGGTGTTGGCGGGATTTTCAACGGTACGACCAGTGAAGACCGGACCTATTACTTTAATGTCGTGCCTTCAAATTTTCTGGAGAGAACGCTCTATCTGGAAGCCGACAGAATGGGAAATTTGCTTGACGCTATTACGCAAGCGAAACTTGACAATCAACGCGACGTGGTTAAAAACGAACGTCGTCTGAGAATCGATAATCAGCCATACGGAACGATGTCGGAACGAATTGGGGAGATCATGTATCCCGAGGGCCATCCTTATCATTGGTCCGTTATCGGCTCGATGGCAGACTTGTCCGCCGCGTCTTTGGACGACGTGCGTTCGTTCTTTAGCAAGTATTATGCCCCGAACAACGCGATTTTGATTCTCGCCGGCAATTTCGACAAAGATCGAGCGCGCGGCTGGATTGAAAGATACTTCGCTCCGATCGCTAAGGGTGGGGCCATTTCCCAGCCGAATCCGCCGGCACGAAAACTAAACGGAGAAGTACGACGGAGTTATCAGGATGCGGTTCCCTTCCCGCGGCTCGCGATGGTCTGGCACAGCGCCGCGCGTTATTCCGAAAACGATGCGGCACTCGAGATTCTCGCCTCGGTCCTTTCCGGTGGAAGAGGCTCGCGTCTCCAAAGCAATCTGAACTATGGAAATGAATTGGTCAGTCAGATCAGCGCCAGTCAAAACCCCAACGACCTTGGTGGTACCTTCCAGATCTCCGCCACGGTTCGGCCGGGCAAATCCCTTGAGGAAGTCGAAAGGGAAATAGATCGCGAGGTTGAAAAGATCAAGAAATATCCTCCCACCGAAGACGAACTGTCTCGGGCAATAAATCTGCGAGAATCCACTTTCATTTTCTCCCTACAGTCGGTGCTGGGCCGAGGTGCTCAATTGGGAGAGTATGCAGGGTATTTAGGCAAACCCGGTTATTTGCAAACGGATCTTGACCGCTATCGTAAAGTTACCCCGGCCGACATCCAAAGAGTTGCCGGTAGGTACTTGACGGAAGATCGTCTGGTTGTGAGCTATGTTCCGGGCAAGAGAACTCCGGTAAAACCGGACGAGCAAACCGACAATTCGTCCTCCGGTGAAGCAACCAAAGTAGATCGGGATTTGATTGCTAAGCAAAAAGATTCTTTGCCGAAACCAGGCCCCACAACTAATTTCTCCCTGCCGTCCATCGAAAAAACGAAGCTTTCAAACGGCCTGAAAGTCTGGTTTGTCAAAAAGAATATTTTGCCAATCGTTTCGATGAACCTTGTGTTTAACTCGGGCTCAATTGCAGATCCCACCGAGAAATTTGGTGTTGCATTGTGGACCGCTTCGATGCTTAATCAAGGTACAACGACCCGATCTGCTGCCGGTATTTCTAATCAATTGCAGTCGATTGGAGCCTCAATCTCGGCAGACTCTGGTCGCGATTCGAGTGTAGTTTCATTGCAGACGCTCACCAAGAATCTTGATAAAACGTTAGGAATCTATTCGGATATCATCCAGAATCCTTCGTTTCCGAATGCCGAGATTGAATCGCTGCGCAGTCGGCAGCTTATCGGAATAACCCAGCGGAAATCACAGCCTACGGGAATTGCCGGCTTTGTCTTCAACAAAGTTCTTTACGGGGACCAGCCATACGGACGAAATACAACGGAAGGCTCAATCAAAGCGATTAATCGTGAGGACTTGGTGAGTTTTCACAAGGCTAATTATATTCCGAACAACGCCACTTTGATCGTGGTCGGCGACGTGGACAGCAAGTCGATGCTGCCCAAATTGGAGAGTGTTTTTGCCGATTGGAAGGCTGGGGCTCCGGCTCCGGTTCCGTCAACCGCGCAGTCCATGAAGGGCAAACCGGGAATTTACATCGTTGATAAACCGGGCGCCGTGCAATCGACAATCGCGGTGGGCGTGGTCGGACTTGATCGCAGCAACCCAGACTACTATGCGGTTCAAGTCATGAATCACATCTTGGGGGGAGGCTCATTGTCTCGTCTGAACCGAGTGCTGAGGGAAGAAAAGGCTTACACCTATGGGGCATATAGCGTGTTTCTATTTCGGAAAGGACCCGGGACGTTCCGTGCAAGCGGAGATTTCGAGACAGGCGCAACAAAGGAATCAGTTATTGAATTGATGAAACAGATCGAGGGGATCGGAGGCTCGATTCCAGTCACCAAGGAAGAACTCGAAACGAGCAAAGCGAACCTCATCAGTCGTTATCCGCAGGATTTTGAGACGGTCGAGCAAATAGCCCGACACCTTTCCGACATGGCACTCTTCGGCTTACCGGAAACCTATTTCGACAACTACATCCCAAGGATCAATGCCGTAACCTTAGCGGATGTTAATCGCGTCGCTAACAAATACGTCAACCCAACAAAAATGGCGATCGTCATTGTGGGTGACAGAAAAGCGATCGAATCGAAATTGAGAGACCTAGGCCATCCAATCTCAATTCTTGACACTGAGGGAAATCCAATCGGAAGGTAGGCGGTATACCGCAGAGCCGTGGGCCATTCGCGCCTCCAACGTTCGATTCTACCCAAACAGGTGGCGTTTGTGGGAGGTTCGATCCGGGAGGTTGGGTCCGTTACCATCCCCAGATTGGGGATGGCCTGCCTATTCGCTCGCGAGCATGGTTCGGGTTCGGGATCCAAGGCATAGGAGGAGCTGCAACGAGGCCGAAACGGATGTCGTTGAGCACGGACTTGTCACGGAAGGTACGCTCTCATACCACCAAGTCGGCGATACCATATATCCGTTCTATTTCCTTGTTCTTCGCACCGCCGGTCAAGCTGCAATTTTATTCCCCGACACCGAACCGAAGGCATGACCGTGACGAATCGATTTTCGCGTCATTTGAGCAAGCCTTCCACGATCGCGAGCAGATCGTCCTTCTCGCCAATTCGGGCGATCAATCTTCCCTCTCTATCAAGCAAGATCTTTGTCGGCAAGGCTTTTACGGAAAAGATATTCTTCGCAATCGGAACCGCGGTTTCCGTCGTTGCGTTTGTCCAGGTCATACCGCGAGTAGCGACTATCTTCTTCGCTTGCTCCGTTTGTTGTCTGACAAAATCAGGATCCGGTGCGGCATCGTCGTCACTCAGTGTTTCGGCGTCCATTCCAAGTATTTCGAAACCGGAGTCTTTATGTTTTTGATAAAGCTCCTTCAGTTTTGGAATATCAACCAGACAAGGCTTGCACCAAGAGGCCCAAAAATCGATCAAGACGTACTTCCCGCGAAACTCACTCAATCTGCGTGCCTTGCCCGAAAAATCCACGAAACTGAAGTCCGGGACCTGGTCGCCTTCAGACGAACCGACGGCGGAGTTATTGATCGGCGTTTTGCCTGGCTTACGGCTCTCGGCCGTTGGCGATCCGATCGCATTCCCCTGTATTGATGATTCAACGGGATCCTCTCCCGATTTGCTGCTTACCGCCGGTAGAATTTTGATCGGAACAAAGAGGTGCGTAGTGTAAGGTGGCAAACACGTCGTATCGCTGCAGGTTTGATACGTCACGTCAACTGCGATCCTTTGATTCCCCAAAGGAGCATCATCTATCACGGAGACCGGAATCTTAATACTTATTTTTCCTTCATACGTCTCGGTTTCCATATTGAAGTTTGGATCGAAGGACCTGTCGGGAGTCGGCGTACGCGCCACTCCATCAACCCGAAACGCTTGCTTTCCCGGGATCGAGATGACGGAGGCCATAGGACCTCCTGGTGGCTGCGAAACGGAATATATGTGCCAGCCGATTTCAATTTCGGCATCTAGGTCAATGAGAATCCTCTCGCCGACCTTCGCGGTTGCCGGTCCGCTGGCTTTCCATCGAACGATGTCTCCTGCTGCCTGCGCGTGAGTTGGATCGGGTACAGTCCCCAGTAGGAGAAATGTGCTAATTGCGGTGACAACCCAAGCTAAGATCTGTTTATGTCTCCTTCGTCTCATTAGTTTCATTTCTGTGATGGATACACCAGTCGACTAAAGATCAGTCGGTTGTCTCCCCTACTCGCGGAGGGCAGGCGCGGGAGATAGATCCGGAGGCGCTGTACCAAGGCTTAGTCGCCCGAGCGGTCTAGCGTAGCCTCAATTATGCTTGCTAAATGCGATTCAGTCTGGGGGTTCCATTCTGCAGACACATACCGAATAACTCCCTTCCGATCAACTACTACGAACTGAGGAATTGCTTGGGCAAAGTAGGCACGGGCGTTCTTGTCCCCGCCGGGGCCCGCAGAGTCCCGAGCGACGGGAGTTTTAATTGCAACCTTGAAGGGCAGCTTTAACTCATCCGCGTAATACTTCTTATTCGCAGCAATTTCTTGTTCCGGTAGCAGATTTTTATCCTTCCCAAAATAGCCATACAGCGTTGTCGCAAGAACTATCTGGAAACCTCGCTTTGCGTATTTTTCGTGCAGCCGCATCAATTTCGGATAACTCTCCTTGCACGGAACGCACCAATGAGCTGTGAACTCGATCAGAGTCACTTTACCGGTCAAGGTCAGCGGCTTAGTGTCAGACTTGCGGTTGATCCAATACTCAGCCTCTATCGGCGCAGCTTTCTTTCCGGGCAGTTCGTAACGACCTTGGTCGTATTTGAGGATGCCAAGAGTCGAGGCAGCATCCGGATCTCCAGAGAGCAGTTGTACTCCCTCGCGGAAGGCGTCCTTGACGCGGTCGTCTTCTCCGCGGGCAGCGTATATTCCAGATAGGTTGATATACGCCTTATACACTCCGAATCGCAGATTGCTTGAACGTTGAGCGGGCGAAAGCTTCTTGTAGAGCTCAACATACCGGTTAGATGCTTTCTCGAGCCTATCTTTATCCTTGCTGTAAGCTATTGACGCCGTACGATACGCTGTTACTCGTTGTAGTAAGAAGTCATCGCCCATCGCCTCCAGTTGCCTGACAGCATCGTCAACCTGGTCGAGAATCTTTTCGCATCCCTCAGGGCTTTTGCTTCCCAACGCAACATCGATCGATTCCAGTAGAAGGTCAGCTTTTTGAGTCTCGCTCAAACCTGGTAAGGCAAGCCGCCTGTGAACTGCCGCACGAGCCTCACCGCACTGGCCAGCTTCAATGTAGAGTCGAGCAAGTTTCATCAGGTCCGCGCTCTGCACCTTGTCGATCGGGAAGAACGAAGCGTACTCCTTCGCTCGTTCTGCCACCTTTTGAACCACCACCCGCATGAACTCTTCGGATTCGCTGGCGGCATCGTAATTTTCACGTATAAGTTCGCCGCGGAACTTTTTGATCGCGTCCAGGCTTTCGGCTAGGGTTTGCGGCTTATCCGGTGAATTTTCCTGCGCGAGGTACCGCTCCAACGGCGCAACCGCAAAGATCAACATCATTATCAGAATTAGCTTTCCCATTTTTTTCCAACTCCCACTATGCATCCACTTATATTCACTAGAAGCTAAGCCGCAACGAAAACTGTGCGGAACGCGGGCCGCCCAGCGAGTACCGAGGGTTTAATGAAATATCGAACCCGCTTCCTGGAGCCGTTCCCCGTCGGACTCCGTTCGCCAGGGTCGTAAGCTGACCGAAGGTACCACCAGTGAAAAACTGAGTATGCTGACCCGTTATCGGATCCGGGAAGTTCAGATCGCACGACATACCGGCCGGGTTTCCCGGACACGTTACCGGTCCAAACCCCGGTAAGTTGAATATGTATCCGTAATTACCATCCGGGTTCAGGAAATTCGCTCGATTCAGGGCGTTGAAAAACTCGGCCGAAAATTGCAGTTTCACACGCTCGGTGATGCTGAAACTTCGACGAATCGCCAAATCAAGTTGCGCCAAGGCCGGGCCCCTGAACTGATTGCGACCGCTGTTGCCCTGGGTGATAAGCGCCGGATTAGGCTGCAGACTGGATGCCGGAACCGCAAATGCCGCCGGATTGAATGCTTGGCCACCAGGATTTTCCGGGTCGTCGATATATAACGGCTCCCCTTCCACCCTATTCAGACGCAGGCTGGTGATACCGGTCCCATTTAATATGTCGTAGTAAACGACACTCATTGAAAACGGCGTTCCGGACTGATATTTGAAGTTGTAGCTCGTCTGCCAGCCGTTGAGGAATATCTTTCCCATCCACCTGCGAAGCGAGTTTTCCGACTTCACGGTGGGGAGGTCGTACACCAGGGCAAGGTTAAAAATGTGCGGACGATCAAAGTCCGACAGCCCGTAGAAAACTGATGCGTCCTGATGGTCGACACTATTAGGCACACTTGAGCTGTTTATTGTGCTGTCATTTGAGAAAGCATCCTGCGCACGGGAATAAGTGTAGTTCGCCATTAACTGCAAGCCATGTGACATGCGCCTCATATAGCTGGCCTGCAAGCTGTTGTAATCGGAATATCCCCCAGCTTTTCCGTCGTTCCGGGTGATGAACAACGTGGTTCCGGGTCTGACATTTGGATTGGTCGCCGGGTTTATGAAGGAGTAACGGTAGCGATTGAGTAGCCTCCGTCCCCTATTGCCGACATAGCTCACGCTTAAGACCTGATTCTTTCCAAGCTGCTGCTCGACTCCGAAGGAATACTGATGAGTACGCGGCAGCCCATCTAGATGCTGCAAGCCGAACGAGGTGCCAGTCCCGGTCAATGAATTTCCGATCGGTGTTGTTACAGGCGCAGGCAATGTAATATCGACGATCGTGCCGGGCGCAAGCGGGAACGTCTGCAGCGGAATACTTTGAGATACGGAGAACGGATAAGAGTGTGACGTCGCCAGCGCCGTTCCTACCCCTAGGTCGTAAAATAATCCCCAACCGCCGCGCAAAACGGTGGTCATATTATTCTTTTCCAGAAGTTTGTAAGCAATCCCGAAACGAGGAGCAATGGCATCTTTGAAGGTCGGGTAATACGGAGTTCCAGCAGGCGCCAATGCGAGCTGCGTTACGTCAGGAAACCCCGTAAATGCCGGCATGCTGTATTCGCCGAGCGACGGTGCGGGGTTGATGTCCCAGCGAAGTCCTAAACTGAGCGTGAGGCGCTTGTTTACCCTCCAGGTATCATCTGCATAGAAGGAATAATTCCTAACATTAGCTTCCGTGGGAATCGATCGCGTCAGACTCCCTGAGCCCCGGCTTGCGAGAATGTTGGCCAGCGAGCTGAACGAAACCTGGAAATTGTAGCCGTTATCCAGATAGAGCGGGTTTCGCAATCGGATATCGGTGCCAAAGACGAATGAATGATCGCCGTAGACCCAATTCAGATTATCAACAACATTCCAATCCTTACTGCGGTGATCAGTAACCGGTCCCACTCTATAACTCTGCCCTCCAATCGAAAACGAAGGAACTGCATAATCTGGAGCGCCGGCAGGAAGAAATTCCGCGAGGTTATCGATCGGTTGACCACCGAATTTCGTAGTCCATTCAACATCGGACTTGGCTACGTTCCGGCTAAAATTCAACCTGAAAGAATTGTATAAGGATGCGCTGATCCGTGTCGTCACGCCACCGGTTTGGGTATCAGTCTCTGAAGGCCAGCGTGTAAGCTGTCCGAGATTGTAGATCTCACCCTTCGATTTGGAATGGTTGGTGCGGAAAAACACGTTCCATTTCGTGCCGATGTTGTGATCCAATCGTAACGCAAAGCTGTCCAAATTTGTGTAGTTCGACCAACTCGTCGTAAAGGTACCCCTGCCGTTAGCCCCCGCCGCACAGGATCCCGGATTTGTATTTGGTAGCGGGAAGGCATTTACGAGAGCCTGCATAAATGGGCTCAGCGCCGTATTATCATGTAGGCAGGCCGCCGGAACGCTAAATGCCCTGGTCGGTTGCGGGAGCGAAAGGCGGAGGCCTTCGTACGAAAAGAAGAAGAACGTTTTCTCCTTGCCATTGTAGATTCTAGGAATTTGGACTGGACCGCCCAAAGCTCCGCCGAAATTGTTCTGCCTTCCGGGAACTTTTCCGAACCCCAGGCTATTGCTGAACCAATCGTTTGCATCGGTCGCGGAATTTCGAAGGTAGTTAAAAACAGACCCGCTGTATTTGTTGGTTCCGCTCCTGGAAACCAGGCTCACCTGTGCTCCTGGCTGGCGGCCATATTGGGCGGAATAGTTGGAAGTTTGAATCTGGACTTCGCTCATTGCGTCCAGTTGCAGGAGATTCTGCGTTCCACCAAAAGAGTTAAATCCTGGCACTGCTCCGCCAGCCGACTGGTCATACAAGCTTTGAACACCGACACCAATGTTTCCGGATACCCCATCGACTGTAACGTAGTTAGAGTTCGTCCTTCCGCCATTAACACTCAACTGCCCTTGTTCGCCGGGCGTGAACACCATACCCGGCGTCAGCAGCAACAGCGATTGGAAACTCCGCCCGTTAAGCGGCATATCCTTTACGAACTGCTGATCCACGATCGTACCGATGGTAGCGGACTCGTTTATCAAGGTGGGATCGCTCGTCACCTCCACCGCAGCATCGATCCCGCCAACCTTCATCTGAATCGTGATGGCTTTTTGGTCTCCGACGTTGAGAATGAGATTGGTCGCTTTGATCGGCGTAAATCCGCTGCGCGTAGCAGTGATCGTATAGGTTCCCGGCGGCAATAGGGGAATTGCGAAATATCCGGAATCGTTCGTTTCCGCGCGACGTTCGACCGCGGTCGCGTCGTTCTTTACCACAATATTTACACCCGGAATTACCGCTGAGTTTTCGTCCTGTACGGTGCCGGCGAGGTTAGCGCTTCCGGTTTGTGCGATGGCCGCCAAGCCGGCGAGACATATTACTAGGCAGGAGGTCAAAAACGAGCTAAAGCCCTTAGATAGATACATAGTTCCTTTTCCTCTCAGATTGTTAGAATTGCTAACCCCTTGCCAGAAATCTTCAGTCTTCGGATCATGCGAAGTAATCGATAAGAATCCTCAATAGGGACAACAGCAGTAACCGCCCCAATGGCAAAACGCCTGCGTCGTCCACGCTCCTCATCAATTACTTTGTGGATGTATTTGCCTTTACCAAGTGTTCTTGCTGTTGAGACGACCCAAGTGGAGTTTTTATGACAAGCCGAACTGGAATTTGGAAAAAATTTTGAAGATTGACGGTTCATGGTCGTCGCGGGTTCGCCCATATAACCCGGATGGCGAACGGCGCGAGATCCGGCAGACGGAAAACCCGGGTGCGTCTGAATAAGTGCTTCCCTTTGATCCGGTCATGACTTCTTTTCCATCCACATTCGAGTCGATGGTTAGATTGATCCGCGGGCTGGGAAAGTCATTTGCGGTAAGTCTTCCGCCAACCAGTCTAGTCCGGCTCAGCTGAGGCTGCCACCGCAGTGTCCGTCGCGCTAACTTCGTCGAGGAGTTTGACTGCTTCGAGCATTTGCTTCTTGTCGGCCTGAGCGTAGATCGTGGTGATGCTCATGTCCGAGTGAGCGAATAGGTTCTGAACAATGAGAGGATTGGTGTTTCTCTTGATAAGCTCGCTTGCGAAGTAGCTGCGCAGATCGTGAAAGTGATAGTTCTCTTCCCTCCTTCCGCCCTTCTTGTTGATGCCGGCGTCACGAAGTGCGGTGTGCCAACGCTACCGGAAGTCGTTCACTGGGAAAGAAGCGACCGTCTCCAGTTTCGCTCGGGCGAGGATCAAATGCAGTTCTTCTCTCTACCCAAATGACGCCCAACTCCAGGCTTCGTTAAGCAGATGAATCTCTGGTTCCGGGAGCCTCGATACTCACCTGCATTTCGGTTTAGGCTTGTCACGAACGGGCCGTCGATGAGTAGATCAGCGTGCGTCAATGTGTAGTCGATTGCCGGCTGTTTTCGTTCGATAAGCGTTTCCATCGTATAGCCGGTGTAGACGGTCAGATGAAGACCGTGCCTCTTCAACCTATAGATAAGTTCTGCAAGAGGTCCCGGTTGGTCAAACGGTTCGCCGCCTAGGATCGTTACCCCGTCATGCCTTTCACGATCCTTTAGAATTTCATCGACGATCGAAGCAATTGAGACCCGACTACCATTTTCCCGCTGATGGGTTTCAGGAACGTAGCATCCTTGACATCGGATAGAACAGCCCGAGACTTGAATGACGCTTCGCCGTCCAGGGCCGTCTGTGACCGAATCGTGATAAATCCGATATAGCCAGACCATTGAATTATCATCTGGGAAGAATCGCGTATTTTCTGGTGCTCTGCTCGCCCCACGCTTCGATGGGTCTGCGGGCTTAGCACAGTTTACGTTTACCCGGATACCAAGATCGCCCTGTAGCTCCTCAATCGCGGAACTGGGTGACCGGGAGATCTCGACCGTAACACGGCCCGAATCGGGTTCGAGAACAAAAACCAGCTCCCTATTCATTTGCTTTGATCCGTGCGATCGGCTTGGGCTTAACATAGTACTCCTTTGTCTTTCGATCCGTTGAGGGAGCACCGAGGATCTGCTTCAGCTGCAGAGCGGCTTTTTCGCAAGCCGGTCCCTGAACACCCTTGATCTCCGTGGCGCACTTTCCTGTTTCTGTATCGATGGTGAATTCAATCTCAGGCATTTTCGACTAGCTCCTAGAACTTAACTCGTATCTTGATCGTTTTCCCGATCTGTTCCCTGATCAGGGTGCCGCCCAATCGCTTTGCCATTTTCCTGGCGGCGGCTTCGTGATAGCGACTCTGCAACTTAGTTACGAAGTCCCGCCCCAAACGATAGTCGAGATCCATGTCGTCGAGAACGGCGACGTATCCGCCCGCCGTTTTTTGAAAGCCGATGTCGCTCAGAAGATGATGTTGCTTTACATCTGAACGCCGGATAAGAATGTCGGCGGTCCGCCGATCCCGCTTGTCCCAACCGTTGAGTTGAAGGTCTTTGCCTTGAACCACAGTCGTAAAACCGGATTCGGCGAGAGCCTCAAGCAGGAGCTCTGAGTTTGCGAAAGATTGCGATTCAAATGCCATGTACTTGCTCATAAAATCTGTCTCCAACATGATCGGTTCCAACTACAGCTCGTAAACTCGGTCGGCCTTCTGTCCTGAAAGCAGTGATGCATCGCTTCGCATGCCAACGCCTTTTATGTTGTTCCGGGCCCATTTTCGTATCTCCTCGATCTTCTCGCTCATCATTTGGGCGGTTGGGGTCATGCGTTCGACGGATTTTAGAATGTCTCGAGTTTCGGCCTGCCGGTCGCCGTCTATGAAAGCCTCAAGAACTCCGTCCTTAACCGCCCCTTCGATCTCGGCACCGGAAAAGTCTTTGCTCCTCTCAACGAGCTTATCCAGATCGAAGGCCTCCGGGCACAACTCCCGCTTGTTGAGGTGGACCCGAAAGATCTCCTGGCGGTCTGTATCATCGGGAAGATCAACGAAATGGATATACGAGAATCGTCCGATTCGAAACTGTTCAGATTCGAGTTCGCGGACGTCATTGGCCGTAGCAAAGACCAGTACGTCGCGATTGTCCTGCATCCAGTTCAACAGGTAGGAGATCGTACGTGCCGTTTCACCGCCGTCTGTCTTGTTCGAAGACTTCATTCCTGAGACAGCCTTTTCAAACTCACTGATCCCAAGAATCCCTTTGATCGTTGCTGCGATCGACAGAGCTCGCTTGATCGACATCGCCGAAGATCCGATAACGCCGCCGCCTTCGCCCATGATCGAGCCGAAATCGAGATCAAGCAATGCTCGGTTAGTTATGCTCGATGCGACGCGTTTACATAGGTCCTTTCCGCAGCCGGGTAAGCCGACCAAGAGAATCCCCTTGCACGGTTCGACATGCCTTGCTTTTGCTCGCGGACTGAAAGTATAGGCTGCTCGTTCGAGAATCGCTCGAAGAGACTTGTAGCCGCCAAGATTGCTGGCTGGTTCCGGATGGACATAGGTGAGCGAGCCGCTTCCGCGAATAACGTTCTTCTTTTCTTCCAGGATTACATTGATCGAATCCGGGTTGAGTCCGTTGCAGCTGATAACTGCTTTGGCGATGACGTTGCTGATCTCGCCCGCGGTCAGGCCAAGAAGCGATTGGAGTAACGCGTCCTTCGTTTCTTTCGTCAGATCGATGTCGAGTCCACTCGACTTAAGGTTCTCAAGCTGCAGCTCGATCGAGTCTTCGATCTCTACGTCTCTCGGCAGTTCGAGTTCCAGCTGTGTGATCTCTTTTTCGAGCGTCTTTAGGTCCGGAAAGTTGGGGCCAACAAAAAGAACCGTTGCCTTTGTCGATTTCAGTTTCCATGCGATCTCCCGCAGGCGCCGGACCAGCATGGCATCCTCCTGGCCATAGGGCGAAATGTACGGTGCGTAGTCACAGAGCAAGAATATGCCGGTCTTTTGTTCGCCTATATAACCAAGAACGGCTTCGGGGTCATCTGTGTCGGCCACGATCTGAGGATGTTGGAGTACGCCGTCCTTCGGGTCAGCGACCTTCTGAAGACCGGTCGGGCGGCTCCAGAAGTAGAGAGGCTTTTCCTTGTGGCGCTCCTGGAACACGAGGTCTAGAAGAGCGTCGCGAAGGCGATCTTCCTCATAGGTGTTGATCGCGATCAACGGATATCTTGCCCGTATCCTCACGTCGAGTTCGCGCAGGAATTTCTCGATGCTTTTCGCATCCGTTTCTGTAGCGGTCATGCTGGTTCCTGTTATCTGGAGCTTCTAGAATTCAACGATAAAGCTGGCGTCCTTTAGTTCTCGCCACATCTGCTCGTCGGCGGCCGTGATTAGTAACGTGCATCGACGAACTTCGTCTTCGTCCAAGTTCGAGTCGAAGTCTTCGTATCCGATCCAGCTCTCCCGCCATTCGAAGTAGCCTCGCTTTTCCTCGCTCATGCCGGAGACTTGAGCCTGATCTCCTGGATCAAAGCTCGAGCGAGTCGAATTGTCCGCTGTTGAGCATACCGGCCGGCTTCGCTCTAATTCGGACTTCGTCGTCTTTTGCGTCGCGGGATTCGGCAATCTCAATCTCCCTCGGACGAGATGTGAATATCTCGATCTCCCTCGCGAGACGACTGTCACGAGATCCGGCTGGGTTGGTTTCATAAGGCGTCGCGCGGTGATTCCGTTTTGCGGTCAATTTTTGTTGAAAGTGCCGTTCGGCTATTGTGCGGACAGTGTTTGCAGAAACTATCACTCGAACAAGCGAGCTCCCTCGCCGACCGTGCTCCGAGATGCAGTCGAAATCATCATCCTCTCCATTCTGGATGAGAAAGAGGTTGTAGATCTTGTCGCTGTTCTTCGCCAAGTTGCGATAGTGGAGAAACTCCGCGCGGACGATCTTGCGGTTGGCTGAACCCATTGTCGTTTTCGCTTCAGATCTCGAGGGCGGATAGCCGGTCCTCATCAAGCAGCCGTTTTGAATGGACCGTTGTCGCCCTCAGCACATCGCCCAGTGCTTTCCGCATCTCTTCCGGCGTACGCGCCTGAGCCTCCCGGTCCGCCGCAGATCTCAGGCTGGCCAGAACATCATCTAGAGACGTATCCCCCGTGAAGTTCATCAGCGAATACCATTCGCACATCTGGCGTGCCCGTTTTGCGAGTGACCCGGGAACAAAGTTGGCGTCGCGGAGGCGGTCGGTCATTTCGTTTGCCGCCTCGCATATCTTTGCCGTGATCTGAGCCAAGCCTTCCTTAATCGGTGAAACTGCCGCGTCGGCTTCCCGTCGGGCCGCTTCGATCTTCATATCGCGGATCCGCTCTTTGACCTCGCGTTCACGCTGGCGTTCCTGCTCGAAGTCCTCAACCCTGATCTGCTCGATTCGTCTCCTGGAATCCAATTCAAGTGCGACAGACTGACGCTCCGCATCCGTTTTTTCGCCTTCGAGCGAGAGCTCACGCTTCAGGTTCTGCTCCGCGATCATCTCAGAGCCGAGAATGATCACCTTCGGCTTCATCGTGATGACAAGGCCGTCGCGGATCATCTCGCGTGTCGGCACCATCCCGAGTGCCTGAGCGACAACAGATTCGATGAACTCAAGTCGTTGAAATGGTTCCGACGCGGTTGCTTCAAGCCTGTTGGCCGAGTCTTCGGCTAGTTCACGAAACCCGTCTACGAGTAGGGTTAGGATCTTTTCGTATTTTTCAAGGACCTCTGCTTTTGCCGCAGCAAGAGTCTCGCACGCTCGCATGTAATCCTTCTCGAACGGCTCAAACGCACTCCAGGGGATCCACTTGTATTCATTCGTTCCCCAAAGCGTCTCGCACAACGTGAACCTGAAACTGTACTTGCTTAGAGCATTGTGCGCCTGCGATGCACCGCGCATCAGCTTGTGCCGGTAGACGTCGGGCAAGAGCCCGGCTCGCGGCGGGCTGAGGCGAACGGCGGCGTGTTCGGGGAGCTTGACGCCAAGCGTCTTCCAATCGAGTCGCCGCACAAGCGCTCCAAAGCCACGGCAGTCGATATTCATGAAGATCCCTTCGCTCTCAAGTGCCGAAAGGTCAAAGGGGATGGTCTCTACTTCGCCTTTGTTTAGGCCCAACTCAACCGACGCCTTTTCCTTGCGCTCTTCAAGACGCTTAAGAACGTCCACTGCTGCTGGAACGGCCGGTAGATCATCGGCGGAGGCCGGGGCAGCCGCAATCATCCGAACCTCATCGCCGCCGAACACGGATTGCAATATCGACGAGGCAAGTCCATTTGTTGGTGCATGCGTTAGATCACGCTCGCTTTCGTACTGCAGATCCATTCCCATACCTCAGCGACTTCTCGGTTGTTCGCTGTTGCTTTGCCCACCGCTTGGTTTTATGCCGTGTGATGGCAAAGCCAGAAGGCAGTCGCTGAATCTCGTAGAGTCGAAGTACTCATCCCTCTCGATCGTGAGTCCATTGATGTTAACTGCCTCCAGTTCGCGAAGGCTGAAGTAACCCCACTCGGCCTCGAAACCAATAACATGTCCGAAGAAAATGAAGTCCGATCCTTCCTGCTGACCCTCTGTAACAAACCAGGTCCATCCGCTAAGCGGAAAGAGGAATTTTGCGTAGACTATCGGATCCTCTACTCCTTCCTGCGAATGCAGAACCGGAAGCCTCCTTAGGAGCTCAGATGGCAGAAGTTTGTTCATGGCAGATCAGGCTCGTTTGGCTTTCGAACGCCCTTGCGATGAGATTTCGATTGCGGATTCAATGCTCGGTGCTGTGCAGTAGAGCGACCGGCTTGTCCCGCTTTCGAGGTCGAAGTAGGTCGCGAATCGCCGAAGTGAATTGGTCAGTAGGAGGGCGGTTAACATCTCTGCGATCTCAACTGCAACTCGTTGGTTGATATTCAGACTTTGTTCCCCGAGCCGAATGCGTTCTGGACAAGAGACTATAGTCTCGACCTTTATTTTTGGGAGGGCTTCTTGGTCTTCGAGGAGTTCCGGATGAACCAGTGTTGGTGCAGGCAGCGAACGGCAAATGCTCGAACCGACAAAATGGTCTTCGGCCTTGAGGCGTTTCGCAGTGGAACCGACAAGAACCTGGCCCGAGAACTTGCCGTTTCCGGCATCGACCCACCAGATATTCGGCGCTTCGGAAACGCGATAGCCTTGGAACTCCTCAACCGCTCGATGAAGTTCGCGTCGAGCGAAATGATTATCGACACAGCCGACGAGAACCGTCAGTTGGCGATAGTCGCCCGCGGATTGTTTTAGGTGTCTTTCGGGATCGAACTTCTCACACCCATACCCGACCTCGATTCCCCACGCGAGCGTGATCCGTTCGGCGAGCGACTGAGCCTTGAAGCGTCCGATCTCTGCTGCGCAGAAGTTGCTTCTTGGAATGTTACTCGCTTCGACGCGGTCAGGGTCGATGATCGATAACTCGACGGTCCGGCCCTGTTCTTGCAACTCGAAAACAAGCCGCGCGATCGCGAGAGCCGCAAATGAGCCGGTCCCTCCTGCACCCACAAGAACGATTTTTAGCTTGCTGTACTCCCTCGGAAGGACCACTGCAGCTTGAGAGAAACTGAGATCCATTTCCATATCACAACATGAACTTCACTAATGCTTCGATCTCGTTCAGATTGGCGATACCGCCAGGAAGTGCGCCTACCCAACAGGAAGGGATCTCGATCAAATGGTCGTAGACTCCGCATCGGAATCGGATCTTTGGCTTGTCATGAAC
The DNA here is from genome assembly GCA_021463165.1 of Pyrinomonadaceae bacterium. Taxonomy (GTDB): domain Bacteria; phylum Acidobacteriota; class Blastocatellia; order Pyrinomonadales; family Pyrinomonadaceae; genus OLB17. The sequence continues at coordinate 37,667 of JAJTWY010000004.1, read as the reverse complement.
ATCGACGAGGATGGCAAAGATCCGGAACTTGCCGGATTCGTCCCGGTCATCCGCACGGCTGAAGTTCAAGGCTCCGGGTGGATGCGTGTGAAGTTCGATGCATGCTTCGCTATACTCTGTCAGCGAGTCGTCCGCGATAGTCGCCGCCCAATTGTTTTCACGGCCAGCAGACCTCCACCGCCAGCGTTCGGCAGTCCTGTCCCAGTAGATCAGATAAACATCTTCCCTGAATGCGGATGAAGTGTGTCGGCCTCGAGCATCACTAAGGATCTCTTGCCAGATATAGGGTCTGATACGGGGTCGATGCCAATGGATCCCAATGCGGGACTCGGGTAGTCCACGAATCTCGCGGGAACAGATCGGCAGAGACACCGTAAACTCCCTCCGTTCGGCGCGGATGAACAACCCGTTGCCAGCCATGCAATATTCGTAAAGCAGGGCTTCGATCCGATCCTCCTCAGACGATGCGACCTTGTGGCCGATAAAGCGCGGAGGAGTGATCACTCGATCCAGCGGACTCTGGTGTGGTGACATGAAGCAGTTGTACTCCGGGAATCAGAATCGACTGTCGTATCTTCGACCTTCGACGATCGCCTCCCAAGCGTCATCGATCGTCGTGTTCGAGATGAGAAGTTCGCTATTCGGGAATCGTTTTGGCTTCTGACGCGATAGATCGACAAGAAGGTTTCGAACGTCGGTGGGTTCAGCAAGACATTTGTCGTTCACGTTATCGTGATTGAAGGGCGTCTCGAATATTAGCTTCCATACTGCCGGAACCGAGGATGGATGACACTCCGGAACCTCGTTGCGACCAAAGCAAATTTTGCCTTGCAGACGTGAACCGATATTCGGAAGGGGCGCAACGGCGAGACATGTTTTCGACGAGATTCGCGTCGCAGCTGTGGCCCATAGAAAATAGTCCTTACCTTTTCCGAGTAGGATCAGCGTCGGAAGCGGTATCGTGATGGTCTCGATATATCCGCCCGGGAGTTCAACAAATATTGTCCGCATTGAAGCGGGTTCGTACGAGAGGATCGCGTTTCCTTCAGGTGCCTCCCGGTACCGAAGAATGCGCCGATCAAGCCATCCGGTATCCGTATGAAGATCTCGAAATGCTCGCGCGACCTGAGTGCTTGATAACGCCTTCAGTGTTGACTTATCTTCACCGAAAGTCGCGAACAAATATTGTCCCGGCAGAAAGTAGAGTGCTGCCGACGCGTCCGGCGGAATCTCAGATCTCGGATTCATACAATATGCTAAGCAGGCCGGCTCTGCCCCGCGTTTGCGACCGGTTGTCCGTTCGTGTGACCGGTCCTAACATATCCGTTCCTGTTTGAGGCTTCATTACCGTCGTCGTCCGGATCTGATACGACTCCGATGATCGCGGCTAGGCCGTAACGACGTCCGTATGTCATGGCGGAACCTACGCCCTGCGGATCGTTCTTTGCGAGCGGTAAACAAAGTTCGCTCTGGATCCATTGGCCCGACTCGTGAGCGAGGATCGTTTCCACGACGATCGTGCTGTTCGGCCCGATGCTGTTTCCCTGTATTACGCTCAAGCCATTCTTTGCCAATAGCTCGCGGCAGGTGTCCCAGACCGAACTAAGGTCTGCGTAATTCGACTTGAAGAATGGATTGATCGAATCCCGTTTAGCCGGAACCAGGCTCGCCTGTACGAGCGCCAATGACTTTGCGAGATTTCCGATGCTTTCGCTCTTTTGCATTAGCTGTTTCTCCCTGAGAGTCAGTTCGTAAACTCCCCTCGTTCCAGAACGTGATCAGGTCGCGGACAACCCTGCGCGGATCGGCAAGGATCATCTCATCGAGTTCTCCGAGCCGTTCGAAAATTGCATTGGCCTCACTGTACTCTTTCGTCAGTTCGTCGATCGTTTCCCGGCTCCAGTCATACCAGTCCGAATATTGACAATGAGTACTGTCGAGCCATGGGTTACCCGTGCAATGATCGACAAGCCTCAGAAGCTCGCCATAGCGAGACGCGTCGGGACTTCGGTGTTTCTTCCAAACGTTCGGATGTGGATCCTTGTTGATGGCCGGAAAATCGCCTTCCGAAAGGCCAAGTTTGTCAGCGAAGAACTCCCAGATCCCATCATCCGAAAAATAGAACAGCAGACCGGCAGCGTAACTGATTCGCAGTTCCTCGTAGTAGATCTCTTCGCAACAAAGGTCTAGATTCAAAGGCGGAATGGCAAACCGCTCGAACTCGGCTTCCGGATCATCGTGCCAGAGGCCGAGCAATGGAAAGCACTTTTCGTTTATAAGTTCGAAAAGTTGGTTCGCCCGCTCGCTGTATTTATTGAATTGCCCGGGCCGATATAGGCTCGCACGAGACTCCCCCCATTCTTCAGGAAAGAGGTCTCGGAAGACGGAATATTTCTGCTGCTCTGAAACCAACCGCGATATCGAATCGCAGGCGGCCGCTGCGTTATGGCTTCGAGCTTTGAATCCAAGATATTCGAGAGATCTAAGGAGTCTGTCTCCGAAGGGGTATGCGAGAGAGAAACTCGATCGCTCCATCATTAGGCTCGTCGGTTTCACACCCTACGCTCCGCTTCAGAAGCCGCCAGGAATTTGTGTTGACGGCAATGGTTTCGATCTCGCGAAGGCGGCATGGTGGCTCTCGATCACTTGAATCTCACTGGCTCCTATCCGAAGAACCTCTTCGGCCCGTTCTATTTCCACCGGAGTCAATAGGTCGGCGGCGTTCCGTCGCATCAATTCGTCAGCCATGATGATCGCGGGATTGAGGTTCTCAGATTCGCTACGGAGAATGTCAACAGGAGTTTCGGCACTCATCGAGAACCCTTTGTGCTGCGCCCGTTTGACGATCGTCACCGTAAGCTTGCCCTCCTTGATCTCCCGCGTTATGTTGGCATTCTCGATTGAGGCGAAATGCGGCTGAAGCACAACCTTTAAAGTTTTGTCTTCCTGTGCGAGCGATGAATCAAGCTCAAACTCTTGACCCTCGATCTTTATCGTCGCTTTCGGATCTGTGACGGACTCGTTTGCCGAAGAAGATTCAGAGTTGTTTTCGTTCGCATTAGTACTGCTTTTCGCTTCGGGTTCTTCCTTTTCTTGCATTTCTAATTCTCCATGATCGATCCGCACCGCTACTCATGATGCAAACAGGTTCGCCTGGTCCGCTGATGGGACAGCAACGTTCGGAGTTGGCGTTACGGCTGATCTCGAAGTCGCCGGCGGTCTGGCATTCGCTTTGTCCGCTGGTTTGGCCGTGCGCTTCTTCGTGCTCGCTTTCTCCTTCTTAAGCTTTTCGGCCGACCTCGTGGGGAGATCTGCCTGGTACTGGGCAAAGGCATTGTGAAGTTCGCTTGTCAGTTCGCCTATCTCCAGCTGATGCGAGAGCTCCGATATCGTGACTTGCGGGGTGAAGTCGTGCGACCTGACGCTTATGACGCACTTCCTGACTCCGTCCACGGTCGGCAACAGCTGGATGACGGCTGTGACGGTAGACGAATCGAAGTTGTACGGCTCTTTCTCCGCGAGGACGATCGACTCGATAGTCGGAGCAGTCTGGGAGCGTGTAACAGACAGGTTGTTCTCGGCTTGAGTTTCGTCAGCAACGGTGTCGGGAATTGATTCGGTTGCAACAGCAGTGGATTGAGTCTCCGACACCTGCGTGGTTGGCGCATACGGTTGGAGGGACGTCGTCTCGGCAACCGAAACCGTTCCAACTTTTTCATCCTCGACGAAACACTCATCGGTCTCACGTTCACCTTCTGGTATGCATTCATAGGCATACGATGACTTTTTTGGAAGACTTCCCTCTGCCTCTTCCGCGGAGATCACCCCAAGATATTCATCTGCCGTCACCGTAGATTCGGAAGGAAGATCCGGCGGCGGTGGTGCTGTATCAACATCTACAGGTGCAGGTTCTCGGACAATCGGTGAAACCGAAACAGTTTCAACCGGGACATTCTTTTCACGGTCGAGTTCAGCCAGCTGCTTGAGGAAATTGCTTAAAAAAATATTCTTGATCGTGGCTTCTTCATGGGCACGAGTCACGTATTCGGCGCCCTGCCACATTTCGAGAGCAAGCTTCTGTTTACCTCCGCCTGCAGTGGCGAAACCGGACGTCTGACTCGCAGCGTTCGCAAGTTCTTTCGACGTATGGATCAGTTGCTCGATCTTGTTGCGGTCATCCAGCGTGACGAAGGAGCCGCTATTGAGAATCTCCATAGTCTCTATCTCCACAGCCTGCCTGCCGCTATTTTTTCAGAAGGTTGCAAGAGGAGCGGATGAATTCGCTCGGCTCTCAAATCTTGGGCTGAAAAAGGAGCCGACTGCGAATCTGCGATTGAACCTAAGCTTCATATATGTTCACGGGCTATCTGTTGCTAATCATTTTATTCGTATTTTTAATGCTTGGAGCTTTTGTCCTATGCTCACTTTCCGTTTGGTGATCTTCCAGGCTCATCCTGATCGAAAAAGGTTCACTTCCGACCCAATTTGCGCGTAGAATAATGACATCGGACGCCCTGTCCGGAGATCCTGACGATTCACCACTGATCAGACCGGCCCACCTCAAGAAAAATGAAATCTCTACTCCTGCTCGTTATTTCACTCCTCTCGTTCTCTTTCGTCTCCTTCTCGCAGACGAACGTGACCGGCGTCGTAGTTTCTGTCGAATCGGGTGACTCGTTCACTCTTCGTGTAGGAAAAGCAGATATTCCGATCAAGCTTCGGATGATCGAAGCTCCGGTGGAGGAGCAACCGTTTTTTGAGGTTGCCCGGGACCACTTGTCTTCCTTTATTCTCGGAAAGCCGTTAACGGTTTCATATAGCACCTACTCCGGAAGCCGCGCATACGTCGGAGATATCGAATTGAGTCAGCGGATGCTTCGCGACGGCGCTGCGTGGTTCCTGCAGGAAGGCTCACGAGATGCTCAATCCGAAGAGATCTTCAAAGCGAATGAAGCTGCGGCGAGGACTGAGGAACGTGGAATTTGGGCAGTCCACGGCCTAGGCCGCCCGTCCGAGATGCGCAAGCTCGCGGGATCTTCGTCGGAACCGATGGCCGATCCTAGAGTGGCTGTCCTAGCGGTCCAAATGTTCGGCTCGTCAGTTGAGGATGTCTTCGCCCGCGAGATCTATTCCCTCGAATCTGGCGATTGCGGCGGAACCGTCGTCGGTGTAATTGACGGCGATACGGTCGACATACGAACGAGTTCCGGCAAAACCGTTCGCGTACGTTTAGAAGGTATGGATGCACCCGAGAAAGGCCAGGCCTGCGGAATGCGATCGAAACAAGCTCTTTCGGATCAGGTCTTCGGTCGCGCCGTCAGCTGCAATTCGAGTAAACGCGATAGTTACGGACGAATGATAGGGAAAATATCGTTAGCCGGCGTGGACATCAATAAGAGGATGATCTCGATCGGCTACGCCTGGCATTACAAATCCTATGCGTCCGAGCAGCCCGTGGCTGATCGAGCTTCTTACGCGAACGCGGAAGTTCAGGCGCGCGGATCGAGTGCGGGTTTGTGGAAGGATTGCGACCGAACGCCACCTTGGGAATATCGCCGTAACAGATTCACCGCTACGTTTATTGCCGACAAGTACGATGCAGCCCCAGTAAACACCGGCGGCTACTACTCGCCATCCTCCCCGAGCTCGGGCCGTGGCCCCGTCAACGTGAAGGGGTACACACGGAGTGATGGTACGTATGTTCAGCCACATACCAGATCGGCACCTGGATCGCGTCGACCGTAAGCGTGTGGCAGTTTCCTGCGTTTATCTTGATCTGGAACCACTTCGCAACAGGGTACAGGTTTCTTCGATGCCTTGTTTTTTTTAGCGGCTTTTGCACCTTCTACATATTTCAGAACCTGTAGAGGGTTTTCCTCTATAGTCCAGTTTGACGTTTCCTTTTCGAGCGGTGCGTTTTCTACGCTGCGGCCCCAAAGGACACGAAGTTTGCTTCCGGCGGATGATTGGGGACTCTTTCTTTGTGCAGTTTCAGAATGCGCAAAAGTGTTGAGTGGCTGCTTCCCATTGATCGAGCGGCCTTTCGAAGATTGCCGTTGGATCGTTTAAGCGCATGCTCAATAAAAATGCCGGCGGCCTTGATATAAACGGTATCGAGATTATCCGTATGAGGGTCAAGCATAACGGTTAGCAAGTCTGTCCGATGGGCATTACGATCTAGCTTTTCAATACTATTCGAATAAGCAAGCATTGCGTTCGACTGAGCCGCCGTGATCGCACTCGAACTTTCCTCAAGCGTTTGTCGAACAAGTCGAGCTGAGATATTAGGCCCATTCATAGCTTCAACAGCCAATCGTGTCGCGAAGTTCAGCAACTCGCGATAGTTCCCATCCCATCTGTGTCGTTCCAGCTCGTTGAAGGCGTCTTCATCAATATCAAATGGCACCCCGCGGCCGATCGAACGCCATTCGGTCTCGAACTGCTTGAGGAACATTTGACGGATCTTCTCTCGCTGATGGCGGAGCGGAACAGTCTCCAACTGTAGGACGTTGAGACGGTCGAACAAGTCTGGACGAAACGATCCGTCGGCGACCATCGCTATTAGATTTCGGGACGTAGCGGCGATCACACGGACATCTATCTGCCGCTCGTATGTTCCGCCAACTCGGCGAATTCGCTTCTCCTCGACGGCTTTCAAAAGCTTCGCCTGAAGGCTCAAAGTCAATTCACCGATCTCATCCAGAAACAGGGTCCCACCAGCAGCAGTTTCGAAGAGACCAGGCTTAGCTGAGACGGCGCCAGTAAACGCTCCCTTCTCGTACCCGAAGAGTTCGGACTCGAGCAGTTCTGAAGTGAAGCTCGCGCAGTTAACGTTTACGAACTGGCCCCTCAACCTGCAACTCTTCTCGTGCAAAGCTCTGGCGATCGTCGTCTTTCCAGTTCCACGCTCACCGACGATCAGCACATAATGTGGAACTTTTGCAAAGCGATCGATCTTTGCTTCAAGTTCGGCAACACTCGAACCACCATTGACACGAATATCTGAGCTACACGGCATCTCCCACTCCTCCTTGGCTTGATAGGTGAAGCTATGTTTACTCAAGAACCGTGCCTCGTAGGTGCGACGCCGAAAAGCGCTGAAAACAGATAGCTTCCGGCTTTTCAAGTGTGCGTCGGCTCCTTCCAAAGTGTCTACGATGACAACAGTTTGTCTACGTCGTGCACAGTTTGGAGCCTTGCGACTTCCTTCTCGTCCGGCTCGAGCAGCCAGTCCGGGATCTGGACGGGCCTATCGTCAGGAGGTGAAATCGACTGTACTTCCATTTCGGTCGGCGTGAAACCAAAGTCACAGGATTGTGGTGGATATAGCGCCAGAACCCTTTCAAGACAAGCTAAGGCAGTCGAGTGATCGCTTGAAAGGAAGAATCGCTGCTTGCCATGCTGGGCGATATTAGTTAGACCCATGCCGCGAAGCTCTCGTATCTGCTCGACAGTCGAGGGGCAGACCTCCGTACAAAGCTGGCCTTGAAACCGCACTGTCCGCACCTTTGTATCCCCTAGCAGGTTCACCACGTTCCGTTCGAAATCGACGACCCGAAGAATCTCAGCGGCAGTAGTTGGAATGCTCCCCTGAATGCCAAAGTGGCGTTTTACATCGCGGAGCGACTCGGCAGATATACCTACGCCGACGAGACGCTTTCCATCGTCTGTCGTGGTCCTTACGATCTTGAGATCTGATTGCTGCAGCGTCTTCAAGAACTTCCAGATCGGAAGCAAGGCTCCGCTGAGGAGATGAACCGTTTTGAACTCGAACAAAGGTATCTTCTCTTCTTCGTTAGTCCACCATGTTTCAGCTCTGATCTTTGGAACAATTCTGTATTTTTGATTGAGTTCGCCTTCCCGTAGGTACGCAACGTTACGTCCGGTGGGACGGGTGACAGAAAACATCTGATAGCGTTCGCCTGTTTCAGGGTCTGTATGCGACATGCTCGGCCTGACGGCGACAAAGCTGCCATTCGCCCGGTGCTGGTAGAAGCGCATAAAGTCGCTTGCCGAAACTTCTAGATATCTTGCCGGCCTCGTAGCTACTTTCAGGTTTAGCTCGTAATAGACCGTTCTTGCACCTGTAATTGCATCTCGGTAAAGAATCTGCGCCGGTTGGACTAGCGTGACGGATGAGGCTTTCAGGTCCTCAAGTCCATCGTCTAGTTTTCCACTTGCTTTAAGATGCTCGATGGTCTGGGTGAATGTTGAGTAGAAATAATCGAACAGTGCATTCTGCCGGTCGACTTCAAGTGAGAGTAGGCGATTCAAAAATCGGGGGATATTCGTCTTGTCGCTTTCGGCGATCTCTTCTCCCGCATCCCCTGATCGAAGTAGACCCATGTCCCGAAGGGCAAGCATTGGGTTATCAAGCCCTTGGATATCGATGCCACGCAATATACCGCTCAAGACCACGTTGAGTGCCGACCGGCCTTCCCTTGATTCGAGGTTGTATCTGTCGAGTGTCCCGGCTTTCTCTGCCTGCCTGTCCCCCTTCGTCAGTGCACCCATGTTTCCAAGCCGCCGGGCGATCGTTGCGGAGAACCTTTTTTCGCCGCCAAGTTCGGTGAAGACGAGCAAGTAAACAGGCGGTGCGACCTGGCCGGTCCGATGTGTGCGACCGAAGTCTTGCACCTGTTTGTCGGCGGACCATTTTAATTCGGCGGCAATGTGAAGCCTCCGCTGCTGGTTGAGAACGCTCGAGCCCGCGTGAAGGCTATCGCCGGTCGAGGCAACTTCGGACATTATTGCGATCCGCTTCTGTTTGCCTTGAAAGGAGTTCTTTTCGTGAAGATTGACTAACTTCGCGGGAACGCCTGGAAGTTGCCGCGGTCGATACTCGAGGGCTCCGCACGTCGTCCGGATTAGGCGTTTCTTTCGACCGGTCATTTCGGCGACGTTCTCCGGCCCGAAATAGTTTACGAGCTGGTCGAGCGGATGTTCGGGCACTTCCAGCGTCGAAAGCCTATCGAGGAGTTCCCGTCTAAGTTGGAGGGCGGCCCGACTTTCGAGCTGATTCCCATCGTCCGTTAGAATGGGCACGTGTTCGGTTACGCCGCTATACTGGTTGGCCCGCTCCTGAAACACCCTTGTCGGAAAGCAATTTTCAACTAATCTTGAAAGTGTTTCGCGAGGGCTAAAATCAAGTGCATCGATCGCCTCCTCCTCATCGGCGGCCCGTTCGATCTGCTTCTTTGTCTGGCTTTCGCCCGTCCCCGTTATCGAGACGACGATCGATTCTTTGCGACCGAGTGCGTGCTCGATCTCTCGGATCAATGTGGGCACCTTAAAGGCGGTGATGAGATTCCGAAAGCAGCGCTGGTGTTCGGCCCAGAACTGATTTATCGCATTCCGGCGCGAAGCTTTCCCGGAATTTGTCAGGTCCAGGGCACGATGAATATTCTTGAGCACCTCCTGCCACGCTCGCGCCATGTTGTCGTACATTTGCCGCTGCGCGGGCGTCAGCCGATGAATGACCTCACGATACTCCACAGCGAGGCCCGACGCAGGATCGACCCCCATGCTCAGGTTGCAGCAGAGGTATCGACCCATTGCCTTGAGATCACGGCAGACCATCTCAAGCGCACCGACTCCTCCGGACTCGATCTCCTCTGCAAACTGCTCAAATCCGAGCGGAAAACTAGTACCTTCGCCCCAAAGCCCAAGCCTCGACACGTAGGCTAGGTGCCGAACTTCACCTGCGGATGTGGCAGACGAGTAGACGACCCTCAGGTCAGGAAAATTTTCTGGGTCCTGTATCTCAAGGACCGCAGCACCCGTTTGAGTAGCCTTACCGCTGTCATCAGCAAATGCGTGTTTTGCCTTGTGGCCCTCGTCAAATATCGCAAGGCCTCCGCCATCCAGCCATTTTGTTATCTGGTCGATGCGCTTCGCTCCTGTCTTTGAGCGTGCGATAAGCGATTTGTAGGTGCAGAAAATTATTCCGTCATCAAGCGCAATATCCGAATCGTATGGGTACTCATTAACAAGCTTGATCGGGAGGCCGAAACCTAGGCGAAGAAACTCGTCTGAAACCGCTTCTATCAGGTCCGCCTTTACCGATAACCAAATGGTCCTTCTTCTGCCTTGGAACCAGTTATCGAGCACGATGCCTGCGATGCTCGCCGTTTTACCTGTGCCCGTCCCATCCCCGATGCTGATGCCTGCTCGGGCTCCGTTTGCCAACCGCTGCTCATGAGCCTGACCCGCGTAAATTATTCGCTCAACCTGCATTCTCGAGAGGCGGCCGTCCATCGCAAGCTCCCTTGGAAGCAGAGGTCGATACGTAATTGCAGGAGGACTTACATTTGCGAGTCCCGGGGTCTCGACAACGTTCCCGGGATGATCTGAGCCTCCGGTAACATAGTGGGGAATGTACTCAAGCGGTTGCCGGTCGGGTTCGGTTTCCTTACCTGAGTCGTCGCCATTGGGCGGAACTTGAGGAAATCCATTGCCGACTGCAAAACTCTGCGGCATCGGCAATGCTGCTGCGAAGCTTGTATCCATGACTTATGTTTATGAAGCACTTTGTATCGGATGTGTCACAGCAAACGCCTCTTCGACCGATCGGACCGAGATCGTTGTTGTGGAGGTTTGCAAAGCTTTCTCTCTGACTGGCGTGATTTCACACTTCTCTCCAATTATCAAAGTGACACTGGTAGATGTGCCGTTGCGGTAATATTCTCGGCCGTCAATCTCTATGACTTGGCGCAATCTTACGTAAGGATCTATCGAGTTCCAGAATCTCCTTCCACTATATGTCCGTGGTGAACCACTCTCGCCGAGGATGACGCCAAACCTTCCATCTCTGTCCAAACGCCTAAGTGCCGATTCAACATGCCGGAAACCAAATTTGCTCGATGTCGATCTGGTGCGACCGCCGTTCGAGGAGAATGGCGGGTTGACCAGGACAACGTTAGGGATCCGGTCGTATGGGAGAAGATCGTCGATATATTCGGCATTGTGGCTGCTTGGTTCGAAGTCTAGGAGTCGCAGTAGTTCTCGCCTCCGGGGATCGATCTCGTTCGCTATGACATTTGCACCCGCGGCTTTGCACCATACCGCAAGACATCCCGTTCCACAGGAGGGTTCGAGCACTGTATCCTTCGCACTCAGGCTGAGTAGATACGCAGCCAGGTAGGCTATCGGAGCCGGCGTCGAGAATTGCTGATAGGCGATCTGTGTCGAGCTTTTCCAAGACTGCGTCGGCAAGCGTTCCTGCAATGGCCGGATTATTTCCTTGCACGCAACAACAGGCTGGTCAGACGAGAGTAACGGCTTTCCGTATTTTGTCGCGACTAGGAGGCTGAGCCCGGTTTCGGCAACTTCGTGACAGAGATGCGGATCGGTGGACAACGGATCGATACCGGCTTTGCCGCACATCGCAAGCAGGTCCCGGTTTGTCAGCTTATACCCCGAATCTATTCTCTCGGCGATCTGCTGTATCAGTGTTAAGGGGACGTTATACTGGAGCGTCGGCTCGGCCATTCTGCGGCCTGTCTGCCGCCCGTTTTCTTGCTGCCGATCGACACAAGTTGATGATCAGCCCACTCGAAGCACTTAGGTGTCAAGCACTTGAGCCATTTGGCGGCCGTAAGATATTTGAGGCGGAGGCCGGAAAGCAGTGCATCGTCTATGCCTTTTACAGATCCGTCCCAAGTGATGATCCGGACTTCTTCGTCAAATCCATAGGCGGCCTGATCCAAGTATCGAAGCCGGAGAAGCTCCGCCAGCGCTCGGGCTACATGCGGATTTGTGAAGCTGTCATTGTCGAATGCGATCTCTAAGCTTCTGCCCCGGGCAGTTTCGACGATCGCTCGATGAGCGGTCGCTACGCCGCTGTTTCCGACAACGTATCTGTCGAGAAGAAATCTTTGAGCCGTCGCTGCTTTAAGTGCACCTTCTGTGACGACTACCGGATTCTCGACATTGTCACAAGGCCGGACGTGATGAAGAGGTGACCCTGGACTCGAACCGAGTCGTTCCTTCGCGGAAGAGAGCCACACATAGTTTCCCGACCTTCCTTCTACGTGCTTCATAAACCGGATCTGGCATGCCTGGATCAGACCGTTACGCCCAATAAACGGAATAAGCAATAGTTCGTCTTTTGAATCGAATCCATTCCAAAGACGCCATCCGCCTCCAGTATCCTTCCAAAAGCCGGGTACCCCCTCGAAGGAGATATTTTCTCCCTTCGCTCGTGTCTGGATAAGTCGGTCGACCAGAACGCGCCTCTCGTTCACGGTTTTTGGAAAACTGCCGTACTGAGAAATATCTTTTATCCCTCTGTCCGATAATCCACCTCGTCCACTTACGAGTTCGCTATTGGAGGATGCAGGCGACAATTCAATGAGCTTGCGATAGATCCTGTCTCGAATCTCCGGTAGTGCCCTGGCGCTTGAACTATGAACTTCGCGAGTTCTAGGGAGTCGGTGGAATCTTCGGTTGGAAGCTAGATCGAAATTAAACTCCCGATGATAATAGACTCCCCAGCCATGTCTGCTTACCCGACTCGCATTCAGAGTGGTACGAGCGCAGAACGATATTGTCTCGGCTGCGGTTCTACTGCACCAATCCGGTTTTCCGCATATGCGGCATCGGCGCTTTTTGGACACGCGGATATATCCCGTTCCGATCATGGCCGATTCAATGCTCTTCACGGAAAGTTGCCAGCCGCCTGTTTATCGTCTAATGCCTACCACTTGATGCATAGTTGAACCGGCTGCTCGAGACCCTGTCTTGAGGTGATGTCTCCGGGTATGGCTTCGCCGGAATATTCCTCACCATAACTGATAACGGGCCAGCCGTAGTTTTTCCCCCTTCTCGATCATGTTTAATTCATCGCCGCCTCTGGCCCCGTGCTCGACGGTCCACAGCTGGCCACGTGCGTCGAACGCCGCAGACTGGATGTTACGGTGCCCGATATCCCAGATTTCTGGCAAAGCATCGGAAGAAAGAACTGTTTCACCCTTGCAACATTCTTCCGTTGAGCGGTAGTATATCCTTCCGATGAAGATTGGGCCTTATGAACGGGAGGTGGCGTTTCGATCTGCGTTTGATTCGAAGCACTGTCCTGGCTGCGGATGTTGGAGACAGCGGAGCATTCAGGTTTTTTGCGACAGATGTGAGAAGCAATTGCCTATGAATGTTATGAAAGGCCTCCGCAACATGTCGAGCTTTGCGTGGGCGTATTACGAGGCGATGAAGATCATTCGCCCTGACCCATATGTAAGAAAGTCTTGAGTTTGGAATGGCGAGAAAGAAGAAAATCTGGCGGCCTCTCTTTGAGGGAACGTTCATCGGTCCTGTTCAGATTAAGAATGCACGCACACCGAGCCAGAACTTTGAAGCGAAATGCCATAGATGCAGTTGGGCTTCTTATCCCGGAACAAACGAGGAAGCGCGTGACATATTGCTTTTGGCATTTAGATCAGACGCATTTCAAGCCGCCGTCGCATCAGGCATATGCCTCGGATGCGGGAGAGATAGATCCGAGGTAAAATACGATTATGTGTGGACGAGCATCGCAGGAAGAAGTTGACAGATATTTCGAGCGTGTATATGGCTGGGAAATGCCCGAGCAGTTCACTCCTCGTCGAAACATCAGGCCTACTGGGGAAACCAATATCGTCGCTCATCTATCCGAGGGGCAGGTCGCGACCGTAAAAGCAAACTGGTGGTGTCAGTGGGACAACGCAACGGAATTCGAAGCGAAGTTTCCCGCGTTTAATATTCGCGTCGATTCGATGGACCAGAGAAAAATGTGGCCGCCGCTGCTGAAGTCAGGCAAACGGTGCATATTTCCGATCGATGCCTTCTACGAATGGCCGACAAAGGGCAGAGGAATCCCGCCGGTCAAAATCATGCTGGCCGACCGCCAGCCATACGCGATCGCCGGGTTATGGAGTCGATGGTTTGACAACGGACCGCCAAGATTTTCTTTTGCGACCTTTACGGTCGAATCGAACGATTTCATGCTTCCTATGCACCCGCAAGCAATGCCTGTCATTCTTGATAGCAAGGACGCTCAAAAAGAATGGCTCTTGAATGGAAACCGCGATCTGCTCATTCCATATACCGGCCAGATGATCGCGGACGAAATGCCCGATACGCTCGAAAAACTTTATCCTGAAGAAAATTCACCGCCGAAACAAAAAGCACAAGCCGAGCCAGGGGTCCAAAAAACGAAGAGATCCAGCAGGGATCTCTGTTCGGATGATGCCGGATAAAACAAAAATGGAAGCGTCTTGCTCTAGCAATCACCACTTCCTGATCGTCAATCTGAGTCCATTTAAGCCCAAATACACGCATTTGGGGTGGAGACAAATCCTGTGCCGCCTTGATCATCCGTACAAAGCCCATGAGAACACATCTCACCCGGTCCAAATACGGACGTCGCGTAAAGACGTTCGCTTTTTGAAACCATGGTAACATTAGCTCCGCGTTCGACACCACGAGTGTCGCCATACCGCCATTTAAGTTCCAGCGAAGGCACAGTGACGCGGGGGCCATTAGGATCCGCTGTTGACGTAACCCAAGTCTCAAAATAGTACTCTGCGTAGAACATGTACCAATTCGAATGCATCTTGATATTTAGCCACCTCGGCTCATAAGCCGAAAATTGCCCCAAACGACAAACGGTATCGATCTCTTTCCAGTCAGGTATATTGATTGACGGGCCGTCCTCGACCTTTGTTTCGTTCCGTTGGGACAACGTGTTGGCCTGCTTAAGAAATTCAGCCTTGATCTCATCAGTCGCAATGAGGGACATAGCTGAAGTAACATTGAATTGAAATGCAGCGTCTCCATCCATATCGAATATCTCCTTTTATTGAGTCGGACTGCAGACCGGGCTAATGCCGCTCGACTCTGAAAACGTCAATCTGTGAAACTGAACCGATAGCCAGTTACACCTCTAAGCAGACGTTTAGCCCAAATTATTACTTAGACCGACTAATACTGAATTGTCCTTGCTACTGTAAGCAATATTGTTAAACTGCCTGACATAGACATTTCCGTGATCAATCGGTTGACCATTCTTGTCCAAAACTTGCCCTGTAACCTCGTCATAAACTTGGCTATCAAACCTAACATTGATTGCCTTCTCGAATTTTTCTAAGTCAAACAACTTGAGATTATATATCTTGGCTTGTTCTTCGATTTTATGGCGAATTTCAATAGGTATGTTATGAGCTAAAATTCGAGAGATTACTTGATCGACAATGAAGCCGGCGATTGCCGCCTCTCCACCTCCCAGATGAGCCCACTTACTGGCTAGGCTAACGTGAACCTCGCTGCCACTGATCTCCAATTTCTCGATGCTTGATCTGATAACAAGTTTCGAGCTCTCGAAAGCAACAAAATCCAGAACATAATCTAAACTGGAAGAACGATTATAAAATCTGATATTTCCTAAATCGACTCGGCCAAAGCAATCACCGGCATCGATAGTGAGATTGGCGTTTCCTCGAATGAATAACCCGAGGTTAACGATGAGGCACATTCGCTGAGTATCAATCGCGAAACCAACCCGCGTTAGTGAGGCAGTAACGTCAATGTCGTAGCCTATGAATCCGTTATCGTTGTCATAATAGCTAATACCGGGGAGCACTTTACTAAAACGCTCATCCAGAATTCTTTTTGGCATATAGGCCGAGACAAACCCATTTACGTCGGCGTATTTCCGTGTGAAAACGACCGGAGGCGTCTGGATGTCCCAGTTAGAACCCATTCCCCAAAAATTGATTGTTGGATTGTTTAGGCCTAAATCGATTCCGCAGCCAGATTGAGGATCAAAAAGTAGGTCAACCTGCGAAACCACAACTAGAAACTGTTCGATGTCGGCTTCTCCGAGTCGCCTCAACGCATTGACTACATGCAAATCGAAATCCGCCATTCCAGAAAAAGGCAGAAAAATGTCTTTAAGCTTTAGCTTAGCTAAGGAAGCGAAAAACGACTCAAGTATTTTAGTCGGCAGGACATACGCAATCGAGGCTTCGACCGTTAGAATGTCCTTGTCCGATAGTCCGTGTGTCGTTTTGTGAAGTTCCTTGTCTGCATAATCATTGACATCTGAATGTAGATCGTAAACAAGGGAATCGGATAGAACAAGCTCCGCATTCTTAACCGCTATCTTCGAGACTAAATTCTTAACGTCATAGACAATTTGACTAAACTTTACTGCTGGGGTTGCTGCGAGTATCAGATCAAATGTTATCTGAAAGTCCGTTGAAAATTTAATGATGGGTGTACCGTCTGCGTCTAGTTGAAGGTCAAAATCAAAGTCCTCCGGCAGCGGAGAACAATCGGTCAACTGAATCGCAAGAGTATCAAAGCCGAGAACCGGAAATATTTTACCCGTTGCCATTTTGAACGAGTTAGAAAATCCATTCAAAAAGGTGGTTTTTAGTGCAACCGCTTGAAATACGAAAGCTACTTTGTCATTCGATAAGGCTTCAACTTTATTGTGTAAATCTGTCGGTACAGTCATGGAATAAGTCACTCCTTAACGAAGCAATGTGGCGCTGATGGTTTCGGATCCTGCGCACAGTTATGGTTGATCGGGACAGGATTGTCCGCTTGGATAGATTTGGCACTTTAAAGGCAGCGAGCCGTCATCATGTCTCGCGATCTTGCCATTCCCGCTTTTCCTATACATGGTTACCCAGAATTTAACTTGCGCGGAACTCGCTGAGCGCAGATGAGTTTCCCTGCCGGTGCCGCCGCTAGCGATCACAACATTGCTGCCGTCAGAATACAGCTCATTGATTTCGGTATTTTTCATTTTGCATTTGTCGCTCGTGAAAGCTTGAACACTCACTTGTTCCGTGTAGTTATTCTTAATTTCCATTTCCCAATACCAGTAGGATTGTCCCTTTTGACGGTATTGCAATCGGGTTCTGATCAATAGCCCTCTGTAGCCGGGATGAGATTGCCATGCAGACCAACCATATGCTTGTTGCGTTCCGGGCTCAACTTCACCTGTATTGGTCGAGGGACCGAAATTCGTATCCGTTGGGCAATCGTCAGAATTACTTCCGGATGAGCCGGCGCCTGATGAGGACGGATTGTTCGGTGATGTCGTTGTTTGTCGCGCTAACGACTGGCCTGATTGTGACGGGGTAGCCGATGTACCTACAGGTGGTTTTTGGGTCGTCTGGATAACAGTGCCAAGCGTAGAGCCGATGATTGTACCAGCCGTTTTGTAATTTTCAGCCCTTCTCTGTCCTTTCTCAATTGCCTCTTGCATCTTGCTTTCTATCTCAACGTTTCCCCTACGAATATTCTCGGCCAACGCTTCTTCGGCCTTGAGTCGGCGCTCCTCCGAATCCTTTCGCAATGACTCCTCGAATTTGGCTCTGTCATTCGCGCGTTGAGAATTCTCGATCGTAGCCGTCGGATCAATGACTCCGGTTCCGCCGCTAAGCTTTAAGTACTGGTCTACTTTCAAACTTTGATCTTGTAACCTTGCCCGCAACTCGTTGATCTTGAGTTGCTCAATTTCAGGAGTAATCTCCGAACCCAAACCCAATTTGGAAATTTGCTCCATCTTCATGATTGCCAATGAACATTCCGTCAGATCAACTATTTGACAAAGGCTGAAGTAGTCACTCTTAGCTTGTAGCAAGTACTGTTTTGCCGTCGCTTTTGCTGACGGGCTTGAGTTAGAGAAGTGCAAGTTCACCGCCATGGCCTCGATAGCCGTCGCCCGACCGAGATAGGCTCGAGGTGACTCAGGGTACATCTCAATGGCTCTACTAAGGATAGATATCGCTTTCGTATCGTCCTTTAGCGCGTGATAATTTCGGGCGAGTTCCGCCATTATTACTGGTATTATTTGCTCTTTAAAAGTCCGAGACTTTTCTGTATCTAAGAGCTTTAAAGCCGTATTAAGGTCCGTTATCGCGTAATTAAAATTCTTATTTGAATATTGAGTGCCGGCGCGCATGAAATACCCCCAATAGTGGTTTGGGAAAGTCTGAATACGAACCTCTGCTCCAGTTCCGCGAAGTGTGGCCAGTACGTCAAAGTACGCGGAACTCTTTGGATCAAGCTCCACCGCCTTGGCATAATCCGATTCAGCGCGATTAACATCGCGAAGCGATGAGTGCGACGTCCCACGCCCCGCGTATGCCTCAGCTGAGTCTGGCCGGATCATAATGGCTGCTGAGAAATCCACAATTGATTTCGAGTACTCTCCGATACCCTGATACCCGTATGCACGTTTCAGAAGAGCATCGTAGGCGTGCGGGTTTCCTTCTAACCTGCGATTCGCATTGGCGATTCGATTTAAGTTGCCACGGTTGGATTGTTGTTTGACTTGATCCGCAGTTGCCCCCATCGTCAGTCGAAGCAAGGTCGCCCTGATGAGATATGCGTCCTCAAGATCGGGGGCCAATTTAATAGCCTGGGTGCAGTCGTTCAAGGCATCACGGTAGATCGCTAAGTGGTACTGAGATTGGCACCGGGCCTCATAAGCCTTTGCAAATTGTGGATCGATTTCGATGCTTTTGTTTAAACCGGGAATCGCTTCCGCGTAGTTTTGTTTGAGAACTTGTACTGAAGCCCGCTTGTAAAATCCAAGTGCGGACTTTGGATCCGAAACGATCATATTTTCGTACAACTTTATAGCGTCGTCGTATTTGTTCTGGCCCTCAAGCATTTCACCGATATCTACAAGCAGCTTAGACCGTCCTGGATCGATCTCGATTGCCCTCCTGATGTCCTGAATCGCCATATCAGCCTTTCCCTGGCGCAGATATGCGGCGCTGCGCGACTCAAGAGCATCCGCGCTCCTCGGTTCAAGTATGATGGCTTTGCTGTAAGCTTCTATAGCTTTCTCGAAATCACTGACAGCGAAGTAAGCAAGGCCGCGCTTCAGATGAAGGCTCACGTTGCTTGGCTCAAGCAACATGCTTCTACCAAAATCAGCATTGGCCTTTTCGGTTGATCGAAAGAATAGATATGCGCTGCCCCGCAAGCCATAAGTCTCGGCATCTTTGGGTTCGAGATCGATCGCACTTGTGAAATCCTTAATAGCATTCTGAATATTCTGTGAGCTTCGCGGCATTCCAAGATATGCCTTTCCTCGCCCTTTGAAGCCAGTGGCATCGTTGAGATCAAGTTCGATGACTTTGGTGAGATCACTGATTGCCTTTTCGAATTCCTCACGGCCCATGAAGGCGGCAGCGCGTTTTTGATAGACAGCCTTTGTGTTCAGGTTTAGATTTATCGCCTTAGTGAAGTTCGAGACCTGGCAGTCATAATCCTTGGCATCACACTTCGATCCTTCGTTGAAAAAGGCCTCGGCAGGAGACGATGCTTTCGGGGTCGGGGAAGCTGTGACTGCCGGCTTCGTCGGGGCGATGGTCGCGGGTTTTCTTACCGGCCGCCGTTGACCTGAAACTGGTAAGGCGGGCATACCGAGGAGGAGGACGACAAAAACAATGACTCGAATACATTTCATATTGTTTGGGTTACGAGAGCTCTAGCTGGCGTTAACATCCGTTCCGCCGAACTCGGTAGTGCATCTGACTCCATCCTTATTGCTCATTGCACTGCCATGCTCGCACTCCGGAACCGGGTGCTCGTGAGATATTTGTACAGATCTCGTATTCTTTTGGTACGAATGTCCAGGTGTTGGAAGCCGAAAATGTCTGTTGGGCGGAGCCGCTTAGCTTTATATATTGTCCGGGCCCGAGAAGAGCACTTGCATCTAATCTTTCACCGCCGATGACGAACTCTCCGCTAACGTAGATTATGGAATTGCTGGAATTGCGGAATCCAAAAAACCAATGGTGAGAACGTCTGTTTGGGTCGTCATTTATGAAATTGCCCGTGCTTCCGATCGGTCCAAGAGCCCGCACCTGAACTGACGTAAGGTTTCCGCTCAATGATGTCCACGGCGACCAACAGTGCTTGTACTGCGGCTGGTTTTTATAGAGCGAATCAGTGCTACAACCAAAAAATGATTGCTCGTTATCCGCCGATTCAATAGCGGCCGATCTTATGTATTTGTGACGACCGGAAGAATTGCTTTGGCTATTTGTTGAATTTACCGTACTAGTCGGATTCGGGGCTTTACGGGTAGTTTGGCCTGATCTGGTCTGGTTACCCGATGTGTTAGGTGATGTCTTCGCCGTAGCGACTTGGACCACGGTGCTCACAAGATTTCCCAAAGCCTGAATTGTTTCCGAGTCCCGCCTAGCCTTTTCCTCCCTTCGTCTCTTTGCGTCAGCCGCGGAGATATCCGCCATTTCCTGATACATCTTCGCCATGATTGCGTCGACCTTCCTTTGGCTTTCAACCTCTTGTTGAAAACGGATCGCGGTCGCTTCTTCTTGTAAACGAACGACGCGTTCGTATTCCGCTAATTCTGGTTTAGACGCTTCTGAAGGTTGCTCCTGCATGCCTCCAGCAACTGCCCCCCCTTTTCCCATCGCTACGGCTAGCCCTTTTACTTGATCTTCTTTTAGTCGTTTTAATTCCGCAAAACGCTGCAAAGTTTGCGGCGGAATCGGAATCGTTGTATCTGATGCGGTAGTTGGTAGACCACTGCGCCACTCTGTTTCTAACTCGTATGCTTTGGCGTAGTAGACCTCGGAGCCCTTGATCTTATTGATGATCATCGGAAAGCCGCGCGAGTAGTACAGACCCGGTACAGTCGGCCATTTTCTTATGGCTTGATCGATAAACTCTAGTTTCGCTCGAAATCCCGCATCTATAGATTTACGTTTTCGCTCAGTATCATTCGCGATTGCCGCGAGCATATCAACTGCACCTATCAAGGCCTTCATCTGTAGTGGCCCTTTTTCACTTGCGTCGTAGAGATCTAATATTTTCCTGAATGCATTTTCCTGAGCCTTATCATTGTCTCTGATAGCGAAAGCCCTTTGGAGGAGTAGCGTCAGGTTCGCTGGGTTACTCTTCAGCGCTAGTTCGAGAGTTTGGACGTCCGAAGACCAATGGACGAAAGTTTGTTCATCGACGGTGAGATCCAGAGCAGATCCCTCTAGTCCTATAGCCGCGCGAAGATCTTGGAGCTTACCGAGTTCATCCTGGCGATAAGCTCGGATGATTGCTCGTCCGACATAAGCTTCCACCAGTGTCGGATCGAGTTCGATCGCCGTCGTGTAGTCCTTCTCCTGATTCGCCCAGACGCGAGTCCAATCGGAGCCGTCTGACGGTGGATATCCTGATGCTCTTCGAAGAAACGTACCGGCAGTTCGTATGCCGTTCGTGATTTCTCGATTCGCATTTATCCACATGTTAACTCTGCCGCGAATTCGGTCGGCCATAGACTGTGGCGGTTCCTTATAGACTGCTTGAAGAGCGCGAGACTCCAGATCAAATATTCTCGCTCTGTAGATGTACGCGTCCTCAACTGTCGGATCAATCGCAATTGCAATCGAACAATCCTGAACGGCTTTGGCAGAAGAACCACCTCGTTTGACTTCCGCCTTGCATCGCGATTCATAAGGCCTTGCATTACGGGGATCCAACTCAGCTGCCCGGTCGTAATCTCTTATCGCATCATCGAACTTTCCTTGTTTGGTCAGCAAATCGCCTCGCTGCAGGTAAGTAGCAGCAGACTTCGGGTTCAACTCAATAGAGCTCGTGTAATCAGCAACAGCCTCCTTGTATTTTTTCTCGCTTTCATAGAGCTGTGCACGCACTGCGTATGTTGCAGGGTTCTTGGGTTCGATTTGTATCGCTTTCGAGATGTCGACGGCTGCTAATCCGGGGTTATTCTGAAGCAGATGCACATTCGCGCGTTTGGTATAGCCTTCAGCCCGACTTGGTTCGAGGTTTATGGCTCTTCCGTACAGTTCAATAGCCTTCTCGTAATCCTTGGTGGCTAGGAACCCATCCGCGCGTTCTATGAACTTAGCGAAATTCGCTGGGGCCAGGGATAAAGCCTTATCTAGGTCCGCATTAGCGTTCTCCGGTTTTCCGATTGCTAGGTACGCCGAGCCTCGGAGGTTATAGGCCTCAACATCTTTGGGTTCGAGATCGATCGCACTTGTGAAATCCTTAATGGCGTTCTTAAGATTCTGAGAGCTTCGCGGCATTCCTAGATACGCATTGCCGCGCTCTTTGAAACCGCCCGCGTCATTGGGATCGAGTTCGACAACCTTTGTAAGATCGCCGATGGCTTTTTCGTATTCCTCACGTCCGAGGTAGGCCTCGGCCCGCTTTTGAAAGACCGCTTTTGTAGCTAAATTCAGATTGATTGCCTTTGTATAGTTCGAAACCTGACAGTCGTAGTCTTTTGCCTCGCATTTCAGGCCCTGGTTGAAGAACTCCTCGGCGGGCGAGGCCGCCTTTGGCGTGGGCTTTGTGACGGGTAGTGTCGGCGCCGTCGTTGTGGGCGGCTTTCTGACCGGGCGCCTCTGGGCCGAAACGATGGAAGCTTGAAACAACAATGGTACTGCGATGATCGCTGCAAATAGGCCTAACTTTTTCATATGGGCAGTGAGGGGCGAACAAAAAATGTAATAAAATCGAATGCATTTGCATCGAATACGAAAACGATTTGGGCTTGACCATATCTCTAATGCCGGAAAAAGTCCTTAAAGATCGGTGAAATAGTTGTGAAATCCTGTTTCACAATTTCCAAGCTTTTGAGTTTAGGCGATTTAGGGAAAACTGGTAAGAAATGAGTGAACCCTCCCATATTTTCGAGTTCGGCGAATTTCGGGTTAATTCCGCCGAAGAGACGCTTTGCCGAAATGGCGAGAATCTCCCGATCAACCGCCGTACGTTTGACGTTTTGCGGCTATTGGTCGAACGCGCGGGACAGATAGTTACAAGGCAGGAGTTTTTTGACACGGTTTGGGCCGACACGTTCGTCGAGGACAACAGCCTGACCGTGGCGGTGACCTCGATACGCAAACTTTTGGCCGACGACCCGAAAAAGCCGACGTTCATAGAAAACCTGCCGCGTAAAGGCTACCGCTTCATCGGCGAGGTGACGGTTGTCGATGACACCCCAGCGATCGTCGAAATCGAAGAAACATCGGCGATCGTGCCGGCAAAAAACAACAACACGACCTTTAGGGATCGGAAAGTTCTTCTCATAGTTGCAGCAGCTTGTTTGTTGTTTCTAGTGACGGCTCTCGGGTTCAATTATCTTGGGCTTGGCGGGCCTGCCGATGCGGGGCAGATCGATTCCATCGCCGTCCTGCCGTTTGAAAATCTCGACACGGAGACCCAGTATCTTTCGGACGGCTTAACCGATAGCGTCATCAACACTTTGGCCGAATTGCCGAACTTGCGAGTGATAAGCCGCAATTCGGTATTTCAGTACAAGGGCAAAGCGACGGATCTGCAGGCGATCCGGTCCGCTCTCAAGGTTCAGGCCTTAGTGACCGGCAGAATAGTTAAGCGGGGTGACGATTTCATTGTCAATGCCGAGGTGGTCGATCTGCGAGAAAATAGACAGATTTGGGGACGGCAATTCACCCGTAAGCTTACGTCCGCGGCTTATGACCTCCCCGCCGAAATATCGCGCGAGATCGCGGTGGCACTGCTGACACAGCTGACGGCGGATCAACGGAACCGGCTTGCAAAACAAAAAACGGGCAGCGCCGAGGCATTTCAGCTTTATTTAAAGGGCAGGTACTACTGGAACAAGCGCACGACCGAAGGATATGAGAAAGCCGAAACCTTTTATAAGCAAGCGATCGATCTGGATCCGACATTTGGCGCGGCCTATGCCGGTTTGGCGAACGTCTATGCGATGGGCGAGCTGAAATTTATCAAGACCAACGAAGACCGGGTGACTTTCGTCCGCGGCGCAGTTCAGCGGGCATTAGAGATCGACCCGGGCCTCGGCGAGGCTCATGCCGCTAAAGGGTTAGCTGAATCTTTCCTCGGGTGGAATTGGGACGTCGCCGAACAGGAATACAAGCTCGCAATCGAACTCAACCCGAATGACGCAACCGCTCGCCATTGGTACGCTGAATTATTGGCGATCAAAGGACGGTTTGATGAGAGCATTGCCGAATACGAAAAAGCCGTACAGCTCGATCCGCTGTCGATGGCGATAAAGAGCGATCTCGGGATCGCCTATTTCTATGCAGGACAGAATGATCGAGCGATCGAATATCTTCAAAGACTGAAGGAGGAGGATCCGAACTATCCAAGAACCTCTTTCAATTTATTCCAGGCCTATCAAGAGGCAGGAATGCTTGAAGAGGCGATTCAAGAATATGAACTGGCCGCGAAATACACGGGCGACGATCCCGAGAAAGCGAGAAAGCGAATGGCAGAATTACGTGAAGCTCTACACACAGGCGGACCGGATGCATACTGGCGCAAGGTCAGCGAACCGGTCGTCGAGGGCTCACACGGATACAACCCGTTTAACGTTGCTCAGGTTGCCGCTAGGCTCGGGCAACGGGACAAGGCGTTCGAGTATCTTGAGAAAGCCTATGAAGGCGGCGGCGGAAATTTGGCTTATCTGATCGCAAGGCCGGAATTTCGCCCCCTACGTGACGACCCTCGATTTACAGACCTGCTACGGAGAGTGGGGCTGCCGCACTGAATTACCAAAAGGCCTTGGGTTAGTATTTGGGTTTCATTTCTTCCAGGCGTCTATCCATATCCCTGAAGAACCCTGTTACGACGGTCGAGACCATCCGCAGACGGGCTGCTTCCATTGCCGCAGTCTGGTTTATTGAAGGGGCTTCGCTTCGGCCCTCAAAATTCAGTTGATTCGCTCCCCTTTCGATATCTGCAGATCGTCGAATCACGGAAAGCTGAATTCCCGCGCCCTGACGGCCGCTTTGACTCGCGATGCCAACTCCTCGGATATCGCGGCGAACTCACACAGCTACTCGGTCGAATCCAACCACGGAGTGAAATGAAGTAAAATGACCAAGCAGGAGATCATCGAAATGATCGAGCGTGCCGACTTCGAAGTCGTAGAATGGAATACGAACGACAACCGCGTGGGGGGTAGTGTAGGTTTGTTGTCCAGTTTTGTGTTGAATGCGGTGGGCTGCGACGTTCCAGGAGTGAAAAGTAATATGGCTTATTGGTTAAAGTTGATTGGCACGACGGAGAAGCCTATTGATCCAGTCGAGGTGCGCACCGAAGAATTCGTCGATTCATCCGTTGGGAGAGACGAATGGATAGATAATGGTCACAAGATACTTCTGTACGCGACAGGCCATCAGTTTGTCTACGCGTCGGCCGATGTGATTAGCGAGCCGTACGACTCTGGACAACCGCGGTGGCCTGCTCGCGTGGATATACGATATAGACAGCAGCCTCGTGCAGTTCAGGAGGGTGTTCACGTTAATCAAATCAAGGATGTCGGTCATGAGCTACTCCAGGAGCTAATGCATAAGTCGTTCATTGCGATTAGCGAAGAGGAATTCAACCGGGGCGAGGAATTGCTTGGCAATGAATTTTAATTCAATTAGCTCAATTTACGCTGTATGGATAGACGACGGCAGCAGTTACGTCTATCAAGCTGTGCCCGAGAGCATCACTGGAAATGAAACGTCGAAATCCATTCGATTCCAATTGCGTGAAATTGACGGGCAAGACAGCGATCTTCAAGTTGTGATTCAGCAAAGGAATGATGACTCCTACGTTTTCAAGACAGATTACTATGATGAGCCCGAACACCAATATGAACTTAAGCAGTTCGTCGCGAGCGACGAACTACTTTTTTATTTTGGCGGAAAAGAAGGGCCTGCATACTTCCATCTTAGATCGAGTGATTGATTCAAATACGAGATCTATCTGATAACTGACTTGTTCAAGGTGTCTGAACTGTCGTGGATCTGAAGAGTCTCGCGATCATGTTTCATCTCGCGTTTTTCTTGACTCTACCTTTCCAAGGAGCTTTACTGCCGTACGGCCTTCCCAGCCGAAAGCACCTATTCGCGTCAAACGGCCGTCAACTCAGGCGAATCGGCCCCTAGTATTTCGGCTTCATCTCCTCGAGACGTCTATCCATATCCCTGAAGAAACCCGTCACGACTGTTGAAACCATTCTTAATCTTGCAGCCTCGAGTGCCGCTGTCTGATTGATGGAGGCTGATTCGATGCGTCCTTCGAAATTCAATTGATTTGCGCCTCGTTCTATTTCCGCCGATCGACGGATTCCTGAAAGCTGAATTCCCGCTCCTTGCCTGCTGCTTGATGAAGCGATCGAGCTGCCAACATTGAACGCCTGCTTACTCTGTACGGCCTGAGACTCAAGCGCTTGATTGATCTCACCCTGATATGTGTTGCTCGCCTTCACCTTCGTATCGGCAACTATGTCCGTGTTGTTGTTTTGGAGCGCGACAGTGCTTCGTGTGGTCGAATCCATTCGCTTGTTGACGTCCTGGATCGGATGTTTGTCTCTGGCCCAGTCAAAGAGTTCCTGGCTGGTGCGTATCGGAACTGATGTGCCGGCGATCGACGAGCCTCCCGGTGTAAATTCGTACGTCTTCATTCCGAATCGCTCCAGATTCCCCTGACCTCGCAGCTCGACCTCTTTCCAACCGTCAAATGTCCGCGACTCTCGCGTTCCTTGCGCTTCGGCGAGCGTTCCCGCAATCTCGCGCCGTGTCGCCGCTCCGCTGCTTGCTAGCCCGTAGTTTTTGTTGGCTTCCGCTAGCAGCGTCTGCGTTACCTGATTCGCACGGATATGTCCGAGATTTGTAACGAGTCCTCCTTCGACGCCGGCGACAGAGGAAACTAGCCTAGCCTCCGTTGATTGGTTCGCAGCCTCAAGGGCCTTTTTCGCGGCAGCCTGCTCGGCGTTGTAGATTCCCTGGATCTGCGTATTCTCAGCTTGGCGGTTGATAGCGGCCCCCGCCACCAGACCGTATGTTTCGAGTGCAGTGCCTATCGTAGAGAGCATCCAGCCCATAGAGATCTGCGATACGCCTTCGTAAACCTGTCCGCGAAGGACGCGATAGCTCAGCCACGGGACGAGAATAAAACAAAGGCTCGATACAAAGAACAGCAAGGTTACGATCAGAGCACTCGCCGCCGGGTTGTAGTTCCCATTCGTGATGATCTGAGCCGTGACCGGATCGAGAGTAAAAACCGTCTCACCGTTGTAAATGGATAGCGCGATCAGCCCGAGACCGTACGCGACGTACAGCGTAACCTCCTTGACGATCGGGAACGCAAGAGCGAATGTCGCGACGCCCCAGCAAAACGGGTAGAAGATCTGGTTCGCGAATTTTTCATCAAAACCAAAAGCCGACATTACCGGCGCAGCGAGCTTCAGTCCGATCAGGATAAAGAGCCCGGCAACGGCCAAAAAAAGGCCACCGAATTTGATGATGTTTTGGGAGACGACCATGATCGTGAACATTTGCGGCATGTCCCAACCGAGGACGTTCATCTGCGCCGTGATGTCGGTGACACTTGATTGTTTGTCGGTGATGATTCCGACAATGCCGGGTTCGCCATTAGGCAGCCGTTCGGCCAGCAACGCATTAGGGTCTTCGACGGCGAAGTTGGTCTTTACATACTTCTTCATTTTCTCATCGAACTCCGCGACGATCTGCCGGTTGAAGCCACGGATAGGCCGTGCGAAGAACTTCCCCGTCACCGTTAGTGCGTCAATAACGAACGGGCTCGCGCCAATAATGACCATAAAAACGATCGTGCGAATACCCCACGCAACGATCTGTTCGGGTGCCATACCGCGGTTGTCATGAAACCTCCTGATAAATGCGAAGATCAGAACAAAACTCGCGATGATCCACGCGAGGAACGTTAGTATCGGCATCAACGGCTTTATGATGATGTCGAGTATCGACTTGAACAGCCACTCCTGCCCGGTCCGCATCAGGTTCTGTATCTGCTCGGTGAATCCGGGGGCTGGCGGTTTTGGTGGTATCGTCGGGCTGGGTTGCGGCAAGGGAACGGGATTTGCCGGATACCGATTTTCGAATTGCTGGAGAGTCGGAACCGGACCTCCGTCGAGCGGGGGCATAAACGGCGAATCTTGATTGATCGTCAAGATCAGATCGTTCGCGGTAACCGGCTGTCCGTTAATCGTACCGATGGGCGTGTCGCCCTGAACCCTTGGCGGTCTGGGTCTTGGCGGCTGCTGCTGAGCGATTCCCTCAAGACAGCCGGTGCCCAGGAGGATCGCGATCAAAAGCACTGGTGGCAGCAAGTTCGCCTTCGCGTTATATATTCTTCTCATCTGAGTTCTCATGATGTCGTTACTCCGGTCGATACATTTTCAGGCAATGGACCTAAGGCAAAGGACGCTGGTAAACGTCGTCGTTCCAGACTTCCCATTTCTCAAGTTCGCGCAGAAAATCGTCCGAGGCCCGCGTGACGCCTGTCATCATTTCTGAGGTCTTTCGGATCTCCTTGCCGAATTCCGTCATCTGTTCGATCTTGAGACCGTAGGTAACAAATTTCTCCTGTATCTTTGCTTCAAGCTCGCGAAGCTGTCCTTCCACCGTGGTGATGCGTAGGTTGACCGCAAGCATCTGGTCGATAAGAGACTGAACGCCATCCTGATTGGCGTCCGGATTGGCGGCGATCGCTCTGGTCTCATCAGCGATCCGCTCACGTTCCTCGTGAAGCTTTGCAAGATCCAGAAGGATCATTTCGCGGTCATAAAGCATTCGTTCGAGCTCTGAATCGAGTTTTGCCAGACGCTGTAGGTTCACGAAGTGCGCATCCGCCCGCCGGCCGATCGAGTGCCGTAAGAAGTCGTCGAGGTCACGCTTGTTCGCTTCCATATCGAAGATCCCGTTTCGAAGCCGGCGTGAGATATTGACGACCGAATGGATCTGACTCGTGATGGTTGTCTCGATCCGCCGCTTCAGCTCATAGGTTCCGCTGATAAGCCTTCCGAGAGTCGCATATGTGGTGATCAGCTGTTTATGCCGCATGATCTGCTCTTCGACCTTGTCGAGGATCCCGCGCAGATTGGTCACGCTTTCGACCATCTTCTGGTACTGCTTCACGGCGTTCTCGTACATCGTGATGTAGTGATTGATCGTCTCGATCCAGCGAGCCGCCTCCTCGATCTTCTTGGCAAGCTGTAAGGTGTACTGCGTTGGGTCGAAGACGGTCCACTGAGCCTGTACCGGCCGCACTTCAAATCCGAGCAGGATCGATGAGAGCACCGCACTCAACAAAAGCTGTCTGCCAAAACCGAATCTGTTCTTATTCATCTGTTCTCACCTCGATCAGTTCCTGTAAGTCATCCTCATGAATTGCAGTCAGTCCGTCGGCTGTGAGGCCGCGGGGATATTTGCTTGCGAGCCAGGTGACTATGAAAGCAAGCGGGATATCGGGACGAAGCGATTCGACAAGTCGCCTGGCGTTAGCTTCGTTCGTGTCGTTCGTGTTCGCCCACAGCATCGCGGGCGAAAGGTGAACTTCGGCCATTTGGATGATCTTGTCGCTGCCGCTCCCGATAACCATCACCCACTGCGTATAGCGGCCGTATTGATTTCGGATCCCGCGAACGGCAGCGATCGTTTCCCTCGCGAGTTCGCAGTCATCTGCAAGTCGTTCGAATCCTCCGATCTGCTTGCCGATGATCTTCACTCCGGAGTTTTTGACAAGGTCGATGCCGGTCTCGTTCGGCCGCTCGGATGTCCCCGTAAAGTGCTCGTACGCCTGTGAGAAAAGGAGGGTGACGAGACCTTCTTTGCGTCCAGTAACCGACGCCTCTGCGATCAGCTCCTGGATCGCCGGAAAGTGCTTGTTTATCTCGCGAACCTCGTCGCACACAAAAAGTATTGGCGTCTTTTGTTTCTGCTCATCTTCCTCGCCGATCTCCTGCATGATCTGTGCGCTTATGCGAAAGCCGACGCTTTCGCGGATCTTTTCATCGAGACCGCTGATGCTCGACAGTTCGAACACATCGAACATCGAAGCTGTGTCATAGTCCGGATGGGTCGGTGCGTTTAGCCACGGGTCTTTGCGGAAGATGTTGAGTTTCAGATAGAGCTCGCCCGCGTGCCGCTGCTCGGCCGGGCTCCAGTGGTAGCTCTTGAGCAGATCGAGGAAGTGACCGAGCGTAGGTTGAAACTTCGGCCTGCCCGGACCGTTTCGCGCCGTGGACATCTTGTAGACCTCATCGATCACGGTCGCTGCCACCGCACTGGTTATCGCGTCGGATCTTGGTGTCTTGCTCAGGATGAGAATGTCGGTAAGCACCATCGAAAGTTGTCGCTTCGTAGGCGTCCGTCCTTCTTCGATCCCGGGATAGTTCCAGATGTTGATAGGTCTTGGATCGGCCTCCGTGAATTCGATGTGCCGACCATTAAAAAGGCGTGAGATCGGCTTGAACGAGTATCGATAATCCATCACCCTCACCTTCACGTCCCCTCGGTGAGCCCGGATATCGGTGATCAGCATTGTGGCAAGGAATGACTTTCCTTCGCCGGAAGCTGCCGTCACGATGGCCGTCGGTGATTTGATCAGCGAGCGGTCGTAAAGGTCGAGGCCGAAGATCTGGCCGTTCGGCGTGCTGAAAATGCTGTGCGGCCGCGAGCTGCCGCGCCAGCTTGTCTCGGTCGGAACGAATGCGATCACGGAATCGGAAGTCTCGGTAAGTTCCTGGCCGGTCGGTTCTGCCGAAAGCTCACCGGCGAGCATTCGTGGATAAAGCGCTCGTTGCCGAGCCGCATCTTCGCGGATAGCATCTGCACCGGTCTTTTTTCTGATCGCAGAAATGAGAGCATCACAACGGTCGGCAAGAACCTGTGACCTTTTCCGTAACCCGGCGGCCGAAGTCGATCTATCGGCAAAAACGATAACGTTCAGCCTAAGCTCGCAGATCTCCTCATTGTCCGCTTCGATCTGTTCAAGCAGGTTCTCAAGATCGGCTTTGATCACCACCGCATCCTTCTTGAGATTCTTGAAGCCAAACCATGTGTTCCGACTTCGGTCGATACGATCGATCCGCTTTTGAAGGTCCTTCTTCGCCTTCTGTTTATCGGTGGTGACGAGGTCGACGACGATCTCATGCGGAAACGATAGCTCTCGCGTGGCAGTGAGATAGCGCATCACATCCGCGGTCACAAATCCGTTTGGCAGCGTCTTCAAACTGATCAGGCTTGCCGGGGTCCCGTTATGGGAAACATACGCTTCATCAGAGTGCTGAATTGTCGTGCTTGCCAGATATCGGCGAAGATCAACACGCCGGTCCGCGGCAAGAGTCGGTGCGGGAGAAGTCTCACGACGGTGACTCCGAAACATCTCGTTGAAGACCTCCTGCCGGTTCATCTCGCGAAGTCTCAGCTCCTTTGGGAAATTCGTTTCAAAAGCCTGAAACGTGCGGCGTGCCTTCGCACGACAATTCTTCTCAGCGGCAATCTCGCGGACCAGAAAGCTTTCTGCTAACGCATTTTTTGTTTTCAGTACGGGCCGGAAAAGCGTGCGAACCGCTCCACGTTCTCTGATCTCGCGTGCAAGCGACGGAACGCTCTCGCGGAGAAGGCTGCGGTCTTGTCCGTCGCGAGCCGGGATCCGGATCCAGACACTTGCCTCCTGTGTCATGAGGTTCCCGGAAAGGATCGCTTGCTCGTAAAGCGACAGGTTTGTTGCCTGAAGCAAAGAAGCGAGAGCATCGCTTTTCTCGTCATTACGGGATCGGATGTGATCCTTCAGCACGCGGCCGTCGTCGGACCTGTTTGAGAAGCGAAACTGGATGATCGTCCTCTTCGGCCTGTCGAATCGGAGGATCGTCTTCAAATCCTCGATCCTCTGCTCGGTGAGTCGCCCATCGTCGTAGAGGGTCGGGACGGGCTCGAAGACATACGCCTTACCGAAGCTCCCATCGCGATAGCGGATCAGGTTGCCGTCGAGACCGAGAACCTCTATCGGAAGAAGCCTTCCATCACTTTCGGACAGGTTTGGAGAGGGTGGGAGTGGAGGTCCTGAAGGAATAGTCGATGAGCGTCGCGGGTAGCTAATAGCCAAAGGAAGAGCTCGGCGACCAATGGCAAGGCCGACCCCTATGAACACGAGGCTGCTGCCGATGGCGGCGAGAATGTATGTGTAATTGAGATTTGCTGGGTCCATTGTCTTTTGTCCTTTTACTTTGGTTTCGTGATCCAGTCTGAGTTCTGAAATTCTCTGTTCAGAGGAGGTCGGAACCGGGTCCATCCATCGGATGCAGCGTCGAGTCTGTGTTTGAGCCAATAGCGGGGTTTGCTCGCACGCAGAATGCTGAAGGTGACGAGCAGAATCAGAAATGTCGCTACTCCCAGCGGGAATCCGAGCGGGATATAGTACAGCCACAAACCGAGAATGAACGGTGTCACGTACATCACCGCGGTCGGCACGAGAATGTACTTCCAGTCGGTGGAGTAGACGCCTAATCGCTTTAGGTCACGAAACACATTTGGTCTGGTCGCTCTTTTTCGCATGTCTCAAAAGTTCGTATCGACGCCGACGGCACGCCCCTGTGCCAGCTGCCAGAAGACCGCGACGATGGTTCCGAACGCGAATGAAAGAAGAGAGCCGAGCGCCTGGTTCGACCATTCCTTGCCCGTCATCTTGTTGTAGATCCCCCAGGCCAACCCTACTGCTCCTAGGCAGAACAGGATGATCGCCATCAGCTTTAACGCTTCGCGGATTATGTTCGAGAGATTCCCGGCGTCGCCGGTAAAGATCGGCCCCTGTCCAAAAAGGTTCCCGGATAGCAGCAGGCTTATCGTGATCGCTGTCAGGATCGGCGCCGACGATCTGATCTTTCGCAAAATAGTTTTCATTCTTCATGTCCTCGCTTTTTTAAGATCGGGTTCGCTTCGACTTCTCAGAAACGTGCCCATGATCTTCGCGTCCTCTGCAACGTCTGTGCCGCGAGTCGATCGACACAGGTTGGCACAGGCGTTGCGAAGATGCCGCCGCATGAATATCCGAATATTGAATCTTTGTGGAATTCTCGTTCTCGGGCTAAGTGCCTTTGCCGGCCTTAGTCACTCGCAAGGCAACCGGCTACTCGATCGTCGCGAGTTCGCAAAGCTCGATGTCATGGCCCGCGCCGCTTACTTTGAGAAGTCGATCGCCGCGGCGGCAAAGAAGGAAGGAGTAGACCCGCTGCTCTTGTGGACGATCGCGTACAACGAAACCCGTTTCAGGCCGTGGCTGACAAGTCCGAAGAACGCTCGGGGACTGATGCAGTTCATACCCGCAACAGCTGCTCGCTTCGGGTTGAGAGATCCTTATGAACCGGTATCGTCGATCTTTGCCGCGGCTCGTTATGTAAGGGTTCTATCGGAGATGTTTGACGGTCGAATGGATTCAATTCTTGCTGCGTACAATGCCGGTGAAGGCACCGTTTCCGCCTACCTGAACGGCTACTCGCTTCGTTCCGGGAAGAAACAAATAAACTCCTCGAAACGGCGTACGCCGGGTGGAGTTCCGCCGTATTTAGAGACTAGAACTTACGTCAGTCGCGGGCTCGGCGTGTACAAAGCACTGCGGCGACGAAGAGATCTTGCGCCGACTGAAGCAAATACGCCTTCGGTGCTCAGAGCGGATGCCCCACGGGAAGACGTCGGCGAACGTCTTCCGCAATTCCCGAAAGTCCTCTATGATCCGAGATCCGGCAAGCGCCTCCTGATCGGCGACGGTACAAAGGATTCGCTTGCTCCGGGTCCGGTCATAGTGTCACCAAATAGCCGGGCTGCCATTTCCGCGAGCGCACGAACCACTTTCTTTCGCGACTCTGAGCAATAGGCCCTCGGGCGAAATGCTCGTGGTGCCTTCCCCGACCAACCGGCAAATTTCTGAACCGAAGCGGAGCAGTTTTGAACCACGAACGCTTCAGCGTGGAATTCACTGATCCTACTTTTATCGCTTTCTAGCTCTGGCACCACTTTTGCGATATCGATGCGACGAAGCAATTAGCTCCACACTTATGAACACCAGTCTTATAAACACCGAAATAAACACCGAAAGCGATCGGACGGACACCGAAATGGCGAACGATACGGTCTACCTCGCACGTGATCCACAAGACATCATAACGATAAGCTCCCTCTTCAGAGCCGTGTGGGTCCTGCTCATCATTGTGATGCTTAGCGTTGGGATAAACCTCTTTCTCGCGTTCCGCAAGGCGGACCGCATCGTGATCGACAAGACGAGCGGACGCGTCACAGAACTCAACAACCGCGACTACGGATCGACCGAGAACGTAAGCATCACTCCGGACATTCCCGGCGATACGGACAAGAAGTATCTCGCGAAAGAATTCTTGACCGCACTCTACGAGGTCGAGCAGGCCACCCGTGAAGGCCAGATAAACAAAGTGCTCCGAATGGTCGATCCTGATCTCTCGCTTGCAATGGCGGCGCGGCTCAAACAGAACGGAGTGCTCGCGGCCGAGAAATCTGACAGCCTCAACTCTTCCTGGGAACTGCAGGACCTGACGGTTGACGAGCGCGACCCCTATATCTTGCGGGCGATAGGCACGCGACGGATACGACGCAAGGTCGGAGGCCAGGATGTCGAAGAGTCCATGCAGCTGAAGTGCAAGTTTCTTCTAAAAGACAGCCCTACCTCGCCCGCTCGCAATGACAGCAATCTGCGAACTGGTTTCTCGATCCTCCGCTTCAGAGTTGAGCCGGTCAACGGGAAAACTGTTTCTCCGATCGTCCTCGTCGCCGACCCGGAGTCTTCCGACCCCAAGTCTTCCGACCCTGATGTCGCTGCAGCACAAAACGAAGAAGTCGAGGCGAAGCCGAAAGAGTAGATCAATTTCAACGAACCAGTGAGTACAAATATGAATAGAAACATCATTAAAGTTATGAAGTTCAGGCAAAGGCCGATCATTACGCTCGGCGTTCTGGCAGCGATGGCGATCTTGGGCATTGCGGCCCGCGACATAAGCGGCCAGCAAAGAAGCGGTAAGCCGATACGGGACAACAACATTTCGGCGGCACGGCCAAAGCCACGCCCGCCAAAAACGCCACAACAACCGGACAGCGTGAGTTTGCCGGTGTCGGCAAGCAACGCTCCCGCCTCTGTTTCAGTAGTCAACACAGCGGTCCCCGACTTTCTATCGGGTGAGGCGAGCGTTACCGTCAACCCAAGGCAGCCAACAGTTATTCGCCTCGGACTCGCTCAGAATGCGGTGTCGATCGTCGAGTTTCCGGCCTCGGACGGCATCTATTACATCCACGAAGGAAATCCGAAACTCGCGTCGATCTTTCAGTCACCAACAAAGGAAAGCGACCGCTCGATCACGATCTATCCGGGCGAATCTTTCCTGCCGGCGCGAGATGGGTCTTCTCCTTCAACGGCGATAAGTCTCCAAATGCGTTCAGGCCTCGTTCTCATTCTTGAACTCGTGCCGGTGAACGACATCAGGAAGAATGCGCATCGCTGCGTGATCCGGTACAACCGTGACGATGTGATAGCAGCCAGAAGAACCGCGGGATTAGCTTTCGACCTCGGCGAGGATGTGAAGACGCCGCCCGGACCGACCTCAAAAGCTACGTCGAAACTCATGCAAGGAAGTCGCGGTCCCGACGACAATGATGCTCAACCAAAACTGTCGGGCGAAAACCCGGTACTGCGTCATCAATCGGCGATCGTCGAGGTGAAGGCGGGAGGAGCTCGTAAACAGTCTTCGGGTAGAAAAACAGTGGCCGCTTCGGATCAGGAGATATCGCTGCTCGCGAACAAAAGGCTGGCGGACTCTATAAGAGATCCGAAGAAAAACCTTGGCACGTGGTCGAAACAGTCGGCAGGTATCGAACTCGCCGTCACAAAAGTCACGGAAGTCGATGCCGAGTTAAGACTCGTCGTCATCGCCGTCCGCAACGGGACTACGGAAAATCTCCGGTTGCTTCCAGGATCACCCGAGATCCAGGTTCAAACCTCCGACGATAAAGGAAACAGCCTGCAGATGGAGCGCGTCGAGAGGCGGTACGTCGAATCGACGAGCCTCGAAGGGGTTGTCCAACCGGGGGCAACCGTATACTACGCCCTCGTATACCGAGGTCCCATTCTTGGAAGTAATCAGAACATTCGCGTACTGGTCTCCCATCGAGAGGCTGCCGATGCACCTGTCACGCTTCCATTGTCTTCGGCCGAAACCGGAAAGGAGTAACAGTATGTCTACATCGAACACCAGTACGCTCGATATCCCGACCGCTCTGCCCGGAGTGGAGGACGAAAGTGAACGGGAAAAACTCTTTAGGCCAACCGCCGATATGTTGGCTGGATTTGAAGACCGAGGTGAGGAACTTAATGACGAACTTGATGACGAACTGGATGAGGAGGTCGAGCATCCACCGCCGTCGAAGACTTCGAAGAGACATGCCGTCAAGGCTATCGCATGTCTCCTGGTTTTCTTTGTCCTGCTCTTCTTGATCCTTTCGTGGTTCTTTGGGATGGGTATCTTTGCGATGGAAAAGCCCCAACCCGTAAATCGAACTGCAAAAGGCGATACGCCGGCAGCGATATCCGAGGACGAGAAGCTACGGATGGCCTTGAGCATGGTTGCCGCAAGGGAGCCCTCCGCAAACTCGGCAACCGCTCCCGCGGAAAACGAAACTGTGGTTTCGGAGATCCCTAACCAACCCTCGACCGAGTTGGAAAATGGCGTCCCCGGCGGTCCACTATCCAGCGACGTTCCGGCTTTGCGTGAAACTAGGGACCAATATTCAACGCTTAAGTCGAACAACGACGTAGGCGTAGAGAAGAAAGAAACTGAGCCAGATCAAGCTCCGTCGAATGCAAGCGGCGCATCGCTATCAGAGCTAAGAAACTCACAAGCGCAGATCGCGCCGGGACGATCACTTTTCTTCGGTATAGAAAAGAAGGCAATCATCGCGGAACCGAGCCGGCCTGACATTCGCCGGTCTCAAGATGTTCCAACACCGAGTACGCAAACTGCAGGTATTCCATTCGGAGCGCTGGTCCCTGTTCGCCTCTTAAGTGCCGTCTATTCGTTTCGAAACTCGGGCGGCTTCATCCGGATGGAGCTGACCAGGGCGATCGATGGAAAGGAATACTCCTATCCCGCGGGAACGGTCTTGGTCGGCACGCTTCGCGGGGCCGAATCATCGAGAGCGTTCGTGACCGTGACGGGCCTGATCGATCCCGCTTCCGGACAACTGGTGAAAGTCAGCGGTGAGCTTTTGGGACGCGATGGAGCGTCGGGGATCACTGGCCGTAAAAGGAAACTCGCGAGCACTTGGTCTCGCTTGCTCCGCGGACTTCGTGAAACCGGCTCTTCGATCATTGGTTCGATCGGCAGTTGGCGATCCGGTGGGACGGTCATTCTTTCCGACTCGATGGGCCGAGCCGGTACGGATATTTCGGGTTCTTCGAGAGTTGATTCGGACAGCTTTGTCCAGGTCGATGCCGGGTCGATGGGATTTGTTCAGATCACGGATCTGCCTTCCAGCAGCTCTCTGAACGCGACCCATCCACCTGCCCCTTCGGCGAGCGGTCTTACGGATGAGGAACTCGCCGACCTCTTTAGCGAGGGTTCCCAGGACAAACTGCGGGCGGCCCTCCCAAGAATGACACCGGAGTTTCAGCGAATTGCGGAACAGGTAATCGAAGCCAACCTAAGCCGCTAGGCAAAATTTGAAGCATATGATCCCGCACGATCAGACACGTCCACAGATCGATCCGAGACGCCTGGTACTCTCCGGTCGAAAAGCGGAGCTCTTCGAACTGATAAGCAAGCAGGGCTACGTCCC
>JAJTWY010000039.1 GCA_021463165.1 Pyrinomonadaceae bacterium | reverse complement strand
GTTCAGCACGACAGCCTCGCCAACAACTTTTCGAAGAGCGGGACGGCCCTGCTTTGCCTTACTCGTGGTAACGGTTTTGCCGTCAGCCTTTGAACCGTCCTTGCGTGCGGCCTGATTTGAGAACTTGCCGCCGCTGTATGTATCGCTTTGATAATCATCGTCGCGCGACCTGACAGATTCCTTCGCGGGATACGTCATAAGATTGCCCTTGCCGAGCTTTCGATAAATCGTCAGATAGTCACCCGTCTGAACATTATTATCAGCACCGAGGTCAACATACGCAATGAACTCCGGCGCAAGCATTTCGACATTGTCGCGTGCCAAAATGATGCGTCCCGAAGCCTTTCCTGACGCCGTTGCAAACAAATTAAGCGGCGGCCGCTGCGCAGCCTGCGGACTCGTCCGCTTTGCCGACAACTGAATAAGGTCGCCCAGATAGAATGCATCGCACGAGAAGGTTACCCGAACGGCAGAATATTCAGGCTGGACATTCACAACCTCGACCGCTCCGACCTCCTGTACAAGAAAACCGATGCGTGACTTATCCGTCCAACGGCTCTCGACCGCTCCCTTCGGACGAACGACCGAAAAGACATCGCCGATATTCGCCCCTTTGTTGCTGCCGACATTTATGAAAAGAATGTCGTGCTCCTTAAAATTGTATCGATCGGCCTCGTCGTTCGCACCGATGATCGTATTCGCCTCGCTGATCGCACTCGACTGAATGTAGCCGGCACAGTATAAATTGCTGCCCTTTACAAGCGTAGTCGGCGCCTGAGCAGCTCCGTAAATGATCATAGGCCGCGCCTTCGCTTGCCCGATCACGGCTATTGAGAAAGCAAGGATCGCAATAGCGGCAACCGATGCGAAGATACCTTTTCTGAATATGGTCACGATTTTCTCCTTTTCTGTCTGGGTCATTCCGCCACGAAATGGGCGTTGAAGTCAGAATTAACAGCAGCGTCCGACTCAAATCGAACTTACCTTGATTATAAAACGACAAACAATAGGCGTCAACAAGTTTTTGCATATACGGCTTGTCTGAGAAGATCGCTCACATTGTGTCGGAAACCCACATCACAACATGTCTTGAACCAAGGACTTCGGACGCGTAGCCTAATTCGATCTCACAGTACTGTCGTCCGCCAATTTTTTTATCACCTGCTCGATGCGTACGATCGGGCCGAATTATTGGATCTTTTACGCACCGTCACCGGACCGCTCTGCGCGACCGCATTCTGAGTCATTCCCTGGCACTAACCCTCGACGCCAACCGACACGAACATCCGGAACCGCTACACAACTCGAACCACGTTGATCATCAATTTCAAATAATTTTCCGCCGCAGCAGCCGCTTGCTTGGACACTATTTGCGACATTTGGTACTATTTTCGTTCGCGGTTCCTCACCCGCATCACCACAAGCCGGTGTAGCTCAGCTGGTAGAGCAGTTGATTTGTAATCATCAGGTCGGGGGTTCAAGTCCCTTCACCGGCTCCACGTTTTACGCAGTAAATACGGGTACTTGACAAGCATAGCATCTAGAGGACGTCCAATATAACGCTCCTGAAAGTGCATTTTGGGTGCAATTTTGGGTGCAAACAGAAGTTTTCTGCCGTTTCTGTAACGCCCGCTTTCCGGTATCCCACGCAGCTATGACTCTTGACGCCTCCAGTGGCCAGTTGCGGACCGGAGGATAGCCGAGCTTCCGGGAATCGGAGCAACGCCCGCCGCCACCCAGAACTCCATAGAGTTCGGAAACACAAATCTGAAAATCTGCGTATCGGCAGTTCGACCCCCGTCCCTGGCCACCAAATAACTTCGATAAACGGAATGGACTAGCGTCACCAGTTGATTTCATCTGGAAGCTATTTTTAGCTCTAGGGAACATTCCTTTGTTGGGGAAACGTTTCAGATGAATTCCTTCAACCTCCATTCAAACACAAATTCTAGAGGCACGTCTTTTGCATTAGTCGGGACGGAGTACATTTTGGATGGAAATTATGACAGGTGAAATTTTAGATAATGACCAGCTGGCAGAAAGGTGGAAGCTAACCGGAACGGCGGATGCGATCGCCAAGCGGTTCCAGCGCCTTAGAGCTCTACCGAAGTCCAATCCGCGTCATTTAAAGGCGTTCAAGATTGGTAATCAAACACGTTATCGAATGGCGGATATTTTAGAGTATGAGAACCGGAACGCGAAGAACTTCACGCGAAGCAGTGGTCAACGGGGCAAGCGAAATCTCTCTGCGCAAACGCTATCTCT
Source organism: Pyrinomonadaceae bacterium (assembly GCA_021463165.1). Taxonomy (GTDB): domain Bacteria; phylum Acidobacteriota; class Blastocatellia; order Pyrinomonadales; family Pyrinomonadaceae; genus OLB17. The sequence goes on along the minus strand of JAJTWY010000039.1, from coordinate 1,096 downwards.
TGCGAACCAAACTGCGTAGGTTAGATCTGATGTGATTTCCTTTGAAGAGATCGCTCCGAATGCTGAATAGCTTTTACACCATCGGTCAATATTTGCACCAAGAGCGAGTAAGAAAGCACCACGAATGTTTATTTGACAGCGGCTTCCCATTAAGAAATACTTGCTCCATCGGAAACTGAACGCCCCCAAAAGCGTTCACTCAGATGAGGCCGTGGACGGTGTGGGAGACGTTCACGGCATTTTCTTGCGCGACCCCTCATCCTCCAAACTGTGATCTGAGATCAGTCAGCCTTCCGATTCGCCTGACGATTGTTCCCGGACTCGGACACTCGCAGCGAATACTCGCCCGTCGAATCTCATGGAAAGTTGGCATACGGCCGAGCTTTTTCGATAGCTTCTTGAGGGCCAACATGATCTCTCGGTCGGAGTACGAACGCGGCTTCACCTTACCAAAGCCGGCCGCCCGATATGCGTCCGGCAAACTTCCGAACATCCTCGCAAATGTAGTAGCTGAGGCGCACTCGCCGAGCTTGCTTGCGGCATTGATGTCCCGGTCGGTCGGTTTTCTTCCAAGTTCTCTTCCAAGCGCTTTTAGCTGTGCTATCAATTCTTCCTTTGTATATTTTTGCCAGTACGTTGTCCGCTCTCTGGCTTTGCGGTAGGCCGTCTGCGTTTTGGCGGCACGACGCGCTTTTGAAAGTGTTCCGAACGCATTCAGAAACATCTTCAGCGACGGCCCTTTACCTTCGTCGTATAACCGCTGCAGATCCGCGGCCTGTATCGGACGATCGAGTGTCGCGTCCAACGTTTTTAGGATCGCGATCAATTCCTCGCGGCTGTAGTTCTTTTTGGAGGCACCGGCCGCTTCGATCGCGGCAGGAACCGATCCGAAAGCGCGAAGAAAATGATAAGGCGGTGAAACCTCTTTTCTCCGTCGCGCCTTATCAACGTCCTCGTCAAAAAGCGGTCGGCCTAACTTCCGCCGGAGTTGGCGAAGTTCATTCAGAAGTCGTTTGCGATCCGATGCGTCAAATTCCTGTTTATATCTGGGTTTCAGCTTTGCCCGCCTTAGGGCGGAAAGAAAACTGCCGAACAC
>JAJTWY010000038.1 GCA_021463165.1 Pyrinomonadaceae bacterium | reverse complement strand
GACTTCTCGGGTGCGGAGATTGAGGGTGCGGTCAAAGACGGCGTTCTTGAGGCCTTCATTGACGGCGATCGGTCCGCTGAAACGCCCGACATTCTTAAGGCCGTCGAAAGTCTTACCCCGACCGCACAAATGATGAGCGAGAAGATCGAGGAGATTCGAAAATGGGCGCGAAACAACATTAAGGGAGTTGGTATACGGAACGACACATCTGCTCTCTCGGGACAGAAGGCGGAACGAGTCTACGAGTTGTAAATAGATGCCGATTATTTGGAGGCACGCATGAGTAAGTACATGGCGTTTGAATCGCAGACGTTTGCGAATGGCGACCTTCTTCTGGAAGCGCTTTCAGATCTTGGCTTCACGACGGTGGTTCAAGGTACCGGCCTTTCTCTCGATGGCTGGGATAAGCGTGATCGACGGACCGCGGATATCGTCATTCGTCGATCCGACGTGAAGCATCACCATCTTCTCGGCGATATCGGCTTCCAGAGAACAGCAGGTGGATATGTCGCTGTCATCGATGACATGGATCTTGACTATCGTCTCGGTCGCGATTTCGTTACGAAGCTACAAAGCCGATATCACGAGGCAGCCGCACGCAAGATGGCCAAACGGTTAGGCGGCACTCTGATTCGGGAGCAGGTCGGTAAGACGATCAAAATAAGAGTGAAGTTCTAGGAGCCGAAAGCATATGCCTGAAATCGAATTCACGATCGATACTGAAACCGGAAAATGCGACACCGAAATAAAAGGTGTCCAAGGTCCGGCGTGCGAGCACGCAGCGCGGCAGTTAAAACAAATCCTCGGTGCTCCTACGACGGATCGAAAGACCAAGGAGCACTATGTTAAGCCCCAGACGATCGGACGGATCAAAGCGAATGAGTAAGGAACTTGTTTTCGTTCTGGAGCCTGACTCGGGACGTGTGACGATCGAGATATCCCAAACAGCCCGCTCTGATATTCGTCAACTGGAGAACGATCTTGGCGCCGGCATAAACACGAATTGCGCGAAACCTGCTGTTGCCAGCTCAGACCGCCGTCCGACATTCAACCCGGATCTCGAAAGCTTCGCAGCGCCGGACAACTCCACCCTTTGTCTGTATCGCATTTACCATAACTCGATCACCGACGGTCCCGGCCGGCGCAGCGTGATTCAGGTCGCGGGTTGCTCCATCCGATGCCGCGGTTGTTACGTTCCGCAAACACACGAGCGTGAGAACGGCAGCCGCGTTTCTATAACTTCGATAGTCGCTGAAATTCTCGCGAATCGCGCGAGGCACGACGGCGTAACCATTCTTGGCGGTGAGCCGTTTGACCAACCTGGGCCGGTCGCGGAACTTGTTTCGAGAATCAAGCATCACGGAATTCATCTGACGATCTATTCCGGCTATACGATCGAAGCACTCATCGCACGAAAGGAGTCGAGTGTAAATTACATCCTGACGCATGTCGATTTGCTTATTGACGGTCCCTTCGTGAGCACCCTTGCCGGGAACGCGGGCGAATATCGCGGCTCCGCAAATCAAAGATTTATTGGGAATGCTACGATTGGGTAATGGGACGGCCTGCTACTCAATCAGGTTTTGTTTGTTACCACTGCGGTAGCCGCGAGACGAGCAAAGCAGGATTTGGAAAGCACCGAAAGCAAAGATTTTATTGTCGAACTTGTCGCCGTTGGTTTCTCGAAAATCCGGAAGTGGGAACCGGCAAATCGAAGCGGCATAAGCGAGCCGACTTGCCGCCGAAACGCTATTTGCTTGCCGAACTGAAAGCCGTGGCGCAGGAACTAGGCAGAGCACCGACTACCCACGATTGGCCCGCGTTTCGCGAACAAGAACGAGTTCACCCCCTGTACATTTACTACGTAGTTTTTGGCAGCTTTCTCGAAGCGGTAAGGCAAGCAAAACTTAAACCCAAGTACAAACAGGAATTTGATGAAGCCGACCGAAAGCGCTTGCTCGATGAACTGCGTAGGCTTCAGAAGAAGCTAGGTCGAGCACTTTACGACGAGGATGTTGACGAGGCACGGAGGAGAAATGATGTTTCTTCGCCGTATCATTTTGTGCGGGCGTTCGGATCAGTTCCCGCTGCGATCGCGGCGGCAGGAGCCGCAAAGAGAATCTACCCCCGCGAGGAGATGATTAAGATCCTCCGAAAGCTGGATGCGACACTCGACCGTCCAATCCAACAGACCGATATCCAGAAGTTGTATGACTCTGGCAAAGGTCCTTCGGTCAAGGCGTTTCTGAAAGAGTTCGGCGCTCTCTCGAAGGCTCGTCATGCTGCGAAGACGCAGACCGTTTATCGAAAAGCGAAAGAGCGGACGACATACTGGCAGAAATACACAAAAGAAGAACTGATCGAACAGCTTAAGGCGTTAGGAAAGAAACTCGGCAGAAAGCCGACTGATCGTGACATAAATGCCGAAAGCAGGCTTGGTCACTCAGCCTCGTCCACAACATTTGCCAGAATGTTCGGGAGTTTACCCGAAGCATACAAGGCAGCGGGCTTCGTTAATCCGAAGCCGCGCTCCTATTCCGACCACGAGATCGAATCGGCCCTCAAGAAGTTATCGAAGAAACTCGGTCGAATGCCAACGTTTCATGAGATTCGCCGCGCAAGTATTCGCGGAGAATGCCCAAGCCCGGGAACTATTGTTCGCCGACTTGGAAAGCTGACCGATCTCAGACCCCATTTCGATCTCCGGTAAAAGGTCCTAGCCGGTGCAAACTTTAGCCATTGGTGCAAAAGCCATTCAAGTTAGGCTCGTAAGCAGTTCCTAAACTCCCGATTTTTAAGGATTCCAATCAACTGAGTGGTTCGGCATACAGGTTGCGATACCTGTAGAAGAGGTGTGTCCATGGACAATTACATAACAACTGAGAAACTCGCATATTCAATTGAAGAACTCGCTGCGCTATCCACTCTATCGGCGCCGAAGATCCGGAAAGACATCAGAAACGGAAAGCTCGCCAGCACCAAGAAAGGTTCCCGCCGAATAATCCTCCGCGATGAGGCAATGCGATATCTGAATTCCGATGATGCTGATAAAGGCCCGGACGAATAGAGGAGTCTTTTCTCGTGGCCGATACAAGGCTGTCAGGAAAGTAGACATGAACACAGATGGCACTCTACAAACGTGGCAACGTGTGGTGGATGAGTTTTCAGGTTGGTTACCGCCACATCCAGCAATCAACAAAATGCAGGAACAAGGTTGAGGCCGCAATCGTTGAACGAGCCTTTCGGACCCAACTTGCCAAAGGCGAAGTTGGGATCGAGGAAAAACCCGACGTGCCACAGTTTTCGGACGCCGTCGAAACATTCCTGGTTTGGGCCAGAATAGAACACAGGGCAAAGCCGAACA
>JAJTWY010000037.1 GCA_021463165.1 Pyrinomonadaceae bacterium | reverse complement strand
CTGCGCGGCAGCCTGCCAACGATCGATGAGATAGAAATGGAACTGAGAATGGTAACAGAGACAGCGAAATGAAGAGATGCCCTGAATGTGGAAGAGACTATAACGACGACTCGATGAGCTTCTGCCTCGACGACGGCTCGGAGTTGCTGTTCGGCCCGGCGTCGATGGAGGAGCCGGCAACGGCGATCTTGCATGGAACAGCATTGCCGAGCGAGGCTCCGACTCGTGCGCAAATATACACGACCGAGAAGACCGCTGTCTTGCCGAGCGGTACTACCGATGTTCCTAAGGCTAAAGGGTTTGACAAACGGCTGCTGCTGGCACCGCTTGTATTGGCTGTGATCGTGTTCGGCGGATTCTTCGGCTATAGATACTTTTCAGCTTCGACTGCCAAACAGATCAACTCGATCGCGGTGGTGCCGTTCGTAAATGACAGCGGAAATCCGGAGATCGAATATCTTTCGGACGGAATGACAGAGACTCTGATCACGAGCTTGTCACAGATACCCAGCCTGAAGGTCAAAGCGCGTTCCGCGGTGTTCCGGTATAAAGGGAAAGATACCGATCTCCGGACAGTTGCGAAAGATCTGGGCGTGCAAGCGTTGCTTACGGGTCATGTGCTTCAGCGTGGCGACCAACTTTCGCTTCGCCTGGAACTCATTGATGCGGCGACAGAGGATGTTCTATGGGCGGACAAATATGATCGGCCTACTTCAGAAATCCTTTCGCTTCAGAATGATATTGCGCGGAACGTACTCGCAAAGGTGAAAGCCAAATTGTCGGGTGCGGACGAGGAGCGGCTGAAGAAGCTCCCCACGACGAATCCGGACGCTTATCAGTTCTATGTGAAGGGCCGATATTTCTGGAACAAGCGTGGTGCCGACAACATTAAGAAGGCGGCCGAACAATTCAAGCTTGCGACTGCGGCAGATCCGAATTTTGCCCTCGCATTTGCAGGCTTGGCGGATTGCTATGCGATCCTAGGTGACTACGAAAATGTCCCGGCAGACGTGCTCGGGCAGGCAAGGGGATACGCCGAGCGAGCGATCGCTATCGACGATCAGTTGGCAGAACCGCACGCAACGCTGGCAATACTCAATATGCAGAAGTTTCGCTGGGATGAGGCCGAACAGGAAGGCCGGCGTGCCGTCGATATCGACCCAAACTACCCGACGGGAGTGCAATGGTATGCCAGCATCTTGCTGGATCTTGGTAGGCTCGACGAGGCAATTGTTCAGTATCAGCGTGCGTATGAGCTCGATCCGCTGTCCGGCGCAATCAACGACGGATTGGTCAACGGCTATCAGGCCCGCGGAGATCACAAGCGAGCCGTCGAAGTGACGGAGAAATTCATCGCGCTTGACCCGACGTTTCCCGGGATCTACGCCGATGTTGGACTGTCGTATTTGATGCTGGGCCGAAACGACGATGCAGTAAAGGCGGGCGAAAAAGCAGTGGAGCTTTCAGGCCGGGAAAGCTGGGCACTTGGAAAGCTGGGCTTTGTTTACGCCTCGGTCGGACGAAAGACCGAAGCGCTTAATTTGGTCGACGAGCTAAAGGCAAGTGCCGAAAAGTCAGGAAGCTACGGAAGATTTGTTGCTGCGATCTATGCCGGGCTCGGGGATCTTGATCAGGCGTTCGATTGGCTAGGGAAAGATTTTGAGCACAGCAGCGGCCGGGTCCTAGAGGTCCGATGGGATGTACCATACACCGAGATGCGCAAAGATCCACGCTTCAAGGAAATAGTGAAACGAGCAAACGTCCCGGAATGATCTTATGAAAAAGTGCCCGAAAGGCGGAAGAGATTATAACGACGACTCGATGAGCTTCTGCCTCGACGATGGCTCGGAGCTGTTGTTCGGCCCGGCGTCCATGGATGAACCGCAGACCGCGATACTGTCCGACGGCGTCGGATCGGGCGAACCTCGGACGCAGATATTGGGTTCATCCGCCGTGAAGGAGCCGCTTTCATCCGATGCGCAAAATGCTCCGTCCATCGCCGTTCTTCCGTTCGTGAATATAAGTGCGGATGACGAGAACGAATACTTCTGCGACGGGCTTGCTGAAGAATTGTTGAACGCCCTTGCCAAGATCGAAGGGCTCAAGGTCGCGGCCCGCACCTCAGCGTTCGCCTTCAAGGGAAAGAACACGAACATATCCGAGATCGCTGAGACGCTCGGCGTGAAAACGATCCTCGAAGGCAGCGTTAGGAAGTCTGCTAATCGCCTGCGGATCACCGCGCAGCTCATCAACGCGGCGGACGGCTATCATCTGTGGTCGGAGCTCTACGACCGTGAGATGAAGGACATCTTCGACGTGCAGGATGAGATCACGCTGGCGGTAGTGGATGCGCTGAAAATGAAACTGCTCGGCGACAACAAGGCTGTTGTTCTGAAAAAAGGAACCGCAGACCTCGAGGCTCATGAGCTGTTCCTGAAAGGCCGCTTCTTTGCCGGCAAGTTCACCAAGGTCGGCTATGAGCAGGCGATCAAGTTGTTTGAACAGGCGATCGAGATCGACCCGAACTACGCCCTCGCCTACGTTGCTCTCGCCGACGCGTATTTTTACCAGACAATTCCCGACAGCCCGGTGGCAAAGTATTCGCCGTCCGAGGCTGTACCAAAGATCTTTGCCGCCGCTGAAACGGCCATTCGGCTGGACGAAACCCTGGCCGAAGGTTGGGCAACGCTTGCGCATATCAAAGAAAAGACACGCGACATAGAAGGAGCGAGAGAAGCCTACCGCCGCTCGTTCGAACTGGACGCGAAATATCCGACAGCACACTCGTCCTACGGCGCATTTCTCTCGGCCCTCGGTGAACACGACGCAGCGGTGAGAGAGGCCGAGATCGCCTGTTCACTCGATCCATTCTCTGTTGTGACCAATTCCATGCCCGGGCTCACGCTGTATTATGCCCGCCGATATGATGAGGCTATTGCACACTGGGAGCGTGTCAAGCAGCTTGACCTGACGTTCCCAGCCGCGGGCACGTTTGGCGGGCTTCCGTATGTGATGGCGGGACGTGTTGAAGAGGCGATCCAAATTTTTCGGCTGGCTGCGGATGCCTCCGAGCACTCGACCACGTCACTCGCGTGTCTCGGTCATGCTCTGGCGGTTGCGGGAAAGAGCGACGAAGCGGTCGAGATCCTGGATCAATTGCTTTCGCGCTCAAAAACAACCTACGTATCGGCTTACGGTGTTGCGCTTGTGTACGTGGGGCTTGCGGATAATGAAGCGGCGCTTCGATGGCTCGATATCGCGTTTGAAGAGAACAACCTGGAGCTAATATTTCTTCGCGAAGAACCTAGGTTCGATCCGTTGCGAACCGAACCTCGATATATCGAGATGGTTAAACACCTCGGATTCTGATCAGGCAATTTGGTATGAAAAAGTGCCCGCAGTGCGGAAGAAAGTATGACCTGACGATGAGCTTCTG
>JAJTWY010000036.1 GCA_021463165.1 Pyrinomonadaceae bacterium | reverse complement strand
TCTGCGTGTTCTCCGCCTGCCGGTGCAAAGCGGCTCCCGCTACAAGACCGTAAGTCTCAAGAGCGGTCCCTATTGATGAAAGCATCCATCCCATCGAGACCTGCGATACACCCTCGTAGACCTGTCCCCGGAGGATGCGATAGCTCAGCCACGGGACAAGAATGAAGCACAAACTTGAAACGAAAAACAGTGCAGTGACTATGAGAGCGCTTGAAGCCGGGTCGTAGTTGTGGTTCGTGATGATCGTCGCGGTCGCGGGGTCTAGCGAAAACACCGCTTCGCCGTTGTAGATCGAGAGCGCCAGCAAACCAATGCCGTAACACACATATAGAGTGACTTCCTTAACGATCGGAAACGCCAACGCGAACGTCGCCACTCCCCAGCAGAACGGGTAAAAGATCTGGTTCGCGAACTTCTCGTCGAAACCGAAAGCGGAAAGCACCGGAGCGGCAAGCTTCAGCCCGATAAGGATAAACAATCCCGCAACTGACAAAAAGATCGCACCGAACTTGATGATGTTCTGCCCGATCACCATGAAAGTGAACATGCGCGGCATATCCCAGCCGAGGACGTTCATTTCGCTTGTGATGTCCTTCACCGAAGACTCCTTGTTGGTGATGATGCCGACGAGACCAGGTTCTCCATTCGGAAGCCTTTCGGCAAGAAGTTCGTTTGGATCTTCAACGGCGAAGTTCGCTTTCACATATTGCTTCATCCTCTCGTCGAACTCGGCGACGAGCGAACGGTTATAACCCCGTATTGGCCGAGCAAAGAACTTTCCTGTCACGGTGAGGGCGTCAATGATGAACGGGCTAGCTCCGATGACGACCATAAAGACGATCGTCCGGATGCCCCAGGCGACAAGCTGCTCAGGCCCCAAGCCGCGATTGTCGTGAAAGCGGCGAATGAAGGCCACGATCAGAACGAAACTGGCGATGATCCACGCCAAGAACGTCAGTATCGGCATTAATGGTTTGATGATCGTGTCGAGCACCGACCGGAAGAGCCATTCCTGCCCCGTCCGCATAAGATTTGTGATCTGCTCGCTGAAGCTCGGCGCTGCCGGTTTCTGAGGAAGCACGGGACCTGACGGTGTTGCTGTCGGGTTCGCAGGGTACTGGTTCTCGAACTGCTGCAGGACGGGTGCCGGACTCCCATCAAGGGGCGGCATGAACGGAGAATCGGGATTGATCGTCAAGATCAGATCGTTCGCCGTTACTGGCTGACCGTTCATCGTCCCTATCGGCGTCTGCCCTTCGACTCGTGGCGGTCGAGGGGGACGAGGCGGCCGTTGGCCGACCGCCGTCGTTGTAAAGAGGCAGGCGAAGAGGCAGGACGTTAGCAGGAGCGTGAGTGCGGCAGCGGTGCCGCGCGATATTCTGTTGGTTCTCATGGCTTTTCTTATTCAACCGGGGGGTTAGGACCGTTGCTACGGAAGAGGGTTGTCGTAAACTTCGTCGTTCCAGATCTCGTATCTTTCGAGTTCGCGCAGAAAATCATCTGAAGCCCGAGTGATGCCGGTCATCATTTCGGTGGTCCGGCGGATCTCCTTCCCAAACTCGGTCATCTGCTCGATCTTGAGACCGTAGGCGACGAACTTCGCCTGTATTTTCGCTTCGAGCTCGCGGAGCTGGCCTTCGACGGTCGTAATCCGTAGGTTCACCGCGAGCATCTGGTCGATCAATGATTGAACGCCGTCCTGATTGGCGGATGGATTGACCGAGATAGCCCGTGTTTCATCAGCGATTTTTTCTCGTTCCTCGTAGAGTTTTGAAAGATCGAGAAGCATGTTCTCGCGATCGAAGAGCATTCGCTCAAGTTCGGAGTCGAGTTTCGCAAGGCGCTCAAGATTCGCAAGCTCCGCGTCGGCGCTTCTGCCGATAGAATGCCGAAGGAAGTCGTCAAGATCACGTTTGTTCGCTTCCATGTCGAAGATGCCGTTCTTGAGCCTGCGGGCGATATTTACGACCGATTGGATCTGGCTTGTTATTGTCGCTTCGATCCTCTTTTTAAGTTCAAACGTGCCTCGGATAAGCCGCCCGAGCGTGGCGTAGGTCGTTATCAGCTGCTTGTGCCGCATGATCTGCTCGTCGACCTTGTCGAGAATCCCCCGCAGGTTAGTCACGCTTTCGACCATTTTCTGATACTGCCGTACGGCGTTCTCGTACATCGAGATGTAGTGATTGATCGTCTCCACCCAACGGGCGGCTTCCTCGATCTTTTTAGCGACCTGGAGCGCGTACTGCGACGGGTCGAACACCGTCCACTGCGCCTGAACGGGACGCACATCGATGCCAATGAGTATCGAGGAAAAAACAACTCCAAGGATCATTTGTCTAACCGTTCCGTTCATTGCGATCATGCCTTCACCTCCAGGCCGCCAAGTTCATTCAGGTCGATGGGGGAGATCCCCGTGAGGCCGACCGCCGTCAATCCGGTGGGATATTTCGAGGCCAGCCACGAGACGACGATCTCCGGCGGGAGGTCCGGCCTAATATTTTCAACAAGCCGCCGGGCGTTCGCCTCGTTTGTGTCATTTGTATTTGCCCAGAGCATTGCGGGGGAAAGATGTATCTCCGCCATCTGAACGATCTTGTCCGCACCGCTCCCGATCACGAACACCCATTGCGTGTAACGGCCGTATTGGTTCCTGATCCCACGTATCGCGGCGACGGTCTCGGGCGCCAGTTCGCAGTCATTGGCAAGACGCTCGAATCCGCCGATCTGTTTCCCGATCATTTTCACGCCGGAGTTTTTCACGAGATCGATCCCGGTGACGTTCGGCTGCTCGGGCGTTCCGGTGAAATGCTCATAGGCTTGCGAGAACAAAACAGTGACCAGGCCCTCTTTTCTTCCCGTAACGGTGGCTTCGGCGATAAGTTCTTGGATAGCAGGAAAGTGCCTGTTTATCTCGCGCATCTCGTCGCACAGGAAAAGAATCGGAGTTTTTTGATTTCGCTCGTTTTCCTCGCCGATCTCCTGCATGATCTGGGCGCTGATGCGGAATCCCACGCTTTCGCGGATCTTTTCGTCGAGGCTGCTTATTCCCGACAGCTCGAAAACATCGAACATCGACGGTTCGTCGTATTCGGGATGTGTCGGTGCATTAAGCCATGGGTCTTTTCGATGGATGTTCAGCTTCAGGTAGAGCTCATTGGCTTGCCTCTCTTCACCAGGGTTCCAGTGGTAGCTTTTCAGGATGTCGAGGAAGTGCCCGAGGGTCGGCTGGAACTTCGGACGGCCATAACCGTTTCGCGCGAGAGCCATCTTATAGACCTCATCTATGACGGTCGAAGCTATAGCACTTGTGATCGCGTCCGTCTTAGGCGTTTTGCTCAGGATCAGAATGTCCGTAAGGACCATCGCAAGCTGCCTTTTTGTGGGAGGCACGCCGTGCTCGATGCCCGGATAGTTCCAGATGTTGATGGGTCGTGGTTGTTTCTCGGTGAACTCTATATGCCTTCCGCCGAATAAACGACAAATAGGTTTGAACGAATGGCGATAATCCATCACGCGCACTTTCACGTTCCCGCGGTGTGCGCGTATGTCCGTGATCAGCATCGACGCGAGGAACGACTTTCCCTCACCCGATGCGGCCGTCACGATCACGGTCGGTGATTTGATCAAGGATCGGTCGTACAGGTCGAGGCCGAACATCTGTCCGTTCGGAGTGGTAAAG
>JAJTWY010000035.1 GCA_021463165.1 Pyrinomonadaceae bacterium | reverse complement strand
GTTTCACGTGAAACCCTATGCCCACCACTCCATGGATCTGCTGAGGCGCGGCGTCGAGGTAGCCGGGAAGAAGGAACCGCCGGAGGCTGAAAGACCAGGAGGTCCGAAGTCTTCGCACCGTTGCGGCGGATACAACCGCCGCGGCGGGGACAGGTTCCGGAGGGGCGATTGAGGAGTGAGCCGGGTGCAGGCGCCGGTCATCGGTGACCTCGACGGCAGGGATCCAGCCCGCTCCGTCTCCGAAGAGGGCGGGCCGCCTGTCCGACCAGGGCGGCTCCTGCCAGCCCATCTGGCAGCAGATCCTGCGCTCTTTGGCGAGGCCCAGCGCTCCCGAGCTCCTATCCAACGTCTGGTCGATGTAGTATCGGCTTACTTTGTTCCCGCAGTTATCGTCGTTGCGATCGTCGCGTTCGCAGTCTGGATGATCTTCGGCAGTTTCGCTTTTGCGATGGTTGCCGCGGTATCGGTCTTGATCATCGCCTGCCCATGTGCATTAGGTCTCGCCACACCCATGTCGATAATGGTCGGCACGGGACACGGTGCGCGGCACGGTGTTTTGGTTAAGAAAGCCGAGGCCTTGGAGATTCTGGAAAAGGTGAATTCGATTGTCGTCGATAAAACCGGAACTTTGACCGAGGGAAAGCCGCGGCTCCAGAGCATAATTTCAAATTTCGAACCTCAGATTTCAGACAATGAAGTTTTAAGACTCGCCGCCAGCCTTGAAAAATCCAGCGAGCATCCGCTTGCGGAAGCGATCATCAAAGGCGCCCAAGAGAAAAGCATCGAATTGGCAAAGGTGGAAGATTTTGAATCGATTACAGGTAAAGGGATCACGGGATCGATTGACGGCAAAAAGGTGTTACTTGGTAACGCGAAGCTGATGTCGGAAAACAACATTGATTTTCCGGCAGATGGAAAAGCGGACGAACTTCGAGCCGAAGGGCAGACCGTCATGTTCGTCGCCGTTGACGGCAAGGCGGCCGGGTTGGTCGGCGTCGCTGACACGGTCAAAGACTCTGCGAAAGAAGCAATCGACGAACTGCATATGCAAAATATCGAAGTCGTCATGATGACCGGTGACAATGCAATTACGGCCGACGCAGTAGCTAAAAAGCTCGGCATCGACAAGGTTTTTGCCGACGTGTTGCCCGAACAAAAGGCGGAAAAGATCAAAGAGCTTCAGGCGAGCGGCAAGATCGTCGCAATGGCCGGCGACGGCGTGAATGATGCACCGGCGCTTGCTCAGGCACAAGTCGGGATCGCTATGGGGACCGGAACCGACGTTGCGATGGAATCTGCCGACATAACACTTCTCAAGGGCGATCTTCGCGGTATCCTTCGCGCGAAAAAGCTAAGCGAAGCGACAATGAAGAACATCCGTCAAAACTTGTTCTTTGCGTTCATCTACAATCTCGTCGGCGTCCCGATCGCTGCGGGAGTCCTATATCCCGTTTTCGGCTTGTTGCTAAGTCCGATGATCGCGAGTGCAGCAATGACTTTTAGTTCTGTTTCGGTAATCGTCAATGCACTGCGGTTAAGAAATTTGAAATTGTGAGAGGATTGAACAACGAAAAGTACATACCTGCTTTGAGCTATGACTGGCTAACGGGCCTCTATGATCCGGTAGTTGCTCTGACGACTCGCGAGAGCGCTTTCAAGAATGCGTTAGCTAATCAAGCGGGGATCGCCGCTGGTCATCGTGTTCTCGACCTAGGCTGCGGCACAGCGACGCTATCTATTTTGTTGAAACAGAAGCAGCCGAACGCTGTGATTGTCGGGATTGACGGTGATGCGAAGGTCTTGAAAATAGCAAGGAAGAAGGCACACAAGGCCGGCGTTGAAATTACCTTCGACGAGGGAATGTCGTTCGATCTGCCCTACGAAGACGAATCGTTCGACCGGGTTGTTTCCAGCCTTTTCTTTCATCACCTATCTCGGGAAAACAAGTTGGAAACGCTACGTGAAGTAAGCCGCGTTCTTAAGCCCAACGGCGAGTTTCACGTCGCGGATTGGGGGCTGCCCGCTAGTCGGTTAATGCGCAGGACGTCATATCTGATCCAATTTCTGGACGGTTTTGAAACGACTGCAGATAATTTCAATGGCTTGCTGCCGAAACTGATAACGGATGCCGGGTTTTCATTCGTCAAGGAAACGAATCATTTCAACAGCGTGTTCGGAACGATCAGAATGCACCAATGCCGAAAACCGGAGGACATATGAAAACAAAGATCATTCCTTTCGTAATGACGGTGGTTTTGACGACCCTGTCGGCCTTTGCACACGACCTTTTCTTAAAGCCAGCGAGTTTTTTGTAAAGGTTAACGAGAAGATCTCGATCGGCGTGATGAACGGCACGTTTCAGGAAAGCGAGGGAGCGGTGGCGTTCGCGCGTTTGACGGATGTGAGTGTTGTTTCGCCTTCGGGCACGCGTTCGAATCCTGCCGAGGCGAATTTTACAAAAAATGAAACCACGGCATTTCTCAATGTTACGCCGTCCGAAGCCGGAACCCACGTCGTCGGCCTTTCCACCTCGTGGCGCGAGAACGCACTCGCGGCAAAAGAATTCAACGAATACCTGCCCGCCGAAGGCATCCCGGACATTCTGGAAAACCGAAAGCGCGACGGCGAACTCGATAAGGACGCTCGTTACCGTTATTCGAAATATGTCAAAACGATCTTTCAGGCGGGCGATAAACCAACCGACAGCTACAAAACCAACCTCGGTTACGCCGTCGAGATGATCCCTCAGCAAAACCCCTACAAACTAAAAAAGGGTGCCACGCTCGACATACTCTGTCTCAAGGATGGGAAGCCCCTTGCGGGCCAGATAGTAACGACCGGCTACGAGTCTTCAGACAAAATGCGCGGCGAATCCAGTGCCCGTACCGACAAGGACGGCACGCTCAGAATCAAATTGATAGGCTCTGGAAAATGGTATGCGAAGTTTATCAATATGGTAAAGATCGACGACCCGAAACTGAATTACGAATCAAAATGGGCGACGCTAACATTTGAAATCAAGTAATGAGGAGATCGAAATGAAAAAACAAACAATCTTTCTAATAATCTTATCGCTGTCGTTGGTTGCGTCGATTTTCGCGCACGATCTGTTTCTTAAGACGGACAGTTATTTCCTGAAGCCGAACTCGAAATTTACCGTCAAGGTGATGAACGGGACCTTTCTGGCGAGCGAAGGAGCGGTTAGCTTTGCGCGGCTAAATGATGTGAGTGTCGTTTCGGGTGGGAATCGTGTACATCCAGTGGAGGCCGATCTTACGAAGGACGAAACGACCTCCTTTCTAAACCTGACAACCGGGGCGGCGGGAACCTATGTCGTTGGACTGTCGACCAACCCGCGAGAAATCGCACTGAAGGCAGCAGATTTTAACGAGTATCTCCGCGAAGACGGCCTACCGGATACGCTTGAAGAACGCCGCAAGACCGGCGAACTCGAAAAGGATGCAGTGGAGCGTTACGCAAAACATGTTAAAGCGATTATGCAGGTAGGCAACAAGCAGTCGGACGACTACAAAACCGTGCTGGGCTACCCCGTTGAGCTCGTTCCAAAGCAGAATCCTTACGGTCTTAAAAAGGGCGACACGATCGATATCCTATGTCTAAAAGACGGTAAACCGCTTGCGAATCAAGTCGTGCTCGCCGGACGCGAGGAAAGCGGCAAAATAAAGGCCGCACCCGAACTAAGAAGCGACGCGAATGGCTTCGTAAAGGTGAAGCTTGACGGGTCCGGTAAATGGTTCGTGAAGTTTATCAACATGGGCAAAATCGACGACCCGAAACTAAATTACGAATCAAAATGGACGACGCTGACTTTTGAGATCAAGTAACCTTGCGGTTCACAGGCGTTCTATGGATCTTCAATATTTCATAGTGATCGTAATCATTC
>JAJTWY010000034.1 GCA_021463165.1 Pyrinomonadaceae bacterium | reverse complement strand
CGACACAGGGTCGTCGATCTTGGAGGAAAAGATAGCGCTTTACGCCCGAGTACCGCATTACGTGCTGATCACCGGCGAGAGGGGAACCGGCAAGACGACGATCGCCCGGAAGCTTCACGAGCAAAGTCCGAGATTCAAACGGGAGTTCGTAAGCGTCAATTGCGCTAGCTTCACGGCAGAACTTCTCGAATCGGAGCTGTTCGGCTACGAGAAAGGAGCATTTACGGGAGCGAATGCCGCCAAATCAGGGCTATTCGAGACCGCTGACGGCGGAACTCTCTTCCTCGATGAGGTCGGCGAACTGTCGTTCAGTCTTCAGGCTAAACTGCTAAAGGCTGTCGAAGAAAAACGCCTCCGGCGTGTTGGTGGCAATCGGGAGCGGGAGATCGACGTAAGAATAATCGCTGCAACTTCCAAAAACCTCCACGCGATGGTTTTTGAAGGGGGATTTCGGGCGGACCTATTCGACCGTCTCAACATACTGCAACTTGAGACGATCCCGCTTCGGTTCCAGCGGGAGCAGATCCGCGATCTGTTCATCCGGCAGATGAACGAGGAAAGTGCCGCAGTGGGCAGAGCTTGCCCGTTTGTTATTGACGACGAGGCTCTTGCGAGGGTCGAGTTGCTCGAATGGAGAGGTAATTATCGAGAACTCAGGAACTTTGCCTCCCGCCTTGCAGTCCAGGCTTTCGACGCTCCTTCGATCACGGAGGATATCGTTCTACATGTCGCCGGGATCGGCCAAAGCAAAGCACAAGTCTCCGACTCCCCGATAGAACCGGGCATTCATCTGAACCGATCGAATCTTGTAACGGTGACGCTGGATGCGGACACGGACGACCTTGACAGCGTTTACGTGAAGGCGGCTGCCACGTTCATCGAACATGCGCTCAAGAGATCCCGTGGGAACCTGCGTCGTGCCGCCCGTTCAATGGGGACGACGCATTCGACACTTTCGCGGATATTGAAGAAGCACAAAGAAAGTGTCGCGACCAGCTCTTGTGCTCCGCCAAAACAGTCGGTCTACTCCGCCGCCGCGTAGCATTTTCCGGTGCAACTCCAACGTTACGTATAACCTGTCTTTGATCTGTCGCTGTATTGGCTTTATAGATCCGCAGATCATAGACAGTTTTACGCTTGCCTGATTTTCGCGGATCTGCCCGATATCTCTGCCTCCTTCCCTTTCGAGATGAAGTGAGAAAACGATCCACTCACTCATCAAGACGCTCGCATTTGGCTTGAAATTAGAAAAATATGCGGAGGGCAGCAGTGTGGAGTGAACAACGAATATGGAAATCTTGAACAGCGGTTCGTTCGTACCGCTCGACAACCGGGAAAAGATCGACCAGCTTATCTTCACCGCAAGGACTCTTGCGACTGAAGTAAGCCGGGCGGAAGGATTCCAGAATAGCAGGCAGACTACTCATCAACTCGGGCTTGAGATGTGGAAGGGAGCAGAGTATGTCTGCCGATCTCACGAAGAAGCGAATATCAGAAATCTCTTCCTAGGCAAGTTTCTCGAAAGGCTTCGTGAGATCGAAAAGGAAAGAACAGTTCAGACTAAGCCTACTCAAGCGCCTCCGGTATTTACATCATCGGTTCGGCCGCCTGCATCCGCTCCAGTTTCAGTTCCACCGCCACAGCCGCCGGCACTGCAAACAGTACCGGAACCGCCGTCTCAAACTGAAACACAGGATGAATACCTCGGCGTTATTCCTGCGGGTGACCGGGTGGATGACCAGGCCGAGAATAAGCGATCATCCTATGCTGACGAATGTGTGCCGGAATACGATGCGGATATCGACGCAATAGTGGAAAGGCTCGAGAATGAACATCCTCACCCGGATGCCGATGGATCGTCCGGACAGCTCGGCATGGAACCGGCACAACCCGCGATCACCGAGACAGCCGATGCGCCTGTCAAAGAAACAGGAACAGATCATCCGATCACAATCGAGCCAAGTGCTTCAAGTGATGTTGCCGCAAACGAAGGCCAGCCCGACGTTGCGGAATCGGTCGAATCGGAGTCGATAGAGTCTGTCGTCCTTGCCGAAAAGGAGCCTTACAATCTTGATGCATGTACCGTTACGGCTGTCATTCAAATGCTTCCCGAAAATTCTGGCTCACGTAAATGCATCGTCAGCATGCGAACCCACGATTTTGCACCGATGGTTGCCGTAAGCGAGGCGGGAGCGGGAGAAATCATCCCGCATATTTCCGCTGCGTTGCGTGACGCCTTGGAGCAGTATCGGATCGACCTGCCCGCAAAGGCCGCCGAGAAATTAAAGAAGGAAAAGCCGGCTTCCAGGAAACAAGCTAAGTCCGGCTCAAAGTCGGCGAAGGCAACAACGGTCCAATCGAAGGCGACCACGAACTCCGAAACGACGACCGCTGTTCCCGCCCCGAATCCGGAAACTGATCAAAGCCAGCGAGGGCTTTTCGCATCGTAGGCTTCTACTAGAATTCCAGGAGAAATCGATTATGGAACAGAAGAAAGAAGCTCCGGCCGCTGAGCCGGAAGCTAGGGAGAATACGAGCGCGGATACTGTAACCGAGACGAAGGCAACGATCAAGATCGAAGGGCAGGAATTCGAGCTTGACGCTGCACTGGCACAGGAGGATAAGACCTTAAAGGTCGTCCTTCAGCCGCACTTCGCGTCTATCGAGAACGCGAATATCACGCGCGAAGTGAAGGACGGAAAGCTCACGGTCACGATCGTCAAACGTGCCCAGCACAAAGGAGCATGATGAACGGTGAGTCTCCGCTGGAGATCCTGATCGGTGAAACGGAACAGGTGAACCCAGCGATCCTTTTGGCCGAGGAGTTCATGCGAAGGGATGCCGCCGACCTTCTCAGTGCGGAAGATGTAAACCGCGCAGAAGAGGTCTTGAACGAAGGCAGAATGGAGATCGAGACGATACGGCGTCAGATCGCAGCTTTCGAGCGATCTTCCCCAAGTCCGTCGATTCACACGCCGACAGGCTTCTAGCTAGGAGATGTGTCCGTGCAATCTGGAGTGCGAAGGGTGGATGGACTTATGTTCGGGGAACGGCTTTCGAGATCACTTGAGTACCTGAGTTTCAAGGCGCGAAGTCACAACGCGATTGCCTCTTACGAACTTGTCGAACGTGTTCTCTCTGAGCAGCGGAAATATGCCATGTATCGGGAGATGTTCCCGAAGGAATGGGAGCATTCCCGAGCGAGTCTTTATAGCCGCGGCTACTACGGGAGATACAGCGAGCGGGTCAATGAGCTGTTCAATCTGGTCAATGAGAATTGCTTTCCGCTACTTGAGTTCGCTTACGACGACCCGGAGAACGACTTCGAGCAGTTCGCCATACCGCCCATGAACGTGGATCTTTGCTGCGAGGATATCTACTTCGAGAATCTGAAGCTCAGTTACGCCGCCGCGTTGATCTTTTACATCCCCGATGATGCCTGGGATTTCCTAAACCAGCGGTTCAAGTTGTCAAGAAGTGATTTTCCCGAGATAGATTCCGATCCCCATCCGAACGTTTGGGATCGAAAGAACGGTTCTCTATTCGGGGAACTTCTGCGATTGGTCGATCACTCAACCGGTAATCCCTGGCTCGACAGCACCTATTGCCAAAGTGCCGACTGGTTCAACTGGGACCGGGAAACCATCGTTGGGCTCACGGCGGAATACAAGGCGGTAAATGACGTCTTCGAACGATTGAATATCCTCGATGAAATGATCGAGGCCGATCCGAAAAAGACGCTGCGGGCACTTGTCGACTTTTGGAACAAGGGAGAACACCCGGGTCTTGTGTTGCCGGCCTCTGTGGAGAAAGACGTATGAATAAGAGCGAAAGCATCGGTAATCTCGCGAAATCTTTGGCGCTGGTGCAGGCCAGTCTCGCGCCCGCGAAGCGCGATTCCACGAACCCGTTCTTCAACTCGACGTATGCCGATCTCAGCTCGGTGTGGGAGAGCTGTCGTGAGCTTTTGGCGAAGCATGGGCTCAGTGTGATCCAGGGGAACAGCATCGGGGCGAACAATACGGTCATTGTCGAAACCATCCTCGCCCACGAATCCGGACAATGGATACAAAGCGAACTCTGTATGCCTCTCGCGAAGAACGATCCGCAGGGAGTCGGTTCGGCCATCACGTACGGCAGGCGT
>JAJTWY010000033.1 GCA_021463165.1 Pyrinomonadaceae bacterium | reverse complement strand
TGATCCAGCATGGAACGGGCCGTTGCCTGTTGTTCCTCGTCGCCTTCACGCAATACTTCTTCAAGAATCTCCCGCGCACCTTCTTTATCATCCATCTCAAGATAAGCTTTAGCCAAATCAAGCTTGGTTGCGACTTCCTGCCATTGCATTTCTTCAGCTTCGGTATATTCGTTGCGTGGCTGAGGTTTTGTTTCCGGTTTTGTTTCCGGTTCTTCTCCCAAGGTAAGATCAATTTTTGCCAAACTGGTACTTAAATTCGACAAATCATTCGCCAGATCGGACTCTTTTATAGATTCCGTTTCGGATGGAAGATCGAGATCAAATTCAAACTGATGCTCATCATGATCCGAAATAATTTCTTCCATATTTTCCTGTTTTTGCTCTGAATCGGATTCGCTCTCCAGGTTGATATCGGGAGCAGTAAAAATCCATCCCTCATTGATGTCGCTATCTTCACTCTTACCAGCGACTTCAGTTTCAATAGTCACATCCAGCTTGTGCACAGGCTCGCCTAATTCCGATGAACTCACTCTGATCTCGTAATCCAGTTCATTCAATGGCGAACTATCTTCTTCCTGAACCTGATTGATTGAATCCGTACTAAAAAAAGAATTTTCTTTATCTTTATCATCAGGCTGGTTTTCGAAAAACGATCCGGAATCAACACTGGTATGACGCTCTGCCAATTCAAAACCAGTAAATACCGATGAACCAGCTATTTCTTGCGCAACAAACCCAGATCCACTTTCCAGATTTTTCCTGTCCGAAGATACTGTTTCAATAATCCCAGTATTGGCTAAATCAGCCTCTTTTTCACTGTAATCATCAACATCTCCATCCATCTCCATTTCTTCCGTTTGCGCTTTTCTACGACGGATTACAGATATTCCTAGAGCAGTTATCAACAACGCAGCTAAACCACCGGCGACCAATTCGCTGTTTTCCTCAACAAATCCAAACAGGTTATCCACCGAATCTGATTCCTCCGACTCGGGCATAACTGGCTGAGGTGATTTAACCGAAGATTTTGGTGCCACTGGTTGAACAGGAATGGTAACGGGTAAAGTTGATTTTTCTGCGGTTTGAATAGCTATTTCAGGAGATTTAACAGCTTTTTCATCTTGTTCAACTGTCACAGGAACTGGTTGAAGTTCCGGCTTGGTTTGTATCTGATCTTGCTCAATCAGATTTTTGTTATCAGTGGAATTACCTTTTAATTCCAGCAAACGCTGCAGTTTGGCGACATTTTGTTCCAGAATTACTACTCGCTCATTAGCCTCATGCAAAGCGCGCTCTTTTGCAATTGCATCCTCCTCCATCATGTGTAAATAATTCTGCGCTGCCTTACCTTCAATATGTTTAGCCGATGTCTGATTGTCGTCCAGCAATTCACCTTTCGAAAGAATCAGTACTTCTTCAGATTTATTTGTCCCTGTGGCTGAGGAATCTTCATAAGCAGATGTAATTTTCCCTGTCCGGGATTGCTTTAAAGTGTCATTTTTCGATGTTTCACCGGACATTTCCGCCACTCTCTGGCGATAATCGTTCCAGCTTTCCTTTTGTATTGCCACCTGATGCGAGGCTTCTTTGACAGTAATAGCAGAAATCTCGCTTTCGTCAGGAATACGCAAAATAACGCCCACTTTGAGCAGGTTCATATTTTTCACCAGAAAAGCATCCCTGTTGGCGCGATATAAAGCAACCAGCATTTGATTGAGATTGACACCATCAGGTGATACCTGTCTTGCAATCCGGCTTAAAGTATCTCCCTTCATTACCGGCCCGTAAGTGTTACCGGCTTGTATCTGTGTTTTTTCTTGCAAGGGCGATGATTTTTGTTCGGCTTTGGCTGAAGCCTGAGCTTCACTGGCAACATCGTCGAATGCATGGTCGCTTACGCGAACGGCGCACTCGGTGCGCCTCGATTCCAGTTCCACGAGGTGGACAGGATCATCGCGATCGGCTCCGATCGGATGATGGCGGCGGTAAAGGCGGCTCGTCACGGAGTGCTGCAGCCATACCTGAAAGCCGGGCACGTGGCGATCGGATCCATCAATTCGTCGATGCAGTGCATGATGAAGGAGATATGCGCACAGTGCCTGCAGAAGCACGTTGACCCCGAGACCGGCAAGGAAACGGTCGTCTTTTCGTGCTTCAATCAGGATCAGATTCTCGACGAGGTGGACTTCGGGAACCTCGCCGCGCGGCTGAAGATGAACAGCGTCTCCGAGAAACTGACGAACGCCTGGCTGACGCACGTCCTGGCCGGCCTCGAAAGCCGTAAGGATTGAACCGGTACTCGGAGGGCTGACGCGGTTGCCGCGAATTTTACGGCCGGCACGCCAGTTCGTCCGTCAGCCTTTCGCGAATTCCCGGCTACTCCAGATGAGTCGGGTCAACGTGCTTCGTGCTACCACCGGCCGACGATTGGAACGAGGCCGGGTCGTCCTGCGACGGACGAAGTGGCCTTGGCCGATGCCGTGTTCTCCGACGCCGTATGGATGGTTGCCGTCGCCGCGTCGTAAACGCCGACGGTGTCCTTCCCGTCGCCGTCCCAGTCGCCGGCAACCGGCACGAGGTTCGGCGCGCCAAACGCGAACGTCGCAAAGGCCATTGGGTTCTCGATCACGTTCGACAGGAAGAACGTGCCTGACTTCGAATCGTAGACTCCGATCGAGTCCTTGCCGTCACCATCCCAGTCGCCGGCGATCGGAAGCATGTCCGAGGCGCCGAACGTTGCCACGATCGATGCGGGTCCCGCGGCGTTCGTGTTGGTAATGAAGAACGTTCCTGACTGCGGCGCGTAGACGCTGATCGTATCCTTGTTGTCGCCGTCCCAATCGCCGGCGATCGGTTTCTGGTTGGGGGCGCCGAAGGTGAACGTCATCGTGGCAGCGCCCGGTTCGAGCTTGTCGGACAGGAAGAACGACCCGTCGGCGGCCTGGTACAGGCCGAGCGACGTGACGCCATCGCCGTTCCAGTCGCCCACCACCGGAACCATGTTCGGGGCGCCGAACTGCACGGCCTTCGCTTCCGGGGCACCGGTCACGCTGACCCAGAAGGTTCCGGCCGCCGGGTCGTAGACGCCGGGCGTGTCCTTCTTCGAAGCAACGGGCGCCGGGCCGGTGTTCGTCGCAGGCTTGTTGGCGGTCTCGGTTGCCGGGGAGCACGCGGCCGTGGCGACTGCAATGGCCAGTGCTCCGAATCTCAGGATCGTTCCTGCTGCCTTCATTCTGATTGCTACCTCTGGATCTGAATGGCGGCACGCTTGTCGCGCGCCAAAGCCGGGCAGTATACCGCACTCGGGGTTGCATCATCCCTTCGGACACTGGCGAATTAGGGGGTGACGAAAAAATGTGGCCGCTTGTCGCTCCACGAATGATCCTGTCAGCCGCCTGGAGTATGCTGACGGCGCCTGAAGAGTTGTTCTGTCCTGCTTCGAAGTTCACGCCCGGCCGTTAGGGACTGGCGGGACGCGTCGAGCCTGATCTGCCTGTGTTCCGGATCGTCCAACTGGCCACGTTTCTGCTCTTCGCCGCAATCGTGGCGGCGTGCTCCGAGACGCCACCGCCACCACCGCCGGGCAATCCACTCGTGATCGCGCCGACGCCCGCGGTAGAGATCTCTCTCCCGGCGCCGACTACGGCCGATCTCATCGACAACATGCGCAGGGCCGACCTCGTCGCCGCAGTGGAAGTTCTGCGGCTGGAACCTGTGTCGAGTCAGGCCGCCGCACCGTGCACGCTGCAGGGCGTCACCTATCGGATCGTCGAGGTCCTCAAAGGCGAAACCGCTTCCGAAGAGCTTCGCGTGGCACATCCCGTCTGTCTCGGCCGCCCATTCGTCGACAGCCGCGCGATCGGATTGTCGGGCGCTTACTTCGAGCCTGGAAGGAAGTTCGTCCTCTTCCTCGAGCGCGACGAAACCGGACGGATGCGCTACGGTGCGGATGCGTGGATCTCGGACTACTACGTCTGGGACGACCGCAACGGCACGCTGGTGGACGGTGAAGAACTGCGCGGCTACATCGAGCGTGCGAAGAAGGCAAGCGGAGGATCCGGTCCTTCCGGCGACCCGTTCTCGCGCGGGCGGCGCAGGCGTTGACCGCCTGCGTCCGGCGTGACGGACCTGGGTCGAACCGCTATGCTGAGCCGGTACGTAGAGTGTGAAGCGTGCTCTACGTCCAGCTTGTCAGGCGTTTTGATCCGAGCGGCTGCGCTTGATCCCGATGAGGAGGGAATCCGATGTTCTGCCCGCAATGCGGCTCGAGTCCGGCCGACGGTTTGAACTTCTGCAACTCCTGCGGCGCGAACCTGAAGGCAGTTCGACAGGCATTGACTGCAGGACCGCAGCCGAATGACGACGGGATCTCACTCGGTCAGACCTGGCTTGCGACGATGTTTCTCACGGGGCCGGAACGCCGGGCGCGCGAGGAGGAACTCGAACGCCGGCGTGGCATCACGCTCGAGCACAAGGGCGCACGGAACATCAAGAACGGCACGGTCACTGCCAGCGTCGGCCTCGCCTTTACGATCGTTGTCTTCGTGATAATGCAGGGGATTGTCTCGAGCGCCGAGTTGAATCCCGTTGCGGTGGCCATCCTGAGCCGGGTGTGGGTGGCCGGGCTGATTCCGATTCTCGTGGGAATCGGACTCATCCTGAACGGATTGGGATCGA
>JAJTWY010000032.1 GCA_021463165.1 Pyrinomonadaceae bacterium | reverse complement strand
CCAAAATTCATCGTCGAATCCGACGCCTCCATCGTCGCCCCTCTCATGTTCGCGTATATTCTGGGTTGGTAACGGAACGCGGACACAGCTTCGGCCGATCATTGACCTACTATTTGGTCGACTTTTGCGAATTACCTCAATCGGCCGCGACTACCGAACGGCTCAGTAATTCATCACGCGTCGGTCGACCCTTTCTCCGTGAAACTTCCAGACCCTTTCTAAAGCTTGAGTCGACCATACATTCATGAACCTTATGTGCGTATTGATTCTGCAACTCAACGTATTTTCGTTGTATCGCATCTGATTCTCCCCCCGAAGGAGCCAGATATCGCCCTTTCTCGACGCCCTGCCTTGCAAGCTCTCGACACAATGCTTCTGTGATTAATTCTGCCAAAAGCACTTGAGCGGACGGTTCCTCAATCCCCTCCCCATCCTCGCCGAGATAGGCCGCAACGGAAAGGGCTTTGGTAGCGATTACGATATTCGACGTCGGGCGGTCGAATCGCACCCGTTGACGTGGTTCTGCCATCGGGTCAAACTGAACCTCATTAAATAGCCCCCCTTTCGGTTTGTCAGGTTTATTCGGCTTGGGCCGGACCGACGATACCTTTATCCAAGCCTCGGCACGTAACTCACCTTCAACCCCTTCAACTGTAGCAGTAATGATCGCTTCCGCCCCAACTTGTCTCCCTTCGATTTCTACTCGCGTTTGGCCGATATCTGGATAGCCTTCACGACCCTCAATTACTACCAGCGGAGTCACAACCACAACTTCGGGCGAGTCCGACTCGATCTTGACCAATGCCCCATCTTGTACCGTTTCTGGAATCCGTGCTCGGAGCGTGAGACCTGCCAGCTTGCCACTTTGCACGAAGGCAAATTCTGGCACGAAACCGAAGCCCGTTGCCGGAATCACTGGCGTTTTCTTTCCATCGCCACTAGCACTTGTGCCCTCACCGGCGCCTCCCTCGCCTAGCTCAACTCTTGCAATTTCGTTTAATTCCCGAAGTGCTACACTTAGCTTTTCCCGCAGTCTTTTATTGGTGCTTGTGCGTCGCTCAGCGAGAGCGGCCTTTCGTTCCGCCTCCACCAAGGGCTCAAGCAGAGCCTCAACTTGCGTCTTGAGCGCCTTTGTGAAATTGTGTTTCCAGTTAATACCGTCGCGTGTGGCAGTTAAGACTGGCTCGTCGTTTCTCAGCAGTTCGCGGAGATGGTCACACGAAAGTCTACCATATAGCTTGGACGCATATTCATTGTTCTCGAACTTAAAAAGGGTCAGGTCTAAAACTAGACCTTCACTTACGATCAGCAACCCGCCGTCCGCGTACTCGTGGTCTTCGCACGGGGTTGAAAGGGGCTCATCTGAACGAAAGAGCTCAAGGGATGCACGCTCCTCCGAGCCCGGTACTTCGAACTCTTCATTGAAAATTCGCTGGCCAACAGGTTGTTTGTAGTTGAGCTTTAGATCCTGCTTAACGTTACCCCGTGAATCGATTTCACGCAAGAAAACACTCCTCCTGTCGTCTGATAGAATCGAACGTATCTCGAAGTGGTGTTCAAGATTCCTCCGAAGGTTATCAAAAAGCGGCGTTCGAATATCGCCTCGCGATATTGTAATCTCCACAACAGTGCCGTTTCCGGTCTCGATATTAAGTCTGCGTCGACTACTTCGCGTCGCGATCCTTGTCTGGTCGCGTTCATACATTGGTATCCCGTCTCTTATGAAGAGCTTACAACTGCTAAATGTATCGTCACATATGGATTCGATTGTCCCCTCGCCTAAACCGTAAATGGAATCCTTTAAGCCTCGTCCCCAAAGCCCTCGAACTCTCTCACCTTCTTTAAAGCCGCTGGTGGCATCGGCGTAACGCCCGACCTTTTGATCCATCTCGTCGCTTGTCATTCCCGTTGCCAAATCTCGCACTCTCAGCACTGATTTATGACGCCGTCGTTGAATCTCCACAACAATCGATCCTGAGGCGGTCTTACTGAGCCGTTCCAAAACTGTGTAGCGATCGTTACTATTCGTGATTAGTTCGACAAGCGCGCGGGTGACATCCTTTCGGATTGCTTGGTCGGCTTGCTGCAATACCAGTCGATCTGCGACTTCGATTCTTCGTGAAACTCTTCCTGACATTTAAACACCCCGTTCTATTTCTTTACTCGACGGCGGACCATCCTTCGTTCATATTCACTCGAAGTGTTCTGCGCTAGTATGTCCGCAAATCTCTGTTCCATTTGTTCCAAAAATGTAATCAGGTCTGTCCGGTCGTAGACCGAAACATATTCCTTAAACTGCTGGAGATTGCTCCTCAGGGTCGAGGCCGAGCTCTCCATCGTACACATCAGCATTCCTCGAAAGTCATATTCGGCTATTTCCACATTGGCCGCTCCTGAGCGTTCAAAAGTTCGATAAGCAATGGAGTTTTCGATTTCACGAACGAACCTGCCGGCCCGCGTCCGCAATTCTGACCTAACCTTGGGCTTGGCAACTTGATTGCTTTCTAGTCGCGCGGCTACGCTCTCTGCCGATCGAACACCCTTAGGTGTTAAGCTGAAACCATCCTTCGTACTTCCGGTGATTAGACCTTTCGAACGGCAGTCAAGCCAACGTCTAAGAATCACGCTGGAATCTGGCCATTGGGGATATCCTCTAAGCTCAAATCTTCTCGGGAACATAAGAAAGCAAATTGCTACGATGTCAGCTTCAATAATCTCCTTCCCATACTGGGACAATACAAAGACCGCGTAGATCACCAAGTCATTCATGGCAATGCCGAGGTACTTTTCAGCACTAAAGCTGGGAAGACTATCCATTTCCGAAATAGGCATCGTTGTTTATTGTGCTAGTTGATTCCAAATCCGATCAACGCTAAGGAGTGTGTTTTCCCGGCCTCTCAGGCTATAAACGCCCCGCCTAGGAGAGTCCACTAAACCTAGTTCCTTTAAGACCGCGAGGACAATATATGTTTGATACGTTGGGAGATCGAGTTCTTCCTGGACCTCATCTGCGACAAACTCGTCCACCTTAGTAAAAACATCCAATCGCCTAAGGACGGTTTCAAATGCACCTCTGCTTACAAAATGTTCGTACTCCGATCTCAGGTCCCGGCCTAGTCCGATTTTGACTAGCGTATCGCCTCGAATTGAGAATTTAGGATAATCGGACCGAACCTTTATCGCCGTTTTCCCGTTACGCTTCAAAATGGGGTTTGCTGTGTCGACGGTACAGTCCGGCAAAATCGATTTCTCCGGGCTTACCATATCTTTCAGTTCGGTACGAACAAGGTCAATCTGCTTCGCCATCTCGAAAAGTCTTTGGGCCTTCGTCCAACCTCCAACATCGGAGGAAACTAAATCCTTTCCTAGGTCTAGCAACCTATCACGCGCCGCCTCAAAGTCGGCCATAAGCTTCTTCATTTGCGCTCCTATCTGGTCTAGCATCGCTGTCTGCCCTCTACCACAGGACAGACTATACTATACTAGACAAGTAATGTCAAGCGAAAATTCCGTCCTAAAGGAGCGAAACGAGAACTAGGTCTGAATTGGCCCTAGTTCTGTAGCCCCGGACCGGCCAACGCTACCTAGAATTCGATCGCTCGCGCTTCTGACGCGATGCCCGATCGAGCAGATTTGCGGCGCTGTGTGTCTGAAAGGTAATCTAGGCTCACCACATCTAATTTTGGGAGAAAGGATAAATGAAACAAATTTTGTCGGCTATAGCGATGGTTGCGGTGTTTGCGACGCTGCCCGGCCTTTCTGTTCTTGCGCAGACGCGCGGAGACAAGGCCGAGGCCAAGCTGCGTGCAAAGGCGTTGAAGATCCACAAAGAGGTCATCACGCTCGACACTCACAACGATATCAGCACGAGCAATTTCACCGACAAGGTGAACTACACACAGAGGCTGTCAACGCAAGTGAACCTCCCGAAGATGCGTGAAGGCGGGCTGGATGTTTCGTGGATGGTGGTTTACACCGGCCAAGGCCCGCTCACCGAAGAGGGTTACGCGGCCGCGTATAAGAATGCGATCGACAAATTCGAAGCGATCCACCGTCTTGCCGAGAAGTACGCACCGAATGAGATCGGCATTGCGCTCACGTCGAGCGACGTTCGCCGCCTCGTAAAAGAGGGCAAGCTCGTCGCGATGATCGGCGTCGAGAACGGTTATCCGATCGGTACGGACCTTGGCCGCATCAAGGAATTCGCAGACCGCGGAGCACGTTATATGTCGCTCGCGCATAACGGCCACAGCCAGCTCGCCGATTCCAACACAGGCGAGGCCGACGGCATTTGGCTCAACAACGGACTAAGCGATCTCGGCAAAAAGGCCATCGCCGAGATGAACAAATGGGGCATAATGATCGATCTTTCGCACCCGTCGAAGCAATCGAATCTGCAGGCCATCGCCTTGAGCAAGGCTCCGGTGATCGCTTCGCATTCGGGCGCACGCGCACTTTGCGATCATAGCCGCAACCTTGACGACGAACAGCTTGAGGCGATCAAAAAGAATGGCGGCGTCGTGCAGGCCGTCGCATTCCGCAGCTATGTGAACACGGCAAAGAGCGCACTTCGCTCTGCCAAGATGAACGAGCTGATGAAGGAACTCGCGGCAAAAGAGGGCTTCACGCTGCTCTCACGCGACGAGATCCGCAAGATGCCGGAGGCCGAGATGGAAGCATACTTCCAAAAGATGCAGGCGTTTAGGGCGAAGAACACTGCGGTCATACGCGAACGGCTAAAGGACTCTGCCCCGGATGTGAACGTAAAGGATTTCGTCAACCACATCGACTATCTCGTCAAGAAGATCGGTATCGACCACGTCGGCATCTCGTCTGATTTCGACGGTGGCGGCGGTGTCGAGGGTTGGGACGGAGCGGACGAGACCTTCAACGTAACGCTCGAACTCGTTCGCCGCGGCTACACAAAGAACCAGATCGCAAAGCTCTGGAGCGGCAATCTCCTGCGTGTCCTCGATGAAGTGCAGGAGATCGGCCGCCGTATTCGGGCCGAGGCACGTTAAACCGACACTTGTTCCTTACTCAGTATTGCGGCAAGGTGCTTGCGGCCGACAGTTTCGTGGCCGACGATGGTAACGACGGGGGCGAGTGTCAGTATGACGAGGCAGGCGGGTATCGATATGCCGAGTGCTGCGGCGGCGATAGCGGCGGCGATGACGAGGAATGTAGCGAGTAGGAGCTGGAGGTGAAAGCGGTCGAACCCTTCGGCAAGATACGCGTAAAGGGCGTAGATTGAGGCAAGGAAGACGACGACCGGGATGACGACCGAGAGCAGTACGGCAACCGGGCCGATCTTGGCTTTGCCCTCGATAAGGTATGCGGCAACGTGCAGCCCCGCACCGGTCGCGACGATCGATGAGATCGTGATCATAAGGCCGTAGCCCCAGACGAATGACTTGTAACGCCGTGCGTGCAGCACTTGCGCTGACGGAAGCATAAAGAAGACCCACCACAGCCCGAACGTGAGGCTCGTTCCGGCAAAACCGACGAGTGCGACATCGAGCGTCCATCCCTGAGCGTCGATCACGGCTGAAAGGGCCGCGACGGTGCCGACGATCCCTTCGCCGAGGGCGATGATCGCCATGCACGAATAGCGTTCGGCGATGTGATGTGCGTGCCACGGCGTGCCGCCGTCCTTGCTTTCGGCCAAGAATGGCCCGAGCATTTCGATCGCTATCAGCGCGGCCGAGAGAGCGAGCGTGACGCCGAGCGAGAAGTCGAGAAAGATCATTACGACCCATCCGATCTGGGCGAACGAGATGGCCTTGACATACGCGAGGCACGCGCGGCGGCGCGCGGTATCCTGCCTTGCGGCACGCAGCCATTGAAACACCATTGCCACGCGCATTATCACGTAGCCGAGGACGACTATCCGGTTGTCGATATGTTCGCCTTTATCCATCGACGCGAAAATATCCGGTATGCCGAGTGCGAGGATCAAAACGCCGATCATCTGCACCATCGTCGTCACGCGAAAAAGCCGATCGTCGGTGTCGTAGGCGGACGCGAACCACGAAAAATTGATCCAGGCCCAGCAGATCGCGAATGCCGAGAAGCCAAAGCCGACAAGAGCGGTCGTGATATGGCCCTCAGCCACAGCGTGTGCGAACTGCGACGCCGCCACGCCAAAAGCGATGACGAATGTCAGGTCAAAGAGCAGTTCGAGCGGCGTGGTCGCGCGGTTCACTTCGTTAATATCGCGTCCGCTCATCGGTCGCCGGTGGTGATGCAGTATTCCGTTCTCGTGCTCGGGCATATGTAAATGAAAAATGGAAGTCCTATGCGATTCTTTTATACAATGATACGAGGAACAAATTTAGGTTCAAAGAAACCCCATGAGGATAATAGTTACAGGTGGTGCTGGTTTCATCGGCAGTGCGGTCGTCTGGCGGCTGAATGCCTTGGGGTGCGACGACATTCTGATCGCCGATCGGATGGATGAGACCGACAAATGGAAGAACCTTGTGCCGCTCAAATTCGCGGACTATATCGACGCGGATGATCTTATTGACGACATTGGCGATCTTAAGGATGTCGAAGCGATCTTTCACCTAGGCGCGTGCTCCTCTACGACTGAGCGCGATGCGGACTATATGCTCCGCAACAACTTTCAATACACAAAGGATCTGGCGGAATTTGCACTCGAGAACGACATTCGCTTCATCTATGCCTCGTCGGCTGCGACCTACGGCGACGGTTCGGCAGGGATGGCGGACGGTACCGACAGCCTCGACAGGCTGCGG
>JAJTWY010000031.1 GCA_021463165.1 Pyrinomonadaceae bacterium | reverse complement strand
TGAACTCGCCGAGTCTGCCGGACCGCTTCAATATCTCGGCGAGCGTATGGCGCGTCAACTCGGTCTCTTTCTGCAAGTAGGCAAGAATGTCGGGCAAGATTGTAACAGGCTGCACATCGCGAACACGCGAGGCGATCTGCCGGTCTGCCGATACACCCGCTTCGGAAATGTCCACCTCGACAACAGTTGTGGATACGCGAGGGGCCTTAATGGGTTCAATCTGCTTAATTCGAGCGAGCGCGCGATCAATTAGGTCCGGCGTTTCAAAAGTTACCCGATAGCGCGTGCGGTGCTTGATCTTATCCCATAGGGCGGCAAACTCTTCGCTGAGTTGCACTTCCTTGCGGAATTTCAGCTCGCGCCGCTCACGGGCGTTGACGATACGATTCTTGAAGACCTTGCGATTTACCTCATCGACGATCTCGGCGCGAAGATCGGAGAAAGCATCATCAATCTTCAATTCGAAGTGCGGGTTCTTAGGGTCAAATTTTTCCAGAATGTCGCCATCAGAGCTGATATACCCATTGGCGACAAGATCAGCCCATATCTTCGCAGAAAGCTCCTGTCCAATTGCATCCTCCACTCCGTCCTCAGCGGCGCGGATAAGCTTTGCGAACGCGATTTTTTCCACCTTACCGAACCTGATCCCGAAGTCTTCCTCAAACTCGGTTTGAAGGGAGCGCGCAAATTCTTCGTAGGACTCGTTCGCGATGACAGTGAGCCGGTTAACGGTCTCGTCATGCACTCGATCACCTTCCGAGTTGACGGGTAGGCGCAATCCGCGACCGATCTCTTGCCGCTTCTTCTCAGCGGATTGAGACTCATTCAGTGTGCAAATCTGGAAAACATTGGGATTATCCCAGCCCTCACGAAGCGCCGAGTGTGAAAAAATGAATCGCAGAGGGACATTCGGGTCCAGCAAACGCTCCTTGTCGCGCATGATGAGATTATAGGTACCCTCGTCATCTGCGGTGTTACCGCGTGTGTCCTTGGCGTGGCCTTGCTTGTCCTGACTAAAGTAGCCGTTGTGGATTTCCGAAACATCGAACGGGATGAGGGCTTTGTAGATCGGCTTGGCCGTCAATTCGCGGAATGCCTCCTCGAACCAAATGCCAATCTTGCCAAGGCTCGTCGAGCCGTCCTCATTGTAGATGCGGTAGTTGGCTACGCGATCAATGAAGAACAGCGAAAGCACCTTGATGCCTTTGCCTTTTAGGGCACGTTCCTTCTTAAGGTGCTGCTCGACGGTCTCGTAAACCTGAGCCTTCATGATGTCGTCGCCAAGGCCGCCGACCTCTTGCCCCAGCTCAATAAACCGGCCTTGATTAAACTCGACGTACTCGGACCCCGGTGTGCAGTCGATATTCTGGACGATATAGCCTTCGCGGTAGGTCTCGCGTTCGCCAGACTTCACATAGAGATCGTCGCCCTGTTTCACCCAAAGCTTGGAAGGCTTCGGTCCCCTGGGGCCATCTTTGTGAATTTCGATCCGTGCACGGATTCCATTTGTATTATCGGTTTCAAGAAGTTTGACATAAGCGTCATTAAAACTGCCGTCTGACCGGATTGAAGCCACCTCGATCCGCTTTACAAGACGAAGGTCATAAGCCCGAATGGGATCGAGCTTGTAGAGCAGGTTGTATGGATTTCGATGCGTTGCGCTGTATCGAAGCGTCACCATCGGGTTGAGGTTCGCAATGGCTCGGCGCGCTTTGTCCGTATTATCGACGCTCTGCGGCTCGTCGATAATGACAATCGGGTTCGCAGCCTGAATGAACTCAATGGGCTTTCGTCCAGACATGCGGTCATTCTCTCGGTTGATGACATTGAGCTTTTTCAACTCGTCCTCAGTCATCTCGGAAATGTCCTTATCGGCAACATCCTTTCGGAAGCTGTCGATATTGATGATCATGATCTGAACCTGATTGCTGGTCGCAAACTGGCGGACTTTTCCCAACCGCTTCGATTCATAGACAAAATGATCGAAGGGGACTTTCTCGTACAGTGTCTGAAAGTGCTCCCTTGTCATGTCGATGCTTTTTAGCACACCTTCGCGGATGGCGACGCTTGGCACGACGATGATGAATTTTTTGAAGCCGTAGACCTTGTTCAGCTCAAAGATCGTGCGCAGGTAAACATAGGTCTTTCCGGTACCGGTCTCCATCTCGACGGAAAACTCTCGTCCCTCGGTTAAAACTTGCTGCTCGGTGGTGTCCCCTAATTGGGATAAGCCCGCCTGCATCCGCCCCAAAACCGCTGGCGGCCTTACATGGAACGGCGATTTCTCAATGCTATTGCGTTCTTGAATACGATGAACGTTGCGAACAAGTTCGCCATCGGAGAGGGCTAGTCGATTCGCCATTCCAAGTTCTGTCTGAAACAGACCGCCGATCTGAATAGACTGAAAAGCCATCGCCCCTGTTTGTACATAAGGCTGGCCGTCGAATACCCCAATCACCGAATTGATCGCGTCTTGCTGATACTGAAGAGAGGGATCAAATTTAAGCTTCATTATCAGTTGATCCCTAACTCTTTAAAAAATGCCTCATGGCGTAGGCGCGCATCCCGAACAAGTTCGCTGTATTGCAAGACCTCCAGATATGCTCGCCTTGTATCGTTGTAGCCAAAATAACCCCTGCCGCCCGGAAGCGCTTGCACAATGCCGTAATCTTCCAGAAGCGCCTTTAGCTTCGGAGTAATGTCGCAAACCAAATAGCAGAAGAATGGCGTGTCCGGTCCGATCTCAGTAATCAGAGCGCCTTCGTTATTCGTAATTTTTTTTTCGCGAAGCTCACGAATATAATCATAAATTTGCTTCACCGGGTTTTCTTCCTCGGTGTAGTCCTCCCGCGCAGGTCTTTTGAACTCAACGATCACGACGGGCTGATTAGTGCCTTCGCGTCTTAGCAGGTGGCTACCTTGAAAAAGGATAAGATCGGGGCGTTCTTTGGCTTCAGAGGTTTGTATAAATGACCTAATGCTCTTATCGGATGCCCAGAAATCGTAATAAGCTAACCGGTCGTCTATGAGCCATAGATTGTGATTTCCGTATTCTATGTCCCCTGAGCTTACCCTTAGTGGGCATATCACACGATGGATCGCTTCTTCCCGATATAGCTTCTTGCTCTCTTTATCCTCATAGCCCAAACGGCTTTCGAGTAGATCAATGATCAGCTTTCGTTTGCTCACATACTCTGCAAGCGAAGCTTTCTCCTGCTCGCCTATCCGTACCATCACCTCATCGAGCTTGACCTTAAACTCTTGGGATGCAGCAGGATCGTTATCGGCGATTACCAGATCATGTAGGTCACTTTTTATCTCTTTGGACGCACGATAGTCGTAAACCGACATTTCCCGATAAATGTCCTCTTCCGTCTTGCGGTTCAGTGGAAGCTTCTTGGCAAATTCGCTACGATCCCGAACGAGGTACGCATAACGCGGAAAATTTGTAACGACTCGGTCTATCGTTTTTGCCTTGGCTTCAATAAGCAAGTCTATCTGCGCCTTTAAGTAGATCTTTGCCGCCTCCTCGGAGGCTTTAGTTATTGCCTTGTAGGTCTCCTTTTCTATGTCGAAATTATTGCGCTCTTGTGTCACGTTCTCGTCTAGGTATTCGCTTGATGTAATTCCAACGTAGTAAGTCTGTACCTCACCATGCGAGATGGGTGTATCCAGACCCGTCTGGTTGTTGATTCCGTGGCTCGTGACGATCCTATCGTGCGCTGCCAGATAGACGGTATGCTCCGCTCCTGTATCAATCAGCGCTTTGTTGAGTAACAGGTGCTTTATTGAAAATTTTCCGATTCCTTCAATCTCGAACGTCTCCGATTTTGGCTCAAACATGTTGTTTGAAACGAAAGATGATAGATTGAACGACTCGGCTGAGTTGCTGATGATGATTGTTGGGGCCTGATCGCCTATCAAGAACGGTAAAAAGTGCGCGGCAATTCTGTAGGCAATGGTTTCAAGCTTTTTCGGGCAACGCGACCGATAGCCATCCCGTAGATTTTTAAGCTCGATAAATGTCCTAATCTCGTCGGCGCCATTGAACTCGTTCAGCGCGTAGTCCTGAAACGCGGCTTGATTGTTCAGAACAAAGTTAAATCGCCGCTCCTTACGCGCACTCCCTTCTTCAAATATGCTCGAAACTCGCACCGACTCAAAAACCTTGAGCCAAGTTAAGCGACCGACGCCTTTCCCACCCTTCTTGATCTTTGCCCTCGAATCATAAGTCCGAAACGAGTCGAAATTTCGTTCGGTCAGTCCGATGCCGTTGTCTTCAATCGTGAAGCTTTGCGGGTTGCCATCGGAATCTTCGATGACTGTAACGTTGATACGCCCTTTTTTCGGCCATGTGTCGCCAAACCTGTCCTGCACGGCATGGATAGAGTTCATAACCGCTTCAAATAACGGGATTAGCGTGTTGGCATAGCTGGGAGCCATTGCGAGGTTCGCAATTCGCCCTTCCAAGTCTTCCTTCAGGTGAAGCGTCGTTGTATTTGGCTGCTCTCCCATACGTCCTCACACCGTCTTGAATACAATTTCGGACTCTTGGGAAGCGGCGCGAGCTTTGAAGGTCTGAACGGCGTTTGCCTTGAGCTGATCGTTGCCCTTGAAGCCCTCGTCTAAGCAGATCACCTGTAACGGGTTCGCATCGGCTAGCGCGTCGATAAGGTCAGCCGTTATCTCTTTCTCAAGGCAGATCAGCAGCACGCCGTCCTCAACGGCGAAGACCTGCTTTCCGGCCATTCGGATCGCTTGAACCTTTGTAGTGAGCGGAAATCCAGATTTGAGAAGAAGCTCATACAGAATGTCTTCCGGAGAGCTAGCGTCGGAGAGGTGATCAATATGCAATTCAATCTGCTCACGGAGATCAGCTTCGCCAGTCCCACCGTCCCATATTTTGAAGTTTGATACAGCCAGAGAGAAAGCCTTAAATCCTAATCGCGATTTAGCGGGTTCCTGTTGTAGTAAATCTTTGCCCCCACTATCGGACGAAGCGAGAAAGCGTCGGATGCGGTCGCGTCCTATCTCAGCTACTGTTGAATATCCTGCCTCGTGAGATTCTGTTCCCGGCTCTGTTCGCTCTGGAAGTTGAACCATGATAAACCGACGATTGCCGCCATCTTCTCGATTAAGCTCCAATACAGCCTGAGCGGTGGCGCAACTACCTGCAAAAAAATCCAAAATGATGTCTTCATCGGAGGCATTGGGCGCGATCTGGATCATCCTTTTTAGAAGTGCCACCGGCTTGGGGTAATCAAACACCTTTTTTCCATCAAATAGATCACGAAGGTCACGCGCGGCTTTTTTGTTTCCATCCAAATCTGTCCAGAGAGGAGATGGTCGTTTTGTGCGTCCTTCAAGGTAGTATTTCACATAGGGCCACCACACCTCATGGCCATTACGTTGAGTTTTCTTCCACAGTATGAAGTTTTCGGATGCGAGCCTTTCGTAGGTAGGCTTCTCAAACCTCCAGCGGCCTTCGTATCCCGCGGGCGCTATCGGAAGAACCTCAGTTCCGTCAGGCGCGTAAACAGGATAATACATATTGGGCCGATCGGCGCGCCGATCAGCACTTCCAGTCTTTCTCATCTGATCAATCGCATACTTTCCTCTCTCATCTTCGGCGTCGAAACGTTCCATATCCTTTCTCGTGAGAGCCAGACCCTCCAAGCTGACTTCATCAGCTTTTGTATATGCGAGCACAAAATCAAATGATGATCCTAGACCGCCGCTATCTTGTCCTGTTGTCTGTCCCGTAGAACGAGCAATATTTCCCAGAAAATTGTCTTCCCCAAAAATCTCGTCGCAAATTCCGCGCAGATTGGAAACCTCATGATTGTCAATCGAAATGAAGACAATCCCATCTTCGGCAAGAAGATTTCTTGCGAGATAGAGCCGTGGATACATCATGTTGAGCCAGCGAGAATGATAACGACCCGATGTATCAGTATTTGTCGAAAATTTGTTTCCTAGCTCGTCAACTTGCGCTGTATAAGAAAGATATGTTTCCAATGTTTCTGCATACTTGTCCGGATATATGAACTCGTTGCCGGTGTTGTACGGCGGGTCGATGTAGATCATCTTGATCTTACCGAAATAGGCTTTCTGAAGCAGCTTCAAAACCTCCAGATTATCGCCCTCGATGAAAACGTTTTCCGTTTCGTCAAAATTGACTGAATCGTCCCGCACGGGCTTGAGCGTGGCGACGCTCGGCTGCTGTATGATTTTCATGCACTCAGCTTTGCCGGGCCATGTGAGGCCAAAGCGCTCCTTACCGGGCTCGACCCACTCGCCTAACGCGCGCTTCAACTGATCGAAGTCGATGCGCCCCTCCGCAAACGCTTCGGGGAAGGCGTCACCAAGGCAGCGCTTCAATTCCTCGCGCTTTTCCGCAGCGATATCCATCGACTTCAAATCCAGTTTCTGCGGTTCCGTCATTCCCTCTTTCCTCATTTGATTTCGAACCGGACAGCGAAAAGCTGCTCATCGGACACGTTTTGTCCGAGGCGCGCTTCGATCTGATCCAGTAGTTGGTCTTTTTGCGTTTCAATATCTTTGGCGGCGGCGTCATAGGCGCGCCATGCTTCGTCGCGCTTGGTTTCAAGCGCGCGGGCTCGCCGTTGCAAACTCAGTTTGTCAGGCAAGTTTCCTGTCTGGCGGATTTCCTTTTTCAGCACCTTGATCTGATCATCGAGTTCTTTGAGGTCCGCCTTGAGGCCCGCACGCCTGTCCTCAGCCCAGTTGTCGAGCTTTTCCATCTCGTCGTCGAACCACGACGCCTGCCGTGCGGCAAGCTCTTCGAGAACGCTTTGGCGCTCCGCCGTAATGATCTTTTGGACGCTCTCAGGCGCGGTCAGAGTTGCCGCGCCGTTCTGCTTCACCGGAAGCTCGAACAGCCGCATAGCCGCCTTCGGGTCCATGCGCCGCCCGTCATCGGTCAGCACTGCAAGTATGATGTGATCCTGATCGTCCGCCCCCCGGATGGAAAGTTTGTGCGCAACAAGCGTTCCGCTGTGACCAACATAGGCTTCCAGCGCGACGGCCTTCTGTGGCCACGCAGTGTAATCGAAGACAAGCTCCGCGCCGTCAAGCGCACGAGAAGCCGAACGCGAGAGAAGATATTGCGCCAACGAATGGCCCAGCCGGTAGCGGTGGCCATCAAGCCCCTGCTTGCCGAGGTAATATGCGCCGGCGGGCGCGCTCACGCCATCGGGCGGCGATTTCAGCATGAATGTGAAATAGGCGTCATCGAATTTAGCAGACTTTCCTAATTCATGCTTAGTCAGTGCCCAGAGCATTCTGGTGTAGCGATCCAGATACTCCTTGCTCTGGGTCATATTCATTTTCAGCCGGTCATGCACTTCGGCGTCGAAGTTTTCGAGGAGCTTGCGGCGCGTGTCCTCCATCGTGACGCTGATCTTCTCGTCCATTTCAGCGCGCAAGCGCTCGAACTCCGTTTCAATCTCCTCCGTGGATCGGCAGTTTTGGTAGATCGAGATTATCCGCTTTTCGAACTCAACACCGGATTCGATAGCCCCAAGCACTTCGTCCGATGCGCCGAAAACGCCGGAGAAAAGCTGAAACTTCTCCGATAGCAATTCATATACGCGCTGGTCTGCGGCGTTGTTCTTGTTGAGGAAGTTGACCACAACTACATCGTAGCGCTGGCCGTAGCGGTGGCAGCGGCCAATGCGCTGCGGGTTCCAAGGCAGGTCATAGTTCACGACGATAGAGCAGAATTGAAGGTTGATACCCTCGGCGGCGGCCTCGGTCGCGATCATGATCGAAGCTTGCTCGCGGAAGTGTTCGACCAACACAGCGCGCATGTCCGCCGTCCGTGATCCAGTGATCTTGTCCGACCCCTTATGTTTTTCCAGCCAAGCCGCGTAAATGGCCTTGGACTGCGGATCAGCGTTGGAGCCGTTGAAGAGAACCAGCTTTCCCTCGTAGCCATTCGCAGAAAGCAACCGCACTAGATACTCTTGCGTGCGCCGGGATTCAGTAAAGATGATCGCCTTCTGCGCGCCGCCCAATTCGGCGGTTTTGGCAAAGCCAGCGCGTAAGGCACTTAAGAGAGCTTGACCCTTGG